>NZ_JAFCLZ010000016.1 GCF_018130165.1 Bradyrhizobium sp. JYMT SZCCT0180 | reverse complement strand
CCGGCGTAAAATCAAGCGCGCCGGTTGGGACGACGCCTTCCTCTTGGCTACCCTCAGCCATATGCGATAGCCCTGCCCGCAAGCGGGAGAGGGAGCGCACCTGCGCCTGAGCAAATCGATTCAATCTCATTGGATCCTACACCCCCGCGACCTGCGACCATATCTCGGCAAGCTTGCGCCTGAACGCCTGCATGCGCGTCAGGGGCACGGCCACCTCGTCATCCTCGGGCAGTCGCAGGCCGATGACACTGACCCGGCCGCCACTGATGCTGCGCGCGACCAGGACGATGGGATCCAGCACCAGTTCGGCGCCTTCCTTTGGCGCGTGGTCGAGATGGATGTCGAAATGATCCGCCAGCGTCAGCTTGGCCTGCTCTTCACCGACCGCAACGCCGTAGATCGCAGCGAGTTCGCCCAGCGTGTGCTCGCCCGACACCGTGAAATCGCCGAGCAGATGCGGATCGGGCGCCGAACTCGGCGCCATGTCGACAAAGAATCGATCCAGCGCTTCGGCCTTTTCCGGCGGCGCCAGCAGGTAGATGTAATCACCGGGTGCGATCGGATCGGCCTCGGTGGGCGAGAGGATCCGCTCGTCGCGGATCACCAGCGTCGGCTTCGACCACGACGGAATCAGCCCGCGTCGGAAATACAGGCTCTTTGAGCGCACGGGATAGCCGACCAGCTGCTGCTCGAGCTGGCCGGGCAGATCCAGTTCAACACGCCGCGGGCCACGGTCCGCGCGGGGCAGCGCCACATGCAGCAGCCGCGCCGCCGGCGCCAGCGTCCAGCCCTGCAGCAGCAGCGAGATGAAGACGACGACAAAGGCGACGTCGAAATAGAGATAGGCTTTCGACAGCCCTACCAGCATCGGGATCGATGCCAGGAAGATCGCCACTGCGCCGCGCAGGCCGGTCCAGGCGATGAAGAGCTTTTCCCGCCAGTTGAAGCGAAACGGCGCGAGACAGAGAAACACCGCCAGCGGCCGCGCCAGCAGCATCAGCACCAGCGCCACCAGCACGGCCGGACCGATGCTGCTCACCAGCCGTTGCGGCGACACCAGCAGGCCGAGCATGACGAACATCACGATCTGCGCCAGCCAGGTCGCGGCATCGAGGAACGTCACCACCGAATTATGCGCGCGCGTCGGCCGGTTGCCGATGATGATGCCGGCGAGATAGACCGCCAGAAAGCCGCTGGCGTGCGCGATCTGCGCCGCCCCGAAGATCACCAGCGCCGCGGTGGCGACAAAGGGCGCATGCAGGCCTTGCGGCAGCGCCACGCGATTGAGCCCCACCACCACCAGACGGCCGCCGATCACGCCAACGACAGCGCCGAGCCCGGCTTCACGGACGAATTCCAGCGCGATATGCGCGGCCGAACTTTGACCGAGCGAAATATACTGGACCAGCATCAGCGTGAGGAAGACCGCGAAGGGATCGTTGGTGCCGGACTCGGCTTCGAGCGTCGCGCCGACACGTGGGCGCAGCCGCAGGCCCTGCGCATGCACCAGCAGGAACACCGCCGCCGCATCGGTCGAGGCGACGACGGCGCCGACCAGCAGCGATTCGCTCCAGTTCAGATCGAGCACGTATTTGGCGAACGGCGCCGTGACCAGGGCGGTGAGCAACACGCCGACCGTCGCCAGCACCGTGGACGGCGCCAGCACCGCACGGATGCTTTGAAACCGCGTTTTCAGACCGCCGTCGAACAGGATCAGCGCCAGCGCCACCGATCCCACCAGATAGGTCGAGCGCACGTCGTCGAAGCTCAGCTGGCCGGGCCCGGAATCGCCCGCCAGCATGCCGATCATCAGGAAGACCAGCAACAACGGAGCGCCAAAGCGCAGCGCCAGCAGGCTCGAGAGAATTCCGGCCATGATCAGGACGGCTCCGAGCAAAATCGCCAGACTTACTGAATCGAGAGAAGCCATGAATTGAGGGAAGCCTCGAATCTAGAGAAGATTTGCAGCCCTGCAACGTTGGGCAAATACTTGCAATTGCATCCTTATCGTCGCCACAGTTGAACGCCAACCCATTTCTCCAGATAGCGGCAATGTGCCCGGTTTATCGGCCTAACTTGCCCTTGCGGACGTCCGGTATCGATGGCATCCGCAGCGTGCTTGTGGGAATCTGCCTGCGCTTCGAATCAATTTTGCATGATGGGGCGGCTTGATAGGCAAGCTGGCCCCGAACGAGATTTTGCCGATGGATCCGAAAGAGATTATCGAGTTGCTGCACACCACCGCGCGGTCGCTCGGCGCGGAAGTCACCTCACCCTGGTTCTATCTGCAATTTGGCCTGATCCTCGCCGGCGCAGGCATCGCCTATGCAAGCGACGCGGCGATTCGTTCGCGGGTCGACATGACCTCGTTCGCGATGGGCTTGCCGCTGCCGCTCAGACACTTCGCCCGCGTGCTGGTCTTCAGTGCTTCCACCGCGGTGTTCGCCGTCCTGATGATCGCCGCCCGCATCACGATGTACCATTCGACCTGGCCGAGCCGCAGCTATCTGCTGGCGGTCTCCGCCAAGCTGGCGCTGGCCTGGCTGGTCATTCGCCTCGTGACATCGGTCATTCGCAACGAGTTCATCGTCCGCCTGGTGTCGCTGTCGGCGTGGCTGGTCGCAGCGCTCAGCGTCGTCGGCCAGCTGCAACCGACGCTGGACTTGCTGGATTCGGATGCGGCCTCAATCGTGCTCGGCGGATTGCGGCTGACGCCGCTGGTCCTGATCAAGCTCGGCGCCCTGCTGATCGTGGCGCTGTGGCTGACCAACATCGCCAGCAATTTCGTCGAAAGCCGCATCACCCGTTCCGCGGACCTGACGCCGTCGATCCAGGTGCTGCTGGTGAAGATGATCCGCATGGGCCTGATGGTGCTGGCGATCATCATCGCGCTCAGCACCGTCGGCATCAATTTGTCCGCGCTCGCGGTATTCTCCGGTGCGGTCGGCGTCGGTATCGGTATCGGCCTGCAGAAGATCGTCGCCAACTTCATCTCGGGCATCATCCTGCTGGCGGACAAGTCGGTAAAACCCGGCGATCTCGTCACCATCGGCGACAGCTCGGGCCGGATCAGTGCGATGAAGACGCGCTACATCTCGGTCGCCGCCGGCGACGGCCGCGAATTCCTGATCCCGAACGAGGATCTCGTGACGCAGAAGGTCGTGAACTGGACCTATACCGACAAGAACACGCTGGTGAAGGTGCTGTTCGGGACCAATTACGACGCCGATCCGCGGCTGGTCTGCAAGCTGGCCATCGAGATCGCCTCGGCCGCGCCCCGCGCCATCAAGAACAAGCCGCCGAACTGCATCCTGACCGAATTCGCCGAGGCCGGGATGAAATTCTCCCTGACCTTCTGGATCGCGGACCCCGACGGCATGGACACCGTGAAGAGCGACGTGATGCTGGCGCTGTGGGACGCCTTCAAGCGCGAGGGCATCCGGGTTCCCTATCCGGTGCGTGAAATCCGGGTCCGGGGCGGCGCGCTGCCGGTCGAATCCGTGGTGGAGGTTTCCAGCTGAAATCAAGCGTTTAGATGCCCTCCAGCCCTCCAACCTTGGCTTGCACTGCTGGCTGCGATCATTAAATTAGGCTGCAAATCAGCCTTTGACGCCCTCAATTCCGAAGCATGACCCGCCCATGAGCTATATCGAAGCAACAGATACCTCCTTGCGAAAGACCGGACAGATCAAGCTGCATGGCGCGAGCGGTTTCGCCGGCATGCGCAAGGCGGGCGCCCTGGTCGCCAAATGCCTCGACGAGCTCACCGACATCGTCAAGGAAGGTATTCCCACCTCGCGGATCGACGAATTCGTCCGCGATTTTGCTTTCAGCCATGGCGCCTATCCGGCGACGCTGATGTATCGCGGCTACCGCTATTCGACCTGCACCTCGATCAATCACGTGGTCTGCCACGGCATGCCCGGCGACCGCGCGCTGAAGGAAGGCGACATCGTCAATATCGACGTCACCTTCATCGTCGACGGCTGGTATGGCGATTCCAGCCGCATGTATGTGATCGGCCCGATCGCCCGCAAGGCCGAGCGGCTGATCGAGGTCACCTATGAGGCGATGATGCGCGGCATTGCCGCCGTAAAACCCGGCGCCACCACCGGCGACATCGGCCACGCCATCCAGAGTTTTGTGGAGCCGCAAGGCATGAGCGTGGTGCGCGATTTCTGCGGCCATGGCTTGGGGCGCATGTTCCACGACGAGCCGAACATCATCCATATCGGCCGGCCCGGCGAAGGCGTGGCGCTGAAGCCCGGCATGTTCTTCACCATCGAGCCGATGATCAATCTCGGCAAGCCGCATGTGAAGATCCTGTCCGACGGCTGGACCGCTGTCACGCGCGACCGCTCGCTGTCGGCGCAGTTCGAGCATTCGGTCGGCGTAACCGCTGATGGCGTCGAAATTTTCACGCTGTCGCAACGCCACGCCGAGAAGCCTTTAGCCAAGGCATAATTGGACCGGCGCGTAACCTTACCCCGCAGGCCGAAGGCCGTCGTCTTCGATATGGACGGCCTGCTGATCGACACCATTCCCGCCTATGTCAGCGCCATGGTCGAGGCCGGCCGTGATGTCGGACACGTCGTCTCGAAAGACTATGTGCTGTCGCTGGTCGGGCTGCTCGGCGCGGAGTTGGAGACGCAGCTTCGTGCCGACCATGGCGCGGCGTTTCCGCTCCCTGCCTATATGGCGGCAGTCTCGGCACGGCTTGGCCCGATACTGAACGCCGGCGTTCCCTTGAAGGCCGGCGCTTCAGAATTGCTGAAAGCGCTGGCACGGGCGGACATGCCGATGGCAGTCGGGACCTCGATGACGCGGAAGGAAGCGCTTCATCATCTGAACCACTGCGAGATCGAGCATTTCTTCCGCAGCGTCGCCACGCGAGACGACGTGGCCCGCGGCAAGCCGCATCCGGACGTTCACCTGAAGGCGATGTCGGCGCTGGGGTTCGAGGTCAGCGATTGCCTGATCCTCGAAGATTCCTTCAACGGCGTGCGCGCGGCGCACGCCAGCGGCGCCATGGTGATCATGGTGCCGGATGTGGTAGCGCCGACGCCGGAGATTGCGGCGCTTTGCATCGGCGTGGCCATCGACCTGCATCAGGTCGAGGAGATCATCGGGTGGATGGAAACCCCGGCCAACTGATTTCCTACCGTTGCGGCAATTCATGATTGCAACGGCACGAAATACTGGATGCCGACGCCATGAGGACGATGGCCACAATCCTAGTTGCAAATCGTTCTCAATATCCTGCGGCAAGATGCCGGTCCTTTAACTTGAATCCCTGCGGAATACGCCGCGCGCGACGGTGTAGAACTCACGCGGACGCTCTCGGTCAGGGCTTCCGACGGGCGATCAACCAAGGGAGCAAGAACAATGTTCGAGATTTCACGCAGAGATCTGATTCTCGGGAGCACGGGAGCCGCGCTCGTTTTCGGCCTCAAGGGACCGGTTTCGTTCATCGATGCGGCGCACGCGCAGCGCGCCGCGGACAGCCTCAAATACAAGGTCGGCGACATCGAGGTGTTCAGCCTGCATGAGGGCTCCGTCGAGCGCACCGTCACTGAAGCCATGGTCAAGAATGCCTCGCTCGACGACGTCAAGAAGGCGCTGACCGCGGCGGGCATCGGGCCGGACAAGATCGACAACCCCTTTACCGTCACGGCGATCCGGACCGGCGGCAAGGTCGTGCTGTTCGATACCGGCTTCGGCGGCAACGGTCCGGCCACGGTCGGCAAACTCGCCGACAACATGAAGGCCGCCGGCCTCGATCCCGCGACCGTCTCCACGGTCGTGATCTCGCATTTCCATGGCGACCACATCTCCGGCCTGTGGGTGAAGGAGACCAACGCGCAGGTGTTCCCGAACGCTGAAATCATGATGCCCGAGGTCGAGTTCAAGTACTGGACCGATCCGGCGCTGGTGGAGAAGGTGCCTGAAGCCAACCGTCCGATGGTCAAGCGCATCCAGGCGACGTTCCCGACCTGGAAGAACATCAAGCAATATAATGACGGCGCCGACCTCGCGCCCGGCGTCAAGGCGATCGCCACGCCTGGCCATACCGTCGGACACATGTCGTTCCTGGTGGCCTCCGGTGGACAGCAGCTCTTCATCCAGAGCGACGTCACCGGCATGCACCAGCTGTTCGTCAGGAATCCCGGCTGGTTCTCCAGCTTCGATGCCGATGGCCCGAAGGCGGAAGCCACGCGCCGCGCTCTGTTCGATCGTATCATCGCCGAGAAGGGCATGATCGCCGGCTATCATTTCGGCTTCCCGAATGTCGGTACCCTGACGAAGGATGGCAACGGCTATGCGTTCGCGGCCGTGAAGGCCTGATAGCGAGGTCGTCAGAAAACAGAGGGCGCCGCATTTCGTGCGGCGCCTTTTCTCTGTCCGAAATCCACCGCCGCCCCGCACTTCAGAGTTGCAAAAGCTGGCCGGCACGGCATGCTTGATGCCGATGCCCGCCAAGCCGCACGATCCCAATGCCGAGCCCGCCGAGACGCCGCATTACCACGGCCATCGCGAGCGGCTGCGCGAGCGCTTCTACAGCGCCGGGCCGGACGCGCTCAGCGATTATGAGCTGCTGGAGATGGCGCTATTCCCCGCCCTGCCCCGGCGCGACACCAAGCCGCTGGCCAAGTTACTCCTGAAGAAGTTCGGCTCGTTTGCCGAAGTCGTCCACGCGCCGGAAGCGCGGCTGCGCGAAGTCGATGGGATCGGCGATGCGTCCGTCCACCAGATCAAGCTGCTCGCGGCCGCCGCGAGCCGGGTGGCAAAAGGCGAGATCAAGCGCAGCATCGCGCTGTCGTCCTGGAACGACGTGATCGGCTATTGCCGCAGCAGCATGGCATTCGCCGACAAGGAACAGTTTCGCCTGCTGTTCCTCGACAAGCGCAACCAGCTGATTGCGGACGAGGTGCAACAGACCGGCACCGTCGACCACACCCCGGTCTATCCGCGCGAGGTGATCAAGCGCGCGCTGGAATTGTCCGCGACCGCGCTGATCCTGGTGCACAACCACCCCTCCGGCGATCCGACGCCGTCGCAGGCCGACATCCAGATGACCAAGGCAATCGTCGACATCGCCGCTCCGCTCGGCATCTCCGTGCACGACCACATCATCGTCGGCAAGAACGGCCATGCGAGTTTGAAGGGGTTACGGCTGATTTAGCCGCCGAAATTGTAACCCTCATCAGGGAGCTGCATTCTTTCAATCCAGCTGTGACTCTTACCCTTGCTAACCGAAAGGCGCCGGCATTGCGCGTGCTTCCCTCTTCATGTTGTTCGTCCGGACCGCCTCCCTTCAGGGTGCCTCCCCAGAGCTGCGGCGACCTTTTTTGTTTGCCTCCTTTCCTTCACCGGCTTCTTTGCACGAGTTGGCTTCGCCATCGGTGGCAGAGCTCGCTGACGCCTTGCAAACTACCGAAATCATCGCACGCTCGCGTGTGACCTGTCCGCGTTGTCCCAATGAAGCGTGTTAGTAATCCAGCCTGGGATCGCCTGTGGCCGAATTGCGACACGCCAAGCCAAACAGTCCGAGGAAGGCTTTTGAGCTTGACGCGTGAAGCTCGCATGGACACGCTATGGGTGCATTGCATTTAATTATCAGTTTCGCGGCGTGCGCTAGCCTGGCGTGGCGCACGCGAGAGCACGATCGCCCGTATCGAAGCTCCATGTGCAAGAGAGGTTGCGTGCACGACTACTGACGGTGTGACTGATGAGGGAGCGGCGTATGCGTATGCTCAACTGGGTCGGTTGTATTTTCGCTGGAGGGCTCGCCGGCTGTTCTCTTTATCCCATTCCTGACGACGTGAGCATATACAGCACCGAGAAGATCGTTCGCTACGGTCGTTGCGAGGTGAGAAATGCGGTTCTTCTTCATATGTTGGACAAAGGCATCATCACTCGAACATCTAACGAGGAGGATATCAAAAGGCTGATTAAAGAGGCGAAGCGACTCGAGAAGGCGAAGGCGGAGGAGAAAGATAAGGAAAAGGCAAAGCTCCCCTTGGACCGATGGGTAATAAAACTGCTGCGGTTGGCAAAGGTTGCGGTGGTTTATTCGTTTGACTTCAACATCACCGAGAACAACAAGACCGGTGCAAGTGCGGGATTCAGACTTCCCTGGTTGACGTCGAATGTGCTTGACGCTGAGGCTGCGGGGGCGCTCGACCTGACACGCCAAGGTTCGCGCGTATTCGGCACCGAGGACAACTGGGAAGACCTGATCACCGATACGGAGCTGTGCAACAAGCACCCTTGGCCGAGGTCAGAACACTTCGTCTATCCGCTGACTGGATCGATCGGAGTTGGTCGGGTTGTCGAGACATTCATCGATATCGACGATCAAGGTGGAGCCAAGGACAATTTTGTCGACACGATGACTTTCACGACACAGGCCAGCGTCGGCGCCGATGCCACCGTCAAACTGGAGCCCGTGTCGAACCAGTTTCGGGTCGTGTCAGGGACAGCTGGCGTCAGCGCTTCGCGTCTGGACATTCACAAACTGACCATTAGCCTTGCGTTTCCGCAGCAGGATCCACCTAGCGCGATCACAGGGGTTGTTCGTATCGATGGAGATCTGAATGCACCATTCGAGCGGCCTGCGCCTTGGCGAGCGCGTTACAACCTTTGCGTCCAAGATGCCCGATCGAGGGAGAACACATTCAAGCAGTTGCGTTTCACAGCTCCCGAAGTCTATTGCATCAGTTACGCTGATGAATTTGCACCTAAGTATGCGGACCGCCGGGTTGTGGTAACGACATCTCAAAGCGTCCCCGCACGACGTGGGACAGCAACTGTAGCGCCCGCCAAAGCGGCACCAGCCAGAGCGGCACCCGCCGGAGCGGCACAAGAGACACGACCAGTGCGTCAGAACCTGCGTCCGCTTATTTCTCAATGATGATCCAGGCGCCAGAGACAGCCGTGACGTCGGCGGCCTGTGCAGTCCGACGTTGATACGTCGACCGTGACCTGATTTCCAAGCGCGATCCCGTCTGGCTGCTCCGCGCGGCCAGGAAACCGCGGCCCAATGATCTACCTCCGTTCATGCACGCTTGCCCCGCACTTCAGGGGTGCAAAGCTGGTCGGGGCGGCATGCTCGGCGCTGATGCCCGCCAGGAACGATCCCGACAAGGAACCGTTTCGCCTGCTGTTCCTCCACAAACGCAACCAGCTGATTACGGACGAGGTGCAACAGACCGGCACCGTCGACCAGACCCCGGTCTATCGCGTGAGGTAATCAAGCACGCTGGAATTATCCGCGACCGCGCTGATCCTGGTGCACGACCACCCGTCCGGCGATCCGACGACGTCGCAAGCAGGTATCTAGATGACTAAAGCTATCGTCGACATCGCGCCGCCGCCATGTCACCAGCCTTCAGTGCGCCGCTACTGACCGAGCGCGCCGCGTTGCTCCCATGGTCCCGGGTTGAGAACCGCGCCGCTGACTTTGCCGGCGGCGTCTCTGACGAAGGCGATCCGCGTATGATCGCCACTCTCGACCTGGAATTCATCCTTTGAGCGGACCGCCACCGGCGTTGGCTGGCCCTTGTCGAAATCAAGGATCGACCAGGCGCCCGTTGCTTCAACCACAAGCTTGCCGTCGGCCACGCGCACCTGAAGCTCGACACTGTGTGACGGCACCGCTTCCCGGGCAAAGGTGATCACGAGTGGATCGACTTGGTCATATCTGATGATCCTGAGCTTGATCGGCGCGTTGAACGGACCCGAAATCCGTCGAAAGATCGCTTCCAGGCCGAGGCCCTTGATCGACCGATCGTCGATCGCAGTGATGAGATCTTGCGCCATCACGCCGGCTCTCGCGGCCGGCCCTCCGTTGGTCGGCTTGAGCACCCTCAGGCCATCTGTCTCCGCGACGACGGACTCAAGACCGGTCCAGCCGTTACCGTCGACGAGAAGCGCGGTCTGCCTGTCCAGTGAACTGACGGATCCGCCAAAATCGTAGCGTCCGGCAAATTCCGTGAGCTCGCGCGGGTTCAATTGCGTTGACGCGGCGGGCGTCGAAACTTCCGGAACCTTCAACGCCGCATAAGGCAGACGGCGGATTGCGTTGAAATAGAATCCGTTCGCACGGTGCTCCGGTCGCTGCATCATCATGACAAGGATCAGCTTCTCGGCCGGGTCGACCGAGAAGAACGTGCCCCAGCTTCCCTGCCAGTTGTAGCTCCCGACCGCGCCCGGAATCCAACTGAAATCCGGATTGGTGCGAACCGCGAAGCCGAGCCCCCACCCCGTCCCAAACGCGGGACCGGCTTCGTGTCCCGCCATGTGCATTTCTGATGGCAGCGAATTTGTCGTCATCAGCCGGACCGTTTCCGGCTTCAGGATGCGCGCGCCGTCAAGCTCGCCGTCGTTGAGCAGCATCTGGCAGAAGCGCAGGAAGTCCGGCACCGTGGAGACGATCCCGCCACCACCCGAAAAGAACGTTTGTGGCTTGGCGACGTCGCCAACCGTCAGCGGTGCGGGCTGCGCGCCCGGCACGGCGACGAGACGGGCGAGCTTGTCCTCCGGCACGTGGAAACCGGTATCGATCATCCGCAGTGGCGCGAACAGGCGGCTTTGCAGAAACTGGTCGAAGGTCTGGCCCGAGACGACTTCAATGACGCGGCCGAGCACGTCGTAACCGACCGAATATTCCCAGACTTCGCCGGGCTGGTGCAGAAGCGGGAGCGTACCAAGACCAGTGATCAGGGAAGCTATGGTCTTGTCGCGCCGGAACGGCGCCCTGACGCCATAAAGCGCATGGATCGCCGCATTGCCAAATCCGGGATCGGCATAGTCGGGGCTTGCATAGACAAGGCCGGACGTGTTGCGCAGGAGATCGCGGATCGTCATCGCACGCCTGGCAGGCTCGAGCTCGATCAGTGTTGCATCCCCGGTCGCCGGATCCTTCTTGACGACCTGCATGTCCCTCAACTCCGGCAGATATTGTGCGACGGGGGCATCGAGTTCGAGCTTGCCGTCATCGACCAGGATCATGGTGGCGACGCTGGTGATCTGCTTGGTCATCGAGCCGATGCGGAAGATCGAATCCGGCCGCATCGGGATTTTCTTGTCCTGGTCGGCAAAGCCGGTCGGCTGCAGATAAGCCAGCTTTCCGTCGCGGGCGATCGCGACCACAAAGCCGGAGGGATCGCCCCTCCTGGTCTGCTCTTCGAACCAGGAGGTCATGCGGGCCAACCGCCGCGCTGAAAATCCGAGGCTCTCGGGATCGCCGGCGGCGGTCTGCAAACCGTCGGCAAGCGCCGCACCCGCCAGACAGAGCGTGAGTGCGGCCATACATGATGCCTGGATGATTTTCATTGGGGAGCCCTTCAGACGATCCCAAATCGGGATTCGAAGGCAACCTGCCCGATCGTTTTGGTTCCCTCTCGCCAAAACTTGAAATTCGGTTGGCCGATTCCTCAGTCCGGCTTGCCGATTCCTGAAATGGCGTGCGCCTTCGGCGCCATCGATGCGTTCTTCGCCATTGCGAGACGCCGGAATTCGGTTGGGGTCAGGTCGGTGGCTGCCTTGAAGGCGCGGTTGAACGGCCCGATCGACTGGAATCCGGTGTCCATGGCGATCGTCAGTACCGGTACCTCCATCTGTTCCGGATCGGCCAGGGCCGCCTTGGCTTCCTCGATCCGGTAGCGGTTAAGGAACGCATTGAAATTGCGATGACCCAGGCCCTCGTTAATGAGCTGCCGCAGCCGGTATTCCGGCACGTCAAGCTCGGCGGACAGCACACCGATGGTCAGCCCCTCGCGCCGATAGGCGCGATCGACGATCATCAGGTGCTGCAGCCGGCGCAACAAGGGCTGGTCGACGACGGGCTTGTCCTCCGCGTCCGATGCGCCGGCGCTGATATCGCCGAGGATATCTGCCGCCGGGAGACGCCGGGGGCCTTCCGGCGTTCCAACCGCCCGCAACAGCATCCAGCCATAGAGAACCATCAACACGCAGAGGCCGAAAGCCTTGGCGACGCTCGCGATCGACGCCCCGGAAGGCGATAGCGGCGGAAAAAAGTTCAGCAATGTCACAATGGCGGTGTAGACCGACGCTCCGATCAGAATGACCAGCCGCTGCCGCCGTCGTCCCTCCACCATGTCCGCTCGCCATGTCACGAGCACCTGCACCACGGCCAATAGAGTCAGGCCAAGAGATGCGACCTGCACCGCACGGTCGAGCACCTGTCCGGGCATCGGCCAATCGATGGCCCCGCCGGCGATGAGCACTTCGGTGCCGGCCAACACGACCCACAGAGCGCCATGCCAGCGCCGCAGCACGAAGTCGTCATCGAAGGCCGCACGCGCCCAAAGCCAGAACAGGACCCCGCCGCCGGCCGCCAATGCCAGCAGAATCAGACCCCACCATTGCCAGGGCCGCGGAAAATTCGGCGCCGAACAGATTGCGGAAGCGGCCGCGCTGATCGCGACCGCCGCGCCAAGGCGTGCGACCGTGCTGTCACGGAGATCGCGCAGCCCTACAGAAGCGATCAGCAACGCTAACCCTGCCGCTGCGCCACGAAGACCGAGGTCGATCGACAAGAGACCGCTGCTGCCCACGACCGAAAACACTCCGGATGGTTTTCTCGATGCAATCTTACGCGTCTCGCCCGCTACTCAAGCTGCGCTGACGGAACATTTGCACATCATCGTTCAATCCGCCAAGCGGGCGCCAAACGCAGAATCGTGATCGAACATGAGTCTCGAACGGCCACCATCTCATTTCCGGCATCCAGCCAAATTGTGATCCGGGCCCTTGCCAGCCGTCTTGCAGGCTCGCTGCCGGACGACGAGCAACTGCAGAAGAAGTTCGGACTTACGCCGGCGGAAGTCGGGCTGATTCACGAATTAATCCGGGGCAGCAGCCTTCAAACCGCCGCGGACCGGCTTGGGATCAAGATTGCGACGGCGCGGACCCATCTCCATCGCATCTTTGCGAAGACCGGCACGACGCGTCAGGCCGAACTCATGCGTCTGATGCTGACCAGGGAGCATTGGTCCCGGCCCGGCAGAAACTAATTCACCAGCCGCACTTCGCCGACACGGTCGATGTCGTAGCCGGCAAGTTCTGTCGCGTGCTCGCGGAAGGCCGCCGACCGCAGGAAGCCGAACAGGCGCTGCGGCCCGGGCAGGAAATAGTCGCGCTGCCGCAGCACGAGATCAAAATTCTCCCATGTCAGTGGCAGGAATTCGAGCGCGGCGGCCAGCGCGACCGACCTTGTGGCGATTCCGCAATCGGCGCGGCCCGAACGCACCGCCTGCGCGATGTCGGTCCCGGTCGGACAAACCGGCTTCAACAGGCGCAGATCATGCGCTGCGAGGCCGGCGCGGGCCAGCAGCGCCAGCAGCAGCAGTTGCGCGCCGGCGCCGAGCGGACGCTGCGCCATGCGCGCGCCGGTCCGCGCGACCGAGGCGATGTCACTCAGCCCGAGCGGATTGCCCGGCGCGACCAGGATGCCTTGCTCGCGCCGAGCAAACGAGATCACGACGGCATCGTGCAACCCCGGTGCGCCGGCAACGGTTGCGATATTGACCTGCTCGTCATCTCCATCACCTTCTTGGGCGTGCAAATGAATCGCCGCGGCCATCACCTCGCCGCGCGTCAGCCGCCGCAATCCTTCTTCGCTGCCTTCCGGCAGGCTCGCGAGACCACAGCCGCTCTCGCGCAGCGCCCATTCCAACAGGGGATCATGACTGCCGCCAAGGATCGGAGGGGCTGCGACATGGGTGAGCGCCGCCGGCGCGATCAGGCCGGCCGTCACCCAGCGGTCAAGCGCCGCGCGCGGAAACAGCCACCGTCCCGTCACCTTGGTGCACGGCACCGCGCCCTGCGCGACCAGCTCGTAGAGCTTGCGCTCGGACAGCCGCAGGTATGTCGCGGCCTCGTCGGTGGTCAGTAAGTCCGCCATGGCAAACCAGCAGAGATATGCATTAATATGAATAGGTTACGAAGTTTGACCATACCCGCGGCTTCTGCACAAGATACGCAGAGGGATGGATTTCGATGCCGGGCGATGTTTCTGCGCTTCAACTGGTGCTGACCGGTGACCCAGCGCTGCTGGCCATCGTGCGGCTGTCGCTGATCGTCAGCCTTTCCGCCGTCGTCCTTGCCGCCCTGATCGGAATCCCCTTCGGCGCAGCGCTGGCACTGATCCAGTTTCCCGGCCGTCAGGCCGTCATCGTCGTGCTCAACGCGCTGATGGGCCTGCCGCCGGTGGTGGTCGGGCTGGCGGTTTTCCTGGCGCTGTCGCGTGCGGGTCCGCTCGGCTCATGGGGCCTGCTGTTCACGCCAAAGGCGATGATCATCGCGCAGACGGTGCTGGTGGCCCCGATCATCGCGGCCCTCACGCGCCAGACCATCGAAGATCTGTGGCTCGAATACCGCGACGAACTCACCGCGATGAATGTCGGCCCGGTCGGCCGGGTAGCGACGCTGATCTGGGATGCGCGCTTCAGTCTCGTCACCGCATTGCTTGCCGGGTTTGGCCGGGCAGCGGCCGAGGTCGGCGCCATCATCATTGTCGGCGGCAACATCGACGGCTTCACCCGCACCATGACGACCGCAATCGCGCTGGAAACATCAAAGGGCGACCTGCCGCTGGCCGTCGGGCTCGGCATGGTGCTGATCGTAATCGTGATCGCGGTCAACGCGCTCGCCTGGACCGCCCGCCGAGCGGGCGAGCGAATGGCGGGGTGACCATGCGAGCGCCAACTTCAGATCTGCCGATCAGGTTCGAGAACGTCACCGTCGCCGCGGGGGCGGTGACGATCCTCGACGGCATCAGCCTCACGCTGAACCCGGGGACGCCGACCATCCTGATCGGCCCGAACGGCTCCGGGAAGAGCACGCTGCTGCGCACGGCGATGGGACTGGTGCGGCCATCACAGGGGCGCGTGACGTGGGGAGGACGGGAAGATGTCCCGCCGACGCGGCGCGCCATCGTGCTGCAGCGCCCGGCCATGCTGCGGCGTAGCGCAAGCGCCAATATCCGCTATGCCTTGCGTGCGTCTGATGTCGCGCGGACGGAACAGCAAAGCCGGATCGATGAGCTGCTGGCGCTGGTCGGGCTCGGACAATTGGCGGATCGTCCCGCGCGCCGGCTATCAGGCGGCGAACAGCAGCGCCTTGCGCTGGCGCGCGCGCTCGCCCGCGATCCCGCCATCCTTTTTCTGGACGAGCCGACCGCGAGCCTCGATCCCGCCGCCACCAAGGCGATCGAGGACATCGTCCACGCGGTGAGCCAGCGCGGTATCAAGATCGTCATGGCGACCCATGACCTCGGCGAAGCCAGGCGGCTGGCGGGCGACATCGTCATGCTTCACCGCGGCCGCGTGATCGAAACCGGTCCGGCGGCAGCGTTCTTCAACACACCACAAACCGGCGAAGCGAGAACGTTCATCGCCGGCGAACTGCTCGTTTGACTGATCTTTGGGAGGACATGAAATGTTTACTCGCCGCTTGCTGATGGCGATCGCCGTCAGCGCCGTTTTCGCCGGCTCCGCCTTCGCGCAGGACAAATCGATCCTGGTGGCGTCGACCACCTCGACGCAGGATTCCGGCCTGTTCGGCCACCTGCTGCCGATGTTCAAGGCCAAGACGGGCATCGACGTGAAGGTGGTTGCACAGGGCACCGGCCAGGCGATCGATACCGGCCGCCGCGGCGACGCCGACGTGCTGTTCGTCCACGCCAAGGCGGCGGAAGAAAAATTCCTCAGCGAAGGCTTTGGCGTCAAGCGTTACCCTGTCATGTACAACGACTTCGTCCTGGTCGGTCCGAAAAGCGATCCTGCCGGCATCAAGGGATCAAAGGACATCGTCGCCGCGTTCAAGGCGCTCAAGGAGAAGGGCATCGACTTCATTTCGCGCGGCGACAAGTCCGGCACGCACCAGGCCGAGCTCAATCTCTGGAAGGTCGCCGGCATCGACATCGCGACGGACAAGGGCCCCTGGTACAAGGAGATCGGCCAGGGCATGGGCGCCGCGCTCAACACAGCTGCGGCCTCAAACGCCTATGTGCTGACCGATCGCGCGACCTGGCTTTCGTTCAAGAACAAGGGCGACCTCGTCATCGAGGTCGAAGGCGACAAGCGGCTGTTCAACCAGTATGGCGTCATGCTGGTGAACCCGGCGAAGCATCCGAACGTCAAGAAGGAATTCGGCCAGCAATTCATCGATTGGCTGGTCTCGACCGAGGGCCAGAAGGCGATCGCCGATTTCAAGATCAACGGCGAGCAGCTGTTCTATCCCAATGCCAGCGATCCCGGCGCCTGATGCGCATTCGCCTTCTTGCAAGCCTCGTGGTTCTCATATCGATGTCATCACCAGCCACCGCAGAAGACCAGGTGCTGCTTCATGCCGCCGGCAGCCTGCGCGGCGCGCTAAGCGACGTTGCGGCCAGTTTCGAGGCCGCAACCGGGACCAAAGTGAAGGCAAAATTCGGCCCATCCGGTTTGCTCAAGGATGAGATCGCCGGCGGCGGCAAGGCCGAAGTGTTCGCTTCCGCCAACATGGAGCACCCGCGCGCATTGGCGCTCGCCAAGCGCAGTGGCCCCGCGGTGCTGTTCGCGCGCAACAGGCTGTGCGCGCTGGTGAGGCCGGGGCTCGCAATCGAGCCCGCGACGCTGCTCGAGCGGATGCTCGACGCCGGGATCAAGCTCGGCACCTCGACGCTGCGCGCGGATCCATCAGGCGACTATGCCTGGGAGGTGTTTCGCAAGGCCGACAAGATCAAGCCCGGCGCCTACGCCCTGCTCGACAAGAAAGCCCTGCAGCTCACGGGTGGACCGACCAGCCCTCCGGCACCTCCGGACCGCTCCATCTATGGCAATTTGCTCGCACAGGGCGCCGCCGACATCTTCCTGACCTATTGCACCGGCGCGCTGGCGGCGCAGAAGGAAAATCCGCAGCAGCAGATCATCGCTCTTCCCGACGCGCTGGCGGTCGGCGCCGACTACGGACTGACCGTGACCAACGATGCGTCGGCGCCCGCGTACAAATTCGCGCTGTTCATTCTTTCGGCTGAGGGCCAGCAGCTGCTCGCCAAGCACGGGTTTGCCGCGCCGGGTGCGGCGCCATAGGGGTAACTTGAACCTAGCCGCCGGCTTCGCCATCGGCGGAAATCTCGCGGCCGGTCCTGTCCCTGCCGCGAAGGTGAAGCCTGTCGCCTTCAAACGACAGGGTCCACTTCTGTAGCTCGTCCATCCCCACCGCCTGCCGCTCAATCTCGAACGTGGAGCCGTTCAACCACTTCCCCTTGGTCGCAAATACGCCGCCGGCGATCGAGTCTGCCTTGCGATACAGACCATCAAGTCCAATCGGACCGATAAACCGGCGCGACGGCTGGCTCGGATCGGATGCGTATATCTCGAGGTCGT
This sequence comes from Bradyrhizobium sp. JYMT SZCCT0180, assembly GCF_018130165.1. GTDB lineage: Bacteria > Pseudomonadota > Alphaproteobacteria > Rhizobiales > Xanthobacteraceae > Bradyrhizobium. The sequence continues at coordinate 194,142 of NZ_JAFCLZ010000016.1, read as the reverse complement.
AGTGCGGGCTCGGATGAGAGAGGATCAGCGATATCGATTTCACGTTCAGCCCATTGGCCGAAAACTTGTAGGTACGTCCCGAGATCGCGGCTGCGGTCCCCGGCGTTTCGCCAATTTCCGTCGCCTTCTCGGTCGATATCTCGCGAATCTTGTCCGCGAGCCGATTTGAGGCGGCGGCGTCCGGGGCCAATGCCGTTTCGGATTTGACGGCACCGGAAATCAGATCAGCCAGCCTGCCTAACGGACAAAAATCCCTGGCGGTCGTCACCGCGACGATATCAAGCCGCGGGAGAACCATGATGAGCTGGCAATGGTATCCGTTCGCCATGTAGACGTGCTTGTCGGGAAGCGCCCAGAACAAATTGGAGTACCGCAGTTCAGGCGATCTCGGCATGTTCATGTTCACGGTGGCGTGGCTCACCTTGTCGATCCAGCCGGATGGAAGCAGCGATTTGTCCTCCCATTGGCCGTTGCGCAAATACAGATAGCCAATCTTCGCCATGTCGCGCGGCAGCAAGGCCAGACCGTATCCGCCGGTCGAGTTACCCTGGGGATCACGCCACCAATTCGAGACGGTGATTCCGAGCGGCCCGAACAGCTTGGCCTTCGCATAATCCGCGGCGCTCATGCCGGTGAGCTTGGTGATGATGCCGGACAACAGGTGCGTGCCGCCGCTGTTGTAGTTGAAGGCCTCTCCCGGCGCGCCCGACATCGGACGATCAAGAATGAACTTGATCCAGTCCCGTTGGCGGCTCATTTCGATGATCGACTCCGGACGCCCGTCCAGCGGTTCCTTCCAGTCGATTCCCGATGTCATATCCAACAGGTGTTGAACCGTGATGGCTTTCTTTCGGTCGTCGACATCAGCGATGCTGCGATCGCCAAAGAACTCCAGCACCGGATGGTCGAAGCTATCCAGCAGACCATCCTTGTGGGCAATCGCCGCCAACGTTCCGACCACCGCCTTGGTCGAAGAGTTTATCCGGTGCGGAATGTCTGATGTATATGGCGCGTAATAGGCATCCAGCACGATGCGTCCATGCCGAACCAGCAACAGGCTGTCGAGGCTGCGGGTTTTCCCGAAATCGAGCAGGTCGGCGAGCGCCACCGAATCCATGCCCTGCTCTTCAGGCGTGGACGTTTGCCATTGCCGGGTTGGCCAGACGCCTTCTTGAGCAAATGCTACGGGGCCGCAGATCAGAGTCGCCAGAGCGAGCATGCCGAGCGCGGTCCCTGAAACGGCAGATCGGATGCTTGGCATGAGCGCCTCGCCGCTTGATTGTGGGCCCAATCATTTGCGACCTGGGATCGGAATGTCAATCCTCTGCGCTACCTCCTTCGCTTTTGGCGAGAGCCACTGGAATGTGACGACCGCGGCCACCGCGCCGGCGATTTCCGCGATAAGAAAGCCCGGAACATCCGACGGCCGGATGCCGGAGAAGGTGTCGGTGAGTGCCCGCGCCAGAGTCACCGCGGGATTGGCAAAATCGGTCGGGGTGAACCAGAACGCGCCGCCGATATAGGCGGCGACGACGCCCGCGACCGATGACGGGCGCAACAACGAACAGGTCCAGACCGCGCCCAGCAATCCAAAGGTGGCTACGAACTCCCCGAGCCATATCGAAGCGCCGCTTCGCGCATGCGTCGAGAACGCGAAGACCGGCGCGTCGAACATGGCATTGGCAATCCCAACGCCGATCACCGCACCGGCGATCTGGGCAGGCACATAGGCGACCGCCACACGGCCAGTGATATCGCCACGGAAAGCCAGCGCGAGCGAAACCAGCGGATTGAAGTGCGCGCCCGACAGCGGCCCGAGCCATTCGATCAGGGCGAACAGGGCCGCCGCAGTCGCTAGCGCGTTGACCAGCAGTGTCAGCCCGAAACTGCCGCCCGATAGTCGCTCGCCGAGAATGCCTGATCCGACCACGGCGATCAGCAGAAAGCCCGTGCCGAGCGCCTCCGCCACCAGACGACGCGGCAGCGTCGCCTCGGTCGGCCCTTCCACGAATGACATCCGTCAGATGATCTGCGAGATGTTATAGGCGATGCCGCCTTCGACCAGATAACCCGATCCGACGCAGACGATGTCGTTCATCCAGGCATATTGCGCGGCGCCGGTTTCGAACAGCGGGTTGGTGCGGAAGTAATAGCTGCCGGGATCGACCTGTTGGCGCCTGGCAGGATCGGCAAGATCGGCCCGCAAGTTCGCCGGCGTAATCCAGCGGCCGCCATAGCTCATATGCACCAGCGCATCGTCATGCATGCGCAAGGTCAGCCGCACGTCCAGCGACATCGCGCCGTCGGTGCGGAACAGCGCCCAGTCGCCACCGCCGGCCAGCACGTCGCCGCGCAGTTTCGGGCCTTCGAACGATCCGCCCGCCGCTCCGAACAGGATGCGGCGTCCGAACGGGCCTTCCCCGAAATTCAGCCGCGGATTGAGATCGACGACGATGTCGAACAGTGGCGCCGTCTTGATTTCGGCGACGGATTTTACGCGCGGATCTGCGGCCATGGGTCGTGCCTCGATTTGCTGGAGGGATACGGGTGCGGATTCGGCGCCCGCCGATTTCATTCAGCCGCGAGTTGCCGGGCTGTCGTGTCGCCAAAGATCTTTCGCCTGACGGCATCGGTCGAGACGCCAGATTGGGCGCAGAGCTCCGACAGGTCGAAGAAGAAGCGCTCATGCGCGATCAGGTCGTCCCTGAAGGCGAACTGGATGAACACCGGAAGATCGGCTCGCTTGCCGTTGGGCACGACGCCGAAGCGGTCGCCGGTCATGGTCATCTGCACCCTGCCCCAGCACACCAGCGTGTCTTCGCCGGCGGCATGGCCCTGCAGCACGACATTGTAATCGGGAAACGATGCAAAGAACCGGCTCAGCGCCATCTCGTTCTCGGCGAGGCCGCGGGCGCTGGTGCCGAAGGCCGGGCTTTCCAGCAGCATGTCCTCGTGAAGCACCTTCAAGGCGGCAGGCACGTCCTGCCGGCTTTTCGCCACGGCCAGCGCCTGCGCCAGTTCAAACATCCAATTGCTGTTCATGTGAGGCTGCTCCTCGCCCAGATGCCCGGGCCTCCCTGCGAAACGCGGGATAGCCCAAATCCATACTGACTGTTTTTCACATACCGCATGTATGTCATATGTCGATAGGCTTCCAAACGTCAAGTGGTATGTCTGATCAATGCAGGAAGATGGACGCACGCGCACCCGTCGCGAGGAATACACCGAGGCGACGCGGCAGGCGCTGCTGGCGGCCGGCCTCGTCGCATTTGCCGGCGAGGGCTACCAGGCGGCCGGAATCGAGGCGATCTCGCGGGCGGCCCGGGTGACGCGGGGCGCCTTCTACCACCACTTCGAGGACAAGAAGGCGCTGTTCGACGCCGTTGTCGTTACGTTGCAGATCGAGGCGGCCGCGAAGATCGAAGCCCGCGCCAAGACGCAGCGCAAAGTGTGGGACCGGCTCACCGAAGGCATCGATGCCTATCTCGATGCCTGTCTCGAGCCGGCCTATGGACGCATCGTGATCCAGGAGGCGCCGGCCGTGCTCGGCAACGCCCGTTACCGGGAGATCGAGGAGGCCTACCCGATGGCGCTGCTATCGGCGACGCTGGCCGCGCTGAAGCGCCAGGGTGAGCTCGATTTCGAGGACATCGATCTTTTGAGCCGCATGGTCGATGCGATGATCTGCAAGGTGGCGCTGTTGCTGCCCGAGGCGGAGAACCCCAAGAAGCTGCGGGCGCGCGGGCAGAAGATCATCGCCAGCCTGATCGAAGGCTTTCGTACGGCGTAGCCGGAAGAGCAAATGGACCGCATCGACGCGATGAAAGTCTTTGTCTCCGCCGTCGACGAGGGCAGCCTCGCCGGTGCCGGCAGACGCCTGCGCCGCTCACCGGCCGCCGTGAGCCGCGCGATCGCCTTCCTCGAGAACCATGTCGGGGCTGAACTGCTTCATCGCACCACGCGGTCGCTGAAGCTGAGCGAGGCCGGCGAGCGCTACGTCGTTGCCTGCCGCCGCGTTCTCGTCGAACTCGAGGAAGCCGATCTCGTCGCCGGCAGCGAACGCTCGGCGCCACGCGGAACGCTGACCCTCACCGCGCCCATCATCACCGGTGAAGATATTCTGCGGTCGATCCTCGAAGCCTTCATGAACGAATATCAGGCGGTGTCGGCGCGGCTCGTTCTGCTCGACCGGCCGGTGAATCTGATCGACGAGGGCATCGACGTCGCGCTCCGCATCGCGCATCTCGCCGATTCGAATTTCGTCGCAGTGCGTGTCGGCGAAGTTCGCCGCGTGATCGCGGCGTCACCGGGATATCTGGCGCGGCATCCCGTCATCCGCGAACCGGCCGACCTGGCAAAGCACCGGATTGTCGCCATGACGCATTTCGGGCTGGATTCCTGGAGCTTCCCGCCGCTGAAGGGATCCTCCGTTCCACGGGTGGTCCAGTTCGCACCGCGGCTGGTCGTCAACACGGTTCGCGCGGCGATCGCCTCGGTGACGGAAGGGCACGGGGTCACGCGGCTGTTCTCCTATCACATCGCCGACGAAATCCGCGACGGACGGCTGCAACTGCTGCTCGGCAAGGACGAACACCCGCCGCTGCCGGTTCATTTGCTGGCGCCGCAGGGGCGTTTGTCGGTGCCGAAGGTGCGGGCCTTTGTCGATTTCGCCGCGCCGCGCCTGAAGCGGTATTTCACCCGGCTCTCGAACGAGGCCGACAAGAACGCCAGCGCCATTCGTTCGCGCAGCGGAAGAGTTCCTTCCGAATAGCGGGCATTCGCAACGAAATCCGGAAGAACTAGCCTGATCTCCATCGGCGCCACACGGCCCCGGGGCGGCAAACCTGCCGCTTCCCAGAGATCAGGAGGCTACCATGGGTAAGGAACAGAAAGTCGTCATCATCACCGGCGCATCGCAGGGCATCGGCGCGGATCTGGTGAAGGGATATCGCGATCGCAACTACCGCGTCGTCGCCAATTCCCGTTCAATCAAGCCGTCCAGCGATCCGGACGTTCTGGCTGTGGCGGGCGACGTTTCCGACCCGGCGACCGCGCAGAAAATCGTGTCGCAGGCGCTGGAGCGTTTCGGCCGCATCGACTCCCTGGTCAACAATGCCGGCATTTTCATCGCCAAGCCGTTCACCGAATACAGCGCGGAAGATTACGCATCTGTCATTGCGATCAATCTCGGCAGCTTTTTCCACCTCAGCAAGCTCGCCGCGGCAGAAATGCTGAAGCAGGGTTCGGGTCACATCGTGCAGATCACGACCAGCCTGGTTGATCATGCCAACAGCAACGTTCCCTCGGTGCTGGCCTCGCTGACCAAGGGCGGTTTGAACGCCGCCACCAAATCGCTTGCGATCGAGTACGCAAAGCGGGGCATCCGCGTCAACGCTGTGTCCCCGGGTGTCATCAAGACCCCGATGCACAAACCTGAGACGCACGAGTTCCTGGCCAATCTGCATCCGGTCGGACGCATGGGCGAAGCCAAGGACATCGTCGACGCCGTGCTGTTCCTGGAAAGCGCCGCCTTCGTTACCGGCGAAATCCTGCATGTCGATGGCGGCCAGAGCGCCGGTCACTGACAGCCATTCGGAACACTCCAGCAAGGACAATGAACATGCCCATCGTCACCATCCAGATCACCCGCGAAGGCACCGAAGACGGTGCCGACGCGGCGACAAGGGAAGAAAAGGCCGCGCTGATCAAGGGCGTCAGCCAGCTGCTGCTCGACGTGCTCAAGAAGCCGCTTGAATCAACATTCGTCGTTATCGACGAAGTCGACACCGGCAATTGGGGTTGGGGCGGGCTTCCCGTGCTCGACTACCGAAAGAAGCGTGCGAGCGCGCGCGGCCTCCGCAGGCTGACGGGAAGGATGTTCGAACCGGCGGAGACGGCGCCATCCTGTTGGTGATTGGCGCGGGGCGCTGTCGTCGCCTCGAATCCTCTCGCTGGTTCCGCACGCCGTGCTCATATAACAATTCGATTGATGTCGAAGCATTGATGTTGCGATCCCTGCCATGATGATCGCAGTCGCCGGATCGAACCGGCGCTGCATTCACAGGAGAACAACATGGCAGCAATCGACAACGCCAACCAAAGCCTGGTCGTCACCGCGTTCTGGGAGGTCAATCCGGGCGAAGAAGCGGCGGTCGCTGGTCTACTGAAAGATTTCCTGCCGCAGGCACAGCGCGAGCCCGGCGTGAAGGAATTCCAGATCCATCAGAACCTGGCCGAGCCGCGGAAATACTTCTTCTACGAGGTGTTCGCGGGCGAAGCAGCCTTCGCCGATCATCAGCAAACGCCCCACTTCAAGAACATCATCGTCGGCCAGGCCATTCCAAAACTTGCGAAGCGCGAACGGTCGCAGTTCCGCTTCATCTAGGCTCAAGCCGGCGCGCCGCTGCCTGCTTCGGCGGCGCGCCGCTTCAGTAACTCCTGCTCGCGCTTGTTGCCGGCGAGACTGGCAGCGGCCTCGAACGCGGCGCGCGCTTCCTCGAAGCGGCCGAGCTTGTGCAGGAGATCGCCGCGAACGCTTCCCAGCAGATGATAGGTCCTCAGCGCGGGCTCGTGCGCGAGACGGTCCACGATCGTAAGCGCTGCCGCCGGTCCCTCGGCCATGCCGACCGCAACGGCGCGGTTGAGTTCGATGATGGGCGAGCGAACCAACCCGGCCAGTTCGGCGTAGAGCTCTGCAATGCGCGGCCAGGGTGTCTCATCGGGCGCCGACGCCTGAGCGTGGCAGGCGATGATCGCCGCCTGTAACGCGTAGAAGCCGCCAGCGCCGCCGAGTTCGTGCGCGCGTGCCAGTGCCGACATGCCGCGGCGGATCTGGAGCTGGTCCCACAGCCCGCGGTTCTGATCCATCAGCAGGATCGGATCGCCGGCTTTATCGGTGCGCGCGGCGATGCGCGAGGCGTTTAACTCCATCAGCGCCAGCAGGCCGTGCGCCTCGGATTCCTGCGGCGCGATCGAGGTCAGCACGCGGCCCATGCGCAGCGCATCGTTGCAGAGCTGCGGCCGCAGCCATTCGTCGCCGCGGGCTGCCGTATAGCCCTCGTTGAAGATGAGGTAGACGACCTCCAGCACCGAGGCGAGCCGCTCGGAAAGCTCCTCGCCGCGCGGGGTCTCGTAAGCGAGCCCGGATTCCGACAGCGTCCGCTTCGCCCGCACGATCCTTTGAGCAATGGTCGCCTCCGGCAGCAGGAAGGCGCGCGCGATCTCGTCCGTGGTCAACCCGCAGATCATCCGCAGCGCCAGCGCGGCGCGGGCTTCGCGAGACAGGCGCGGATGGCAGGCGGTGAAGATCAGCCGCAGCAATTCATCGCCGATATCGTCGTCGAGCGCGCTGTCGAAATCGGGCATGGCCTGCTGTTCCTGCTCCATGTCCCGCGCCACGATCTCGTGCTTGCGGGTGAGCATCTGGCGGCGGCGCAGCTGATCCAGCGCGCGCCTTTTGGCGATCGCCATCAGCCAGGCGCCGGGCTTTTCCGGAACGCCCGTGACAGGCCAATGCTCGATCGCCGCCAGCAGCGCTTCCTGCGTCAGGTCCTCGGCCAGCGGCACGTCGCGCAGCATCCGCGACAGGCTGGTGAGCAGCCGCGGCTGCTCGATGCGCCAGACGGCGACGACGGTGCGATGGATGTCGGCGGCGGTCATCGCCGCCGACGGTGCTTGCATGGTGAGGACTTCAAGAGGCGGCCCGCGCACTGACCGAGCAGGCCGCCTCCCAATCCGCCGTCACAAAAGCGCGGACTTCGCACGTGCCTTCCCAACCCGGCATGTAGTCGCGGTGAACCTGCATGAACTCGACCGCCTTCTCGATCGCCTCCTGCTTGTCGCGGAGTTCGAAGATCGCATAGCCGCCGATCACTTCCTTGGCTTCCACGAACGGCCCGTCCACGACACCGAGCCTGCCGTCCGTGATCCGCACCTGCGCGCCCAATGTCCGAGGTTGTAGCGCACCGCTGGTGACCATGCGGCCGGCCTTGATTTCGCGTTCGGCAAGCTTGTGCACGGCCGCCATCAATTCGGGCGTCGGCGGTGTAGGGTGGACAGGCGTAACGATATACATGAAGCGCATGTGAAGAACTCCCTTGTGAGCTAGCCACCGCTATCGCTGGTTAGCGGCGGCCGGGATGGCGAACGGCGATGATCAGGAACACTCGCCCGGCGCGCCATCGAAGAACGCGCGAATCTCGCACGTCCCTTCCCAGCCCGGCATGTGATCGACGTGGAGCTGCATGAATTCCTTCGCCAGCGCCACCGCCTCTTCCTTGCTGCGCAATTCTGATATCGCGTAGCCGCCGATCACTTCCTTGGCCTCCACGAACGGGCCATCGACGACACTGAGCTTGCCGTCGGTGATGCGCACCTGCGCACCCATCGCGAGCGGCATCAACCCGCCGGTGTCCAGCATGCGGCCGGCCTTGATTTCCCTGTCGGCGAGCTTGTTCATCGCCTCCATCATTGCTGCCGGCGGCTCCGCGGGCGGATGGGACGACATGACGATCGACATGAAGCGCATGAAAAACTCCTGTTTGAGGCGAGCCGCAGGCACCCAGCCCGCGGAACTGTCCCGCTATTTCAGACGACGAACGGGATTGCCGGGAATCGACAGGGATTTTGAGAATTTTTCGAGAGGGCCAATGGACGCGGCGATCCGGGATCAGCGCGGGCTGATCCGGGATCAGCGCGGTCTCGGCAACAATACTGGCCTCAACCAGCGCAAAACAGCCGGTTTCGATCCGCGCCGCCGCGCAAATAGGTCGTCAACGCCAATATTTCCGGTTCGGCCAGATCCTGGCGCAAGGGGACGCCGGGGAATTCCCGTGCCATCATGGCCTTTGCCGCCTCGGGCTGCTCGCCCTTGACCACCACGGTGAGATATCTTGCAACCGCCTTGACCTCGCGCCGCTCCTGAACGGTCCTGGGCTGCGGCAGCTTTGCCGGCGACCCGGCCATCAGGTCCTCGAGCGCGACCCCGGCAAGCCGGCGCTGGTTGGGATCGGGATCATCGACCGTCGGGCGGCCCGCGTAGGTCAGTGCGGTCAAATAATAGTGGGCGGCCGCGATGTAGTCGCGGACCGCGGGCAGCATCGGCTTGTCATTGCGCAGCGGCATCGACCTGACGTCTCCGCCGGTGGCGGAAGCGAGATAGCAGCGCCAATGCTGCAGGGCGGAGAGCTCGGACACCATGATGCCCGCGCGCAGCCGGCGCAATTTCTCGGGCGCTATCTTGACGAAGGCACGAGGCTCCTCGCCTGCGGCCCGACGCAACAAAAGCATACCGTCGTCCGCATCCGCCCGACCCTCGACCATCCAGGCAGTTGTTGCGCTCACGCTGCGCGCGCGGATGATCGGATCGCCACGCGGCGAGTCAATTCGGTTCGCCGCTGTGCTGATTTCGCTGAGCAGGAGTTTGTTGCCGGACTCAAAAGTCTGTCCTGTGCCGGTGGCGCGGGTCGAACCTGAAAGCGCGAGCCGTCCGGTGGCCATCAGCGGAGCATCGCTGCAGAGGTTTTCCTTGGCGCAATAGCCGGGATCGACACCGTAAAATCCCATCATGCGGTTCTCGAACCGCCCGTCGCTCTCGATGATGAGAAGCTCCTCCATCGGCACGATGGTGCCGTCCCGCCACAGCGGCGGAAAGGCGACGTTGTCGACCGCGATCCACCAGCCCGCAAGATGGGGCGGAACCGATGACTGCGCCGAAGCCGATCCAGCAGCCGTCAAAACCAGGAGCGTAATGGGCGCTATCAACATGCGCCTGACATAGCGGAAGAGCGACATGACCGATTCCTACGGTTCCCGGCCCGCCGCGGCTCAGCTTCCACACGATTGGACCGCGTACGCGGGACCTGGCGACACCAATTGGTGATCGCTGTGGCTTGGTGGTTCGAAGAAAGGCGGCGACAGCGAAAAGGTTCCGCCGGACCCTCCTGTCGTCGTGGCCGGCGCGGATGGTGCCTACTGCCCCCGGATCATGATCAGGGGATCGGCGCTGTCGGGCACCCGACGCCATTGCGCATTGTCATCGGCCTCGAACTGCCAGGTCTGGCCGCTGGCCGACATCAGTATCATCCGGCCGTGATCGAGCCGCCACTGGTTGGGCGCGAACGCGGCCACCGCGGGATCGCAGCGCGGCTTCAAAAATACCTGGAAATTATCGCCTGTCGCCTCGGTGTTGGTGAGCGTCAGGCCGCAGATCGCCTTGCCGTTGCCGCGCACCATCGACCAGTCGCCGATCATCTGGTCCATCGATTTGGCGAGCGAGCGGGCGGCTGCGAGATTCTGCAGGATGTAGACGCCCTCGCCGGTCCGCAGCCCTTCGAAAATGCCACTCTCGACTTCGGTGAAATCGATCACCGGCTGGCCGGCGACATCCTGCATCCGCACGATGTCGCCGAGGCCCTTGATACTCCAGGCGGTGATATCCTTGGTGAAGGGCAGCGCCGCCGCGCAGTTCGGCTCAAGTTCGAGCTTCAGGCCTTGCGGCGTCGTATCGGATTTGAGCGTCACGACGCAGGTCTTGCTGCGCTCGGTAGTCGCAAGCTCCCACTGGCCGACCATGTCTTTCTGCAGGCTCGGAGCCGCCTGCGACCACGCGGGCGATCCAGGAACAAGCAGAACGGCGAGCAGCGCTGATAGCACCGCAACCGCGACACCTGGGCGGCAGGAGCCTTTTCCGTTTCGATTAAATCGAAACGGAGCTCTGGATTCTTTATTTTGACGCGTTTTCTTGACGCGAACCGGGACCACTTCGCTGGAAAACGCTCTGACTTGCATCAGCGCCCCTTCACCGGCGTTTCCGGTACCGGCGTCAGCGGCGCCTTGCCGGCAAACCAGTTCTTGATGTTATCGACCACGAGCTGATCCATCGCATTGCGCGTTACCACCGAGGCTGAGCCGATATGTGGCAGCAGCACGACATTTTGCATCGCCTTCAGTTCATCCGGCACGCTCGGCTCCTTGGCGAACACGTCGAGGCCCGCGGCCAGGATTGTGCCTGACTTCAGCGCGGCGACCAGCGCCTCCTCATCGACCACGGAACCGCGCGCGACGTTGATCAGCACGCCGCGCGGACCGAGCGCCTTGAGGACGTCGGCGTTGATCATCTTCGCGGTAGAGGCGCCGCCGGGCACGATCACGATCAGCGTATCGACCGCCTTCGCCATCTCCATCAGGTCGCCATAGTGCTTGTAGGAGACGGCCGATGACGGATTGCGCGAATGATAGGATACCGGCACCAGCGAGGCTTCGAGCCGGCGGCCGATGGCCTGGCCGATGCGACCCATGCCGACGATGCCGACCTTGCGGTCGCGCAGCGAGCCGACGCTGAGCGGATAATTCTGCGTCTGCCACAGGCCCGAACGCAGATAGCGGTCGGCCTTGACGAATTCGCGCAAGGTCGAGATCAACAGCCCCATCGCGACGTCGGCGACCTCTTCGGTCAGCACGTCGGGCGTGTTGGTGACCACCACATTGTGTTCGCGCGAATAGTTGCAATCGACGTGGTCGTAGCCGACGCCGAAGCTGGCGATGATTTCGAGCTTGGGAAAATGTGACAACGCCTTGGCGTCGGCCGGCACCGAATGATAGGTCACCGCCATGCCGCGGGTCTTGGCCAGCACGTCCGGCGTCAGCCGTTCGAGATCCGCCCGGCTCTCCGCCTTGTGCAGTACATATTGGTCGGAGAAGCCGTTTTCGAGGATCGGCCTGATTGGCCCATAGACCAGCAAATCGATCTTTTCGGACGAAATATTCCCGGCAGCCATCAGTTTTCCTTTCGAAGCGCGCTTTCATGCCAGCGCCGCAGTACCAGATGCGAAATTAGCGCCAGCAGGCCATAGATGACAATCCCGGCGACGGAGAGCAACAGCAGAGCGGCGAACATTCGGGGAATGTTGAGACGGTAACCGGACTCGGCAATACGGAACGCGAGGCCCGAGCCCGCGCCCGCCGTGCCGGCCGCGATTTCGGCGACCACGGCGCCAATCAGGGATAGTCCGCCCGCGATCCGCAATCCACCGAGAATATAGGGCAATGCTGCTGGCAATTTCAGGTACCGCAGCGTCTGCAGCCGCGACGCGCCATAGAGGCTGAACAGGCCGGCCAGATTGCGGTCGACCGAATTGAGCCCGAGCGTGGTGTTGGACAGCACCGGAAAGAAGGCGACGATCCAGGCGCAAACGATCACCGCGGTCTGTTGCTGCAGATAGATCAATAGCAATGGCGCGATCGCGATCACGGGCGTGACCTGCAGGATCACTGCATAGGGAAACAGCGAATATTCCAGCCATTTCGATTGATTGAACAACAGCGCCAGCGCGACGCCGCCGATGGCGGCGGCGACGAATCCTTCCAGCGTGGTCAGCAAGGTGACGCCGAGGGATTCCGACAGCACCGGCCAGTCCGCCACCAGCGTCTGGAACACCGCTGACGGCCCCGGCAGCACATAGGGCTGGATGTCGTTGACGCGCACCACCAGTTCCCACAACGCGATGCCGGCGGCGAGCACCACGACGGGTAGCAAAAAGCGAACAAAATCCCGTGAAGAACTCATGCGCTTGTTAGCCCCGAATAGGAGGGCACCAGCGCTTGTGAGACCTCGCGGCAATAGGCGGCATAGGAAGCCGACATCCGGAAGTCCTCGACCCGCGGCTCCGGCGTGTCGATGCGAAACTCGGCGCTGACGCGCCCCGGCCGTGACGACATCACGACCACGCGCTGCGACAGATACACCGACTCGAACACCGAATGGGTGACGAAGATGACCGTCATATTCAGCTTGCGCCACAGCTCCAGGAGATCGTTGTTGAGACGGAAGCGGGTGATCTCGTCGAGTGCGGCGAACGGCTCGTCCATCAACAGAATATCCGGACGGGTGACCAGCGCCCGCGCCAGCGATACCCGCATCTTCATGCCGCCGGACAATTCGCGCGGGTATGCAGCGGCGAACTCCGACAGGGCCACCTGCGCCAGCGCCTCGCTGATCCGCCTGTCCGCTTCCGTCGCCGGCATGCCGGCAAGCTTCAGCGGCAGCCGGACATTGTCCTGCACGCTGGCCCACGGCATCAGGGTCGGCTCCTGAAACACAAAGCCGATGGCATGACCCGCACGGGTTTCGTTCGCGCGTTGCGAAACGCCGACCACACCTGAACTCGGCGTGGTCAGTCCCGCAATCAGCCGCAAGGCGGTGGATTTGCCGCAGCCGGAGGGGCCGAGCAAGGAGACGAATTCGCCGCGCCTGACGTCGAGGTCGAGCGGTCCAAGCGCGGCCACACCATTGTCATAGACCTTGGTGACGGCACCAAGGCTCACCGCCATCGCATCGGCTTCAGACAAAGCGGGTCCGGCCATCACGCCTAGTTCTTCGGCCGCAGATTGAGGCCGACGCCCTTGTTGATGAAGCGCAGCGTATAGGCCTGGCGGTAGTCGATATCGCGGCGGACCACGCCGGCGCGCACCATCTTGTCGAAGAAGCTGGCGACGCGCGCATCGGTCATGGCGCCGATGCCGTCCTTCAAGGTCTCGCCGGAATCGACGATGCCGTATTCCTTCATCTTGGCCGTGGAATATTTCAGCAACTCATCGGTCATTTCCGGATTGAGCTTCTTGATCATGGCATTGCCCGGCGTGTTGTCGCCGTAGAGATAGTTGTACCAGCCGATCATGGACGCATCGACGAAGCGCTGCACCAGGTCGGGCTTCTTGTCGACGATCTCGGTGCGGGTCTCGATCAGGGTCGAATAGGCGTTGAAGCCGTAATCGGCCAGCAGCACCACGTTCGGCTTGAAGCCAGCGGCCTTTTCGACCGCGTACGGCTCGGAGGTGACGTAGCCCTGCATCGCGCTTTGCTTGTTCACGATGAATGGCTGCGAATTGAAGGTGTAGGGTTTGACCTTGCTCTCGCTAAACCCATACTCGGACTTCAGCCACTGGAAATAGCTTGCGACGCCTTCCTTCGACACCAGCAGCGTCAGCGGCTTGAGGTCTTCGAGTTTGCCGATCTTGAATTCCGGATGGGTCAGAAAGACCTGCGGATCCTTCTGGAAGATGGCGGCGACCGCCACCAGCGGCACCTTGTTGGTGACGGCATCGAAGGATTGCAGCGTGTTCGCGCTCATGAAGAAGTCGAGCTTGCCGGCGATCAGCAGCATGCGGTTGTTGCTGTTGGGGCCACCAGGCACGATGGTGACGTCAAGCCCGTAATTCTTGTAGGTGCCGTCGGCGACGGCCTGGAAGAAGCCGCCATGCTCGGCTTCCGCGACCCAGTTGGTTCCAAACGAGACCTTGTCGAGGGTCTGCCCGCGCGCTGGCGCCAGCGCGGCCACCAGCGCCAATAGGGCTGCGGTTAACGTTCGCGGCAAAAAGGCCGGGTTCATGGTTGGACTCCGTCGATCATTCTGGCCCATGATAAGGAGGGTGTGGACGTGGATCACGCCCCCAAGGAGGGAGATATCGTCCCTGGTTGACTAACAAACTACCCTGCAAATCCATTCAAAGAAACGCTTGGCTCGATGACTTCGCCTGTTCCGCCCCGCAACTGGACCGACATCCACTGGCCCGAGATCGCAGCCAGCGGCCCCGAGCGCTGGATCGCGGTGCTGCCGCTGGCGGCAACCGAACAGCACGGCCCGCATTTGCCGCTCGGTACCGATGTCATGATCGGCGAGGCCTATCTGGCGCGGGTCCGCGAGCTGCTGCCGGTGAGCGTTCCGGTCACGTTCCTGCCGCTGCAGCCGGTTGGGATTTCCACCGAACATATCGATTATCCGGGCACGCTGACGCTGCCCACTGAAATCGCGCTGAAGAGCTGGATGGCGCTCGGCGAAAGCGTCGCGCGCGCCGGCGTCAGGAAGCTCGTGATGGTGACGAGCCATGGCGGCAACAGCGCGGCGATGACACTGGTCGCGCAGGATCTCCGCGCACAGCATGGACTGCTTGTGGTCACCACCAGCTGGTCGCGCTTCGGCGTCCCGGACGGACTGTTCCCGGCGGAAGAACTGCGCCACGGCATCCATGGCGGCGCGGTTGAAACCTCGATCATGCTGGCGCGATATCCGCACACCGTGCGCCAGGAGGCGATCATCGATTTTCACCCGAGCAGCATCGCGATGGAAAAGGATCACCGCTGGCTGTCGGCGCATCGGCCCGTACCATTCGCCTGGCAGGCGCAGGACCTGCACGGCAGCGGCGCCGTCGGCGACGCTACCCAGGCTACCGCTGAAAAGGGCGAAAAGCTGCTCGATCACGGCGCCCGCGCGTTCTGCGAATTGCTTGACGATGTCGATAAATTCGACGTGAAGAGGCTGGCGAGTGGCCCGGATTTTATCCTCTAAGCGACTGTATTGACTGCCGAATAATCTCCAGTCCGGATTCCCCAAACTTCGTTCGAACCGGAATCGGGATGGCGCCGTCCAACTGGGTGCGGACCACGATGACCGCCTCACGGTTGCTCTCGTGGTTCCCTGTCCGGCATGGCGCCTCATCCACCCTGTGCCGAACCGACCCGCCCGGCTGTCCCCCCGGGCGGGTCATTTTTTTGGACCATTTCAGCTAGCCCCTTGGCGGGATCGTCCCGCACATTTTGGTGGGATCAGGGCATTTCGGGCTCTGCTCGAACGGGCGGCCCCAGCGCTCCTGCCACATCTGCTCGCCGATCAAGCAGGAGACCCGGGTTTGTTTCTCGGTGGCCGGAACGATCTTCTGATCCTGCGCCGGTCCCCTGATCTCACGAATGAGCTTGGTGCGGACCGCCTCCTTGAGTTCGTCCTCGACCTTGTTGGCGACGACGAACGCGCCCGGCCCGCCAATCACGCAATCCTCGTAATACAAATCGAGGTCGGCGATATCCATAACGTTCGGCTGCTGCTTGGCCATGATGGCAAGGCCGTTGATGGCAATGCCCTTCGCCAACGCCGCATCGCGCGCATCGGCGACCGGGCCGCCGACAGTGTTCGGCCCGTCTCCGGTAATATCGATCAGGCGCCGCAGCCCGCGATAGGGATTTGCATCAAATAGCGGAATCGCGAAATTGATTGCGGCGGAGATCGAGGTCTGCGTACCCCGCCGTATCGGCGTTTTCGCGATCTCCGCGGCCACCGCCGAGGCCGATTCCAGGCCATCGATCACCCGCCAGGGAACGAGAAGCCGCTGGTCGCGGAACGCCGACCATTCGAAATAGGTGATCGCAATCTTTTTATTCGGCCCTGCCGCGACGGATTCAAGGAATGCTTGCGAGACGATGGCCTCCGCGTAGGCCTCGCGTTGCGCAGCGAGCGCTTTCGTGTCCATCGAGTAGGAGACGTCGGTTCCGATCACCAGTTCGACGTCGACGGCAGTGTCGGTGGCGTCGGTGGCCTTGGATTTCAAATCCTGCTCTGCGATCGCCGCAGCTATCGTCCCGAACACAAGAAACACTCCGATCGAGACACTCAGGCGCATGGCATTTCCGTCGTTTCGGCGCAGCCTAGCAGGCGATCTGCCGGGCGCGAAACACCGGCGTCCGCCCTCACCCACCCCCGCTCCGAGAGCCGTTACAAAACTGTCACGTGAGAATGCCATCCAGTACCGACCTCCACTTGTTTCTGTTGCGAATTACTTGCAACTAGGAGTGGGGGTGTATGGTGCTTTTCCCCGATCTGGCTTTGAGCGGACGAATCGGGGAAGAAGCCGACCGGGGGCGGCGGGGTTGATGACTTCATTTCTTGGGTGGCGGCAGGCGTTCAAATTTGCAGTGATGGCACGAGACCGCAGCCCGCTTCGCGCTGGAACAGGCCGCATCATGGGTTCGTACCGCCAATCCCTGCAGCATGTTTTGGCTGGCGCCGCCGTCGGCGCCATGACGCTCGCCAGTCCCGTCCTGGCGGCTGATCTGTCTCTCAAGGCGCCTGCGCTCAGGGCCGTCTATAACTGGACCGGGTTCTATGTGGGCGGCCATGTCGGTTACGGCAGCGGCAGCCTCGGCCCGGGCACCAACACGGAGCCCTTGCAGGGCGTGTTCCTTCCGCACAGCGTCACGGGACTGACCGGCGGCTACCAGGCCGGCTACAACCACCAGCTGGCAAACAGGGTCGTGCTCGGTGTGGAGGCTGACGTTTCGTTCGGTAGCCCGGTGGACATTCCGCGGCTCGCGCCGGCTCCGTTCAACAGCACCATCGATTACATCGCAACCGCGCGCGGCCGGGTCGGCTACGCGATGGGAACGTGGATGCCTTACGTCACGGGCGGCATCGCTTGGGGAAGCACCCACGTCAACCTCAACGACACCGGGGTCATCATCCCGCCGAAGCGGTACCTCACGCATGTCGGCTGGACCGCAGGCCTCGGCATCGAAGTGGCGGTCGGCGGCAACTGGACCGCCAAGGCCGAATACAACTACGTCGACCTGGCGCGGCGGACCTACGACCTGACCGACGTCGGATTGCCGCGCGTCAACGTCGATCCCAACATTCACCTGTTCAAGCTCGGCCTGAATTATCGGCTGTGGGAGACACCGCCTTGGGCGGGCCCCAAACCGGTCGATGGACGCACCGCGCTTCCCGAGCCGAAAAACTGGAACGTGCACGGGCAGACCACGGTCATCGCGCAGGCCTATCCGCGCATGCGCTCGCCCTATGAGGGCACCAACAGTCTTCCGGGCGGCGGCCAGGGCCGCCAGACATGGACCGCGGATGTGTTTCTCGGCTGGCGGCTGTGGCAGGGCGGCGAGTTCTATTTCAACCCCGAACTGGCGCAGGGTTTTGGCCTCAACAGCACGCTGGGACTTGCCGGCTTCCCCAACGGCGAAGCGCAGAAGGGCGGCGCGCCCTATCCGAAATATCGCCCGCAGCGCTACGTCTTTCGCCAGACCTTCGGCCTCGGCGGCGAACAGGAAGATGTCGCCGACGGTCCGATGCAACTCGCGGGCAAGCGCGACATCGACCGCGTCACGGTCACGGTCGGCCGTTTTGCGGTCGGCGACTATTTTGACGGCAACTCCTACGCCAAGGACCCCCGCGTCGACTTCATGAACTGGGCGATGTGGTCATCGGCGGCCTACGATTTCCCCGCCGACCTGCCCGGCTTCACCCGTGGCGCCGTGGTCGAACTCAACCGCAAGGACTGGGCCATTCGCGCCGGCCTGTTCCAGGTCCCCAACGCGCCCAACAGCGACGTCCTCGTGTTCAAGTCCGGCGGTGCGGTGGTGGAGTTCGAGGAGCGTCACACGATCTTCGATCAACCCGGCAAGCTCAGGCTCGGCATTTTCGGCAATCGCGGCAACACCGGCAGCTACCGAAACGCGCTGGGGATATCAGCGGCGGACCCGACGCTCGAGATCAACGACGTCATCGTCGGCATCCGGCGCGACAACACCAAGTACGGATTCTACATCAACGCCGAACAGCAGATCGTCAGGGATGTCGGGATGTTCGCCCGCGCGAGCTGGAACGACGGGCGCAACGAAATCCTGTCGTTCACCGATGTGGATCGCAGCGTCTCCGCCGGACTGTCGGTCAAGGGCAGCTATTGGGGCCGTCCAAATGACACGTTCGCCATCGGTGGCGCCGTCAACGGGTTGTCATCTGACCATCGCGACTTCCTGGCGGCGGGCGGCCTCGGTCTCCTGATCGGCGACGGCCGGCTCAACTACCGCAATGAACGTATCTTCGAGACCTACTACGCGTTCGCGATCGACAAGACCTTCACCTTCACCGCCGACTATCAGCTGATCGCAAACCCCGCCTATAATGGCGACCGTGGCCCGGTTTCGATCTTCTCGGGCCGTTTGCACGGCGAGTTCTGAGCCTCGGCGTCAGAAAATTCGGCATAGCGCCATCAAGCTGGCGTTGTGGCGGCATCGTCGATGCGGGTCGCCAGCACCTTGTCGATGCGCCTTCCATCGAGATCGACGATTTCGAAGCGCCAGCCCTGCGCCTCCACGTGATCGCCGACGCCAGGTATCGCGCCGAACTGCTGGAGCAGGAAGCCGGCCATGGTTTGATACTGCCGCGACGACGGCAGGACGATCTGGAGCAAATTCGCGAACTCGACGGCAGGCATCCAGCCCGAGATCAGATACGAGCCGTCGCCCCGCTTCACCACGGCCGCTTCGGGCGGCCCCTCGTCGGTATGGAAGCCGCCGACGATCGATTCGAGAATGTCGGCGCTGGTCACGACGCCCTGGAACACGCCGTATTCGTCATGCACCAGCCCCATATGCACGGGGGAGTCGCGCAGCACCGCGACGACGTCCCTGGCATCGAGGAATTCGGGAATGATCGGCGCCTCCCGAACCAGCTTGCGAATATCAGGCGCCTGCCCCGACAAATAGCTGTCGAGCATGTCTTTGGCCTGGACAATGCCGAGCGCCGCATCCGGATCCTTGTCGAACACCACAAAGCGGGAATGGTTGCTGCCGGCAAGCGCAGCAAAGATAATTTCAGGCGGATCCGCCAGATTGATCATGCTGGCTTCGGGGCGGGGCGTCATGACGGCGCCGACCGGAAGATCGCCAAGCCGCATGACGCCCGCGATCATTTCCTTTTCGCCGGGTTCGAGCACGCCTGCATTCTCAGCCTCGACCACCAATGTGCGGATTTCGTCCTCACTGACCTTGTCTTCGGCTTCACCGCGGTGACCGAGCAGCCACAACAGCCCCTTGCCCGAGCGATCCAGCAGCCACACCAGGGGTGACGAAACTTTCGAGAGCAGCGTCATGTAGGGCGCCACGCGGACCGCCACCGATTCCGGGTCGCGCAAGGCGATTTGCTTGGGAACCAATTCGCCAATGATGAGTGAGGCGTAGGTGATGACACTCACCACGACGCCGACGCCGATCGCGTCAGCCAGGCCTTTGGATAATCCGGATTCGACCAGCAGGTTGGTCAGGCGCTGGCCCAGCGTGGCACCGGAAATCGCACCGGACAGCACGCCGATCAGCGTGATCCCGATCTGGACCGTCGACAGGAACTTGCCGGGATCAGAAGCCAGCGCGAGTGCACGGCGGGAACCGGTGACGTTCTTTTCGACCAGCGCGGCGAGCCGTGCCGGCCGCGACGAGACAATGGCAAGTTCCGACATTGAAAGCAGGCCATTGGTGATGATCAGGACCGTTACGATCCCGAGTTCCAGATAAAGCATTGTCTCCCTTTTGGCGGATGGTCATTCCAGAGAGAGGCTCTATCAGAGCAGCGGGCCTGCGGCGATAGCTTGTCGTCCCGGCCTTGAGCCGGGATGACGTAAGCGTGAAGCCCTACCCCGCCGGCCGGAACGAATCCGCCCGGGCCATATCCCAGGCGTCGCGGAAGCGTGGATCGCTGGTGCCGTCGATCAGTTCGCCCGGTCGCAGCGACGGATAAAGTTTCGCGAACGTCAATGTATCGTTCGTGGAGGATCGCTGCGAGAAGTGGATCGGCCGCAACTGCTGCGGATGATCGAGGCCGGCGGCGGCGAGAAGTTCGGACAGGGCGTGCAGGGTGGCGTGATGGTAGGAATAGACCCGCTCGCTCTTGAGTGGCACCACCAACGCGCGGGCGCGGAGCGGGTCCTGGGTGGTCACCCCCGTCGGACAACGGTCGGTATGGCAGCTCAGCGACTGGATGCAGCCCAGCGCGAACATGAAGCCGCGCGCCGAATTGCACCAATCGGCGCCGATCGCCATGGCGCGCGCCATGTCGAAGGCCGTCGCAATCTTGCCGGAGGCACCGATGCGGATGCGGTCGCGCGCATTGATGCCGACCAGCGCGTTATGGACGAAATTGACACCCTCGCGCATCGGCATGCCCAGATGGTCCATGAATTCCAGCGGAGCGGCGCCGGTGCCGCCTTCATTGCCGTCGACCACGATGAAATCAGGGTAGATCCCGGTCTGCAGCATCGCCTTGCAGATGGCCAGGAACTCCCAGGGGTGGCCGATGCACAGCTTGAAGCCCGCGGGCTTGCCGCCGGACAAGCGCCGCATCTCACCGATGAAGGTCATCATTTCGAGCGGCGTCGAGAACGCGCGGTGAGTGGCCGGCGAGATGCAGTCTTCACCCATCGGCACGCCCCGGATCTTTGAAATCTCTTCCGAGACCTTGGCCGCCGGCAACACGCCGCCGTGTCCGGGCTTGGCGCCCTGGCTGATCTTGAGTTCGACCATCTTGATCTGGTCGTCGGAAGCAATGCGCGCGAACAATTCGGAATTGAAGCTGCCGTCGCGGTTGCGGCAACCGAAATAGCCGGACCCGATTTCCCAGATGATGTCGCCGCCGTTCTCGCGGTGGTAGGGACTGACGCCGCCCTCCCCGGTGTCGTGCGCGAACTCACCTTTCCTGGCGCCCGCATTCAGCGCGCGCACGGCATTTGGACTAAGCGCGCCAAAACTCATCGCCGAAATGTTGAACACCGAGGCCGAGTACGGCCTGGTGCAGTCCGGACCACCGATGGTGACGCGAAATTGCTCGACGACGCGAGCCTTCGGCGCCATCGAATGGTGCATCCATTCA
Organism: Bradyrhizobium sp. JYMT SZCCT0180; assembly: GCF_018130165.1. Lineage (GTDB taxonomy): Bacteria > Pseudomonadota > Alphaproteobacteria > Rhizobiales > Xanthobacteraceae > Bradyrhizobium. Next base: position 172,669 of record NZ_JAFCLZ010000016.1, on the reverse strand, counting down.
TAACCGTCGCGATAGACGTCTTCCTGGGTGCCGAACGGCCGCTTGTCGAGCTGCATCTTGGCGCGCTGATAGACCAGCGCGCGGGTATCGCGGGAGAACGGCATGCCGTCCTTCTCGCTCTCGAAGAAATACTGCCGCATCTCCGGCCGGATCTCTTCCAGCAGAAAACGGATGTGCGCGGAGATCGGATAATTCCGCAGGACCGCGTGGCTCTCTTGCGTCAGGTCGCGAATGCCGAGAAGGGTAAGCCCGCCGAAGATCACGATGGGAATCAGCAATATTTCCCACACCTTCAAATTTTGATCGAAGATGCCGATGCCGATCAGCAGTGCCGTGACGACCGCGCAGATCGTCAGCACGATGTAGCGTGGCGAGAACGGCATCAACAGTGTTTCCATGACATCCCCTCGGCCGGAATATTCTTACGGATTGTTCTTGTCCGCCAGCAGCTTAATCCAACCATTGGAATAAGCACCATACGATATACGGTCTAGCCATCACGGACGTGACAGGGGATCGCAAAAGATTTTGCCGAAGCCGGCGGTGGTTGAATCAATTGATCGGAAGCTGCTTTTGCAGTGCAGCGAAACCGTCGTGCCTCAGTGGCTGTGCAGCCGCATTTCGCCGGGAATCCTGCCCTGTTGCGGCCCATCGTGGGCCAGCCACGCATCCGTCGTGGCAATCGCGCGGTCGATGTGATCGGCGGTGCGCGAAAAATCGTAAGGTGATCCCACCAGCGGGCACAGCGGTGGCACCACGAAATATTCGATGCTGGGGTCGAGGCCCTCCAGCTCAATGACCAGTTGTCGTGCGATCAGCAGCGTCAGCGCGTGCAGCGCATTGGCGACCGCGCCGACGGGAGGTGCCTGCGTGGCGCAGGCGTGTCCGGTCGGCAAGATGATCAGCCGTTTGGCGCCTTTCTGAACCGCGACCTGGATCGGCGTGTTGCTGGAGATCGCACCATCGGCAAGATAGTAATTCTTGTAGGGGATCGGCGCGAAAGCGCCGGGGATCGCGGTCGAAGCAACGATCGCCTCCGAGGTCGAGCCTTCCGACAGCACTACGCTGTCGCCGGAAATGATGTCGGTGGTGACGATATGCACCGGCACCTTGGCGTCCTGCAGATTGCGGTAGGGAATGTGGTCGTCGATCAGCTTGCGGATGCCGTCGTGGGAAATCAGGAAATCGCGGCGCCACAGAAAGCTCAACACCGTGCGCCAATTCATCGGAAACACGTCATGCCGCGTCAATCCGCGCCAGATGTCGCCGAGCCGCTCCACGCCCTTGAGCGTCGGGTCGCCGGCATAGAAGGCGCCGTTGAGAGCGCCGACGCTGGAGCCGACCACCATATCGGCGGAAATTCCGTGGGCGGCGAGCGAATGCAGCATGCCGACCTGAATGGCGCCAAAACTGCCGCCGCCGGCGAACACAAAGGCAGTTTTCACCGGGCCGATCTGATCGCGTACCGACAACACCTGGCTCCCTGATCGCCGCGTCGGCACAGGCCGCATGGCGCTGGGAGGGTTATAGCAGCGGGGGAATGGGATGGGCTACTGGCCCTACGTCGTCCCGGCCTTGAGCCGGGACCCATACGCCGTGCCGTATCGGCAAAAGCACGGCGTTAGATATCTCTTAAAACAATTGCGGCCGCGTAGTATGGGTCCCGGCTCAAGGCCGGGACGACATCGTTAGCGTTCCACGAACGCCTTTTCGATCACGAAGTGACCGGGCTGGTTGTGGCTGCCTTCGAGGAAGTCGCGGCTCTCGAACAGCTGACGCAGTTCTTCCAGCATGCCGGGGCTGCCGCACATCATGATGCGGTCGGTCGCGATATCGAGCGGCGGCTGGTGGATGTCGTTGAACAACTGGTCCGAGGTGATCAGGTCGGTGATGCGGCCGCGATTGCGGAACGGCTCGCGGGTCACGGTCGGATAATACAGCAGCTTCTCGGACAATAGCGGTCCGAACAATTCGTCGTCGCGCAGCTTCGCGACCAGTTCCTCGCCATAAGCGAGTTCGGAAACCTGCCGGCAGCCATGAACCAGCACGATGGTTTCATAGCGCTCATAGACATCAGGATCCTTGATCAGGCTCGCGAACGGCGCGAGCCCGGTGCCGGTCGACAGCAGCAGCAGGCGCTTGCCCGGAATCAGATTGTCGGTGATCAGCGTTCCCGTCGCCTTGCGGCCGACCAGGATGGTGTCGCCTTCGCGGATCTTCTGCAGCTTCGAGGTCAGCGGCCCGTCCGCGACCTTGATCGAGAAGAACTCGAGTTCCTCCTCGTGATTGGCGCTCGCCATGCTGTAGGCGCGCAGCAGCGGCCGGCCCTCGACCTCGAGGCCGATCATCGCGAACTGCCCATTCTGGAAACGGAAGCCGGAATCGCGGGTGGCGGTGAAGCTGAAAAGCGTATCGGTCCAATGACGGACAGAAAGAACTTTCTCTCTATAGAACGCGCTCATGTGTTTTCGTTTTTCCTGACGTCTTGGTGTAGAACAATTCAGTTTCTTGCCGGGTTTTCGGGTCTCGAAACGACGAAAACCCCCGAAATCATTGGCGATTTGACGTTTCAATTGCGCCAAAGAGAGAGATAGTCAAGATCGATTACCGCACAATTGATAGCTCGGAATGGCAGTCGGTTTATTTTGCAGAAAGGTTCGATTGGTCTTCGTTAACGTAAGACGATACACGCAATTAACTTGCTGAAATCGGCGCTGATCTGGCAATAAATTGCTACGCAATCTTAGAACGCGTCAAAAGAGACCGCATGCGAAGCGTGAGAGAATTTCGACAAGGTAAACCGGGCTTTTATCCGGACCAGTCGATCTATGCCGAATTCGCCTGCGCCGAATTCGGATTAACCTTTCGCGATCTCGACGGCGGCTCGGGACTGATCTTCAGCATCGCTTCAACGGCAAAATCCCTGCATTTCGGCGCGGGTCGCTGCTCTTGGTATCCGCAGAACAACGCCACCGCCTCGACACTGGCTTCCGACAAATACTTCACCGGCAAAGTCCTTGACGAAGCCGGCGTGCGAACGATCGGCGGTGAATATTTCTTCCTGCACGATCGCTATCGTGCCCATCGACCATTGGGCCATGAGCGCGACGACGCGCTGGCATATCTTCGCAAGCTGGGCGGATCCGCCTTCGCCAAGCCGCTGACGGGATCGCGCGGCGACTTCGCACAAAGGATTCATGACGAAGCCGCGCTAAGCCGGTATCTCGACGACGTCGCGAAATATTACGACGCGGTCCTGATCCAGCCGATCGTCGAAGGCGTCGAGTTCCGGATATTCCTGCTCGGCGATGATGCACTGTATTGCGCGCGCAAATATCCGCCCTTCGTGTGCGGCGACGGCGTGCACACGCTGCGCGAATTATTCGCTGCCCATAACGATGCCCTTCGTGCCCGCGGCCTCTCGCCGGCGTCGTCCGGGGATAGCGACCCATCGCTCGACGCCGTGCTGCCGAAGGGCGAACGCCGCGACATTCCGGGCCGGATGAATCTGAGCGCAGGCGGAACGATGGTGCTGGAAGCAGCGCCTTCCGAAGCAGCGGTTATGCTGGCGAAAAAAGCCGCCCGCGCGCTCGGGCTTCGTGTCGCAGCCGTTGATCTGTTCGCCGGCATTGGCAGCGAGCCCGACGCCATGACCGTGATCGAAGTCAATTCCAATCCATCGATCCGGCTGCTGGAAGAATCCGATCGCGGCGATCTGATCCTGAAAATCTGGCATCACACGTTTCACGCGATGGGACTGCTCGGTGTTTGACCTTCCCAAATACGGCGACGGCATCTGCCTGGCGCGCCTGGCCGAATTGCTCGACGCGCTCGGGATCGATCGCGCACGGCTGCAGCGGAGTTCGGTCGTGGTGACTGGCTCGAACGGCAAGGGCAGCACGGCCGCAATGTGCGCCGCGATCGGTCGCGCCTATGGCCTGCGAACCGGCCTCTTCACCTCGCCGCACCTGCTGCGCTTCAATGAACGTATCCGGATCGACGATGCCGAGATCGGCGATGAAGATTTCGCGCGGTGCAAGCAAAGGGTTGAGACTGCCATCGCCGCGATTTCGCAGCAGCGCGGTGAACAATTCGGCGCCTTCGAGGCGCTGTTTGCACTCGCCTGTCTGCATTTCGAGGAGAGCGACTGCGAGTTCGCGGTGTTTGAGGCCGGCATCGGCGGCCGCTACGATCCCGTCCGCCTGGTTGGCGCACTTCAGACCTGCGTAACCTCGGTCGATTACGAGCATGTCGAACTGCTCGGCAACTCGCTGGAGCTGATCGTCTCCGACAAGAGCGATGCCTGCGCCAGTGGCGGCACCATCATCTATGGCGAGAACTGCCGGGGCCTGCGGCGCCATCTGCTCGAATATAATCGCTCTCGCGGGGTCACGTCGCTGTTCGTTCGCGACGAGATCGGCATCGACGGCGAGTCCGCGTCCCCGTCAGGACAGCGGTTCGATTACCAGTTCGGCGATCATGGCTATCGTTGCCTGGAAACGCGGCTGCTCGGCGCGGTCCAGTTCAACAATGCCGCGATATCAGCCACGCTGTTCCTGCTCTGGCTGCAGGCCGCCCAGCCGCGCAAGGCGCCGGAGCGGATCGAGCAAGCCATCCGCGCCGGCCTGCGCGAAACGCAATGGCCCGGCCGCCTCGAAATCATCGCGCAGGATCCATTGACGGTGATCGATGTCGGTCACACTCCCGACGGCATCCGGCAATCGCTCGCAAGTTTGAAAGCGATCCACGGCGACGATGACTGGATTCTCGTCACCGGCGCGTCCGGCGACAAGAAGGCCGGCGAGATCGTAGGCAGCCTGGCGCCGGCGTTCGATACGATCATTTGCACGGCGGCGTACCACAAGGGCGCGAAACCGCAGGACATCGCTGTCGCGGCGCGGCTCGCCAATCCTGCGGCGGATATTCATCTCGCCACCACGATCGAGGATGCGGTGCGGCTGGCCGGTGCGTTGGCAGCGTCTCGAAAGCGCAAACTATATGTCGCGGGCGGACTGTTCCTGGCGATCGAATACGCCACGGCCGCCCGTGGCGGCCGCGCGCAGGATTTGCGGTTCTTCTAAGTGTCTCGTCATGGCCGGGCTTATCCCGGCCATCCACGTCTTTCTTATCGCGGAGACTTGAGACGTGGATGCCCGGGACAAGCCCGGGCACGACGGAGGACAAGCCACGCCCCTAATTGGTTCCCCCGGCCGAGTCGTCGAGCACCTTGAAAGCCTCTTCGAGCTGCGGCGAGATCGCGACGCCGAGCTTCTCGCCGGTCGGCAACCGCCCCACGAACCATTTGTTGTAGAGCGGCACCAGATCGCGGCCCGAACCGAGTTTGCGGAAGGTGCGCTCGACCACCGCTTTCAACTGCGGCTCGCCCTTGCGGAACATGATGCCGTAGGGATCGTAGGACAGATATTCGCCCGTCACCTTGAACTGGGCCTGGGCCTTGTGCCGCGCGATCAGGCCGTAGAGCAGGATGTCGTCGGTGGCAAACGCATCGGCCTTGCCGTCCACCAGCATCTGGTAGGATTGCTCGTGGTCGGGCGAGGTCAGGATCTTGAGGCCGAGCGAGAACTTCTTGTCGACATTATGCATCGCCTGCTCGTTGGTGGTGCCTTTGGTGACCACCACCGTCTTGCCCTTCAGGTCCGTCGGCGCCGAGATCGTCGAGGCTTTGGGCACCATCAGCTTGGTGCCGGCCACGAACATCAGCGGCGAGAACGCCACCAGTCTGGCGCGTTCGGCATTGGCCGTGGTCGACCCGCATTCGAGGTCGATCTTGTTGTCCGTCACCGCCGCAATGCGATCGTCGGAGGTCACCTTGACGTACTCGATCTTGAGGTTCGCATCGTCGACCTCGACCCCGATTTCCTCGACGATCGCCTCGCATAGTTCGAGGCTGTAGCCGATCGGCCGGTTGGAGTGGTCGAGGAACGAAAACGGCGGCGAACTCTCGCGATAGCCGAGCCGCACCACATGCGTCCGCTTGATGTTGGCGAGCGTGGGGCTGAGCCCCTCGCTCACGGTCTGGGCCGCCGCCGGCGTTGCCAGCAGACATGCTGCCAGCAACAGGCCAACTGCCGCTATCGGCCTACGCGCAAGGCCTCTTGCATGTTCTCTTGTAGGTCCTCTTGGGAACTGATGCATGCATCTCTCCCATCAATGCGTGGCCGGGACGGGGTCACCGGGAACGGCATCCGATGGGACCACGTCATCGGGGCCAAGCTCGTGCTCGGGTTTGAGCTCGCCTTCCCATTTCGCGACCACGGCGGTGGCGAGCGAATTGCCGATCACGTTGGTGGCGCTGCGCCCCATGTCGAGGAACGTATCGATACCCATGATCATCAACAGACCCGCCTCGGGAATACCGAACTGGCTGAGCGTCGAGGCGATCACCACCAGGGACGCGCGGGGAACACCTGCGACCCCCTTCGAGGTGATCATCAGCGTTGCCAGCATCGCAAGCTGGGTCCCGAGCGGCATGTCGATGTGATAGGTCTGCGCGATAAACACGCTCGCGAAGGTACAGTACATCATGGTGCCGTCGAGGTTGAACGAGTAGCCCAGCGGCAGCACGAAGCTCGAGATCCGCGACGACGCCCCGAACCGGTTGAGCCCTTCGAGCGTCTTCGGATAGGCAGCCTCCGACGACGCGGTCGAGAACGCGATCATCAGCGGCTCGCGGATCAGCCGCAGCAGGTTCTTGTATCTCGGCCCGATCACGACGAAGCCGACGATGATCAGGATCATCCAGAGGATCGCCAGCGACAGATAGAAGCCGCCCATGAAGACGATCAGCTTCCACAGGACGCCGAGGCCGTTCTTCGCCACCGTCGCCATGATCGCCGCCCATACCGCCAGCGGCGCGAACAGCATCACATAGCCGGTGACCTTGAGCATGATGTGGGCGAGATCGTCGATCAGCGACAGGATCGGCTTCCCGCGTTCTTCCGGCATTGCGCCGAGCGCGACCGCAAAGAACACCGCGAACACCACGATCTGCAGAATTTCATTCTGCGCCATCGCATCCGCGATCGAGGTCGGAATCAAATGCGTCAGGAATTTTTCGAACGAGAACGCCGACACCGGCAATCCGGTCGATTGCGACTTGTCGGGCAGCGTGCCGGGGAAGTTCGCGCCGGGCTCCAGCAGGTTGACCATGATAAGGCCGAGCAGCAACGAGACGAACGAGGCGGTGACGAACCAGCCCATGGTCTTCGCAAAGATCCGGCCGAGCCTCGAGCCGGAACCCATATGGGCGATGCCGCCGACCAGCGTGGCGAACACCAATGGCGCGATGATCATCTTGATCAGGCGCAGGAACAGCATGGCGATCAGGTTTACGTCGGCCGCGATCGCCACCCGGTTGTCGGGCATGTAGTTGAAGACGACGGTCCCCATCACGATACCAAGCGCCATCGCGATCAGGATGTATTGTGTGAACCTGCTCGACATTTTTTTGACCCCCGTTTTCTTCCGGCAACCTTAAGTTTGGCAGATTTGGAGGGGCGTGCAACAAACTTGCGACAATTTACACACTTGCCGAAATGTTCCAGTTGTGGGCCACGCGCGCGGCGACTAGCCTTCGGTGCAGCGCACAACATGTGCAATCGGTCGCCCGATATGCGATCAACTGCATCAAGAACGATCAAGCCGAGGGAGAGAACGCCATGAACGCTACCGTCAATCGCCAGATCCTGCTGGTGGAAAAGCCGACCGGAAAACTCGGGCCCGAGCATTTCAAGATGTCGGAGGGCGCGGTGCCGGAGCCGAAGGACGGCGAGGTGCTGGTGCGGGCGCGCTATATCTCGCTCGACGCCGCCAACCGCGCCTGGATGCACGGCGCCACCTATCGCGCCGCGGTCGAGGCCAACACCGTGATGGCCGGCGGCGGCATCGCCGAAGTTGTATCGTCGAAAGCCCCAGGCCTCAGCCCCGGCGACATCGTGTTCGGCGACACCGGCTGGCAGGATTACGCGGCGGTGCCCGCAAAGCATTTGACAAAAATGCCCCGGATGGAGCCGATGACGCATCTGCTCAGTGTCTACGGCATCGCCGGCCTCACCGCCTATTTCGGCCTGCTCCATGTCGGCAAGCCCAAAGAGGGTGAGACCGTCGTGGTCTCGGCCGCCGCCGGCTCGGTCGGCTCGATCGTCGGCCAGATTGCCAAGATCAAAGGGTGCCACGTCGTCGGCATCGCCGGCGGTAAGGACAAGTGTAACTGGCTCACCAGCGAACTCGGCTTCGACGCCGCGGTCGATTACAAGGACGGCGCGACCTACAAGGCGCTGCGGGCAGCGGCGCCGAAGGGCATCGACGTCTATTTCGACAATGTCGGCGGCGACATTCTGGAGGCCTGCATCGCGCTGATGAACAACCGCGGCCGCATCTCCTGCTGCGGCGCGATCTCGCAATATGACGGCGTGCCGTCGGCGACCGGCCCGCGCGGGGTGCCCGGCCTGATCGTGGTGAAGCGCCTGATCATGCAGGGCTTCATCGTGATGGACTACATGAACGAGCGCGACCAGGCCTTGAAGGACCTGCAGTCCTGGGTCGCTTCCGGCAAATTGAAAGTCCAGGAAGACGTCATCAACGGCCTCGAGAATACGCCGCAGGCGCTGATCGGGTTATTGGCCGGCGAGAACCGCGGCAAGCGGATGGTGAAGGTGTAATTTCGACGCTTGTTGGGAAGATGCGTCGCGTTGTGGGCTGCATACATCGCTAAGCTCCGGTCAGGTGCATGAACTCGTGAGATCACGCTCGCACCTGCCCGGCTTGCATCAGGTGTCGTGATGATTGAGGCGCATGTTCGTCCCGGGTTCATGGAAATCGACCTGACTTCCGAGCAGGGATCGGCGCTTCAACGTGCCGTCTCGGACCGCTATGGGTCGAAGATCGCGCAGTCGGCGCGCCTCGCGCGGCGAATTTTCTTGGTTCGCTCGCCGTGGGCACCCGGCCTTCGCTTTGTCGGCGCCGAGACATGGCCCCAGGCGCCGCACGGAGCTTTATCCGATCCGATCTCATTCAGCCTGAGCGGATCGGGGGAAAGGCTCGAAGAAGCGTTCGTATCCTGTGTGGGCGAGGGAATCGACAGGCTGGCGCAGATCGAGTGTCCAGGGGACGTCACGACCGTCGCTGATTTCCCCGCGGTAACCAGCCAGGTGCCAAGCAGCGTTGCTGCGGCGATCGAGCAGGACATGGCCGATCAGAAGCTGACGAAATCCACGCCGCTCGCATGGGCAAGAGGAAAACTGCTCGATACGGAACAGGCCTTCGATAGCTGCCGTGATGTGCTGATTCCGGCCGACTGGTGCTTTCGGCGTACGGATGCAACACCGTGCCTGAAGCCTCGCACAGCGCTTAGCGTAGGCGTCGCAGCCGGTCCGACGTTTGAGTGGGCAGCTTCGCGAGCGCTCCTTGAATTGATCGAGCGCGATGCGGCGAGCCTCTGGTGGCAGGGCGGGCGCCGCGGCAAGGCGATAGCGCTCGATGATCCGGCGATGGGTGAAATTGTGCGGCTGATGCGCGCTTTGCGGCAACAGACGGACGATCGCACCTCATGGCTGCTCGACATCACCACCGACGTCGGAATTCCAGTCATTGCCGCGTTGTCCTGCGACAAGGATGGCCGGCAGCTGGCTTACGGATTATCCGCCCGGCTTTCGATCGAGGAGGCCGCACGCGGAGCAATTCTGGAGCTTTGTCAAACCGAGCTGGCGATCCTGTTCGCCAGGATCAAGCGGGACGAAGCCGGCGAGCAAATGCTCTCGCCCAGCGATCGCGCTCATGTCGAACGTATCGCGGCTATTCACGCCGAATGTGACCTCCTCCATTCCGTCCATCTGAGGGTGTATAATGATACCCCAGCAACGGGATCCGAGCTTTCGCTTGTCGGGAGAGCGATGGCCACGTCCGGAATTGAGGCAGTTTTGGTCGACATGACCCGGCCGCAATTCGACATTCCCGTCGTACGCGCGATAGCTCCGGCGCTGCAGCCGATGCCATCCAGAATTATGACGGATCGGCTGGTGCGTGCGTGCCGCGACCATGGCGGGGGCAACCGTTACACTGGAGGCCTGACGTTGATGGAATAGCCAAGGGTCAATGGAACCGGCCTCGGTAGTATGATAAGTCGCGGGTGATCAGCGTTGAAAACCGTGACAGACCCATGGGGCTACGAAGCGGAGCGTCAACAGGCGAAAGCGGCGGTGGTGCCAACAGCCCTGCCCTGCACGTTCGTTTGCTTGGCAAATTGTCGTTGCTTGTCAACGACAATGAGATCGAGCTGCTGAGCCGCAAGACCAAAGCTTTGCTGGGATATTTGGCGCTGACCGAAGCCCAGGAGGAAAGCCGTGATCGCCTGATCGGCCTGTTCTGGAGTGAATCGTCGGAGGAGCGCGCGCGCGCATCATTGCGGCAGGCTCTCCACGAAATCCGCAACGCCTTTCTGCCCAGCGGGTTTGAAGGATTTCATACCGACAAACTTGTTGTCGCACTCGATCGTACGCAAATCCGGGTCGATCTGATCGATGTCCTCAAGGATGCGGTCAACGGATCGCCAAATCCCGTACTGCTGAAGCAACAGGACCTGATCGACCATATCCTGGCCGAAGTCGAGAGTAGTGATCCTGCGCTCCAGACGTGGGTGCTGGCAAAGCGGCAGACCATCCGCGATCAGCTCATCCGGCACCTGGAGACCGCACTTCGCGGGCATACCAAGGTCACCGGGATAGGTCGCGATATCGCGGTAGCGATTATCAATCTCGACCAGACCCACGAAGAAGCGTGTCGATATTTGATTCGCGCGCATGTTGCAGACGGCGCGATCGGCAGTGCTCTCAGGGTATACAAGACGTTGTGGGACCTGCTGGAAGCAGACTATGACGTCGAGCCGACCCAGCAGACTCAGGATTTGATCGCCGAGGTAAAAGCAGCGCTGCCGTTCAGTGGAGCCTCCTCAAACGCCGCCGACGTGCCGATCCCGCAACCGGAGGCCCCCGCTGATATCAAGCCGGCAACGGACCCGCCGCGGTCTGCTTCGCCGGCGGGGCTGGATGTCGACCAGCTGTTGGCGGCACGCGAACCCAGGCTCATTCTCTCGGTGGGCCCGTTTGTGCTGTCGAGCCACGACTCCAAGCGAGACTACATGGCTCAGGGCTTCCGCCGCGAGTTGATAGCCTGCTTCGTCCGCTTTCGCGAATGGCACATCCGCGACTGGACCAGCCCGCCGACAGACCACGTACCGGAAGGCCCAAAGGATGAATTCATCCTTGACGCAGGCGGCTTCGAAACCCGGAAGGCGCTGCATTTGGTGCTGACGCTGCGCGACGGCACGACCGGAACCTATCTGTGGAGCGAAAGCCTCACATTGACCCTCGAGAATTGGCACCAGGCCCAACAAAATCTGGTACGTCGCATCGCTTCCGCCTTGAACGTGCATGTTTCGGCGGAACGGATGAACCGGATCACGACCCGGCAAGTCAAGGACCTGAAGGCATACGACATCTGGCTGTTCGGCCAGGCCACATTGCTCGGCTTCGACCCGCAGCGATGGGACAATGCAGCGGATCTGTTTCGACAGGTCGTGCAACAGATGCCGGATTTTGCGCCGGCTCATTCCAGCCTCGCGCAATTGAACAACTCCTATCATATCGTCAAGCCGGGAACTGCGCGCGACGCCAATCGAACCATGCAGGCGCTCGCTTATGCGCAGGAAGCGGTGCGCCTCGATCCGCTCGATTCACGCAGCCAGCTTTGTCTTGGATGGTCGCATGCGATGGCGAAGCATTACGAGCAGGCGATGATCTACATTCCGCTCGCGCACGGACTGAACGACAACGACCCTTGGACGCTGGTTTCGGCAGCCAATTGCTACGCATTCTGCGGCCGCGACAAGGAAGCGGCCGAAATTGTTGACTCAATGTTGCAACGCAAGGCAACGGTCGCGCCAACCGCGCTGCAATGGGCGTATCACACAGCCGTCCGCTTCATGATCGGAGATTACGAAAGCTGCGTAGCGGCGGCTGATTTCGCCGGCGATCTCAACGCAAACGTCCCCGGCCTGAAGGCTGCCGCGCTTTACCACCTCGGCCGCAAGCAAGAAGCCGCGGCCGAGCTCAATCGCTTCTTTAGCATCGTTCAAAGCCGCTGGTCGGCGGAACAGCCGGCTACGCCGGCGGCCATGACGCGCTGGTTTCTGCACCTTTTCCCGATCGCGAAACCAGAGAGTTGGGCACGGTTGCGCGACGGCATCGAGGGTGCCGGTGCGCCCACCGAAGGCCTGTTTCATCACCAATGGTGATGAAACAGCACGCGGCGCTCATCCGCAGTTTCGAATCGAATAATCTCCAATGCGAGCAGCATGCAGGTCGAGCAGACCCGCCTTCCTCATTTCCGGTAACGGGGCGCTGAAGAAATCTTCGTAAAACCGCGGCATCGGGTAAAGCGCGTCCTTCTTGTTCAGGTCGGCCTCGGTGTCCTCGATCATCGATTTTGGCGGCAACTTTATCACCGCGGTTTGCGAACTGTATTGAACGATTTCCAGACCGACCATATCGTCTGGAAACTTGATGATCAGTCCGATATCCGCGGCTTGCGCCAATAGTTCTTCCATGGTCCGCGGTATCGCCGGCGCCGGCCTCTCTGGGGCAATGTAATTTTTTCCGGTCGCCCAGGACTTCACAAGCTTGCCCCAAAGGATGTCATCGTGGATCTCCAGTTTGGTGCCCATCACTATCTCCGATCTATCGATGAATTCAGATCAACGCATGCCGTCAGGCCGGCGCCGTCGACCGAACTGGCCTAGGTGGATGCCGCTCAGCCGCAATTGCGTATCGAATAATCGCCGATCCGCGCCGCATGAAGATCGAAGAGTTGATCTCTGGAAAGCGCGGGAAGCGGGACCTCAAAGAATTCCTCGTAGAATTTGGGCATCGGGTAGACCGCACCGGGCTGCTCCAGCGTGGCCTCGGTGGCTTCCACCATCGCCTTCGGTGGCAGTTTGATCACGGCGGTTTGCGGGCTGTATTGGATCACCGCTAATCCGACCATTCCGTCCGGAAACGTGATGTGCAGGCCGACGTCGCGGGCGGTCTGCAACAGATCCTCCAGCGTTCGAGGGATCGCGATGGCGTCGCGATCCGGATGGATATAATTACGCCCGGTCGCCCATGATTTCACCAGCTTGCCCCACAGGATGTCATTGTCGATCACGAGAGTATCACCCATGTCTTCCTCCATTGTTGACTAGATGTGCGGTTTGGTCATTGAGGCGGATGTTCGTCACTGCGCGGTTCAAGGATTCCGTTTGACTTCATGAACGTCAGGAGATCGTCGAAGGTTACGATCTCCGGTATTATGGAGATCGCCGCCGCCGGAACTCCAAGTCTTTGCAACGGCCCCAGCTGCGCCTTGAGTTCGCGCAAGGGATTGAATTCAGAATCCGCGACCATCAGCGGATATTTCAGCATGGCGCCCACGACCGTCTCCGCAATGATGATCGAGCCGAGTGGTCCGAGACGCAATCCCTGGTGCTTTTTCTTGGCTTCGTACAGAACGAAGAACGGCAGCGGCGGATCCTGCACGATCGCAGCGATGTCGTCGTCAGTGAATTGTTCCGATATGCCTCCCGGATCGGCTGTCTTCTTCAGCCATTCGGTCAAACCGGAAATGTGCTCATCATACATCGGAAGAAAATTGGAAAGCTCGGTACCTTTTTCGGCGCTTCTGAGCCGCAGTTTGTCGATCAATTTGGGAACCGACCAAACCCTGGCAAAGACTGAACTCACGAGATCGCGATTGGGCAGTCCGGCGATGTCGCCGCGCCCATCTCGGTTGGGCATCATGGGCGCAAAATAGAATCCGCTCTTTGCAAGCGACGAGAAATGAGGAAGGAGCCGGCGGCTGTGGTTCACGGGCTCATGGCCGTTGACCTTGAAGAACCGCTCCCAATTGACGATCCAATCCTCGGTCAGCGGGACGAACCCCGGAGAACGCCGCGAGTTGAACTGCATCGCTCGACCGGCGTCGAGCGGCTCGTCCAATGCATCCTTCACGACGTATGTGTCGCGAAACATCGCGTGCCCGCAGCGAAAAGCTCCGTGAGAAAATTCAACGGGAATCTTGCCGAGCTCCGCTGCATCGTCGGACAGAAGATTGCCGGGATTGATCTCGGGCAGAAAATAGTATCGGTAAACGGAAGAATCGAGCAGCTGATAGAGCACGTCCTTGATGATGATCTTTCGGTAAATCAAGGTCAGGACGAAACGCGCGCAAATGAGGTTGCGATAGGCATCCGGCGCGGTCGATGGTGGAAGCACCGAATCGATCTGATCCAGTATGAAATTGTGCATCCGATGAAAGAGAAGGGTCATCTGGGCGATAAGCGCCTGATCCTCATTGCGGGCGTCGGCTATCAGCGCCTCCGTGCGCAGGCAACGCGGAGCGCCACCGGGGTTGGCTAGTCCGTCGTCCCTGACGTCCACCGGCATCGCCCGGCCGACATCCGCAAATGGCGTGTTGGCCGTAGATCCGGAACGGGTTTGCGCACGACCGCAACGCAACTTTGTGCGCGGCATGAATCCACGGGATTGCATGCACACCCGGCTGTATTCGTACGCATGCGGACTGATATCGGGACCCCCGCCGTAAATCGTATCCAGGGTCAGGGGCTGCTGTCTGGTATTTTGAAACCCGAAGCGGCGGCCCTGTGTGGCGGCGAGCGAGATGGACGTGTTCACCATGTCATGGGTAATGAGCTGCAGAAAATAGGTGTACCCGGACGGGATGTTCGGATTGTCCTCGGGCTCCGGATCGTTGACTTTTTCCCGGTTGATGCGAGCGGCCAGCTTGCGCATGAGAATGCGCAGATCGGCCGGGTTCTTGCCTGCCCCGAATACCGAGGAGTCGGACAGCGGAAACAGATTTCGCATGCCGTCAAGATTGCTGTCGGCACCGAGCTCTCGGGGGCCGCCCTCGAGCTCGGGGATCACTGAAAGATTCACGCCGTGCATGGGTTGTGTCCCTCCTGGTTCGAAAGCGATTAGGCCACGGCAGCGTCAATTCAGCGTCAAGAGGCGGTAAAGCAATGAATTTGCTGCTCTTTTATCGGGGGTATTCACCGGCGAACTCGCACTGAAAGACGTGTACCGGCTGGCACATGTTGCGAAACTGCTGCATGCCGGAATCCTGCAGCGGCAATCGGAGGCCCGCCTGCACGCGCTTCGCCACCTCGTCCGTCATCGCGATTCCGCCCGGAGGAGCCACGGCTTGCAGCCTTGCCGCGACGTTGACGTCATGGCCATAGATGTCTTCCGGATCGGCAATGATGTTGCCGCAGCTTAGCCCGATGCGGAAGACGATCTGTCGATCGGCGGACGTGCCCTTGCAGCGCTCAGCCATGCCCTGCTGTATCTGGACGGCGCAACGCACCGCATTCAGCGCGCAGCGGAATTCAGCGAGAACGCCGTCTCCCGTCGACTTCACAAACCTTGCGCGATGTTCGGCAATCTTCGGGTCAAGTAACTCCCGGCGATGCGATTTATAGAGCAGATAGGTACGCTCCTCGTTCAGGCTCGTGAGCCGGGAATATTCGACGACGTCTGCTGCAAGCACCGTTCCCCACCTGCGGTCGGGAAAGTGCGGAACTGGCTCGATTGCGGGCAAACTGGTAACCGCAGTGAAGTGCTCTACACGCATCTTCGACTCCATCTGTTTGCGCTTCCCATTCCGTTCGAAACGTTGCTGCGATGACCCGCAACTCGTCTCATTGTTCGGATTGACGACAATCTGGCAGGCCTGCGTCATCCGAGCGTTAGCTGAAGGGAAGCAGTGCCGATTGGCGGGGAAACGTCGATTTTGACGCCTCCTTTGCGCTCCTGCACCGATTGGAAGCGGCCAAGCGGCCTGGTTCCGCGTCCGGCCAAAACGGCTGCCGGGCCGCGGGACGCAACGAGAGGGTAGCGATCCGCTTTCGCGTCGCGTCCAGCGATTGATGTGATCCGACCTTCAGGTGCAGAGCGAGCCTGTGCGGTCCGCGCAGGCGCGTGTTGGAGGCTCGGCTGTCCGGAGTGCATTCCGGCTCAGCTCGAGCCGTGTCTATTCTACCTCGAAATCAATGCGCAGCACCCGGCGTCTGCGGCGCCGGCTGCCCGCCCGCTTTCTTCCGCTTCCGCTCGCTGAGCCAATTCTCGAACCGCTGCACCACGACAAAGAACGTCGGCACGAACAGCACCGCGAGGCAGGTCGAGGCCAGCATGCCCGAGAACACGGTGATGCCGATCGATTTGCGGGCGTTGGCGCCGGCGCCGGTCGCCAGCACCAGCGGCACCACGCCGAGGATGAAGGCAAACGACGTCATCAGGATCGGCCGGAACCGGGCTCGCGCCGCCTCAACAGCGGATTCCAGCAACGGCTTGCGGTCGCGCACATGCAGTTCGAGCGCGACCTCGACGATCAGAATGGCGTTCTTCGCCGACAGCGCGATCAGCAGGATGATGCCGATCTGGGTATAGAGGTTGTTCTCGATCCGCAGGCCCGTCAGCACGATCATCGGACCGAGCAGCGACAACGGCACCGCCAGTATCACCGAGATCGGCGCGAACCAGCTTTCATATTGTCCGGCCAGCACGAGATAGACCAATAGCAGCGCGAGCCCGAACGCCCAGTAGATCTGGCCGCCGACGACCTTCTCCTGGTACGACATAGCCGTCCATTCAAAGCCGGTGCCCTGCGGCAGGGTCTTGTCGGCGATCTCCTCCATCAGTTTCATCGACTGGCCCGAGCTGTAGCCCGTGGCGGGCAGGCCGATGATGCTTGCGGACGGATAGAGATTGTACAGGCTGATCAGCGAGGGGCCGACCGAGGGCGTGATCTTGGCGACCGTGCCGAGCGGGATCATGTCGCCATTGCTGTTGCGCACCATCATGTTTTGCATGTCGCGCAGGGTGAGGCGGTACTGTGCGTCCGCCTGGGCGTAGACCTGGAAGGTGCGGCCGAACTTGTTGAACTGGTTGACGTAGGTCGAGCCCATGTAGGACGACAGCGTCGAAAAGATCTGGTCGGTCGTGACATGCAGGGTCTGGGTCTTGACCCGGTCGACCTCTACATCGAATTGCGGCACCATCGAGCGGAACGACGAGCTGACGCGCTGCAGCGCGCTTTGCGTCTGCGCGTTGGAGACGATGGCGCCGGCAATGGCCTGCAGCTTGCCGTAGTCGGCATTGCCATCGCGCAACTGAACCTGCATCGCGAAACCGGCGGCGTTGCCGATGCCCTGGATCGGCGGCGGCGGAACCACCAGGATGCGCGCCTCCTCGATGACAGACATCTTCTCGTTCAGGCCGACGAACAGCGACCGCAGGTCCTCGCCCTCGCCGCGCGCGCTCCACTCCTTCAAAATCAGATAGGCGACGCCGGCATTGGCCAGGCTGGAAGAACTATCCAGCGCCGAGATGCCGGAGATGCTGATGACCTGATCGACGCCGGGGTGCTTGCTGGCGATGTCGCTGACGCGGGTGAGCACTTGCTGGGTACGGTCGAGCGAGGCGCCGTCGGGCAGTTGCACGGCGACCAGGAGATAGCCCTGATCTTCAATGGGAATAAACCCGGTCGGCACCCGCGACAGGCCGTAACCGGCGCCGCAGATCAGGACGAGGGCTGCGATCACCGAGATATTGCTGTGCGCTACCAAGCGGCCGATCAGCCGGGCATAGGCGCGTTCAACCCGGTCATAGACCGCGTTGAAGCCGCGGTAGAAGAAATTGCGCTGTTCCGGCGGCGCCGGCCGGCGCAGCCACAGCGCGCATTGGGTCGGCTTCAGCGTCGCGGCATTGATGGCGCTGAGCAGCGCGGTCGCCGCGATCACCAGCGCGAATTGCGAATACATCCGCCCCGTCAATCCCGGCAGGAAGGCCGACGGCAGGAACACCGAGATCAGCACCAGCGTGATGCCGACGATCGGCGCGAACAGCGCGTCCATCGCCGATATCGCGGCGTCATGGCCGGACATGCCCTTCTCGATATTATGCGCCGCGCCCTCGACCACGACGATGGCGTCGTCGACCACGATGCCGATCGCGAGCACGATCGCGAACAGGGTCGAAATGTTGACGGTGAAGCCGAGCGCCGCCATCGCGGCGAAGGCGCCGATGATCGTCACCGGCACGGTCGTCGCCGGAACCAGCATCGCCCGCCAATCCTGCAGGAAGATCAGGATCACGATCAGGACGAGGAAGCCCGCCTCGATCAGCGTCTTGTAGACTTCCTTGATCGATTCGGAGACGAATTTCGTGGTGTCGAACGGGGTGTCGTACTTCACGTCCTGCGGAAACGCCTTGGCAAGCACCGCCATCTTAGCCTCGACGGCCTTCTCGACTTCGAGCGCGTTGGCGCCGGGCGACTGGAACACGCCGATGCCGGTGGCGGGCTTGTTGTTGAGCGAGAACACCTGGCTGTAGGTCTGGGCGCCGAGCTCGACCCAGCCGACGTCGCGGACGCGGGTGACATCGCCATTGCTGCCGGTCTTGACGATGATGTCCTCGAACTGGCTCTTGTCGCTGAGCCGCCCGTTGACGTTCAGCGTGTACTGGAACGCCTGCCCCGCCGGCGCCGGCGGGGCGCCGACCTGGCCCGCGGTGACCTGCTGGCTCTGTTGCTGGATCGAGGTGACGACGTCCTGCGGCATCAGGTTGCGCACCTGCAGCTTGTTCGGATCGAGCCAGACCCGCATCGAATACTGGCCGGCGCCGAACACCGTAACGTTGCCGACGCCGGGCAGACGCGACAGTTCATCCCTGATGTTGATGGTGGCGTAATTGCTCAGGAACAGGCTGTCATAGGTCGCATTCGGCGACGTCAGCGTCACGAACAGGAGAATCGCCGTCGATTTCTTCTGCACGGTGACGCCCTGGTTCTGCACCGATTGCGGCAGCTGCGACAGCGCGCTCGACACCCGGTTTTGCACCAGCACCTGCGCGAAGTTGAGGTCGGTGCCGATCTTGAACGTCACGGTCAGCGAATAGGTGCCGTCGGCGCCGCTGTAGGACTGCATGTACAGCATGTCCTCGACGCCGTTGACCTGCTGCTCGATCGGCAGCGCCACGGTATCGATCACGGTCTTGGCGCTGGCGCCGGGATAGCGCGTCGTCACCTGAACCGTCGGCGGCACCACATCAGGGTATTGCGCCACCGCGAGGCGAAACAGGCACACCCCGCCGATCAGGATCATCAGGATCGCGATGACGTTGGAAAGGACGGGCCGCTCGATGAAAAATTTCGAAATCATGGCCGGTCCTTATTTGGCTGACGCCGGCGACGCTTCGATTTTCTTGACCTGCGGGTCGACCTTCTGACCGGGGATCGCGCGCAACAGGCCGGCTGTGACCACCCGGTCGTCCGGCTTCAGGCCGCTCTCGATGACGCGCAGGTCGCCCTCCAGCGGCCCGGTCTGCACCTTGCGTTGTTCGACCACATTTTCCGCGTTCACGACCAGCACGTAACGGCCAGCCTGGTCGCTGCCGAGCGCCACATCAGGCACCAGCAGTGCATTCGACTGCTCGTCGAAGGGCACGCGGACCCGAACGAAGAAGCCCGGCAGCAACGCCCGATCGGGATTCGGCAATACACCGCGCACCGGGAGCGTGCCGGTCGATTGATTGAGGGTCGGCGAGACGTAGTCGAGGTTGCCCTTGTGCGGAAAGCCGATCTCGGTCTGCAATCCGACCTCGACCGGTAGCTTCCGGAGTTCTTCGACCGAGATGCCCCTTTTCCGGGCTTCTTCCCGGATCCGCAGCACGTCCTGTTCGTTGACGTTGAAATTCACATAGATCGGATCGAGCGCCACGATGTTGGCGAGCTGTGTCGGCGATGATACGCCGACCAGTTCGCCGATGGAGACCAGATGCGCGCTGACGATGCCGTCGAACGGCGCCGTGACATTGGTGTAGCCGTAATTCATCGCCGCGATCTTGGTGTTGACCTGGGCCTGTTGAAGGTTTGCCTGCGCGTTCTCGCGCGCCGCCGTCGAGGTATCGAGCGTTGCCTGCGAGACCGCCTGTCTTTGCACCAGATCCGACTGCCGCTTGAAATCGGCTTCGGCCTGCTTCATCGAAGCTTCCATGCCGGTTTGGGCGGCCTGCGCCTGATCGAGCTTCAGCTTGTAGGTTTCGGGTTCGATCGTGAACAGCGTGGTCCCTGCCTTCACGAAGGTGCCGTCTTTATAATTGATCGTTTGCAGGAAGCCCTGCACGCGCGCGACCAGATCGACGTTCTTGATCGGCGCGGTATTGCCGGTCGCCTCCAGATAGCGCGTGATGCTGCGCTGCACCGGCACGGCGACTTCAACTTTTGGCGGCGGCGGCGGCACAAAAGTATTTTGTTCGCAGGCACTTAAGACGCCGAATGCGGCAATGGCGAAGACCGCGCGACACGCAATGGCGCCTCTCTGTCTGAAGGTGTCATGTGGTTTGCTGCATGCCAGCGAACGCTCAGACTTCATTTGCGTGCCTCAATACGTTTGTTCTTGCAAAGCGCGTTCTATTCAAACTACGGCGTTCGACCATCCCATAAAAATAGCAACAATCCACTTGCAGGGGAACCCGAAACCGAAAATGATGCCGCGCGCGAAATTTTCTTCGCTTTCTCGTTCATGATTTCACTTTTGTTGCGGCGGCTCCAGCGACTACAAAAAGGATTTATTCAAATGATCAACACGTTGACACGTGCGGCAACGCTCGGGGCGTTGATGACGGCAGTGACATTCGCAGTTGCAGTACCGGCATTTGCGCAGGCGCCGAGCCAGGCGCAGCGCGATGCGATCAAGACCCAATGCCGGTCGGATTATATCGCGCATTGCTCCAGTATTCCGCCGGGCGGCGAAGCTTCGCTGCAATGCCTGCAGAAGAATATGTCGAGCCTGTCATCAAGCTGTCAAAGCGCGGTGCGCGCCGTGGCAGCGCCGGCAGCCGCCGCGCCCGCGGCCAAGCCCGAGTCCGCTCCGGCCGCGGCCGGCGCAAAGCCTGCAACCACCACCGCGGCGCCCAAGGCTGATACCAAGCCCGCAGCCGCAGCTGCGGGGCAGCCGTCCAGCGCGCAGATCTCCGCGGTCCGCAGCGCCTGCCGCTCCGACTATCCAAAAGTCTGCGCTGGCGTGCCGACCGGCGGCGCCCCGGCGCTGCAGTGCCTGGACAAGAACAAGGAAAAACTTTCGCCGGCTTGCGAGAAGGCGGTCACGGCCGCCGTCGGCGGTGGCGGCGCGCCAGCGGCGGGCGCCGCTCCCGCGGCGGCGGCAGCTCCGGCAGCGGCAGGCGCTGCTGCTGCACCCACCGTAATAGTATTGCGGCCACTGCGGCCGCGCGAGGAACTATTCGTGCTGCGCTCGGCCTGCGGCGGCGATGTCCGCACGATTTGCGGCGGCGTGGCGCCGGGCGGTGGCCGGATCGTGCAATGCTTGGCAACCAACGCGGCACGGCTCTCTCCCGCATGCCAGGACGTACTGGCCCAGTTCAAGGCGCCTTAGTTACCGGTTGCTACCCGGTCGCGCCGTGAGAACGGCGCGATCGGATCATGCGTGCGCGACGGTACCGACGAACTGTTGCAATTCCGGCGTCCGCGGCGCGGCAAATACCTCTTTCGGAACGCCCTCTTCATGCACCTTGCCGTGGTGCATGAAGACGAGCTTGGTGCCAACGTCGCGGGCGAAACGCATTTCGTGCGTGACCAGAATGAGCGTCATGCCTTCGCGCGCCAGCTGCTCGACCACGCGCAGCACCTCGTTGACCAGTTCCGGGTCGAGCGCCGAGGTGATTTCATCGCACAGCAGTACTTTCGGCCGCATCGCCAGCGAACGTGCGATCGCGACGCGCTGCTGCTGGCCGCCGGAGAGCTGGTTCGGATAGGCGTCCATCTTCTCGGACAGCCCGACCTTCGCCAGCACCTCGGCCGCGGTGGCGCGCGCCTCCTTGGCCGACACCTTGTTGACGACGGTCGGCGCCAGCATCACGTTCTCGGCGGCCGTCAGGTGCGGAAACAGATTGAACTGCTGGAACACCATGCCGACATGGCGGCGCAGCTCGCGCAGATTGGTGGTGGAGCCGCCGACCTCGATGCTGTCGGCGATGATCGCGCCGGACTGATAGGTCTCCAGGCCGTTGATGCAGCGGAGCAGCGTGCTCTTGCCCGATCCGGAGCGGCCGATGATGGCGACCACGTCGCCTTTGGCGACCTCGAGCGAGACGCCCTTCAGCACCTCGTTCGGACCAAAACTCTTTCTGACGTCACGAATGCTAACGAGCGACATTGAGGCGGCTCTCGATTTTTTTCGCCCACCAGGACAGCGGGAAACACAGGCAGAAATAGATCAGCGCGACCAGCGAATAGACCACGAAGGGGCGGAAGGTCGCGTTGTTGAGCATGGTGCCGGCCTTGGTCAGCTCGACGAAGCCGATGATCGAAGCCAGCGCGGTGCCTTTGACCACCTGCACCGAGAAGCCGACGGTCGGCGCAACCGCGATCCGCGAGGCCTGCGGCAGGATGACGTAACGCATCTGCTCGATGTAGCTCATCGCGAGGCTGGAGGAGGCCTCCCACTGGCCCTTCGGGATCGACTCGACACAGCCACGCCAGATCTCGGCGAGAAAGGCGCTGGTCCAGAACGTCAGCGCCAGGGTCGCGGCCATCCACGGACTCACCTCGATGCCGAACAGCGCGATGCCGAAGAAGAACAGGAACAGCTGCATCAGGAGCGGCGTCCCCTGGAACAGCTCGATGTAGATCTTGGTGGACCATTCCAGCACCGGGATCCTGGAGGTCCGCATGAACAGCAGGATCAGCCCGACAACGCCGCCGCAGACAAAGGCGATCAGCGACAGCACGATGGTCCACTGCGTGGCGATCAAGAGGTTCGACAGGATGTCCCAGAGGCTGAACTGCAACATGGCTCACTTCGCCTTGAACAGGATGCGGCCGAGGCCGCGCAGCAGCGAACGCGTCAGCATGGCGAGCAAGAGATAGGCCAAGGCCACCAGCAGATAGACTTCGAAGTTGCGGAAATTGCGCGAGGCGATGAGGTTGGCGGCATAGGTCAGGTCCTGCGCCGAGATCTGCGACACCACGGCTGAGCCCAGCATGACGATGATGATCTGCGACGACAGCGCCGGATAGATCTTCTCGAACGCCTGCTTGAGCACGATGTGGCGCAGCACTTCCCATTTGGTCATGGCAAGGCTGATACCGGCCTCGATATGGCCTTTCGGCACCGCCTCGATGCCGGCGCGGATGATCTCGGTCGAATAGGCGCCGAGATTAATGGTCATGGCGAGGAATGCCGCGGTCGATTCGCTTAGCTTCAACCCGGCGGCCGGCAGGCCGAAGAAGATAAAGAACAACTGCACGATGAACGGCGTGTTGCGGATCACCTCGACATAGCCGGCGACCAGACTGCCGAGCCATTTCGGTCCGAAGGTGCGCGCCGATGCGCCGGCGGTGCCGACGGCGATACCGGCGACGGTCGAGACGACCGTCAGAACGACGGTGAACAGCAGCCCCCACAGCAGCACGTCCCAGTGGGGCAGCAATTCACCGAATTGAAGCTTGTAGTTCATGACGGGCCGGCCCCCGCGACCAGGTCAGAAGCCCGGCGGCAACGGCGCCTTCAGCCACTTCTCGGACAGTTTGGCGATGTCGCCGGACGTCTTGGCCTGCGCGATGATGTCGTTGAGCTTGGCCAGCAGCTTCGGCTCTTCCTTGTTGAGCCCGATAAAGCACGGGCTGTCCTTGATGACGAATTTGAGCGCGGGCGCCCGGGCCGGGACCTTCTCGGCGATGGCGGCGGCGACCGTATTGCCGGTCGCGATCAGGTCGACCTGTCCGGATACGAAGGCGGCAATGGTGGCGTTGTTATCCTCGAAACGCTTGATGGTGGTGTCGGCCGGCGCGAGCTTGGTCAGCTCCTGCTCCTCGATGGCGCCGCGGGTGGCGCCGATCGTCTTGCCCTTGAGCTCGTCGGCCGATGCTACCTTGATTTCCTTGGTACCGAACACGCCGGAGAAGAACGGCGCATAGGCGACGGAAAAGTCGATCACCTTCTCGCGCTCGGCATTCTTGCCGAGGCTGGAAATCACGATGTCGGCCTTCTTGGTCTGCAGATAGGGAATCCGGTTGGCGCTGGTGACGGCGATGATCTCGACCTTCAGCCCGAGCGCCTTGCCGATCAGGTTGGCCATGTCGATGTCGTAGCCCTGCGGCTTGAGATCGAGCCCGGCGGAGCCGAACGGCGCAAAATCCTGCGGCACTGCAACCTTGATGACCTTGGCCGCCATGATCGAGTCCAGCGCGTCGGCATGGGCCGGCGCGGTCAGCGCGGCGGTGGCGACCGCGAAAGCCGCGGCAATCATCGATTTCTTGAGCAACATCCTATGTCCCCTGTGCATCGCGACATCGCCGGTCAGTTCGGCCGATGTCTTCGGATCCCCTTCGCAGTGCGGGACCCTGCCCGATGCTCAATCATCAGGCAATGCCTCGAGCTGCTCCTAATTTTATCATCGCCTGCCCTGGAATTAGGCTGCATGGGTGACAGATTCACGTCCAAATGATACACGTCCTGCCATTCGATGCAGGGTTGTGGCGTGCTGCTCGCCACGAAACGCGAGGATCAATTGAACCAACCTCACGGATCGCGCGACATAACAAATCGTCATCGCGATCTGATACGCGGTGTGCCAATTGACCTTTGCCCTGCCGATACGATCAACGTCCCGATGATCAATTTTCGACGTGCGGAAATATTTCCTTGGAAGCCGGCTCGACATGATCGGCACAGAATGAAAGCCATCCGGCTCTGATCTCCGCCATTGGTTCTCCTGATCTCGCAACAAAAAGGGAGCTTCAATACGGCGAGGTCGAGAAGCAAGCGGGCGGCCTGCCTGACCCTTTGAGAACAACAATCATCAACGAGGAGGAAAAACAGATGTTACGTGCCATCCTGACTGCAGCCACCCTGTTGTGTGCGTCGCAAGCGTTCGCGCAGGAGATGACTGCCGCACAGCGCGACGCCTGCATGGGCGATTACGAGAAGTATTGCAAAAGCGTCACGCCGGGCGGCGGGCGGATCATCGCCTGCCTCGCCAAGGAGAGCGACAAGCTGACACCCGCTTGCAAGAAGGTGCTGCAGGCGGCGGAGAAGAAATAGACGCGCGGCCTGAGACACATCCGCAGCACCTTCCAGAAGAAACCTGAACACCAACCAAGATAAGTCCGGGAGAGAAACATGCGTTCATTTCTGCTCATTGCCGCCGCACTGCTCGCCGTTGGCACCGCCATGACCTTCGAGTCGACCGATGCCAACGCGGCTGTCTGCGCCGACGGCGTCGTTCGCGCCGGCTGCGCGGGACCTCGAGGCGCGGTCGTCGTCAAAAAGCCGAAGCCGGCGGTCGTATGCCGCACCGTGATCGTGAACGGCGTCAAGGTTCGCCGCTGCACCTGATCGAAGCTGGTCCGGCTCAAAACTAAGGGCATCTGCACCCGCCGGCCGCTGCCTGCCATTATTGGCGGCGCAGCGGCCGACTTTTGCCGATTCCTGTTTTGCCGGATCGCAATTGATGTGCCAGCATCGGCGGCTTCGGAGCGTTCGAAAGCCGTGAACCCGGAATGAGTAATTTTCCAGTCGCATTGCCAGTCTGGGCCCGCGTGCTCCTGCTGGCCGGCGTTGCCGGCATCGTCCTCGGTGCCGGCCTCATCGCCTATCGCTTCTACGACAGGCCGACGGTGCTGACCGTCGCGGTGGGGTCGTTCGACGGCGAAGCGGCCAAGGTCGCGTCGGTCATTGCCGCCCGGCTGGAAGCCACCAAATCCGCGGTCCGTTTGAAGATCGTTCCGACCGACGACGTGCTCGCTTCCGCAAAAATCTTTGCCGAGGGAAAGACCGACCTTGCCATCGTGCGCGCCGATGTCGGCGATCTCTCGCTGGCGCGGAGCGTGGCGCTGGTCACCAAATCGGTCCTGATGATCCTGGCACTGCCGGGATCGCAGGTGACCAGCATCGAGAAGATGAAGGGCCACACAGTCGGCGTCGTCGGTGGCGAGATCAACCAGAAGATCGTCGAGGCCCTGAAAAAGGAATATGACCTCGGCGACAAGGTGACCTTCAAGAACATGGCGCCGGCGGATACGCCCGGCGCGATCCAGTCGAAAGCGGCGAGTGCGTTCGTGCTGGTCGTCCCGCTCAGCGAAAAGTACATTTCACTGGTGAGGCGCTTCTTCCGGGGCGGGCATAATTCCTTCCCCGCCCTGATTCCGGTTGAATCGGCCGGCGCCATCGCCGATGTCGAAGGTGCCTATGAGAGCTTCGATATTCCGCAAGGCACGCTGCGCGGCAACCCGCCGGTGCCGGACGCCGACCTGACCACGCTCCGCGTCGCGACTTATCTGGTGGCCAACAAGAAGATCGACCCGGACACGATCACGACGCTGACCCAGGCTCTGGTGACTGCCCGCAACGATCTCGTGCGCGACCAGCCGTTGCTGGCCGGGCTGACGGCGCCCGATACCGATCCCGGCGCCTATATCCCGGTCCATCCGGGGGCCGCGGCCTACTATAACGGGACCCAGCAAAGCTTCATGGATGAATACGGCAACTGGATTTACCTGACGCCGATGGTGCTGGGCGCACTGGCCTCGATCTTCGCCACCGCATGGCGGTTTCTTGGCGGCCGGCAGGAACCGGCCGAAACGACGTTGCGCAGCCTGTTCGCCTTGCCGCGGCGGATCAGGGAAGTGAAGAGCGAGGCCGAACTGACCGAGATCGAAAACCAGGTCGACCAGGCACTGGACGCCGAGATGGCGAGCGCGATCAGAAGCGAGAACGCGCAGGATATCTCGACGCTGGTTTCAATGGCGCATCGGCTGGAAGATTCGATCTATCGCCGCCGGCAAATGCTGGCGGAGCGGCCGACGAAGCAGAACTAGTTCCGGGCGGCCCCACGGAAAGGGTCGACCCGGACCAATTCCGGCAAAATTTTTGGTAGCGCCATTCCCCGGTCCGGTTTAGGGTGGCCCCAACTAGTAAGTATACTGTCAATTAGGGAGGGGTACCGTGCGCATCGCCGTCATCGGCGGAGGCCCCGGCGGTCTCTACTTCGCCTATCTCTGGAAGCGGCGTCATCCGGACGCAGCGATCGACCTGTTCGAGCAGAACCCCGAAGGCGCGACCTGGGGTTTCGGCGTCGTGTTCTCCGAACAGGCGCTGGAATTCTTGCGCGCCGACGACCCCGAGACGGTCGATGCGATCACGCCGCGGATGGAAAGCTGGAAGAACATCACGCTCAATTTGCGGGGCGAGAGCGTCGAGATCGACGGCGTCGGCTTTTCCTCGATCGGCCGGCTCGAATTG
The DNA here is from genome assembly GCF_018130165.1 of Bradyrhizobium sp. JYMT SZCCT0180. Classification (GTDB taxonomy): domain Bacteria; phylum Pseudomonadota; class Alphaproteobacteria; order Rhizobiales; family Xanthobacteraceae; genus Bradyrhizobium. The sequence goes on along the minus strand of NZ_JAFCLZ010000016.1, from coordinate 145,278 downwards.
TTGACCATTTTGCAGCAGCGCGTGCGCGCCGCCGGCATCACGCCGCGATACGACACCATCATCCAGTCGCTGGACGAGCTCAAAGGTTATGACCTGATCGTCGCCGCCGACGGATTGAACTCGCTGGTGCGCCGCGGCTTCGAGAAGGAATTCGGCGCCTCGGTCTCGCATTCGACCAACAAATTCGCATGGTACGGCACCAGCAAACGTTTCGCCACGCTGTCGCAGACCTTCGTGAAAACCGATCTCGGGTCGTTCAACGCACATCATTATCGTTATGCGCCTGCCATGAGCACCTTCCTGGTCGAATGCGACGCAGCGACCTGGCAGGCTTACGGTTTCGAGCACAAGACCATCGAACAATCGCAGGCGATCTGTGAAGAGATATTTGCCGATACGCTCGACGGCCATTCGCTGGTGTCGAACAAATCGGTGTGGCGGAATTTCCCCTGGATCTGGAACGAGAACTGGTCGCACGGCAACATGGTGCTGATCGGCGACGCCCTGCACTCGGCGCACTTCTCGATCGGCTCGGGAACAAGGCTCGCGATCGAGGACGCCATCGCGCTGACCAAGGCGCTGGAGGCGGAAGCGGACATTCCCGCGGGCCTCGCCCGCTACCAGAGCGAACGCAAGCCAATCGTGAAGAAACTGGTGACGGCGGCGCGCACCAGCGCCGACTGGTACGAACATTTCCCCGAACACATGAAGCTCCACCTGATGGATTTTGCCTACAGCTACATCACCCGCTCCGGGCGGATCGACGATTCGCGCCTGCGCGCGATGTCGCCGGCCTTCATGGCGCGCTTTGAGGCAGCAAAGAACAGCGGGAGCCGTGCATGATCGACGATCAGGTACCCCTCGACAATCCCGGTGCGCGCGAGATCGGATTTGCGATTCCCGAGCGCTACAACGCCAGCCGCATCCTGTTCGACAATCTCGTGCACGGCCGCGGCGAACGCCTCGCGCTGACCGGGCCAGCCGGCACGCGCAGCTATGCCGAATTGTGCCGCGAGGCCTCGCAATGGGGCCACGGCTTCCAGTCGCTGGGGCTGAAGCGCGGCGACCGCATCCTGATGTTCCTCGACGACACGCCGGCTTACCCGGCCGCATTCTTCGGCGCGGTGCGCTCCGGCTTCGTGCCGCTGCTGATTAACACCCTGACGCCGCCGGACCTGCTGCAGTTTTATCTCTCGGACGCCGGCGCCGCCGTCGCGGTCACCGATGCCGAGTTCACTTCCCGATTCGACGCTGTTGCCTGCAAGGACACGCCGCTGCACACGCTGATCGTGGTCAACGGCACCGCCGGCGAGCACGCCGTGCCGAAGACGCTTGCTGCCGACGCCTGGCTGAAGGCCTTCCCGACCGAACTCACGGAGGCCGACACGCATCGCAACGAGATGGCGTTCTGGATGTACTCGTCGGGCTCGACCGGACGCCCCAAGGGCATCGTGCATCTGCAGCACGACATGGCCTACAGCGAAGCTGCGTTTGCGCGCAACGTGCTCAAGCTCGGGCCCGACGACATCTGCTTTTCGGTACCGAAGATTTTCTTCGCCTATGGCTTCGGCAATTCCATCACCTTCCCGTTCTCGGTCGGCGCCGCCACACTGCTGTTGCCGGGCCAGCCGAAGCCCGCCGCGATCTTCGAGGCGATCGGGCGCTACCGCCCGAGCGTGTTTTTTGGATTGCCGACGCTCTACACCTCGCTGACCAAGGCCGACGGCGCAGCGGCCGCGGACTTTTCATCGTTGCGGATGGCGCTGTCCGCCGCCGAGGTGCTGTCGGGTGAAGTGTTCAACGGCTGGAAGACGCTGACCGGCCTCGAGATCATCGAGGGCCTGGGTTCGACCGAGGCACTGCACATCTACCTTTCCAACCGGCCCGATCACAAGAAGCTCGGTGCGGCCGGGCTGCGTGTTCCCGGTTATGAAATCGCGCTCAGGGACAAGGACGGCCGCGACGTCGGCGACGACGAGGAAGGGATCATGTGGGTGCGCGGCGATTCCAACACGCCGCTGTACTGGAACCGGCCGGACAAATCAGCGGAGACGATCCGCGAGGAGGGGTGGATCTACACCGGCGACCGCTTTGTCCGCGATGCCGACGGCTTTCATTTCTTCCGCGGCCGCGCCGACGACCTGATCAAGATTTCCGGCCAATGGGTCTATCCGCTCGAAGTCGAGCTGTGCCTTGCTGAACACCCCGACGTCCGCGAATGCGCCGTCTTCGCCGCCGAACTCCCGGACCGGCGCATGACGCTAAAGGCCGTGGTGGTGATGAACAAAGGCGGCTTCGACGCCGATAACGTGACAAAGAAGCTGCAGGATTTCGTCAAGGCAAAACTGCTGCCTTACAAATATCCGCGCGAGGTGCGGTTCATTGAGGAGCTGCCGAAGACCGGCACAGGCAAGATCGACCGGCAGGCGCTGTTGAGGATGTAGCAAATGCGCATCCAGACATTCACTGTCGTCCCGGCCTTGAGCCGGGACCCATAACCACCGGCGGCAATTGTTTTGCGAGCCGGTCGTTATCTTCCTTTTCTTATCATATTGGCCGCGGCGTATGGGTCCCGGCTCAAGGCCGGGACGACGAAAACGAATTGTCGGGCTCCCTCAACCCGACTTGCCCAAATGTTCGAGCGCATCCTCGGCGCGCAGCGGCACCCGCGAGGCTTCGTTGTTGAGATCGACGAGCTGCGTCATCAGCGCCAGCAACACCTTGCGGTCGGCGGCCTTCAGCGGCTGCAGCATCCGCGCCTGCGCGCGCTCGACCGATGGCATGATCTCGCGCAGCGTGGCCGCGCCCGCCTTGGTCAGATAAAGCAGTTTGACCCTCTTGTCTTCCCGCCCGGGCTTGCGCTCGACCAGGGCTTTGGATTCCAGCCGCTCGATGACGTTGCCGAGCGTCGAGCGGTCGAACGCGATCACCGCCGAGAGCCGCGTCGCGTCTATGCCGGGATGGGTGTGGATCGACACCAGCGCGGCATATTGCACCGGCGTCAGGTCGAAGGCCTTGCATTCCTCGACAAAGATGGCGACTGCGATCTGCTGCATGCGCCGGAACAGATAACCGGGCGCCGCGTAGACGGCGTCCATGGTAATGGGCGTGGGCTTACTCGGCATCGGGCTGCTTGTCCGGTGCGGCGTCGGCGAACGCCTTGATTTCCTTTGCCGCGGCTTCAGCCTTGAGCAGGCGCGGGAAGATCGAGACATCCACCCCGAAGCGCCGCGCGTTGCCGAGTTGCGGCACCAGGCAGAGATCGGCGATCGTCGGCGTTGCGCCGAAACAGAACGGCCCCTTTTCGCCGGTGGCCAGCGCTTCGCAAGCCGTCAGTCCCTCGCGGTTGACCCAGGCCGCCCACTCCGTCACCTTTTCCTCGGGTAAACCGAGTTGCCGCAGCCGGTTCAATACTTTCAGGTTCTGCACCGGGTGGGTGTCACAGGCCAGCGCCATGGCGAAGGCGCGAACTTTTGCGCGACCCAGCGCATCGCCGGGCAACAGCGCCGGTTCGGGATAGGTTTCATCCAGCCATTCAATGATCGCCAGCGATTGCGTGAGTATGGCGCCGGCGTCGTCCTCCAGTGCGGGCACGAGCCCCTGCGGGTTGATGGCGAGATAGGCCGGCGCGCATTGTTCGCCCTTGCGAAGGTGATGCGGCAAATGTTCGGGTCGCAGCCCCTTCAGATTCAAGGCGATCCTGACCCGGTACGCCGCGGCACTGCGGAAATAGCCGTGCAGCTTCATCGGAACCTCCCCGTAAATCTGTCGTTGCGGTCTACGCCGTCATTGACGCTACCCATATTGTAAGTATGCTGTCAATAAATCGACGGACAAGAATAACGGGAGGCTAGCCATGGAAGCCGTGCAGAAGACCCCGGAACGCGAGGCGTTCTACAAGAAGATCGACGGCGAGAACCTCTCCGCACTCTGGAACGTGATGGGCGATCTGATCACGCCGGAACCGCGCAGCGCCTGCCGGCCGCATCTGTGGAAGTTCGACCAGATCCGCGACTACATGACCGAGGCCGGCAAGCTGATCACCGCCAAGGAAGCCGAGCGGCGGGTGCTGGTGCTGGAAAATCCGGGCCTGCGCGGCCAGTCGAAGATCACGACCTCGCTGTTTGCCGGCGTGCAGATGGTGGTCCCCGGCGACGTCGCCCCGGCGCACCGCCACAGCCAGTCGGCATTGCGTTTCGTGCTCGAAGGCAAGGGGGCGGCAACCGCCGTCGACGGCGAGAAGACGCTGATGGAGCCCGGCGATTTCGTCATCACGCCGTCAATGACCTGGCATGATCATTCCAACGAAACCTCCGAGCCGATGTTCTGGCTCGACGGACTCGACATTCCGATGGTGCAGTTCTTCGATGCGTCCTTTGCCGAAGGCTCGAACGAGGACCAGCAGAAGATCACGCGACCTTCCGGCGACAGCTTTGCCCGTTACGGACGCAACCTCCTGCCCGTCGACGAGAAGCGAAAGTCGAAGACCTCGCCGATCTTCAACTATCCCTACAGCTACACCCGCGAGGCGCTGGAACAGGCCAAGATCCGCAACGAGTGGGACGCCTGCCACGGGCTGAAGCTGAAATTCTCCAACCCCGAAACCGGCGAGTTCGCGATGCCGACCATCGGCACCTTCATCCAGATGCTGCCGAAGGGTTTTAAGACCGCGCGCTATCGCTCCACCGACGCGACCGTGTTCGCGGCGATCGAGGGCAAGGGCCGCACGCGAGTCGGCGAGCAGACGTTTGAGTGGGGCGCGCGCGATCTGTTCGTGGTGCCGAGCTGGCAATGGGTCACCCACGAGGCCGACGTCGATTCGGTGCTGTTCAGCTTCTCCGACCGTCCGGTGCAGCAGAAGCTCGACCTGTTCCGCGAAAACCGCGGCAATGCGTGAGGGTGTTGAAATTGTAGGGTGGGCAAAGGAGCGTTAGCGACGTGCCCACCGTCAGGCACTCTGCGCGTAATGGTGGGCACGCTTCGCTTTGCCCACCCTACGATTCCCGCGCGCAGCCCCTCACCGCCAATGCAGCAGCCTTGCCTCCAGCAGATTGATTCCCTTCCCCACCACCAGCCCGAACACCGAGAGTATGACCACGCCGGCCAACAGCTGATCGGTCTGCATCAGATTGCCGGCCTGCAGTACGAAGGCGCCGATACCGTATTGGGCGCCGATCATCTCGGCGCTCACCACCAGCAGCAGCGCGACCGACGCCGTGATGCGAAAACCCGCGAGGATCGAGGGCAGCGCGCCCGGCCAGATCACGCGGCGCACGATCAAATGGAACGGCACATTGAAACTCTGCGCCATCCGGATCAGGTTGCGCGGCACCGCGTCGACGCCGCTATAGACCGAGATCGCGGTGGAGAAGAACACGCCGAGCGCGATGGTTGCGATCTTCGGCTCCTCGCCGATCCCAAGCCACAGGATCAGCAGCGGCAGCAATGCGATCTTCGGAATCGGAAACAGCGCCGAGATGAAGGTGATGCCGATGCCGCGCGCCAGCGTGGATAACCCGATCCCGAAACCGACGATGACGCCGGCAACCGTGCCGAGAATCCAGCCCGATCCGATCCGCATCACCGACCAGGACAGATGCTGCCAGAGCGCGCCCGATAGCGCGAGCTTGTAGATCGCGGCCGCGATCGCCGAGGGCGGCGGCAGGAACAGCGCATTGACCCAGCCGGCGCTGCCGGCGAGCTGCCAGAACGCAATCACCAGCGCGAGCGCAATCCAACCGGAATAACGGCCGGCGCTCGGCGTAAAGCCCGCGCCGCGAAACGCCACCGGCCGCGACCCTGCCTTGTCCTCGTCCTGCGTTCCCTGCGGCGCGCGGTCAAGCATGCTGGACCTCGCGCTCGGCGTCGATCGCCTCCTCACGGATCAGCGACCACAGATCGTTTTGTATCGCGAGCAGTTTTCCGCGCGCATTGATGTCGCCGCGCTCGTCGCGCGTCATCGGGATGGTCACGACCTCGCGGACACGGCCGGGACGGCGCGACAGCACCACGATGCGGTCGGCGAGCCGCACCGCTTCTTCGAGATTGTGCGTCACGTAGACCGCGCCCATCGAACCGTCGGCGAGCAGGCGGATAAAATCCTCCATCAGCAATTCGCGGGTCTGCGAATCCAGCGCCGACAGCGGCTCGTCCATCAGCAGGATCGCCGGTCGCACCGCGAGCGCCCGCGCAATGCCGACACGCTGGCGCATGCCGCCTGACAATTGCTTCGGGTAGGCGCCGCGAAAATCGGTGAGCCCTGTGCGGCGCAGCGCGTCGTCGATCACGGCGCGGCGTTCGCTTATCCCGAGCGCCGTGTGCACCAGCGGAAATTCCACATTGGCTTCCACCGTACACCAGGGCAGCAGCGCAAAATCCTGGAATACGAAGGTCAGCGGGTTGAGGCTGCCCGCCGGCGGCGCGCCGCGCAGCTCGGCCTGGCCCTCGCTCGACCGCAGCAATCCCCCCAATATCGACAGCAGCGTGCTCTTGCCGCAACCGGAGGGTCCGACGATCGCAACCACCTCGCCCGCGCGCACCGTGAACGAGACGTTGTCGAGTACGTCCAGCGTACCGAAGCGGTGGCTGATATGGTCGGCGATCAGGTCCATTGGGCAGGTTTCCGATCCGTCATTCCATCCACCGTCATTGCGAGGAGCGAAGCGACGAAGCAATCCATCGATCCGTTATGCCGCGCCATGGATTGCTTCGCTGCGCTCGCAATGACGCATTCAGGCACCGCAGGCTAATCCGCCTTCACATATTCCTTGGCGATGATCGCATCCACCCCAAATCCCTTGTCGACGAACCCCTGTTCCTGCAGCCAGCTGATCTGGTTGGCGACGTTCTTGACGTCGAGTTTGCCGTCGGGATCGATATAGGCGCAATTGCCGACCACCTGCTCGACCGGCAGAATGGTGTATTTGGCGATGATTTCCAGCAGCGGTTTTGTCTTGTCGTTGATCGCTGCCTTGCCGTCCTTCACCGAGGCCAGGATCACGTCATGATATTCGCGGTCGGCGCGGACCAGGGCGCCCAGCAATTTCGTCACCAGCGCCTGGTTGGTCAGCGCTTTCGGGGAAGCGAACACCGCGCCGAGCTGCCACGGCGTCTCGTCACCGACCCAGCCGAGCAGTTTGGCGCCGTCGGAATCGATCAGCGTGCGCGCGGTGGACACCGGCAGCAGTGCCGCATCGACGGTCTCGCCCTTCAGCGCCGCGGCGGCGTTCGACAGCGATTGCAGCGGCAACACCTTTACGTCCGCGAGCTTGAAGCCGTATTTGTCGGCGAGCAGTCCCAGCGAGTAATGGAAGCTGGAGCCGACCTGCGTCACCGCGATGCGTTTTCCGGCGAGATCTTTCGGCGCCTTCAGCCCGGCAGCATAGGCGTTGTTGCTGGCGAAATAGCCGATCAGGGGGTAGCCGGCCTTCTCGCGGCTCATGCCGCCGATCACCTTCAGCGTGCCCTTGCCGGCGAGGTTATAAAGCCCGGCCGTAAACGCGGTGACGCCGAAATCGACATCGCCCGAGGTGGTCGCCACCGCGATCGGCTGCGCCGCGTCGAAGAATTTCAGCTCGATGTCGAGGCCGGCCTCGCGGAAATAGCCCTTGTCCTGCGCGATGAACACCGGCGCCGACGAGGACAGCCTGAGCACGCCGATCTTGGCCTTCAGCGCATCATCGGCCCGCGCGATGCCACCAGCCGCGATCGCCAGCAGGGCAGCCAAAGCGAGCCGTGCAAATCCCGTCATTCCGTTTCCTCCGTACCTTCTCTTACAGCCCTTCGGGCACCTTCTGGCCGCGGCCAATAAAAGCGCCCCGTTGTTGCAGTGCTTGTTGCAACTTTTCAACGGCAATGTCGCGTGGAATCGTGTTACCTGATAGCGCCAGGTCGGCGGCGATCCCAACCGCCTCGCCCATCGCAAAACAGGCGCCGGAAACCCTCGCCGCCGACTGGCCGTCATGGGTCATCGAGGCGCAGCGCCCGGCCATTAGCAGGTTGTCGATACCCTCGGGCACCAGCATCCGATACGGCAGCTCGTTGAAGCCGCGCGATTCCGGGATCGGCGGGAACTTGAAGACCACATCGCCCGCGACATGGGATTCCATCGGCCAGCCATTGACACCGATGGAGTCCTCGAACGAGGCGCAGCCCAGCACGTCCTCGCCTGACAGCATGTAGCCGCCGACGACGCGGCGGGTCTCGCGGATGCCAAGCTGCGGCGGCAGATCGACGATGTAGGATTTTTCGAAGCCGGGCACGGTGCGCAGGAACTCGAACGCCTTTACCGCCTGGCGGCGGCCCTCGATTTCGCCGCGGGTCATATCGTCAGGCTCGAGGCCGTTCACCGCCGTGCCGTCCTCGCGCGCGAGCTGGGTAAAATTCACGCGCCATTCGACGGCGTGGCGCTGTGGCCGAACGATCGCGGCCTTGCGCGGAAATTTGTGCGTGCCCGCGGCCTCGGCCTTTTCCATCAGCGCCGGAATGGTGCGCCAGGCGTCGCCGGCTCTTTCGGGGTCGATGCCGTTGAGGCGGAACATCATCGACGGGTACATCGTGCTACCAGCGTTGTCGCCGACCTCGAACGGCGCGCCGGCCCAGGCGGCGAGATCGCCGTCGCCGGAGCAATCGATGTAGATGCCGGCGCGCACCGCCTGCCGGCCCGCCCTGGTCTCGACCATCAACGCGTCGATGCGCCTGTCGTCATGCATCACCACGCCGGCGCCGAGCGCGTGAAAGAGAATGTCGACCTTGTGCGCGGCCAGCAGGTCGTCGGCCGCGATCTTGTAGGCCGCGGTGTCATAGGCCTGTGCGAAAATTTTGCCCAGGATCAGATGCGGCGCGTTCAGCCCGCCGAGCCGGTCGATGCGATCAAGGAGATCGGTGGCAATCCCCTGCACCACCCGGTGCATCTCGCCATGGACATTGGCGTGCAGTCCGCAGAAATTCGTGACGCCGGCAGCCGTTCCCATGCCGCCGAGGAAGCCATAGCGTTCGACCAGCAGTGTTCGCCGCCCCGCGCGCGCGGCGGCAACAGCGGCTGCGATGCCGGCAGGCCCGCCGCCCAGCACGGCGACATCATATTCGCCATAGAGCGGAACTTGGCGCGCAGGTTCTTCGATGGTTTTGGAAGGCAATTCAGGGTTCCCGGCTGAGGCCAAGGCATCATGCCTTGGCGAGGGCATTTTGGCTATGTGTCGAACGGTTGAAATCAAGACGGAAGATATTGCTCCGACGGTACAAAATTGAGAAGGTGGCGACGAAAGGATTGACCGTTTTGAGATTACTCGCGCCCCTTGTGCTTGGCCTCCTGTTCGTCATCTCCGCCGTGCAGGCGGAAGTGGAACAGAATTGCCGCTTCGTTCCGGTCAAGACCGAGCGCGAAGCCTGCTATCAACGCCAGGAGGCCGCGCTAGCCGAAAAACGCAAGCAGGCCGTTGCTCGCGACGCCGCGATGACGTCATCATCGCCGGAACAAATGAGTGCGGACGATGCAGCGCTTAGATCTACACTGCGCAGCATCTGCCGCGGCTGCTGACTATTTGCTACCCCAATTCGCCGCCCGCTTTTCGGCGAACGAGGCCAGCCCTTCGGACGCCTCCGATGTCCGCCGCCGGTCCGAATGCATTTTGACCAGCCGCGCATAGGCCTCGTCGTCGACGCTCATGCCGCCGAATGAACTCTCCAGCGCCAGCGCCTTGGTTTCGGCCAGCGCCTCGGGGCCGTTGGCCAGCAATTGCTCCACGACCTTTGCGCCCGACGCTTCAAGCTCCGCCAGCGGCACCACCTCGTGCACCAGTCCAATGCGGCGCGCGTCCTCGGCGCCGAAGCGCTCGCCGGTCAGTGCGTAGCGGCGCACCTGACGGACACCGATGGAATCGCAGAGCTGCGGAATGATGATCGCAGCCGTCAGGCCCCAGCGGACTTCCGTGATCGAGAACAGCGCGTTATCGGCGGCGATCACCACGTCACACGCCGAAATCACGCCGGTGCCGCCGCCGAAGCAGCCACCTTGCACCAGCGCCACCGTCGGGATCGGCAGCGTATTGAGCCGCTGCACCGCCTCGAATGTGGCGCGCGACACCACCTCGTTCTCTTCAGGCGATTTCGGCCGCACGCCATTGATCCATTTCAGGTCAGCGCCGGCCTGGAAGTGCTTGCCGTTGCCCTTCAGCACCACGACGCGCAGGTGAGACTTCTTGCCGAGTTCATCCATCGCCGCCAGCACGCCGTTGATGAGCCCGGCATCGTAGGCGTTGTTCACTTCCGGGCGATTCAGCGTGACCGTCGCGACGCCGCGTTGATCGATATCCCACAAAACCGGATTGGCAGACATTGACGGTCCTTTTTTGGTTGCAGTTGTTTCGTCAGGCAATATGCCGACACACCGGCAATTGATCTATCTCTTTCCGTGATGCCTGCGATGCAAACGGCATCGGCGGTTGCGCTGCGGTGCAAGCTTGTGGAAACTGGCACCTTACGGTTCCCCTCAGCAGGACATCAACTCGATGCGGATATGCGTTTTCGGTGCGGGCGCCGTCGGCAGCCATTTCGCGGTGCGGCTGGCGCTGGCCGGACACGACGTTTCCTGCGTGATGCGCGGCCCGCACCTCGAAGCCGTGAGGGCCAACGGCCTGACGCTGCGTGCCGGGGAAGCCGAGTTCAAAGCCAAAGTGAGCGCCTCCGACAACCCCGCGGATCTCGGCCCGCAGGATGTCGTGATCAGCACGCTGAAGGCGACGGGGGTCAGCGCGCTCGCCGCCGGTCTGCAACCGCTGTTGCGCGATAATACCGCCGTGGTCTTGGCCCAGAACGGAATCCCCTGGTGGTACGATGTCGGGCTTCCTGCAAAACATCCGCCGACGCCCGATCTTGGCTTCCTTGACGCGAGCGGCCGGCTGCGCGCGGCGATACCCAAGGAACGGATTATCGGCGGCGTGATCTATTCATCAAATGAGATCATCGCGCCTGGTGTGGTCGCGAATCTCTCGCCGGATCGGAACCGGCTCGTGATCGGCGAATGCGACGACCGCCACAGCGAGCGGATCGCGCGGCTGCGCACAGCGCTCAAGGAATCTTCCATCGAATCGCCAGATGTCACCGAGGTCAGGGAAGCGATCTGGTCCAAGCTCCTGACCAACATGTCGATGTCGGTGCTGTGTCTGCTCACCGGCCAGACCGCCCGCGGCGTCCGGGACGAACCGGCGCTCGCCGAGGTGATCCCGCGTTTGCTGGATGAAGCCAACAGCATCGCCCAGAGCTGTTACCCCGACGTCAGGCGCGTCACCCGCTCCGGCCCCGCGCCCGCCCACAAGCCGTCGATCCTGCAGGACTTTGAGCTCGGCCGCGCCATGGAGATCGACGTGCTGGTCCGCGCGCCCGCCGCATTCGCGCGGGCGGCCGGGCTTTCGACGCCGATGCTCGATTTGATGGCGGGACTCGCAATTCGCCAGGCGCGCGACAAGGGGCTTTACCAGGGTTGAACACCGCGCGCAGAACACGCCAGTAAAGAAGGAAGCTGCAACATGAACGTCAAAGGCAAGGTCTGTGTCGTCACCGGCGCAGCGAGCGGCATTGGCGAAGCGGTCGCGCGTGCTTATGCCGAGGCCGGCGCGCGCGGCGTTGTCGTCGCCGACCTGAAAACCTCGCGCGACCGGCTGGCGAAAGTCGCCGGTGACATCGACGGATTGGCTGTCACCGCCGACGTCGGCCTTGAAGAAGACGTCAAGGCGCTGATCGCCGCCGCCGAGGACAAGTATGGTCCCGTGGATGTGTTCTTTTCCAACGCCGGCCTGTCGCGCAAAGGACAGGAAAGTGCGTCCGACGCGGACTGGGACGTCAGCTGGCGGGTCCATGTCATGAGCCACGTGTTCGCGGCACGCGTGCTGGTGCCGGGCATGCTCGCGCGCGGCTCGGGCTATCTGCTCAACACCGCATCCGCCGCCGGCCTGTTGGCGTCGCTGAACTCGATGCCCTACGGCGTCACCAAGCATGCCGCGGTGGCGCTCGCCGAGCATCTCGCCATTCAATATGGCGACCGCGGCATCCGCGTGTCGGTGCTTTGCCCGCAGTCGGTACAAACAGGCATGACGACGCCCGGCCCCAGTGCCGCGCGGGTCGATGGCGTGCTGCAGGCGCCCGAAGTCGCCCGCATGGTGATCGAGGCGATGGAAGCCGAACGGTTTTTGATTCTGTCGCACCCGCAGGTCGCCGAATACATGCTGCGCAAGGCGTCCAGCCGGGAGCGCTGGCTGGCCGGCATGCGGCGGCTGCGCGACAAGATTTACGGAGCGCCGCAGTCAGGCTGAATTCTCAATCTATTTCCCGGGCGCAAACGGCGCCAGCAGGCCGGTATAGTCCTTGGCGCCCGGCAGCGCGTAGGAACCGCGCCGCGACGTCTTGAGCCCCAAACCGACCAGCGCTTCGGCCTGCTTCACCGCGGCCGCGACGCCATCGACGACGGGAACGCCGAATTTTTGCGAAAGTTTTGCCGCGAGATCGGCCATCCCGGCGCAACCGAGCACGATGGCCTCCGCGCCCTTGTCCAGCGCCCGCGCAATCTCGGCGTCGAGTTTCTCTTCCGCGCCGGAGCCGGGCTTTTCGAGATCGAGCACCGCGACATTGCACGCGGTAACATGCGCCCGTTCCGCAAAGCCGTAGCGGCGCACCAGTTCTTCCAGCGGCACGATCGAACGCGGCAGCGTGGTCACTATTCCGATGCGTTTTGCCAGTTGCCCCGCTGTTACCAAGGCGGCCTCGCAAATCCCGACCACCGGAAACGGTGCGACCGACCGCGCCGCATCGAGGCCGGTGTCGTCGAAACAGGCGATGATGCCGGCATCGGCATCCCTTACGTTCAAGAGGGCCTGGATCAGGCCGGGAACGGCGAAAGCCTCGTCATAAAACCCTTCGATCGAGACCGGCCCCATCGCCGACGTCACGTCGACGATCTCGGTGCCTGATGCCGCGACCGTGCGCGCCGCCTCGCCGATGGTTTTCGTCATCGACGCGGTCGTATTGGGATTAACGATGAGGATCTTGGCCATAGGGCCTGATTAGCATCCGCTGCGCCGTTCTGCCAACGCTATCCTGCGCCGATCTTGCTGGCCCAGGCCGCGAACGCATCCAGCACCTCGGTCATCACCTCGCGGTCGTTGCGGCCCGAACTCTTCAACACGTGGAAGGAATGATCGGCCGCATCAACCAGGTGCAGCGTCGCCCGTTTGCCCAGCCCTTTGACGACGGGTTCGAGCAGGCTCAATTCCGCCAGCGCGTCACGCGTCCCCTGCAGGAACAGCATGGGAATATCGACTTCAGTGAGATGTTTGGCCCGGTCGCTGGAAGGTTTCCCCGCCGGATGCAGCGGAAAGCCAAAGAAGGCGAGCCCGCGAACGCCCGGCAAGGCATCGATCGCCTGCGCCTGCGACGTCATGCGCCCGCCGAACGATTTGCCGCCCGCGAACAGCGGCAGCCCGACGCTGCGTCGCGACGCTTCCGCCACCGCGGCCCTCACGGCGGCGTGCGCCACAGCAGGCCCATCCGGCCGCTTGCTGCCCTTTTCCATGTAGGGAAACTGATAGCGCAGCGTCGCGATGTCGCGGTCGGCAAGACCTGCGGCAATCGTCTCCATCGAGGCATGGGCCATGCCGGCGCCTGCCCCATGCGCGAACACGTAACACGCGCGCGCCTGCGGCGGATGGATCAGCAACGCGGACACCGACTCCGTAGGGGTGATTTCGATTTTGATCGGTTGCGCGGTGGCGGCTGTCAAATCGGCGATCCCGGGATATGCTCTTCCTTGATTCTACATTCAGGGGCGGCGCGTGCAAACGCGTTCGGCGAACCCATCCGGCGGATTCGAAGCGGTACCTTCCACTGCAGCAAAACGGCACAACGCGCAAAACCGGCTTTATGGACAGCCGGTTTATGCCACTATAAGATGGTACAATATTTGATCGCACGCCAAGGCTGAGTACGTGTTTGGCGATTTTTTAATGAGATAAGAATATTGCGCGCTTGAGCGGTGCAATTGGAACAGGGGCGGATCATGCGTGGCAGGACAAAAATTGTTATCGCAGCATTGATCGCCGCCGCCGGCTACGTCGCCTTCAAGGATGACATCGCAAAGCTCTGGGAAAACCTTCACGTCAGGATCGCGGAGTACCCGCAGCCGAAGAAAACCGTCTGGCTCGACCAGGGCATCAGCAAGGAAAAACTCAGCTGGTTCTACCATGCCGACCAGGGAACGCGGACCTTCGGCATGCCCTTTGAATGGTTCATGGCGCTGGAGCAGCCGACGATTCCGTGGCTCGTCTTCACCGAAGCCGGCCCGTTAAGCGACCCGGCCTATCTCGATCGCTACGGCTTCATTCCTGACACCGTCATATCAGGCAAGAAGGCGCTTCCGATCGGCATTGCGCAGGGCGGTCCGATGCTCGACCCGTCGGGCGCGCCATGGCGCAATCCACGCAGCAAGCAGGACATGACCGGCGTCGGCCTGACCTGCGCGGCCTGCCATACCGGACGGTTCACCTACAAGGACACCGCTGTCATCGTCGACGGCGGACCGGCGCTGACCGACCTGTTCAAGCTGAAGCAGGGAATGGGCGTGGCGCTGCTCTTTACGCGGCTGATACCCACGCGCTTCGATCGGTTCGCCGAACGGATCCTGGGGCCGGACTCGGCGGTCGCCGATCGCGAGATCCTGAAATACCAGATCGACCAGGTCCTCACGCAATTGAAGGCCGTCAAGAATCTCGAGGAAGCCGTCGCTTCCCAGAGCGTCCTCGAAGGCTATGGCCGGCTGGACGCGCTGAACCGGATCGGCAATCAGGTGTTTTCAATCGACCTGAAGAAGCCGGAAAATTACGCGGGCTCCTCGGCGCCGGTGCATTACCCGCGGATCTGGAACACGCCGTGGTTCGATTGGGTGCAGTATAACGGCTCCATCATGCAGCCGATGGTGCGCAATGCCGGCGAAGCGCTGGGCGTATCGGCCGAGCTCAATCTGCTCGACCCGTCGAAAGGCCTGTTCAAATCGAGCGTCGACATCGACCGGCTCAACGAAATGGAGCAAATGATCGCCGGCGATCCGCCGAGCCTGGAAAAAGGCTTCTCGGGCCTGAAGTCTCCGCGCTGGCCGAGCGACATCCTGCCGGC
Organism: Bradyrhizobium sp. JYMT SZCCT0180; assembly: GCF_018130165.1. GTDB lineage: Bacteria > Pseudomonadota > Alphaproteobacteria > Rhizobiales > Xanthobacteraceae > Bradyrhizobium. The sequence continues at coordinate 130,119 of NZ_JAFCLZ010000016.1, read as the reverse complement.
GATCGACGAAAAGCTCGCGGCCCAGGGCGGCGAACTCTACAAGGTGCATTGTCAGGAATGCCACCGACCGCCGGTCTCGACCAAAGCGTTCTTCGATTTCAACAACAAGGATTGGTGGAGCAAAAACGAGGTCGGCCAACCCGTCCTCAAGATCGAAAACATCCCGATCGAGCATATCGGCACCGATCCCGCGCAGGCCGCGGACATGATGAGCCGAACCGTCGCGATCCCCCCGCATCTGGGTATCGACAAGAGCGATTTCGCTGACGCGCTCAGGCTCCTGGTCGCAAAGACCGTCAACGTCATTTACGACCAGCGGAAACTGGACGACAAACAGCGCAACGCCATGAACGGCAACATGCCCAACGAAATCCAGGGCAAGCTTGAATACAAGGTCCGCCCGCTCAACGGGGTTTGGGCGACCCCGCCCTATCTTCACAACGGCTCGGTTCCAAACGTCTACGCGCTGCTGTCCCCGGTCGAGGAAAGGCCGAAGAAATTCTATCTCGGCAACCGCGAGTACGATCCGGTGAATCTCGGCTACAAACACGACAAGCTCACCAACGGCTTCGAATTCGACACCTCGATCCGCGGAAACTGGAACACAGGCCACGAATTCGCCGACAAGCCCCCGAAGACCAAGGGCGTGATCGGCAAGAAACTGGCTCCCGACGAGCGCAAGGCGATCATCGAGTACCTCAAGACGCTCTGAGACATGATGCCGCGCAGGCCGGACCGGCTCCGGCCGCGCTGCACCACGCTTGCGGAAACGAACGGCCGCGACCGCGCGCAACCCGCCCATGCGGTGGCGCGATTGACGATTCCAGCGCTTTAGTCTGAGGTAGGCGCGGCTTTCGTATTCATCGGGAAAAGCGCATGGCTGTGGGCAAGCAAGATCAACAACAACGTCCGGCCGAGGTTGATGCGGTGTTTGACGCCGTCATCGTCGGCGCAGGTTTTGCCGGCATGTACATGCTGCACCGCCTGCGCGGGCTTGGCTTCAGCGCGCGGGTCTTTGAGGCCGGCGGCGGCGTCGGCGGCACCTGGTACTGGAACCGCTATCCCGGCGCGCGCTGCGACGTCGAGAGCATGCAGTATTCGTTTTCGTTCTCGGAAGAACTCGATCAACAATGGGACTGGTCGGAGAAATACGCGCCGCAGCCGGAGATTCTGGCTTACGCCAACCATGTCGCTGATCGCTTCGATCTGCGCCAGCACATCCGGTTCGACACCCGCGTCACGGATGCGAGCTTCGATGAAATTGCAAAAGGCTGGCGCATCGAAACCGACCGCGGCGACAAGGTGTTCGCCAAATTCTGCATCATGGCGATCGGCTGCCTGTCGGCGGCAAACCATCCACCTTTCAAAGGACGCGAGGATTTCAAGGGGCCGGTCTATCACACCGGCGAATGGCCGCATGAAGGGGTCGATTTCACCGGGCTTCGCGTCGGCATCATCGGCACCGGATCGTCGGCGATCCAGTCGATCCCGATCATCGCGCAGCAGGCCTCCGCGCTTACCGTATTCCAGCGTACCGCGACCTATTCCGTGCCGGCCTGGAACGCAAAACTGACGCCGGAGTACCGCCGATCGATCAAGGCCGACTATCCGGCGCTTCGGGCGAAAGCCCGGGCGCGGCCGACCGGCTTCTATTTCCCCTTCAACATGAAGCCGGCGCTGGAGGCCTCGCCGGAGGAACGCGAGCGGCAATATGAAGAAGCCTGGGAACGCGGCGGATTACCGTTCCTCGGCGCCTTCGGCGACCTCTTGTTCGAGAAGGAAGCCAACGACACCATCGCCGAATTCGCGCGCAACAAGATCCGCGGCATCGTCAAGGATCCCGCGACCGCCGAGCTGCTGTGCCCTTCCAACGTGTTCGGCTGCAAGCGTCTGTGCGTCGATACCGGCTATTTCGAAACCTATAATCTGCCGCACGTGAAACTGGTCGACGTGTCCAGGACACCGATCGAACGTTTTACGAGCAAAGGCATCGAGGTCGACGGGTCAGAATATCAGTTCGACGCCATCGTCTCCGCGACCGGCTTTGCGGCGATGACCGGCTCCTTCGACAAGATCCGCATCACCGGCCGCAACGGGCAGACACTCGCCGAGAAATGGCGCGCCGGCCCCCGCGCCTATCTCGGCGTCGCGACCGTCGGCTTTCCCAATTTGTTCACCATCACCGGGCCGGGCAGCCCGTCGGTGCTGGCAAGCATGATCCAGGCAATCGAACAGCATGTCGACTGGATGGCCGATTGCATGGCGCATATCCGCGACATCGGTGCCGCGACCATCGAGCCCATCGAGCAGTATCAGGATGAATGGGTGGAGCACGTCAACGAGGTATCAAAGATCTCGCTGCGGTCGACCTGCAGTTCCTGGTACGTCGGCGCCAACATTCCCGGCCGGCCGCGCGTCTTCATGCCCTATATCGGCGGCTTTCCGATCTACGTGCAGAAATGCAACGAGGTCATGAGCAACGGTTTTGAGGGCTTTGTGATCGACGGCGCCGACCCGCGCAACGAAGCACCGCGCGTGCGGCTGACCGAGCGCTGGCGCGTCCCGCTCGACATCGACGTCATTTCACCCGCGGCGGTCGCCGCCCGGCGCGTGCCCGTGGTTTGAGGCGCTTACTCTGGAGCGCTTACTCTGGAGCGCTTGCTCTGAAGTGCTTATCTGGAGACCACCAGCCGCAATCGCGGCTTGATCGTCTCATCGAGTTCGGCCTTGAGCTCGTGCACGCGCGGATCGTCGGAACGCGCGGCACACACCGAGTATTGATTGACCGAACGCACCAGTGCGCGCCGCTCGTCGGCCCGTTTCGTCACTTGCGGACTGGATAGCCTCAGGACCATTTGCCCGAGTTGCACCAGCACTTCGTCGATCGCACGGTCTATCGCGGCAACTTCCTTCATCGCGCGTCTCCTTCCAGAGGAGCAATGAACGGCGAAGCCAGCCGTTCCTCGCACACAGGCCTGATGGATAATCAGCCGTAAACGAGGAACCAGCCTAGCAAGGCGCGCGCAAATTCTGCTTGATGGAATTCTTCGCAATTTAGCAAACTCGGCGGCATTCCCGTTCGATGTTGCGGCGCCAAAAAAGGGCGGGCACAGCACCTCGCATCCTTGAGCCATGCGGCAAACCTAATAGCGGCAGCTTTGCGCGCGAGCTAAGGTGCGGCCTGTCCAACGCGAGGCATTCTGCATGGTTACGCCGCTCGACCCCGTCATCGCCCAGATCATTCCGCTGTTGCCGCTGCGCGATCCCACGACGATGACGCCGCAGAGCGCGCGCGATGCGCTTCGCGCGCTGGCGGATGCCCGTGCCGCGGTGCCGCCGCCTCCGGTCGCAGCTGCCGAAAACATCAAGGTCAAGGGTGCTGCCGGTTTCCTTGCCGCGCGGGTCTATCGCAACACAGACGAAAAATCGCCGACGGTGGTGTTCTTCCATGGCGGCGGCTGGGTCGCCGGCGATCTCGAAACCCATGACCGGCAAGCCCGCCTGCTTGCGATCGAGACCGGCGCCGTTGTCATTTCAGTCGACTACCGGCGGCCGCCCGAGGTGCGCTTTCCCGGCGCGTTCGAGGACGCATTCTCCGCCATCAGGGACATCGTCGAACGCATCGCCGAGTTCGGCGGCGACATCAAGCGCGTCGGCGTCGCTGGTGACAGCGCCGGCGGCAATCTGGCGGCGGCGACCGCAATCGCCTGCCGCGACGCCGGCATCAAGCTCGCGGCGCAATTGCTGGTCTATCCCGTCACCGATGTTTTCGGTAATTTCGCGGATAGCAAGGAGAACGCGCGCTTTCCCTCCCGCGCTGAAAACGCCGAGGGCTACTTCCTGTCGCGGGCCGTGATGGAATGGTTCTGCGGCCATTATCTCGAGAGCGCCGCTGACGGCGCCGACTGGCGCGTCTCGCCGCTACGTGCAAAGAGCCTCGCCGGGCTGGCGCCGGCGATCGTCACCACGGCGTGGTTCGATCCGCTTCGCGACGAGGGCAAGGCCTATGCGGATGCGCTTACCGCCGCCGGCGTCGCCACCAAATACTATGACGGCCCGGGCCTGATCCACGGCTATTTCGGGCTCGGGGAAGCCTCCGAGGCAGCTAGAGGCGAAGCGCAACGCGCCCGCGCCGATTTCAAGACGCTGCTGGCAGCAGGCGCATAGACACAGCGGGCCTTGTCAGCGCCATCGAGCTAGGCAACTATCCGGCCTGATCGGGCCACCGTCAGGTGCGGCCGGGTCGTTCGGACGTCAAGATCCGACCAGGGAGGATAGAAATGCTCGCATCCATCCGCTTGCGCGGCGTTGCCGTCGCCGCATTGTTGCTCGCATCCATCTCCGGCGCATTCGCCGAAGGCCCCATCACCGCCAAACCTGAGGAGACCGGTTTTTCGAGCGCAGGGCTCGCGCGCATCGATGCCTATCTCAAGAACGAAATTGCCACGGAGAAGATTCCGGGCGCGATCATGATGATCCAGCGCAACGGCAAGACCGCCTATTTCAACAGTTTTGGCGTGCGCGATCCCGGCACCAAGGCGCCGATGACGCCTGACACCATTTTCCGCATCTATTCGATGACGAAGCCGATCACGACGGTGGCGGCGATGATGCTGGTCGAGGAAGGCAAGCTGCAGCTCGACGAGCCCGTGTCCAAATACATCCCGGCTTTCGCTGACGTGAAGGTTGGCGTCGAGAAGAAGGGCGAGGACGGCAAGATCGGACTCGATCTGGTCGCTCCCAGGCGACCGATGACGATTCAGGATTTGATGCGCCACACCTCTGGCCTGACCTACGGGGTCTTCGGCGATGGCGCCGTCAAGAAGCTCTATCGCGAGGCAAACCTGTCCGAGGGCGATCCTGACAACGCCCTGTTTGCCGAACGGCTGGCCAAACTGCCGCTGGTCTATCAGCCCGGCACGACATGGGAATACAGCCAGTCGACCGATATCCTCGGCCGCGTCATTGAGGTGGTCTCCGGAAAATCGCTCCTTCAGTTCATGAAGGAGCGCCTGTTCGATCCGCTCGGCATGACCAATACGAGCTTTTTTGTCACCGACGCGGCTAAACAATCGCTGGTGGCAGAACCGTTTCCGAGCGACCGCAAGATCGGTCCCGGTGCTGACATGGGCGACCCGCGCGTCGTGCGAAAATATGAGTCCGGCGGTGGCGGCCTGGTGTCAACCATCGGCGATTATTCGCGCTTCGCAGCGATGCTGGCCAATGGCGGCGCGCTCGACGGCAAGCGATACCTCAGTCCGAAGACCATTGCCTATATGGGCTCGAACCATATCGGGCCGGGATCAGGCGTGACCCCGGGACCCGTCTATTCGCCGGGGCCCGGCTTTGGATTTGGATTGGGTTTTGCCGTTCGCACCGACGCCGGCATCAGTCCGATCGAGGGATCGGTCGGCGAGATGAACTGGTCAGGCGCCGGCGGTACGACCTTCTGGGTCGATCCGAAGGAGAACATGTTCGTCGTCTTCATGACGCAGACGGTCGTGCACCGCGGAAGGCTTCGCATCGCTCTGAAAAATATCGTCTACGGCGCTTTCGAAAAATAGAGATCAATCGAGCGACCGTTAGGCAAGATGCCGCTTGGGCGCATGTACGCGTGCGCCTTGAGCCTGAACCAGAGCTGCGGTCTGCTTCAAACAGAACCGATCATACCCTACGCCGCTCTTACGCCGGCAAGGAAGCTCGACACTTCGTCCTGCAGCGCCTTCAGCTTGCGGCCGAGCCGGTCGCCGGACTGCAGCACCATCTGCGCCTTCTCGCCGGTTTCCGTCGTCGCCGTGGTGACGTCGGTGATGTTCTGCGAGACCTGGTTGGTGCCGGCCGCGGCCTTCTGGACGCTCGAAGCGATTTCCTGCGTCGCAGCGCCCTGCTGTTCGACGGCGGCCGCAATCGAGGACGAAATCTCGTTCACTTCCATGATCGTCGAGCGAATGCTCTGGATGTTTTCGACCACCTGTTGGGTCTCGGCCTGAATGGCGTTGATCTGCGCGCTGATCTCTTCGGTCGCCTTGGCGGTCTGGCTGGCGAGCGACTTGACCTCGCTGGCGACCACCGCAAAGCCCTTGCCGGCTTCACCGGCGCGGGCCGCCTCGATGGTGGCGTTGAGCGCCAGCAGATTGGTCTGCGAGGCGATGTCGTTGATCAGGCCGATCACTTCGCCGATTTTGTGAGCGGCAATCGCGAGGCCCTGGACGGTCTCGTTGGTGCGCTGGCCGTCGGCGGCGGCCTTGTCGGCGATCTGGGCGGCGTGTCCGACGCGCTGGGTGATTTCGGATATCGAAGCCGACAGTTCTTCAGCGGCCGACGCCACCGTCTGCACGTTCGACGACGCCTCCTGGGAAGCCATCGCCACCGCCTTGGAGCGGTCGCTCGCCTGGCTCGCGGTATGGGACATCCCTTGCGCGGTGCCCTGCATTTCGCTGGCGTCCCTGATGACGTCACCGACGACGGCCTGAACGCTGGCTTCGAACTTGCTGGCGAGATCCATCATCGATTTGCGCTTCTCGGCATCGGCCTCGGTCTTCAGCTGCGCCTGCTCGGCGTGCATCTTGGCCACCGCCTCGGCATTGTCCTTGAAGACGCGCAGCGATTTGGCGAGCGCGCCGACCTCATCCTTGCGCTGCGTATAGGGGACCTCGAAAGCGGTATCGCCGGACGCCAGCCGGTCGGTCAGGTTGGTGATGGTCGTCAGCGGCCGCGTCACGCTGCGGCCAATGAAGAACGAGCTGATCAGCACCAGCGCGAACACGGCCAGACAGACCAGCGCGAACATCTGGGCGGTCTGCTTGAACACCGCATCGACGTCGTCGAGATAGATGCCGGTGCCGATGATCCAGCCCCACGGCGTGAAGCCTTTCACATAGGAAATCTTCGGCACCGGTTGGTCGAAGCCGGGTTTTGGCCAGAGATAGCTGTAGAAGCCGGCGCCCTTCGACTTCACGACGTCGACGAATCCGATGAACAGCCGGTTGCCGTTCGGATCCTTCATCTCGCCGAGTTCCTTGCCGTCAAGCTCGGGCCTGATCGGATGCATGATCATCTTCGGCGACATGTCGTTGATCCAGAAATACTCGACCTTGTCGTAGCGCAGGCTCTTGAGTTCCTGGATCGCGGCCTTTTGAGCGTCTGCCTGCGGCAGCTTTCCGTCGGCTTCCAGCTTCTGGTAGTGGGTCAGGATTCCGTAGCCGATATCGATCATCTGCTGCGTCTTGACCTGACGGTCCGTCATCATCTGCCCGCGCATGGTGTAGAGCGCGATCGGGGCCATCACGATCATGCCGGCGAGACTGAGACCAATCATGACGGCAAGCTTGAAGCTGATGCGGGAAAAGAACATCGGGTCAAATCCTGGGCCTGAGACGGAAAATAACCGCTTCAACATAGCCGGGACTTGTTAGCGAACTTTTAAGCATGCACTGGGTGGAACCGGGGACTCGGTTGTATTGATATTGTTGAGCTTTGTGGTCGACCTGGAACACCTGAGTACCCGGCCGGCGTTACCGTCTCGCGCAGGGCAGCCAGGTATGAGGGCGTGTTTTCGCGCCCGATCGCTCAAATGGAGTGCTTCGGCTTGCGTATACGGGTCGTCTTGATCTGGTCGAGCGCCGCGACAAGCCAGGCAACGCCGGCATCCATCATTGCAACCTTTGGGAGAACCGCATTGATGGCGAAGCGCGGCAGCGCGATCGGCGCCTTGACGGCGACAATTCCAAAGCGTGGACCGTGCATCTCGACGAACCGTCGCGGCAACGCCGAGACCAGATCGGTTTCAGCCAGCACGCCGAGGGCAAAGGTGAAGTTCGGCACCGTCAATGCGACGCGGCGCGACAATCCTTGCCGGGCGAGTTCGACATCGACGAAGCCATAGGCATCCCCGGTATGCGAGACGACGAGATGCTGCATCTCGCAGTAGTTCCGCAAGCGCGGTGCTTTCTGAAACGGGTGGCCCGCGCGCGCGGCGATGACAAACTCTTCCTGATAGAGCGTTTGCTTGTGGAAGCGCACCGGCACATCGTCGAACGGGATCACGGCGATATCCATGTCGCGCGCTTCGAGATCGGCCAGCGCTTCCTTCCAGGCAAGGTCGGGCGTGGGCTGGCCGTGCGTCGGCAGAATCTGGCGGATCCCGATGTCGATTCCCGGCGCGGTCTTCCGTAACGCTTCGAGCAATGGCGGCAGGAACACCGCCGACGTTCCGTCCGGCGCGCCGATGACGAAGCGGCGCGTCGATCGCGCCGGATCGAACGGCGCGCTGCTCGACACCACGCCCCGGATGCGGGTCAGGATTTCGGAAACGGGCGCCGCGAGTTCGCTGGCCCGCGCGGTCGGCACCACGCCCTTGGGCGTCCTGAGAAACAGGGGATCATCAAGCAGTTTGCGCAGGCGTCCGAGGCCATGGCTGACCGCCGATGGCGAAAGGTTCAGCCGCTCGGCGGATCGCCCGGCGTGGCGCTCCTCCATCAGGATTTCGAACAGCACCAGCAGGTTCAGGTCGGCCCTGGAGAGATCAATTTTGTTCAGCATATTGGTGAAATCATATCATTTTATTCATTGCCAATGAAGTGGCAAATGCACCCCGCCGGACGTCATGGATCCGGCCGAAATCAAATCGGGAGTGCTCACATGTTCGGATTCTTGTGCAGGACACGACGGCCATTGGACCAAGGTAAACCTTCTGCTTGCCCGCTCGCCGGCCTATCGAGACGCGCGGCGATGACGGCCGCACTGACGGCGTCCCTGTCGTTCCGGCCGTCGGGATGCCTAGCCAATTCAGCCGCCAGCGCGGGGCCCCCGGTCGCGGAGCTGATCCAGCGCACCGAGGCGCAAGCGGTCGCCTTCATGCGCGGCGACATGGACGAATGGTCTCGCATGATCCGCATCGCCGATGACTTCACGCTGATGCAGCCGTTCGGCGGCCCGACCAGCCGCGGCTTTGATGCCAGCCCCGAACGCCTGGCGCAGCTCGCCAAATACTTCAGAAACGGCGACGCGAAACTCGAACTCGTGCAGAGCTACGCGTCCGACGGTCTGGTGGTTCTCGTGATGATCGAGCGCCAGCATGGCGAGGTCGGCGGCCTGCCCGGTCAGGACTGGTCACTCCGCGTTACCCAGGTCTATCGCAAGCATGGTTCGGAATGGCAGCTGGTCCACCGCCATGCCGATCCGCTGGTCCGTTACGTCGGCCTGGAGACGGCCGCGGCCATCGCCCGCGGCGCGCGGCTCGGCGAAAAGTCCTGAGGCCGTCCCGTCTTTAGGCCGCCCGGACCGAACTCAGGAACTGGCCGACCTCGCGCCTGAGGCGGCTGCTTTCGCCGGACAGCGATTTTGCCGCGGCGAGCACCTGGGAAGAAGCCGATCCGGTCTCGCTGGCGCCCTGCTGGACGTCGGCGATGTTGGAAGAGACCTGCTGCGTGCCGTGCGCGGCCTGCTGCACGTTGCGGGCAATTTCCTGCGTCGCCGCGCCCTGCTGCTCGACCGCGGCTGCGATCGCCGACGCAATTTCGGACATCCGCCCGATGGTATCGCCGATTTCCTTGATGGCGCCGACCGATTCCTGCGTTGCGGCCTGGATGCCGTTGATCTGCTGGCTGATCTCACCGGTCGCCTTGGCCGTTTGTTCGGCCAGCGCCTTCACTTCCGACGCCACGACGGCAAAACCGCGTCCCGCCTCGCCCGCCCGCGCCGCCTCGATGGTGGCGTTCAGCGCCAGCAGATTGGTCTGGCCGGCGATGGTGTTGATCAGCTCCACCACATCGCCGATCCGGGCCGCCGCTTTCGCGAGCTCGCCGACGCGATCGTTGGTTCGCTGTGCCTGCTCCACCGCTTCGGAGGCGATCCGCGCCGAATCCTGCACCTGACGGCTGATCTCGTTGACCGACGATGCCATTTCCTCGGTGGCGGAGGCGACCGACTGCACATTGGTGGAGGCTTCTTCGGAGGCTGCCGCCACCGTGGTGGCCAGTTTCTCCGAACGGTCCGCGTTCGATGTCAGCGTCCCGGCCGATACTTCAAGCTCGCTCGAGGCCGTCGAGACGATCTCGACGATCTCGCCGATCATCGATTCGAAGTCGCGGGTAATCGTGTCGACGCGCTGGCCGCGCTGGATCTTGGCATCGGCCTCTACCGCCGCCGCCTCATCGGCGGCCTTCTTGGCGATCAGGGCTTCCTTGAAGACCTGCAATGAACCTGCCATCGCGCCGATCTCATCGGCGCGCTCGATCGTCGGGATGGTGACGTCATGGCGGCCGGCGGCGAGGTCACCGACGACGTCGGTCAGATTGGCGAGCGGCGTAATCACCCGGCGGCGCAGCATCATTGTGACGCCGGCGAGCACGCCGAGCAGTGCGACAACGGCAAGGCCCGCCAGCGCCAGCATCGTCAGCGCCCCATCGCGCGCGGCACCTGCGCGTTCGGCGGCTTCAGCCAATGCGGCATCGCGCACGACAAAGAAACTCTGCACCGCGGGCACGATCGTGGCGGCGAGCTCTTCGGAATTGATGGCGTACTTGCCGTCGCCGCGCGCGGCCGGCATTTCCTTCTCGAGCCATGGCGCGGCCTTGCCAAAGTAGAGATCGACCGCGTCCTTCATGGCCTTTGCGAGCCGTGGCGGACTGCCGATCTGATCCACACCGGCCTCGATCCGTTCGCGATCGAGATCGACGCGGCCCTGGCCACGGTCCATCATGGATATTTCGACCGCGGTCAGCGGGCGGCGCGTGCTGATCGCAAGCGACATCGTCGCGGCGCGGCCGCCGGCACTGATCCGCAGGTCCTGCGCCGTGCGGGCGACGTTCAGCAGCGCCGTCAGCGACGCGTCGGCGCTCGCCACCTGATTTTCAAGCCGGTTCAAGACCGGTTCGATGATCGCAACGACCTGCCCGATGCCGGGCAGAAAGCCTTTGACCACGGCGGCGTCGCGCCCACTCATGGGGGCCGCGAGCGCGCGGTCCGTCGCGGCGCGAACCTCGTTCAGCTTCGCCGCCGCCTGGTTGAGGCCTGCAATGATGGTGGCGCTATCGCTCAGCGTACCGACGGCCGTACGGGCATTGGCAAACGCCGCGTCCGCCAACTGCGCGGCCTTCGCAATGGCCTCACGCTGGGCCGGCGTCGCGGGCCCCTCCTGAAACAACGGACTGACATACGGCGCGCGATGCGCGGCGACCTGCTGGCCAACCGCCAGCACCGCGCCGTAGGCTTCCACGGCCTTGATCGCTTCGGACTTGTCGGCGAAGGTACGATACTGCGGAACGAGAACCTGCGCACCAAGGACGACCGCCAGGATCGTCACCGAGAGCATTGATACCGCAAAGAGTCGACCGATTCGCATGTTCTGTTTCCATTGCCGTGGGGACGGCAAAATACGCAAACAGGGGCTAAAGCGGGCTTAATGGACGAACGGTATAATTACGGGAGGGCGCCGAGCTGCGAGCGTGAGGGCGCGCAATACTGCGCAACGACATTTGGCTCGGCCAAACGAAAACGACCCGCCGAGGCGGGCCGTTTCTGTCAGTTAGGTATCGGTGTCGCTGGTTTGATCGGGCGCCAGCTTGGGATCTTTGTCACCCTTGCCTGGAGCCTGACTCTGCTGGCCCGGATTCTGACCGCCGCCCTGCTGTTGACCAGGCTTCTGACCCGGCGTTTGATTCTGCTGACCGGGTTGGTTTTGGTTCGTCATGTCGTTTCCTTTCATGGGAACGTCATAACAACGGATCGAAGCCCGCGACGTTCCGATCAAGGAAAATCGGCAGTTCGCGTTGCCGCCACGATGTGACGGCGAGGCGGGCGCATTCGCGTTTGTCGCTTCCGTTCGTTCTGCCGCGTTTTGCGATTGCGCCGGATTGAGCGGCGATTGCCCTTGTGCGACACGGCCGGCATGCACAGCAGTTCCGGAATCATCATACGAACACACAAGCAACGCCCAATGACCAAGCGGGAACTGCTGCTTTGGGGCAACCATTGCCAATGCGAGCCATTGGTTCGCTGTCAAGGAAACAAAGGGACATCAAAAATGTCGAATGGAAACCGGAATCAGAACTCCATGCAGCAAGAGCCTGATAAAGAACGGATCGACGTAGCGACCGCGTCATCCACCACCTTCCCCGCCGGCTTTCAGGCGCTTGCCACGGCGTACGGCGACTACACGAAGAAATCGTTTGAAGACACCAGGTCCTTCGTCGAGAAGCTCTCAGGCGTCAGATCGTTCGAGAAGGCGATTGAAATTCAAACCGAGTACGCGAAGACGGCTTACGAAACATTCGTAACCGAGTCGCAGAAGATTGGCGCGCTGTACGGCGATCTTGCCAAGCAGTCCTACAAGCCATTCGGCGGCTTCGGCGTTGGGACCAATTCGACGAACCGATAGTTCTTGTAATTCGTTAGATTACTGCAAATCGAAAGGTCTTGCCTCGCGATGTCAGAGCAACGTCGCCTGTGCATCGCGAGACCTTTTCCGATGCCCTTCAGTTTGTTCATTTTTCAAGCATCCGAGAAACTGCGCTCGCAGCTGTTACGAGGAGCATCATGACCATATCCAATCGTTCCCGGAATCGCTCGCTCGATCCAGAGGAGGTCTTGGCCGTGAACCAGGCGTACGACCTTGCATGTCAAACGCTTCAGAACATCGGCCAGCTCGAAGTGGATCGTGAAATCATCGCCCGAAAGGTTTTGCAGGCCGCCGAGAGTGGCGAGCGCGACGCCGACAAGATATGCGCGCGTGCGATCCATGGCCTGACCGCGTTCGATTACCGGCAGCGTGGCACCTAGGGCCGCCACCAACGGAAACGAGCGGGATTTAAGCGGCCAGAGGGAGTCCTGCAGGTGATGCAAGACTCCCTCGTGGGCCTGACAAGACACTGGCGGCAGTCTGTCTTGCCCGGTTGCACTTTGGGGCCGTATCAGTGCTATGCAGATGGCGCTTTGGCGGTGTCCACCTCTTCCTCATTGCGCCTACCCGCCGCCAAATCCATCTTCGGTGGTGGAATCTAAACTGTCTGTTCAATTTTGATCATGCGCGCAAATTTCTTGGTCGGCGGTTTGCGATGACCGAAGTCGGTGCCATGGCCTCGGCTTCGAAACGTAACGTCGTTTGCGTTTAATTTATTTCGGAACCTGAGCGATATTGACCAGCGCCCCGAATACAAGGCGAGCATGCTGGTTCCATCACCGCCCGCCTCGGCATCTTCCGGTGACTGAGAGCTTTGCGCTCCCGCCTGACTCAAAGGGTGGATTGCAATGACCGCTTACCCAGCCGCAATTCCGCTGCTCGCCATACAGCACCTCCGCTGCCAAACATGTCAAACGCGCATGAACCTTGCGCAGATATCGCCTGGACCCACCGGGTTTGAGCTTCGCACGTTCGGCTGTTCCAGATGCGGCAACGTCGAGAAAATTGTTATCGCGTCAGATCCAATGAAGTCCGGCGATGTTGGCTGGCTCGTTGGTGAACTGCGGCCACCGACGTAACGTCATGGAACCGACCGACTCGACTGCAACACCCCGATCGAAAACACTTGATCGCGCGCTTTCGCTTGTCGCTGCATTCATTGTCGCCGCAATCATAGCCGTCATCAGATACTGATCCCGCGGGTCGAAACGACCATCGCCGTCAAATTGGGCGGCGTGGGAGGCATGGCCGGATTATCCGTTGGCGCGAGCCCGGCAGCGGATCGGCGCACGGTCGCGGCAGCAGCGACCTTGCCCACCACCGGTATCGTTCCTGGCCGCAACTCCACGATAGAATAGCTCTATAGCTGCTATGTGCAGGCTTCGGTATCCCGATCGGGCGGTGTCGGCTAGGAATGCACGATGGATTGATGCACCCGGTTTCGCCGCGCATCGCCCTCACGCGACCTGTCGATAGCCATGGAGTAAACCCGATGCGCCTGCCAGCGATCATGATCGCCGCTACCCTGATGACCGTCTCTGCAAACGCCAGCGAGCTGACCGGGACGCTGCAGAAGATCAAGGAGACCAACAGGGTCGTCCTCGGCATCCAGGAGGCCTCGGTGCCTTTCAGCTATCTGGACAGCGATCAGAAGGTGATCGGCTACGCGGTCGATATCTGCATGAAGATCGTGGACGCGGTGAAGCAGGAACTCAAGCTTTCCAGCCTCAAGGTCGAGACCAGCCCGGTGACGTCGTCCAACCGCATTCCGCTGATGATGAATGGAACGGTCGATCTGGTCTGCTCGTCCACGACCAACAACGCGGAGCGGCAGCGCCAGGTGGCGTTCACGAACTCGCATTTCCTGTCGGCGACCCGCTTTGCGGCGCGGAAGACCGACAACATCACCACGATCGACGCGCTGAAAGGAAAGCCTGTTGTCGCGATATCAGGCTCGACCAATATGGTGCAGCTCACCCAGGCCAGCAGCACACGAAATCTCGGCGTTGCGGTGCTGGCCGCCAAGGACCAGGCGGAGGCGTTCCTGATGCTGGAGACCGGCCGCGCCGCCGCCTACGTCCTCGACGACGTGCAACTCGCCGTCGCGATCGCGCGATCAAAAGACCCGTCGGCCTACATCATCAGCGAGGAAGCCTTTTCGAAGGCCGAACCTTACGGGATCATGCTGCGCAAGGATGATGCGGCGTTCAAGACCGTGGCGGATCGCGCGACCGCGAACCTGTACCGCAGCCCCGAGATCGAATTGATCTACAAGAAGTGGTTCGAATCGCCGGTGCCGCCGAACGGCCTCAACTTTCGCAATCCGATGCCCAAGGTGTTGCGCAACGCATTCGCAAATCCATCCGACAGCGCGGACCCGGCAAGCTACGAGCGCTGAGGGCGCGAATGGCGGCGGACTGAATTAACTGGCGATCCCGGCATGACTCGAACATGCGACCTACGGTTTAGGAAACCGTCGCTCTATCCGGCTGAGCTACGGGACCGCGAACCCGCTGAATCGGGCGGGTATCGCGATTCCATACCAGAGCGGAAGCCTGATCGCCAGCCTGCGATTGCGCCGTGATTTACAACGCAATCGCAGGATTCTTCGGTGATTTTGCCGCTAGACCGTCGAGATCCCGTCGATCGGACTGATATCGCCCACGAACCGCAGCAAGTCGGCCATGGTGAAATCGCCCGGTGTCTTCGAGGGCAGCGTCGGCTTCCAGTTCTTGCCCTTGAGCCACAGATACGACTGGCGGTCGCCATGCACGAGGCCGACGAAGACTTCGGCGATGATCGTGGCGCCGACCGGTCCGAGTTTTTCGCCGCCGCCGCGTTGCTCGGCCTCTTTCAGGATGTAGTACCAGAGCGGGGTGTGCTCGTGCAGGCCATGCTTCTTGGCCACCGCGCCGTCGGTGCCCTTGGCGATCTCGGCCGAAGTCAGCGGATTCTTGATCCGCATCGCCTTGGCGACATCCTGTCCCGACGGCAATCCGAGCAGCACGCCGCGCTTCAGATTGCGGAACGGCAGGCTGCCGCCGCCGCCCGGCAGCGTATGCAGTTGCGGCACCACGAACGGATCGAGCTTGCGCGAGGGGTTGAGCCTGACGTCAGCGGGATTGGTGGCCAGCACTTCAAAGTAGCGCCGCCAGTCGATGATCCAGTTGCTGGACAGCAGCGGGAGCGGTAGCGGCGGCACCGGCGGATTGGGTGCGAGATCGCCGATGATGCCGCCGGACAGACCGGTGAAGCCGAACAACAGTTCGAGTGAGGCCGGAACGATTCCGCCCGGACCGGGCGTGAAGATACGGTTGTGGCTGTAGACCTCGCGCACCATGCTATGGCCGAGCCGGTAGGCGGCCCCGGAAAACTCGACCGGCATATAGGGTGTCTTCTTGAAGCGGTAGAAGCGGCGCCCCTGTTCGAGGATTTTCGCAACGATGCCCTTCTCGGTGATGCGCTCGACGAAATCGTGCAGCACCATCCATTGATAGTGCCAGGTCACGATCTGGCGGGCCTCCGCGAAGATCTCGCCGACCGGCGTGCCTTTCGCCGCCAGCTGATCGCACACCTTGTTGTGGAATTTCAGCATCGCAAGATGGGTCTGCGCGACCACGAGGTTTTCGTCGTTGCGGTGGTCGCCGATCAGCGCAAAGCCTTCAGGATTGCGCGGCAGATCATTGCGAGGGGTGATGGTTACATTGCCGATCGGCACACTGATGGTCTTTCCGATCAGGAGTTTCGGACCCGGCGTCTTGCCGTCGAGATCGCCGGGATTGCGCGCGTAGAGCTGCCGGCTGCCATCCGGACCGAGACCATAGACATTGTCCAGATCGAGCGCGGGCGTGCGGAAGTTTTCGACCGCGTTGGGATCGGCCTCCTTGTCGCCGAACGACGTCAGGTCGAGCGTGATGTCGTGATCGACGAACTGCCCGAGATAGGTGAAGCCGGCTGGCACCTTGGTGTTATTCCCGGCGGGATCGCCGGGGTTCGGGTCTTTCATCGCGTCGGCGAGTTCCTGCAGCGGCTTGTCATCGACCGCCAGCGGATCGAGGGTCGGAAACATCCGACCGAACATGCCGGGATCGTCGTGCCCGGAAAGCGTATCGAGAAATTGCCTCGTCGGATGACGGCCAGCTTTGCCATGGCCGGGCTGGACATTCACTTCTGTTGCCATCGCTTTCTCCAATCAGGAAGTACTATGAGGAGAGGGGCGCCAGTTGAGTCGTCTCAGTTCCTTAAAATACGATTCGAAATTTCAGCATTGCCCCTCTGGGTGAGTGACAACAGCTATAAACCTATAGATTGCGGCAGATTGTTGCGTGGTTCACACTTCGCCGCTGACTTGACTGCGGCAATAGCGCTCAGGTCAATGGCGCTCAGGCGAGCTCGAACTCTTTGCGGATTTCGGCGTCGGTGTAGAAGCAGATGCCGCCGTCGAGATCGTGGACCAGCCACTCACCGAGATAGACGATCTGCGCGCCGCTCCGCCGCTCGTGTCGAAGCTCGAGCTGTCCGTCGTCGCCGCGTTGAAGCGAGCAGCTCGACTGCACCCAGCTCGGCCATTCGTACAACGGCTGCCCGGTGAACTGCCAGGCGATCAATGCCGTATTGCTGGGACGGGGCTTCAACGTGAGTGTGCTGTTCACAGCGATCTCCGAAAGGGTGACTTCTCTAGTCTGACAACGCGCGGAAACCATAAAGGTTGGACGCGGTTCCCGGAACTTCGCCACGAGTCGGCCGCTTTTCCTATGCGTCTTTGGGATAGTCCGGGATCATACGGGCATGTGGCCGCCGCGGCCGCCCTGCCAGGCGGCCGCCGGATCGCGTCCCGAAAAACCAGGAAGATGAGAACCCGTCCTACGCCTTGATGTTGTTCTCGCGCACGACCTTGCCCCAGGCGCTGACCTGCTTGGCGAAGAACGTGCCGAAATCCTTGGCGTCGGACAGCAGCAGCGTCATTTGCTGCGTCTCGCGCAGCTGCGCCGCGACCGCGGGCTCGCTCAGAATTTCGCGGACCGGCTTCGCCAGGCCATCGATGACATCAGGCGGCGTACCCTTGGGCGCAAAAATGCCCCACCAGGCCAGCGTCTCCGAATCAGGGTAGCCGGCTTCGATCCCCGTTTGCGTCTCAGGGAGCGATGGCATCCGCTCGCGCCCCAGCTGCAGGATGGGACGAAGCGTATTGGTCCCCAACTGCGCCATGATCAACGCCGCCGACCCGGCGATCAGATCGACGTGTCCGCCGAGCACGTCGTTCATGGCCGGTCCGCCGCCACGATACGGCACATGCGTGATTTCCACGCCGGCCTGCTTGGCGAGCATCGTCATCGCCAGATGGCCGAGGGTGCCGATGCCGACGGATGCGTATTTGATCGAGCCGGGCTCCTTTTTCGACGCCGCAACGACATCGGCAAAGGTCTTGAACGGCCGGCTGGCGTTCGCCGCGATCACGTAGGGCGCGGTGCCGACGAGAAACACCGGCATCAGATCCTGCTCGACATCGACCTGCGGCTTTTCAAGAATGGATGGGATCACCGCGTGAGAATCGAAGGTCACGAGAAACGACGAACCGTCAGGCGGGCTCTTGGCCACCTGCGCCGCGCCAAGCGAACCGGCGGCGCCCGACTTGTTCTCCACCAGCACGACACGGCCGAGCTTGGTCTGCAAGTGAGACTGCAGCAGCCGCGCCAGCGCGTCGGTGGATCCTCCCGGCGGAAATGGCACCACCAGCGTCATGTTCTTCGCCGCTTGCCCCAAGGCCAGCGACGGCGCGAAGGTGAATGCGGCCGACGCCGCCAGCATGGCTCGTCGCGTGATCTTCTTCATTTCTCTCCCCCTGATTGTTGCTGCGCTTGTTTTTTGTTTCGCAGATTTATTGATTACCGAAGCCCGATCCCGGCTTTCTGTATTCCGGCCGCGGCGGGCTGAAGATATCGAGCACGCGGGCGCCCTCCGGCCCGGCGCGCATGGTGTGCGGCACGTTTCCCGGCGTGCGCCAGAAATCGCCCTTCTTCACCGTAATCTCCTCATCGCCCTGCACCCGCACGGCCGAACCTTCGAGCAGCACGCCCCATTGCTCCTCGGGGTGGTGATGCAGGGTGCCTTGCGAGTGCGGCGCCAGCGTCACCACCGACAGCATGGCCTGCTCGCCGGCGAAGATGCGCGTGGTGAGACCCGGCGCGAGATCGCGAAACAGCCCGTCATCCGGGTTGTCCAGATTGTGAAACTCGTCCCTCTGACTCATCGTCGCTTCCTCAACCTTAGTTGTCCCAATGTCCGTTGCGTCTCGATCATGATTTGCCGTAGGAGCCCTGATAGCGGCCTTCGCGGATCGCCACCAACGTTTCCTCTTCTCGCCTGGTCTGGGCGCGCACCGCCTCGAGCAACGAAGGTGCGATCGCTGCCGGAAAGGACACCACGCCGTCCTCGTCCCCCACCACGATATCACCCGGCGATATCACCGACCCGCCGATCGAGACCGGCACGTTGATTTCGCCGGGGCCGCTCTTGTAGGGACCTCGATGAATGACCGAACGGGCAAAGCATGGGAAATCGGACGCGGCGAACGCGGCAACGTCGCGGATCGCGCCGTCGATCACATAGCCCGCTGCCCCCCGATACTCGGCAATGTTCTTCATGATCTCGCCGACCAGCGCCCGGCTCTCGTCGCCGCCGCCATCGACGACGATCACGTCGCCCGGTCCAACCAGCTCAAGCGCCTTGTGAATGGCCAGATTGTCGCCCGGCCGGGTGCGGACGGTGAAGGCTGCGCCCACCAGCCTGCCGCTGCGATGGAACGGCCGCAGCCCCACGGCGCCCGGCAGCCGGGCAAGGTTGTCGCTGATGATCGATGTCGACGCGCTCCTGAATGCCTCGATCAAGTCAGACGCCGGCTTTGGTACGCTATCCATGGCAATGGTGACGCTCATGCAGTTGGTTTCCCCTGATGCTTCTTCTTGTGCGCGGACATCTTTGATAGCGCCAAACCCAGGCAATCAAATACCTTTTTACACAGATTGATATGCCCAAATTCTATTCCAACGGGCTGTTTTGCATCGGGATCGCGTGAACTCGCCGGGAAATCCGGCGGCGGATCGAACGGATTTTCATCGGATGTGAGCTCGCCCCTTCATTGGTGCACGATGTTCGGCGAAACCGCACCGGGCCGGCGCTCGGAATAAATGGCAAAGTCCTGCCACAATGCGTCAACAGGGGTGACTGCGACACAAGCCGCCTCCGGCCAGCTTGCGCCCAATGCTCTAAACCTCTTTCGCGTTGAATTTCCAGAACAAATTCCAACGAACCGCCGCTGGGTTCCATCGATCTCAGGAAAGAAATCAGCGCTGGAAAATCGCCGGGTTCCGGGGGTGACAAGGCCTGTCAAAATGGCGACAATCCGTTTAATCCATGACCGCAAATCAACTTTGGAACTCGCGTTGTTGAGGAAACTTCGTCCGTGATTGCGTTATCACCGCTGCCCGCTATCGCAGCCGTCGCCGGCCTCGTGGTGCTGGGCCCGGTGCATGCGCATGCGCAGTGGTGGCGCGGCACGCCGGTCGATTTCGAATCTTGCGCTGACGCCGCCGAGAAGGCGAAGACCAAGGAAGACAGGACGTCAGCGCTTGCCGAATGCAACGCGAAGTTCGCCGGCCGCCGCAAGCCCGGCGGCGGCTACACCTATTACGACTTCATGCAGGACCGGACCTTCGACATCGCGGGGCCCAACCCGACGCCGGAAGAGCAGAAGAAGATCGACCAGCAATATACCGCCTATCTCGAAAGCCAGCGCCGCAGCAGCATCGCCGCGGCCTTGACGGCCAAGCAACAACTGCAGCAGGAGCAGGAATCGCAGCGCGCCGTGCAGCAGGTGGCGTTGCGAACCGAGGTCGAAAAAATCCCGGTGCCGGTGGCAAGCCCGGTCAAGCAGGCGGCGCGCATCAAGGCTTCCAACTGCAAGAAAGATTCCTTCTCCTGCGAATGGCCGCGACTGTCGCAAAGCATCGACGATCTGAAGAAGCTGTTCGGCGCGACGCCGAGCAACCCGACGCCGAGCAAGCCGAAGCGGGGCTGATTTTCTTACCTCGCCCCGCTTGCGGGGAGAGGTCGCCGCGCTCTTGCGCGGCGGGTGAGGGGGTACAGGTCCGTCAACTTGCACCAGCGCTCGTGGATAGAGGCCCCTCACCCCAACCCTCTCCCCGTAAGAACGGGGCGAGGGAGAACTCCCATCAATACACCATCGCGTCGCAGACATCGTCGGCATCAATCAGTTCACCAGGCGCGCTTGCTCCGGCGCGGCGGCTTCGTCACTGGCGCGACCGGTCTATGGGCCCGCGCCGCGGCCGCCCGCTGCTCCTGCAGCCTTGCCTCATAGCCCGGCGACGGCGTGGCAACGGGCGGCACGGCATGCGCGGGAAGCACGGATAGCCAGCCGAGCAAGGCCATCGCCAGAAGCGTTGCGCGTGTTGGTGTCATGCCGCTTCTCCTATTTATTCGCTCTGGCGCACTTCGGTGGCTTCATCCTTCGAGACGGCGCTTTGCGCCTCCTCCAGCGATGAGCTTACGCTCACGCGGGGATGAGGTCTTATAGATGAGATCTTGGACCCTCATGGTGAGGAGCGCGGCAAGGCCGCGCGTCTCGAACCACGAGGCCCCGAATGTGCGGCATTGGTCAGCGCGACACTCCTGCCCCATCATTGCCATTTCAAGGCAACCGACAATTTCAGCTGCGGATCTGATCCGGTGTCAGCCCCGGCGAACCCTGGCCGGCGGCCTCGGCTTTGCGGATCAGTTCGACGACCCGGCGCGACAGCGGCACGTCCAGCCCGCGCCGCTCGGCAATCTCGGTGATGACGCCCTGAAAATAATCGATCTCGGTGCGGCGGCCGCGTTGCAGATCTTCCCACATCGAGGAGCGCGCTTCGGGATCGATCTTCATCGTCCATCCCAGCACGGCTTCGAACATCATATCCGGCAAACGCAGTAAATGCGGCATCCAGCCCGGCGGCAGCGGCGTCGGCGAAACCGGCTTGATGCCCTCTGCGCGCATCGCCGCCAATCCTTCCGTCACCTGGTCGGCAAACAACCGCCGCCAAGGCCGCTGCGCGAGTTGGCGGCGCAGCGGCAGATCGGCCAGCGCATTGAGCGCGTTGTTGAGATTGAGCAGCAGCTTGCCCCATTGCACGCCTTCGATATTGCCGGTTGGGCGCATGTTCAATCCGGGCACTGAAAGCTTTTCGGCGGTACCGGCGGCGTCCTGTTCGATCACGATGTCGCCCGACGTCGCGCGGTGAAACCGCCCCTCGCCTGCCGTGATCACATTGAACGGCACCATGCCGCCGAGCACGCGCCGGCCGGGCAAGCGATTGCGCAGCACCGCGACATTGCCGACGCCGTTCTGCAGGCTGACGACAATGACATCGGACGACGCATTCCTTGCGATGATATCCGCCATCTCGGCGGTATCGGCGCTTTTGACCGTGACCAGCACAACGCCAGCATCCGCGAAGATCGACGGATCATCCGACAATTTCAGCGCCTTCGCTTCGATCGTCCGGTCAAAACCTTCAAAGCTCGTCGACCGCAGGCCTTTGGCCTCGATCTCGGCGATCACGCGCGGGCGTGCCAGCAAGGCGACACGACGGCCGCCGGCCGCCAGCATGCCGCCGACGAAGCATCCGATGCTGCCCGCGCCCGCCACGCCAATCGTTCGGCCTGCGTTCATCTTCAATTGTCTCTATTGCCGGCCCTTCGATAGCAGAACCGGCACCCGGTGCCTATCGAAGGCGCAAACGCTTGTCCGGGCGCGCCTTGTAACCGTCATGGGCCACCGTTATGTTTCGCCCGGGGGCTGACACGCTGCAGGAGACCACCATGGGTTTACTCGACATACTCAACGGCATGCAGAACGGCCCGCGCGGGCCCGGCAACCCGAACGCGCAATCCGACAGCAAGGAGGGCATGTCGCCGATGACCATGGCGATCCTGGCCCTGCTGGCCTGGAAAGCCGTGAAACATTTCGGCGGCAGTCAGCCGGGTGCAGCGCCCTCGGCGCCTTCTGCCCCGCCGAAACTGCCCGGCAACGTAACTGCGGGCCTGCCCGGCGGCCTCGGTAACGCCATGGGCGGAGGGGGTCTCAGCGATCTGATGAAGGGCGGCCTCGGCGGCTTGCTCGCTGGCGGCGCGGCCGGCAGCATTTTGAGCGGCGGTCTCGGCGACCTGCTCAAGCAGTTTCAGGAGAAGGGCCAGGGCGATACGGCGAGTTCATGGGTCAGCAACGGCCCCAACAAAGAGATCGCACCGGGCGATCTTGCCAGTGCGCTCGGCGCCGACCAGATCGAATCGCTGACCTCGCAGACCGGTATGTCGCGCAATGATCTGCTGCAAGGTCTCAGCCAGTATCTGCCTGACGTGATCAATCACCTGACGCCGGACGGAAGGCTGCCGGACGAGAACGAAATCTCAGGCCGGCTTTGATACCGCGGCGCGCTCGCGCGCCGCATTCTCCCTCATAGAACCTTGCAAAGGACCATCGCCATGGGTGGCATTATCTGGGTCATTGTCGTCGGCTTTGTCGCCGGAATTATCGCGCGCCTGCTTTCGCCCGGCCCCAACAACCCGAGCGGCTTCATCCTGACCACGGTGCTCGGCATCGCCGGCGCGTTTCTCGCGACCTTCATCGGCCAGGCGATGGGCTATTACAGCGCCAATCAGGGCGCCGGCTTCGTCACCGCCACCGTCGGCGCGCTGATCGTGCTGTTCATCTGGAACCGGCTGGTCGCCAGCCGCGTGATTTCGGATCCGGGTAATCGATAACAGTTGCCGAAGCGTAGGGTGGGCAAAGGCGCTCTTCGCGCCGTGCCCACCATTCTATCCGCGCTTGAATTTGGTGGGCACGCTTCGCTTTGCCCACCCTACGATTTCCGAATAGCGTTTCGCGCCCTCACAAAACCAAATGCATCCCCGCGTCCATGCGCACGAACTCGCCGGTCATCTGTCCCGACGCCGGCGAGGCGAGGAAGCAGACGAGTTGCGCGATATC
This sequence comes from Bradyrhizobium sp. JYMT SZCCT0180, assembly GCF_018130165.1. Lineage (GTDB taxonomy): Bacteria > Pseudomonadota > Alphaproteobacteria > Rhizobiales > Xanthobacteraceae > Bradyrhizobium. The sequence continues at coordinate 106,675 of NZ_JAFCLZ010000016.1, read as the reverse complement.
CTCAGCCGTTGAGGCCGTCTTCAGCGGCACCTTCGCAATCACCGAATCCCGCACCGCCTTGGCGCCAGCCTCGCCGCGGCCCTTGGTGAACCAGGGCGTATCGATGTAGCCCGGGCATACCGTATTGACGCGGATCAACGGCGCCAATGCGCGGCCCAGCGATTGCGTCATGGTGTTGAGCGCGCCCTTGCTCGCGGCATAGGCGACCGACGAGCCGCCGCCGGAAATGCCGGCTACCGACGACACGTTGACCACGGCGGACGCCCGCCCAGCGGCCTTGGCGCCCGCTTCGAGCTGCGCGCGCGCGGCGCGGATCATCTGGAACGGGCCGATGGTGTTGACGGCATAGATGCGCTGGAAATCTTCCGCCGTCAGATCATCCATATTGTCGTGCGGCACGTGCTTGGTGGTGCCGGCATTGTTGACCAGCACGTCAAGCCGCCCCCAGGATGCGGCAGCCGCGGCAATCTTCTTGCAATCCTCGTCGCGCGAGACGTCGCCCTGCACCACGATGACTTCGGCGCCGGCCGTGCGGCAGAGGTCAGCGGTCGCTTCGGCTTCAGCCTTGCTGTTGGAATAATTGACGACGATACGTCCACCGCCCTTGGCCAGAATGGCCGCGGTCGCAGCCCCAAGGCCGGATGCCGAACCCGTTACGATCGCGTACAAACCATCCTTCGACATCCGCATTTCCTCTTTTTGTTTTGAAACTTTGTTCGAACCGTCCATTTCCGCGTCTACCATATCGCGCGGCAAAGTCCCTGCAAATCGGGGAAATCCGTTGCACGGAATTTATTCTTCGCCTGTCGCGCTGTATGCCGTCGCCGCAGGCGGCCCTGCGGGCAGCGCTTGTCAGGGCTATGGCTTTTCCGCATCATAAAGCGCAAGAAAAGACCGCACTTGAAGCCGGCGGAACAGCCGGGCCCAGTGCCAATAGACTGAGCCAATCAAGATGAGGAACGCTGTGGCGGAGAGTGAGAACATCGTTGCCGAGACCGCGGAGAAGATCTTCGCCGATCTCGCCGACGCCCAAACCATCAATCGCGACAAGAACGGCGCGTGGAAGGCCCCGCTCTGGCAGGCGCTGAGCGAGTCCGGCCTGCCGCTGTCCTGGGTGCCGGAGGATTGCGGCGGTTCGGGCGCGAGCCTTGCCGAAGGCTTTTCCGTTCTCAGCGCCGCCGGGCGCCATGCCGTCGCGGTACCGCTGGTGGAAACGATGCTGGCGGGATGGCTGCTGGCGCAGGCGAAAATCTCCTCGCCCGACGGTGAAATGACGGTCGCGCCCGCAAGCCCGAAAGACCGTGTCACGCTCAACGCCGATGGCAGCCTGTCGGGCAAGGCCCGCGGCGTGCCGTTTGCGAAGGCCGCCAAGCACATCGCGGTGGTCGCCAGCGATGCCAAGGGGCTCTCGATTGCGCTCGTTGAAGCCGCCAAGTGCCGGATCGATTCCGGTCTTGGCCTCGGTGGCGATCACAGCGACACCGTGACCTTCGACAAGGTGCAGCCGGTGACGACCAGGCCGGCGCCGAAGGGTTTTGAGCAGACCCATCTGATGCTGATGGGCGGCGTCGCCCGCTCCCTGCAGATCGCAGGCGCGCTGGAATCGATGCTGGAAATTTCCGTGCGCTATTCCAACGAGCGCGTCGCCTTCGAGAAGAAGATCTCGAAATTCCAGGCGGTGCAGCACAACCTCGCCCGGCTCGCCGGCGAGTCGGCAGCAGCCCTTGCCGCAGCGACTTCGGCCGCAGATGCCATCGCCAATGCCACTTCATTCAACGACGAAGTGTTCCTCGAAGCGGTATCGGCCAAAATCCGCTGTTCGGAAGCAGCCGAAAAGGGTGGCGGCATCGCCCATCAGGTGCATGGCGCGATCGGCTTCACCAGCGAGCACATCCTGCATCGCTACTCGCTGCGGGCGCTCGGATGGCGCGACGATTTCGGCTCCGAAAGCTACTGGGCGGTCGAGCTCGGCAGGCTGGTGGCCAACCGTGGCGCCGATGAATTGTGGCCGCTGGTGGCCTCGCGCTGATTTTCACACCCGTTTGCCTGCATAGAGACGCACCATGACCGCAGCCCTCCGTTTCGATCCGATCCGCCTGCCGCCCGAATGCGAACAGCTTCGCAAGGAAGTGCGCGCCTTCCTCGCCGAGGAGATCGCCGCTGGCACCTTCGATCCGCACCAGCCCAACCGCGAAGACACCGACGCGCCGGAATTCTCCCGCCGGGTCGGCGCCAAGGGCTGGCTCGGCATGACCTGGCCGAAGAAGTATGGCGGCCATGAGCGCTCGTTCCTCGAGCGTTATGTAGTCACCGAAGAGATGCGCGTCGCCAACGCGCCGACGCGGCGCTTCTTCGTCGCCGACCGCCAGAGCGGCCCGGTGCTGCTGAAATACGCACCCGAGAACATCAAGATGGACATCCTGCCGCGCATCTGCCGCGGCGAGGTCTGCTTTGCGATCGGCATGAGCGAGCCGAACTCGGGCTCCGATCTGTTCGCGGCCAAGACCCGCGCCACCAAGACCGACGGCGGCTATCTGATCAACGGCACCAAGATCTGGACCTCCTCGGCTCACATCGCCGACTACATGATCGCGATCTTCCGGACGTCACCGCCCACGAAAGAAAACCGCCGCCACGGCCTGACGCAGTTTCTGGTCAAGATGAAACAGCCGGGCATCGAGGTGAACCCGATCCAGCAGATCACCGGCCAGTACGAATTCAACGAAGTTGTCTTCACCGACTTCTTCGTCCCCGAAGATCACGTGCTCGGCGAAGTCGACGGCGCCTGGAAGCAGGCGACCTCCGAACTTGCCTATGAACGTTCGGGCCCCGAACGTTTTCTGGAAACCTATTACGTGCTGACCGAACTGGTCCGCGCGGTCGGCAAGAACCCGGATACCCGCAGCGCCGAAGGCATCGGCCGCCTGGTGGCGCAGTTGCACACGATGCGGCGCATGTCGGTGTCGGTGGCAGGCATGCTGCAGGCCGGCAAGGAGCCGGTGGTGGAGGCCTCCATCGTGAAAGACATCGGCACGGTGTGGGAGCAGGCGCTGCCCCACCGGGTGCGCGACCTCGCGGCGTTCGTCGAGGAAACCGCCACCAACCGCGAGACGCTGGAGAACCAGCTCTCGTTTGCGATCAAGACCGCACCAAAACTGACGATCCAGGGCGGCACCACCGAAGTGCTGCGCGGCATCATCGCCCGTGGGCTCGGTTTGCGCTAAAGCATGATCCGGAAAAGTGGCCACCGGTTTTCCGAAAAGATCATGCTCAAACAAAGAGCTAGAGTGGGATGACGAATCGAAGAGAAGTCATCGCGCTCTAGCGCGGCCCGGCTTGCGCTCATTCAACGAGGAAACAAAATGACCAAATACACGGATATCGGCGTCGAGAAGCACGGCCATGTCGGCCTGATCGAAATCCAGCGGCCGCCGCTGAACTTCTTCGACATCTCGCTGATCAACCAGATCGCGGATGCGCTGGAGGAATTCGACCAGGATATCGAGATCCGCGCCTCGGTGCTCGCCGCCCAGGGCAAGGCGTTCTGCGCCGGCGCCAATTTCAGCGACCCAAAACGGCAGGAGCAGGAAGCGGCCGAGGCGGCAGCGGCCAAAAAGGGCGATCCCGCCGACAGCCTCGGTTCGATCAACAGTCTCTATCTGCACGCGGTGCGCATCTTCCGCGCCAAGAAGCCGGTCGTCGCAGCCGTACAGGGCGCCGCCATCGGCGGCGGCCTCGGGCTGGCGGTATCGGCGGACTTCCGCGTCACCTGCCCCGAAGCGCGCTTTGCCGCCAACTTCACCAAACTCGGTTTTCATCCAGGCTTCGGGCTGACCACGACGCTTCCCGAACTGGTCGGCAAGAACAACGCCGAGCTGATCTTCTACACCAGCCGCCGCATCACCGGCGAGGAGGCCACCAAGATGGGCCTCGCCAATATCTGCGTGCCGCAGGATCAGGTGCGCACTGAAGCCATGAAGCTCGCAGCTGAAATCGCCGAATGTTCGCCGCTCGGCCTGCTCTCGACCCGCGCCACCATGCGCGCCGGTCTCGCCGACCGCGTGCTGGCCGCGACCAATCACGAACTCGCCGAACAGTCCCGCCTGCGCGCCACCGAAGACTTCAAGGAAGGCGTCAAGGCGACTGCGGAGCGAAGGGTCGCGAATTTCAAGGGGCGGTGAGATCGAAGCTGCAGCTTCAACAACAGTGTCGTCCCGGCCTTGAGCCGGGACCCATACGCCGCGGCTTATCGGTGTGAGCAACGGCGTTAGATACCTACTTGAACAACTACGGCCGCGGAGTATGGGTCCCGGCTCAAGGCCGGGACGACGATGCTGTTAGTTCTTGCGTACGACTAACGCATCGACAACCGTCACGCCCTGCCCCTCCGGATGCACCAGCACCGGATTGATCTCGATCTCCGAAACCTCACCCGCATATTGCGCCGCCAGCACCGACAGCTCTGATATCAACCGCGACAGCGCGGCGACATCAGCCTTCGCCGCGCCACGAAACCCGTTCAGCAGCGGCGCGGCTTTCAGCGCCCCCAGCATCACCGTCGCCTCTTCCGCACTCACCGGCGCCGGCCGGTAGATCACGTCGCGAAACAATTCCGTCGTGATGCCGCCGAGGCCGACCATGATGACCGGCCCGAACACCTTGTCCGTCAGCGTGCCGACGATGATCTCGACGCCCTTTTTGGCCATCGGCCCGACCAGCACGCCCTGGATCGCGGCGTCCGGCCGGTGTTTTCGCGCGTTGTCGAGAAGCGTGCCATAGGTCGTGAACGCCTCGCCCTTGGTCGTGATGTTGACGCGGACGCCGCCGACCTCGCTCTTGTGCGGGATGTCGCGCGACTGAATCTTCATGACCAGCGGAAAGCCCGCGCGGGCGATCGCGGCGTCCAGTTCGGCCCGATCGGTCACCAGCATTTCGTCCGGCAATGCAATGCCGGCGTCACGCAGCAGTGACTTGCTGTCGAACTCCGACAGTGCGGCCGATTTCAGATGCGCGGATAGATCGCGCGGCGGCAATGCCGCCACATCAGCCGGCGGCGCCAATTTGAAATTCGCGAGTTCGACCAGCCGCCGCATCGCGACGCCGACATGGGTCAAGCCCGACAGCACGACGACGCCGGATTTCGCGAGCTCCCGCCGCGCGAAGTCGGACGGCAGCGTGTAGGAGTAAAACACCACCGGCTTGTTCTGGGCCGCGATGACAGGCTTCAGCTCGGCTTCCTTGAACGGCATGCGCGTGTCGCTGGAGAACGACATGATCACGAGCGTCGCATCAACTTCGTCGGAGCTGGCAAACAGTTCGATACTTTTCTGCAAGCCGCCGCTGCTGACGCCCTGCGCGGTAACATCGATCGGATTGCCCGCCGCGCCGTAGGACGGCATCCATTGCTTGATCTGGCTCTGTACCGCCTGCGACAGTTCCGGAACCTTCAGCCCCTGCATCGAGACCGTGTCGGCGCCCCAGATCCCGCCGCCACCGGACACGGTCAGCACCGCGACGCGGTCGCCCTTCGGCAGCGGATTCGTCGTCAGCACCGCCGCGATCGTCACGGCTTCGTCGAGATCGTTGGAGACGATGAAGCCATATTTTGCGAACACCGCGTCATAGGCCGCCGACCATCCCGCCATGCTGGCGGTGTGCGAGGCCGCGGCGCGCTCGCCCGCGCCGGAACGGCCGACTTTTGTCACGATGACGGGCTTGCGCATTTCCGCGGCGCGGCGCGCGGCGGCGAGGAACTTGTCGACGTCGCGGATGCCCTCGATGAACAGCAGGATCACGTCGGTGGAAGGGTCCTGCACCATGTAGTCCAGAAATTCGCCGGCGCCGAGATCGCTTTCATTGCCGGCGCTGACGCAATAGCTGATCGCAACGCCAAGCGCCTTGGCGCGATGCTTGATGGCAAAGCCGATGCCGCCGCTTTGCGCGACAATGGCGACCCGTCTTGTGGTCGCGACAACAGGCACATGACCCGGCTTGACGTCGACCGTCGGGCTGAAGGTGGCCGCGACCTTCTGTACTTCGCTCAGGAAACCTTCGGCATTTGGACCTGAAATCCGCATGCCGGTGCGCTTCGCAATCGCGACGATCTTGTCCTGCATGACAGCGCTGTCGCCGCCTTCCTCCGCAAAGCCCGAGGAAATGATGACGGCATTCCTGACGCCGACCGCGGCACACTCCTCCAGCGCGCCCACCACGGCGCGGGCGGGAATGATGATGATGGCGAGATCGACAGGCGCGCCGACCTCGGCGATGGTCTTGTAGCATTGCAGCCCGTCGATATCGGGATAGTTCGGGTTGATCGGATAAATCCTGCCCGGATATTCGTTCTTCCGCAGCATCGACAGCAGCCGCCCCGGAATCTTCTCATGATCGCGCGAGGCGCCGATCAGCGCGATGCTGTCGGGCGCGAAGAAGCTGTCGAGCGGATGCGGCATGGGGTGGTCCTGTGTCTCCGTCATGGCCGGGCTTGACCCGGCCATCCACGTCTTTCGTGTTTCAGACCTTAAAGACGTGGATGCCCGGGACAAGCCCGGGCATGACGACTGGGTGAACACGCGTCAATCAAGCCGTGAGATTAAACCTCACCCCGCAGAGATCAAACCCGTCCCCGGTCACCTTGCAGCCCTTCGCCCTGGCCGCATCCCGCACCTTGGCGATATCGGCGACCTTGAACGTCAGCCCGCTCATCAAATCGGCTGGCCCCTTGACGAAGTGGAAGCTGGCGTTGGGCAGTTTCAGCTCCGGCTCGCCCTTCGCGTTCTTGCTGACGGCGACGCCGATGATCTTGCCCCAATGCGCGGCCAACACCTCCGGTTCCGGGCTTTCCATCTCGACGTCGGTCAGCGCCAGCGTCACATCCTTGGCGATCGACTTTTGCCAGTCGGGACCGGCCGGCGGATAGGTTCCCAGAATGTCGTCGCTGCCTTCGGTGTGGTTGAACTCGATGAAGGCGGCGCGACAATCGCGCGGGTGCAGTTGCACGCCATGGTAGGGCGCGTGCGTGATCACGTTCGCGGTGCGCACGCCCATCTCGTTGGCGCGCCTGCCGTAGGCGTCGGGGTCATCGCAGCAGAAGATCGCCATATAGCCGCCGCGGCCGCCATTCTTGTCGATGAAGCGGCCCGCCGCCGTGCCCGGCTGGAACGGCGCCACCACTTCGAGCAGGATGGTGTCGACCGGCAGCAGCGCATTCTCCAGGCCGTATTCGGCGACATTGCCGTCGCGGAAGCACTCCTTCAGCCCCATGATCCCTGCAATGTCCGAAATCACGGGCTCCAGCTTCGGCGCCACCAGGCAGATCTGCCGCAGCCTCATATAGCCAGCCATTTCAAGCCCCCTCAATGATTCTGGAAAACGGGCTTGCGCTTCTCGACGAACGCCTTCGCCGCTTCCTTGTGATCGAGGGTCTCGCCTGAACGCGAATGGTGGATCGCCTCGGCGTCAAAACATTCTTCCAGCGACATCGTCTCGGCATTGTTGATGTTGCGCTTGATGTAGCCGAGCGTGATCGACGGACCCTGCGCCAGCGACAGCGCCAGATCATACGCGACCGCCTCGACTTCCGCGTCCGGCACGACCTTGGTCACCATGCCGAGATTGTAGGCTTCCTGCGCACTCAGCACCGGCGAAGTCAGATACAGTTCGCGCGCCTTGGCGCTGCCGAGCATTTGGGTAAGAAAATATGTGCCGCCGTAGTCGCCGGACAGTCCGACTTTTGCAAACGCCGTCGTGATCTTGCAGGACGCGCTGGCGACCCGCAGGTCGCAGGCGAGCGCGATCGAGAGCCCGGCGCCGGCCGCGGCGCCGTCGACCTGCGCCACCACAGGCTTTTGCATCTGGTGCAGGATGCGCGAGACTTCCATGCCGCGGCGGAGATTGACCATCTTGGCTTCGAACGACAGCGGCGCCCGGCCCTCCGCCATCGACTTGACGTCGCCGCCGACGCAGAACGTGCCGCCGGCGCCCTTCAGCAGCACCGCGCGCACCTCGTGATCCTCGGCCGCGCGCCGCGCCGCATCGACCAGCCCGCGCGTCATGTCCGGATTGAGTGCATTGCGCCGGTCGGGGCGGTTCATGATGATGGTGAGCAAGCCCTGGTCGAGCTGCTGAAGGACCATTTCGTTCTGGCTCATGTGCGGGTTCTTTCGTGTTTATTGGATTTCCGTCATTCCGGGATGGTGCGTTAGCACCAGACCCGGAATCTCGAGATCCCGGGTTCGCGCTAATGCGCGCCCCGGGATGACGGCCTTTCGGCCGTCATTTCTTCACCAGCGGGCAGCGCGACAATTCCAGCGACTGGAATGCCTCATTGCCGGGAATCGTCGTCAGCAGCTTGTAATTGTCCCAACGGCCTTTCGATTCCGACGGCTTCTTGACTTCGAACAGGTACATGTCGTGCACCATGCGGCCGTCCTCGCGGATCTTGGCGTTCTTGGCGAACATGTCGTTGATCGGCGTGTCCTTCATGATTTTCATGACGGCCGCCGAATCGGTGGTGCCTGCGGCTTTCACCGCCTTCAGATAATGCGAGACGGAAGAGTAGACCCCGGCCTGCGCCGACGTCGGCACGCGCTTGATGCGTTCCATGAAGCGTTTTGAGAACGCGCGGGTCTCGTCGTTGAGGTCCCAGTAAAAAGCTTCCGCGAGCAGCAGGCCCTGTGCGGTTTCCAGCCCGATACTGTCGATATCGGTGACGAAAGCGAGCAACGGCGCGACCTTCTGGCCGCTCTTCGTAATTCCAAACTCGGCGGCCTGCTTGATGGCGTTGATGGTGTCGCCTCCGGCATTGGCGAGGCCAATCATCTTGGCCTTGGAAGATTGTGCCTGCAGCAGGAACGAGGAAAAGTCGGACGTGTTGAGCGGATGCCGCACGCTGCCGAGCACCTTGCCGCCGGACTTCGTCACGACATTGGCGGTGTCCTTTTCCAGATCATGCCCGAACGCATAGTCCGCGGTCAGGAAGTACCAGCTGTCGAGGCCCTGCTTGACGGAGGCCAGGCCGGTCACATTGGCCTGGCCGTACGTGTCGAACACGTAGTGGACGGTCAGGGGACCGCAGGCTTCGTTGGTGAGCCGGATCGAGCCGGGCCCGTTGAAGATCACGATCTTGTTGCGCGCCTTGGCGATCTCGCCGGCGGCCAGCGCGGTTGCGGACGCCGCCACGTCGTACAGCATCTCGACGCCCTGATTGTCGAACATGTCGCGGGCGATGTTGGCGGAAAGGTCGGCCTTGTTCTGGTGATCGGCCGCGATGATCTCGATCTTGCGGCCGAGCACCTCGCCGCCGAAATCCTCCACCGCCATCTTCGCCGCATATTCGCTGCCGGCGCCTGTAATGTCGGCATACAGGCTCGACATGTCGAGGATGCCGCCGAGCTTGAGCGGCGGCTTGGCCTGCGCCAGTGCCGCCGTGCTCGACATCGCCAGAACAGCGGCGAAAATACCTGTGACAACCCGCTTCATGAAGGCCTCCCTTTTTTGGCTGCCGCTTGCCTGCGGCTTCGAATTTCACGCGGCGCGATCATGCCGCATGGCATTCACAGCGGCAAGGCGCGTGCGGAGCGCGTCTTGTATGCGTTTTTCCGCTAAGCGGAATGGGCTCATATGGCCAAGCTCGTCATGCCCGGCCTAGTGCCGGGCATCCACGTCTTTGCTTCAGCTAGGCGAGAAAACCTGGCCATGACGAAATGAAAATTCTGTTTGGTGCGCGGAAGCTGAGCGCACAAAGCATGCTACGATCAGCGCATGTCAAATCCCACGCAACCAGATACGAAGCCCAAGAAAAGGCGCTTCGTGATTGGCCGCAGCAGCTTTTCCAAGATCTGTGCCGTCGAGGGTATCCAGCTAACGCCAAGCATGAAGAAGCGGGCGGTCGACGCGGAACGCGAAGGATTGTCGGCGGAGGAGTATCGCCAAACCATTATTCGCGCTTACCGTAAGGCCTGAGCGCCTACGGTCGAAACAGAATTCAAAGTGAACTACCGGGAGCGACCACTGGGGCCTCCATGGTTCGAGACGGCGCATGCGCGCCTCCTCACTATGAGGATTGATGATGCGGTATGATGCTATCGCAAGGAGCCGACACCAACGGTATGAGACGCGTGGACCAAAACCGTCACAGTTCGCACATCGCGGTCATGCTGATATGTGGCTTGGCCGTCATGGCCACCACTCCCGCCAACGCCGCCGGCTGCATTTTCGAACCGCAAGGCGAAGGCCGCGTCGCCGCGGTGATCGACGCACGCAGCTTTCGCCTCGATGACGGCCGCGAGGTCCGCCTCGCCGGCATCGTGCCTTCAGCCACGGACAAGGCGAACGGCGCGGCAGCCCTGTCATCGATCGTCACCGGGCGCGATGTGACGCTGCGCGGCGACGACGACGCGCCGGACCGGTATGGCCGCCAGTCCGCCTTCGTATTCCTGCCGGGTTCCGAGACGACAGTACAAAGCGAACTGCTGCGCCGCGGCGAGGCGCTGGTTTCGACCGAAATGGCCGTGAAGGACTGCGCTGCGGAACTGGCGGCCGCCGAGGCCGAGGCGCGGCGCGCCAAAAGGGGAACCTGGGCCGATCCGGCGGCCATAAAAAACGCGGAAAGTCCCGGCGATATTTTGGCCGGGATTGGGCGCTTTTCGGTGGTCGAGGGCAAGGTTTTGTCCGTGCGGCAGGCAGGGGCAACGACCTATCTGAATTTTGGCCGGAACTGGACTCGGGACTTTGCTGTGACTATTTCAAGGCGCATGATGCCGGCGTTCGAGGCGGCCGGGCTCTTGCCTAAGTCCTTCGAAAATCGACGGATTCGTGTCCGCGGCTATGTCGAGGCGCGGGGTGGGCCACGGATCGACGTGCTCCGGGTGGGGCAGATTGAAGTGCTGGGTGGGAATTAGCTCGTTTCAGAAGAGAAGAGTGGGCTGACGTGACGGAGCGTTCAGGACGGCGCGAGGGAAGTACAGGCCGCCGCCTTTTGGCTGCGCCGGCCGTGCTGTGCGCTGCTTTGACGCTGTCGGCCTGCGGCAGCGTCGGCGGCCGGTTGGAGACATCGGCGCCGACGGCCACAGCGCCGGCGAAGCCGAACCGCACCGTGGCGCAGACGCCCGCGAGCGAGCGCGAGCATGAGCGCATCCTCTCCTCCTATGGCGGCACCTATGACGATCCGAAGCTGGAAGCGCTGATCAGCAAGACCGTCGACCGGCTGGTCGCGGCCTCCGACCGTCCCGACCAGGCCTATCGGGTGACGATCCTGAATTCCGGCGCGGTCAACGCTTTCGCATTGCCGACCGGTCAGCTCTATGTGACGCGCGGCCTGATCGCACTCGCCAGCGACACCTCGGAATTGTCTTCGGTGCTGAGCCACGAAATGGCGCATGTGCTGGCCAAGCACGCCTCGATCCGCGACGACAAGGCAAGGCAGGCGGCCGTCGTCACCCGCGTTGTGACAGACATGAGCAACGATCCGGATCTGACCGCGCTGGCGCTTGCGAAAACGAAACTGACGATGGCGAGCTTCTCCCGCGCCCAGGAGTTCGAGGCCGACGGCATCGGCGTCGGAATTTCCGCGCGCGCGCATTTCGATCCCTACGGCGCCTCGCGCTTCCTGAGCGCGATGGAGCGCAACGCGGCGCTGAAGGCCGGCAAGACCTCGCTAGATCCCCGCGCGCAGGACTTTTTATCGTCGCACCCGGCAACCCCGGAGCGCGTGCAGAATGCGCAGAACTCGGCCCGGCAATTCTCGTCGCCGGAAGGCGGCGAGCGCGACCGCGAGACTTATCTCGCCGCGATCGACAACATCGTCTATGGCGAAGACCCCAGTGAAGGTTTTGTGCGCGGGCGGCGCTTCCTGCATCCCAAGCTCGGCTTCTCGTTTGCCGCCCCCGACACCTTCACGCTCGACAACACCGCGCAGGCCGTGATCGGCGTCCGCGAAGGCGGCACGCAGGCGATGCGCTTCGACGTGGTGCGGGTGCCGGCGGAGCAGTCGCTCGGCGACTACCTCAATTCCGGCTGGATGGAAGGCGTCGAGAAGGCCTCGACCGAGGACCTCACCATCAACGGCTTCCCGGCGGCGTCGGCCTCGGCGAGCGGCGACCAGTGGCAATTCAAGGTTTACGCGCTGCGGTTCGGCAGCGACGTCTACCGCTTCATTTTTGCCGCCAAGCAGAAGACCACCGAAAGCGAGCGAAACGCGCGCGAGACCGTCAATTCGTTCCGCCGCCTGACGCTCGAGGAGATTCAGGCGGCACGACCGCTCCGCATAAAAGTCATCACCGTGCAGCCCGGCGACACCGTGGAATCGCTCTCGCACCGCATGGCTGGCGTCGACCGCCCGGCCCAGCGCTTCCGCATCCTCAACGGCCTCGACGCCACCGCGCAGGTCAAGACCCGCGACCGCGTCAAGATCGTGGTGGATTGACGCGCGAAAAGCGCGTCATCCCGGATGCGCAATTGCGCATCTGGGGGCGCGCTTAGCGCGAACCCGGGATCTCGAGATTCCGGGTCTGGTCCCTTCTTAATCGTCGTCCCGGACAAGCGAAGCGCGATCCGGGACCCATAACCACCGATTTGCATTGTTGCACGACGCTGTAGCCACAGCCGATCCACCATGCGCATTCGTGGCTATGGGTCCCCGCCTTCGCGGGGACGACGACTGAATGTATGGCGAGCGCTGCGGTCCACTCGCTCACGACGACAATTTCGCCTCAGTGCTTGCTCGGCTCAAGCACCACGACCAGACCCGTCATTTCCGGTTCATGCGGCCTCAGACTCGTGAGCGTCGCATCGCTCCAGTCGGCGAGACTGACGACTTCGCCGCTTTGAGCCTCGGTCTCCGGCGCCCCGGTAGGTTCGAGAACCTTGAGGCCGCGGGTATCCAGAAAGAAGGTGTGGTTCCCGAACAGATTGTTCAGCTGCGGGACCGCCGGATGATCGTCGGGAAGAACCTCGGCCTGGAACTGGCTCAGGGTTTGTTTAACCTGTGTCGAGCTCAACTTCATGATCTGCTCCATCTAGTGCGCGATTTTGGTCTGTCTCGGTGTGTTCCCCTCCTTCTGCTCCCGCGTGCATCAGACCAGCCCGAGGCAAGGCAAATCCAATTCGTTCCCGGGCGTGCGATCGTGGATGGGGTGCAGCCGAAGCTCTGTTTGTTGCCGGCCACATGCCTCGAATGAATCCGCGCAGGAAACGTTCCCGCCATCACGGCAAATTTCCAGAACGCCCTCGACTCGCGAGCGCGCTCCAGCGCGCACCGCTCAAGCCGCGACAAGCCGCTCGATTTCGGCAACCGGATGCGACGTCAGTTCCTTTGGAATTTCCGCGGTCACGCGCGCGATGACCTCCGCGTGAAGGGCCTTGCGAAGATTGCCCAGCACTTTCGGCGGAGCGATAATCACAAGCTTCTCGAAAAGATTGGCGTGGGCATGACGATAGAGCGCGTCGGCAAGCTCGCCGGCAAACCGCTCCTCGGCAATGTGGTGCCAATCTGTTTCTTCCATGGCGCTCCGGGCCACACCCACACTTGCGTTGGATCGCCCCGGACGATCGGTACCCTGCTCGCGGGTCGGCGGATTGTCGCGCTCGATAATGCGTTCGACAACAAGCTGGACCCGATGCGCCGTGCCTTTGTTGCGCAGGAAGAGCGCCTTTTGACCGTCGCCGACGAGGATAAGCGCGTTGTGGTGAACATAGGTTGCGGGTTCCGTGGCCATTCTTGCTCCAATCGGTTGCGTTGATTGACAACGCCGGAGCCAAGATAGGGTTTCCGCAAGGAGATGCCGGCGTCGATGGCGGCCATCGCGTCAAATGCGCACGCGATAGATCTGCACCGCAGACTGCGTAAGATCTCCGTCGTCCCGGACAAGCGAGCGTAGCGAGCGCGATCCGGGACCCATAACCACCGATGTTGGTTGTCTGCACGACGCTGGAGCTACAGCGGATTCTAACTACGCATATTCGTGGTTATGGGTCCCCGCCTTCGCGGGGACGACGTGGGGTTAGATATCGCCCCATAACAAAAAGCCCGGTCTCTCGACCGGGCTTTTCGCAATTCAAACTGTGAAGCGCAGCTTACGCCGCCTCGTCCGCAACGGCAGCATCGTCACCGTCGGCGTCGGCCTCATCACCTTCACCGTCAGCTTCGCTACCGGCTTCGGTCTTGGCGCCGCGGCGCGGGCTCTTGGCGAGCTGGCTCTCGATTTCCTTGACCGCTTCGGTCTCGGTCGAATGCTGGACGACGGCGATTTCGCGCGACAGGCGATCGAGCGCCGCTTCATAGAGCTGGCGTTCGCTGTAGGACTGTTCGGGCTGCGAGTCCGAGCGATAGAGATCGCGCACCACTTCGGCGATCGCAACGATGTCGCCCGAATTGATCTTTGCTTCGTATTCCTGCGCCCGGCGCGACCACATCGTGCGCTTGACGCGCGCGCGGCCTTTGAGCGTCTCGAGGGCCTTCTTGACCAGCGCCGGATCGGACAGCTTGCGCATGCCGACATTGGCGACCTTGGCGGTCGGCACCCGCAGCGTCATCTTGTCCTTCATGAAATTGATCACGAACAGCTCAAGCTTGGCGCCTGCGATCTCCTGCTCCTCGATCGCCAGGATCTGGCCGACCCCGTGAGCGGGATAGACCACGAATTCATTGGCCTTGAAGCCCTGACGCTGGGTCACGACCTTCTTCGGCTCCTCCACGCGCGGGGCGGCGGCCTTCGGAGCCACAACAGCGGCCTTGGGCGCGGCAACGGCAGCCTTGGGAGCAGCAGCGGCAGCTTTGGGGGCAGTCTTGGCGGCAACCTTCGAGACAGTGGCCTTCGAAGCTGTCGCTTTCGCGGCAGTTTTTGCAGTCTTATCTGGCATTGAGCTTCTTTTGTTTTTCGAGGACTTTGTGGCTGCAGCCTTCTTGGCTTCCTTTACAGACGCCTTGGCACGGCCTTTGGTTGCGCTGCGGCTGGCCGCGGCGGCTTTTTTCGAAGTCTTTGAAACACTCTTTTTACGCGTTTTCTGTGACACAGCCTGCGCGCGGAACTGCCACGCCCCTGTTCGATGTTTTTTACGGAACCACCGGCAGGGCCAAAGTTACGCAAGGCCGGATCCGGCTTGTAATGTGCCCAATATAGCACATTTTCCGCAAAAATCAATGATTTACGCCCTGTTTCGGACCTTCGCAGGGACCTTTCGGTCATAAGTCCGTCAACAAGGTTAAATCGGCAGGCTGTGTATGGGTCAGGTGGCTCCGAATTAGGTTCAAATTAGGTCCGGAGCGGTCTCAACTGGTCTGGAAGGCGGTTCCGCGAATCAGTCCCCGCTACCGGGTTCCTTGGAAAAATATTTCTCGAACTTGCCTTCCACACCCTCGAATTCTTTCGCGTCCGGCGGCTGGTCCTTCTTCTGGGTGATGTTGGGCCAGGCCTTGGCGTATTCGGTGTTGACCTCGAGCCACTTCTCCAGGCCCGGCTCGGTGTCCGGCTTGATGGCGTCGGCGGGACATTCGGGTTCGCAGACGCCGCAGTCGATGCACTCGTCGGGATGGATGACCAGCATGTTCTCGCCCTCGTAGAAGCAGTCCACGGGGCAGACCTCAACGCAGTCGGTATATTTGCATTTGATGCAGGCATCAGTGACGACGTAAGTCATCCATAACTCCGAAAGAATTGGCTCCGAAACGATCAAGTTTTTCCGGGGTTTGCGTAGCGCATGAACTGCGCAGCCGCAAGGGAAGAGCAAGGCAACAACAAGCAGGAAGCAGCGCCGGAGAGCTTGGCTCTTCAAGCGCCCGGCGGGCTCGTTTGCAGATAGTCATTCCCTGCGGTTCTGCAAATCCTCGTAAGTTGCGCGCGCGGCCGCGGCATCGCCCCGCCGCTCGGCAAAGCCTGCGACTTTCAGCACCCGCACCGAATTGTCGAGCCCGATGGTGACGACGTCGCCGAGCTTCACGGCATGTCCCGGAGCCTTCTCGCGCACGCCGTTGATGCGGACGTGGCCGGCCTCGACCAATGCGGCAGCACTCGTGCGGGCCTTCACCACCCGCGCATGCCACAGCCATTTATCGAGACGCTGTCGATCCAATCAACCTGCTCGAGCGTAGCGTTTTCAAGCGAAGTGGGTACCGGTTCGCGTAAAGAAAACGCGTCAAAAAATGATGAATCAGCGATCCTTGTTGCCGGCGAGCTGCTCCTTCAGCGCCGCCAGTTTTGCGAATGGCGAATTGGGATCGATCGGCCGGTCGCGCTCGCGCGGCGCGGCGCTGGTGGCGTATTGCCGATGCGACGGCCCAGAGTCGCGCTTGTCGCGGCCACCCTTGTCACGGCCACCGAAATCGCGGCCGCCTTTATCGCGCCCGCCGCCCTTGTTGCGGTCGCCCTTGTTGCGATCGCCGCCGAACTTCTCCGGACGACCACCGCCCTTGTTGTCGCGGCGGTTGTCATTGTCGCGGCCCTTGCCCTCAAAGCGTTCGCGCGGCGGACGGTTGTCGGCACGCGCCTCCTGCGGCGCGCCCTCGGCCGGCGGCGTGGCGTTGGCGTCAACAGGCGCGCCTTCGCTCGGCTTGCGGAACTCGTTGTGACGGCGGCCGCGGCGATGACGCTGCTCGCGTCCGGGCGCTGCAGCCTCGCCGCCTTCACCAGCGGCGGCCGCGGGCGCAGCGCCGTCGGCGCTCCTGTTCTGCTGATGGCCGTGACGACGCTGGCGGTTGCGGTCGTGGTGCGGACGGCGTTCTTCCGAACGGCCACCGGGCCGCCAGACTTCCACCATTTCGGGCACGACAGGCGCATCGGGCGCAGCGGCAGCTTCTGTTGGTGCAGCGTCCGCCGGGGCGGCGTCGCTGGCGACGGTCTCGGCCGTTGCTTCAGCAGCAGGCGCTTCTTCAGGCGCGGCAGCCGCTTCGGACGCTTCCGCGGCCGGCGCTTCCACGACAGGTGTTTCCACGACCGGTGCTTCCACCGGCGCAGGCTCTGCGGCGGCTTCGACAACGGGTTCAGCTTCCGCCACAGGCTCCTCGGCCGGCGCCGGCGCCAGCGAAACCTCGGGCAGCAAGGCGGCCGATGGCGCGGGGTCGCCGGAAACCGGCTGGGCTGCGGTCTCCTCAGCGGTTTGCGCGGGCGCTTCTGCCGACACTTCAGTTGCAGCTTCCACCGGCGCCTCTGCAGCGGCTTCGGTCGGCGCGGCCGCATCGGCCACAGCATCCGTGCCCTCGACAGGCGCGGCTTCCACCACCACCGGTTCAGTCGCCGCGACCGGCTTCGGCGGCAGCGGCGCACGGCGCTCGGAGCGATAGCCGAGCGCGCGCAGGATCGAGGCGAAATCTTCGCCGGCCGAACCCGTCAGCGAGGTCATCGCCTGCGTCACCACAAAACTGCGGCCATCGAACGCGCCGCCGGGTTTTTCGCCCGGCGAACTTTCACGCCAGGCCAGCGCGGGGCGGATCAGATCGGCAAGACGCTCCAGGATATCGACGCGCACCGCGCGCTCGCCGCACTGGCGATAGCCGAGCACGCGATAGGCGTCGCGCGCCAGCGCCTTGTCGACCGCGAACGAGGTGCGGCCGCTTGACGCCAGATGCTGCGCGCCTGACAGCGCCGACATATCGACATTGTCCTGCTTCTCGGCCCACAGCAGCGACGCCAGCGAGCGCGCGGCAGGCTTCAGCAGGCCCGGGAAATAGATGTGATAGGCGCCGAAGCGCACGCCGTATTTGCGCAGCGTCGCGCGCGAGGGCTGGTCGAGATCCTTCATCTCGGCGGTGATTTTTGAACGCTCGAGCACGCCGAGCGCCTCGATCAACTGGAACGCGATGCCGCGCGCAATGCCGGTGATGTCCTCGGCCTTGGCAAGCCCGAACAGCGGCCCCAGCAATTTCTCGATATGCGTTTTGAGCCACAGATCGAGCCGCGTTTGCACGGCTTCGCGCGCCGCGCCATTGAGGCGATCGTCGGAAATGATGCGCAGGCGCGGATGCAGCGCGTCGTCGGCCGCGACGAGTTTGGCCACCGCATCGCCGGTCCAGCGGATGGTGCCATCTGACGTCAGCACGAAGGCGTCGTCGGGCGCAGCGGCGAGTTTCTCGGCGCGCGTCTCGATCTCGCCGGCCAGCACCTGCTGTGCTGCCGCCTGCAACGCCTTGGCGTCGCTTCCGGCCTCCGCCGCATCTGGTGCAAAGGTGAATCCGTCGAGGCGGCCAATCACATGGCCTTCAACGATCACTTCGCCGGTCTTGCCGATTTCCGTATTCAAAACACTGTTCTCCCGCAGGCGGCGCATCAATACACTGGTACGGCGGTCAACGAAACGCTCCGTTAGCCGATCATGCAGCGCATCGGACAATTTATTTTCGACCTCGCGCGTGATCCCCTGCCAATGATCGGGGTCACCCAGCCAGTCCGGCCGGTTGGCGACGAAGGTCCAGGTGCGGATTTGCGCGATCCGGCCCGACAGCGTGTCGATATCGCCGGTGACGCGGTCGGCCTGGTCGACCTGGGCCGCGAACCATTCGTCGGGAATCCGGCCCTTTTTCATCAGGAAACCGTACAGCGTGGTCACCAATTCTGCATGGGCGGCCGGCGCCAGGCGCCGGTAATCCGGGATCTGGCAGGCGTCCCACAGCCGTTCCACGGCAGCCGGCCCGTGGGCCATTTCCCGCACATCGCCGTCGCGTGCCGCATGATCGAGCACGCGCAAATCCTCCGCAATCGGTGCGCGCGTCAGCACTTCATGCTGCGGCGAGAGCGCCAGCGAGACCTGCAGGCTGCCGAGCGAGGCGAAATCCAGCTTGGAATTGCGCCACTGCAGCATTTTGACGCTGTCGAACGTGTGGTTCTGCAGCGCGTTCACCAGTTCCGGCTCGAACGGCGCGCAGCGGCCGGTGGTGCCGAAGGTCCCGTTGCGCGTGGCGCGCCCCGCGCGGCCCGCGATCTGCGCAAACTCCGAAGGATTCAGGCGGCGGAACTGGTAGCCGTCGTATTTGCGGTCGGAGGCGAACGCGACGTGATCGACGTCGAGGTTGAGGCCCATGCCGACGGCGTCGGTGGCGACGAGATAATCGACGTCGCCGTTCTGGAACATCTCGACCTGCGCATTGCGTGTGCGTGGGCTGAGCGAGCCCAGCACGACAGCCGCACCGCCATGCTGGCGGCGGATCAGTTCGGCGATCGCGTAGACTTCATCGGCCGAGAACGCGACGATCGCAGTGCGCCTGGGCTGGCGCGTGATCTTGCGGTCGCCGGCGAATTCGAGCTGCGACAATCTGGGCCGCGTGACGATCGACGCGCCCGGCAGCAGCCGCTCGATGATGGGCCGCATCGTCGCGGCCCCCAGCAGCAGCGTCTCGTCGCGGCCGCGGCGGTGCAGGATGCGATCGGTGAAGACGTGGCCGCGTTCGAGTTCGGCCGCGATCTGGATTTCATCGACCGCGAGGAACGACACGTCGATGTCGCGCGGCATCGCCTCCACCGTCGACACCCAGTAGCGCGGGTTCTTCGGCTTGATCTTCTCCTCGCCGGTGATCAGCGCGACGCTCTCGACACCTGAGCGAGCCACGATCTTGTTGTAGACCTCACGTGCGAGCAGCCGCAGCGGCAGGCCGATGATCCCGGACGAATGCCCCAGCATCCGCTCGATCGCCAGATGCGTCTTGCCGGTGTTGGTCGGCCCCAGCACCGCGGTAACGCCGGCGCCGGGAGCGCGTTCATGTCCAAACGTGGACGAGTAGGAGAAAGCCATAATTTGCAGGTGTTTCTTTGATTCTCAGCGGCGCCGCGCGGCTTGCTATGTGTGTCACTTTGCGACGGTGATGCGGTCGCGGCTTAAGCTCTGGAACGAGTCTAGAACGAATCGCGAAGGAATCGCTGACTCTTACTTAAACTGGCTTCGTTCACCGCAACATCCAGCGTTAGCGCTCATGATGCGGCACTAGATCAAGTTTGCTGGGGCTCCACAAGGCAGGGTTTTCAGGTGAATTCCTTTAAAATTGAGAGGGCTCGGAGTCGAATCAGAAGCGGTGAAGAGTCAATGGGATTCATGGGCGTTCTCGTCGTCCCGGCGAAGGCCGGGACCCATACGCCGCGGCCGTGCCGTGTGAGCCGGTCGAAGTTGCACCTGCTGCAACAATGAATGCCTGTGGTTATGGGTCCCGGCCTTCGCCGGGACGACAGCGATTACTGCGTCTTCGCCACCCTTGGCGGCGCCGCCGTTGTGACAAAACTCGTGGCTTCCAGCATCGCCGGGCCGAACGGGGTCGGGATCGTCATGCGAAATGGAACCAGGATGCGGGTGCCCGCGATCGGCACGAAGGCGATCTCGATGTTGCGCTGGGCCGCGAGGTGCTTGATCACGGGCCGATCGGGGATATAGCCCGCGATCGGCGTGAAATAGATCGCGCAGACCACGGCCGGCCCATGATAGCCGCGCTCGGCCTTGACCGTTTCCATGCGCTTGTAGTCGAGCTTGAGGTCATAGCGCAGCCGGCCGTCGAAGATGCCGGTGCCGGTGCGGCAGGCCTCCGGCGACAGCGGATCGCCGGTTCCGGGCACGCGGATCATCGCGCCCGTCATCGGATCGAGCACGTTCTTCCGATGCGCTTCGGTCACCACGATGCGGTCGGGATCGACCGGCGGTTCCGGATCGATGGTAAAATCCTTCACGCCGCCGTTCGCGATCACGAGGCGGATGGTCTCGGATTTCTTCGAGCTCGTGGTGGTCGCGGTATAGGCGTTGGCGACCAGCGCGCCACCCACGACGCGGCCTTGCGAGGCGCCGGAACCCTTGCCGCCCGAAAACGCCTGCAGCAGGCCGGTGGAACCGCCCTGCGCGGAGGCGGAAAACGCATCATCGCCGATTTCGATGGTCCAGGTGCCCTTGCCGACGGGGATGCCCGCCAGCGACGCCTCGTAATGGGCATCGAGCCGCCCCTGCGCGGAGGCTTCCAGCGGCGCCAGCCACAGCAGCGCGCAGGCCGCAAGACTGCCCAACAGGCGGAAACGATGCGAAATGGCACGTGTGGTCACGTAACTGACGGTCCTGCTGGCGCGAGCTCTTGTTTATGTAATCAAAAATATCCGGCAATCAACGCGTGGCGGTCCCTCGCGGTGGCTCAATCCGGAGGGAACAGAGATGTCGGCGGGGATTGCGCCCTTTATATGGTCCTAACGCCTTGATATCCTTAAACCCTTGTAATGGCTTCCAAACCGCCAACGCCACCCTCTCGCGGGTGCGCAAAATCTTAAGCGAAACCCCGCAAAACCTTGACGCCTCGGGCCTTCAGCCCTATACGTCCGCGGTTCCTGGAAATGGACATGATTTTGGACCCCCGCGCGGCGCCATGATGCGCTGCCAGGTTGCGGGGATGGAAGAGGATTTTGTGCGATGTCTCGGCGCTGCGAACTGACGGCCAAGGGCCCGCTGGTGGGTAACAAGGTGAGCCACTCGAACATCAAGACCAAGCGGCGCTTCTTGCCGAACCTGGTCAACGTCACCTTCATCTCGGACGCGCTCGGCCGCAACGTGCGCCTGCGCGTCTCGACCAATGCGCTCAAGAGCGTCGACCACAATGGCGGCCTCGACGGCTACCTTCTCAAGGCCAAGGCCGACGTGCTGTCGCCCCGCGCGCTGGATCTCAAGCGCGCGATCCAGAAGAAGGTCGGCAAGCCGGTGTACGAGAAGAAGGCGAGCTAAAGGTTTAGCTCCGCTTCATCAGCGGGCTTTAGAGTTTTGAACGGCTGGGTCGAAAGACCCGGCCGTTTTTGTTTTTGGGGGGGACTAAGCTTACAAGCTACTTGCTCGCATTGCGAGAAGTGAGCATCCTATAGTTGAGCTTTTCGAATGCCGGGCAGGAATGGACGCAACCTCGGAATTCAAAACTAAGATATTGAGCCGCAAGAGAGCGCCGGAGGAATACCGGCTTTATCGAGCAGGCCTAGAATGGGATTTGACGGATCCCATCGTGATTGAGCGGGCGGAAGATCTTAAGTCGACGTATCGGTGGCACGACCGGCTCACACCTTATCTTCATCAAGTAAGCAACCTGATTACTTTTTGCCGGCGCCTGCCCGTAACGCTTCTGGCTGATGATGTCGGCCTCGGCAAAACGATAAGCGCAGGTCTCGTCATTAGCGAGCTTGTTGCCCGATCACGCCTCTCTAAGATTTTAATCGTCTGCCCAAAAATACTCGCGCACCAGTGGAAGGAAGAGCTTGAATCGAAGTTCGATATTCCAGCGTCGGTCGCCTTTGGCAAAGATTTAATCGAGGCGGAGCCCGACGAGGTCGGCGCCGTCATCACAACGTACAATTCGGCTCGTTTGCACCTCGATAAAATTCCCGAAGATCGCTTTCAGATGCTCGTGCTCGATGAAGCCCACAAGCTCAGGAATTTGTATGGCGTTCAAAAACCCCCAGAGGTAGCCAAGCGCTTCCGCAAAGCGCTGAAGGACCGGCGTTTTCCCTTCGTATTAATGCTGACCGCGACGCCAATTCAAAATCGCCTCTGGGACTTGTACTCGTTGGTCGACCTACTCACCGTTGCTCGTGGCCACGACAATCCTTTTGGAAGCCCGGGCATGTTTGCCCGTCGTTTCATAGCGGACAACAGAGAACAGGCGCGCGAACTAAAACTTGAAGCTCGAGATGAATTTCGTTCGATCGTTTATGGCTATATGTCTCGAGTTCGTCGTGGCGACGCCAAACTCTATTTTCCTGAGCGGAAAGTGCTGAGGCACGAGGTTCAGCCCACGGCCGCCGAGCTTCGACTGATTGAGACCATTGCCAAGCCAATTCAAAAACTCAACAAGCTAACGCAAATCTCGATACTGCAAGCGCTGACTAGTAGCCCCGAGGCGCTATCCGCCCAACTCACCAACATGGCCCGAAACGGTACTGTCCCGCCAGATTTAGCAGCATCGGTAAAATCAATTGTCGAGGGCATGCCACTGAGCGCGAAACTCATTGGCCTCAGCAATCTCATCGGAAAACTCAAGGCCGAGAACCCCAACGGCTGGCGGCTTGTTGTCTTCACGATACGGCGAGAGACGCAAACGACGATTCAGAATTACCTGGCCGGCCAAGGATTGAAAGTCGGACTTATCAACGGAGATTCAGGTGAGCGAAATCAAGAGACCATTAGCCTCTTCCGAAAAAACCCTCCCGGGTACAGGGTAATTGTATCAACTGAAGCAGGATCTGAAGGCGTCAACCTTCAGGTTGCCAATGTGCTTGTGAACTACGATCTGCCTTGGAATCCCATGATTGTTGAACAGCGGATCGGTCGCGTTCAAAGACTTGCCTCCGACCACGCCTATGTAAGCATCTACAACGTAACTCTGAAAGGCACATTTGAGGATTACATCGTCGGAAGACTGATGGAAAAGCTACAAATGGCGGCACATGCCATTGGCGATGTGGAAGCCCTGTTGCAGGGGGCTGATGTTGGCGACGGGGATGATGACGCAGGCACCAGTTTTGAGGAGCAGATTCTTAAGCTCGTGATCGCGGCACTTGCCGGCAAAGATATCGACAGAGCAACAAAGCTCGCAGAGAAGAGCATAGAAGAAGCCAAGACGGAACTAGAACGAGAAGAGAAGACCATCAATGACATGTTGGGAGGGGCTGATGGGAGCGAGGACGTTGGGCCTCGCACTCCGACCCTACCCAAGGCCGTTCGATCGATGGAGCCTCGTGATTTTACCCTTGGAGCTCTTGGCCTCCTCGGCAGTAAGATCACTCCGGGATCAAATGGATTGTATTTGGCCGAGGAGAACGGCGGCCGCGAATACATTCGGTTTGACGATCAAGCCGACCCCCACGTAAGAAGCATACTCTACGGTCCTGGCAGCCCGCCATTTCAACGTCTCGTAACCAGAATTGTTGCGTCTGGCATTCATGACGTGGAAGACGTCGACCGCGATCCCGCAAAGAAGTGCGAAGAGACCGCGCATAGCTGGGTGGATGATTTCGGAGCTAGGACGAAGTCGGTAGAAATTGACAGCGTATCTCGTGCCTTCAATGGAGCAGCAGTGGTACGAGTTCGGGCAACGGTCGCACACGACAGTTACGAACGACTGGTGGACATCCCATGCTCAGCTGACGACCACCGCTTGGTAACCGGCCGATCAGGCCTAGATGCTTTGCCTCGGACAATTGAAAAACCTGAAACTATTGGTCTCAAAACTGAAAAACTTAAGAACGCAGCTGCCTACGATGAGGGAATATCGGAATTTTGTCGCTTTTATTTGGAGCGACGAGAGTACGAAACACGACGGACAGAAGACGAGCGTAAACGCAAAAAACTGATGGACGAGTTCACGCCGAATCTTGAAATGACGCTTGTCGGCATGACCGGAGCGGTGCATCGCGAAGTCAAAGTCAAGACTCGATACAGCTTTGACACGGTCGACGAATATGAAAGCTCGCTTTCCATCTCTCCTCATGCCGGGAAGGTTGTCGATGGTCCGGAGCTAGGCCTATGCTCCCAAACCGGCCGCACCGTCCCTAGCTCTTGCCTCTCCAAATGCGAAATCACCGGTGCAGATGCATTGCGGCACCTACTAGTTAAGTCTGAGGTAAGCGGACGTTTTGCACTACCTGAATTCACAGTCTTATGCTCATCAAGCGGCAAGCGCGTGTTTCGCGACGAGACCGAAGTCTCGGATGTCACTGGAAATCTTGTCTCCTCCAAGCTTCTCAAGGTTTCTGCCGTCAGCGGGAAACGGGCAGAGCCTGAGCATTATGAGGTTTGCTCATTTACTCAGGCTGAAGTTCTCAAGGAAGAAATTGCTGTCAGCGAAATATCGGGAAAGAGGTACCGCACTGATCAACAGCTACGATCCGCTGTTTCTGGAAGGACGGGCCATAAACAAGAGTTCGTCATCTGTCACGAAACCCGACAACCTATCATTCAGGACGAAGCCGAACGTTGCGACGTAACTGGCTATTCCGTCAGAATTGGGGTCCTCGAACGATGTGAAGTGAGTGGCAAAAATATCTTACCGATTGGGCTAGATCGTTGTGCCATTTCGGGTAAGCGCGCCCTAAAGCGATTCTTCGTGAGCAGCAGTTTATCAGACACCCGACTCTTGAAGGAGATTGCAGTTCAATCTGCTGGCAATCTCTTCTGTACTCCAGCCGAAACAAAGACATGCGTCTGGAGCGGCCGCAAGTATCATCCGGACGACATTCGAAAATGTGAATTATCTGGGCTTGCTATCCATTTTCAATTCGCAACCTCCTCCAATCCTCACCGGCTTTTGCCACTGCTCGAAATGCTCGATGGCGTTAAACGCAATTCGGACGGAGCTGAGAAGTGGTCCGATGTTGCCGAACGAATCGCAGCGGCAACCAAGCGCGGAAAATACTACGTTGAAGCAGCAATATTGTCGCCAGACGGCCAGCACTTAGCCACCTGCTCCGAGATTAGAACAATGCTTGGGTTACGAGTCTACCAAGTTGGAGCCATCTATGATCTCGCCAGCAACAGTGTTGTCGGCCGGATATGCGTTGGAAAACGCAGAAGAGAGAGTTGGACGGAAGCCACTGGCTAATGGCACCGGGAGGCAATCGGCCCGGATACTATGGCAATCGCTCCCAATCTCCTCGCCACCCCACCGCACGCCCGCTAAACTACAAGCTGTACGAGATCAGGGGCACCCCTCATGACACCCAGAAACATCGTCATCTGCTGCGACGGCACCGGCAACGAGATTTCCGAGAACATCTCCAATGTGCTGAAGCTCTATCGCTGCCTGCGCAAGACTGAAAAAACCGAGCCGCGGCAGCTGGTGTTTTACGATCCCGGGGTCGGCACGCTGGCGCGGCCGAACACGTGGCACCGGCTCAGGCAGAATTTCAACGCCATCCTGGGGCTCGCCACCGGCTATGGGCTCGATGACAACGTGCTGGCGGCCTATTGCTTCCTGGTGCAGAACTGGCGCGAGGGCGACCAGATCTACCTGTTCGGCTTTTCCCGCGGCGCCTACACCGTGCGGGTGCTGGCTGGGCTGATCCACAAGATCGGCCTGATCACGGAAGAGCAGGCCAATCTCGCAGGCAGCGGCCTGATCGCCTACAAGGCGTTCTCCAGCGACGAGGCGCCGAAGCTGCGCGAAAAATACAGGGGGCGCGTCGACGCCGCCGCCGCCGAGGATGCCGAGCCGCCCTCGCCGTTCGACAACGCCGCGCAGTTCGCGCGCATCACCTCGGCGCGCTGGCCCGTCATCCGCTTCGTCGGCGTCTGGGATACGGTGGCGAGCGTGATCGTGCCGCGGCCCGACCGGTTCTATCTCCCGAGCCTGGAAGAGCTGGCCTGGACGCTGCAGAACCCGAGCGTGCAGATTTTCCGCCAGGCGATCTCGATCGACGAGCGGCGCTGCATGTTTCGGCTAAAGAAGTGGGACGCGCCGCAGACCTACAAGCCGGTCCGCTTCAACGACATCAAGAACACGCCGCAGGATATTTTGCAGGTGTGGTTCTCAGGCGTGCATGCCGATATCGGCGGCGGCTATCCGGAAAAGCAATCCGGCCTCTCCAAATATCCGCTGCTCTGGATGATCGACGAGGCCGAAAAAGCCGGCCTCAAGTTCAACCACGCCAATGTCAACCAGCTCGCCTGGGGGATTCCGCGCAAGAACAGCCCGTTCTCCTATGTCGCGCCTGATGTGCGCGGCGAGGTGCACACGTCGCTGACGGGGGCGTGGTGGATTCTCGAATTCTTGCCGAAGAGCGCGAAGTACCGGGAGTGGCCGAAGCGGCAGGTGTATTTTGGGTTTTACATTCCGGACGCGGAGCCACGGGTGATTCCGGAAGGTGCTGTCATTCATGAGTCGGTGGTGAAGCGGATGGCCGAGGTGAAGGATTATCGGCCGGTGAACCTGCCGGAGAAGTACGAGACGTGGCCGATGCCGGTGAAGGCGGAAGCGGTGGAGATGCCGGCGGAGGTGTGACTGTTGTCGTCCCGGCGAAGGCCGGGACCCATAACCACAGGATTGGATTTTGGGCACAATCGTCGAACAGTATTTTTCACAACACTCGCCGCGGCGTATGGGTCCCGGCCTTCGCCGGGACGACGACTCCATAGCAGCCAGTTGCTGACACCATGACCACCCCCCGCACCTACTACGTCTACATCCTCGCCTCCGCCCGCCACGGAACGCTCTACATTGGCGTCTGCAACGATCTCGGCAATCGCCTCGCGCTGCATCGCGCGGGGCGCGGTTCGGAGTTCGTCAAGAAGTATGGCGTTACGCGTCTGGTCTACATGGAGACCTATGCCTCGCCGCAGGAAGCCATCGCGCGCGAGAAGCAATTGAAGAACTGGCATCGCGACTGGAAGATCAGGCTGATCGAGGAAGAGAATCCCGACTGGAGCGACCTCTCGCATTTGCTGTGAAATAGATTTGTTGTCCTGGCTTCTCTTGTCGTCCCGGCGAAGGCCGGGACCCATACGCCGTGTAGTTCATGTTGAGAGATGCTGTTCGACGACTTCCCTAAATCACTCGATCCTGTGGTTATGGGTCCCGGCCTTCGCCGGGACGACATCGGAACTGCGACAAAACGGCACGACGGGCAAATCACTTCCGATTTGCAGAAACCATGTCAAGCCCTAAATTTCCGAAAATCAAAAACATTTCCCTTCCCTTCCACCCCAAATCACCTGCACATCAATAGCCATCCCGTCCCATTCAGAGGGGCGTTGGCCATCGTCACGACGAGGGGCGGGGATGCGGTGGACGCTGAGGTTGCGATTGACGGTCGCGGCTGAGGCGTACGGTGAAAGCGTGTGGTCCTGGCGCCCGTAACGGCGTCAAGCTGCGCAAGGGCTCAAGCCCTGCGCAGTGACGGTGGCAATAGAGGCCGTCTCACCGGGGAGAGCGCGTCATAAGCCGTAAAGCCACTGCGCAGGGAATGTCGGATGTTCTCCGCTGCCCTGTATGCTCATGTGCAGCTTTTTTAGCACAGAACGCACATGAGACCGCGGGTGCAGCGCGCATCCGGCATTCCCTGCGCCCTCTGGATTTTGGGGGCAAACGATTTGAACAACCCGGGCGAAACCTGCCGCGGGAATGCGAAACCGTATCCGCGTCGTCCCGGCGAAGGCCGGGACCCATACGTCGCGGCCCATCGATAGGAACACCGGCGTCAGAGACCTTCTGCAACAATAACCGCCGCGGAGTATGGGTCCCGGCTCAAGGCCGGGACGACAGCGGAGAATGACGCAATCAGCCGTACCCCACCTTCCCCATCAGTGCGTCGCCAAACGCGGCGACCGAAATCTCCGTAGTTTCACTGAGTAGCCCGCCCAATGGATTGCTTTGCTTCGCTCGCAATGACGGTGAGAGGCCCGACCAACACCCCGAATTTTACCGACTGTTCAGCTATTCACCATACCCTTTTCCCCTCTGCCAGAATTGGCTTCGAACGCTCAGGACGAGCGATGCTGGAACAATCCATCGCCGATGAGGTCGAGGCGGCCATCAAGGCCGGCTCGGCGCAAAAGCACCTCGAGACTTTCCGCCGCGTCACGGACCTGTTCCTGACCTCGGCCGACGGCTTCAATGGCGAACAGATCGAGCTGTTCGGCGACGTGCTCGAACGACTGATCAGGACCATCGAGCTGCGCGCCATCGCCGACGTCAGCGCGCGCATCGCGCTCGCCGAAATGAGCAGCCAGCTCGCGTCGGTGAAGCAGGCGCCGCATGCCGTGATCCGGCGCCTCGCCCACAACGAGGATATTTCGGTCGCAGCGCCCGTGCTGACCGAATCCGCGCGGCTGTCGGCGGAGGATCTGGTCGAGCTCGCGCAGAGCAAAAGCGAGGCGCATCTGCTCGCGATATCCGGCCGCTGGTGGCTCGCCGAGATCGTCACCGACGCGCTGCTGGCGCGGCATTATCCGAGCGTCAGCCGCAAGCTCGTCGCCAATCCCGGCGCCAAGGTTTCCACTGGTGGTTTTGCGGTGCTGCTGGCGCAGGCCGAACACGATCCGGAACTTGCGATCGAGACCGGCATCCGCGTCGACCTGCCGGCGCATATCAGGCGGCAATTGCTGCGCGACGCCACCGAAGCCGTGCGCACGCGGCTGCTGTCGCGCGCGCCGCCGCACCTGTTCGAGGAAATCCGCGGCGCCATCGCCGCCGCCGCCGACGGCGCCAGCCGCGAAATGTCCCGCGTGCGCGATTTCGCTTCCGCCAAGCGCTACGTGACGCTGCTCGCCAAGAACGGCCAGCTCAACGAAGGCGCGCTGATGAGTTTTGCCAAACAGCGCAAGTACGAGGAGACCGTGGCGGCGCTCGCCGAACTGTCGCGCTCCGGCATCGACGTCATCCGCCCGCTGATGCAGAGTTTGCGCGATGAAGGCCTGCTGGTTCCCTGCCGCGTCGCAGGATTGAGCTGGGAAACCGTGGCCGCCGTGCTCGACAGCCGTTTTGCGTCAGGCAACATGGGCCCGCACGAACTGGCGCAGGCGAAATCGCAATACGCCAAGCTGACGCTGGACAACGCGCAGCGCATGCTGCGGTTCTGGCAGGTGAAAGCGACCGACGCGCCGCCGGGAATGAACTGACGGATGCGCCAAAAGCGCATCCGTCATCCCGGGATGGTCCGAAGGACCAGACCCGGGATCTCGAGATTCCGGGTTCGCATCTTCGATGCGCCCCGGAATGACAATCGTTACGCGGCGCGGATCAGGCTCGCGTCGAGGTGCTTCAGCCGCGGCATCACTTCCTGCTTCAGGAGGCGCAGCGAATGGTGCCACGCTTCCGGCTTGTGCTTGTAGTCGAAGCCGAACACCAGAAGCGTGCCGAAGCCGCCGACCTCGTGATAGATCTTTTCGATCTTCTCGGCGCAGGTCGATGGCGAGCCGACGATCCAGTTGCGCTTCGCGCAATAGTCGGCGGTGACATCGGAGTCAGGCACGTCGGGCGCGTGCTTGAGGTAGTCCTTGAAACCGAAATGCCCGAGCAGGGGGAGAAAATACTCGGTCATCATCCGGCCCATCATGTCGCCGACGGAGAGCCGCCAGGCTTCCTCGTCGGTGTCGGCGATGAACACCTCGCGCACCAAGCGCCAGTCCTGCCGGTTCGGCTTGCGGCCGGTTTTGGCGGCGCCGATCTCCACCGATTCCCAGTGGCTGGCCACATAGGCCGGGTTGAGGTTGAGGCTCATCGGGATATAGCCGCGCTCGCCCGCGAGCTTGAGCGTATCCGATCCCTTGGAGAGGCCGGCGACGCCGATCGGCGGATGCGGCGCCTGCAACGGCTTGAGGTGGGGCTTGAGGAAGTCGAACATCACGTCGGGCTTGTTCACCGTCCAGAACTTGCCTTGGTACGACCACGGCGCGTCCTCGGTCCACATTTTTAGGATGATCTCCAGCGCCTCGCGGGTCATGTCGCGGTTCTGGCCGGACATGCCGTCGACGTTGAACATCGCCCAGTCGCTGGGCAGGCCCGACGCCGCGACGCCGAAGTTCAAGCGTCCGCCGGAGAGGTGGTCGAGCATGGCGACGCGGTTGGCGAGTTCGGCGGGGTGGTGATAGGGCAGCAGGAAGCCGCCGGGGCCGAGGCGGATATTTTTGGTCTGCAGGAACGCCTGCGCCAGGATCAGGTCGGGCGAAGGGTGCGGCTCCCAGGGCGCGGTGTGGTGTTCGCCGATCCAGGCTTCCTGATAGCCGAGCTCATCGAGCCACCGCAGCGTCTGCAAGTCCCAGTCATGACCCTCCTTCAACCCGCACTCCGGCGGATGGGACGGCATCGTGAAATATCCGATCTCCATGGGGCGTCCTCTCGCTGTTTTTTCAAAACGCGTCTGTCGCGCGCAAGCGAGAGCATAGCACGCGAAGCGTGTGGCCGAGATATGACGAAACCAATGGGCAGAAATTCGCGCGGCGTGCCGCTTCGATACTTACCTTGTCCCGAACGTGGTGGCGCCGAACAGCGCCTTCTGCGTCGAGGGTTGCGAGCGCCAATATTGCGGCGGTGCAAACACTTCGCCGCCGAGTTCGGCGGCGGCGTGCCAGCCCCAGCGCGGGTCGTAGAGCATGCCGCGGGCCAGCGCGACCATGTCGGCCTTGCCGGAGGCCACGATCTCCTCGGCCTGCCTGGCTTCGGTGATCAGGCCGACCGCAATCGTCGTGAGGCCGGTCGCCTGCTTGATGGCTTGCGCGAACGGCACCTGATAGCCGGGGCCGAGCGGGATTTTTTGCAACGGCGAAACGCCGCCCGAGGACGCGTCGATCCAGTCGACGCCGCGCTGCTTCAACGCCTTGGCATATTCGATGGTCTGCGCCAGATCCCAGCCGCCCTCGACCCAGTCGGTCGAGGAAAGCCGCAGGCCCACCGGCTTGTCATGCGGAAACGCCGCGCGCACCGCGTCGAACACTTCGAGCGGAAAGCGCATGCGATTCTCCAGCGACCCGCCATATTGATCGGTGCGCTGATTGGAGATCGGCGACAGGAATTGATGCAGCAGATAGCCGTGGGCGCTGTGCACCTCGATGGCGTCGATGCCGAGCCGCTCGGCGCGCTTCGCCGCAGCCACGAACGCATCGCGCACCCGCGCGAGACCCGCGGCATCGAACGCCTTTGGCGGCGTCTCGCTCGCCTTGTGCGCAATCGCCGACGGCCCTTCCACCTGCCAGCCGCCTTCGGAAACCGGGATCAGCTGGCCGCCGTCCCAGGGCGTGTGGCTCGACGCCTTGCGGCCGGCATGGGCGAGCTGGATCATCACGGCCGCCTTGGAGCGCTTGCGCACCGAGGCCAGGATCGGCTTCAGCGCCGCCTCGTTGGCGTCGTTGTAGAGGCCGAGGCAGCCCGGCGTGATCCGGCCGATCGCCTCGACCGCCGTTGCCTCGATGCAGAAGATCGAGGCGCCCGACAGCGCCAGCGAATTGATGTGCGTGAAGTGCCAGTCATTGGCGTCGCCATCGACGGAAGAATACTGGCACATCGGCGCCACCATGATGCGGTTGGCGAGCTTCAGGCCACGCAGCTGGATCGGGGAAAACAGGGTGCTCATGCAAGGATGTCCGGACCGGGAGGGAAGGATGCTGGCCTGCAACGTAGCGAGCCACCCCCTTCCCCTCAACCCGCCGCCAGCGCAACCCTCCCCTTACTGTTTGATCCCGGCAGCCTTGATCAGCTCAAAATTGGCCGCGATCTCGCGCTTGAGGAGTGCATCCATCTCGCCGGGGGTCATCGGCATCGGCTCGATGGCGAGCTTTTTCAAGCCATCCTGCGTCACCGGATCGGCCAGCACCTTGGTGCCTGCCGCATGCAATTTGTCGACGATCTCGCGCGGCGTCTTCGACGGCACCAATACGCCGAACCAGATCGCGCTGTCGGCATCCTTCAATCCGATGTCGACCGGGCTCGGCACATCGGGCAGCTCAGTCGCGCGCTTGGCCGTCGATACCACGAGCGCGCGCACCTGGCCCTCGCGGATCAGCGGCAGCGCGGTTGCCAGCGGACAGAAATAGAAAGCGATCCGGCCGCCAAGAATATCGGCGATCACCTCGCCGCCGCCGCGATAGGGAATGTGGGTGGCCTCGAAGCCGGCGGCGAGGCGGAATTTCTCGGAACTGATATGGACCGCGCTGCCGATACCGACCGAACCGTAGGAGATCGATCCGGGCTTCGCCTTGGCGTCCGCGATGAAATCCCGAATTGTCTTCCACGGACGCGAATTCGGCACGATCATCACATTGGCGGTGGAGCCGATCATCAGCACCGAGGCGAGGTCGCGCGCGGCATCGAAGGCCAGATTTGGAAAGATCGCCGGTGCGATCGTCAGCGCGTTGGAGTTGGAGAGAATGCTGTAGCCGTCGGGATCAGCCTTGGCCACCAGGCCCGAACCGACCGTGCCACCCGCACCGGCGCGATTCTCGATCACGATCGGCTGGCCGAGTTCGACCGCCAGCCGGTCGAACAGCAACCGCGGCACGACGTCGGCCGCGCTGCCCGCGCCAAACGGAATGGTCGCCTTGATCATGCGGGTGGGCCAGGTTTCGGCCTGGGCGGCAAACCCTGAGAAAACGATCGAAAGGATGAGGAATACGCGAATGGACCTGGTCATCAAATGCTCCGGTTTCACTGCCCGGATCGCTGCAAGAACCGTTCCGCAAACAGGGTTACGCAGTGAACCCCGTCCTGCCTCAATCCACCAGCGTGAACTGCAGCAGCAGATTGCGCTGGATCATCGAGAAATTGTCGTCGGAGATCAGCGTCAGCACCGTATCGCCTTCGTCAGTCACATGGGCGTCGATGCCTTCCAGATTGTCGATTTCACTGCCGAGATCGGCGTTGAAGATCGTGGGACCGTCGATCACGGCACCTAGGGCAATTGAATTTGGCGCGATGCGCCGGATCCGGACGCCGATGCCGCCGAGCATGGAAAACTTGCGCTCCAGCAACAGCAATTGACCCGAGGGCAGCAGCACCGCATCGCTGACGTCGAAATTCTCGGTGCGGCGGATGCCGAACTGGCCGGGCGTCTTGCCGCCGATCAGAAAGCCCATGATGTTGCCGCCGGCATCTAGCCCGCGTTCGGAGATCGCGATCAGCGTCCCCGCTAGGGCAAAGCCCTTCGGCACCATCACCAGCGCCTCGAGCCCCTTGTTGAACGGCAGCTTGCGCGCCGCCGGCGGCAACGGCAGCGGCTCGCCGAGCGAGCGCGTAAAACCCTTGGCGAAATCGAACCGCAATATCTGATTGACCCGTTCGATGCCGACATAGACGTAAGAACCATCGAGCGCGATCGACTCGGTGTCGAACCAGCCGCGGGCGGTGATCGGCTTGCCATCGGGACCGAGTATCGGCGACGCTTCGACATCGTCGAGGCCGGTCATCTCGCGGCCCTTGTAGACGATGCGGCCGGTAAACCAGCCGCCCTTGTCGCTGATGGCGATGAAGCGTTCGCCCTTGGCGTCGAGCCGCAGACCCGACAGGCCGCCAAAGCCGCGAAACCGCGAGGTCAGGATCAAGCCGCTGCGATATTCCAGCGAGCCAAACCGCACGTGGGAGCGGTCGCGGGTATCGAACGACGGCAGCGGCCTCGCATTGACCTCGATCGAGACCGGCGCGGTGACCGAATATTCATCCGGGGGAGCCGGCTTCGGCGGCCGCTGAACTGCGGTCTGCGCATGCGCAATC
The DNA here is from genome assembly GCF_018130165.1 of Bradyrhizobium sp. JYMT SZCCT0180. GTDB lineage: Bacteria > Pseudomonadota > Alphaproteobacteria > Rhizobiales > Xanthobacteraceae > Bradyrhizobium. The sequence goes on along the minus strand of NZ_JAFCLZ010000016.1, from coordinate 72,555 downwards.
GCAGGCAGCGCGGCGGCCGAGAGCGCCGCCGCTGCAGTTTTCAGAAAGCGACGGCGGCTAAAAGGTGCGCGCATACTCTCAGGAATGCAGACGGCGTGGCCGGCGCGTTGTCGTGGGCGCGGCGCCGTGGGTCTCGCTGAAGAGCTCGGCAAGCTTTTCGGTGATCGCGCCGCCGAGTTCCTCGGCATCGACGATGGTCACCGCACGGCGATAATACCGCGTGACGTCGTGACCGATGCCGATCGCGATCAGCTCGACCGGCGAACGGGTCTCGATCTCCTCGATGATGTGGCGCAGATGCCGTTCGAGGTAATTGCCCGGGTTGACCGACAGGGTGGAATCGTCGACAGGCGCGCCGTCGGAAATCATCATCAGGATCTTGCGCTGCTCGGGACGCCCAAGCAGGCGCTTGTGCGCCCAATCCAGCGCCTCGCCGTCGATATTTTCCTTTAAAAGTCCCTCGCGCATCATCAGCCCGAGATTTTTCCGCGCGCGGCGCCAGGGGGCGTCGGCGGATTTGTAGATGATGTGACGCAAATCGTTCAGCCGGCCGGGATTGGCCGGCTTGCCCGCGGCGAGCCACGCCTCGCGGGATTGCCCGCCTTTCCAGGCGCGCGTGGTGAAGCCGAGGATCTCGACCTTGACGCCGCAACGCTCCAGCGTCCGCGCCAAAATGTCCGCACAGGTCGCCGCCACCGTGATGGGCCGGCCGCGCATCGAACCGGAATTATCGAGAAGCAGCGTCACCACGGTGTCGCGGAAGGTCGCTTCCTTCTCGTGCATGAACGAGAGCGGGTGATAGGGATCGGTGACCACGCGCGACAGCCGCGCCGGATCAAGGATGCCTTCCTCGAGATCGAACTCCCAGGCGCGGTTCTGCTGTGCCATCAGGCGGCGCTGCAGCCGGTTGGCGAGCCGGGCAACGATGCCCTGCAGATGCGCCAGCTGCTTGTCGAGATAGCTGCGCAGCCGTTCCAGTTCATCATGGTCGCAGAGATCCTCGGCCGCGATCACCTCGTCGAACTTCGGCGCAAAGGCGTGATATTCCGGTCCGCGCGGTTCATTGGCGCCGCGCGAATTCGGCCGCGTCGCCTCGCCTGGCGTTTCGTCGTCGCCGAGTTCGCCATCGTCGAAGGTGTCTGACGTGGAAGCCTGCGCGCTTTCCATCGCGCTCTCCGACATCTCATCGGTCGAGGCCTGGGCCTGATCGGCGCTCATTTCCTGCGCGGCGTCAGAGTCGGGCGAACCTTCGGCGCCGGACTGATCGTTCTCGCCGTCCTGATTCTCCTCGTTGTTCTCGTCGTCGTCGGCATCGGCGTTGCGATCGTCGCCAAGGTCGAGCGCTGACAGCAGATCGTGCACGAGGTCGCCGAACTTGGCCTGGTCTTCGGTCACGCGGCTCAATTGATCGAGCCGCGCGCCGATCTTGTCTTCCAGCACCGGGCGCCAGAGGTCGACCATCTTCTTCGCCGCCGTCGGCGGCGCCATGCCGGTCAGCCGTTCGCGCACCAGCATCGCCAGCGCATCCGACAGCGGCGCGTCGGCGCGGTCGGTGATCTCGTCGAATTTGCCGCGATGGAAATGATCGTCGAGCATCGCGGTGAGGTTTTTCGCGACACCGGCCATCCGCCGCGAGCCGATCGCTTCGACGCGCGCCTGCTCAACCGCCTCGAACACGCCGCGCGCCTGCGGATTGCCCGGCATCAGCTTGCGGTGAACTTTTGGATCATGACAGGCGAGTTTCAACGCGATCGAGTCTGCATGGCCGCGCACAATCGCGGCATCGCGTTTCGTCATCTTGCGCGCAGGTTCGGGCAACCGGGCCTTGCCCGGCGCGAGGCCCGGACGTTCGGCCGCGAACGTCACTTCGAGCTCGGGGGCTCTTGCGATCGCGCGCAGGCACGACGTCACCGCGCGCTTGAACGGCTCGGTCGGCGCTTCCTTGGATCCGGTGCGGAATTTGGAGTTGGATGTGCTCATAGCGCTTTCGTAAACCAATGGCGCGTCACGCCTTCAGGATAACCTTCGATCGAACCGAATTCCTCATAACCGCAGGCGCGGTAGAAACCCGGCGCCTGAAAACTCATCGTATCGAGATAGGACCGCGTGGCCCCAAACCGTCTCGCTTCGTCTTCAATCGCCTTGATCAGCTTCGTTCCAAAATCCTTGCCGCGAAGTTTCTGCTCCATCCAGAACAACTGTATGAACAGCACCGTGGTCCAGACTTCGCCTACAATCCCGCCGACGATCTTGTCGCCTTCGCGCAAGGAGATGGCGAGGCGCTTGTATTTCTGCTTCCCCATCTTCTCGGTGTTGTAGCCGATCAATCCGCCGAGCACCGCCTTCTTGGTCTTTCCAATGGTGCGCTCGACGGAAATTTTCGGCATGGGCTAGCTGAGCGCCACGTTGACCGAACTCTCGGCGAGTTCTTGGTTGAAGCAGCGCTGATAGAATTCAGCCACCAGTGGCCGTTCCAGTTCGTCGCACTTGTTGAGGAAGGTAACGCGGAACGCAAAGCCGATGTCGGAGAAGATATCGGCGTTCTCCGCCCAGGTGATCACCGTACGCGGGCTCATCACCGTCGAGAGGTCGCCATTGGCGAACGCGTTTCGGGTGAGGTCGGCGAGCCGCACCATCTTGTTGACGATGTCCTTGCCTTCCTGCGTGCGATAGTGCTTCGCCTTGGCGAGCACGATTTCGACTTCCTCGTCATGCGCCAGGTAATTCAGCGTGGTGACGATCGACCAGCGGTCCATCTGGCCCTGGTTGATCTGCTGGGTGCCGTGATAGAGGCCCGACGTATCGCCGAGACCGACCGTGTTGGCGGTCGAGAACAGGCGGAACGACGGGTGCGGCTTGATCACCTTGTTCTGGTCGAGCAGCGTCAGGCGGCCGGAGACTTCCAGCACGCGCTGGATCACGAACATCACGTCGGGGCGGCCGGCGTCATATTCGTCGAACACCAGCGCAATGTTGTGCTGCAGCGCCCAGGGCAGAATGCCGTCGCGGAATTCCGTGACCTGCTTGCCGTCGCGCACGACGATGGAATCCTTGCCGACCAGATCGATACGGCTGATATGGCTGTCGAGGTTGACGCGCACGCAAGGCCAGTTCAGCCGCGCCGCAACTTGCTCGATATGGGTCGATTTACCGGTGCCGTGATAGCCGGTGACCATGACGCGGCGGTTGTGCGCGAAGCCGGCAAGAACCGCGAGCGTGGTGGCGCGATCGAAGCGGTAATCCGAATCGACTTCCGGCACGTGCGGGTCGACTTCGGAATAGGCCGGCACTTCAAGATCGGTATCGATCCCGAAAACCTGCCGCACCGATACCTTCATATCGGGGATACCGACGGGCTCTTGAGTTTTGGTCATGGCGGCGGTCGTCATCAATCCTCCGAGGTCCCGGGCATTCCCGAAACCAGATTTGTTGAATGGCTGCGGATGGGTGCTGGTTGCGAACCTAGCAGAGAGCAACGGCCGGAAGAAGCCCGCCGCGCAATGAAAGTTCCGCAGCCTTATCATTGAGATAGGCACTGAACTCGATTTTTGGAGGGCAGCCCTGCGAATCACGCCGTACTTTTGTACCCGGCGGCCGCGCCAGCCGCCGCGGAACCGGTGCCTCGGGACAGCCCTTCCCGCGTCCATGGCGAGTTGTTAGGTCTGGGCCGTCAGGTAAATCGCGCAACCGCAACGGGAATTTTGTGGCCTCCTTCCTCGATCCTCTGATCGCTTTTGTCTCGGCCCATCCGTGGCTTGCTTATCTGACGCTGTTCCTCGCCGCCTTGCTGGAAGCCGTTCCGGTGGTCGGCTCGCTGGTACCGGGATCGACCATCATCCTCGCCTTGAGCGCGCTGGTGCCTGGCGGCGAACTGAAGTTATGGGCGGTGCTGGCGGCGGCGATTGCCGGGGCCGCGCTCGGGGACGGCACCGCGTTCTGGGTTGGCCATCGCTCGCAGCGCGAGATTCTCAGCGTCTGGCCGCTGAAGAACTACCCAGCCATGGTGGCGCGGAGCGAAGCCTTCTTCCAAAGCCGTGGCGCGCTTGCGGTGTTTTTTGCGCGTTTTGTGCCGCCGATCCGCGCCTTCGTGCCGGTGACGGCGGGCGCGCTGGGCATGCCGCCGCTGCGGTTTTACGGCGTGAATGTTCCGGCCATCCTGGTCTGGGCGATGGCCCATGTGCTGCCGGGCGTCTTCGCGGTTTCGACACTGCACGAATATTTCGGACCGCATCATCACGGCACGGCCAAGCATCTCTGGATGCTCGCGGTGCTGGGCGGCGCGCTGGTTGCGGCGCTTGCGATCTGGATCATCCGCCGCCGCCAGGGCGACGGCGGGATCGAGCCGGCCAGGCCGCTCAAGTAGTCCGGGCGCGTCCCGGGGCGGGGCCGACATAGCGCGCACGCGGGCGAATCAGCCGCTCCTGGCGCAATTGTTCGCTCGCATGCGCGATCCATCCGACCGTGCGGGCCATCGAAAACAGCACCAGTTCATGGCCCGGCGGCAGGCCCAGCGTGTGCACGAGCACTGCCAGCGCGTAGTCGATATTGACGAATTCGCCGGTCGCTTCCGCAATGCGTTCCGGGATTTCGTGGGTCAGTTTGCGCTCTGCGCCCGAGCGCGCCAAAGCCTCCAGCAAGGCCTGCGCGCGGGGATCTCCGAATTTGTAGACACCATGGCCGAAGCCCGCGAAACGTTCGCCCAGCGCCACCCGCTCGCGAATCAGGGGCGCGACCTCGCCCTTGGCCAACGTCTTGAGCAACTGCGCCGCCAGCACGCCGGCGCCGCCATGCCTGGGACCTTTCAAGGCAACGAGGCCTGCGATCATCGCGTCATAGAGGTTCAGGCCGGTCGACGCCGCGCAGCGCACGGTGAAGGTCGAAGCGTTCAATTCATGATCCGCCAGCAGCACCAGCGCGCGGCGGATCAGATCGGCGGCGTGCTTGTGATCGGGCGCCCAGGTCCTGGCGATTTGCAGGTGCAGCGGCTGCGGCGATGTCTTCGCGTTCAGCATGGTCGCGACCACCAGACGCAGGATGCGGCCGCCGACCATCGCGCGTCCCTCGGGCGCGCGGGTAAAGGCGCGCGGATCGGCAACGGCCGCGAGCGCCAGCACCGCAATGGCGCGATCGATCGCGTTGGCGCCGCGGGTGGCCTCGGCAACCGCGCGCATTTCATCCGAGATCGACGGGCAATTATCTGATGCAAACGGGTCGACGCCGGTGACGTCCCATAACAGCGTCGCGGCGTGTTCGAGCGTATCGCGCTCGGCGAGATCGACGCAGTTGACGCCGCGATAGATCGGGCCGTCCTCGGTGATGGTCGCAATCGCCGAATCCATGACGGGCAAATCGGCATCGAAACTGCGCATTCCGCGCGGCTCCGGCGCCGGCGCCCGCCGCTCCTTGAGCGTGCGAACGTCCTCGGCCCGGTAGCGATGGCTGCGCGAATCGGCCGACGGCTCGGAGCGGATCAGGCCTCGGCTGACATAGGCGTAGAGCGTCGCCTGCGAGATCGCGAGTTCGGCGGAGGCCTCGCGGGCCGAAAGGTATAGGCCGGCGGATTTTTTCATATTGATTTACATAATCAAGATTGATCAATCTGTCGAGAGGGACGACCTTTGCGGTGCACAAAGGAGATCCGACCATGAACATGCAGCTTTCAAAGACCCCGATCGGCCTCGATGGCGTCCCCGCAGCCGAAACCGTGCTGAGCCATGTCGATGGCGAGCGCGGCGAACTGATCATTGCCGGCGAGCGCGTCGGCGAACTGGCCCGCAAGACCGGGTTCGAGGGCGTGACCGCCCGGCTATGGAGCGGCGGCACCGGTCAGCCGGTCGGCGAGGCCGCGGTGCGTGCCGCACTTGGCGCCGGGCGCGAACGCACCTTCGCCCGGTTGCCGGAGCTGCTCGGAATCACGCGAGGGCTGTCGATCGTCGATGGCTTCCGGGCGGCGATCGCCGGACTGCGCGCGGAAGCGGGACTGACGCACGAGGCCACCATTGTCGGCGCATTTCCTGTCATCGCAGGCGCGCTGGTGCAGCGCGCCAAGGGCCATGATCCCGTGACGCCCGATCCGACCGCGAGCCATGCCGCCGATACGCTGTCGATGATGCTTGGCCGCAAGCCCGACGCGCGCGAAGCGGCAGCGCTCGACGCCTATTTCGTGACCGTGTGCGACCACGGCATGAACGCCTCGACCTTCACGACGCGCGTCATTGCCTCGACCCATGCCGATCTGTTTGCGGCGGTGACGGGCGGCTATTGCGCGCTGACGGGGCCGCTGCATGGCGGCGCGCCGGAGCCGGTGCTCGAAATGCTCGACGCCATCGGCTCGAGCGAGCGCATCAAGCCCTGGGTCGACAGCGCGCTGTCGCGCGGCGAGCGGCTGATGGGCTTTGGCCACCGCGTCTATCGGGTACGCGATCCCCGCGCCGACGTGCTCAAGGGCGCGATCGAACGGCTCGCCGGCGGCGGCATGGATCTGCCGTTCGCGGGCGAGGTCGAGGCCTATATCCGCGACGCCTTGAAGCGGAAAAATCCGGACCGGCCGCTCGACACCAATGTGGAGTTCTTCACCGCAATCCTGCTCGACGCGCTGAAAATCCCGCGCCAGGCGTTCACGCCGATCTTTGCGGTGGCGCGCGCCGCCGGCTGGACCGCGCACGCCCGCGAACAGCAGCGCACGGGGCGGCTGATCCGGCCGAGCTCGGCGTATATCGGGCCGATGCCGGGGTGAGAGGGCAAGAGCGTTTGTTTGGAGGACGACAGCGGAGCCATTATCTTCGCTGTCGTCCCTGCGAACGCAGGGACCCATAACCACAGGGGGGTGTTGTTTAAAGAAGGTATCGGCGAGCGTGCCTAACGCACGGCCGCGGCGTATGGGTCCCTGCGTTCGCAGGGACGACAGCGAGTTACGCGCCGCGCACGACCGTCTTCAGATAATTATACGCCTTGATGATCTCGATCAGGCGATCCTCGGTGGAGCGGTCGCCGCCATTGGCGTCGGGATGGTGCTGCTTCACCAGCAGCTTGTATTTTGCCTTCACCGTTTCCAGCGTCGCATCGGGGCCGAGCCCCATCACCTGCAGCGCCTTGCGCTCGGCGTTCATCACTTTTCGGGTTTCGGGCTTGGTCTCGCCGGCAGCGCCGCCCGGACCAGGCCGCCAACGGCCGCGGCCGTTAAGCTCCGAGAACATGCTGAACGGATCGGAAGCGGCGTCGATATCGGGCTCGGCGCCGGCCTTGCCCTTCTTGCCGCCGTTGGCGCCCATCTTCCAGGTCGGACGATGGCCGGTCAGCGCATCCTTCTGGTAGCGCGCGACCGAGTCGGCGCTCATGCCCTGGAAGAAATTGTAGCCCTGGTTGTATTCGCGGACGTGGTTGAGACAGAAGTGCCAGTACTCTTTCGAGTTCTCGCGGCCCTTGGGCGCGCGGTGCGGGCCCTTGTTCTTGCACTCCGGCCATTCGCACATGGCGGATTCTTCGCGCGCCTGCGCCTGCTGCTTCGCGCTCAGCTTGTTGGGCTTGATGCGAATGGAGTCGAAGAATTTGGATGAATCGATTGGCATGGCTGACTTTGACTACGCAATGCCCAAGGCTTCAAGTCTTGACATTGCGAATACCCCTGTTCCGATCTGGCATTGACGAAAAACGGTCCCGGACGTAATGCCGCCGTCATGAGCACCAAGGACGATATCATAAACAAGTTGCGTGAAGCTTTCGTACCCGAAAGCCTCGACGTAACAGACGAATCACATCTGCATGAGGGCCATGCCGGCCACAGGCCCGGCGGCGAGACGCATTTCCGGGTATATATTGTGTCGCCGGCCTTCGAAGGGAAGAGCCGGATCGAACGTCATCGCATGGTCAATGCGACGCTCGAGGCGGAACTCAAGGGGTCCGTGCACGCGCTGGCGATCAAGGCGCAGGCACCCGGGGAAACTACGGGCCGCTGATTATATCACTCCTGGCAAAGATATAAGAGCCCGATGACCACGCTGAAGCTCATTGTTTTGGCCGGGCTTCCCGGTTCCGGGAAGAGCACGCTGGCGGAAGGGCTTTCCCGGCATTTTTCGCTGCCGCTATTGTCGATTGATCCGATCGAGGCGGCGATGTGGCGTGGCGGCCTCTTGCGGGATCAAACGGGGATCGCGGCCTATGAGGTCGCACAAGCCCTGGCAGCAGAACAATTGCGGCTCAATCATTCCGCCCTGATCGACGCGGTCAATCCGGTCGAGGCCCCGCGCGCGGCGTGGCGAAAGCTTGCGGCAAAATATCGCGCGGATTTGAAGATCATCGAATGCATCTGCGTCGACCAGGCGATCCACCGCCGCCGTATCGACGCCCGCATCCGCAATATCGACGGGATGGCCGAGATCGACTGGGCCAGGGTCGAACAACGGCGCGCCGAATATGAGGCGTGGACCGATGCAAGGCTGACGCTCGATACTTCGGCGGCGCCGCCGGAACGGTTGCTCGCCGAAGCGATCCGCTATCTCGCCTGAGCGCACGCCATGTCGATGCGAAGATCGACGCAGGACGGTGGCAGCGCTTTCATCTTTGTGAGACAATCAGTCGCGCGGTGGTGCGGTTTCCATGCGAACGCGGGGTCGGACTGACCCCGATGCCATCGCCATGTGATGGGGTCGTCCGATGCGCTATTGGGCACATCAGGGGTTGGCCGTTGCGGCGTTGATGGCCACGTGTTCCATCAAGGCCTTCGCGCTCGACATGCCCGGTCCCGCCGCTCAGGAGGTGCTGGTGAAAAGCATCCTGGTGACGCTGAACGACGCGGTCGCCGCTGACAATTTCACCATCCTCCACGCCAAGATCTCAAAACCGTTTCGCGAGCAGTTCCCGCCGGAAAAGCTGCGGGCGGTGTTCAAGGACCTGGTCGAGAAGCACGCCGTGTTCGACGCCGTGGTCGCGCAGAAAATGATTTTCGACGAGGACGCCAGGATCGACGAGAAGGGCGTGCTGAATCTGAAAGGCCATTTCCAGACGGCGCCTAAACAGCTGCGGTACCAGCTTGGCTTCATCGAATCCGAAGGAACGTGGAAACTCAGCGGCGTCGCGATCGATATTGAGTAATCCCGCTCAGAACGCCGTACCCGCCCGCCTCGGCTTCTGTTCTTCGGCCTCGCGCGGCACCGGCACGATCCGCAAGGCGGTGATGCGGTTGCGCTCGCGGCGCAGCACGCGGAAGCGGAAGCCGTGAAAGGTAAAACTCTGGCCGCGCTCGGGGATCGAACGCGCCTCGTGAATGACGAGACCGGCGATCGTGGTCGCCTCCTCGTCGGGCAGATGCCAGTTCATGGCGCGGTTGAGATCGCGGATCGGCACCGAACCATCGACCACCACCGAGCCGTCGGGCTGGGCCCGGACGCCGGCCACCACCACGTCGTGCTCATCGGAAATGTCGCCGACGATTTCCTCCAGAATGTCTTCCAGCGTCACCATGCCTTCGACTTCGCCATACTCGTCGACGACGAGCGCGAAGTGGGTCTTGCGGCGACGGAACGCCTTGAGCTGTTCGGACAGAGGCCGCATCTCCGGCACGAACCAGGGCGGCAGCATGATGGCCGCAACGTTGATACGCGAGGTGTCGCCTTCGGAAGCGCGGATCGCGCGCAGCAGATCCTTGGCGTGCAGCACGCCGATGATGTTTTCAGGTTTCTCGCGCCACAGCGGGATGCGGGTGTATTCGGTCGCCAGTACCTCGCGCACCAGTTCGTCCGGCGGCAGATCGGCATTGATCATCACCATGGCGGTGCGGTGGACCATGACGTCAGACACGGCAAGGTCGCCAAAGCGGAAAACATTGTGGATGTATTCGGCCTCGCCGCTTTCGATGCCGCCGTGCACGGCCGATTCCTCCACCAGCCCCTCGATCTCGGAGTCGGTTAGGATTTCATGCTGTGAGGATTCCTCCACGCCGAGCATCCGCAAAATTCCGCGTGACGCGGTGTTGAGGAGCCAGTTCAGCGGCCAGAAAACCAGATAGGACAAATAGAGCGGATACGCGATCCATTGCGAAACCGGCATCGGCTGCCGGATCGCCAGCGTCTTCGGCACCTGTTCGCCGATCACGATATGCAGCGAGGAGAACACCAGGAAGCCGGCGAGGAACGACACGAAGTGCAACGTGGCTTGCGACATTCCGAGCGGGATCAGCAACGGCTCGAGCAGCGCCGCAACGGTGGGCTCGCCAACCCAGCCGAGGCCGAGCGAGGCCATGGTAATTCCGAGCTGGCAGCACGCCAGATAGGCCTCGATGTTGCCCATCATGCTGTGCAGCAGGCGCGCGCCGAAGCGGTCCTGCTCGACCATCGCCCTGATGCGAAACCCGCGGCTCTTCACCAGCGCAAACTCGGCCGCCACGTAGAACGCGTTGGCGGCGAGCAGCAGGAAAGCGAGCAGCAGATTGAACGCGGTCGAACTCATGCCTGCCTCGCGACGGCACCAGGCCCGCGCGACGGCTCCATGATGCGCCCTGACAGTCCCGTTCTCATTCCGACAGCTTCTGTTGCAGGAAGGCGTGAACCGATGCCGGTTCGACGTCGTTTGCGATCACCGCGCGCCCCACAACCTCCAGCAGGATGAAGGTGAGCTTGCCGCGCTTGACCTTCTTGTCCTGCGCCATCAGCGCCATCAGCGTATCGGCATCCGCCAGCCCTTCCTGGGCGAAGCCGGCGATGTCCTGCAACCGGGTCGGCAAGCCAACCGAAGCCAGATGACGCTCGACGCGCGCGGCGTCGGCTGGCGAGATCATGCCGAGGCTTGCGGAAAACTCCGCCGCCAGCACCGTGCCGATGGCAACGCCCTCGCCATGGAACAGGCGATCGGAAAACCCGGTTGCGGCCTCCAGCGCGTGACCAAAGGTGTGGCCGAGATTGAGCAGCGCGCGTTCGCCGGTTTCGCGCTCGTCGCGCGACACGATCGCGGCCTTGGCGCGGCACGAGGTGGCGATCGCATGCTCGCGCGCCGCGCTGCCGGAGAAGATGCCGGAGTGATTGGTCTCGAGCCAGGCGAAGAAGGCTTCATCACCGAGCACGCCATATTTGGCGACTTCGGCATAACCGGAGCGGAACTGGCGCGGCGACAGCGAGTCCAGGACGGAGGTGTCGGCGATCACAAGCACCGGCTGATGGAACGCGCCGAGCAGATTTTTTCCCTGCGGCGAGTTGATGCCGGTCTTGCCGCCGACGGAGGAATCCACCTGCGCCAGCAGCGAGGTCGGCACCTGCACGAAATCGACCCCGCGGCGCAGGATCGCCGCCGCGAAGCCGGCGAGATCGCCGACCACGCCGCCGCCGAGCGCGATCACGAGGTCATTGCGCTCGATTTTGGCGGCGATCAGCGCCTCGGAGACCTTCTCCAGTCCGGCGTAGGTTTTCGACCCCTCGCCTTCCTCGACAATGACATGCGACGTCGGGATGCCGGCCGCAGCCAGCGACGCTTGCGCTGGTTCGAGCCAATGCTTGGCGACGGTGCGGTCGGTGACGATGGCGGTGCGCACGCCCGGCCGCAGCGCGGCGATGCGCGCGCCAAGAGTTTGCAGTACGTCGCGGCCGATGACGATGTCATAGGCGCGGTCGCCGAGCGCGACGTCGACGGTGATGGGATCGGAGTGTTTCAGTGGTGCCGTCATGAGGTAGCGCTTATCCCGTCCGTTGTAGCTGTTACTGTCGTCGTCGACTCTTTAGTCGATGACTCCTGGGCCGGCGGCGCGACGGCGCCGCACAGCCTGGCGCGCAAGGCGTCCAGGCATTCATCGACAATCCGGTCATGCGGCACGTCGCGCGACAGGATCGTGAGGTCAGCCCCCTGATAGACCGGTTCGCGGGCTTCGAGCAGGCGGGCGACCGTCGCAACCGGATCCTCGGTCTGCAGCAGCGGCCGGTCGGCGCGACGCTTGACGCGCTTCATGATCACGTCGATGTCTGCCTTGAGCCAGACCGACACCGCTTTGTCGGCGATCCGCTTGCGGGTTTCCTCGCGCATGAAGGCACCACCGCCGGTGGCAAGCACCGCCGGGCCACCATCGAGCAGCCGGGCGATCACGCGGGCCTCGCCGTCACGAAAGTAAGGCTCGCCATATTTCGAAAAGATTTCGGGAATCGTCACCCCGTCATGGGCAATCTCGATCTCGATATCGGCGTCGAAAAACGGCAACCGCAGCCGCGCCGCCAGCCTGCGGCCAATGGTGGATTTGCCGACGCCCATCATGCCGACAAGCACGACCGAACGCCGCCCCAGTGCCGCCGCGATCTCGGCCTCCTGGGGGGTGCTTGCTGGTGCCGGTATGGCGGTCTCGGGCATCCCAAACTCTGTCTCAGCGGATTTTCCGCGTTTCTGCGCCACCTATACTACCCCCGCCGATACCCATGCCAGAGACTCTTGCAACGGAGATTGGAACATGTAGGTAGTCAGGCGCGTCCAACCCCGATGATTTCAATGGTTAATTCGCGGCCTAAAGTCACTTTCAAGCCCGCCCTCAAGGCGCCCTGATGCCCAGTCTGTTCCGCTTTTTGACGGTCGTCGGCATTATCGCCGGCATCGGCTATGGCGTGGTCTTCGCGCTGGCGAATTTCGTCAATCCGAAGCCGCGGGAAATGACCGTGACCATCCCTCCGGATAGGTTCCTCAAGAGATAGCGGCGCGCAGCAACCGCATAAAAAGCTGCATCGCCGCTTCGACTTTTGCGCCGTCGCCCGGCGCGTGCTTGATCCCGTCCATGGCTGCGACGATCACGTTGGCGATATCGACCGGCTTAGAATTCAGTCGGTCCAAAGCGACGACGCGCGCGGCTTCCGCATCGGCCAAAGCCTGCGCCAGCAGCTCCACCAGCGTGGCACGCGCAGCCAGCGTGATGTCCTTGGCCAGGGCCATGTTGATCTCGAACAGTTCGACTGCGTCCGAACTGGAAGCGAATGGCGCGATCAAGCCGCGATGGAAGGCGGCGATGGCGCTTTCGATCCGGCTGAAAACATCGCCGCCGTCAGCCAGCGCTCCCTCGACTTGCTGCATGGTTCGTGCGTGGGCCCGCGTCGATCCTGCCCGGAACAACTCCTCCTTGCTGCCGAAGCACAGATAGAGCGACGCCCGGGAAATATTCGCCGCCCGTGCGATGTCCGCCATCGAAGCCTTGCGAAAGCCGTGACGAACGAACACCGGCAGTGCCGCATCAAGGATGTGGTTGGATTTGGCATCAAGTTCCATCGTCTGGACAGATTGACAGTTCTTGTCCGATACGTCAAAAGACAGATAGACGATTAGTGTCTAATCGTCTATCAACGCATCCGCCGTGGAGGCATGCGAGAAAAGGACTGAACATGGGTTCGCAATTAGAAAATGGCGATGTCACCATTCTCGTGACTGGAATCGGCGGCTTTCTCGGCGGGCATATCGCCCGGCAGTTACTGGCCCAGGGGTACTGTGTTCGCGGCAGCGTTCGCCACATGGGGCATTGCGACAAGATCAAGGACCAGGTCTGCCCTGACATGGCGGCCGACCTTCACCGCATCAGCTTCATCGAAGCCGATCTTCGCGCCGATCCCGGATGGGATGCTGCGGTCGCCGGATGCCAATATGTGATCCACTCCGCCTCCCCGTTTCCGTCAGACCTGCCGAAGGATGAGGATGAGCTGATCCGGCCGGCACGGGAGGGCGCCTTGCGGGTGCTGCGGGCAGCGCAGCGTGCTGGCGTGCTGCGCGTCGTGATGACTTCCTCGATCGCGGCAACCAACCACGGCAACGGTCAAGCGCCCTATACGGAGGACGATTGGACCGATCCGACGAGCCTTCGGGCAACGCCTTACTACAAGTCGAAGACGCTGGCCGAACGAGCCGCATGGGCCTTTGCCGACGAAACCGGACTTGATCTTGTCGTCATCAATCCCGGCATCATCTTCGGACCATTGCTCGGTCCGGACTATGGAACATCGGTGGGACTGATCCAGCAGATGATGAGCGGCAAGCTCAAACGAGTGCCGAGGTTCGGCGTTGCCGTCGTCGACGTACGCGATGCAGCCGATGCCCATATCCGGGCGATGACACATCCGGAAGCGTCAGGTGAGCGCTTCATCGCTGCCGGAAAGTTCTTCTGGATGCGGGACATGGCCGCCGCGCTATCCAACTCCTTTCCGGACTATGCCTCCCGATTGCCCTCCGGCGAAGCGCCGAACTGGATGGTCCGCATGATGGCGCCGTTCAGCGCGCGTTCGCGCATGATCGTCCATGAACTCGACCGTGATCTGAGCGTCTGCGCCGCCAAGGCGACGCGGGTGTTGGGCTGGCAACCACGCCCTGAAAAGGAAGCGATCTGCGCCAGCGCGCAAAGCCTGATCGACCACGGCCTGATCGCCGCCTCCTGAACCTTCATAACCATCAACAACGGAACCAGCCATGACCTCATCCATCGCCCATTCGAGCGACCGCCTTGACGCGGAGCAAATTCGGGACATTGAGCGCGCACGACTTCGCGCCCTCGTCAACGCCGATATGATTGCGGCAGAACCACTGCACGCGCCGGACTTCCAACTGATCACGCCGATCGGCGCGACGCTGTCGAAGGCCGACTATCTCGGCGCGGTGGCCAGCGGACAGATCAAGTATCTGTCGTGGGAGCCGGGTGACATCGCTGTCCGCCTGTACGCAGCCAGCACGCTGATTCGCTATCGCGCCCGGCTCGAAGTCGTGTTCGGAGGCCACAAGGTGCCGCCGGGCGATTACTGGCACACCGACGCCTATGAATGTCGCGACCGGCAATGGATGGTGGTGTGGTCGCAAGCGACCGTGATCAGCGCGCTCGCCTGACAAAAACAACTGCCGCCGCCTGGATCATCGGATATGATTCGGTATGGTCACCAACAATACCTCCGACGCGAAGCTCGTCAGCCTGTTCCTCGACATGCTGGCGGCAGAACAGGGCGCCGGCGATAACACCCTGGATGCCTATCGCCGCGATCTCGAGGATTTTTCGGAGTTCGCCGGCCGGGCGAAATCCGGCTTCATCGCTGCCAACACCCAGTTGCTGCGCGATTACCTTGAAGATCTCGATTCCCGCGGCTTCAAGTCCACGACCGTTGCGCGGCGTCTCTCCGCGCTGCGCCATCTGTTCCGGTTTCTGCTCAACGAACGGATGCGAACCGACGATCCCGCGGCGATCCTGTCCGGTCCGAAGCGCGGCCGCGGCCTGCCCAAGGTGCTGTCGATCGCAGACGTCGACCGCATGCTGACGCGGTCCAAGGAGCTCACCGAAACCGACGCCTCGCCCCAGCAGCGGCTTCGCGCGCTGCGGCTGCATTGCCTGCTCGAAGTGCTCTACGCCACCGGCCTGCGCGTTTCCGAACTGGTGGCGCTGCCGCTGTCGGCGGCGCGCCGCGACGCCCGCATGATCGTGGTGCGCGGCAAGGGCAACAAGGAACGGCTGGTACCGCTGAACGAGGCGTCGCGGCAGGCGATGGCCGATTACCTCGCCGCGATGGAAGCGCTGAAGCCCGAGAAGAAGAAAAACGCCCCGGCCTCGAAATGGCTGTTTCCCTCCTTCGGCGAAAGCGGACACCTGACGCGACAGCATTTCGCGCGCGACCTCAAAGAGCTTGCATCCGCCTCGGGGCTGGCGCCGCGGCTGGTCTCACCGCATGTGCTGCGTCACGCCTTTGCCAGCCACCTCCTGCACAACGGCGCCGACCTGCGCATCGTGCAAACGCTGCTCGGCCACACCGATATTTCGACCACGCAGATCTACACCCATGTGGTCGAGGAGCGGCTCAAGAGCCTGGTGCGCGACCTGCATCCGCTGGCGGAGAAGTAGACTTCCGCGTCTCCAGCAAGTATGCCGCCTTGACTTCGACGCCTTCTCCCCCGAAACAGCCTCACGCTATCGCTACCCGCCATGGGCCTCCGCCCAGACCGTCAGCTAAATCGTTGAAGAGACTAATCTTCTTTATCAAAGACGAAACCACTTCGCCCGCAGCTAAGTTCCTCCCTATATTGGTTTGATGCCGGATCAGATGCGCAGCTACCTCGACTTCGAAAAACCCGTCGCCGAACTCGAGGCCAAGGTCGACGAGTTGCGCGCGCTGGCTGCGACCGGCAGCGACATCGGCGACGAGATTGCGCGCATCGAGGACAAGGCGTCGCAGGCGCTGACCGACCTCTATGCCAGCCTGACTCCGTGGCAGAAGACGCTGGTGGCGCGCCATCCGCAGCGGCCGCACTTCACCGATTTCATCAATACGCTGATCACGGAATTCACGCCGATGGCGGGCGACCGCAAGTTCGGCGAGGACGAAGCGCTGATGGGTGGCTTCGGCCGCTTCCGGGGCGAAGCCATCTGCGTGGTCGGCCAGGAAAAGGGCGCCACCACCGAAAGCCGCATCAAGCACAATTTCGGCATGGCGCGCCCTGAAGGCTATCGCAAAGCCGTTCGCCTGATGGAGCTGGCCGACCGGTTCGGCATCCCCGTGCTGTCGATCGTCGATTCGGCCGGCGCCTATCCCGGCATCGGCGCCGAGGAACGCGGACAGGCGGAAGCCATCGCGCGGTCCACCGACGCCTGCCTGTCGCTCGGCGTGCCTAATGTCGCGATCATCACCGGCGAGGGCATGTCCGGCGGAGCGATTGCGATCACCACCGCCAACCGCGTGCTGATGTTCGAACACGCGATCTACAGCGTGATCTCGCCCGAAGCCGCATCCTCGATCCTGTGGCGGGACGGCACCAAGGCTCAGGAAGCCGCCACCAGCATGAAGATCACCGCCCAGGACATGCTGCGATTCGGCGTCATCGACCAGATCCTGAAAGAGCCCCCCGGCGGCGCCCATCGCGACCCCGCCGCCATCATCGCCTCCACCGGCGATGCCATCGCCCAGGCCTTCAACGACTTCCGCAACCTCGATGCGGATGCGGTGCGCAAGCAGCGGCGGCAGAAATTCCTCGATATCGGCCGCAAACTGGGCTGAACGGGTTCGATTCCCGGCCTTTTTGGGAGATCAAGCGGCCGCGAACCGCTAAAGCGGCAGGCCCGATCGCAGAATCGCCGATTTTTCGCCAAATCGTTGAATTTAGCCGCAATTATGCCCCGACCGCGTTCTTTAAGATCTGTTGACCATGCCCGCCAAGGTACCGCCTTGTGGGGCGGGTTCGAGTTGCGACAAATCGGCCTAAAGGGTAAGATTTTATACATCGGCTTCAGGGCATGACGCTGTGGTTGGGGTGCGAAAATTGCCCGATGGGTGTGGAGCTTAGCTTTTGATTTATCGCTCGCTGGTTCGCGCGCTCGTCACGTCGGCTGCCCTCGCGGCCAGCGTCATGCTGGCCGGCTGCAACAGCGACGAGATTTCGCTGGCCAATAACGCCAAGGCCAACCAGCCGGTCCCGCCGAAGCTGATCCAGGCCATGGTCGAAAAGGACATGGACCTGAATTCGCCGATCCTGGTCCGGTTGTTCAAGCAGGAAGCCGAACTCGAAATCTGGAAACAGGATCGCGCCGGCCGCTTCGCACTGCTGAAGACCTATCCGATCTGCCGCTGGTCGGGCGATCTCGGACCGAAAATCAAAGAGGGCGACCGCCAGGCGCCGGAAGGCTTCTATTCGATCTCGCCGGCGCAGATGAATCCGCAGTCGGCCTATTATCTGTCGTTCAACACCGGCTATCCCAACGCGTTCGACAAGGCGCTCGGCCGCACCGGATCGCAGCTGATGGTGCATGGCGACTGCTCCTCGCGCGGCTGCTACGCGATGACCGACGAGCAGATCGCGGAAATCTATTCGCTGGGCCGCGAGTCCTTCTTCGGCGGCCAGAAGTCGTTCCAGCTGCAGGCCTATCCGTTCAAGATGACGCCAATCAACATGGCGAAGCATCGCAACAATCCGAACATGCCGTTCTGGAGAATGATCAAGCAAGGCTACGATCATTTCGAGGTGACGAAGCGCGAGCCGAAGGTCGATTTCTGCGAGAGGAAATACGTGTTCGACGCCATCAGGGCGCCCAACGCCACGCGCGACCCGGTGTTCGACGCATCGGGCAAATGCCCGGCCTATGCCATTCCCGAGGAAGTCGCCGACGCCGTGCGCGACAAGCAGCAGGCCGAGGCCGCTGAAACCGCCAAGCTGATTTCGAAGGGCACGCCGGTCGCGCGGCTCAACACCGGCATAGACGGCGGCATGCACAAGATATTCGCCGCGCGGGTTCCTGAAGCCAGCACCGGGCTCTCGGAAGGCGGCGACAGCCAGGGACTGGCGGCGCTCTCGCTGGCCCGCGCCCCCGGCACCATCCCGTCCCACGTCAACCCGCCGCGTGCGCCTTCTGACAATCTCCTGCTCGGCGCGCCGCAGGAGCCGAAGCTTGCGGCGGTCGCCAGCGCACCAACAGCCGGACCGACAGCCTCGACCCCGGCCCCGACACGGGTCGCCAACGCCGCGCCGGCCACGCAATCCGACGGCTGGTTCTCCAGCCTCGCCCGCAAGGTCGGCATTGGCGGCGGCGATGCGACCGCGAGCACCTCAAGCACACCGCCGGCCGCGTCGGCGAAGCCGAAGGTGATCGAGGCCAAGCGAACCGAGCCACCGCGTCACGAAGCCGCGGTGCCCAAGACGTCAGCCCCGAAGGCCGAACCCAAGCAAGCCGCAGCCCGGCCGCCGCTGAAACCGTCGGTGACCGATACCGCAGCTCCAGCCGCTGCGGCAGCTCCCGCGCAGGTCGCCGGCTCCGCGCCGATCGTCTCGGCGAACTCGTTCGAGAGCCGCTTCGGGGCGGTGAAGTAGGCTTCTCCGAGTCACAGAAGCGTAGGGTGGGCAAAGCGAAAGCGTGCCCACCATTCAACCTGAACTCATCGGGAGAGAAGATGGTGGGCACGGCGCTTACGCGCCTTTGCCGACCCTAAGATATCGCCTTCGCTGACGGTTACGCTGAGCAGCTCAGCCGTACTTGCCGTGGCAGTGCTTGAACTTCTTGCCGGAGCCGCAGGGACAATCCTCGTTGCGGCCGACCTTGCCCCAGGTGGCGGGGTTCTTGGGATCGCGGTCGGCGGCGCTGACCTCGGGCACCAGCGAGGCATTGGCGAACGCCATCTCGTCTTCGCCGGTATCCGGATTGAGCTTGTGCGCTTCCATCACCGGCAACGGCGGCTGCTGTTCTTCCGGCGGAACGATCTCGACGCGCATCAATTGCGCCGTCACCGCCTCGCGCAGATGCGCGATCATCGCCTCGAACAGGCTGAAGGCTTCCGACTTGTACTCCTGCAACGGATCGCGCTGGCCGTAGCCGCGCAGGCCGATCACCTGGCGCAGATGGTCGAGCATCACGAGATGCTCGCGCCAGAGATGATCCAGCGTCTGCAGCAGAATGGTCTTTTCGACGTAGCGCATCACGTCGGGGCCCCATTGCGCGACCTTGGCCGCCATGCGCTCGTCGACATGCTTCTCAATGCGCGCCAGCAATTCCTCGTCGGCGATGCCTTCTTCCTTGGCCCATTCATCGACCGGCAGATCGACGTCGAGCACGCGCTTCAATTCGTCCTTGAGGCCGGTAACGTCCCACTGCTCGGCATAGGCATGCTCGGGCACGTGCTTGGTCACGACGTCCTCGACGAAGGCGTGGCGCATGTCGGCGACGGTCTCGGCGACGCTGTCGTCCTTCATCAGGTCGACGCGCTGGTCGAAGATCACCTTGCGCTGGTCGTTCTGGACGTTGTCGAATTTGAGCAAATTCTTGCGGATGTCGAAGTTGCGCGCCTCGACCTTCTGCTGCGCCTTCTCCAGCGCCTTGTTGATCCAGGGATGGATGATCGCCTCGCCTTCCTTGAGGCCGAGCCGCGTCAGCATGGTATCGAGCCGGTCGGACCCGAAGATCCGCATCAGGTCGTCTTCCAGCGACAGGAAGAACTTCGAGCGTCCGGGGTCGCCCTGACGGCCGGAGCGGCCGCGCAGCTGGTTGTCGATGCGCCGCGATTCATGGCGTTCCGAACCCATGATGTAAAGGCCGCCGGGCTTGGTGATGGTCTTGGCCGGCTTCGAACCCTTGGCGGGTTCGATTTCGACGACGTCCACGGCCTTCAGCACGATCTCGCGGAAACGCTCGATGTCGGCCTTGATGAGTTCGATCTTGGCGGCCTTCTCGGCCTCGTCGGTGATATCAGCGGTCTCCTGCAAGATCCGCATCTCGAGCGAACCGCCGAGCTTGATGTCGGTACCACGGCCGGCCATGTTGGTCGCGATCGTGATCGCGCCGGGGACGCCGGCTTCCGCGACGATATAGGCTTCCTGTTCGTGGAAGCGCGCGTTCAGCACCGCGAACAGTTTCGCAGGCTTGCCCGCGCGCGCCGCGGCATAGAGCTTCTCCATGCCGGATTCCGAACCGAAATCGATCTGCTTGTAGCCGTGGTTCTTCAGGTAGTCGGCCAGCACTTCCGACTTCTCGATCGAGGCAGTGCCGACCAGCACCGGCTGCAGCCGCGCATTGGCGCGTTCGATCTCGGCCAGGATCGCGGCGTATTTCTCGGTCTGGGTGCGATAAACCTCGTCGTCCTCGTCGAGGCGCGCCACCGGCACGTTGGTCGGGATTTCGACGACCTCGAGCTTGTAGATGTCGAACAGTTCGTCGGCTTCGGTCAGCGCGGTGCCGGTCATGCCGGCGAGCTTGGCGTACATCCGGAAATAGTTCTGGAAGGTGATCGAGGCCAGCGTCTGGTTTTCCGGCTGGACCTGGACATGCTCCTTGGCTTCCAGCGCCTGGTGCAGGCCTTCGGAATAGCGCCGGCCCTGCATCATGCGGCCGGTGAATTCGTCGATGATGATGACCTCGCCGTCGCGGACGATGTAGTCCTTGTCGCGGTTGAACAGCGAATGGGCGCGCAGCGCCTGATTGATGTGGTGAACCACCGAGACGTTCTCGACGTCGTAGAGCGACTCGCCCTTGAGCTGGCCGGCGTCGCGCAGCAGGGTTTCGATCTTCTCCATGCCGGCTTCGGTCAGCGTCACCGTGCGCTGCTTCTCGTCGACGTCGTAATCGGTCTTGTCGAGCTTGGGCAGGAAGGTGTCGATGGTGTTGTAGAACTCCGAGCGGTCGTCGAGCGGGCCGGAGATGATCAGGGGCGTACGCGCCTCGTCGATCAGGATCGAGTCGACTTCGTCGACGATGGCGTAGAAGTGGCTGCGCTGGACCATGTCCTCCAGGCGGTACTTCATGTTGTCGCGCAGATAGTCGAAACCGTATTCGTTGTTGGTGCCGTAGGTGATGTCGCGCGAATAGGCTTCCTTGCGCTCGGCATCGTCGAGGCCGTGGACGATCACGCCGACGGAAAGGCCGAGGAAATTGTAGATCTGCCCCATCCATTCGGAGTCGCGGCGGGCGAGGTAGTCGTTGACGGTGACGACGTGGACGCCCTTAGCCGCAAGCGCGTTGAGATAGACCGCAAGCGTCGCGACCAGGGTCTTGCCTTCGCCGGTCTTCATCTCGGCGATGTCGCCCTCGTGCAGCACCATGCCGCCGATCAGCTGGACGTCGAAATGACGCTGGCCGAGGGTGCGCTTGGCCGCCTCGCGCACGGTGGCAAACGCCGGAACCAGGAGGTCGTCGAGCGTCTTGCCGTTGGCGAGTTGCTCGCGGAATTCGGCGGTTCGGGCCTTCAGCGCCTCGTCCGACAGCGCGGTGAGCGTGGGCTCGAGCGCGTTGATGGCGCTGACGCGGGACTGGTATCCCTTCACCCGCCGGTCATTTGCGGAGCCGAAAAACTTGCGGGCGAGCGCGCCGATCATGCCGAGTTCCTGTCTATGCCGTGTCTTGCTTTGTAGTGTCTTGCTATGCCGTGTCTTGCGTTGCGGCCGTGACGTGATCCACCAAGTTGCCTATCAACTCACCGTGACGCGTCGCGGCAAACGCCCCGATCCGGGGGTCATCCGCCAAGTGAGTGGGATTCAGGCAAGCTAAGGTTCAACGGCAAAAAGCCCAGTAAAATAAGCGCTATCGCCATCGATTGGTTCCGGCAGAGATATGGCTGGGCATGAGCCTTGTCAACGCCGCCAAGATGTCAAGGAATTCATCATTTTGACAGACTTTTCGCGTTGCCAAGGTGCCATGATTGGGCGAGTGTCCCGCCGCCTCACACATACCCATCTTTAAGACAAGGATTTTGCATGACCTCCCCGTTCCCGGAAACGAAGACCGGCCCGCGCTTCGGCTTGGCCTCCTTGAAGGTTTCCTTGGCCCTGACGACCTGCCTGGCTGCGGTTCTGGCCGCCGGCCTGCCGGCCCGCGCCCAGGACAACCCCGTTCTGGCGAAGGTTAACGGCGTGGAGATCCGTCAGAGCGACGTCGCGCTGGCCGAAGAGGAACTTGGCCCCAGCCTCGCCCAGATGGACCCGGCGACCAAGAAGGACAACGTGCTGGCCTTCCTGATCGACCTCAAGATCGTCGCCAAGGCCGCCGAGGACAAAAAGGTCGAGAATTCCGAGGACTTCAAGCGGCGCATGGCGTTCACGCGCAGCCGTCTGTTGATGGACAGCCTGCTGGCCACCGAAGGCAAGGCGGCAACCACCGAAGAGGCCATGAAAAAGGTCTATGAGGAGGCCTCCAAGCAGATCACCGGCGAAGCCGAAGTCCACGCCCGGCACATCCTGGTCGAGACCGAGGACGAGGCCAAGGCGATCGCCGAAGAGCTGAAAAAGGGTGCCGATTTCGCTGATCTCGCCAAGAAAAAGTCCAAGGACCCCGGCGCCTCCGACGGCGGCGACCTCGGCTTCTTCACCAAGGAGCAGATGGTCCCCGAATTCTCGGCCGTGGCGTTCGTGCTCGAGCCCGGCAAGATTTCCGATCCGGTCAAATCGCAGTTCGGCTGGCACATCATCAAGGTCGAGGAAAAGCGCAACCGCAAGGCGCCCGACTTCGAGCAGGTCAAGCCCCAGATCGAAACCTACGTGACGCGCAAGGCGCAGGCCGATTACGTGGCCAAGCTGCGCGAGGCCGCCAAGGTCGAGCGCATGGACAAGCCGGCCGAGCCGGCGGCGAAGCCGGCCGAGGCTGCCAAGCCCGACGCCTCCAAGATGGCCCCCCCGGCGAAGAAGTAAATCGACTTCGCCGCCCGACTTCAGTATTTAGGCATCATGCCCGGCCCACTTCGGTGTGCCGGGCATCCATGTCTTTGGGCCTTCATCGACGGATGCTGAAGGCGTGGATGGCCGGCAAGACGCGCTTTGCGCTTTTGGGTGTGCCGGGCATCCATGTCTTAGGGCCTTCATCAACGGATGCTGAAGACGTGGCTGGCCGCGAATCCCAAGGCGCCTCGCGCTGCTGGATCCGGCCACATCGCTTCCAGTCTTCCTGTCGATAAGGCGCCCCCATGTCATCAGCCGTTTCCCCCCTCGCCCCGACCGAAGTCCCCGACATGCCCGTGATCGCGGGCGTGCGGCTTGCCACGGCTGCCGCCGGCATCCGCTACAAGGGGCGCACCGACGTGCTGCTCGCGATCATGGACAAGGGGACGAATGCGGCCGGCGTCTTCACCCAATCGAAGTGCCCAAGCGCTCCGGTGGAATGGTGCCGCGCCCAACTCAAAGGCGCAGGCTCTTCCAAGGGGCTCGCGCGCGCGCTGGTGGTGAATTCCGGCAATGCCAATGCCTTCACCGGCAAGACCGGACGGCAGGCCACGACCTTGACGGCGTCGATTGCCGCCAAGGCTGTGGGGTGCAAACCAAACGAGGTGTTTCTCGCCTCCACCGGCGTGATCGGCGAGCCGCTTGACGCCACCAAATTCGACGGCGTGCTGGGCACGCTGGCCGAAAGCGCTGCACCCGCGGACTGGATGAGCGCGGCCCGGGCGATCATGACCACCGACACCTTTCCAAAGGTTGCGACCGCGACCGTGAAACTCGGCAAGGCCAAGGTCACCATCAACGGCATGGCCAAGGGCGCCGGCATGATCGCGCCCGACATGGCGACCATGCTGTCCTTCGTGTTCACCGACGCGCCGCTGTCGTCGGCCGTGCTGCAATCGCTGCTCAAGAGCGGCGTCCAGGATACCTTCAACGCGCTGACCATCGACAGCGACACCTCGACATCCGACACGCTGCTGGCGTTCGCCACCGGAACGGCCGCCGCCAACGGCGCGCCAAAAATCACCCGCGCCAGCGATCCGAGGTTGAAGGCCTTCACCAAGGCGTTCCGCGCGGTGCTCGCCGATCTTGCCGAGCAGGTCGCCCGCGACGGCGAAGGCGCGCGAAAACTGGTCGAGGTCATCGTCGAGGGCGCGACTACCAGCATCTCGGCACGCCGGATCGCCATGTCGATTGCGAATTCGCCGCTGGTCAAGACGGCGATCGCCGGCGAGGACGCCAATTGGGGCCGCGTGGTGATGGCGGTCGGCAAGGCCGGCGAGCCCGCCAACCGCGACAAGCTGTCGATCTCGTTCAACGGCATCCGTGTCGCCAAAAGCGGCGCGCGCGATCCGTCGTACAACGAGGCGGAGGTTTCCGAGGCGATGAAGGCTCCGAAGATTCAGATCAAGGTTTCGCTTGGCCTCGGCAAGGGCCGCGACCGCGTGCTGACCTGCGACCTCACCAAGGAATACGTCGCGATCAACGGCGATTACCGGTCGTAGACACGGTTCGTCATTGCCTGCGACAAACGCGAAGCGTTTGCGCAAGGGAGCAAAGCGACGAAGCAATCCACAGTCGCTATGCCGCCCATGGATTGCTTCGCTTCGCTCGCAATGACGGGATTGACGAGTTGAGCCTGCGTCAGCTGCTGATCCGCGCGTCGGCGATGGCCTTCTTGAACAGCGCGTTCATCGCTTCCGCAATGCCCTGGGTCGGGCTGACCTCGAAATACAATCCGGTCGAGGCGCAGCTCTGCATGTTCTGCGCGATCTGGCTGTTCGGCGACGGCCCGTAGGGCCCGGTATTGAACGGCGCGATCCACGAGTTGTACCAGGCGTTGGTCGGCAGCGCGAGATAGGTGGTGTAGAGCACGGCGATCTTGATGCCGCGGGCCTTGATCGCCGTGCAGAGCGCCGCGTTGAGCGGCGACTGGCAGCGTCCGCTGCTGGTGGTCGGCTTGATGCAAGACGACGGATTGTACTCGTCGGCGACGCCATCAGATACGAAAAACAGGTACTTCAGCGGCGCCGAGGAGGTGCCGGCGCCGGGCGCGCTGATCGCGCTGTTGATCGCGGGCATGATGCTGGTGAACTGGGTGTCCTGGTCGTTGTTCTCATTCTGGCCTTTGACGGTCATCAGGTCGATGTTGCCGGCCGCGCTCTTGGCGCTCGACAGGCTGGACGACAGCGAAAACAGCGCGCGCAGCCCAGCCGAGCTCGCAGATGCGCCGAAATCGTAGATCGCCATCCGGAACTGGCTCGAATAGGTCTGGGTCGCGGCCGCGGTGTCCATCAATTGCTCGGTCGCGCTGCGCAGCACGTCGATCCGCGTGGTCACGCCGAGGGTTTTTGCCAGCTTGTAGTAGTTGTTGTTGTTATTGAGATCGTGACAGGCAAACGCACACTTGTCCGACGTGTTGTTGACCATCTTGCTGACATCGGCCGGCGTCGCGCCGACGCCCATCGACGGCGAATTGTCCATCAGCAGATAGAAATCGATGTAGAGCGGCATGCTGGTGGTGGCGGTCGACGCGCCGGTCACGGTGACACTGGTCTTGCCCATCACGCCGAGGAACATCATCGGAACCGCGGCGGAGAACTGAACCTTCGAGGTGATGATGTTCCCGGCCTTGGTCATTGCCGGCGTCATGCTCGTGAGCGTGTAGCCGACCACGCCGTTCATGTTGGCGTTGAAGATATTGGTGGCGTCGGTGACGCCGGCCGGGATCGGCCCATCCGAGGTCATCGATCCCGCGGCGATGAAGCCGGGCGCGCTCTTGGCGACCGAGCCCACGCTGGCCGCGTCGATCGCCGCCTGCAATTTGCTGCGCAGCTGGGTGGCCCGCGAATAGTCGACCGCGCATCCGACCGCCGATATGATGGGCAGCGACGCGATCGCAAAGATCACGGCGATATTGCCGGAGCGGTCGCGACGAAAGCGGTTGAGCAGAGAAGTGAAAGCGCGCATAGGATGCCTGTTCTGGGCTGGTCTTGCGCACATCTTGCCATCGAGAGATTAACTTATAACTTATAAGCATCGATCCTTCGCTACGCTGAACAAACCGTTTGGCCTCGCGACGATTGCTGGTTAATGAATGGCGTGCGGCGCTCCCGCGGTTTTCCGATTAGTTCTTGTGCATGGCTGACATCAAACTCACCCTCGTCGTCGCCTGCGCGCTGGTCGATGCCGACAAGCGCGTGCTGCTGGCGCAGCGTCCGGCCGGCAAGACGATGGCCGGCCTCTGGGAATTTCCCGGCGGCAAGGTCGAGCCCGGCGAACGCCCCGAACAGACGCTGATCCGCGAACTGCACGAGGAGATCGGCATCGACGTCAGCGAGCCATGCCTGGCGCCGCTGACCTTTGCCAGCCACGCCTACGAGACCTTCCATCTCCTGATGCCGCTCTACATCTGCCGGCGCTGGGAAGGCCAGGTGATCGCACGCGAAGGCCAGCAACTGGCCTGGGTGCGCGCGGGCAAACTGCGCGACTACCCGATGCCGCCCGCGGACATTCCGCTGATCCCGCATCTGCTGGATTTGCTGTTGTGAGGTGAGCGCGGTCAAATCTCTCGTCGTCCCGGCGAACGCCGGGACCCATACGCCGCGGCGGTCATTTTGCGAAAGGTATCTAACGTCTGCGCTCTTACCGATGGGCCGCGGCGTATGGGTCCCCCGATGCGCAATTGCGCATCTGAGGTCAAGCCCGGGACGACGGCGGTGCTTGTTGCTGCACCATGATCCAAAACACACCTTCGCATTCTCGCGACGCATTGCGCCCGAGCTTTGCCAGAAATTTCCTTGCCCTCGAAAACAGAGGGCGCAGGGAAGACCGGGTGCGCGCTGCACCCGCGGTCTCGTGTGCAATTGTGCATAAGAATGCGCACACGAGCATACAGGGCAGCGGTGAACACCCGGCCTTCCCTGCGCAATGGCTTTACGGCTTATGACGCGCTCTCCCCGGTGAGACGGCCTCTATTGCCACCGTCGCCCCTCGGAAGCGTTGGCTCCCTTAAGGCTTGACGCCGTTACGGGCGCCAGGACCACACGCTTTCGCCGTACGCATCAGCCGCGACCGTCAATCGCAACTTCAGCGTCCACCGCAACCCGCCCCTCGTCGTGACGACGGCCGACGCCCCTCTGAATGGGACGGGATGGCGATAGATGCCCACTGATTTGGGTCGGACGACAACAGAAATATTTTTGATTTACGGAAATTTTTGACTTGACACGATTTCTGCAAACCAGAAGTGATTTGCCCGTCGGGCAGCCGGGGCCTTGTTCGACAGGCCGGATAGCGGCACAAAATCCATGGGCCCATATCTCACCAACGGAGGCGCGGCATCATTTGATCAATCTGCAATGTTGGTCGCCGCTATGGCGAAACGACGGTAACCAGCCATCGGACCGGGATACAGGAACTGTCTTCCTTGACCGATCGGACCATGCCCCTCACGGTCGCCGAGCCAAAGGTCAGCGTGGCGACTTGTCCTCGATATTGGGCGTAGCGGCTGCGTCGGGCCTCGGTGGGGTCATTGGTTTCGATCTGCTGCACGTATCCCGCCAATCCGTTCATGAAACACAAATCGTGACCATGTGCTGAAACTGTAAGCACATGCAGTTAACGAATATCCGACAGCGGCGCAGGCATCGTCCAAACAAATGCTGAAATAAGCCAGTTGCCACCTCGCTATTTGGGCAAATGAGACTATATGTGAAATATCATCGCGCGCCCCCGGCAGTTATCGATGACTGAGAGCGTTGCGCTCCCGCCTCAACCAAGCAGGCGGTCCACTGTCAAATTCCCCAACGTCCGACTTTCGTGAGTGGCTGGTGCCTCCGGTGCTGCTGCCGATCTTTTTCGTCATGCTGATCGCCGCCGCAGTCATTCTTCAAAGTTGATCCGTCTACGCAAGACCGCAGAACAAATCCCATCGGGAGGTCGCAATGGCCAACAAAGCAACTGTCAGGAACGCGTATGGCGTGCCGGCCATGTTCGCCGGATCAAAAACGGGCAGTGATGACGCTGCCTTCGTTTTTGTCAGGGTTGGAAATGAGGAGCGCCGCATGCGATGGGCCGAATGGGATGCTCTCCCGGCATGGACCGGGCCTCGTCCCTCTTGGGGACCGAAGTCTGGCGCCCCAGCATCCAACCTCGACCAAACATGACGGCCTTCCAGTTCCATTGCTGGAGGTTCGGCAGCTTCTTTCGGCAAATCGATGCTGCTCAACAGCCCCGGCTCGAACCTCCCGGTCCGCGCCGGGGTTCTTCTTTCCCGGAGGCCGGGTACGGAGATTAGGCTCATCAAATGCTCACAGAGGAATCAAAGGCGCTAAAGCTGGGGCAACCGGTCTCCTGGAACGGCAGTCGCAAGCACAAAGGAACGGTTCTATCGGTCGATTGGAGCGGCGTTGAAATCGATTGGAACGACGGCAAATGTGAGTATCGCCATCACACCAACATGGACGATATTCGGCACGAAACGGGCACTTGAGACCACCGCGACGAACGGGTCTCGTTGTTCACGCAAGTACGGTCATTCGGAACTGCTCTATCTGCGACCACGTCGCGCAACAGGCTTGGTAGGTCGCCATCAATCGGCGTCCGTGATCTTTCCTTTGCCGGCGCAAGCCTTGCATTGGAAGGCGGACCCGGCGGCGGAAGGAGAGTAAACGGGCCGCGGCAGGTTGTAATCGCGTGGTGGAGTAGCCACCTAAGAAACACTCTGCATCCGACACGCTTGAAGCACCTGTCCGGATACGCGACGCCTTAGCCACGCAAAATCCTAACGACGATAGCGGCCAACGGCACGTCGCCCTGACGTGCGCGTCATGGGTCAGGACATCCTATGCCTACCGAACATGCCGCCGTGCGGGTCGTCCACAAGCCTTGGGGGGTCCGTGATCTGCACCCCTGGAGCACTACTGACGGGTCTGGTGACGCGATCGGCGAGCTGTGGTTCGAGCGGGCCGCCGAGGATGCGCCTATCCCGGCCTTGCTCCTCAAGCTGCTGTTCACCAGCGAACCCTTGTCGATCCAGGTTCACCCGGACGACACTTTCGCGCGCGCGATGGGGATGCCGAACGGCAAGAGCGAAGCGTGGTATATCCTTTCGGCCCAGCCCGACGCACAGATCGGCGCTGGACTGAAGCACCAGGTAACGCCACAGCAATTGCGTGCGTCCATCCGGGACGGTTCGATCACCGAACTGATGCACTGGCGACCGGTTGCGAAAGACGACGTCATCTACATCCCGGCCGGCACCATCCACGCCATCGGCGCCGGTATTGTGCTCGCAGAAATTCAGCAGCGCAGTGACGCGACATTCCGCCTGTTCGACTATGGCCGGCAGCGCGAATTGCACGAAAACGACGGGGTCGCAGTCGCTCACCCATGGCCGCTTCGAACGCCCTGCAATCCGACTCGCCTTACTGCGGACCGAACGGTTCTCGTCGCCAGCCGGCATTTCGTCCTCGAGCGCGTTGAACTCCCCGAGGGTTCAAGCTGGGCGCTGCTTGCCGAACCCGAGACCTGGATTCTCGTTCTCGGCGGTCACGCCGCCATTGGACTGGCCGCGGCCTCGATCGGGGAGGCCGTCTTCGTCGCCGGCGGCCGCACCAGCATCGAGGTCGGCAGCCACGGATTGAGCGCCTTGATCGCGTATCCGGCGAGCCGGCCGATCGATTCCCTGTTGCAACGGCTTGGTGAAACACCGGGCAACGCTGCCAATCCGGCGGCTCCTGCTGTTCCGCAGCTTGAAGGCGCCAAGGAGCCGCGAACATGACGCCGCTTCGCCGCATCGCCGTCATCGGCAATTCGCTGCCCCGCCGCTGCGGTATCGCCACCTTCACGACCGACCTGGAACGCGCGCTCTCCAGTTCACGGCCGGATCTGGAGGTCAGCATTGTCGCAATGAACGACCACGGACAGGCCTACGACTATCCCGCTTCGGTTGCCTTGCAGATCAAGGATGACACCATTGAAGACTATGTGCGTGCCGCGGCGTTCCTGAATGCCGGCCGGTTCGACGTCGTCTGCCTGCAACACGAATTCGGAATCTTCGGTGGCGAAGCCGGCGGGCACATCCTCGAACTGCTTTCACGCCTCAGCATGCCTGTCATCACCACGCTGCACACGGTGCTGGCCAAGCCGACCGCCGCCCAGCGTGCGGTCATGGAGCGCATCGTCGATGCTTCTTCGAAGATTATTGTGATGGCCAACAAGGGCCGCGAGATGCTGCGCAGCGTTTATCGCGTACCGGACAACAAGATCGAGGTGATCGCGCACGGCATTCCCGACTTTCCGTTTGTCGAGCCCGACGCGGCAAAGGCCAAACTCGGATTCAGCGACCGCTCCGTCATTCTGACGTTCGGCCTGCTCTCCCCCAGCAAGGGCATCGAGGTCATGATCGACGCCATGCCCTTGATCCTGGAACGTCGCGCGGACGCAGTCTATGTCGTGCTCGGCGCGACGCATCCAAATCTGGTGCGCGACCAGGGTGAAGCCTATCGCGACAGCCTGATGACGCGCGTGCGCGAACTTGGCGTCGAGAACCATGTCGTCTTCCTCGACCAGTTCGTCGATCAGGCAACATTGTTAGAGTTCATTTCGATGTGCGACGTCTACGTCACGCCCTATCTCAACGAAGCGCAGATGACGTCGGGGACGCTGGCCTACAGCTTCGGATTGGGCAAGCCGGTGGTGTCGACGCCGTATTGGCACGCGCTGGAGCTGCTGGATGACGGCCGTGGCGTCATCGTTCCCTTCGGCAACGCGGTCGCGATCGGCAAGGAAATTGCGCAATTGCTCACCAATGCCCCGCGTCGGCAGGCAATGCGCGAGCGTGCCTACACCATCAGCCGATCGATGACATGGGAACGTACGGCCGAACGTTACATGGCCACCTTCGAACACGCGCGCCATGGTGACTGGCTCAAGGTGGTGGCGCGTACCGGTCCGGTCGCGATCGCGCACAGCCCTGCGGCGTCGGACATGCAATTGGATCATTTTCTTTCCATGTGCGACGATACCGGCCTGTTCCAGCATGCGGTGCATTCGGTGCCCGATCGCGCCCACGGCTATTGCGTGGATGACAATGCCCGCGCCTTGTTGCTGGCGTGCGCGCTTAACAATCCGGGCGAAACGCGCTTGTCCGAAGTTTTGACGGCCCGGTTTGCCGCCTTCGTGCAGCATGCGTGGAATCCGGACACCAGACGCTTTCGCAATTTCATGGGCTTCAATCGAACCTGGCTCGAAGATCGCGGCTCCGAAGACAGTCATGGGCGAACATTATGGGCGCTGGGTGAGTGCGCGCGCAGGGACGCAAGCCCGTCGCGACGCCGATGGGCGGCCGCCTTGTTTGCCGAGGCATTGCCGGCCGTCGAGGCTTTCAGTTCACCCCGCGCATTGGCTTTCACCCTGCTGGGTCTGGACGGCTATTGCGCCGTTGTTCGCGATGATGCGCGCGCCCGGGAAATCCGACATTTTCTCGCCGACAGGTTGATGGCGGGGCTCGCGTCGGTCGAGACGCCGGAGTGGACGTGGTTCGAGGAAGGCCTGGCGTATGACAACGCGCGCCTGCCGCAAGCCTTGATGCTGACAGGCATGGCCACGCAAAGCCCGATTTATCTCGCTGCCGGATTGCGATCGCTCCGTTGGCTGATGACACAACAAACGGCTTCAACGGGACATTTCCGTCCCGTCGGCACGACCGGCTTTGGCGAACTGCGCCAACCGCCGCGCGCGTTCGACCAGCAGCCGGTAGAGGCAGCGGCGACGATCGCGGCCTGCCTGACCGCCTGGCGCGCGGAGGGCGACGCCGAATGGAAGACGACCGCAAGCAACGTTTTCGCCTGGTTTCTCGGCCGCAACGATTTGTCGATCGCACTGGTCGATCCCGAGACCGGCAGTTGCCGGGATGGACTGCATCCCGACCGCGCCAACGAAAACCGCGGCGGCGAGTCGGTCGTGTCCTATCTGCTCGGTCTTGCCGATATTCGTCAGCTTGCGCGCGTCAACGTCAGCGTGACACCGCCCGTGGCGCTTCGCGCCATCGGCGCCTGAGTACATTTTTCTCTCCAGCGAACCGAGGACACCTTGTCGCAAGCCTCCTTCATGAATCGGCAGGCGCTCTATCTGCGCCCTGACCCCGCGCGCGTGATCGTACGCCCGTTCAAGCCCGCGACTGAACCACGCGACCTCAACCCGACCGACAAGACCCGCGCCAACCATATCGTCGAGCGCGTTCTCGCACTCGACCCGAAGGTCGCAGCTCATCTGTTGGCCGACGTGCTGGAAAACTTTCAGGGCCGGCATCGCAACCTGCTGGAGACGTTCGAGGCCCGTGCCGACGTCATGGAACAGGCGCTGGCGGCTCACGGCGCGTTTTCCAAGGTCCAGCGCCAATTGATCGGCGCTTATTTTCTGAACGAATATTCCTTCGAAGCCTCGGCGCTGTTCAATCCCAGCATCGTCCCGCACCCCGATCAGTCAGGCGCGCCGAACGGCGGTCTCCGCTTCGTGCTCAGCCTCCGGGCCGTTGGCGAAGGCCACGTGTCTTCACTGACATTTCGCACCGGCACCATCGCCGCCGACGGCAGCCTGGCCGTCGATCCGACCGCGCGGCTGGCCTCCAGTCCCCGGGTCGGACGTCGCGTATCCGGACCATCAGGCGAAGAGGTTGAGATCACCTTCAAGGAGGAACAGGATATCAGCGAACGCGTGATATTTCCGGTTACCGCATCCCAATCCCAGGGCATCGAAGACGCGCGTTTCGTCGAATTCAGCGATGGTGACCACAAGACTTACTACGCTACCTTCACCGCCTATACCGGCAGAGCGATACGATCGGAGTTGATCGAGACCAGCGACTTCCTGTCATTTCGAATGTCGCCGCTGCAGGGGACCGCGGCCCACAACAAGGGCATGGCGCTATTCCCGCGCAAGATCGACGGCAAGTACGCCATGATCGCGCGTCAGGATAATGAGAACCTCTATCTGATCTATTCGGATGACCTGCATCAGTGGGACGGCGGTCAGGCGATCCTGAAACCACAATTCCCCTGGGAGTTCGTGCAGATCGGAAACTGCGGATCGCCGATCGAGCTGGATGAAGGCTGGCTGCTGCTCACCCACGGCGTCGGTCCGGTCCGGAAATATTCGATCGGCGCGGCGCTGCTCGACAAGAAAGACCCGTCCAAGGTGCTGGCGCGTTCGGTCGAGCCGTTGCTGCATCCCGAACAGTCAGAACGCGAAGGCTATGTTCCCAACGTGGTCTATACCTGCGGCGCGATGCGCCACAATGACCAGATCATTTTGCCCTACGCCATATCCGACACCTACTCCAACTTTGCGACCATCAAGATCGCAGCCCTGCTGCAGGCAATGTCCTGATGGCGCGGAGAAGCTGTTCGTACGAGAGACCTGTTTCGACGTCCGCTTTGCCGCTGCCTCGAGACTTCCGCCGAGCCTAGCGGTCTGGATTTCATGCGGCGCCCAGCCGGACAGCCCGATCACGTTGAAGGCGGCCTGGATGCGGCCGTCGGGATTGGCCAAGCGGTCGCTGCAGCGAAGATTGAACCGCTCCTCAATTAGAACCAACTCGCCCTCGCGGTGCGGCACGTTTCGGCAGATCGCCAATGCGCGCTCTGAGGCGCGGCAGCGCGAAGTCCAGGAAGGCCCGCAATTTGACCGGCATGAAACGGTTGGGCGGGTACACAAGGCTGACAGGCAGCGGCGGCGGCTCAAAATCCTGCAGCAGCAGCACGAGCTCTCCGGATTTGATCGATTCGGCAAGTTGGTAGGAGAATGCCGCGGCGATCCCCATACCCGCGCGCGCGGCATCGCAGGTCGCTTCAAGGTTGTTCAAGACGAGACGCGACCGCACCGGCACCACATATTCGGTCTGGTCCCGTTTGAACGTCCATGTGGTTGACGAGTGGAACGGCAGGAAGCTGACGCAGTCGTGTGTGGAGAGGTCTTCAGGGGATTTGGGCGTCCCCCGCGATTTCAGATACGCTGGACTGGCGCACAACACGCGGCGGATTTCTCCAATCCGGATCGCAATCAGGCTGCTGTCGGTGAGGGTCCCGATCCGAAGCGCGACGTCGACATGGTCTTCAACAAGATTGACCGGCCGGTCCTGCAAATCGAGTTGAATGTCCACCTCCGGAAAGACAGCCACGAACTCCGCCATCACCGGCACCAAATGTAGCCGGCCAAAGGCAAAGGGCGACGACACAATCAGGTCTCCGCGCGGCGTCGTGTATTCGCCGGACGCCGTGCGTTCGGCTTCCGCCACGTCGGCGAGAATCCGTTTCGCTGCGGCGATGTAGGAGCGGCCCGCATCCGTCGGCACGAGCGCACGGCTCGAGCGGTTGAACAGCTTGGTCTGCAGGTGCGCTTCGAGCTCGGACACTTTCCGGCTGACCGTTGCGAGCGGCGTTTTCTGCCGGCGCGCCGCAGCCGACAAACTGCCGGCCTCGGCAACCGCCAGCACCAGCGACATGGCTTCGAAGCGGTCCATTGGATGTTTCCATTTTTTGGAAGGGTCTTTCTCGAATTTACCAGATACCCATCATTTTCGGAAGGGTCTAGTTACGAACACACAGCAACGGACTGCCCCCAACCCCGAATTCCAGGAGACCGACATGACCTCGATCCAAACCAAAGGCATCGCCCTCATCACCGGCGCATCAACCGGCATCGGCGCAATCTACGCCGACCGGCTGGCGAAGCGCGGCCATGACCTCATTCTGGTGGCCCGCAACAAGGATCGGCTCGCCGCCCTTGCGCGCCGGATCGCGGGCGACACCGGCCGCAAGGTCGAGACGGTCGAAGCCGATCTCACCGTCGCTGCGGATCTTGAGCGCGTCGGGGACATCCTGCGGACCAACGCCGGCATCTCCATGCTGGTCAATAATGCGGGCGTCGGCGCCACCGGTCCGCTGGTTTCCTCCGACGTCGACAAGATGGACGACATGATCAGCCTGAACGTCACCGCGCTGACGCGCCTGACCTATGCGGCGGCGCCGGGATTTGTTGCCCGCGGCAACGGCACGATCATCAACATTTCATCGATCGTCGCGATCGCGCCGGAGGTGCTGAACGGTGTCTATGGCGGCACGAAAGCATTCGTGCTCGCGTTCAACCACTCGCTGGTTCACGAGCTCGCCGACAAGGGCGTCCGCGTGCAGGCGGTTCTGCCGGGCGCCACGGCCACCGAATTCTGGGATGTCGCCGGCATGCCGGTTCATCATTTGCCGCAGCAGATCGTGATGTCGGCCAACGACCTGGTCGACGCTGCTCTCGCGGGCCTCGACCTTGGCGAGACCGTGACCATCCCGTCGCTGCCCAACCAGGCGGAATGGGATCGTTATGAGGCGGCGCGCCGCGCGATGTCGGACAAGATTTCGAGCGCCATCCCGGCCCCCCGCTACAATTTGCGCAACCACGAGCGCGTCAGCGCCTAGGCGACGCGCAACAAGTTCAGCCGAACATCGAATTGAAACCACAACCCTGAAAACGGAGTTCACCATGTCATACATTGCAACTCAGCTCACGGCACCACGCGCTGTCTCCAGCTGGCGCGATCATGCCGAAGACCTGCTCACCTACGCCGAACCGGTCAGCCGCGCCGGCCTCTACGTCTCGCTCGCGGTCATCTACGCCTGGTTCGGCGGGATGAAGTTTACGCAATACGAGGCCAACGGGCTGGTGCCGCTGGTGGAGAACAGCCCGCTCGTCGGCTGGTTCTATGCCCTGCTTTCGGTCCGCGGCTTCTCCACCTTCCTCGGTTTTGTCGAACTCAGCATCGGACTCTTGATCGCCCTCAGACTGGCGAGCCCGATCTTTTCCGCGGCCGGCGGCGTTCTCTCGGCCGGACTCTTCGTCACGACCCTCAGCTTCATGATCTCGACGCCCGGCGTCGTCGTGCCGGAGCTCGGCTTCCCCGCGATCTCGGTCGCGCCCGGCCAGTTCCTCCTGAAAGATGTCGGCCTGTTCGCCGCCTCGTTCTGGGTGTTCGTCGACTCGCTGAAAACCGTCATTCGCAAATGAGCAACCTTTCCAGACAAGATGGAGCAAGAACATGAGCAAACGATTGGACTACAACCATGTTGCACCGGCAGGCGTGAAAGCGCTGGGCGGCGTCTACGGCTACGTCATGCAGAGCGGCCTTTCACCCGTGCTGGTCGACCTGGTCTACTTGCGGATTTCCCAGATCAACAACTGCGCCTATTGCCTCGACATGCACACCCGCGACCTGCTCAAGAAGGGGCAGAAGATCGAGAAGCTCGCGCTGCTGCAGGCCTGGGCGGAAGCCGGCAATTTGTTCGATGAGCGCGAACGCGCCGCGCTGGCATGGGCCGAGACCGTGACCCGTGTCGCCGATACCGGGGTGCCGGATCAGGCCTATCAGGCCGCCCGCGCCGTGTTCGAGGAGCGAGAGCTCGTCGACCTCACGATCGCGATTGGCATGATGAACGCCTACAACCGCCTCGCCATCAGCTTTCGCAACACGCCGCAGGCCGCGCTCGAGAGTTTGAAGGCGGCATAGTTCAGGCCCCGCGCGGCGTGACGACGGCTCTGAAAGCCGGGCTAACGCCGCTCGAGCTACCGCGGGGCAGCGGACGCGGGACAAAGCACGGCCTACTTCGGCGCCCGCTTCACCGCCGCTTCCAGGCTGGCTTTCGCCGAACCCGGCCGCAACGGTTTGGGCTGGCTTTCATGCGGCGCCCAGCCGGACAGCCAGATCACGTCGCAGGTGGCGCGGATGCGGCCGTCCGCATCGGCAAAGCGCTCGCCGTAAATCTCTGCCATCCGCAGCAGCGTGGCGCGGCGGGTCGGTACCCGCCGGCGCTCGACCAGAATATTGGTCGCACCCATCCTTCTCAGATCGGCCATCAGCGCCAACGCGCTGTCGTAGCGCACGATGAGGCGATCGACGTCGGTGACCGGCAGCGCGAAACCCGCGCGCTGCAACAGCGCGCCGACATCGCGCAGATCGGCAAAGGGTGCGACGCGCGGCGACACCCCGCCCTCGCATTCGGCCTCCGCCGCCGCAAAGGATTGCCGGAGTTCGGTCAGCGTATCGCCGCCGATCATCGCCGCCAGCAGCAATCCATCCGGCCGCAGCGCGCGCCTGATCTGCGCCAGCACGCCGGGCAAATCGTTGACGAATTGAAGAGCCAGCGCAGAGACCGCAAGATCGAGCGATTCCGGCGCGAGCCTCAACGTTTCCATTTCATCCGGTTCGACCCGGGTGATGGATTTGAAACGATCGGCGACCGGTTTGCGCAGCAATTCGCCCGGCGTCCAGATTTCGGCGGCGTCGGAAAACTCCCGCGTCACCGCCTGCAAACGCTCTTCGAGGTCTTCGGTGACGCGATCGAGCAGGAAGGTCGCCGGCCCAGCACGGCGCGCACGACCCTGCCGCGCGCGCAACAGCGCGCGGTCGAACAGGATGGGTGCGGTGGTCGGGTTTTGAGCCATGGCGGTTGGTACGCTGATTGGCGCGCCTCTGGCAATCCGGTGCCGGCGCCGAGACATCACCACCACGCTCCCTTGTCGCATCCCCAACGCCGTCTTCTGTGGTGCAGATCACATCTCACGCTTGATCCCGGTCACATAAGGAGCGTGCCTTCACGTGAAGGTGACCGCTGGGCTTCCTTGCAAGGGAGTTTGCAGCTTCATTTCAAGGAGAATGGCAATGGCAGTTTTGGGACTGGAACGCTTTAACAGATATTTCGGCTCGCAACTCCTGGGGACCGACGAGGGTGACAGCATCTTCGGCTTCGGTGGCAACGACCGCATCTACGGCGGCATGGGTGTCGACTACATAAGTGGCGGCAATGGCGACGACCAGATCTACGCGGAAAGTGGTGCACGGCCGAACGTCTTCGAGTTCTGGGGCAACGACACCGTCAGGGGTGGAAACGGCAACGACACCATCAGCTATTACCACTCGGTAGACCCCGTGACGATCTACGGCGATCACCAGCAGGCGTCGGAGGGCAACCTTCAGGATGGCAACGACACCATCTGGGGCGGCTGGGCGCGCGATACGATCATTGGCGGTGGAGGCGATGACACGATCATTGGCGGTCGTGGCGACGACTACATCATCACGGACTACGGATACGGCACCACGCCGGGCTACTACGGCACCAATACCGTATGGGGCGGCGCGGGCCAGGACACGGTCATCGTCAGTGGCTGGGACACGCTCGTGATCAACAGGGGCGACAGCAATCCCGTCGACGGGGCGCAAGACATCGTCGCGCATTTCGACCGCGCGCATGCTCATCTCGAGTTGCCTGGCGATGCGACCGCGTCGAATTACGACGAAACCTACATATCGGGCCGCGGGTTCGACGCTGCGCTCAACATGGCCAATTACATGTTGAAGTCGGTGGACTATGTTTTCATCACGGATGGCCAGAACGGCTACGTGTTTGCCGATACCGACGGCGATACGCGTGCCGACATCGGTGTCACGATGGCCGGGCTGACATCCACCGATCAGTTCAGTCACTATCACATCACCTGAGACTCGAGCGGCGTATCGGGAGCGGCGGCTCGTCACTGGGCTACCGCTTCCGAACGTTACGAGACTCGATCGTCCGCAAGGTCGCCGATCACGACTGGAGGCCTTGTCGATGGTACTGCCTTGGCGCTAGCCTCGCCCCATGGACGCCGAGGCATCACCACCACGCTCCATTTCCACCCATTGGCGCGGCGTGCTGAACGCGGCGCGCGGCGTGTTCGCGCATATTCCGCGGCTGGCGCTCGACATCGCGCTGCCGACGCTGTGCGTTTCCTGCCGCGAGCCGGTCGATGGCGAGGGCGTCTGCGCGCAATGCTGGGCCAAATTGTCGTTCATCGAACCGCCCTACTGCCCGCGGCTCGGCATTCCCTTTGTCTACGACCCCGGGCCCGATCTGCTGTCGATGGAGGCGATCGCCAATCCACCGGCCTACCAGCGCGCCCGCGCCGCCGTGCGCTACGACGATGTCGCGCGCACGCTGGTTCATTCGCTGAAGTACCAGGACCGCACCGATCTGGCGCCCGCGATGGGCCGCTGGATGGCCCGCGCCGGCCAGGAATTGCTCGGTGAAGCCGACGTGCTGGTCCCGGTTCCCCTGCATTGGCGACGCGGCTGGAGCCGCCGTTACAACCAGTCCGGCGCGCTGGCGCGGGTGATTTCGCGCCAAACCGGGGTGAAACTGGCCTCCGAGGCGCTCCGGCGGGTTCGGGCGACCGAACAGCAGATCGGGCTGTCGCGCCCGCAGCGCGCCCGCAATGTGCAGGGCGCGTTCAAGGTAGCCCCTGACCGCAGCACCGACATCCAGGGCCGCCGCGTGGTCCTGATCGACGACGTCCTGACATCAGGCGCCACCACCGACGCCTGCGCCCGTGCCTTATTGCGCGCCAAGGCCGCGCAGGTCGACGTGCTGGTATTCGCGCGGGTTGTGGACACCCACCGGGCTCCCATATAATTCAAAGACTTGCCATTCCCGGAACTTGCGAACCAGAGCGCTCCATGACCGCTGCCGTTGAAATCTACACCCGCCCGGGCTGCGGTTACTGCACCGCGGCCAAATCGCTGCTGACGCGCAAGAATGCCGCGTTTACCGAACTCAGCGTATCCAACGACCCTTCCTATCGCGAACAGATGTACGATCGGGCCGGCGCCGGCTCGACGTTTCCGCAGATCTTCATCGGCGCAACCCATGTCGGTGGCTGCGACGAGCTTTACGCGCTGGACCGCGCGGGCAGGCTCGATGCGTTGCTGGCGGGAGAAAAGGCCTCGTCATGAGCGCTGCCACGACCTTCACCGCCGCGATGGTGCAGATGCGCACCTCCCTGCTGCCGGAGCCGAGCCTCGAGCAGGGCATGAAGCTGATCCGCGAAGCGGTGGCGCAGGGCGCTGATTATGTGCAAACCCCCGAGGTGAGCAACATGATGCAGCTGAACCGCAAGGCGCTGTTCGAGCATCTGGCGAGCGAAGAGGACGACAAGACGCTGAAGGCGTATCGCGCGCTGGCGGCGGAGCTGAAGATCCATCTGCATGTCGGCTCATTGGCGCTGCGCTTCTCGCCGGAGCGCGCGGTCAACCGTTCGTTCCTGATCGGGCCCGACGGCAATCTGCTCGCCAGCTACGACAAGATCCATATGTTCGACATCGACCTGCCCGGCGGCGAGAGCTATCGCGAGTCCGCCAACTACCAGCCGGGCGAAACCGCCGTGATCTCGGACCTGCCGTGGGGCCGGATCGGGCTCACGATCTGCTACGACGTGCGCTTTCCGGCGCTCTACCGTGCACTCGCCGAAAGCGGCGCGTCGTTCCTCACCGTGCCGTCGGCCTTCACCAGAAAGACCGGCGAGGCGCATTGGCATATCCTGCTGCGCGCCCGCGCCATCGAAACCGGCTGCTTCGTGTTCGCCG
Source organism: Bradyrhizobium sp. JYMT SZCCT0180 (assembly GCF_018130165.1). GTDB lineage: Bacteria > Pseudomonadota > Alphaproteobacteria > Rhizobiales > Xanthobacteraceae > Bradyrhizobium. Next base: position 32,015 of record NZ_JAFCLZ010000016.1, on the reverse strand, counting down.
CCGCGCAATGCGGCATGCATGAGAACAAGCGCGAGACCTATGGGCATTCGCTGATCGTCGCGCCCTGGGGCGAGATCCTCGCCGAGGGCGGCGTCGAGCCCGGCGTGTTCCTCGCCGAGATCGATCCGTCCAAGGTCGAGACCGCGCGAAAAACCGTGCCGTCGCTGCAGCACGGGCGGCGCTTCGGCATCGCCGATCCCAAGGCCGGCCCGGAACATCTGCACCTGGTCCGGGGCTCGGCATGATCCGCTACAACCTGCGCTGCGAGCGGGGCCATGCTTTCGAAAGCTGGTTTCAAAGCTCAACGGCCTATGAGAGCCAGGAGAAGCGCAGGCTGGTGAGCTGCCCGTCCTGCGGCTCGGTCAAGGTCGAGCGCGCCATCATGGCTCCGCAGGTCGTCAGCAAGAAGGGCCGTGAAGATTCGCGTCGGGTGCCCGCTGCGGAAATCGCGAGCACGGAAGGGACGCCAACCGAGGCCACGCCGCTGTTGATGGCGCAGGAGCTCGAGCTGCGCGCCAAGATCAAGGAACTGCGCGACCACATCACCAAGAACGCCGACAATGTCGGCGAGCGCTTTCCCAACGAAGCGCGCAAGATGCATTACGGCGATATCGAGCACCGCCCGATCTATGGCGAGGCGTCGCCCGACGAAGCCCGCGCCCTGATCGACGAGGGCGTCGAGGTCTCGCCGCTGCCGGTGCTGCCGGACGATAGGAATTAGATTCCGTAGGGTGGGCAAAGCGAAGCGTGCCCACCGCTTCTTGCGCGACGAGGATGGTGGGCACGGCGCAAGCGCGCCTTTGCCCACCCTACGAAGCTGGAATTACGCCGCCACCAGCAGCGCCACACCCGCCACGATCAATACGATCCCGGCCAATTCCCGCGCCGACAGCGGCTGCTTGAACGAATAATACGCCACGGCCTGAGCGAACAGCACCTCGACCAGCGCCAGCGTGCGGACATTGGCGGCCGCCGTCAGCGCGAACGCCAGGAACCAGAACTGCGAGGCAAACGCGCCCATGAAGCCCGCCAGCATCGAGGGCCTCCATAAGCCCAGGATTTTCCGGAGCACGTCGGGCGCGCGGAACAGCAGATAGACCGACAGCACCAGCGTCTGCACGAACAGGCCGAACACCAGCGTGTAGGACGCCGCCGTCACGAAGGAAACGCCGGGCACCGCAATGACGGCACCGCGAAAGCCGACCGCCGACAGCGCGAACGCCGCCGCGGCGCCAAGGCCGAGCAGCGTCGGCTTCAGATCCGCAAAACCCTTGCCCCCAGCCGGCCGCAGCGCCGCGATGACGACACCGGCGGTCGCAATCAGGATCGCGACCACCTTCAGCACCGTCAGATGATCGGCCAGAAAGATGAAGCCGAAGATCGCGGTCTGGATCGCCTCGGTTTTCAGGTACGCCGTGGTCACCACGAACGAGCGGTCGTTCATCGCGAGCAGCATCATGCCGGTGCCGACGATCTGGCTCAGCGCGCCGAGCAGCAGCCAGGGCCAGAACGCCGCCGTCGGCCACGAGATATGGTCGCCGGTGACGGTCACGACGACCGCAAAGAAGACGATCGAAAACGGGAAGCCGAACAGGAAACGGATATTGGTCGCGCCCCAGGTCCCGAGCGGCCCCGTCAACGACCGCTGCATCGCATTGCGCGCGACCTGGCCGAGCGCAGCAATGAGGGTGAAGGGAATCCAGAGCGAGGCGACCGTGAACATGGGGATACCGTCGGAAGGGTGCCGCACCGTGCCGGTCGCGGCGCACGCGGTCAACCGAAACGGCGCATGACAGGATTGCGATTTGCTCCCTCGCCCCGTTCTTACGGGGAGAGGGTTGGGGTGAGGGGCTCTCACCCCGAGTGCGATGTATCGTTAGACCTGTACCCCCTCACCCGGATCGCAAGTGCGATCCGACCTCTCCCCGCAAGCGGGGCGAGGTAAGAAAGCAGACTACATCTCCTCCGCGACCACCATGTAGTTCACGTCCATGTCGGACGAGATGCTCCATTTGTCGGCGAGCGGGTTGTAGACCACGCCGGCCTGTTCGGTGATGGCGAGCCGGTTGTTGGCCAGATGCTGGGCGAGTTCGTCGGGGGTGACGAACTTGTTCCACTCATGGGTGCCGCGCGGCAGCCAGCGCAGCACATATTCGGCGCCGACGATCGCCAGCGCAAAGCTCTTCCAGTTGCGGTTCAGTGTCGAGAGCACCATCATCCCGCCCGGCTTGAGCATCGCCGCGCAGCGGTCGAGGAAGACGCCGACGTCAGTGACGTGCTCGACCACTTCCATCGCCAGCACGATGTCGAAGCGCTCGCGCACGTCCATCTCCTCGGCCGTGGTGCAGCGGTAATCGATCGACAGATGACCCTTGTCGGCGTGCAGCTTGGCGGCGGCGATGTTAGTCGCGGAAGGATCGATCCCGATCACCTGCGCGCCCAGCCGCGTGAACGGCTCGCACAAGAGGCCGGCGCCGCAGCCGATATCGAGGATGCGCAGGCCGCCGAGGCAATTCAGGCTTTTGACGTTACGCTCGAACTTGCGGCAGGCGGCGTCGCGGATATAGGTCAGCCGCAGCGGATTGATCTTGTGCAGCGGGGCCATCTTGCCCTTGGGGTCCCACCACTCGTCCGACAGTTTCGAGAATTTCGCGACTTCGGCCGGATCGACCGTGCTTCCCGATGCGCCGGCGTGATTTGTTTGCATGGCCATGATTTACGCGCCGGCCGGTCGTGCCGTGATGGCATTGCGAAATGCCAACGGCGAAGAAATGGTGTCGAGGGTCTTGCCACCCTCGCCGACCCCCAGCACCGTCACGTCGCCGTAGTTGAGGATGCGGCCGAGGATGCTCTGGTTGACGTCAACGCTCTCGACCTTGTCCACGCTCATCTCAAAGGTTTGCCGCTGAACAAAGCCGGTCTTGTGGATGACACGGAAATTGGTGACGTCGGTTTCGGTGGTCCAGCGATGGAACCAGGCGGTCGCCGTCTTGTACAACGCGGCAAGGGCCACGATCGCCGCCAGCGACCAGAGGACCAAAACCATGGGCCCCGCCGGGATCATGCCCGAGCCCACGAAGAGCGCCAGTGCCGCGGCCCAGAGCACGATCGCCGGCAGGAAGAAGATCCAGTGTGCATTGGTGGAATACAGCACCTTCTCGCCGGGCTGCAGGATATCGTCGATATAACGCCCCATTCACCTAACCTTGCACCTGACCTAAATGCGCCCGACCTGAATTAACCCGCTACCACAGCATTTTGCGCCATTTTAGACCGAAAATGCACCCGGATGCTTGCCCCGGGACGCGCCGCTATGTATACGCCGCTTTCGGCCCGGACGCTCCATTTTCGTGCGGGCCACCATACTTATCCTCACAGGGAATGCACGCGTCGTCATGGGCCGCCTCGTGATGAAATTCGGCGGTACATCCGTCGCCAATATCGACCGAATCCGCAACGTCGCGCGTCACGTCAAGCGCGAAGTCGATGCGGGGCACGACGTCGCCGTGGTGGTGTCGGCGATGTCCGGCAAGACCAACGAGCTGGTGGACTGGTGCCGCGACGCCTCGCCGATGCACGACGCCCGCGAATATGACGCGGTGGTAGCGTCCGGCGAACAGGTCACGTCCGGACTGCTGGCGATCGCGTTGCAGGCGATCGGCATTCAGGCCCGCTCCTGGCAGGGCTGGCAAATCCCGATCCGGACCTCGGACGCACACGCCTCGGCGCGGATCCTCGAAATCGACGGCACCGAGATCATCAACCGTTTCAAGGACCGCAAGGAAGTCGCCGTCATCGCCGGCTTCCAGGGCATCAATCCGCAGACGGGCCGAATCACCACGCTGGGGCGCGGCGGTTCGGACACTTCGGCGGTGGCGATCGCGGCCGCCATTCATGCCGACCGCTGCGACATCTACACCGACGTCGACGGCGTCTACACCACCGACCCGCGCGTGGTTCCCAAGGCGCGGCGGCTCGACAAGATCGCCTTCGAGGACATGCTGGAACTGGCCTCCCAGGGCGCCAAGGTCCTGCAGGTGCGCTCGGTGGAACTCGGCATGGTGCATAGTATGCCGGTTTTCGTCCGTTCCAGCTTCGACAAGCCCGAGGATATCGACCCGCACGCCACGCCGCCGGGCACGCTGATCTGCAGCGAGGAGGAAATCATGGAAAACCACGTCGTCACCGGCATCGCCTTCTCCAAGGACGAAGCCCAGATTTCCGTGCGCCAGATCGAGGACAAGCCGGGCGTTGCCGCCGCGATCTTCGGACCGCTCGCGGACGCCAACATCAATGTCGACATGATCGTGCAGAACGTCTCCGAGGACGGCAAGACCACCGACCTGACCTTCACCGTGCCGGCCTCCGACTATACCCGCGCCAGGGACACCATCGCCGCGGCCAAGGACAAGATCGGCTACAAGCGGCTGGACAGTGCCACTGACGTCGCCAAGGTGTCGGTGATCGGCAGCGGCATGCGCAGCCATGCCGGCGTCGCCGCTCAGGCGTTCACCGCACTTGCCGCGCGAAACATCAATATCCGCGCCATCACCACCTCCGAGATCAAGTTCTCGGTGCTGATCGACGCCGCCTATACCGAGCTTGCGGTGCGCACGCTGCACACGCTCTATGGGCTCGACCAGGGTTAGGTAATTCTCCGTCATTCCGGGGCGTGCGCAGCACGAGCCCGGAATCCATTTCACCGCAAAGTCCGCAGCCCAATGGATTCCGGGCTCGCGCCAATCGGCGCGCCCCTGAATGACGACGGAGGGCGCTTGCCGTAGCCGAGCGCGGAACGAGCAGCCCAGGCAGCCGGTACCGAGAGTTAGATTTTCTCTTAGCGCCCGCAGCATTGGCCTGACACAGACGTTATTGCTACTGGCAGGCGTTTTGCTTGGCAAAGCAAGCCTCGATTGGCTATACGGCCTGACAGGTGGTCTGCCGCAAACTGTGCCACAGTTTGGCGATCCCGATTCGGCCGGGAACGATGGTTTTGGTGGCAGCTTGCGGCGGCGCCGAATGAATAAAATTGTTGCTATTGTTGAGTTTCACGCCAGCACCCGGCCATCCGGGTTGCTGGCCTCGCGGGGGAGGATTTTGGCAGATGCGGAGCACGTCGGGAGGCCCCCGCGTCTTGTTGAGACGGCTCCGCGAAACCATGGCGGAGCAGGTCTCCGCCCAGGAGCGGCTGGACAAGATCGTGGTCCTGATCGCGGCCAACATGGTGGCCGAGGTGTGCTCGACCTACGTGCTGCGCGTCGATAACACGCTCGAACTCTACGCCACCGAGGGTCTGAACCGCGACGCCGTCCATAGAACGGTTCTGAGCGCGCATGAGGGCCTGGTCGGCCTTGTCTCCAGCGAGGCCACCCCGCTCAACCTGTCCGACGCGCAAACCCACCCGGCGTTCTCGTTCCGCCCGGAAACCGGCGAAGAAATCTATCATTCGTTCCTCGGCGTGCCGATCCTGCGCGCCGGCAACACGCTCGGCGTGCTGGTGGTGCAGAATCGCGCCAAGCGCACTTACGTCGAGGAAGAGGTCGAGGCGCTGCAGACCACCGCGATGGTGCTCGCCGAGATGATCGCCTCCGGCGAGCTGGCGGCGCTGGCGCAGCCCGGCGCGGAACCCGCGGCGCGGCATTCCCTGCACAAGGCCGGCGCGATCCTGTCCGACGGCATCGCGCTCGGCCACGTCGTGCTGCACGAGCCGCGCGTCGTCATCACCAATTACATTGCCGAAGACCTGCCGAAGGAAATCAAGAAGCTGGACGCGGCGCTGACCAAGCTGCGCGCCGATCTCGACCGCATGCTGGAGCGCGGCGACGTCGCCGAGGGCGGCGAGCACCGCGAGGTGCTGGAAGCCTACCGCATGTTCGCCAACGACCATGGCTGGTCGCACAAGCTGCACGAGGCGGTCGCCACCGGCCTCACCGCGGAAGCCGCCGTCGAGCGCGTGCAGTCCGACACCCGCGCGCGCATGCTGCGTTCGACCGATCCCTATTTGCGCGATCGCCTCCACGACCTCGAAGACCTCGGCCACCGCCTGATGCGGCAATTGGTCGGTCAGGACCACGCGCCGTCACGCGAACAGCTGCCCGACAATGCGATCCTGATCGCGCGCGCGATGGGCCCGGCCGCCCTGCTCGACTATGACCGCAAGCGCCTCCGCGGCCTGGTGCTGGAGGAAGGCACCGCCAACTCCCACGTCTCGATCGTGGCGCGCGCGCTCGGCATTCCCGCGGTCGGCGAAATCCCCAACGCGCCGGGGCTCGCCGATCCCGGCGACGCCATCATCGTCGATGGCACCTCGGGCTCGATCTATGTGCGCCCTTCGGCCGAGATCGAATCGGCCTATGCCGAGCGGGTAAGATTCCGCGCGCGGCGGCAGGCGCAGTATTCGGCGCTGCGCGACAAGCCCTGCGTGACCAGGGACGGCCAGAAGATCGAGCTGATGATCAATGCCGGCCTCGTCATCGACCTGCCGCATATCGACGACACCGGCAGCGCGGGCATCGGCCTGTTCCGCACCGAGCTGCAATTCATGGTCGGCCAGAGCCTGCCGCGCACCTCCGACCAGCTCGCGCTGTATCGCACCGTGCTGGACGCCGCCGGATCGAAACCGGTCACGTTCCGCACGCTTGATATCGGCGGCGACAAGGCGCTGCCCTATATGGAGACCGTGATCGAGGAAAATCCCGCGCTCGGCTGGCGCGCGATCCGGCTCGGGCTGGACCGGCCCGGCCTGTTGCGCGGCCAGATCCGTGCGCTATTGCGCGCCGGCGGCGGCCGCGCGCTGAAGATCATGTTCCCGATGATTTCGGAAGTCGCCGAGTTCGATCAGGCCAAGGCCATCGTCGAGCGCGAGCTGACCTATCTGCGTCAGCACGGCCACGCGCTGCCCGAACGCATCGACGTCGGCACCATGGTCGAAGTGCCGGCGCTGCTTTACCAGATGGACGAACTGCTGAAGAAGGTCGATTTCATCTCGATCGGATCAAACGACCTGTTCCAGTTCATGTTCGCGGTCGACCGCGGCAATGCCAAGGTCTCCGAGCGCTTCGACACCATGTCGGCGCCGATCTTGCGGGCCTTGCGCGACATCGTGCGCAAGGCCGACGCGGCAAAGAAAAGCGCCTCGCTGTGCGGCGAGATGGCGTCGAAACCGCTCGGCGCGCTGGCGCTGATCGCGCTTGGTTACCGCTCGCTGTCGCTGTCGGCGACCGCGCATGGCCCGGTAAAAGCGCTGATCCTCGATCTCGATGCCAAAAAGGCCGAGGCCGTCATGATGCCGCTGCTTGATGCGCCGGCCGGCAGCGTCTCGATCCGACAGAAGCTGACGGAATTCGCGGAAGCCGAAGGGTTGTCGTTGTAGCGAGGCTCTGCCCCCGCAACGCCCCTTCCCTTTTCGCCATTGAGAACTCCGACATGTTACCCGAAGCCAAACTCGATATCCTGCTCGCCCATCACGCTTCGCTCGAGGCGGAGCTGCTCGGCCAATTGAGCTCGGAGAAATACGTCCAGATCACGCGCGAACTCGCCGAGCTCAATCCGCTGATCGATGCCGTCAAGGCCTATCGCGCGGCACGCGCCGAGATAACCGACACCGAAACGTTGCTGGCGGATTCCGCCGCCGATCCTGATATGCGCGGCATGGCGGAAGCCGAGCTCGAAACGCTGCAGGCGCGCGTTGGCGAACTCGAGCAGAAGATCCGCGTCGCGCTGCTGCCGAAAGACGCGATGGACGACCGCAACGTGATGCTGGAAATCCGCGCCGGCACCGGCGGCGACGAGGCGTCACTGTTCGCCGGCGACCTGTTCCGGATGTATGAGCGCTTTGCCGCGCTGCAGGGCTGGAAGGTCGAGGTGATCTCCGCCAGCGAGGGCACCATGGGCGGCTACAAGGAAATCATCGCCGAAGTGCAGGGCCGCGGCGCGTTCGCCAAACTGAAATTTGAATCCGGCGCGCACCGCGTGCAACGCGTGCCCGACACCGAAACGCAGGGCCGCATTCACACCTCGGCGGCAACCGTTGCGGTCTTGCCCGAGGTCGAGGATGTCGATGTCGACATCAAGAACGAGGACTTGCGGATAGAGACCATGCGCGCACAGGGCGCCGGTGGCCAGCACGTCAACAAGACCGAGTCGGCGATCCGCATCACCCACATCCCGACCGGCATCGTGGTCATGATGCAGGACAGCCGCTCGCAGCATAAGAACCGCGCCTCGGCGATGAACATCCTGCGCTCGCGCATCTATGACGCTGAACAGCAGCGCATCAATGCGACCCGCGCGGCCGACCGCCGCGAAAAGGTCGGCTCGGGTGACCGCTCCGAGCGCATCCGCACCTATAATTTTCCGCAAGGCCGCGTCACCGATCACCGCATCAACCTGACGCTCTATAAATTGCCGCAGGTGATCGCGGGCGAAGCGCTGGGCGAACTGATCGACGCGCTGACGACCGAGCATCAGGCCGCGCAACTCGCCGCCCAGGGCGCCGCGGCGTGAGCGCTTCGTCGTCCCGGTTATGGCCGCGGCGTCCCAACAATCTCCGTGTCGTCCCTGCGAACGCAGGGACCCATAACCACAGGCGTTCGTTGTTGCGCGAGATGTCTACGTCCACCGCCCACATCGAGAGGCCGCGGCGTATGGGTCCCTGCGTTCGCAGGGACGACGTGTGGATGGTTTTGCGCGAGGATACCGCATGACCGAATCTTTCGCCGGACAAACCGTCGAGACCGCGCGGCGTGCGCTCACTGCACGCTTCAAATCCAATGCGATCGAATCCGCGGACCTTGATGCGCGGCTGCTCGTCGGGGAAGTGCTTGGCCTTGATCTGACCGGCCTGATCACGGCCGCGCATCGGCAAGTTACGACCGACGAATCGCTGCGGCTGGAAGATTTCGCGCATCGCCGCCTGCAAGGCGAACCGGTCGCGCGTATTGTCGGCCACAAGGAATTTTGGGGGCTGCCGCTAAAACTTTCGGCAGCAACGCTGGTGCCGCGGCCCGACACCGAGACGGTGGTCGAGCTGGCGCTGCAATTATTGCGTGCCGGCGGTTCGCTCAGCCGCAAATTGCGGATCGCCGACCTCGGCACCGGCTCCGGGGCGATCTTGCTGGCGTTGTTGTCGGAGCTGCCGAACGCGCATGGGTTCGGCACCGACATTTCGTCAGCCGCCCTGCAGACCGCCGATGCGAATGCCGCGTCGGCAGGGCTATCTGAACGGACGACGTTCATCGCCTGCGATTACGCGTCCGGATTGACCGGGTCGTTCGACCTGATCGTGTCGAACCCGCCCTATATCCGCTCGGTGGATATCGCCGGTCTTGCCATCGATGTCCGGGAATACGACCCGCTGGCGGCGCTCGATGGCGGCGCCGACGGGCTGGATGCCTACCGCGCGCTGATCCCGCAGGCCGCGCCGCTCCTGGCGCCGGGCGCGGCCCTGGTCGTGGAGGCCGGGGAGGGCCAAAGCGGGCAAATCCAGGCCTTGATGGCGGCGGCGGGGCTGATCCCGGCAGGCACCCCCAAAGCCGATCTGGCGGGCATTCCGAGGGCGGTCGCGGGCGGCAAAATGCCCCGATAAGGCCCTATTGGAACGCAAAAAAACCGCTTGGAATATTGCCCGGGAGCGACTACGTTCCGCTCACAACATCGGTCCAGGGTTGCCGCCCCCGTAATAACGGGTGGGGGCCTGAGTTCTCGAAACGAGAGCCCGCCGAGTGAAAGGTTCCAAAACGCAGGTCCAATCGAGCGCAATAGCCTGAGCTGTGCTGCTCTCGACCGCAAAGCGAACGAAAGCCTGATATTGCGCTTGAAGACCTACGCAAGAAACAGTCACGCAAAACAGTTACGTAGAGCCTGTGCTCCAGCGGCTGTTGAGCTTGTTTCGGTCGGGCGTGTTTCTGTTGGGCTGGTTTTGGCAGGCTAAGTAATTTGGTCCGGCTGGCTGTGAAGGCCGGCGGTTGGGGAACGCGTCCTTGTTGAACGCGAGGGTTGGCGAAATCGACGTCATGAATTTGAACGACACCGTGAATCGGTGCGCACAGTCGTGTGCCCGGTCCGGTGAGGCTACGACGGCAACGGCATAACTTCAGGGCTGGAATAAAGGCAAGACATGAGAAACGGTCAGAACAACAAGCGGATGCGTAACCGGAATAACAACAATAATAACAACAATAATAATAACCGGCGCGGTCAAAACCCGATGACCCGGGTGTTCGAATCGAACGGACCCGATATCAAGATTCGCGGCACCGCCTCCCACGTAGCGGAGAAATACGTCCAGCTGGCGCGCGACGCACGCTCATCCGGCGACCCGGTTGCGGCCGAGAATTACTACCAGCACGCCGAGCATTATTTCCGCCTGATCGCGGCCGCCCAGGAGCAATTCCGGCAGAACCAGCCGCAGCCGCGCACCGAAAACGAAATGCCGCCCGAGGAGCACGAGGACGAGGGCGAGAACTTCAACCATTTCGGCCAGGAGCCGGGCTTCGTGCCGCAGCAGCAACAGCCGTTCGTGCCGCGCGAGAACAATCAGCAGCGCGATTTTCAGCCGCGTGAGGGGCAACCCTTCCAGCGCGACCGCGACCAGCAGCCGCGCGAGCATCATCGCGAACAACGCGAACATCGTCCGCAGCCGCAATATCAGCCGCAGCCCCAGCCGCAGCCGGTGATTGCCGATACCGGCGGCGTCGATCGTCTGCCGTCTTTCATCACCGGGCCGCAGCCGCAGGTGAACGCCGCGCCCGGCGCCTTCGAAGGCAATGGCGGCGGTGAACGTTTCCCGCGCCGGCGCCGCCGGCCGCACGGCCCGCGTCCCGACAACGCAGCCGCCGCGCCGGTCCCGAGCGAAGATTTCAATCCGGGGAATGAGTAAGTAGCGCTAGCGCCAGCTGCGCACAGGCAGTTTTCAAAGGGTGGGCATCGCGCAAGCGTGCCCGCCCTTTTTCATCCCCGCGTCGCCGTCGTCGACGACGGCACCAGCACCGGCTGCAGCGACGGAATCAGACGCGTGCGTTCGCGGTGCGCGGGAATCGCACGGTAGACCTGCTTGGTCGCCTCCACGATGTGCACGCCGGCGAACGGCAGCGACAGCGCCGCGCCGACGCGCTCCCACGCCATCGCCGAACGCAGGAACCAGCCTTTGCCGACCGGCGGCAGGAACAGCGCCTCGCTCCACGCCGTCGGCGTGAACCAGGTCTGCCGCAGCAATTGCGTGATCTGCGCGCGCGAATAGGGCCGGCCGTGCCCGAACGGCGTGTTGTCGGTGCGGGTCCACACGCCGCGGCGATTGGGAATCACCGCAATCAGGCGGCCGGACGGCGCCAGCACGCGCCACACCTCGCGGAGCAGCCGTTCCGGATCGTCGGACATTTCCAGCGCATGCACCAACAGCACACGGTCCACCGCGGCGTCCGGCAACGGCATCGAGAATTCATCGATCAGGGTCGCCAGCGCCGGCCGCGCCGTCGGCCATTTCAGCACACCCTGCGCCGCCGGCATGAACGCGATGCAGCGTTCGGAATCTTCGCGAAACAGGCCGAGATAGGGCGTGGGGTAACCTAGCCCCAGTACGCGAAGCCCATCCGCATCAGGCCATCGCGCCCGGATGCCGCGATTGATCAGCTGCCGCGCCACGATGCCGAGGCGGCGCGAATAGAAATCGCGGAGGTCGATGACGTCGATGGTCATGGGTTCAATCTATCACGCCGCTATTCCCCGCGGGGTGCGGAAATTTGCATTGCCGCAGGAGCGTTAACGCCATATTTCCTGCCCATATGTGGCGTGTTAGAGCTTGATCGGGAAAGGCGCGCCCCGCACTTCGATGGTGGGGCGGGCCCCGGTTTTCCGAAGAGATCATGCTCAGGCAAGAAATCACTCATACTGTTCGTGGAGATACCATGGCTTCGGAAATTCGCACCTTTACCTGCCTCAACGACAATTTCGGCTATCTGATCCACGATCCCGCGACCAAAGCGACCGCCTCGATCGACGCGCCGGAAGCCGGCCCCATCCTCGAGGCGCTGGAACGCGAAGGCTGGACGCTGACGGATATTCTGATCACCCATCACCACCACGATCATGTCGGCGGCGTCGCCGAGCTGAAGCAGAAGTACAATTGCCGCGTCGTCGCCCCGCACGACAAGTCCGCCGCGATCGCCAATGTCGATCTGCGCGCCGCCCATGGCGACGTCATCAAGGTAGGCAGCCTCCTGGTGCGCGTGCTGGAAACGCCCGGCCACACGCTCGACCACATCTCCTATGTGTTCGACAGCGAGAAGGCGCTGTTCGCCGCCGACACGCTGTTCTCGATCGGATGCGGCCGGGTGTTCGAAGGCGACTATCCCATGATGTGGGATTCGCTGCTCAAGCTGCGCGCGCTGCCGGATGATTTCAAACTCTATTGCGGCCACGAATATACCGCCTCCAACGTCAAGTTCGCGCTCACGGTCGAGCCTGACAATGCCGCATTGGTCGCGCGTGCCGCGGAAGTGACGAAGTTGCGCGCGGAGAACAAGCCGACGATTCCAACGCTGCTTGGCGAGGAAAAGAAGGCCAACGTGTTCCTGCGCGCCGATGAGCCGTCGGTTGCCGCCAAGCTGCACATGAAGGGCGCCAACGCCGCCGACGTGTTCGGCGAGTTGCGTGAACGCAAGAACAAGTCCTGATGACGCTCCCGGCAATTACTGCCGAGACAAGTGCCGCCGAGATCATCGCGCGGCTCGAGCTGAAGCCGCATCCAGAGGGCGGGCATTATCGCGAGACGTTTCGCGATTCCCGCACCGATGCCAGCGGCCGTTCGCGGTCCACCGCGATCTATTTCCTGCTGGCGCGCGGCGAGCGTTCGCACTGGCATCGCATCGATGCCGTCGAGGCCTGGCATTACTACGCCGGCAGCGCGCTGACGTTGAAAATCGCCGACGATGACGGGCAATGGAGTTTCAGGCTCGGCCCGAATCTCGCCGCCGGCGAGCAGCCGCAGGCGATCGTGCCGCCCGACACCTGGCAAGCCGCCGAGAGCACCGGCGACTGGACATTGGTCGGCTGCACGGTAGCGCCGGGATTCGATTTTGCGACATTCGAGATGGCGCCGAAGGATTGGGAGCCGGAGTGATTTTGTAGGGTGGGCAAAGCGGAGCGTGCCCACCATTGAGCTACAATCGCGGATCGATGGTGGGCACGGCGCAAGAGCGCCTTTGCCCACCCTACGGGCTGCGCTTCCACACCATATCCTTGGCCGCGATCAGGCCGCCGCCGGCGATCAGGATCGCGGCAATCGCAATCGTAGCGCTCGCCGTGGCAAAGCCTGCGAGAATCAGGAACGCGGTCGACAGTAGCGGTGTCGCATACGATGCCGCGCCCAGCACCCGGATGTCGCCGCGCTTCATGCCGATGTCCCAGGTAAAGAACGCAGCGCCGACCGGGCCGACGCCGAGTGCGATAATGGCAAGCCATTGCCCTGACGTTTCAGGCCAGACCGTGGTCTCGACCATGCCGTGGACCAGAGCCGCGAGCAGTGCGGTGGCGAGGCAGAAGCCGGCCACCGCGTCGGTCGGCACCGCCTTGAGCTTGCGCGACATCACCGAATAGGCCGCCCACACAAAGGCGGCGACGAAGGCCGCGGCCAGTCCCGGAATCTGGGCCGGCGCAAAGCCGCCGCCGCTGTTGCCTGACAACAGCAACACCGTGCCGGCAAGACCGAGCAGCGCGCCGACGATGTGATGCGCCGCCAGCCGCTCGCCGGGCAGCAGCGACGAGAACAGCACGATCAAAAGCGGCCAGAGATAATTCAAGAGCCCGGCTTCGGCGGGCGGCGCAAAGCGCAGCGCCAGGAAATACAGCGCGTGATAACCGAACAGCCCGCCGACGCCGACCACCCACGCGGTCGGCGATTGCCGTAACGCGCCGAAGGCCGCGGGCCGCCAGATGAAGCTGATGAAAGCGACCGCCGCCCCGATCGCGAACGTCATCGCCGCGAGCTGAAACGCCGGAATTTTCCCGGTCGCAACCGTCAGGACCGACAACAGCGACCACATCAGGATCGCGGTCAGTCCGATAAGTGTGGCGGTACGGGGAGTCATCCTGTCCGGCAATGGTCAAATTTCTTGGCGTCATGGCCGGGCTCGTCCCGGCCATCCACGTTTTTCTAACGTCGTTGTAAAGACGTGGATGCCCGGCACAAGGCCGGGCATGACGACTTCTTGATACGGTGGCTGCGAGCGATCCGACGGGACCGCAGCAATCACACCATGTACTGCCCGCCGTTGATCGTCAGCGTCGAGCCGGTGATGGCGCCGGCCTCGTCGGCGGCGAGGAAGACCACCGCGCGGGCGATTTCTTCGGGCTCGCCGAGGCGATTGACCGGGATCAGCGGCAGGATGCTCTTCTCCAGCACGTCCTTCGGCACCGCCTGCACCATTTCGGTGTTGATGTAGCCGGGGCAGATCGCGTTCACGGTGATGCCGCCCTTGGCGTTCTCCAGCGCAAGGGCCTTGGTGAAGCCGATGTCGCCGGCCTTGGCCGCCGAGTAATTGACCTGGCCGAACTGCCCCTTCTGGCCGTTGATCGAGGAGATGTTGATGACGCGGCCGAACTTGCGGGCGCGCATGCCTTCGATCACCTGGCGGGTCATGTTGAACAGCGAGCCGAGATTGGTGTTGATGACCGCGTTCCACTGCTCGAGCGTCATCTTGTGGAAGGCGCCGTCCTTGGTGATGCCGGCATTGTTGATCAGCACGTCGACCGGGCCAAGATCGGCCTCGACCTTCTTGACGCCTTCCGCGCAGGCGTCGAACGAGCTGACGTCCCATTTGTAAACGGGAATGCCGGTCTCCGATTTGAACTTCTCGGCCGCGGCGTCATTGCCGGCATAGCTCGCCGCAACCTTGTAGCCTGCCGCCTTCAGCGATTTGCTGATCGCAGCACCAATGCCCCTCGTGCCCCCCGTAACCAATGCAACACGTGCCATGCGTAGTCCTCCTTGGTGGTCTTTTTACGAGCCGGAATTGTCCCGGTCTTTGACGAAGCCTGCTCTTCAAAGTGCGGCGCGTTTACTCACTCGATAACGCACCAGAGATGAAAATGCCCGGCGCAAGACCGGGCATTTCAGTTTTATCGATTTGAGCCGTGGTTGACAGATGAAGTTTTCATCAACAACGCATCCTGTCTGCCTTTTATCTGTACGCGTTTTCTTGACGCGAACCGGTATCCACTTCGCTTGAAAACGCTACGGTTCAGTCGCGTGCAATGCACATGGCAATGCCCATGCCGCCGCCGATGCACAGCGTGGCGAGGCCTTTCTTGGCATCGCGCTTCTGCATTTCGTGCAGCAGCGTCACCAGCACGCGGGCGCCGGAAGCGCCGACGGGATGGCCGATCGCGATCGCACCGCCATTGACGTTGACCTTGGAGGTATCCCAGCCGAGGTCCTTGTTGACGGCGCAGGCCTGCGCGGCGAACGCTTCATTGGCCTCGATCAGATCGAGGTCAGCGATATTCCAGCCGGCCTTCTTCAGCGCGGCGCGGGAAGCCGGGATCGGGCCGGTGCCCATGATCTTGGGATCGACGCCGGCCTGGCCCCAGGACGCGATGCGGCCGAGGATCTTCTTGCCTTCCTTGGCGGCCTGCTTGGCGGTCATCAGCACCACCACGCCGGCGCCGTCATTGATGCCGGAGGCGCTGCCGGCGGTGACCGTGCCGTCCTTTTCGAAGGCGGGCTTCAGCTTGGCCATCGCATCGACGGTGGCGCCATGGCGCGGATATTCGTCGGCGCTGACGATGATGTCGCCCTTGCGCGACTTGATGGTGACGGGGACGATCTCGTCATTGAACTTGCCGGCCTTCTGCGCGGCCTCGGCCTTGTTCTGCGAATGAACCGCGAACTCGTCCTGCTGGGCGCGGGTGATCTGGTACTGCCGCGCGACGTTCTCGGCGGTGTTGCCCATGTGGTAGCCGTTGAAGGCATCCCACAGGCCGTCCTTGATCATGGTGTCGACCAGCTCGAGGCCGCCCATCTTGACGCCGCCGCGCAGATATTGCGCGTGCGGGGCCATGCTCATGGATTCCTGGCCGCCGGCGACGACGATTTCCGAATCGCCGTTGAGCAGCGCCTGATAGCCGAGCGCGACGGTGCGCAGGCCCGAGCCGCAGAGCTGGTTGACGCCCCAGGCCGGGCTTTCCACCGGGATACCGGCCGCAATCGAGGCCTGGCGGGCGGGATTCTGGCCCTGCGCCGCGGTCAGGATCTGGCCCATGATGACTTCGGACACACGGCCCGGCTCGATGCCAGCCCGCTCCAGCGCGGCCTTGATGGCGATGGCGCCAAGATCATGGGCCGGGGTGGTGGCGAACGCGCCGTTGAAGCTGCCGACCGGGGTGCGGGCGGCGCTGACGATGACGACATCGTCTGACATGGACATCTCCTGTGAGCTTGAGGTTTCTCGACGGCGGGCGGCCGGATGGCGGGCCTGTCTCTTGGGACTATCCTGTTAACCTAGGCATCCTGTGTCAATCGGCCAGAGGGGAAAATCACGCCGCGGCGCATTCAAAATAGCGTCCCTGGCAGTTTCCATAGCAGTACCCATGCCTTGGAATTAACCGTGCCGCACAAAACGGTAGCCGAGCCGCATTGAAAATGCTTACTTTGCTGCGTTGCGTTGCTCGTCTGCCCGCCGGCGATGCCGTCGGGTTCCCCCGCTCTCGGTATCGATGTGTGAGCCCCATGGCCATGGCGAAGTCAGAACAACCCACCACGATCAAGAAGTACGCCAACCGGCGGCTCTATAATACCGGCACCAGCACCTATGTGACGCTCGAGGATCTCGCAGCGATGGTGAAGGATGGCGAGGATTTTCTCGTCTATGACGCCAAGACCGGCGATGACATCACCCGCTCGGTGCTGGCGCAGATCATCTTCGAACAGGAAAACAAGGCGGGGCAAAATCTGCTGCCGACCACGTTCCTGCGCCAGCTGATCCGCTTCTACGGCGACAGCATGCAGATGGTGGTTCCGAAATATCTGGAACAATCGATCGACACGCTGACGCGCGAACAGGAAAAGTTCCGCAAGCAGCTCACCAACACGTTCTCGGGAACGCCGTTCGCACCGCTCGAAGAACACGTCCGCCGCAACATGGAACTGTTTCAGCAGACGTTCTCGATGTTCAAGCCGTTCGTGCCGCCGCGCGGCGGCGCGACGTCGGCCGAACCCGAGAAAGCGCCGGAGCCTGCGGCCAGCGAAGACAATATCGACGACCTTCGCCGTCAGATGAAAGACATGCAGGACCGCCTCGAGCGCATGTCGAAAGAGCCGAAGAAGGAAGAGTGAGACGTTCGTCTCGCTCGTCTCTCTCCATACGTCGTCCCGGCGAAGGCCGGGACCCATAACCACAAATCTTTATTGTTGTGCGAAGGCGTCTACCACCGCGCCTCATCGATAAGCCGCGGCGTATGGGTCCCGGATCGCGCTTCGCTTGTCCGGGACGACGGCTGAAAGTTCAGCGCACGAATTTAACTCGCCGCCGGCAGCACCGTCTCGGCCGGCACGGCCCACGGCCGCTCCGGTGACGCGAGGCCGATCAGGCGGCCCTGGATGTAGTCGCAGCCCCATTCGCGCAGCATGACCGCGGACTCTTCGTCCTGCACCCATTCGGCCACGGTCTTGATCTGCAGCCGCCGCGCCAGATCGATCAGCGTCTGCACGAAGGCGCGGTCATCGGCCGAGCGCGCGATGTTCTGCACGAAGGCGCCGTCGATTTTCACAATATCGACGCCGAGCTTGCGCAGATTGCGGAACGAGGTGTAGCCGGCGCCGAAATCGTCGATCGCGATCCGACTGCCGAAATTCTTCAAGCGGGTGACGAAGCCTCTGATGTCGTCGATATCCTGGATCGCCACGGTCTCGGTGATTTCCACGATCAGCCGTTCGGCCACGCCCGGATGCGCACGCATCAGGGATTCGATCGAGGCCGACCAGTCCGGATCCATCGTGGTGTCGGGTGAGATGTTGAGGCTGAGCTGCACGTTCGGTGACGCCGCGAGTTCGGCGACCGCGAGTTCCAGCACGCGGTGATCGACCAGCCGGATCAGGCCAAGTCGTTCTGCGACGGGGACGATATCCGGTGCCAGCAACGCCTGGCCGTTGGCCTGCTCCATCCGCACCAGGCATTCGTAGAACGCCGGCTGGCGCGAGCGCGCTTCGACCACCGGCTCGAACGCGGTCACGATCCGGCGCTCGTTCAGCGCGGTAACGATTTCATCGGTGACACGGATGTTGACGCGGCGCTGCGCGTCGCGTTCGACATTCGGCTTCCACAGCGAGAACGATCCGGCGCGGCGGCTCTTGGCGCCATCCAGCGTTTCCTGGGCGCGGGTGACGGCCTCATCGGCGCTGCGGGCGTAACGCGGGATGCTGATCGCGCCGATCGACGCCGTGACCGACACCGGTCCTGATACGGTCGGCACCACCTCGTCGCGAATGCCCGCGAGAAACCGCTCGGCCGCGACATTGGTGTCGTCGACGGTGCAGTTGCGCAGGATCAGCCCGAATTTGTTGCCGGAAAATCTCCCGAGCACGTCGCCGCCGCGCAGCCGCGCACGAATGCGTTTTCCGACTTCCGCGATCACGCCATCGGCGACATCGAAGCCGAAAGCGTCGTTGACGCGCGCCAGATGGTCGATGCCGATCAGCATGAAGGCGCAGGACGAGCGGAAGCGCGCGGCTTCCTCGATCGCCTCGGCGAGCGCAGCGATCAGGTGGGTGCGATTGAGTTCGCCGGTCAGCGGGTCGTGCCGCGAGAGCCGCACGAGTTGCTCGTCGCGGGCGCGGCGCTCATTGTCGACGCGGACGACGCCTTGCGCGCGCGCCGGCTTGCCGTCGGCGCCGGCGAACCAGCAGCCGGTTTCCTCGATCCAGATCACGGGCGCGGAGGTCGAGGCTCGCACGCCATATTCAACCCGGTAGGCGACACCCTCGCCGCCGCGTGCCGGGGCCGTGTGACCCAGCGCGTCTGACCGGATCGACCCTTTCGGCTCGATCAGCTTGGCGAACGCGGCGCCGCTGGCCAGCGCTTCCGGGGCGATGTCGGTAAAGATGGAGGCGGCGTTGCCGCTCCAGGCGATGCTGTCGGCGGCGAGATCCCAGACGAACGTGGCCTGCCCGAGCGAAGCGAGGATGCTGGAGGCTTGCGGGACAGCGGACATCAAAGTCGCCTCGATTCGGGACAGCCCAAAGACACGTAAGGTGATTCTGGCTAGCCTGAGGATAGTGGTTCTATCGAATCAGAGGCTAGGCAAAGTTCATAAATAATCTGGAAACCACGTTTTACGGCTGTCGCAAACCTTGAGGGAACCAACCGGGACGCATCGGCATAGGCCTTGCGAGGAGCAGATCGAAGTAGGGTTTCACGTCCCAAAACGTGACAGTTTTAGCCGGTTGCGGTGTGCGATGCTGGATACCGAACGATCAGAAGATATCCTGGACGTAGACGTCTCCGACGCCGACGCGTCGGCCTGTGTCGCGCTCGTGCCGGTGACCCAAACGGTGCACTGGTCGCGGAAAGCGACCATGGCGCGACCCGACCCCACCTTTCTGACCCAACTGATCGCGACCGCCGACCAGGCCCCACAAACCCGCTGCATGCGACGCGCCTCGATCGAGGATGCGCAGGCCGCCTATGGCGCACACCCGCAGGAACGCCGCAGCGTGGCGCGGCGGACCCGGCAGGTCATCTGAGCAAGAAATCTGATCCGACGACCGGTCAGCGCGGCGGCTTGTCCGATGTCGTACCGCTGCCTGGCTGTATCCCCGGCGAGGGGACTTCCGGCGAGGCCGCATGGGGCGCGACTTCAGGCGTGGGCGCCGGTTCGGGGCGATCCAGCAACACTGATTCCGCGACCGATGCCGCGGGCGGCGCTGTCGCTTGTGCGGGCGCAGGCTCAGGCTTCGGCTCGGCCACTGGCGGCTCGGGTTTTCTGGTGCCCTTGGCAGACACTGCAGGCGCCGCGACCGCGCGACGCCGCGTGCGCAAGGCAAGACCGGACAGGAAGTCGACCAGCGCGAGGGCCGTCAGCAGGAAATATGTCGAGGTGCCGAACTTCGGCCACAGCACGAATTCGGCAGCGGCCGCACCGAAAACGATCAGCGACAGCAGATGGTCGGTGAGATATTTCGCGCCGGGACGCGCGCCTTTGATGACTTCGAACATCAACAGGAAGATGCCGACAGCGATCAGGACGTCGCTCAGCGTCACCTGCCATTCCACGCCCGACATCAGCGTCAGCTTGAAAAGCGTAACGCCGAAGGAAACCTCCGGCATCAGGAAGGCGATGATGTTGTAGATCGCGAGCGGAATCAGGAGTAGCGGAAATCCGACCATGGACATCGGCGAGGCCTTAACTAAAGGAAACTTGAACGCTCCTAAGGCGAAGCATCGCGCTTCGCCACCGGGAACCGTCTTACCCCATCCGTTGGCCGAATTCAGGCAGGCACGGCTAAATCGCCGCGCCAAGCCTGGGCCCGATCAGGATTCCTTCTTGGCCTTCAGAACCTGCCGGCCCTTGTACATGCCGGTCTTCAGGTCGAGGTGGTGCGGACGGCGCAATTCGCCCGAATCCTTGTCTTCGGCATAGGTCGGCTTCTTCAGGGCGTCCGCCGAGCGGCGCATGCCACGCCGCGAGGGCGATGTTTTTCTTCTGGGAACGGCCATAACGGTCCTCTAGGGGTGTTGTCGGAGGGCATCGTGCTAGGTAGCGGACCGCCCAGCGCTTCAAAGCACGGGCTGCGATGCCGATAAGGCCGCGCTTATAGAGGAAGGGATGACGTAAAGCTAGGCTTTGCCAAGGTTAAATCGGCCGAAAATTGGCTCAAAATGCACGATTTTCGCTCCAGCACCGCTGCAGCGCGGATGCATTGGCCCGGGCCATGTAGGTGCCGGCCAGACGCCGCACCCCGGGGCCGGGATTACGGGCGCTGCGCCTGACCGGATTGGGCAGGATCGCCGCCAGCAGGGCCGCCTCGCGCGGCGACAAGGCCGCAGCCGAACGGCCGAACGCGTATTGGGACCCTGCCTCGGCGCCGAACTGCCCGGAGGGGCCGAGTTCGGCGATATTGAGGTAAATCTCGAGAATCCGCTGCTTGGACAGCACCAGGTCGATCCACATCGCCAGCGGCAGTTCCAGCGCCTTGCGGACCACGCTGCGGCCCGGCCACAGGAACAGGTTTTTGGCCACCTGCTGGGTGATGGTCGAGCCGCCGCCCGACTTCTCACCCTCTTCGTGATCCTCGATCGCATCCTGCAGGGCGCTCCAATCGACCCCGCGATGGGCGCAGAATTTGGCGTCCTCAGAGCCCACCACCGAACGCGGCAGCGCCGGCGAAATCGCCTTGAAATCGATCCATTGCCGCGACACCGGCGCGCCCTTGAGCCAGCGCCAGGCCATCAGCGTCGAGACCGGGTGGCCGGTGCGATAGAACGGCGTCACCAGATAGGGCAACAGCAGCAGCACCAGCAAAATCAGCAATAGGATTCGGACAAAGCGCAAATTCGGATGCTTCCGGTTCAGCCGAGCCGGCGTAGGGATCGGTCAAGAGACCCCTTAGTAGGTGACATCACCATGATATTTCGTGGGTTTTCCAGCACTTTTAAGGCGGCTCAAGCCGGGAAGCGGAATTGACTGACGCCGTGCCATCAACGATTGTCCGGCAAAATTGATCTGGAGCCTTTCTTAAATGACGACCGCCACTGCCGATTTTACCACACGATTGGATCAGACCGCCGAAGATACCGAGGCCCTGCTGGCGAAGCTGCTGTCGGATACGCTGTTATCAGACGAGATCGCGCGGCCGAAGCGGCTGATGGACGCGATGCGCTATTCAAGCCTCGGCGGTGGCAAGCGCCTGCGGCCGTTTCTGGTGGTCGAGAGTTCGGCCGTGTTCGGGGTTCCGCGCGACGCCGCGCTGCTGGCCGGCGCCGCACTCGAATGCATCCATTGCTATTCGCTGATCCATGACGATCTGCCGGCGATGGACAACAGCGACCTGCGCCGAGGCCGTCCGACCCTGCACAAGAAGACCGACGATGCCACCGCGATCCTCGCCGGCGACGGCCTGCTGACGCTGGCGTTCGACATCGTGACCCGCGACGAGATTCATTCGGATCCCACCGTGCGCCTGTTGCTGACCCGTGCGCTCGCCCGCGCCTCGGGGATCGGCGGCATGGTCGGAGGACAAATACTCGACCTCGCCGGCGAAGGCCGGTTCGGCGACCGCGAGCCGGTCGACGTGGCGCGGCTGCAGCAGATGAAGACCGGCGCGCTGCTGCGCTATGGCTGCATCGCGGGCGCGATCCTCGGCCAGTCCACGCAACAGGAATATCAGGCGCTCGACGATTACGGCCGCGCGCTCGGCGAGGCGTTCCAGATCGCCGACGATCTGCTCGACGTCGAAGGCGACGCCGCAGCGCTCGGCAAGCCGGCCGGCGCCGATGCGGCGCTCGGCAAGACCACCTTTGTCACCCAGCTCGGCATCGACGGCGCCAAGCAGCGCGTGCGCGACCTGCTGGCGCGCGCGGATTCCGCGCTGTCGATCTTCGGCGCCAAGGGTGACGTGCTGAAGGCCGCGTCGCGCTTCGTCGCCGATCGCAAGAGCTGACGTGCCATCGCAGAAGAAGGAACCCGACGAATTCGTCGACCGGTTCAGGAAAAAGCCGGTTCTGCTCCGTGTGGTCTATGGGCGGCCACGCACCTTCATCGCGATCGCAGTCGGTATCGTTGCGTTCTTCTTGCTGCCGGGCTCGCTGCGGCTGGTAACGCGGCTGCTGGTCAGCTGGGACATCTTCGTCGCGCTGTATCTGGCGCTGGTTTTCACCATGGTGTTTCGCAGCGGCATCTTGCACATCCGCCGCAACGCGGCGCTGCAGGACGACGGCCGTTTCCTGATTCTGCTGCTGACGGCGCTCGGCGCGTTTGCCAGCATCGCCGCCATCGTGTTCGAACTCGGCGCCTCCAACCGCAGCGCGCCGGGACTGGTGCTGGCAACGGTGACCATCGCTTTGTCATGGGCGGCGGTACACACGGCGTTCTCGCTGCACTACGCGCATGAATATTACCGCGGCGGCAAACCGGGCGGCCTGCAGTTTCCGAGCGGCGACCAGCATGAGGACGCCGATTACTGGGATTTCGTCTATTTCTCGTTCGTGATCGGGATGACCGCGCAGGTTTCCGATGTCGGGATCACCGACAAGATCATCCGCCGCACCGCTACCGTGCACGGCGTCATCTCGTTCGTGTTCAATACCGCGCTGGTCGCGCTGATGGTCAATATCGCCGCGAGTGCGATCTAGGGTGCGTATCATAAAGTCGGTTGCTGCGAGTCGGCCAGGGTAGCGAGGACGTCGCCGCTCCCGGGCCTACGACGCTGGCTCCGTTCGGAGCGCACGCACCGCAGCTCTGATCATCGCAACGATTTCGAGCTTGGCGTCGCCGTCGTCAGGCTGACGCCACGCGCTCTGGATTGCGACGACCACATGCTCGGCCGGATTGACGACGATAATCTGGCCATAGTCGCCATTCGCCGAAAAGACACCGTTGCTGACGCCGCCCGGCAAGGGCGGCATCGCCCACCAGTGGTAGCCGTATCCCAACGGCGAACCGGGCATGAGCCGACCGAAGCCGGTGGCGGCGCTGTCGGGCTGACCGGCGAGATCGCGCCAGCCGGGCGGAAGCACCCGCCGCCCATTGAAGGCTTCGCCATCCTCCAGCACCAGCTGGCCGAAGCGGCCGAAGTCGCGCAGGCGCGCGCTGACGCCAAACCCGGCGAGCTCCAGGCCGCCCTCGGACTCGAGTTGCCAATGCCCGTCGGCCTCCATGCCGGCAGGTCCCCAGATCTTCTCAGCGCAGTAGTCGGCCAAGGGCCGGGCTGTTGCGGCCACGACCAGCGCGCCGATCAGGCAGCTCTCGCCGGTCGAATAGTTGAAGACGGCGCCCTGCGGATGAGCGCGCGGCAGTTTGCATAGCAGGTCCAGGACGGAGCCTGGACGCCGGCTCACCATGGCCCTGCCGAGGCGATAGTCCTCTGAGCGTCCGTCTGCATCGTTTTTCTCGCGCCAGGCCACACCGGAGCACATCCGCAAGAGGTTACGAATCGTGACGCCCTCGTAAGCGGAGCCGCGCAGCCGCGGCAGGTATTGCTCGCAGCGATCGTCAAGACTGCCGATCGCGCCATCGTGGAGCGCAGCCCCGACGAGCGTCGCCGTGATCGATTTCGCGGTCGACATGTTGGCCCACCGGCTTTCCGGGCCGTTGCCCATGCCGTAGCGCTCCAGCGCGATCTCACCACGCTTCAGGATCAGGAGTCCGGCCGTGCGGCAGCGGGCCATGTGGTCGCTGAGGCCGACGCGGACCCCACCCACCTCAAAGGTCAGGTCCGCGAGCGAACGGGCGTGCGGTGGCAATGGCCGCACTGCGTCGCCGCGCCGGATGACGCGGTGCGGCCAGACCTGGTCCTGGTTGCGGAAGGTCGGCGCCTGGTTTTCGGGTGTCGTGTTCCAGATCTTCGGAGCCGCCCGCTCCGGATCGGTGTCATCAGCGGCATTCGTCGGTGCAGGATTGGCCATGAACACACCCTCGTTCGTTGAGACGACGCCAAATCGCCCGGGAACGGCGCGTTTGCAAAGCAAATCAAGTTGGTTTGACGTGGTCTGGTCCCGCTGGCATGCTGACGGCCTACCGTAGCGGAGACATAGCCCGTCAGGGGATGTGCGAATGTCCGCTTTGGGTCACGCACGACAAAACTCAAAGCGAGCATAACGCGTCCGCTTTCGCGGCCTGAGCCCACCTGCCGATGATTCAAGGCCCCTAAATCGAGGGGCCGAATCATCCGCGACGAACTCACCGACAATGAAATGAGTGGTCTGCTATCAAGCCGTGCGATCTGGCTATGGCTGCGGGCTAGTGAGTCCGCGTCCTGGTCAGCGGCATATCTGGATATTGCCGCCGCTTGGATAGGGGCCGCCCGCCTCAAACGTCCTGTACTCGACGCGACAACCGGTGTTCGCGGAACGGCAGCCGCCCTGATCGCACACGACCTGGCCAGATGCCCGGCCGGATGCCTGAGGCGATGCTTGAGGCCTGGGCGCACTCACCTCGGGCCGCGGCCGCTCCCGCACCGGACGCTCGGGGCGATCATCGGCATCGCGCTTGGCCACCGGCTTGTTGGCGCGGCGCTTTTCGCATTCATTGTCGTCGTTGAGCACCGACCCCTGGGCGCAAGTGATCCTGCTGCAGCGGTCGCCATCGGCCCTGAAGCCATGTTCGCAGACCAGCGGACAGACGCGTGACGGTTTCAGCTTGATCACATCGAGCGTGTCGACGCTGGCCATTTTGGCATCGAGCCTGGTCCCGGCGTAGCGGTTGAACAGCGTCAGCGAGCGCTGCGAAGCTGCGTTCCAGTCGCCATCGGCGGCGCCGGTCAGGCAGCCGACACGGCGCAGTTCGGCCTGCACCGATTTGGTGACGTCGGTCGGTGCCGCTGCGGGGGGCAGAGCCGCGAGATTGACGGCCTTTTCCTTGACAGCTTCCTTGACAAGTTCCTTGGCGGGCGCGGGTGCTTCAGCCGCGAGGCGCTTCTGTTCGGCCGCTGCAGCCTGGTCCTGCGCAATCTGCTTGGCTTTTTCGGCGGCGATGCGCGCCTGCTCGGCGGCCCTGACATCGGCCTCGGCCTTCGACTGCTCCGATCTCTGAGCCCCTTCGGCGACCAGCCGTGCCCGCTCCTGCTCGGCCAGCCGCGCCTTCTCGGTGGCGGCGATGCGGATTTCCTCGGCGGCGATCTTGTCGAGCTGCAGCTTGGCGAGGCTGGCATAGAAGCCGTCGGGATATTGCTTGAGGAAGGCATCGAGCGCGTTCTTGTTGCCGAGCTGAAGCGCCAGTTCGTAATCGCGGCGGGCTTCCGCCTGCGCACTGAGCGCGGGCGCAGGCGCTGCGGCGGCGGCGGGCGCCGGTTTGGCAGGGGCCGGCACCAGCGGCACGTCTTCGCCGCCCAGCGAACCATAGACAAACGGCTCCTGCCGGTTGCCGGTGGTCTTGAGCACTTCGTCGCGGACAAATCCGAAAGCGCGGCGCACGTCGAGCCCCGGCGTCGCGATATGGCGCGACAGCGCTGCCGTGAACGGGCTGTTCTGGCCGTCGCCATCGGCTGCGGTGAACCCGGCCTTGGCCGAATAGGCGATCAGCACGTTCGGGCTGCTCGGCTCCACCTTGGCGAGGCCCTGCCCGATCGCGCGCGAGGCAACCGTGCGCTTCATGGTCTTGGCAAACGGATTGTCCCGGCAGGCATCGAGAATGACGAGCCGCAATTTCTTGGCCGGCTCGATCGCGATCAGCACGCGATCCAGCGAGAGGGCCTCGTCGTAAACGTCGGTGTCGCGCTCCAGTTTTGCATCGACCGGAATCAAATAGTTCGAGCCGTCCACCTCGATGCCGTGGCCGGCGTAATAGACGACGGCGATGTCGGCATCCCGGGCACGGTCGGCGAAGTCGCGCAGCGCGCGCCGGGTTTCGGCCGCGGGCAGATCGCGGCGGGAATCGACGACATCGAAGCCGGCCTCCTTCAGCGTCGCGGCGATCCTGGCGCTGTCGTTAACCGGATTGGCAAGCTGCGGGACATTCCTGTAGGCGGAATTGCCCAGCACCAGGGCGACGCGCTTCTCGGCAAACGCCGGCTGGCACACAGCCAGCAGCGCCGCGGCGGCAAGCACCCATCGATGCAATTTTAGAGATCCAGACCTGATCATGACGCTTCCGGAGCCTCGCACTTTCGCACCGGATATACCTATCACGGGCATAGGGCCGGCTTTGTGAGTTGGGTCACGAACCGCATCGACCCGGATCGCGCCGCCATTTTACCGCCAATCCGGCAAACAGGCCACGGGTTCGCCCGTTGGCAGGGCATGTTTGACGCCGGGCTCATCCGGCCAGCCTCGTCCCGCCATTGCTACGCCCATTCAGGGCGTTCAGCGCGGGACAACGTGACCCTGGTACTGCGGCAAATCGTCGGTGATGGAGAACCAGGACGCTTTGGAACCCACGAAGATGTGGGCGGACGGGCGGATCGAGGGAGCATCGACCAGCGTCCCCATCGCGACATGGACGAAGGCGCCGTCGCGCACCACCGAATAGAGCAAGGAGCCGCATCGCCGGCAGTGCGCGTTGTGGCCGGCATCGTCGCCATGGATCATCACGATATCGTCACCCGCGGTGATGCTGAGCCTGTCGCGCGCAATGCCGGCAAACGGCTTGAACGCCGACCCGGTGGTCCGCCGGCAATTCGAACAATGGCAATTGAGGGCATATTCGAATGAATCGGCCACCGCGTAACGCACCGCGCCGCAGAAGCATTCTCCGGCCAGAATGCGAGCATTCGAATTCGCTGAACCCGTCATGATTCAATTCCCTGCTGCGGTCTTGAACTCATCGATAGCGCAATGCATCTGTTCGTGGCTTACTTCAACTCGAACAATCCTGCATCCTGGGAGGACTATTGTGAGCGAAGACCGATCGAGCGTGGAAGCCGTCGTCCAAAATTATTTCGACGGCCTGTATGAAGGCAATGCCGACAAGCTCGGCGCGATCTTCGATCCCACCGCCGATTTGCGCTGGGTGGAGAAGGGCGAATTGCAGGTGCTGACCGTACCAGACTGGCTGGACCGCGTGCGCAAGCGCCCGTCAGCCAAGGCCGAAGGCAAGCCGCGCGAGGATTTCATCGTCACCATCGACCGCTCGGACGAATCCACCGCCTTCATCAAGGTGCGCTGCCAATTGCCGCCGCGCTATTTCACCGACTATCTGGTGGCGATGAAGCTCTCGGACGGCTGGAAGATCGTCTCGAAATCCTATCGCTATGATCTGCGCGAGTGATGCCTGATTAAGCCTGCATAGGAGAACGCGCCGTGAGCTACGACCGTTCGACCGTCGAAGCCGTGGTCCAGCATTATTTCGACGCCGTCTACGAAGGCGACGTCGACAAGCTCGGCGCGATCTTCCACCCCTCCGCCGATTTGCGCTCGCTGGAGAAGGGCAGGCTGAAGGTCCCCGCCATGCCCGACTGGCTGGATTACTTCCGCAAGCGGCCGTCGGCGAAGGCCGAAGGCAAGCCGCGCGAGGATTTCATCGTCACCATCGACCGTTCGGATGAATCCACCGCCTTCATCAAGGTGCGCTGCCAATTGCCGCCGCTCTACTTCACCGACTATCTGGTGGCGATGAAGCTCGCCGACGGCTGGAAGATCGTCTCGAAGTCCTACCGCTACGATCTGCGCGGGTAGCCTCCCCCGTCCGCGGGTCCAACCGACCGGATTGACGTCCAAGGGGTTTCCCTGCGAATTGGGGAGATCATGGACACCAAGTTTCAGATCTTTTTGATCCTGCTTGCCGTGCTGGCGGGTACCGCACTGCTGGCGCGGCGAATCAATGTCGCGTCGGCCATCCTGATGATGCTCGTCGGCATCGTGCTCGCCTTCGTGCCGGGCATGCCGTCGATCGAACTGCCGCCGGAACTGGTGCTGCTGGTGGTGCTGCCGCCGCTGATCTATTCGGCCAGCGTCGCCATGAGCTGGCGCGAATTCAAATTCAATCTCCGCCCGATCACGCTGCTGGCGGTCGGCTGCGTGATTTTCACCGCCTTCGCGGTCGCCGCCGCCACGCATTACCTGATCGGGCTGCCATGGACCGTCGGCTTCCTTTTGGGTGCCATCGTCGCGCCGCCCGACGTGGTGGCGCCGCTGGCCATTGCCCGCAAGCTCGGCATGCCGCGCCGGATCCTGGTCGTGCTCGAGGGCGAGGGCCTCGTCAACGATGCGACCGCGCTGATCCTCTATCGCTTCGCGGTCGCGGCGATCCTGACCGGCATGTTCTCGCTGCCGAAGGCCACCGGCACCTTCGCCGTCATCGTCGTCGGCGAGTTGCTGTTCGGTCTCGCGGTGGGCTGGCTCAGCCTGCGCATGCGCCACCGCGCCCGCGATCCGCAGGTCGAGATCACGCTATCGCTGATCACGCCCTACCTCGCCTTCTGGATTCCGCACCATCTCGGCGGTTCCGGCGTGATCGCCACCGTCGCCTGCGGGCTCTATATGAGCTGGAACGGGCCGCTATTGATCTCGTCGGCGACGCGCCTGCAGGGCATCTTCTTCTGGGACCTCGTGATCTATCTGGTCGAGGGTTTTCTGTTCTTGCTGACCGGCTTCCAGATGCGCTCGCTGTTCGAGAAATCGAAGGCGTTCCCACTGGACGAGATCCTGTTCGCCACCGCGCTGGTCACGGTCATCGTGATCGTCGCGCGGTTCGCCTGGGTCTTTCCTGCCATCTATCTGCCGCGCCTCTTGAACCCGCGCCTGCGGGCGCGCGATCCCAGCCCGCCATGGCGAAACACCTTCGTGATCGCCTTTACCGGTGTGCGCGGCGCGGTGTCGCTTGCCGCGGCGCTGGCACTGCCGCTTGCGCTGCCGAATGGCGACGCGTTCCCGCATCGCGACCTGATCCTGTTCGTGTCCTTCGGCGTCATTTTCATCACCCTGGTCGGACTGGGGTCGGGCCTGCCGCTGCTGGTGCAGTGGCTCGGTCTGGCGCAGGCCGGCCGCAGCGAACACATCGCCGAGCACGAAGCCGAAATCGCCGCGCGGCGCGAGGCGCTCGATGCCGCGCTCAAATCGCTCGATGCCATCACCAACGACCGCGAATTGACCGACGAAGTCGTCAAGCTGCTCCGCGCACGGCACGAATCCCGCACCAATCAATTGCCCGATTCGTTCAATCCCGATGTGGAGGACGCCTCGGCGGCCGGCACCGACCTGACGCGCGAGCTGATCGCGACGGAACGTAGATTCATTCACGCCTTGCTGCGCGACGGCAAGATCACCGACGAGACGAGGCGCCGGATCGAGCGCGACCTCGATCTGGAGGAAGCGAGTTTGAGCAACCGGGAGTATCGAAGGATTCCGTTGTAGGTTTTGTCATGCCCGCGAAGGCGGGCATCCAGTAATCGCCGCCATCAGTGATAGATCCGAGAATGCGCGGAGTACTGGATCGTCCGCCTTCGCGGACGATGACAGCCAGTTTGGCTCACGCGTTTTTACTCCGCCGCAACGTTCCGCCCGGGACCGCCGACGAACCCCGCCGCATCGCCGAAGCGCTCGATCATCACGGCGGTGAGGTCTTTCGTCTTGCTGGTCACGCAGGCGCCGGAGCGGACGGTGTAGCGGTCCTGATGCCGGGCATGCGGCGGAGCCTCGCCCTGCTGCAGCGCGCGGGCGGCCTCCATCACCAGTTTGCGGAAATGCATGATGCCGAGATCGGTCGGACCGAGATGTTCTCGCGTCCGGTCGGCGATCGGGCCCTGGCTGTCCTGCACCGCGGCGTCCTGTTCGGAGACGCCCTTGATGCCGGTGTAGCTTTTTGTCTTCTGCAGCTTGCGGTCGATCAGATAGTCGTTGGCCTTGTTGCGCAGCGGAATGTAGTTCTCGTCGACCTCCGACATCACCCCGTTGCCGCGGTCGTAGCCGTCGCGCTCGGCCTGCGTCAGCGGTCGCTCGGGATTCCAGGCATAGGTGTAGATCCAGCAGCTGGTATCGGTCACCGGTACAAAACTTTGACCAAAAATGTTCTCGCCGGGCATCGAACTCGGCGCATAGGCATGCACCGGCATCAGGAACTGGGCGATGCGCCAGTAGATGTTGTCGGACCCGGTGAGCCGCCCGCCGGCAACCGTGAGGCCGGCCGCGTGCGGGCTGATCTTGATCACCGGGCGCGGGTCCTCGGCGATCCAGCGCATGTGGTCGGTCGCAACGCGCGTGAGCGGATTCACAAAATGTTTCTTGATGTCGAGGATCTCGTTCTCTTCCTTCTCGAAGCTGAGATGCGCGAAGGTGAAATGCGCGGTGTCGATCGAGCCTTCCAGCGCCTGCACCCAGTTGCAGTCCTGCCATTTCTTGGTGACGTAGCGGTGCGAGGCCGGCAGCAGCGCCATTTCCAGCGCCGGCAGTTCCGGCATCTGGTCCGCCGGGCCCATATAGGCCCAGATCATGTCGCCCCATTCGCGCACAGGATAGGACTTGATCTTGATCAGGTCTTTTGCATTCAGATCGGGATAGGAGGTCGGCATGTCCACGCAATTGCCTGACGTGTCGAACTTCCATCCGTGATAGACGCAGCGGATGCCGCATTCCTCGTTGCGGCCGAGCCAGAGATTGGCGCCGCGGTGCGGACAATACTGATCGATGACGCCGACCACGCCGCGCGTGTCGCGGAACGCCAGCAGCTCCTCGCCCATGACCACGATCTTCTTCGGCGTGCCGTCGGCCTCAGGCAGTTCCGCCGACAGCAGCACCGGCATCCAGAACCGGCGCAGCAATTCGCCCATCCCCGTTCCTGCGCCGCTTTCGATCAGGAACCTGTTGTCTTCCGCGCGGAGCATGGCGTGACCTCCGGAGTCTTGTTTTGATTTTGGGTAAGCTTGGCGCAGGGAGGGCGAGGCGTCAACGGACACCTCGAACCAGGATGTCGTCCCGGCGAACGCCGGGACCCATAACCCCGGTCATCTCTTGTTGAAGGAAGTCTTCGATCATCGTGCGTAACAACAACCGCCGCGGCGTATGGGTCCCGGATCGCGCTTCGCTTGTCCGGGACGACGTGAAGTTTGTTTGCATGGGTTTCAATTCAAAATAAGCGTTCGCATTCTCGCGACGCACTGCGCCCGAGCTTTGCCAGAAACTCCTTGCCCTCGAAGTAAGAGGGCGCAGGGAAGACCGGGTGCGCGCTGCACCCGCGGTCTCGTGTGCGGTTTGCACTAAATAGGCTGCACACGAGCATACAGGGCAGCGGAGAACACCCGGCCTTCCCTGCGCAATGGCTTTACGGCTTATGCCGTGATCTCCCCGGAGACGAGTTCTTGGTTGACTCCGTCGCTATCGTTTCCGCTCACGCTTATCCGACAGCTTGACACCTGCAACGGGCGCCAGGACCACACG
>NZ_JAFCLZ010000015.1 GCF_018130165.1 Bradyrhizobium sp. JYMT SZCCT0180 | reverse complement strand
CGACATTCCCTGCGCAATGGCTTTACGGCTTATGACGCGCTCTCCCCGGTGAGACGGCCTCTATTGCCACCGTCGCCTCGCAGATCGCTCCGCAAGACTTGACGCCGTTACGGGCGCCAGGACCACACGCTTTCACCGTACGCTTCAGCCGCGACCGTCAATCGCAACTGTTACGTCCACCGCAACCCGCCCCTCGTCGTGACGACGGCCGACGCCCCTTGAGTGGGACGGGATGGGTGAGAATGTGCCGGTGATTTGGGCCGAAGGAAAGGGAAATATTTTTGATTTACAGAAATTTTGCGCTTGACACGATTTCCGTAAATCAGAATTGATTTGCCCGTCGGGTTGATTTGTCGCATGCGGGCAGCGAGATTTCGCTTGCGCCAAGAAGCTATCTACCGGTTCCAGGGCGCGCAAGTAGATCAGTGTTGACCATGCAGGTCTCGGAGCAAGGTGATAATATCCTGTTGCGTCTCGCTGACTGTCACGGTCGGGCCGCCTGCCTTGAGAGTGATCTTCGTGCTTGCGTCCGAGGCCTGCTCGATCAGAGCTATTTCACCGATGTTCACCTGAACAGGCCGCTTGTCTGAGTTAGTGAGATGTAGAAACCGAAAACTCCAAAATGCATCCCCTTGAGCCGGCGGGATAACGATCTCCCATTTGTACCCTGGGTCAGCAAGGAAGCTGGTCAGCGTACGGTCAGAGCGCTCTATGAGCAGTAGCCAACCTCCCGGCACCTTCATTCGAGAAGTTCGCGTCCGTGCGGAATAAGTCACGACTTCCCACAAATCCGAATCCCCTAATGGCTTTTCGGTCATTAGTCTCCCTCTCAGGTTGCAGCATCCAATTGAGGAACCGCAGCCGGATTCGGCAATAGCCCGTTCCCGATTATCCACCGACTAGAGCGCGCGCAGGCTGTCTGTCAGAGACCAGCCGTCACCGTTCTGGATTGACGGTACGGCTGGCCAAGCGGCCCGCGAAAGCATGCGCAAACACTGCGGCCGGGCCTTCGGATTACCGTCCGCGTTCATTTCCAACGAGGAGGCAAGGCGGCGATGGCAGCCCGTAGGGCGGATTGAGCCGAAGGCGTAATCCGCCGACCCGCTACAACGCAAACGTAGTCTGTGATATCCAACGTCCTACGTCGAATTGTGACGGCGCGTCCGCGACCGGCGAGAATGCGGAACGACGATTGCGAGGTCCCGAAATGGCGGATTACGCCTTCGGCTCCAATCCTGCCTACGAGCTCTGCTGCCGAACAAGCCTGGCCCGCACGCGGAATAAGCCGATTTCACACTCCGTGATTTGGATCACTGTACGCGAGCGCGCCGCAGAGCATTGAGACCGGAGCGACCACTTCGACTGCCAATTTCTGATGGCAGGTCATCGTGCGAGCCGCAGATCATTCTCAACGTCTGGAGAGCAAGGATGAAATCATTTCGCGTCCGTGTAACTGCCTGCATCGCCTCGCTGTTCGCCCTGGCATTCCTGTCGATCCCGTCGGCTTTCGCAGCTGACATCCCATCGGAGCGCGATCAGGATGTGATGATCCGATCGACCCTGGCCTCGTTCAATGATGCCAACATCGCCAATAACTACACCGTGTTCATGGCCAAGACATCGCGGCAGCTCCAGGCGCAGGTGACGCCGGAAAAGCTTCAGACGATATTCGTCTCGTTCCGCGAAAAGCAGATGTTCTTCGACGACATCGTCACCGCCACGCGCGTCTCCTCCGAGCCGACCAAAATCGATGAAGAAGGCGTGCTGGTGCTCGCCGGCGCATTCAAGACCGACGAGATGAAGGTGACGTATCGCCTGCGTTTCGTCATGAATGCCAAGGTCTGGAAGCTGCTCGGCATCAACGTCAATACAAACACCTGAACCAAATTCTCGATTATCAGGCCGGTGACATCGATCACCGGCCTGCCGCGTCGCGATGCCGCGACCTACGGTTCCGACGGGACGTCGATGATGGCCAACGCTCGAGGGCGCACCACTACACGTTCCCTTGAACGAAACCGTTCTTCGACACGACGAAACGCTCCGGAAACAAAGCTGTCGCAATATCTGCCCATCAGCACCCGGAAAAGGAGGATGGAATGCGTAAATTCATTCTCGGAGCCATTCTGTTGGCAGTAATCTCAGTGCCTGTTTACAATTTCTTCTCGGCAGCCCGCGATACGAAAGCGGCAACCTTCTCCGAGCGGTTTGCTCCCATTCTCAAATCGCCGACCGCGAGCTGACGGGATAAAGGCAGTGAACTTGCTGGCATTTTGGCCGGCATTGGCCTCATGCATGCCGGCCCGTCTGCGCGCCTAATTCTCGAAACCGACGAACACCGTGGCTTCCTCGACAGACTTGCGTTCGGACACGACCGCATTTGCCGGGAAACTCTCATCCGGCCAGCCTAGCGCGATGCTTTTCATGATGACCTGATCGTCGGCTATTCCGGCGTGCTCGCGTACCACAGGCGATTGCATGATGCCCTGACTGTTGATCACGGCGCCCAGCCCGCGAGACCAGGCGGCATTGACCAGGGCGGTCGCCACGGCGCCGCAATCGAAGGGCGTATCGTCGCTACCGTCAAGCACGCGGTCATAAGTGATAATCACGCATACAGGCGCGTCGAATTGACGGAAGCCGCGCAACACCCAGTCCTGGCGCCTGTCCTTGTCATCGCGCGCGATCCCCATCGCGGAGAATAATTGCTTGGCGACCCCGACCTGCCTGTCGCGGTGCGGACCTGCAAAGGCCTGACCGGTGCGGAATTCGCGCGACTGAGGTATGCCCGCCACCATCCGCTCGGTGTTGCCGGCGCGGATCCGGTCCAGCGGTTCGCCGGTGATGACATAGAAATTCCAGGGCTGGGTGTTCATCGACGACGGAGCGCGCATCGCCAGGGCGATGATTTCCGCAATCAGCTCCCTGGGTACCGGATCGGGCTTGTAACCGCGGATACTTCGGCGACCGAGGATAACGTCATCAAACTGCATGTGTCTAAGTTTCCCGAGGTGACTTCTGAACTGGCCTGGATTTTCGCGGTTTCCTCGCCTTCGCGCAAGCCGGAGGTCGGCCGCCGTAGGGAGGATTAGCGACAGCGTAATCAGCCGTTCGGTCGAACACAAAAGCGGCAGATTACGCCTTCCGCCCTCCTCTTCGAGCTACGGCGGGACAAGTCGGCTCAATCCGCCGTACCAGCTGTCACCTTAATAAGGTCCGATCAATGCGACATCAATGTCGGTTTGGTCATCGAGGCAAGCATGCCACGCGTCGTCCCACCCAGAATAAATTCCCGCAGCCGGGAATGGCCGTACCCGCCCATGACAATGAGGTCGGCAGCTGTATCGGCCGCATATGACAGGATTGCATTGTAAACATCGATCTTGCTGACGGGGATGCGCTCAATCGTGGCGTTTACTCCGTGACGGGTCAGGTGGGTCGCGATGTCAGCACCCGGAAGGTCTGCGCTTTTGGCGCTCTGGGTGTCCGCAGCAACAATACTCGTCGTGCCGGAGCGGATAAGAAACGGCATGGCATCGGCGACCGCTCGGGCGGCTGCCCGGCTGCCATCCCAGCACACCATGACATGATCGAGTTTGAGCCGCTCCTTCTGAATAAAAGGCACGATCAGCACCGGTCTTCCGGATTCGAACAGCGCGGCCTCAAGGACGATATTCGTGGTTCGATGATCCCGGTCCCCTTCAAACTGGCCAATGACGGAAAGATCGAATCGTCTTGCGATAAGCGCAAACTGGGTTGGTCCGTCGCGGACGTCAGTTTCAATTCTGCGTGTTTCGGCTGAAACGCCGGCGCGACGCGTCGCCTCGTCAAACGCGTTGGCCGCGGCCTCTGCGCGTTTGTGAGCTTCAGCTTGCTGGGCTCGAATAAAGTTAGCGGACAGGTCAATGCCACCGAGCACTGCCGGATAGAAGGCCGTCCCCATGATGTGCGCGCCGAATGTTTCCGCAACCGACAGGGCGTAATTGGAAACGCCATCTTGCGACGTACCGTAAGACAGGTTGACAAGGATGTCTTTGATCATGGCTCTGCCTCCAGTTAGGTGATCGCGCATCTACCCGTTCATTTATCCAGGGCCGGCTACTCCCGTTAGTTCGCATCAAGAAAACGCATCGAAAAGTATCACGAACCCGCGAAATCCTGCACCGTAAAACTGAGGTCGAGCACCTTCCACTCGCCGTAACGGTCGGCCGGCAGCATCGCATAGGGCTGGCAGGCTTGCAGCGCGCTGATCGCGCTGCGCATCAAGAGCGGGCCCTTGGCGGAAGCGCTGGCCTCGATCAGCTGCGGCTCCGCCGCGAGCTTGCCGTCCTGGCCCATGAACACGCGCAGCTTGACCTTGACGTCGTCGGAGCCTTTCAACGCGGGCGGAAGTTTCGAGCAGGTCCGCAAGTGCCGCCGGAACGCCGCGACGACGCTTGAATTGATGTCGGCGGTCGTGGTCGCCGGCGCGTCGAAATTGTCTTTGCCCTTGTCGGCCGCTGACGGCGCGCTCGGTTCCATCGGCGGCGGCAGACCGAGCATGACGTTGTATTTGACCGACAGATCAGGCTCGGGCGGCTTGTAGGCCGGCGTCTGCGTCACTTCCTGCGGCGGCGCGGCGGGCTGCGGCGCCGGGCTCGGTGCGGCCAACGCCTGCTTCTGCGGCGGCGGCGGAGGTGGCTGTTGAACCGCAGGCGCCGCCGCGGCCGCGGGCTTGTCGAGCGCAGTGAAATCCGGTTGCGGCGTCGGGCTCGCAGCCGGTTCCGGCGTCTTCTCGATCTCGGCCTTCTGGGGGATGTCCTGCTTTTCAGGAATGTCTTGCGGCGCGACGATATCGACCGCGATCGACTCAGGTGCGGCCGCGCCGAACGGATGCACGTCGGAGAACACAAGCAGCAACGCCAGCAGCGACAGATGGGCAATCACTGAAGCCGTCATGTCCGAAGGTATGATCTGGCGCAGGTTCATCGTACCGAGACAATCGAAGGGCCTTGCGATGGGCTTTGAGCATACCGCCCGGCGCGACCGCTGCTCAATCCCATTTCGGGGCGAAGCCGAAATCGGTGAGCCGGCGATTGGCACTGCCCATCTCGGAAATCTCGCGCATGTCGGCGTCCGACAGTTCGAAATCGAAGATCTCGATATTTTCAGACAGCCGCTCCAGCTTCGACGTCCGCGGGATCGCCGCCACGTTCTGCTGCACCAGCCAGCGCAGGCAGACCTGCGCTGACGTCTTGCGGTAGCGGTCGCCGATCCGCAGCAAGGCCTGGTCGTTCTTGACGCGGCCCTTGGCGACCGGGCTATAGGCCACGACAGCCATGCCATGGCGCGCGCAGGCTTCCCTCACCTTGGCCTGGTCGAGATAGGGATGGTATTCGACCTGGTCGCAGACCAGCGGTTCCGGGCACGCCGCCACCGCCTCCTCGATCAGCGCCACGGTGAAATTGGAAACGCCGATATGCCGGGCAAGCCCAAGCTGCTTGACCCGCGCCAGCGCGCCCAGCGTTTCCGAAAGCGGCACCTGCGGATTGGGCCAGTGCAGCAGCAACAAATCGATCTCGGTCAGGCGCAACCTGGCGAGACTTTCCTTGGTCGATCGCTCGAGGTCGTTGGGCGCGAAATGCGTGGTCCAGATTTTCGTCGTGACGAACACCTCGCCGCGCTTGACGCCGGAGCCGCGCAGCCCCTCGCCCACTTCGCGTTCGTTCTCGTAGACCTGCGCGGTGTCGATGTGGCGATAGCCGAGCCGCAGCGCCTGCTCGACCAGCCGCGCGCAGGTTCGTCCGCGCAGTTCCCAGGTGCCGAGCCCGATCGCCGGGATTTTTGCGCCGTTGGCTTCGATGAAGTGCATCGCCCATTATGGGCCGTCGGCAGCTCAGTGCCAACCCGCGCAATACGTCGCTCGCCTCCAGGATGCGAGTCACAGCGGCACATCCCTTGATTTGGCGCGATTTCCGTGGTAGCTACGCATCATGATCAACGTCGTACGCACCGCGAACCGTAAAAACATGACCCGCTCTCGCTGGGCCGTGGAAGGAGTCGTGCGCTAGAAATTCGACGACGCGATCTTTTCACCAGGCCCCGCCGGCATCGGACGGGGCCTTTTGTTTGGCCATGCTCCCTGCCGGCGCAACAGCAGGAGCATCCGATGCCACCCCAACAGACGAACATCACATCCGGGACCGAGCGCGACGCCGCAGGGCTCGGCCTCGACCTGCCCATCGCATTCCCAGCGGCCACATCGCCGCGGAGCGTCCTCGGCTTGCTCAAGCGATATTGGCGTGCGTTTCAGGAGCGGCGCCAACGCCAGGGCTTGCGAGCCGGCTTGGATTGCCTGAGCGACAGACAGCTGATGGACATCGGCCTGACGCGCGGTGACGTCGACTGCATCACACCTCAACACGCCATCGACAGGATCAGAGATAGCGCGATGTACCTGTTGAGCCGTGGTGGCTAGATGGCAGCCGATTCCGTGGCGAGCGCGGCGAAAACCGTCTCCGGCGAATGGGCGATGACGGCGAGCAGCGCCCGCGCCGGACCGCGCGGCGCGCGTTTGCCCTGCTCCCAGTTCCGGATGGTCTCGACCGGCACGCCGAGCCGGGCTGCGAATTCGAGCTGGGTCAGGCGTGAGCGGCGGCGCAGGTCACGCACGGCCGGCAGCGGTGCGTTTTCGACGGCCGCAGCGGAGACAACGGCAGGCACCGCAAGCGCGGGTCCGGTCATAGCAGGCGCGAGCGGGAACTCCTGCCCGTCGCGCAGTTCCACGATCCGTCCGTCTGCCTTGAGCCGCAAGCGCTGCATGTTCGATTCCCGATCCGGGAATCATCGGCCAAGCGCGTTAAGGCCCGATTAACGATAGCCAGAGCGTTTTCAAGCGAAGTGGATACCGGTTCGCACAGCAATCAAGTTTACGCAGATTGCGTAGACTTATCTGCGGTAGAAAACGCGTCAAATAAAGACCGCCCACCTCACTTCAGCCCGAACCACAGCGTGGCGATGCCGAGGAACGAGAAGAAGCCGACCACGTCGGTGATCGTGGTGACGAAGGTGCCGGAGGCCACCGCCGGGTCGGCCCGCACCCGCTCCAGCACCATCGGGATCAGGATGCCGCCGAGCGCGCCGGCGATCAGGTTGACGACGATCGCAAGCCCGATCACGACGCCGAGGCCGGGGATCTTGAACCACGCCACCGCGGCGACGCCGGTGATCACGGCAAAGGCGAGGCCGTTGACGAGACCGACCATCGCCTCGCGCAGGACCACGCGGAGCGCGTTGTTAGAATGGAGTTCGCGGGTCGCCAGCGCCCGCACCGCCACCGTCATGGTCTGGGTCGCGGCGTTGCCGCCCTGGCTCGCCACGATCGGCGCCAGCACGGCCAGCGCCACCATCTTTTCCAGCTGGCCTTCGAACAGGCCGAGCACCGAGGATGCCAGGAACGCGGTCGCCAGATTGACCAGCAGCCAGTTGAAGCGGGCGCGCGCGATGGTCCAGACGCTGTCGGACAATTCTTCGTCGCTGGTGACGCCGCCGAGCGCCTTCAAGTCTTCGTCGGCCTCTTCCTCGATCACGTCGACGACGTCGTCGATGGTGATGACACCGACCAGCCGGTTGGTGGTATCGACCACGGGGGCTGCGACCAGATTGTATTTGCCGAACATCCGCGCGACCTCTTCCTGGTCGTCGAGCACGGAGACGCGGCGGCGGTCTTCCTCGATCAGGTCGGCGAGCGGCACCGGCCGCCTTGCCCGCAGCAACGTGTCGAGCGAGACCGCGCCCTGCCAGTGCTGGTTGCCGTCAACAGCGTAGATTTCATAGAACCGCTCCGGCAGGTCCGGGGTGTCGCGCATGTAGTCGATCGCCTGCCCGACCGTCCAGTCCGGCGGCACCGCGATGAATTCGGACTGCATCCGCCGGCCGGCGGAGTTTTCCGGATACAGCAGGCTGCGCTCCAGCGCGTCGCGCTCGGACGGCGGCAGCTTTTCGAGGATTTCTTCCTTGTCCTCCTCGTCGAGGCCTTCGAGCAGTTCGACAGCGTCGTCCGATTCCAGTTCGCGAACGCCCTCCGCAACCGTCTCCGGTTCCAGCTCTTCGAGGATTTCCTCGCGAACGGTTTCGTCGACCTCGTTGAGTGCGGAAAAGTCGAAATCGGTACCCGTCAATTCGACCAGCGCCACGCGGTCGTCGGGTTCGAGCGCGCCGATCACATCGCCGAGATCGGCCTCGTGCAATTCGGCCACAAACTCGGAAAGCGACGGGCGGTCGGCGGCCTTGATGGCGCGTGTGATGTCCTCGACAAACTCATGGCGGATTTGGCCGTCTTCGTCCCGCATCAAGGCGGGATCGAGCGTGGACCCGTCAACGGGTCGCGCGCCGGCTTGGGCAACGTCGATATCCTCGGCCATGCCGCGCCTCGCCGGTTTGACAGAACTTGCGTTTGAGTTATCGCTGCACGCATTACCCAATCGGGAACGCAAAGCGCAATGCTAAAGATGCACAACGGCTGATGACCCTAGGATTCACCAGGACGCTCTGCACAGCCATCGCGGCCGCGACGGTGTGGACCGCTGCGGCAAAGGCTGCCGAATGCCCGCGCAAGGACGCGCTCGGCACCTCACGGGTTCTGCGCGTCGATGCCGCTACCTCGCCGCGCGTCGGCCTTAAGAGCTTTCCGCAGACCCTGCCGTTGCAAGACCACGAGGTGGTCCTGACCTTCGATGACGGACCGTGGCCGGGCACGACGCCGAGAGTGCTGGCCGCGCTCGCGCACGAATGCGTGCTCGCCACCTTCTTCATGATCGGCAGGTCGGCTTCGGCGTACCCGGAACTGGTGCGCAGGATTGCAGCCCTTGGCCACACGGTCGGGCACCACACCTGGTCGCATCCCAATATCAAATACATGAAGCCGGATGCGGCCGTGGCCGACATCGACAAGGGCATTGCGGCGGTTGAAAAGGCGCTTCATGGCACCGCCTCGACCCCGGGGATCGCAGCAACCCCGAGCACGCCGTTCTTTCGCTATCCCTATTTCGAGATGACGCCGGCGACGCTGGACCTGCTGCAAAACCGCGGCATAACCGTGTTCGGCGCCGACCTCTGGGCCAGCGACTGGGAGCCAATGAAACCGGCCCAGCAGTTGAAGCTGCTCACCGAGCGGCTACAGGCCGCCCGCAAGGGGATCATCCTGCTGCACGATCCGAAGGCGCAAACCGCGGCCATGCTGCCGGCGTTCCTGCGCTATCTGAGAGACAACGGTTACCGCGTGGTCCATATCGTCCCGGCAGCCGCGGCGAGCACCGCCAGAGCTGTCCAAAACCCGAAATAAGTGTGGTATTTCGGCTATTAAGGCGGCATTCATGGCCCGCCGTTAAGGATTGCAAACAAGGCATTTTTCGAGTGAACCGAATACCGGTCCGCGCGGACCAAAGTTCGATTGGGAATGAAGCCGGGGTTCAATGATCGCTAGCGCAGGTATGGGGCTCCGTCAGCGGGCATCGATTAGTTTTTCAGCCGCAATTTCAGCCGCAGTTTTCCTGGGAGTGCTGACCGGCGCCACGGCGCAGGCCGCGCCGGCCGCCAATTGCCCCGGGCATCCCGATGCGATCGGCACGTCGCGCACGCTGGTGGTCGATCCGCGGCAATATCCGCTGATCGGCACCATGCAATATGCCAAGACGCTGCCGCTGGAAGATCATGAGGTAGTCCTCACCTTCGACGACGGTCCGCTGCCGAAGTACAGCAACCAGATCCTCGACATCCTCGCCGCCCATTGCGCCAAGGCGACCTTCTTCCTGGTCGGACGGCAGGCCAACGCCAACCCCGAAGGCGTGCGCAAGATGCGCGATGCCGGCCACACCATCGCCACCCATACCCAGAACCATCCCGGGAACATGAACCGGCTTTCGATCGATGGCGCCAAAAAAGAGATCGAGGACGGCATCGCATCGATCACATCAGCGCTCGCCGACGGCACCGCGCCGTCGCCTTTCTTCCGCATTCCGGGCCTCGGCCGTTCCGACGTCATCGAGGCATATGCCGAAGCAAAAGGCCTGCAGATCTGGAGCGCCGATTTTCCTGCGGACGACTGGCGGCCGGTCTCCTCGCAGCGCGTCTATGATCTCGCGATGCAGCGGCTCGAGGCCAAGGGCAAGGGCATTTTGCTGCTGCACGACATCCAGGCGCGCACCGTCGCCGCCCTGCCGCGAATTTTGCACGACCTGAAGGCCCGCGGTTACCGCCTCGTCCATGTCGTGCCGGCAACGCCGGACCGGCCCGCGACGCCGACCGAGCCGTCGCAATGGCAATTGCATCCGGTATCGGAGCAAGTGGCGACGTCACGCTGGCCCAAAATTCCGAATTTCGCCTATACCGCGGCTGCGGCCCTGCCCGCGCCCGCGCTGGCGGATTCCGATTGGCGCAATACGGCCCCGGTGGACCGCGCGCAGCGGCGCGCCTTGCGCGACGCGTTGTGGTCGCGGCAGGTGACGCTGGTGCTTGATCCGCCTGCGCTGCCGGTGCCGGCCCCCGGCGTGTTCAAGCTTCCGGAATCGATCCGCGTGACGATGCTGTATTCGCCGCCATCCGCGCGCAAGCTCGAGCCGACCGCGCCTGCCGCGCACGAAGTATCCGCCAAGCAGGCCGCACGCCCTGCCGAGCAGGCCAAGCACGCAAAACATGGCGGCAAAGGTGCCGCCAAACATGCTGCGCAGGTCAAGCCGGCCAAGAAGGTGCGCATGGCCGGCTTGAAGAAGCGTTAGAACTTCGGCTCTACCCCGCCGCCGACTGCGCACGGCCCAGCAAGCCGCGTTGGTCGGCCACCGCGTGCGCTTCGTCGAGCGCCGCCGCCACGGCGTCCATCATCTCGTCGATCTGCTCCGTCGTGATGATCAGCGGTGGGCAGACGAACACCGCGTCGGGACCGGCACGGACGATGACGCCGCGCGCCATCGCGCTCTGCTGGATCAATGCGCCGATGCCTTCGGCCGGCGGCAGCGGCCGGCGTGTCGCCTTGTCGGCGACCAGTTGCAGGGCGCCGATCAGTCCGACGCCGCGCGCTTCGCCGACCAGCGGATGCGAGCCGAGCGCACGCAGTCGCGATTGCAGATGCGGCGCCAGCGCTTTCACCTGGCTGACGATGTCGCGCTCCTTGTAGATGCGCAGCGTCTCCAGCGCGACGGCGGCAGCGACCGGGTGACCCGGCATAGGTGAAGCCGTGGGCAAAATTGCCGACCTTGCCGGCATGCGCGGTGATGACCTCGGCAATGGTGTCGCTGATGATGGTGGCCGAGATCGGCAAATAGGCCGATGACAGCGCCTTGGCCACGGTCATGATGTCGGGTTCGATGCCGAACGTATCGCAGCCGAACATCTCGCCGGTGCGGCCGAAGCCGCAAATCACCTCGTCGGCGATCATCAGGACGTCGTATTTGCGCAGCACCTGTTGAATGCGCGGGAAATAATCCGCCGGCGGCACGATGACGCCGCCTGCCCCGTTCACCGGCTCGGCGATGAAGGCGCCGATCGTATCCGGCCCCTCGCGAACGATCATGTCCTCGAGATTGGCGACAAGGCGGTCGACGAACTGCGCCTCGCTCTCGCCCGGGCGGCCGTACAGATAGTGGCTCGGGCAATCGGTGCGCAGGATGCCACCGACCGGAAGATCCCATTCGACGTGGTTGGCCGCCAGCCCGGTCATGCTGCCGGAAAACACCGTGATGCCGTGATAGCCACGCACGCGGCCGATGATGCGCTTCTTGCGCGGCCGGCCCAGCGCGTTGTTGTAGAACCAGACGATCTTCGCCGCCTGGTCGTTGGCCTCCGAGCCGGAATTGGCGAACA
Source organism: Bradyrhizobium sp. JYMT SZCCT0180 (assembly GCF_018130165.1). Classification (GTDB taxonomy): domain Bacteria; phylum Pseudomonadota; class Alphaproteobacteria; order Rhizobiales; family Xanthobacteraceae; genus Bradyrhizobium. The sequence continues at coordinate 208,150 of NZ_JAFCLZ010000015.1, read as the reverse complement.
GCACCTTGCCGAGCCCCTTGGGCACGATCTTCAGCAGTTCCTCGGCGGCCTCGATGCTGGGCTCGGTCGAGCGGCTGTTGAAGATGTGATAGGTCGGCAATTGCTCCATCTGGCGGCGCGCGGCCTCGACCAGGCGCTTTTCGCTGAAGCCTAGCGAGGTGCTCCACAGCCCGGCCATGCCCTCGAGATAGCGCTTGCCGGTTTCGTCGTAGACATAAACGCCCTCGCCGCGCGCGATGACGAGCGGCCCGTCGGTCTTGTGCTTGTCGAGGTTGGTATAGGGATGGATGAGCGAGGCGACATCGCGAGCCGCCAGGGAGTTGGGTCTGCCCGTCATTGGATTAGTGCTCCGGTTTTTATTATCCTGATGAAGTAGAGCACAAAAAAGCGTTCGCCCGAAGGCGCAAGCGGCTAGAGCCTTTTCCGTTCCGATGGAATCGGAACGGGGCTCTAGATTCTTGATTCGACGCGTTTTCTTGACGCGAACCGGTATCCACTTCGCTGGAAAACGCTCTAATTCGTCACGATCTTGGCGATGCAGAGCAGGATGACGAGGGCGAGGAACAGCAGGTCGATATAGGCCTTGATCTCGCCGGCGTGGCGAAGCCCGCTGACCTCGGAGACGATCTGCTTGCGCGAGGCCCCGGCGGAAGCAGCCGCGCTCGGCCCCTCGGCGGCGACCTTGGCCAGACGCCGCGCCTCGATCTCCAGCCGCTCGATGCGCTGAAAGAAATAAAACGAACGCAGCGCCGAGGCCGCGTGCATGGCGGCATAGACCAGCACGAGAACCGCCACCACCGCGCGCTGTGGATATTTGTCCAGGAAGTTAAGGGCGAAATAGACCAGCGCCAGGAACACGAAGTTGGAGACGAATCGATAGGCGTAGCCCAGGAAAACCATTCACGTGCCTCGGGTGGATTTGGGGGTGCCGAATTACGGTCATCGGACCGGGTAGCCGGCGATGCCCTGTTGTTTTACGCGAAAGGTGTAACAGTAAGGCTACTTCCGCGTGCCCTGGCGATTCCCAACATGATTTTGTCGTGTCCTCGGAGGGCAGTCGCATTGCAATTTCAATAGCTTATGCGAATGCCCTAAGCTCCAGCGTAGCTATCAAATCAGAGCGTCTATTTCCACACTTAATATCATATCGTCTGGCTCAGCTTCTCAGCATTTCGGATGTCGAAGCCTTTCCGAGCGTCAGGCGTCCGGTGCCTACCGGATCATCTACCTGACAACAATCGGCGACGTTGTTCACGTGCTGCACGAGTTCCAGAAGAAAACACTAGGCAACGGCCAAGCGGGACATCGATCTCGCCAAGCACGGTTCAGGCAGCTTCCAGGCTTCCCTTGGCACCTTGAAGATGGGGTAGCAAAACGTTATGTTAGACAAAATTCATTTTTGTCTAACATACGGGGGAAAATTCCATGGCAAAGGCATCAGCTAACAAGCCCCCACTGCTTCGGACGAAACGGAGGAGAGCTGCATCCAAGCGCAGCTCGGTACTGATAAAGACCTTCAAGCGGGCGCTTGCGACCAGCGGGCTTGTCGTAAGCAAGGCACGATTTGAAGCGGTCATGCTGGCGGCGGAACAATCTGGCCTTCTGAGCGAAAAAGGCAGCCGCATCGGTGGCCGGGTAAGTCCGGCCTTGGTCCGGCAGGCCAAGCGCCAGACGGGCATCGAGACGGATACGGACTTGATCGAGTTTGCGTTGGCGACGGTCGCACTTGAGGACAATTTCGCGGAAGCCTTCAAGGAGTCTCGGGGCAAAGTCGATCCAACGTTGAAGCTCGGCTTCTAAGGTGGCGGAATTCGACTTTGACGCGGCGCGACGTTGGGCGCGGTTCGATCCGGAAGACACGCTGGCACGGCGCAGCGACGGTGAACTTCCATTCGTCAGCGCCAGCCTGACCGCCGGACAGGGACTACTGCTCGATACCTGCGTCTACATCGATCAAATGCAAGATCGTGCGCCTCAGATCCTGGACGACCTGATCGCGCAGCGGCAAGTCAACCATTCGACTGTCGCGATCCAGGAGTTGATGCACACGGTCGGCGTGCTAAATCCGTCCGACGCGCGAACCGTCTCTGTCGTCGATGTGATCGGGAAGCAGATCAAAGCGATGCCGCCACATCGGATCTTTGCGCCGGACATAGAGGTGCTGGGACGAGCCGCGCTGTTATCGGGGATGCTCTGCCGCCTCCAAGGCTACGCAAAGGACGGCAAGCTGCGCGCGCTCCAGGACTGCGTGCTGTTCCTCCAAGCGCAGAAGCTCGGCTTGGTGGTCCTGACTGCAAATGTCGGCGATTACGATATTCTACTCCAGCTCATTCCAACCGGACGCGTGTTGTTCTATCGCTCGAAATGAGCCCATTGATGTTTGAAAAAATTACGAGATTTCGCGAGATCAGGATACGTCAGGCGTCCGGCGCCTACCGGATCATCTACCTGACAGCAATCGGCGACGTCGTTCACGTGCTGCATGCGTTCCAGAAGAAAACACAGGCAACGGCCAAACGGGACATCGACCTCGCCAAAGCGCGGCTCAGACAGATCAGGTGCCGATAGTGGCAAGATCAGTATTCCACGACCTCTTCTCCGAGGAAGAAGCTGCAGAACTCGAGATGCGCGCCAAATTGCTTTCCGGCATCAACAAATGGTTGAACAAGTCCGAATTGACGCAGACCGAGGCGGCGAAACAACTCGGCGTTACTCAGGCCCGGATATCGGAGATCAAGAACGGAAAGATCAACCGGTTCAGCCTGAGCCTGCTGGTCCGGCTTGCGCAGCGCGCCGGACTGCGACCCGGCATCAAATTACAGAAGGCAGCGTGACGATCGAGATAAGGCCCATAGGGAGAAAATGGAAAAATTTGGCCCTTGGACGTGCCGACGGGAAAAGGCCTTAGAAATCAATCTGAAAACTGGGTGTGGTGCGCTCGGAGGGACTCGAACCCCCACGATTTTACTCACTGCCACCTCAAGGCAGCGCGTCTACCAATTCCGCCACGAGCGCTTGGGATACCGGCTGGAAGGATTGCGGCCTGCCGGATCAACGGCGCCGATGTAACAAATCAGAGATGGAGGGACAAGGCGGTTTTGCGACCGAATAACTACCTAACACCCGGTAATTTCGGCAGCATTTGCTTGACTTCGACCGCAATCCGGTTGCGATCGACCAGGACCACGCCGGAAGCCACCGGAAGGTTGTTGGCGAGGATCTTGACCTCGTCCGCCTCGGTGGCGTCCAGTTCGATGATGGCGCCGCGGGACAGCCGCATCACCTGGTGGATAGGCATCGTGGTGGTGCCGAGCACCACCATGAGATCGACGCTGACTTTATCGAGGGTGGCCACTAAGAAACCGCCAAACTTGGACTAGATCTTGGACAAAATTGGGTGGTTTCACCTGACCACGTTATGGTTAGCCAATGGTTAATGACCGCCAAAGCCTTGATTTGACGACCTTCGCGCAAGCCCCCGGTGGCAGCGATGTCGAATGGCGGATTGCGGCCAAACCGGTGCCCTACCCCGACGCCGTGGCCGAGATGGAGATGCGGGCAGCCGCGATCGCGGCCGGGCAAGCGCCCGAACTGGTGTGGCTGTTGGAACATCCGCCGCTCTACACGTCCGGAACCAGCGGCAAGGCCGGCGATCTCCTGGACCCGCGCTTTCCGATGTATGAGACCGGGCGCGGCGGCCAGCTCACCTATCACGGCCCCGGCCAGCGGGTAGCCTATGTGATGCTCGATCTGAAGCGCCGGCGGCCGGACGTGCGGGCCTATGTCGCTGGGCTGGAGGAATGGATCATCCGCACGCTCGCCGCCTTCAACGTACGCGGCGAACGCCGCGAGGACCGCGTCGGGGTCTGGGTCAACAGGCCGGACAAGGGCCCCGGCCATGAGGACAAGATCGCGGCGATCGGGGTGCGGCTGCGGCGCTGGGTCTCGTTCCACGGCATCGCCATCAATGTCGAGCCGGAGCTGTCGCATTTTTCCGCGATCATCCCCTGCGGCGTCGCCGATGCCAGATACGGCGTCACCTCGCTGGTCGATCTCGGCCTGCCCGTGACCATGGAAGACGTCGACGTCGCGCTCCGGCAGGCCTTTGAGGACGTGTTCGGCGCGACCAAAGCCCGCCTGCCGGAAGCGACGGTCTAGGATCGCTCCTCTCGGGCATCGGGATAGCGGAGAAACTGCCGACACTTGGCGCTTCAAAGGTGATGTTACACTCGAAGGTGAGCGACCGCGCCAAACTCGCCGGGCTGCGGACATTGGCGGCGACGTTTCGCAGCGTGGTAGCGACCGCCAACTAGGTTGAAGTCGCACCAGGCTGACGATCGCAACCTGCGTGCCTGCCGGCAACGCGCCAATAGACCAGACCGGCAGCCACCCCAGCAATCGCGAACAGCAAGTTGACGCCGGCCGGCCACCGCGATCCAGGCCCTTGCCGCAGAAGTTCCACGCTCAAGGTTCCGATCACGGCACCGGCACTACCGAAGAACGCGATCGCGCGTATCCGATATTTTTCGCTAGCCCATATGACGATAGCGGCGGGAAGACCTGTCAGCAGGCATATGAAGAGGAAAACCCAAACCATGAGAACAAGAGCAACAATACTTGCGCTGGCAAATGCGACGATGTCGCCGCCGAATGCGAGCGTCAGGCCGACCAAACCAACGCCACCATAGACCGCTGTCGCCGCGCCACATCCGGCGAGCCAGCCAGCAAATCCACGAGCGCAACGATCGGAAGTCATCTTCGTTTTCTCACAAGATCGCCTCGAATGCGCTGCGAAGCGTTTCATGCCGAAACTTGAATCCGTTGCTCAACGCCTTGTTCGGCAACACCCTCTGCCCTCCGAGCAGGAGTTCATTTGCAAAATCGCCGCCGACCCAGCGTAGCAGTGCATCCGGAATCCGGAACACGGCCGGACGATGCAGCCGCCGGCTGAGTTCTTCGGTGAACTTCAGATTGGTGACCGGGATCGGCGCGGTGGCGTTGATCGGCCCTGAGATGCCAGGGCTGGCGATGACATGCGCGATCAGCCGCACGAGGTCGTCACGCTCGATCCAGGACATCCACTGCTTGCCTGAGCCGAGCGGCCCGCCGAGGCCGAACTCGAACGGCGTCAGCATCCGCGTGATGAAGCCGCCATCGGTTCCGATGACGAGGCCGATCCGCAAGTAGGCGACGCGCACACCATGTTCGGCCGCCGGGCTCGCCGCACGCTCCCAGGCGTCGCACAATTCATGGCTGAAGCAGGCGTGGGATTTCGCGGACTCGGTCAGCACCTGATCCTGCCACAGCCCGTACCAGCCGATCGCGGAACCGGACACCAGCACCTTTGGCTTGCGTTCGAGACGGCCAATCAAATCAACGACATCACCGGTCATCTGAATCCGGGATTCGAGGATCTTGCGGCGCTTTGCCTCCGTCCACAGCCCGTTGCCGATCGGCTCGCCGGCGAGATTCACGATGGTGTCGATTTTGGCATCCGCAGGAATCTGGTCGAGGCTGGTGATCAAGGTAATCGGCGGCAGCAGTTCCGCTTTCGCCGGGTTACGGACCAGCGCAATGACCTGATGGCCCGACGCGGTCAGGCTCGCGACGAGGCGACTGCCGATGAAGCCGGTGGCGCCGGTGACGAGCACGGTCTGGCGATCAGGCAATTTTTCCACGAGGCCAACCGCAGGCGCGCTGTGCATCCGGCCGAGACGCCGGGCCGCGGTAAAATCCCGTAATCCGCACAGCCCCGCGCCGAGGGCGGCGGCCGCCGCTGTCATGCTGAGCCACCCCGCATAGGCCGATTTGACCCCGGTCGGCTGCATTGCCCAGTCGATCAGGACCGGCAGCAGCAGCACCAGGATGGCGCCGTAATTGATCGCCAGCAGCGTGTGGTTGATGCGCTCGCTCGCCGGCAGTTTCCGGCTCATGTCCTCCTCGACGAAATCCATCAACGTGATGATGACTTCCGCAACCAGCACCGCGATGATGGCAAAAGCGAAAATGCCGTAGACCTCCAGCCAGCCGAGCACCAGGAACAGGAACGCGTACATCATGTTGCGCACGCCGTGGAGCTGCAGCTCGTAGCGCTGCGACGGGCGCCAGGCCAGCCGCTCGGTCAGCTCATGGTGATAGAACGTGTCGAACACGCCCATCACGATCTGAATGGCGATCAGGGTCCATAGCAACGATGTCATGACGTGGCCTCCCGGAACACGGCGGACTGACGAATGAGCCTGCCAAAGCGCGGATGAATGATATCGAGCGTGAAGCGGAACGTGCCGCCGCCGAGATCTGCATGGGTTACGGTGAGATCGCCCGGCGTCAGCCAATCCGGCAACGCCAGCCGCAGCGGCCCGACCTGGAACGAGTAACCGACACTGCGAAACACCAGCGCTTCGTGCTCGACGAAGATCCGCAGCGCCATGCTGATGCCGTGGCCGACATATTCCTCGAGCCCGGTCGGCCCGGCGAAGCGTTTCGACGAGTGAATGACTTGCGGAAATCCGTGTGAGCGGGCGCAGATGCGGGTCCAGATCTGGCCGCCGCTCGCCGCGTCCTCCGTCACCGTCACGACCATCGGCACCCCGGTCTCGGCACCCGTCGGCAGCGGCCCGCCGACCAGCCGCGCCAACTGCGCCAGCCACCAGCCGATCCTGTTGAAATAGGCCTCCTCGACCTCGCCGACATAGACGACGGTTGCACCATCAACGTGGCGCTTGGAGAAACGCCGCCAGACCGCCAGCGGCAATCGCCCCCAATCGGCGTCGGACAGCAGCGCGTGGAACCTGTTATCGTCGAGCAGTATGTCGCTGGAAGGCTTGTGATGCGGATTGGACGCTGGAAGTCTTGAGATCCTGGCTGATGCCATCGAACGCTCCTGCTACTCTCCCCGCCACGCCCTGCGCTATTTGGTTTTTCCCATCGGCAGGAAGCTGACGATCTTCTCGCCAAGCTTGATCAGGGCGACCAATCTCGGCCGCGGCACTTTCAGCATCTGCACGTACCAGCGGTCGACCAGCTCGGTGAATTCCAGCATCTCCCTCAGCCGCTTGCTCGCGACCGCGCTTATGGTCGGATCATCGGCGGCATCGGAAACGCAGGCGCGCAGTGCATCGACCGCGGGGTCGATCTCGCGCTCCTTGCGGCGGGACGCGATCCGCGCCGCCACTTCCCAGATGTCGGTCTCCGCCTCGTAATGATCGCGGCGGTCGCCGAGGATCGGCACCCGGCGGATCAGGTTCCAGGACAGCAGCTCCTTGATGGAGTTGGAGACGTTGGACCTGGCCATGCCGAGCGTCTCGGCGATATCCTCGGCCGTCATCGGTGCCTCGGCGAGGTACAGCAGGCCGTGGATCTGGCTGACCGAGCGGTTGACGCCCCACTCGTCCCCCATGTCACCCCAGTGCAGGATGAACCGCTCGACGGCGGCGGGGAGTTTCTTCTTTTCGGTTATTTCTGTCATGACAGAAATATCTGACATTTCTGGATCGACGTCAAGCCCCTATCGGATCGGACAGATTCGCCAAGGCGAGCCGTGCCCCTGCCCGATCGCGCCCCCGGCTAAAATGTGCCTAAAACTTGTCCATTGCCGGAACCATCCGGCATCCCGCGCGTTTCGGCCACTAGGTTAGGGGTTCAGATGGCCGAAATAGACCAACGACAGCAGCGGGATCTGTTCGAGAGCGAACGCAGTTTCCGGCTTCTGGTGGAGGGGGTCGCCGACTACGCGCTGTACATGCTCGACCCCACCGGCATCATCACCAGCTGGAACATCGGCGGCGAACGCATCAAGGGCTATTCGCCGGCGGAGATCCTGGGCCGGCACTTCTCCTGTTTCTACACCGAACCTGACCGCGCCAACGGCAAGCCAACGCGCGCGTTGCGCATCGCGCGCGAAACCGGCCGCTATGAGGAGGACGGCTGGCGCGTCCGCAAGGACGGCACCTTCTTCTGGGCCAGCGTTGTCATCGACCCGATCTACGAGAACGGCAGGCTGGTCGGCTTTGCCAAGATTACCCGCGACATCTCCGAACGCCGCGAGGCCCAGCTCAAGCTCGATCAGATGCAGGCGCAGTTGGCGGAATCCCAGAAGCTGGACGCGCTCGGCCAACTGACCGGCGGCGTGGCGCACGATTTCAACAATCTCCTGATGATCGTCAGCGGCAGCCTCCATACGCTGAGGAAGGGCGTCTCCGACGATCCCAAGATGGAGCGCGCGCTGGCCGCTATCGACGGGGCGACAAAGCGCGGCGCAGCCCTGACCAGCCAGTTGCTGACATTCGCCAGGCGACAAAGCGTCAATCCGCAAACCGTCGATGTCACCGAAAGAATCAATGCGGTACGCGATGTTCTGCGCACCGGCGTCGGCGGCACGGTGACATTGCAATTCGACCTCGACCGCAGCGTCTGGCCGGTCATGGTCGATACTACCGAATTCGAGACCGCGCTGGTCAATCTCGCGATCAACGCGCGCGACGCCATGCCCGACGGAGGCATCATCAAGGTTGCCGCCGATAACACAGGGCTGAGCGAGGAAGCCCATAGCGGCGACTACGTCGCCATTTCCGTGGCGGATACCGGCACCGGCATCGCGCCGGACGTGCTGAGCAAGATATTCGATCCCTTTTTTACGACTAAACCGATCGGCAAGGGCACCGGATTGGGTCTTTCGCAGGTGCATGGCTTCGCCCATCAGGCCGGCGGAACGATCAGGGTTGCCAGCGAACTCGGCAAAGGTACCAAGATCACAATCCTGCTGCCGCGACAGGAAGGCGGTCTGCCGGTTGACGATGTCAGCGTGGCCGAAACCGGTGGAAGCGGCACCGTGCTGCTGGTCGACGACAATCCGGAAGTCGCCGCGGTCAGCACCAGCCTGCTCGAACAACTCGGCTACACCGTCCGCAGGGTAGCGAATGCCGAGGCCGCCTTGCGCGAGATCGAGAGCGACGGGATCGACCTCGTATTCTCCGACATCGTGATGCCGGGCAAAATGGACGGCCTCGGCCTGGCGCGCCGCCTCAAGGCGATGCGGCCCCAACTGCCGATACTGCTGGCGACCGGCTATAGCGATGCCGCCCTGAATGTGCGCGGCGATTTTCCCATCCTCCGCAAGCCCTATGAGATCCATCAGTTGAGCCAGGCGATCGCAAAATTGCCGCGGTGACCGCCGGCCCCGCGCCGTCCCGGTTCCACCGGGATCCCGGCCGAAATACCGGCGTCTCCGTTGTTTTCCCGATCGATTTATTAACCGCATCGCCACCTATTGGCCGGTAGATTCGGGCCACGCATTTAGCTTGCCGGTCAGAATGATTTGGCACTCCCCCATCAAGGCGGAAGATGCCCGATCGACACCTCGCAAACCAAAACGCCTTCCTGCGGCGGATCACGCCGGCGATGGTCGTGGTGTTCTTTGCGCTGGTCATGACGGCCTGCATCCTGGGCGTCGTGGTCTGGAAGGCGCTCGAAGCCAAGTCGGCCGCGCTGTCGCGCGGCTCCACCGACATCAAGAACCTCGCCCATTCCCTCGCCGAACACGCCGCGCACACCATTCAGGCGGCCGATATCGCGATGGGTGGCATGGTCGATCTGCTCATGTATCAAAGCCCCCTGCCGGAGCGGTTCAACAAATACATGGCCGACACCGTGGCCGCGCTCCCGCAAATACGCGAGATCGGCGTGCTCGATACCAACGGCAATTGGCGCTACTCATCCCTGCCGGAAACACCGCGCTACAACAATGGCGACCGGCCCTACTTCGCCTACCATCGCGACACCGCCGGCAAGGCGCTTCGTATCAGCGAAATGTTTCAATCCCGCCTTACCGGGCGACCGACCATCCTGCTCTCAAAGCGTGTCACCAAGCAGGACGGCAGCTTTGGCGGCGTGCTGACGGCCGCGATCGATAGCGATTACTTCAGCAGCTTCTACAGCGCATTCCAGCTCGGCCCCGACGGCGGAATCAGCCTGCTGCGCAATGACGGCGCCGTCCTGTCCCGCTGGCCGCTTTCGAACAGAAGTGCGGACCTTTCCAAAACGGCCTTGTTTACGAAACACCTCAAGGCGAGCTCGGTCGGGTATTACAAGATCACCTCGCCGTTCGATGACGTCGTCAAATATTTCGGATACGAGGGAACGCCGCAATATCCGCTGATCATCACGGTGGCGATGTCCGAGGACTGGTTGCTCTCGGCCTGGTCGACGGCATTGCGCACCGATGCGCTGGTGGCAACGGTACTCCTCTGCATGATCGTGCTGCTCGCCGCATTGCTTTCGGCGCAGTTCAATTTTCGGATCAAAACCGAGCGCGCGCTGCGGCAGAGCGAGTCCCACTATCGCCTGCTCGCGGACAATATCGCCGACGTCGTCATCCTGCTCAACGGCCGCGGCACGCTTCGTTATGTGTCCCACTCGGTCGAACAGATGCTGGGCGTTCGCCCGCAGGACCTCGTCGGCAAATCCTGCTTCGACATGGTTCACGCCGAGGACAAGCCAGGCTTGATGGCCGCGAGCGCGCAGCTGAACGGTTCGGGCGCCGTCAGCACAGCCGAGTTCCGGACCTACCGTGCCGACGGATCGATCGTGTGGGTCGAAAGCAACTTCAAGCAGGCATCGGAACGCGACAACCCCGCCGAGGCCGAGTTTGTCGGCGTGCTGCGCGACATCACGGAGCGCAAGCGGATGGAGGATGAGCTGACCCTGCTCAACCGTCGCCTGACCCAGCTCGCGGCCACCGACGGTCTGACCGGATTGACCAACCGCCGCACCTTCGACGGTTTTCTGGCGCGCCAGTTTGAGGCCTGCAAAGAGATTTCAGTGCTCCTGTTCGATATCGACAACTTCAAGGGTTACAACGACACCTATGGACACCAGGCCGGCGACCGCTGCCTGCAGGCCGTGGCCCGGGCCATCGGCGATGCGACCTCAAATACATCGGGCCTCTCCGCGCGCTATGGCGGCGAGGAATTCGCCGTCGTGCTGCCGAACACCTCCGAAGACGATGCATTGAAGGTCGCCGAATCGATCCGGCTGACCGTGCGCGCCCTCGGCCTTCCCAACACCGCCGCCAACCGTGGCTTCGTCACCATCAGCGCCGGCATTGCCACCCGGACGCGCGCGACATCTGGTGAAGCTGCGCTGGTCGGGGAAGCCGATGTCGCGCTTTATGAAGCCAAGCGGCTCGGCCGCAATCGCAGCTTCGTCTATTCATCGCCGGTTCTGCGCTATGTCGAGGCCGAGTCGATCCAGCACGATCCGGAACAGGCGCCCGCCGAACGGAAGCTGGCGCATTAAAGCGCGTGATCGCGGATCAAGATCTTTGGTGAGACCGTCCACATATCAGTTCTGCATGTCAGCCCTGCTGCCATAGCGGCCGGACTTAGCGCGTGCGCACAAATTATATGCTGAGCGCATCAGCCTGGACCCTTCTGATGCCACATTGATTCAGAACAATCGTTCTGCTGAAAACACCACAGGTTCCGCCAATGAAAATATCCGATTTCACCTGCCCATCCTGCGCGTCTGCTTACGAGGTCGCGGAATCAAGTTCACCGATTGGACGGCCGGGCCGGATTGAATGCGCGACCTGCGGCCAGCTTCTCGATGTTTGGCAGGATTCCAAGCTGAGGGCCTATCGGCTGGTGATGTCGTCGGAACACAAGTATCGGCACATCGATGCGCCGCCCTCTCCGCTTCGCGCGACCGCATAACCCGATATCGCATCGCGCCTGTCATCGAACGCGCGTAATCTCGGGGCATCGGCCTTGAGGAGACGGCGAGATGACCAAACCCGAATTCATTCCCGCTGAAATCGGGACGCGGGTCACGGCACACGCGCTGCATGTTGGCGACCGCATCAATACAATCGGCTTCGAAACAGAAGCGCTCTCGGCGATCCCGCTCGCGATCCGGGTTGGCACGAGCGGCGTCGCGGTTCTGTTCCGCTACGGTGTGGCGGTCCTGATCGGCCTTGCGCCGGAAGAACAAAGCCGCTTCCTGGAAACGCTGAAACCCCGGATCGACGGCAAGCTGGCGCGCCGTGAAGAGGAAGCCGCCATTCTCGCCTTCGCCGGCGAGGCCGAGGATCAGGTCCTGTCCGGCGGTCCGATACAGTTGCGCGACATGTCGCCGGCAAGGCTTCTTGTCGTGGCCGACGTGCTGGCCAAGAGCGTCGTGCTGGCGCACGACGAACGCGAAGTGGCGAAGGTATTCGAGATCATCGAACCGTTTGCCAAGGAGCTGGCAGACCATGGACGAACGAGACGCGATCGAAAAGGGATCATGCGACTGATCGGAAGCGCCCTGCTGGTCCAGCACAGGGTCTCCGGCCGCGTTGCGATCGGAGAGAAGCCTGATGCGCTGTGGGATCGTCCCGACCTCGAGCGGCTTTATGCGCGGCTTGAAGACGAATACGAGCTCAAGGAGCGCCTCGATGCCCTCAACCGGAAACTTGCCGTGGTCGCGGAGACGGCCAACACCCTTGCCGATATCATCGACACGCGCCGAACCCTGCGCCTCGAACTCATCATCGTCGCCCTGATTGCGTTCGAAGTCATCATCACGCTGTATCAGCTTTACATGGGCAAGCCCCACTGACCCCGGGCTTGGCCTGACTCCCGCTCGCTATCGCGTCCCCGGCCGCCACGACAGATCATCCGACCACAGATAGATCGCGATCGCGGCAAGGCACAGCACGAGGCCGACCCAGAACATCGGCGAATGATGGATCTGCCTCCAATCGCGTTCGGAAGTCGGCGGCTTCATGGATCACCTCGTTTGGCGGGTTTCGGCCAGTGGCGACTATGGCAACGAACTTGATCCGCGCCAATGTCAGATCGTCGGCAACAGCGAGAAGCGCTCCCCTGGCCGCAGCAGCTTCAGCGCGTCGGGATGGGCGTCCTCTTCCCTTACCGCGTCGACCCGCGCCACGGGCGGCCCGCGCCGGCACGCGGCGATCATGTCGGCGACGACGTCTGCAGGCCCCGCAAACAGCGCCTCGACGCTGCCGTCCCTGCGGTTGCGTACCCAGCCCTCGACATCACGTGTCATCGCCTCGTCCGCGACCCAGGCACGGTAGCCGACGCCCTGTACCCGGCCCGTGACCGTGACATGGCGGATCGCGCTGGTCATCTATTTCTTCAGCCCCAGAAATTCGGCGCTACGCGCCTTCACTTCGGCTTCGCGCATGGCCCGCCCGGTCAACTCTGACGACGCCAGCCCCTTGAGATTTTTCGGCGAGGTTCCCTCGCGCAGCGCTTTCAACGTTTCGTAGACCGCCTGCGTCGCCGCGGCGAACGGCGCGTGGCCCTGCAGCGCGATCCGCACCCGCTGGTCGCGGAGGTAGTCCAGCGCGGACATCTCCTCCGGTGCGCCACCCAGCACGATCGGCAATCTGGTTGCGGCCGAGATCGCTTCCAGTTCTTCGCGATTCTTGATGCCGGTGAAGAACAGCGCGTCGACGCCGACCGCCTCGTACGCTTTGGCGCGCGCAATGGCGTCGTCGAGACCGGTGATCGAGGCCGCGCCCGTGCGGCCCATGATGACAAGCGAGGGATCGCCGCGCCCGTCGAGCGCGGCCTTCATCTTGCCGACGCCCTCTTCACGTGAAATCAACTGCGTCTTCGCCTGCCCGAAGGCCTGCGGCAGCAGCGTGTCCTCGATCGTCAGCCCGGCGGCGCCGGCGGCTTCGAGTTCCTGTACGGTGCGGCGGACATTGAGCGCATTGCCATAACCGTGATCGGCATCGACGAGCACGGGCAGCTGCGCGGCCCGCGACATCCGGCGCATCTGTTCGGCGAGTTCGGTGAGCGTGATCAGCGCAATGTCGGGATCGCCGAGCACCACCAGCGAAGCGACCGAGCCGCCGAACATGCCGAGTTCGAAGCCTAGGTCCTCGGCGATCCGGATCGAGGTCGCGTCATAGACTGATCCGGGCCGGATGCAGGTCGATCCGTTGAGGATGGAACGCAATTTTTCACGGCGTGTGCGGAAGGCCATGGTGTCCCTCAGTTCTATCCGCCGTCATTGCGGGCGCAGCGAAGCAATCCATTCTTTCTTTGTGCCGCGCTGTGGATTGCTTCGCTGCGCTCGCAATGACGGTGTTTGTGTTGCCTAAGCAAACTCCAGAATCAGCGCGTCCACCGCGAGCGTGGCGCCGGCGGCGGCGTGAATCTTCTTTACCGTGCCGTCGCGTTCGGCGCGCAGCACGTTCTGCATCTTCATCGCCTCGACCACGGCCAGTGTTTCGCCGGCCTTGACCTCCTGCCCTTCGGCAACCGCGATCGACACGACAAGACCGGGCATCGGGCACAGCAGCTTCTTGCCGGTATCGGCCGCCGACGTCACCGGCATCAGCCGGGCGGCCGCCGCCTCGCTCTCGGTGAAGACGTTGACCGGGACTTCAAAGCCCTGATGCGCCAGGCGGATGCCGTTCGGGATCGCGCGCACCTGCATCGCCACGTAATGGCCGTCGATGGTGCCCTGCCAGACCGGCTCGCCCGGCGTCCAGTTCGAGACCAGTTGATGCGGATTGCCCGGCAGATCGTCGGCGCCGATGAAGCGCACCGCGATTCCATCGGCTTCGCGCGCGACGTCGAGCGCGATTTCGGCGCGATCGAGCCACACTGCGCGGCGGCGCTCGCGCTGCACCGCCCGGCCGTTCAACTGGCCGGAAATCTGCCGCTTGCGTTCGCCGAGCACGTGATCGATCGCAGCTCCGACCGCGGCCAGCCGCCGCGCGATCTCGCCCTCGGGTGGCCGCGCCGCAAATCCCTTCGGGAACTCCTCGGCAATGAAGCCGGTGGACAGATTGCCCTCGCGCCAGCGCGGATGGCTCATCAGCGCCGACAGGAACGGAATGTTGTGGCGGATGCCGTCGATATAGAACGAATCCAGCGCCGCCGACTGCGCCTCGATCGCGGCCGCCCGCGACGGCGCATGCGTCACGAGCTTGGCGATCATCGGATCGTAATGGATCGAGATCTCGCCGCCCTCCTGCACGCCGGTGTCGTTGCGGACCGTGATGCCGTCATGGCTCGCTTCCGCGGGCGGGCGGTATTTCACCAGCCGGCCGATCGAGGGCAGGAAATTGCGGAACGGATCTTCGGCATAGACGCGCGATTCCACCGCCCAGCCAGTCAGCGTGACGTCCTTCTGCGCGATCAAAAGCTTCTCGCCGGCGGCGGAGCGGATCATCTGCTCGACCAGATCGATGCCGGTGATCAGTTCGGTGACGGGGTGCTCGACCTGCAGGCGGGTATTCATTTCCAGGAAGTAGAAGCTCTTGTCCTGGCCGGCGACGAATTCCACCGTGCCGGCGGAATCATAATTCACGGCCTTGGCCAATGAGACCGCCTGCTCGCCCATCTTGCGGCGGGTGGTCTCGTCGAGCAGCGGCGACGGCGCCTCCTCGATGACCTTCTGGTTGCGGCGCTGGATCGAACATTCGCGCTCGCCGAGATAGATCACGTTGCCATGCTTGTCGCCCAGCACCTGGATTTCGATGTGGCGGGGATCGACGATGAATTTTTCGATGAAGACGCGGTCGTCACCGAACGAGGATTTGGCCTCGGCCTTGGCCAGATTGAAACCTTCGGCGACTTCGGATTTCGAATGCGCGATGCGCATGCCCTTGCCGCCACCGCCGGCGGACGCCTTGATCATCACGGGATAGCCGATCTCGTCGGCGATCTTCACCGCATGCTTTTCGTCCTCGATGACGCCGAGATGTCCCGGCACCGTCGAGACCTTGGCCTTGGCGGCGGCCTTCTTGGATTCGATCTTGTCGCCCATGGCGGCGATGGCGCCGGGGTTCGGACCGATGAAGACGACGCCCGCCTCGGCCAGCGCGCGCGGAAAGGATTCGCGCTCGGACAGGAAGCCGTAGCCGGGATGCACGGCCTGCGCCCCGGTCTTGCGGCAGGCCTCGACGATCTTCTCGATCACAAGGTAACTCTCGGACGCGGCCGGCGGGCCGATCAGCACCGCGTCATCGGCCATTTCGACATGGACCGCATCACGGTCGGCCTCGGAATACACGGCTACCGTTTCGATCCCCATGCGCCGCGCAGTCTTGATGACCCGGCAGGCGATCTCGCCGCGATTTGCGATCAGAATTCGTTTGAACATGTGCTTCTTGCTTGAGCTTTATTCTAAGGCTGGGGGCAGGATCCTCACCCGCAATGTGACATGCGGAGACGCGGCTAACAAACCCGTCGTACAGCAAAAATCGACCGAGGCAACGGTCCTGTTTCAGGCCTTCTGCTCAGGCCGCGGCCCGCTGGCGCCAGTCAGCCCGAATAGCTGTGAAACCGGCCGCGCGTATAGGCGTGCGACACCGCTTTCATCAGTTCGCCGACCTCGGTTTCCAGATACTCGTTGGCCACGATCAGCGCGCGGATGGTTGCGCGCATATCGCCGCCACAGGCCGAAATGGCCTGATCCACCGCCATTTCCAGTTCGTCATTCGGTTCGATGGCTGGCTTGGAGGAGGAAGGCATGGAGTTGATCTCGCGGCGGAGCGTTATGTTCCTATTTTGTTCTCATGAAGTCAATGAATATGCGCGGCGCATGATGCGATGTCCCTCGCTTGTGGATGGAGACGCGCCGCGTCGCCCATTTCCGCCGCATCCGCATTGCATTACATCTTGTGGATGTCCAAGGACGCATTGATCGCCGCCTATTCGGCTCCGGGCCGCCACTATCACAATCTGGCGCATATCGAGGATTGCCTCGACCTGTTGTCATCAGTCGATAACCTTTCCGCGGCCGAGCGTGATCTGCTCGTTCAGGCCATCTGGTGGCACGACGCGGTTTACGACCCCAAGAAATCGGACAATGAAGAACAGAGCGCCCTGCTTGCCGAGCAAGCCGTGGCTTCGGATGTTCGGGAAGAAGTCGGCCGACTGATCCGCCTGACAAAGTCTCACCAGGTCGCGCCCGGCGACCGCCTTGGCGCTATTCTGATCTCGATCGACCTCAGCATATTGGGAGCTGAACCAGACCGGTACGACGCCTATGCCTCGTCGATCCGCAAGGAATTCTCCCATGTTCCGGATGCCGCCTACCGGTCCGGGCGTTCCGACGTCCTCCGACGCTTCATGGCGAGGCCCGTCATCTTCCCCGACCCCGGTTTTGCAACGCGATACGACCAGCGCGCCCGCGCAAATTTGGCGAGAGAAATCGCGTCCTTGAAGGATGGTGACACCTCGTAGCGCCGACAGCCCCTTGGTTCCGGGATGCCGGCATGTGCTAGAAGGTTCGCGCGAACACGAAAGAGATTTGAAGTGAGACACATGCGGTCACGGGTTGTTCTGATTGTTGCGCTGTTATTGGTCTCACTTTCCTCGTCCCCGACCTGGGCCGCCACGGCGACCGTCAAGGATGGCGGCACGCTTCAACTGGGCAACGTCACCTACCGGCTCGACGGGATCGACGCCCCGGCATTCGATCAGCTCTGCATCGACGAACACGCCGACAGCTGGGCTTGCGGCATCGAGGCGCGCGATCAGCTGACAAAACTGATCGGCGGCCGCCAGGTCCGCTGCGACGATCTCGGCGCCGATCCCACTTTCAAGAAGCGGCGCCTCGGCGTGTGCAAGATCGAGGGCGGCGACCCCACCAGCCTCAGCCAGTTGCTGGTCCGCCAGGGCTTCGCCCTGAATATCGACGCCTCTGCAACCGGGCGTTTCAAGACCGACGAGGCCCGCGCCAGGGACGATCGTCAGGGCCTTTGGAAAGGCTGTTTCGCAGCGCCGCAAGAGTTTCGCCGCGGCCAGAAGGACGGCACGCTGCTAGGCGCCGCATGCCGCGCCGATCGCGACCGCCAGATTCGCGAGGCCCTATTCCCCGAGGATTTCGTGATGCCGTCCGGCTGCAACATCAAGGGCAAGTTCGCGGTCCGCGCCCGCGTCACGGGCAATCTCGGCATCTATCATCTGCAGGCCTGCCGCAGCTATCCGGGACTGACCAATCCGGACCGTTGGTTTTGTTCAGAAGAGGACGCCCAGGCCGGCGGGTTCCGCAGAGCCTATAATTGCCGGCCCCCCGCCAAGAGCAAATGAAAGCAAATGATGCTGGCAAACGTTGCGCCTCTTGTGTGAGAGTGCCGCAAGAGGCTTGCGGGCGCGTATGACTCCTCCTGATCATTCCAACCCACTTCCCGAAGCAGCCGCTGCGGAAAGGCTGCGTCAACATCTCGAAGAAATCGCGCACGAGCGCGACCGGGCTCATCGTGCGCTGCAAGAACGCGAGGCGGAGCTGGCGCGGATCCAGCGAATAGCCGGTGTCGGCGGGCTGGAAATCGATTTTCGCGACGGCGTCAAGAACCGCCGCTCCCCGGAATATCTGCTCGTTCACGGGCTGCCGCCTGAGGCGGCCAGCGAGGCCTATTCGGACTGGGTCAGTCGAATCCATCCCGAAGATCGCGAGCGGACGGTCAAGCATCTGTTCGGCGTGCTGCGGAGCGAGAGCGAGGACTATACGGCCGAATACCGTATCATCCGGCCGAATGACGGCGACATCAGATGGATCCGCGTCGTTGCCAAGATCGAGCGCGGCCGCGACGGTCGCGCGCTGCGCCTGGTCGGCGCCGATCTCGACGTGTCAGGCCAGATGCTGGCCCAGGAAACGCTGCGCGAAAGCGAGGAGCGCTTCCGCCTGATCGCCGACAGCGCCCCCGTCCCGATCTGGGTCACCAAGCTCGACCGCACGCGCTCTTTCGCCAACCAGGCCTATGTCGATTTCCTCGGGTTGCCGTTCGAGCAGGCGATCGGGTTCGACTGGCGCAAGGTGCTGCATCCGGACGATCTGCCGCGCATCCTGCAGGAATCGGTCGCCGGCGAGGCCTCCCTGAAGCCGTTCGTGCTGGAGGCCCGCTACAAGCGCGCAGACGGCGAATGGCGCTGGCTGAGGTCGGAATCCCAGCCGCGCTGGGACCCGACCGGAAATCACATCGGCTTCATCGGCGTCGCCCACGACATCACTGCCGCCAAGCAGGCCGAAAGCGATCTGCGGAGGCTGAACGAAACCCTGGAACTGCGGATTACCGAGCGGACGGCGCAACTGGAATCCAACGAAGCCCAGATGCGCGCGATTTTCGAGACCAGCCATCAGTACCAGGCGCTGCTCAATCCACATGGCGATGTGCTCTACGCCAACAAGACCGCGCTGGACGGCATTCGCGCCGAAGCCGCCGACGTGATCGGCAAGCCGTTCTGGGAAACGCCGTGGTTTGGCACCACCGAGGGCATGCCTGACGCCGTCCGCAATGCCTTCGTCGCGGTCATGAGGGGCGATGAGGTGAAGACCGAGATGCGGCTGCATCTGCCCATCGGCGAGCGCTATTTCGACTTCGCGATGCGCCCCTTGCGCGACCAGCACGGCGCGGTCATCGGTGCGGTTCCCGAAGCCATCGATATCACCGAGCGCCGCAAGGGCGAGGAAGCGCTGCGGCAGTCGCAGAAAATGGAAGCGGTCGGCCAGTTGACCGGCGGCGTCGCGCACGATTTCAACAATCTCCTGACCATCATCCGCTCCGCCACCGATTTCCTGCGTCGCCGCGACCTGCCGGATGAGCGGCGCCGCCGTTACATCGATGCGATTTCCGATACCGTGGAACGCGCCTCGAAACTGACCGCGCAATTGCTGGCGTTTGCCCGCCGCCAGCCGCTCAAGCCCCAGGTGTTCGATGTCGGCTCCCAGGTCGAAGCCGTCGCCCAGCTGGTTCGTCCGCTTGTCGGCTCCAGGATCAGGATCGAGGTCGATATATCAGCGCCCGACTGCTTTGCGATTGCCGATATCGCGCAGTTCGAGACCGCGCTGATCAATCTCGCGGTCAACGCGCGCGACGCCATGGAGGGCGAAGGCCGGCTCGCCATCAGCGTCAGGAAGGCTCATACCATCCCTGCCCTGCGTGCCCAGAGCACGCGCAGCGGCGACTTCGTCGCCATCGCCATGACCGACACCGGCCTCGGCATCACCCCCGAGCACATCGAGGCGATCTTCGAACCGTTCTTCACCACCAAGGAAGTCGGCAAGGGAACCGGGCTCGGCCTCAGCCAGGCCTTCGGCTTTGCCAAGCAATCCGGCGGCGATATCGCGGTTATCAGCGAGCCCGGACAGGGCGCGACCTTCACCATCTACCTGCCGCAGGCCGCGATGCCGACGCAGGCGGCGGAAGCCGCGGCTGCGGGCCAGGAGCCCGGCCCGCGCGGACGCGGCTACCGCGTTCTCGTGGTCGAGGACAATGACGACGTCGGACAGTTCTCCACCGAGCTGCTGGAGGACCTCGGCTACATGGTGCGCCGCGCCGACAATGCCGACACCGCGCTGGCGATCCTGGCCGAGGACGAGTTTGCCGCCGACCTGGTATTCTCCGACGTCATCATGCCCGGCATGAACGGGGTCGAGCTCGCCGGCGTCATTCGCGAACGTTATCCGGGCCTGCCCGTGGTGCTGACCAGCGGTTACAGCAACGTACTGGCGGAAAACGCCCATCGCGGCTTCGAGCTGATCCAGAAACCCTATTCGGTCGAGTCGCTGTCGCGCATCCTGCGGAAGGCGATTTCAGACGCGCGGCTTTAGCTGTTATCGGCAGCCGTTACGCCGCATCCTCGACCGCGGCCGGGCACGCGGCCAGCAGCGCGCGGATTTCATGCGCCGGCCGCGCCGCGCTGAACAGATATCCCTGCATCTGGTTGCAGCCGAGATTCTGCACGGTTTCGCGCTGCTGCAAGGTCTCGACGCCTTCGGCCGTCGTGATCATGTTGCGGTCGGCCGCGATGCTCACCACCGCCTTGATGATGGAGGCCGAGCTCGAATTGCAGGTGACTTCCTTGACGAAGCTGCGGTCGATCTTGATCTTGTCGAACGGGAAGCGCTGCAGATATTGCAGCGAGGAATAGCCGGTTCCGAAATCGTCGAGCGCGATGTGAACCCCGAGCGCGCGCAATTGATTCAGCGCAACAAGCGCGGCGTCATCGTCCGCGATCAAGACCGCCTCGGTGATCTCAAGCTCCAGCCGGCGTGGATCGAGCCCGGTGTCGGCGAGTGCCGCGGCGACCTTCAGCGACAGCGACTGTGAACGGAACTGGATCGGCGAGACGTTGACGGCGACGCGCACATGCGCCGGCCAGGTGGTCGCTTCGGCGCAGGCGGTCCGCAGCACCCACTGTCCGATCTCCTCGATCAGGCCGGTCTCCTCGGCCACCGGAATGAAATCGGCGGGTGAAACCATCCCGCGCAGCGGATGCCGCCAGCGCAACAGCGCCTCGCACCCCCTTACCTCGTCGTTGCGCAAATCGACCAGCGGCTGGTAGTGCAGTTCGAATCCGCCTTCGACCAGCGCCGCGCGCATATCGCTCTCGAGCTCGCGGCGATGGTTGGCCTGCTTTTCCATGGTCGGTTCGAAGAAGCGATAGGTCCGGCGGCCCGCCGCCTTCGCCGCATACATCGCCAGGTCAGCGCTCTTCAGCAGCGCGAACAGATCGGAGCCGTGGCGCGGCGCGACTGCGACGCCGATGCTGGCGTCGCTGGAGAGGCGATGGCCGTTGCAATCGAACGGCGTGCGCATCCGATCGTAGATCCGCGCGACCAGAATGCTGACGTCATTATCACACGTGACGTGACGCTGCACGACGGCGAACTCATCGCCGCCGAGACGGGCGACGAAGTCTTCGGGCCCGACCGACTGGCGCAGGCGATCCGCGACGCCCTTGAGAAATTCGTCGCCGATCAGATGCCCGAGCGAATCGTTGATGCGCTTGAACTCGTCGATATCGATGTAGAGGATCGCGAATTGCGTAGTTTCGGATTCGAGCAGCAGTCCCTCGGCATGGCGCTGGAACAGCGTACGGTTCGGCAGATTGGTCAGCGCGTCGTAATGGGCGAGATGCTGGATCCTCGCCTGGACGCGCCGCCTCTCGGTTACGTCCTCCAGCGTCGTCGCCCAGCCGCCGTCGGGCGAGCGCTGGTAGATCAGCTGGATCGTGCGCCCGTCAGGTGTCGTCGTCTCGACGATCCGAACGCCGTCGTCCGTGGGGTTGAGAAATCTCGCGCAATAGGCGTCGACGTCGCCGGCGAAGGTGCCCTGCTCCTGGCGATGCAGGATGATGTCGCGCAGATGGCAACCCGGTTTGACGATGTCGGGCGATACGCCGAACATGTCGATATATTGCTGGTTGCAGACGACGAGGCGGGCCGAGGAATCGAACAGCAGCAGGCCCTGAGTCATGTTGTTGATGGCGGCGTCCAGATGCTGGGTCTTTTCCGACAGCTTGTGCTGGGCTGCCGCATGCTGGCTGCGCAACTGGCGCACGATCAGGAAGATCATGACGACAACGACGATGATCGCGAGCGCCGCCGCGCAAAACTGCAGTTTGGTCTGCGCCCGCCAGTCGGCCAGCGCGGTTTCCGTCTTGGTGGTCGCAACGATCAGGATCGGAAAATGCATCAGCGAGCGGACCGCACCGACCTTGTCCTCATTCTGCGACGAACTGGTGAAGCGTCCCGAGATGTTGCCGTTCAGGGCGAGCGCCCGCTGAAACGACGGCGACTTGGCGACGTTCACGCCGAGCATCTTGGCGTCTTTCGGATAGCGGGCGATGATGGTGCCGTCGCGGTGGATCATCGAAATCGCGGTATCGCCGTCCAGCGCCAGCGAGCCGACAAAATCCTCGAAATGCGACGGCTCGACGCCGCGGCTGGCAAAGCCGATGATCTCACCATTGCGGCCGACGATCCTGCGCGCGAACACCGTGGTCCAGACTTTGGTGACCTTGCTGACGACCGGTTCGACGATCACGTCGGGCGTCGGCTTTCCCGACGTGAATTCCTGGAAATAGCGCCGGTCGGAAATGTTGACGTCCCCCACCGGCCACATATGGGAGGTATTAATCAGCCAGCCCTTGGCATTGAACACATTGAGCGCGCCGACATGCGGCAACGTCGCCAGCCTGGCGCGCACCATCTCATGCGCGCTCAAGGTCGACATTTTCTTCTCGAATTCGTCTGGTGTGTTGACCCCGTCCGCCCGGACATAGTTCAGGACGTCGTCGTGCACGTGCTGGAGATCGCGGAGCTGCTGGTCGAAATGGCGCGACAGCAGCAGCGCGGTGTTGTTGAGTTCGCGCTCGGCGACATCCAGCGCGCGCTCGCGGAATTGCAGCGCGAAATAGCCGGTGCCGACCATGATCGCGATCACCATCGCCGCGGCGCACAGAATGAGCCACTGCACCACGCCGAGGCGCATCCGGGGCAGCACGCCGGCGATTGACCGCCGCAGGCTCCCCGCGATGACGCTATCCGATGCACTACCCGGCATTTTGCCCGCCCCCACGGTCGCTTTTGTACGGGAAGACAACCCAAGAGGGCGTTAGCAAAATCAGTTATTGCGGGGTTAAAGCGCTCGCCCGGATCAGGCCATTTCCGGAACTTCCGCCTCTTTCAAGCTGCACTCGATCAAGGCCCCGTCGATCGCGAATGCCGAGAAAGGCGAAAGCTCCGTCACGACCTGCAGCGCCGCGAAGAACTGTGCGTCGCCGGGGCTCTTGAGGAAGAACCGGACATGCCCCGCCGACAGCGTGTCGCGCGACAACCATACGATCCCGGAGAACAGGGCGACCATGGTCTGCGCGTATTGGCCTGATGTAGCGACCCCGAGCTCATAGAGCGGCGAGACCACGACAAAGCGCGCGCGCAGGATCGGGGTCGGGAATTTGCTCATCATCAGGCGGCTGACCTGGCAGGCCGCGTGAATCTTCTCTCCGTCCGAAAGGCAATACAGCGTCGGGTTGTCGCCGTCCTTGGTCAGGGCGTCGAACGCCGCGTAGCTTCCGTTCGAAAACGTGGAAAAGTCTTCGCCGACGCTTTCAGCGTCCTTCTTCCATTGCGCCTTGATCGAACGCCAAGACTTGTCGGAGCTCATCGGCAGGAGGCGCATGATTAACCGGTGGTTAACACAGGACGTGGTCACCGGTATTTTATAGCCTTCGGCTAAACGTTTGCTTACGGCCCGGGTCCGGCGGCAAACATTTGCGACGGCTTGCGAGATACCACCGAAGCGCCGATCAGCCGATATCGATGAGGGCAATGCCGAGGTCGGCCCGCTTCTTGCGCCGCAGCCGGGTCGGGACTTCGGTCAGGACGATCTCGAGTGTCGGCCTGACGGTGCCCGCGATCAAGTGCCCGCCCCGCGTCGAACCGTCGGACAATCCAAGCACGATATGAATATGAAGGCTGGCTTTGCCGTCGTCCCCAACGGCAACGTCGCCCATCGCGCTCAACACTTCGCATTGCTCGGCCACTTCGATCTTCTTGTAGGTCTTCGAGGTGAAATCGAACCAGCCGACGGTGGCCTTCTCGAACGCCCCGATCGCCGTCACGGACGCCGCTTCAATTTTCGTCTCGTTCGCAAACCGCGTCAGCGCTGTGAACGCCTCTTCTCCGGAATCCAGAATGACGACGTGGATCCGCCCGCCGGGGTCGTCGGAAACAAGCTTGGTTTTCATCTCGATATCCTGCATTCGGTCCGATGCACGGCCCGGATTGCGTAAGCGGCCATTCACACCGCGTCTCTCGCCTCGTCGGCGAGCGAGCGCCTAGGCCTTCTTGCCGGGCGGATCGCCGCCCTTGTCCACGCGGCTCACCTGCTGGGCGCGCGCCTTGTCCTTTGGCTGTTCCTGTCCGCGTTCATCGCGGACGATGCCCTGATCCGCACCCTTGGCGCGATCCTCATCTCGATCCTTGGCGCGATCTTTGGCCCGATCCTCGGATGGTTCAGCCTCACTGTCCGCTTTCCGCAACCGCGACTGGCCTTCTCTCACCAGCAACTCATCGCCGAGCATCTGTCCAATCACCTGCTCGGTCTGCGCCTCTGCTTTCTCTCTGAAGGTGCTCATGGCAATCTCCTTCAAAAGAGAACGGCCGGGCGCGGTAATGTTTCCGACCCTGCCGATCAAAGATCTGCATACGAATGGGTTCCGTCTGGATACGAGACGGTTCCGAGCTGAACGATCCTCTGCTCACGCAAACGCGAGCCCGTGGCCGACGGACCAATTCTCTTTCGCCGCGTCGAGCACGTTCACGAACACGTCCTCCGGCCGTATGCCGGGGCGCTCGCCAAGCAACGCCGCGATCCGCCGGAACAGCGCCTTCTTCTGTTCCGCGGTGCGGGTGTCGAACACGGTGATCTGGATGTACACGAGGTCGTCGCTCCGGACGACGCCAAAGGCATTGCCGTAACGGAAGTTCGCTGCGTCATGCTCCGTGATAGTCATGAACTGGTCGTCTTCGGGCACGTTCAACGCTTCGCGCATCGCGCGATAAAGGCTGTCGAAGATGGCCTGACGGTAGGCTGCCGGCTTTCCGGCGCGCAGTGAGATGTGAAGCAGCGGCACAGTTGATCCCTTCCATTTTGTCCTGGTTCATTTTGTCCTGGCCCGAACGCTAAGCGCCATCAGGCTATTTTGGTATGCTATGGATACGGATATCAGCTATAATGGCTGGAAATGACCGAACGCCCCCTCGACCTCGATGCCGTCAAGGCTTTCGTCCGCATCGCCGAGCTTGGCAGCTTCACGCGCGCGGCTGAGGCCATGCGGACGACGCAGGCCGCGGTCAGCCTGAAGCTGAAGCGGCTCGAGGAGAGGTTCGGCTGCCGGCTCATCGAGCGGACGCCCCGCTACGTGCAGCTTTCGGCGCACGGTGCCACCTTCCTCGAACACGCCCGCGAACTGCTGGCGGTGCACGATCGCGCGCTCGCCGTATTTGCCGGCGCCCGGCAGCGCCTCACCATCGGCATCAGTGATCATGTTGCCGGACCGGAGCTATCCGCGCTGATCGCGCGCATGAACGCGCAGGACCCGCAGCTGCTGATCGAAATCCGGATCGGATCATCGGCCGACCTGCTGCAAAGCTTCGACCGGCGGGAACTCGACACGGTGATCGTCCGCTTTGAGGCAGGCCGGAGCGACGGCGAAATTCTCGCCGAAGAAAAGTTCGGCTGGTTCGCAGCACCTGGCTGGCAGCACCGCGCGGGCGAGCCCTTGCCGCTGGCCACGATGGCCGAGCCTTGCGGCGTGCGTGCGATGGCCGGGCGGCTGCTCGATGCGGCGAACGTGCCCTGGACGGAAATTTTCGTCGGCGGCGGCGTTGCGGCGGTCGCAGCCGCCGTCATGGCCGGGCTCGGCGTCGCGGCATTGGCGCCGCGCATGCTGCCATTCGGCGCCGTTGAGGTCGGCCCCAAGCTCGGGCTTCCCGATCTGCCACGCTTGCCGGTCTTGCTTCACTCCAGGGTCAAGGACGGCCGGCCGCGCGATGCGCTTGCCGCGCTTTCGGCTGCCTTCAGGAGCGTGGTCCGAGGTTAGCCAACGCCTCTGGTTCACGCGGCAAGGCGCTGGCTCGCGAACTCACGTCCGGCTCAAGCCGCTTCGCCGACGGCTGGCGCAGCCACTTCAGCAGCTCGCGGGCGCTGAAGGCGATCACCACCTCATGGTGCCGCATGCCCTTGCCGCCCTTGACGAGGCCGAGATCGCGCACCACGCAAAAGCGCCCGCTGCTCATGCGGGCCAGGCGGCAACCTTTGAAGAAACCGAACATCGCACAATGATGCATCGGGACGCGATCCCGTCAATTCTTGACGGTTCGCGAATCCCTTATGCGCGCGGGGATTCGTCGTTGGAACAAACACAGCACGGATGAGCGGGACGACATCCCGGAGACATCATGACCTGAGGTCATTTCCATTGATCGTCACGTGCGACGGGATTTGCGACGATTGCTGGCGTATCTCACGTGGCGCCGGCCGCTCCGACGGATCACGCCCGAGCACCGGCTTCAATTCGGCAAGATCGACAAAGGCGTCGGCCTGGCGCCGCAGGTCATCCGCCACCATCGGCGGCTGGCTGACAATGGTAGAGATGACGGTCGCGTGGACGCCGCGGCGCTGCACCGCTTCGAGCAGCGAGCGGAAGTCGCCGTCGCCCGAGAACAGGAACATCCGGTCGACATGATCGGCAAGCTCCATCGCATGGACGGCGAGCTCGATATTCATGCTGCCCTTCACCTTGCGGCGGCCGCTGGGGTCGATGAACTCCTTGGTGAGCTTGGTGACGACGGTGTAGCCGTTATAGTCGAGCCAATCGATCAGGGGGCGGACCGATGTGTATTCCTGATCCTCGATAATGGTCGTGAAATAGAATGCCCGCAGCAGCGTACCGCGGCTCTTGAATTCCTTGAGCAGACGCTTGTAATCGACGTCGAAACCGAGCGCTCTGCAGGTCGAGTAGAGATTGGCGCCATCGATAAACAGCGCGATCCTGTCGGACGATGACATCAGGCACCAGCCCCCCAATTCGAGATGCGCAGCTCAGCAGAGTGACCGGCTTCGGCTCCACGGACAAGTTGTAGGACACCGTAGCGGGCCCACGCGGGTGGCGTTGACGACCCGGAGCAAGGGATCATCGACGCACCACGCATGGTTCGGGCGTGCCTTGTCAATTTAGCGGGTCTTTTCATGATCAGTCCACCTGGAGCCGCCGAGAACGGCCGCACTCGCCTCAAGGAAGGCAAGATAGTTTCTATAGCAAACCAGAACGCCAAAATCGACCAGATCAAGCGCGGCCTCCCAAGAACGCTCGCCCGGCACGGATCGCGCGCCTCCAGGAATAACGTATGGTTGGAAGGCGGCGCTGTCCTGCCGGCGTTTTGCAGCCGGGCGAATATCGTTCGAGCAGTGGATCAATTGCAGGCTTGGCTTTGGCATCTCAATCCCCGAATTTGTGGCGGCACGAGACGGCGGTCGTTACGCAAGCGATGTTTACAATGTTATCCCGGACAGCGGCGCCGAGGTTCGACGTTCAATCAGCAAGAGCAATGGCGCGAGATAGCTGCTGCTTGCTCGGCTATCGCGCCAGCCTAGTCGCGGAGAATCGCCGAACCATTGAACGGAGGTTGATATGCACGTTACATTTGGGTGAGAGGAGCATACTTAGGTTTAGGATCAGCCGCATGAGCCTTGCGAGGAGAAGGAGCGCCCACCTCCTCCCGCAGCGATATCCAGTTGTCGACGTTGCGCGTTCCGCGATTGTCAACCGAGGCTTGCAGGCGCGACGAACGGCCGCGACCGTCAAGCGCTCTGAGCCACCTGCGTATCGCGATGCACCATACCTCCGGGCCGGGAAAAGCTGCTAGGATGCGGCCTATTCGTGGGGCCACGTGTTGCCGTCGATGGTGATGATCACCTGACGACGCGGCGCGGGGCCGAACGGCCGAATGCCATGCGTAACCAGATACTAAAATCCCGGCGCTCGGCCGAGCAATCGCTGCTCGGCGGCATGGCGCTGGCATCGTTGACGGCGGCTTGCATCTGGCTCGTGCTCGGTCCCGCCCCGGAGGTTGCCGACTATCTGATTGCCGTCGTGCTGCTGTTCGCCCTGTTTCTCGCCTCATTGATCGTGATGCACCTGGTAGGAAGCACCCGCAGGCAAATGGAAGCCGCGCTTGAGAGCCGGGCAAGCGCCGAACAACGCGCAATAGAAGCCCTGCGCGAGAGCGAGGCGCAGTGGAAGGAGGTCTTCGAGCACAACCCCGTCATGTACTTCATGGTCGATGCGGACGGCATCGTCCTTTCGGTCAACACTTTTGGCGCCGCCCAGCTCGGCTATCTCGTCAGCGAACTACGGGGACAACCGGTGCTCGGGGTGTTCTTTGAAGCAGACTGGGACACGGTGCGAAAAAGCGTTGAAATCTGTCTGGCGCATATCGGGCAAACGCATAGCTGGGAGATCCGAAAGGTCCGCAAGGACGGTTCGGCGCTGTGGGTTCGTGAAAACGCAAAAGCCGTGCGACGGCAGGATGACCGGCTGATCGTCCTGATCGCATGCGAGGACATCACCGAGCGCAAGGAGGCTGAAAACGCCTTGCGGCAGAGTGGGAACTATTTGGCCGAAGCACAGCGATTGAGCCACACCGGCAGCTTCGGCTGGCGCGTCGCCACCGGCGAAATTATCTGGTCGGACGAAACCTTCAGGATATTCGGCGTTGAAAAGGCACCTTCGGTCACACTCGACATGGTCATTCAACGCATTCACCCCGATGATCGAGCGGGCGCGCAACAGACCATCGACCGGGCGTCCCGCGACGGCAGGGATTTCGATCACGAATATCGATTGCTGATGCCCGGCGGCTCGGTCAAATATGTCCATGCAACCGCGCACGCCGTAACCGATGCATCTGGTGGCATCGAATTTGTCGGCGCGGTGACGGACGTCACCGCACGAAGACGAGCGGAGGAGAAACTGCACGAAGCTCAGGCTGAACTGGCGCATGTCACGCGCGTGACGGCGCTCGGGGAGCTGGCCGCGTCGATTGCCCATGAAGTGAACCAGCCGCTGGCCGCCGTCGTCGCCAACGCCTCGGCCGCGCTGCGTTGGCTCAACCGCGACACTCCCGAACTGCAGGAGGCGCGCAGCGCCCTGGTCTCGATTATCGATGACGGCAACCGGGCGGGCGAAGTGATCCAGCGCGTCCGCGGGCTGGTAAGCAAGACCGCCGATCAGAAAGCGCCTCTCGACATCAATGCGGTCGTCAATGAGGTGGTCACCTTGCTGCATCGCGAACTGTTCAGCCACCGGATCGTGCTGCGGAAGGACCTCGCTCCTGCCCTCGCCCCTGTCCTCGGCGATCGGATTCAGCTGCAGCAGGTCATCCTCAATCTCGTCATCAACGCCATTGAAGCGATGCAACCGGTCACTGACCGGCCGCGCAAGCTGGCGATCCGGACGCACCAGGAGGACGCCCGCGAGATTCTGGTCACGGTAACAGACTCCGGTGTCGGATTAGCCGTTCAGAATGCCGACCGGCTGTTCGCCCCGTTCTTCACCACCAAACCCGACGGCATGGGCATGGGCCTGTCGATCTGCCGATCAATCGTCGAGTCCCATGGTGGGCGATTGTCGGCCTCCATCAATGTCGGGCCCGGCGCCACGTTTCAGTTCAGCCTGCCGATGCATCGAGAGGACCATACGCTGTGACCGGCCGCTCAAACTCGCCTCGCAACATTGGCGGCCCGGACGAGCCGATCGTCTATGTTGTCGACGATGACGTGTCGGTGCGTGAAGCGCTCAGGAATCTTTTCCGCTCGGTGGGCTTGCGGGTCGAAGTGTTCGGTTCGGCTGCTGAATTTCTGCAGAGCAAGCTGCCGGACGTTGCGAGCTGCCTGATCCTTGACATCAGGCTGCCTCGACTGAGCGGCCTCGACTTTCAGGCCGACCTTGCCAAGGCAGGCATTCACATTCCCATCGTCTTCATGACCGGCCACGGCGATATCCCGATGACGGTCAGGGCCATGAAGGCCGGGGCTGTCGACTTTTTGACCAAGCCGTTCCGCGATCAGGACATGCTGGATGCCGTGACCGCGGCAATCGAACGCGATCGAAATAGCCGGAATGAAGCAAAGATCCGCTCCGACCTGCACGCGCTGTTCGCGACCTTGACTGCCCGGGAGCGGGAGGTGATGGCGCTGGTCACGACCGGGCTCATGAACAAGCAGATCGCTGCCGAAATCGGCATTGCCGAGATCACCGTGAAGATACACCGCGGAAACATCATGAGAAAAATGGCCGCGAAGTCGCTGGCCGAGCTGGTGAAGATGGCCCAGGCGCTCGAAATACAGCGCCCGGCGCCGCCGCAATAGCGGCGGGTCGTGGAGCGATCCACACCCCGTCCTGCAAACCTAAGTATGATTTTCCGCCCCTGATTTGCGACGCACTCTGCCCTCAAGCGGCTTGCAGCAAGAGGCATTCTGCCGGCACGTCAGGAAGCACCGCTTTGGCCAACCCACCCGTAGTTTCAATCATTGACGATGACGGCTCCGTTCGCACCGCGACCTACAATCTCGTGCGGACGCTTGGATACGTCGTTCACACCTTTGAATCGGCCGGGGCGTTCCTGCGGTCGCCTCATCTGCATGACACCTCGTGCGTGATCGCAGATATTCAAATGCCGGTCATGACCGGTCTCGAGCTGCAAGCTCACCTGGTTGCCGACGGACACCGGCTGCCATTCATTTTCATCACGGCTTTCGCGACCGAGAACGCGCGCATGCAAGCACTGAAGGCCGGCGCGAGCTGCTTTCTCACCAAGCCCTTCACGGGAGAGGCATTGATCAACTGCCTCGACGCCGCGCTGCGCGGGCACGGCGAGGAAAAGAGCTGATGACCCGATCCGATCGGGTTAGCACCGCATTCTGGCGCCGCTATTCCGATCGGTCCGGCGACAGGGCCAAAACAACAATCCCATCCCACCGAAATGGCGGTTTCGAACCGGTCATACCTAGGGATAGGGCGATCAACCATCTAGACAAGTTGAATATGGGGCGGGACGGAACGAGAGTGCGGCATCGTCGCCCTCCGGTCATCCGACGGCACGACAACCAGTACACCACGATCAGTGAATGGCAATTCCTCAGGAGGAGGTCGCCATGCGTACAGGCCCACGCTGTTCCGAATGCGACAGTGAAGAACCCAAGATAGTATGCCTGCGAAATCCGGCGCGTGAACGTTACTGCGGACGTTCTTGTCTCGGCCAGGGCCAGGAAAAATTCATTCGCTTGATCCTGCGAACGAATGCGGAGGCCGCATCATGACAAATCGTTGCGACAATCCGAACTGCGACCGCCCCTTCGGGCTGGTCCGTTTCAGCTGGCGTTTCGGGCAATTCTGCTCGTCCAGGTGCCGCGAACAGTGCAAGCGTCAGCGGGATCGTAACAAGGCCTATTGGAGATGGCTCTACAAATGCCCCGAGCCGTCTGTCGCAAACCAAAAATAATCCAGCGATGCGGCAGCTCCAGACTGGAGACTGTCTCTCGGACCGAAATGAGCCGAAACCGTTGAGGTGAAAATTGTCGATAGCGTAAGTGGAGGAGCCAACATGACAAGCGCGCAAGCGATGTTGATCGGAGCACTACTCGCCTGGACGCCTTCGGTTCTTGTGCTCGCCTGGCTCTTGCGGGACATTCGAGACACACGCGGCCGGGACTAGCCGCGATCCAGCTTCGAGCCGACATCGATTTTCGGCGCGGCGACTTGTATGCCGCGCCGCGCCATCATCCGGCGAGCCGCCATCATCCGGCAAGCCATCGTCCCTTGTGGATGTCGAATTTCACCAGACCCTCGTCGCGCATTTTGAGCAGCAGCGACTGGCAGGCTTCCTCGTTCGGAAGATTGGCGCGTTTCATGATCTCGTAGACCTTGAGCGGCTTCTCGCGAAGCGCATTCAGGATATTCTCGCGATCCTTGAGCATGACTGTTCCCTGTAGACCAAAACCGACATTGATTGTTGAACGAACTATAGCGTTTTCGAGCGAAGTGGATACCGGTTCGCGTCAAGAAAACGCGTCAAAACAAGAATCTAGACCATGGCCAGTTTGATTTGACCATCGTCAAGGATGCCGGTCGCGAGGGCCTCGCGCGCCATCCGCTCGATCACGGGCCAATTGGTGAGCAGATATTTGTGGGCCAGCGCCTGCGTCGGAAGATCGGTTTGCAGAAGGCAGCGCTGCCGCGCGTTCCCGTTCGCGATCTGAAAGGATACCGCTTGCGGCCCCTCGATGATCTCTTGTTCGGTGGGTTTGGCAACCAGCCGCATACGCTATTCCCTGTGAAACTTGTGAGGCCAAGAAGTTCGGATCGACCGCAACTGCCGAGGATAAATCGTCGGGCGGCCCCTCAGGACTGATCGTTCTCGACCTTCGGGGAGCGTTTCGGCTTCTCGTCAGCACCCGGCTGCGTGTTGCGGACTGCGTCGGTCAGCATATCCCGCAGTTCCGCCTTGGTCATTGGTGGTTGCCGCGCGACAGATGCTTTCCATTGTGCCATGGGATTCTATATGGGGTGCCGGATCGGGAATTAAAGCCCTCTGTATGCTCGTGTGCTCATTCTTATGCACACATGGCACATCGAGACCGCGGGTGCAGCACGCAGCCCGCATTCTCTGCGCCCTCTGATTTGAAAGGCGAACGCTTCAAGCCTCGGGCGCACCGCGCCCCGAGAATGCGGACACATATTCAGTTGTCATCGCCCGCCACCGGGTCGCGCGAATGCGCGCCCGATGACAGGCTCCGGCGGGCGATCCAGTATTCCAGAGACGTCAATGATTGAATCGAGAGGCCGCGGCGTACTGGATCACCCGACTTTGCGGGTGGTGACAGTTGCGTGTGGGGCCCGTCACCATCGCGGTCCAACCACCCTGCCCCACCAAACAAAAACGGCGGGGAAAATCCCCGCCGCTTTGAATTCAACGATGCGAGAATGACGTTACATCATCCCCATGTCCAGCATGCCCGGCAGCTGCGCGAGCGGCAGTGCGGCGGCGCCGACCAGGGTCGCGACCATCGCGGCCAGCGCGTGGTTGGAGCGGCGCTTGCCGCGCATCTGGGCGGCAATCCACTCCAGCACCTTGGTGTCGATATTGACGGCCTTGGCTGGGGCCCAGCTTTCGATGTCGGTGTCCGGCGACAGGGCGATCGTGCGCGGCGGCACCGGCAGGCCGGATTCGGACGCCGCGTGATGAGCGACCGCCTTGGCCAGCAGATCGTCGAAACGGCCACCGTCGCTGCGCTCGGCGGCGGCGTCGCTGATTTCGAACAGCGCCTCGGCTTCGGCGCGGCTGACCGGCTGATGCTCGACGGCGGATGCGGTCAGGATGCGGGCGCACCAGGCGGCGTCATCGGCATCGAGCGCGCGGGAAAAATGGATACGGCCCTTGGTGGTCGGGCCCTCGCCGGTGATGACGCCATCGCGCACGATGGTCAGCGCGTGGGCGGCGGTCTTGCGGCAGGAAGGCTGGAGAACGGCGAACGCTTCAATAGACTTGGTAGTATTAGGGGCAGACATAGCTTGCACTTCTCAATTTCTTTTTCTGGTCCAGCATTGCGATGCCGGCGTAAACGAGTGGTTAACGATTCGGAACTTGGGTTCCGAGATTTTTAGATGGTTGCCAATTAGTCGCTGTGACTCCAGTTGGTCGCTGTGACTGATGTCACGGTTCAGTTGAATGACCGATGAACGCCGCCTTGAACGACCCTTGGCAACCGGGACCGGGGTCTTGCGGACCATAAAAGGCGATATCGGGGCAATCCGGGCGATTACCGCCGCTGTGGATTTTTCGTCGCAGGGGCGCAGATCGAAAGAAGGTGCTAGGAGTTCCCTATTCGCGGAGAAGGATCTCGCCTTTTTTGGCCGGAGGTTCACTTCGACCCCGTTAGGGCTTATACAGATTAACAGAAATTCTCCTGCAACTTTAATAAGATGAGGTGTACCATGGCACTCCAGATTGGCGCAGTCGCCCCGGACTTCGAAGCCCAGACCACCGAGGGCAAGATCAAATTCCACGACTGGATCGGCTCAAATTGGGCGCTGTTGTTCTCGCATCCGAAGGATTTCACCCCGGTTTGCACCACCGAACTCGGTGCTCTCGCAAAGTTGAAGCCTGAGTTCGACAAGCGCGGCGTCAAGCTGATGGGGCTCAGCGTCGATCCCGTCGACAAGCATTCGAAATGGTCGGAGGACATCAAGGAGACGCAAGGCGCGGCGCCGAACTATCCAATGATCGGCGACACCGATTTCAACGTCTCAAAACTCTACGACATGCTCCCCGCCTCCACGTCGGGCGATGTCGCGACGCGCACCGCTGCCGATAACCAGACCGTGCGCAACGTCTTCATCATCGGACCGGACAAGAAGATCAAATTGGTGCTGGTCTATCCGATGACCACAGGCCGCAACTTCCAGGAAATCTTGCGCGTGATTGACTCACTGCAGATGACGGCCAAGCATCGGGTCGCGACGCCGGCCGACTGGAAACAGGGCGAAGACGTCATCATCGCCGGATCAGTCACCGACGACGAGGCCAAGACGATCTATCCGCAGGGCTGGAAGTCGCCGAAGCCGTACATCCGGATCGTGCCGCAGCCGAAATGACGCGCCGAAGACGCGTCATCCCCGCGCAAGCGCGTTAGCGCTTGTCGCTGGGGGCGCGAAACGAACCTCCGATGCGCAATTGCGCATCGGGGGACCTCGAGATTCCCCGGTGCGCAATTGCGCACCTGAGGTCTGGTGCTTACGCACCATCCCGGAATGACGAACTCTGGCCTTTGACCGCCGGTTGAGTCCGCGATCAGGCCGCGCGAACGCGGTCCAGGAACTTCTCGACCTCGGCCTTCAGGTGCAGGCTCTCGCCCGACAGCGCCTGCGCCGAGGCAAACATGCGGTTGGAGGTCTCGCCGGTCTCACCCGCGCCCTGCGCGGCGTTGCGGATGTTGACGGCGACGTCGGCGGTCCCGCTCGCGGCGGCCCGCACGCTCTGGGCGATGTTCGCCGTCGCACCGCGCTGTTGCTCGACCGCGGCCGAAATCGAGGTCGCGATATCGCTGATGCGCTCGATGGTCTGGCCAATCGCCTTGATCGCGCTGACCGACTCTTCGGTCGCAAGCTGCATGCTGCCGATCTGACTCGAGATCTCCTCGGTGGCCTTGGCGGTCTGGCCGGCGAGGCTCTTGACCTCCTGGGCCACCACGGCAAACCCGCGGCCGGCATCGCCGGCGCGGGCGGCCTCGATGGTCGCGTTGAGCGCCAGAAGATTGGTCTGCTCGGCGATCGAAGTGATCAGCTTCACCACGTCGCCGATCCGCGCGCCCGCCTCCGACAACTCGTTGATGCGCTGGTCGGTATCCGCGGCCTGCTTGACGGCGTCGGCCGCGATCCCGTTCGATTCCTGGACGCGGCGGGTGATCTCGGCAATCGAGTTGGAGAGTTCATCGGAAGCAATTGCTGCGGTGCGGACATGCTCGGAGGCGGTCTCCGACGCGCCCGCCGACTGACCCGAAAGCCCGGCGGTAGTCCGCGCGGTCTCGGTGAGTTGCTTGGCCACGCGCTCGAATTCACCCGAGGAGTTCAGCACCTTGTCGAGGATGCCGCCGACGCTGGTCTGGAACTCGTCGACGAACCCGCGCAGTTCGGCCTTGCGCTGTTCGACGGCGGCAGAAGCGGCCGCGGTCTGTTCGTCGCGAAGCCGGCGGCGCTCGAGCGAGTTGTTCTTGAACACCGCGACCGTGCGCGCGATCTCGCCGATCTCGTCCATGCGTTCGTGATGACCGACCTCGACGTCGCTGTTACCGTTGGCGATGGCCGTCAGCGTCGCCGTGACCGAGGTCAGCGGCTTGGTGACGCGGCGTACGATCAGCATCGTCAGCAACATGACCAGAAGCGCTGCTATGGCCGCCGCGATCGCCATGTCGCGAATAGCCTCCGCGAGCATGGTTTCGAATTGCGCCATCGGAATTCCGACATAGAGAACGCCGATCACCTTTCCGGTCGAATTCGCAATCGGATAATAGGCCGTCATGAACGTCTTGCCGAACAGCGTGGCCGGCCCCTTATAGGCCTCGCCGCGACGCAGGATCGGCTGTCCCGGATGGTCGGGCGCAAGCTGGGTGCCGACGGCGCGGTCGCCGTTTTCCTTCTTCACGTTGGTGGAGCGGCGGACGAACTGGTTGCTGGCCTCGTCATAGACGAACAGCGTCGCGTTGCCGCCGACATAGCCGACCGAGCGATCGACGATCGCGTGGTCCTTGAATTCGGGCATCTTCGCCGCTTCGGCCTTGGCGACCAGGCCGTCCTTCAGCGTGATCTTGGCGTCGGGATAGGTCTCGGCAAAGGACAGCGCCAGGGTGCGCAGATTGACCTCGATGTCGCGAAGCGCCCGGTCACCGAACTCAGAGTTGAGCGACCAATAGGCCGCGCCTACAACCAGCGCGGTATTCACCGCAATCAGGAGAACGGCGGAAATGACCGCCTTGGTGCCGAGACGAAGTTTCAGCGACGGCAGGAGTTTTCCGAACGACGGCAAGGACATGTGCAATTTTCCCCAAAATCGGGCTCAATTTGACGGTTCTTGCTTACGATCGCATTAATGACTGCAACCCTAGGCAAAGGCTCAGGAATTTGATGAAACTGATGCGCGCATGACGAGTCCTCGCCCGGCCATCGTCTGGTACCGCGACGACCTCCGCCTTTCGGACCATGCCGCCCTGCATACGGCCGCCAAAGCACAAGCGCCGGTTGTATGCATTTTCGTGCTCGACGAGAGGACGCCGGGCATTCATCCGCTCGGAGGTGCTGCCCGCTGGTGGCTGGCACAGTCACTGCGCGCATTGCAGGAGAGCCTCCAGGATCGGGGCGCGTCCCTCGTATTGCGCCGAGGGGCGGCCTCCACGGTCATTGCCGCCCTCGCGCGCGAGGTCGATGCCGGCGCCGTCTATTGGAACGAGATTGCACAGGCGCCCCGCCAGCGGGAGGCGGACCAGGTCGCGGCGGCACTCGGTGATGTTGCCACTCACAGATTTCCAGGCGACCTGCTGGTGGCGCCGAGCCAGATCCGCAACAAGGAGAACCGCGGCCTGCGGGTGTTCACGCCGTTCTGGCGGCGGGTGCAATCCCTCGGCGATCCGCCAAAGCCGCTGCCGGCGCCGAAGAAGCTGAACGGCGTATCCGATATCGCCGGCGATGCGCTCGAAGACTGGCACCTCGAACCCAGCCGCCCCGATTGGGCCGGCGGCTTGCGCGAAAACTGGCGGCCCGGCGAAGCCGCGGCGCAGGCGCGGCTCAAGGCCTTCCTCGCCGGCAGTATCGCCGGCTATTCCGGTGATCGCGACCGCCCCGACCGCGAGGGCACCTCGCTTCTCTCGCCGCATCTTCGCTTCGGCGAGATCAGCCCGCGTCAGATCTGGTACGCCGCAAAGTTTGCCGCCGCCGAGCACCCTCGCCTGTCATCCGATATCGATAAATTCCTCAGCGAACTCGGCTGGCGTGAATTCTGCCGTCATCTGCTCCACGACGTGCCGGATCTCGCAACGCGCAATCTGCAGGCATCGTTCGACGCGTTTCCCTGGAAGCGTGATACCAAGGGCTTGCGCGCCTGGCAGCGCGGGCATACCGGATATCCCATCGTCGACGCCGGCATGCGCGAACTCTGGCACACCGGCGTGATGCACAACCGTGTGCGGATGGTGGTGGCCTCGTTCCTCGTCAAGCATCTCTTGATCGACTGGCGCGAGGGCGAGCAATGGTTCTGGGACACGCTTGTCGATGCCGATGCCGGCAGCAATCCGGCCAACTGGCAGTGGGTCGCCGGCTGCGGCGCCGATGCCGCGCCCTACTTCCGCGTCTTCAATCCGATCCTGCAGGGCGAGAAGTTCGATCCCGATGGCGTCTACGTCAGGCGCTGGGTGCCGGAGCTGAAGCAACTGCCTGACAATTTGATCCATCAACCCTGGAGCGCGACACCGCTCGAACTGGCAAGCGCCGGCATCGAACTCGGCAAAACCTATCCGCGGCCGATCATCGATCACAGGGTTGGTCGTGAACGCGCGCTCGCGGCCTATGCGAGTATTCGCAACGGCTGAACTAGGGGGTGCGCCGGTTGACCAGAAACACCGCGGCCGCGCACGCGGTCATTCCGACGATCGCGATTCCATCGAGCTGCTCGCCGAACAGCACATAGGCCATCAGCGCCGTCACCGCCGGCACCAGATAGAACAGGCTCGCCACCGACGTCGCGGCCGAGCGGCGGATCAGCCAGTACAACAACCCGATCGATCCGATCGACAGCACCACGACCAGCCAGCTCAGCGCGAGCACGAACTCCGTGGTCCAATGCACCACATTGTTCTCGAACAGCCATGCCCCGATGCCGAAGAAGATCGTAACCGCGATGTATTGCACAAGATTGCCCGCACGCCAGTCGATCGCGTTGCAGTACCGCCGCTGGTAGAGTGTGCCGAGCGTGATGCTGATCAGCGACACGCCGGAAGCGAGCCAACCCCAGCCCGCGTCGCCGCTCATCGGCCGATTGTGCAGGATCAGCACCACGCCCGCGAGCCCGAGCAAAAGTCCGGCCCATTGAATGGCCGTGACGCGCTCGCCGAGCCAGCGGTTGGCGATGGTCGAGGTCAGGATCGGCTGCAGGCCGGGGATCAGCGCGGACAGCCCCGCGGGGATCGAATGCGCAATCGCAATCGCGGTGCCGCCGAGATAGAAGCCGTGCACCAGAATGCCGGCGACGGCGCTGTGGAAGATGCCGATCCGATCCGGCCAGCGGGGCCGCGCGATGGCGACGATGCCAGCCATCAAGACGACCACCAGCGCCATCCGGATCGCGAGATAGGTCAAAGGGTCGGCGTTGTTGACGACGTATTTGGTGGCGATGAAGCCGGTGCTCCACAGCACGACGAAAATCGCCGGCGCCGCCCGCGCGGCAAGATCTTCAAGGTCACGGTTCATTTGCGGAAGCGTAGTGCCCGATCATACGCCATGCGGCAAGGACTGATCGGGTCCGTCGCGCTGCGTTCGGCGGCGCGCGCGGCCGCACCGACGTGCCGAAGATCGTCGACTGGTACATGCAGCGGCAAAGATCCAGATCGACCCGACGATCACGCATGTGGGTGACGTTTTAGGGGGAAACGACGCAGAGCCGGCGCGATTGCGCCCGGCTCAAAACGCTTCCGGACAGGGATCGACGATCTTCCAGAGCTCGCCACCGTTCTTGATCTTCTTCATTTCGGTGGTGAGCCCGCCATTGCGGCGGATCCAGTCCTTCACGGTATCCGGATAATAGGACATCAGGTCCGACGTTCCGTCGGAGCTCGTGACCTTGATGCCGAAGGTGAAGGCCTTGTCGTAATAGGCCTGGTGAAAGCCGAGGCTCGCCTTCGGCGTCACGCAGATCTTGTTCATCGGCACGATGCCGAACACCAGTGTGCAGGCCGAGTTGCAGATGCCGTCGATAATGACGCGTTCCTTGCGGTCGCGGATCCGCTTGTACTTGACCTTATATTCCTCGACGTAGCCGCCATGGTCGCGCGTGATGTGCAGATCGGCCCGCGCCGGGGTCGCGACCAGAACCGAGAGAGACAACAGGGCAAGGGACGTGATGCGCATGGTCGATCGGGAACCGGATAGCCTTGTCAAAGCGGAGGGTGGCCCTTGAAGCCCGGACCACACCGCAGAACCTTGGCCGGACTGTGTTGGGATTTCGTTAAGCATCCCTTAGGGGCCAAAAATAGGCAAGCTTCCGCCAATTTTCCCAAGCTTTTCCGGAGCTTTTCCCGTCGTTTTGCGTAAAATGGCCCCCGGAACGGCCAAAAAAGTCTAGTTTCCAGGTGGGATCTTCCGGAGAATCAAAATGCCCAAAGCCAAGTTTTTAATCGCCGCCGCCCTGTTTGCTGCCGCGGCCCTGGCGCCGAGCCTGGCGGACGCCCGCCACAACCGGCACCACCGCCAGCACTGGCCGTTGCCCTACCCGATCAGCTACCTGCACAATTACGGGCCCGGCCTCCAGCCCGGCACTTTTGCCTATTATGACGGCCCCTCAACCAACCGCTGCCGCCAAGGCGCGGCCGCCTATATCGGCCAGGGCGGCCGGCACCCCTGTTACTAAACGTTCCGCTGCTGGCCCTGCCCGGACAAGTCTGATAATCGGGCGGGCTACAGGCACTCGTAGCTCAGCTGGATAGAGCATCGGATTTCGATTCCGAGGGTCGGGAGTTCGAATCTCTCCGAGTGCGCCATTTCGGGGCTGAGGCCACGCCGGCAAACCACGCATTCGAGAGCGATTGACATGAGAAAGATGATCCTGGCGCTGGCGATCCTCTATCCGGCCGCAGCCTTTGCTCAGGGAACGGCTACGCCCGCCCCCGCCAACCCGGCCTCTCCTCCGACCGTTGGCGGCAAACCGCTGGTGCAGGTCGGGCCGAAAAAGCCTCCAGCCGAGAAGAAGTCGGCAAAGGCGGCGCCCGCCAAGCCCCTGTCTCCCGCCCAGAAACTGCAGGCGTGTCAGGATATCGACGACGCGACCAAGGAACGCCTGACCTGCTACGACGCCGTCTATGCGCCGCAGCCGAAACCCAAGCCGGCGGCCGCCAAGACTGTCAGTGAATGCCGTTTCGTGAAGGAAGAAGACGAGCGGCTGACCTGTTTCAACAAGTTTGTCGACAAGCTTCCGCAGTTGCCACGGTAACCGTCAAGCCGGTCGGCCCGAAGGCGGCCGAACTCGCAACCGGCTAGGTCCCTACCCTACCAGGTGTTGTTCCCGAAGAAGCCAAAGCCAAAGTGCTGCTGCTGGGCGACGCGCATCGGCGACGGGTGAACCGAGCGAGCCTTGGCGACCTTGCGCTTGCGCGGAGCCTGCGGCTCAACCTTCTTGGCTTCAGCCGGTACGAACTGGGCAAAGGTGTCACGCACCCGAGCCTGCGCATCGGCAATCGGCGCAGCGGGAGCTGCTGCAACCTGGGTGGTCACAGCCGGCGGAACAATGGTGGGAAGGCTCATGTCATAAACCACGCGTTCCGGCGGTTTCTGGTCGGAACGGATCCGCACCACGGTCTTGTCGATCGAGCCTGCCGAATTGCTGGCCACGGCGACCTGTTGCGGGGCAAAGGCATCGAGCGCGAACAACAGCGCGATCAGCGCTGCGCCGACAAAGAGGAAATAACGCGCTACGGGCATTGACGTCGCTCCCCCCGCACCATTCGCGCGGTTCATTCGGCTAACTGGAGATATGGTCATTAGTTCCTGGGGCATCCCCAAGGTTCAACGGCGGCGATCACATTTTCGGGTTCGCAAGGTTGGGTTTCGCAGGGGCTAAGTTCGACTTTAAGTTCGACTTGCCGTCACCAGCGAACATTTCGCCTTGTTTGCGTTAACATTGACGAAGCCGACCAGCACACCTGAATAGTGCTTCCGGCTCCTGGTGTTCACGGTGTCCGGGATCACCCGCCGCCGGTCGGTCAAATGGCTGCCGTCCCTGCGGGTAAAGGCACAGGCGATTTCGACGTCCTTCACCGGATAATCATTGGCGTTTCGCAGCGTGAAGGTCACGAGCGCCTTCGAGCCGAGGCCGCCCCTTCGCCATGATTGCGAGGAAATCCTCAAACCCTCGATCGGCGACTTCGATTCCGGCGCAATCGACAACGGTGCGGTCACCGCGGCGGGCGTCGCCATCTGGTCCGGATTTGCCAGGGAAGTCGCGGCGGGAACCGCCCCATCTTCAACCAGGGATACATTCTGCGCGTAGATGGTCGGGGAAGGTTCTGCTGCGGCGTAGCCCTCGGCGTCGCCTGGCCCCGGAAGCATCATCCATATCGTGCATCCCACGAGTGCGATGGCCGGCAAAGCGAGCAGTCGTGCTTGCGGGGCTCCGAGCGACCGTCCAGCGATCATCATGGCCATGCCCTCACCCGGCGGCGATATCGGTCGCCGCGCCCGCACATGAAAAAGGCCCCACGGGCGTTACACCGTACGGCCTCTCACACGACTGCCGCTGTACGGTTCCGCCGCTAGCTCAATAATCACCCACGGCCAGAATGGTTGCACGCAGGCTCGACAATTTTGCGGCCGCACGGGCGCACGACAGGGGATGGAATTGCGGGCGGCCGACCGCTAGATTGGCGGCGCTGCAATACTAGCGGCGAAGACGCCTGGGGGAGACGAATATGCCGACAGTAACTTGGGACCATGTCCATTTGCGCAGTCCCGATCCGGAAGCGACCGCGGCCTGGCTTGCCGATATTTTGGGCGGCGAGATCGTCCGCGGCCCGGGCAGGATCGACGTCAAGCTCGGCGGCGCCAACGTCTTCATCGCCCCGGTTGCGGCCGGAGACGGCGTCAACACCCCGCCGGTGACGCCGTATCAAGGCCTCGATCATTTCGGGCTGACGGTAAAGGACATCGACGCCGTCGCCGCCGAGATCAAGGCCAAGGGCGTCGAGTTCACCAAGCCACCGACCACGATCCGGCCCGGCGTACGCATCTGCTTCATCCGCGGACCGCAGGGCATTTCCATCGAACTCCTGGAGCGCGACCAGAAATACGCGTGATCCACCGCGCTACGCGCGCGCATATTTACGGCCTGCCACGTTGACGCCGCCGGTGCCGCTTTGGCATAAAAGCTAGCCGGGTTCCGTGGGCGCGGAAGCCGATTGGGACGTCATGAAAAACGGTCTGTATTCGATCCACGTCAGCCTGCTGGATGGGCGATCCGGCAAGGGCAGCGGTGTGATTCTGTTCCGGGATGGCCAAATCCTCGGCGGCGATGCCTATCTGTTTTACACCGGCAGCTACACCGTGAAGGGCGATACCTTCAAGGGCGAGGTGCTGGTGCAGCGTCACACGTCGAGCCCCGATGCCAATCCGCTGTTCGGCGGGCCGGCCCCCGTCGGCATCGGCGTATCCGGCACGTTCACCGATACCCGCGGAACCATGAACGGGACGGCGCTGGTCGGCAAAGCCAGCCAGATTTTCGGCGCCACGCTGCGCAAGCTGGCCGATACCAACTAGGCCAGCCGCCGCTCATCGGCAGAATATCACACCGTCCTGCGCGGTGCGGCTGTTGCAGCATCGCCGGTGTTGGGCGTGCCGGCGGGCTCGATCAACAGTAGATGGACCTCTTCCCTCGCAACGGGCCGATGCTCGACGCCCTTGGGCACCACATACATCTGCCCCGACTCGAGCGTGATCGTTCGATCGCGCAGCTGAATATCCAACACGCCCTTCAGCACGAGAAAGAAATCATCCGTGTCATCGTGCTTGTGCCAGACGAATTCACCTTTCACTTTCACAACCATGACGTCGCAATTGTTGAACTGCGTAACCGTGCGTGGCGACCAGTGCTCGGAGAATGTGGACAGCTTCTCCGACAAATCAATTCCATTGCTCATCGATGATACCTGATTGCTACTCTGCCGCCATTTCGAGCGGCGCGATGCGCGGCAAGATCATCTGGATCCGCGTGCCGCCTCCCGGCTCCGAATCGAGATCGAGCCGCCCGCCTAACCGGTTGGTCACAATGCTGTAGACGATGTGCAGGCCAAGCCCGGTGCCGCCCTGGTCGCGCCGTGTCGTGAAGAACGGATCGAACGCGCGACGGCGAACGTCGAGGGTCATGCCGCATCCATTGTCGGAAAACAGGACCTCGACATTGTCCTTGCCGGACTCGCGCACCTGGATATCGACCGTGCCCGGCTTGCCGTCCGGGAACGCGTGCGCCACCGAATTGAGAAACAGGTTGGTCAGCACCTGTCCGTAGGGCCCGGGATAGCTGTTCATCGTCAGGTTGGGCTGGCAATCGACGTTGAGCGTCAGATTGTGTTTGCGAAGGCCCGGCCGCAAACT
This sequence comes from Bradyrhizobium sp. JYMT SZCCT0180, assembly GCF_018130165.1. GTDB lineage: Bacteria > Pseudomonadota > Alphaproteobacteria > Rhizobiales > Xanthobacteraceae > Bradyrhizobium. The sequence continues at coordinate 163,928 of NZ_JAFCLZ010000015.1, read as the reverse complement.
CATCACCACCTGCTCGGTGAGATCGCCAAGGTCGAAGCTGCGCTGGTCGGAATAGTTGCGGTCGGCGGCGACCTGCTTGAACGACTGGATCAGTTCGGCGGCGCGATTGAGATTGGCAACGAGCTGCGATGACGCGTCACGACTGGTTTCGAGAAAATCAGTCAAACTGGAACGCCGCAGTTCGCCACGCGCCACCTCGGCGGTGAAATTCGCCGCCTTGCGCTCCAGCGCGGAGGCGACCGTGAGACTAATGCCGACGGGATTGTTGACCTCGTGCGCGACGCCCGCCACCAGCCGCCCCAGGGCCGCGAGTTTTTCGGCTTCGATCAGCGAATTCTGCGTTTCCCGCAAGTTTCGCAGCGCGCCTTCCGCAGCGTCCTTGGCCTTGCGCATCTCGAATTCGACGCGCTTGCGCTCGCCGATGTCGAGCGCGACCGTGACGATGTTCTCGATCTCGCCCGACGCGTCCAGCAGCGGCAGCTTGTTGACCAGCCATTGCCGCATATTGCCGGTGGAATCCTTGTACTCTTCCTCGTAGAAGCCGAGTTCGCTGCCGCCGGCCAGCACCCGCTTGTCCGGCTCGTCGGTCTTCGCCGCGCCATAGCGTGACATCAGTTCGGCCGTGGTGCGACCGATGGCTTCCCCAGGCTCGATGCCAAAAATACCGGCCATGTAGCGATTCATCAGGAGATAGCGGAGCTGCTTGTCCTTGACGTTGATCACCGCGGGCACGGTATCGATCACCTGCTGCAGCAAACGGCGGCCTTCGGCGATCGCGTCCTCGGCCCGTTTCTGGTCGGTGATGTCGCGGACCGTTCCCTCGTAACGGATCAGTTCGCCATCCTCGTTGCGCACCGCGCTGGCGCTGTCCGAGAGCCAGAGCACCGTCCCGTCGCGCGCGCGAACCTGGTATTCGTACTCGCGTACCATGCCGTCGCGTTCCATCAGCCGCTCATATTCCACCCGCGCCTGCGGATCGACGTAGACGGATTCGGAGACGTCGCCGAGGCCGGTGATCAGATCGTGCGGCGTGGCGTAACCCATCATCCGCGCCAGCGCCGGGTTGGCATTGAGCAGCGCGCCTCCGGGCGTGGTGACGTAGATTCCGTCCACCGACGCCTCGAACAATTTTCGATAGCTTTCCTCGGCGAGACGCTGTTCGGCCAGCGCGCGTACCGCCGCCTCGCGCGCCGCGTCGGCATCGACCAGCGTCTGGCGAAACACTTCGGCGGCTCGCGCGATATCGCCGATTTCGTTGTCGACATCGGTCTGCGGGATCGAGGTGTTCTTTTCGCCGCCGGCCACCTTGCGGATCGAGGTTGCGATCGTAGCGAGCGGACGCACGGTGCGCCTGACCACCAGCAGCGAGGCGAACAGCCCGATCAGGACACCGGCGGTGCCGAGCACGATGCTCTGCCATTTTGCTTCCGTCAGCGTCCGGGCGAAATCGCGGGACAACACATGGCCGCGACGCGCGCTGACCTCGCGCAACAATTCGGTGACGCGCTGGATCAGGCGGCCCTCCGCGCCCAGCACCTCCTTGTCGATGTCGGAAATCTGCCGCTCGCGGGTCGAAATGTTGATAATCGCCAGGGCATAATCATCGACGGCCGCGCGAAGCTTCGGCTCCGACATGGTCATCGAGCGCATGCTTTGCGCCGCCAGTTCGGCGGCGGACGGATTGCGCGCCAGCAAGGCCGAGGCAATCTGGCTTTGGGTCTGAAACAGCGCCGACGCCATCAGTGGATCGGGGGTGTCGGCGATCGCGGCATCGAATTTCTCGCGCAGCGGCGGTAGCCCGACGATCAACTCCGCGCGGCGGTTGATCAGGGCGGAAATACGCTCAATGCCGCTGCGGTAGGTCGATAGTCGCTCGGTGACGCCATCGATCATGTCCTGCTGTTCGGGAGCAAGCTCCAGCCGGGTTTTCTTCAGGACCTCGATGAGCGAGGTCGCCGCCTCGCCGACCTGGACCGATTGGGCGCCGGGGTCGGTGACGAAATCCCGGGCCGCCAGCCGCAACTCGTTCATGCGCCGGTCGATATCCTGCGCGAGGTCGCCGACGCTTTCCAGCCGCTGCAACTCGGCGAAGGTCGCATCGATGTGGCGGATGGCAATGACGCTGGCGGTGGAGGTGATTATAATCACCGCCAGCACCAGCATAAAACTGCCGAATGTCAGCTGGCCGATCGACAACGAAAACGATCGCGTCATTGGCGAATTCGGCGGCAATTCAGAGGTCATGTTATCGAGGCCGGGCTCCTATCGGCGGCAATATACGACGTTATTCGGGTCGTGGGGAACATGCTGGAACAGCTCGCGAAGCCGGCCAAACCGGCCGGGCGGTGCGCCGGTCCACGTCCCCCGGGTCACGCTGGCGTCACACTGCCGGTCCTGGCTGCCCCAATCCGGGATTCTGGGGCGCTGGGGGCTCTGCCGTGCGGCAAAATGGCCAGATGATGGATCATCCCTCGGGCCTCACAGGCCATCGCGCCTCGCCCTAGCCTCCACGGGCTGCAACGCCTTCAGCAGGTCGGACGGCATCATGCCGAACATGTCGCGGAAGGCGCTGCTGAAATGAGCCGAACTGGCGAAGCCTGCGGCGTGGGCGGCTTCCGTCAGGGACGAGCCCTCGCCGCAGGCGCGTACCGCCGCCCCCATCCGGTTCCAGATCCGGTAGCGCCGCAACGGCACGCCGGTCTCCGCCTTGAACAGATGCAGGAATCGCGACGCCGATAGCCCCGGTGCCCTGCCAAATCTGTGAGCCGGTGTGCCCGGTGCGGCTCGTCCCGCATCAGCCGCAGCGCCGCCGATACCCGCGCGCTGGCTTTTGTACCCGTGCCCACACCCAGCAATTCGCCGAGCGACGCGCGTCCGTCCAGTGGCGCGATGCGGCCCTCCGCAAGGCCGGTCATAATCTCGACGGCAGCCGCCTCCTCGCGCAGATCAAACGCGGCACGCGCGGTCATTTCCGTCATTCGCGCCAGCAACGCCTTGAGGTCGCGTCCGAGCGGATCGACATAGAGGAACGCCATGCGCCCGCGCGCGATCCTCAGATGATGCAGGCTGTTGGGCAATATCAATACGCTACGGGTGGAACGATAGTCGGTCGCGGGGTCGGTCGGATCGTCGGCAACTTCCAGCGCCGCATCGAGGCCCACGGCAAGCACGCCGGTCGCATTGCGGTGCGGCGTCAGTCCGAAGGCCGGGCCGAGATAGAGCACGCGCGCGCCCCACCCCAACAATTTCGCCCCGCCGATTGCGCGCATAGCCAGTTTCTGAAAGCCCGGATGATCAGGCGGATTTAGGGTGCCGGGATGACAACAGGACCCGGCACGATGACAGATAAGCCTGATGATACCGAGAGCCAAGCCGCGATTGAGCGCACCCGGCAGGCCGTGACGCGCTACGCAAGCGCCTGGCTTGCCGGCGACCGGGCTGCGTTGGCCGCCTGCTACCACGACGATTTCACGCTGCATTATTTCGGCCGCAACCCGCTCGCCGGCGACCACAGGGGCAAGATGGCGGCGCTTTCGATCCTGGCCGAGGTGACCCGCCGCACCAACCGGAAACTGCTCGCCATCGTCGACATCATGGCCGGCCCCGAGCGCGGCGCGCTATTGGTACGCGAGCGTTTCGAGCGCGACGGCAAGGCTAAGGAATTCGAACGGCTGCTGGTCTATGCCGTGCGGGACGGCCTGCTGTGGGAATGCTGGGTCTGGGACCAGGACCAGGCGGCGGTCGACGCCTATCTCGCGTGAGCTACGCCGCCGCCGGTTTCGCCCGCCGCGCCGGTATCGTCATCGCGGCGACGCCGACAACCACGCAAGCTAACCCGATCCATACCGTCGAGCTCAATTGCTCGCCAAGGAAGGCCACGCCGAACGCCACGCCAATGGGTACGCGCAGATAGGCCTGCGCGGTGGCGCCGACCGATCCGAGCGTCTGGATCAGGCGGAAATAGATGACGAACGCGAGCGCGGTCGAGAATACGGCGATCGCGAGCAGCGCCAGCAGCGAATACATCGATGGCGCCAGCGTCCAGGGACGGTCGACAATGAGACTGAGCGGAATCAGGATCGCGGCGCCACAGAGCAGCGATCCCGCCGCCGGCGCCATCGGATCGAGCCCCCCAAAATTGCGACCGAAGATCGCCGCGCCGGCATAGCAGACCGCGGCAAGGACACAGGCGATCTGTGCGATCAGTTGCTCACCAAGGCCGCCCAGCGCCTGCGCGCCGACGATCAGGCAGATGCCGGCCATGCCAGCGATGACGCCGATCAGCTTTCGTGAGGTTACCGCTTCGTGACGGGTGATCGCGAATGTCAGGAAAAACGTGAATATCGGCGCGGTCGAATTGAGAATGGTGGCGACGCCGGCGTCCAGCGCCTGTGCACCCCAGGCGACCATGACCCACGGGATGACACTGTTCAGGCAGGCCTGGAACAGGAAGCGGCGCCAGTTCGCAGCATCCGTCGGCATTTTCACCCCGCGGCCATGCATGATGGCCACCAGCAGCAGCCCCGCAATCAACGTACGGCCCGCGATCAGCGTGATCGGGGGGATAGTCTCCACGGCTACTTTCAGGAACGTGTACGACGCGCCCCATAGCGTCGCGAGCAGGAGCAACAGCCCCAGCTCGCTCGCGATCGCTTTATGTTGCGGTTGACTTTCGCCCATGTCGGTGATTCCGGTCCTGATCCATGCCAGGGCCGGACATTACAGACTGCAGACCTTACGATACTTCGTTCATCACCGAAGTGTGCATGCGTGCCTCAGCCGACCGAGCCGACCTCGAACACGTCACCGTCATAGCCGGCCTCGAGCGGAATCCGAAGCTGACGGCCGCCGTTATTCCTGGTCATGATGGGCGTCACCGTGACGACGGACTTGCCTCTTGAATCCTCGAGCGCGGCCTGCACGCTGTCCTGCTTGCCGAGCTTGATCAGGTTGCGCGTGGTCGGGAACGGCAGCTTGAAGCGGCCGGTCTCGCCGCCTTCCAGCGCCTCACGCGGCGATACCCAGATTGAATCGGTGGATTCCTTGCCGTCATGGGCGCCGACCTGTTCGGGCGGTGCGGCGGCGAGGAAGAACCAGGTGTCAAAACGCTTCGGCATGCCTTCCGGGGTGATCCAGTGCGCATAGGGCACGAGTTCATCGAGCGCCAGCACCATGCCGTTGTCGGTCAATACTTCTCGGAAGCTGATCTTGCTGTCGCAGAGATCGGCGCGATGTGCGGTCTCGATCTCGCTGGCCCTGACGGCGTCGACCAGCGCCTTCGATCCTTTGGGGCGCGCCAGCAGGATGCCGCTTTCCTCAAACGTCTCGCGGATCGCCGCGATGCGGAAGCTGAGCGTTGCCTCATCGAGCCCCTCGCCGCCCGAATACAATTCGGGCGCCGCGATGATCTCCTTGTCACCCTTATCGACGCTGCCGCCGGGAAACACCAGCGCGCCGGAATTGAAGTCGATCTCATAATGGCGAACCATCATGAAGACCTCGACTTCCCTTCGCTCCGTTGCGTCGCGCAGCAACAGGATAGTGGACGCAGGGCGCGGTGCTTTGGCGGATTCGGTCATAACACTCAACTCCTCAAAACCTCATCCTGAGGAGCGGCCTCTTGGCCGCGTCTCGAAGGATGATTAGGAAGCACCGGGGCCTCATGGTTCGAGACGCCGCTTCGCGGCTCCTCACCATGAGGGACAATCAACCTGCCGCGCTGGATTGCGGTTGCAGGTTGGCGCGGCGGTCGACCCGCGCCACCCGCGACAGCAGATATTCGACCTCGGCCTTTGCCGTCGCCGTGATGGTCGCACCCGGCTTGCGCTGTGCGCTGGAGGCGATCACGCCGCGCTTCTGCAGCACGTATTTGCGCACGGCGAGACCGGCGCCCGGCTGCTGCTCGTAGCGGATCAGCGGCAGATGCGCATCGAACAGATCGTGCGCCGCGTCGCGCTTGCCGGCCTTTTGCAGTTTGACGACATCGATCAGCAATTCCGGGAAGGCGTAGCCGGTCATCGCGCCATCGGCGCCGCGCTCCATCTCGAAATCGAGGAACAGGCCGCCATTGCCGACGAGAATCGACATCGGCTTCAGCGAGCCGTCCTTCTGGAAACCGCGCAGCGTCGAAATCTTCTCCAGCCCCGGCCAGTCCTCGTGCTTGAGCATCACGCAGGACGGCGAATCCATCACGATCTTGCGGATCACCGCGGGCGTGAACACGACGTTGAGCGTCAGCGGATAATCCTGCAGCACCCAGGGAATGTCGTCGCCGATCGCTTCCTGGGCCTGCTTGAAATAGCCCGTGATCTGGTCGTCGGTGCGCAAATGCGGCGGCGGCGCAATCATCACGCCGGCAGCGCCCGCATCCATCGACGCCTTCGCCAGCGAACGCATGGTGGCAAATCCCGGCGCCGAGACGCCGACGATGATCTGCATGTTCTTGGCGCGCTTGACGAAGCGGATCGCCACCTGCTCGGCTTCCGCTGCATCGAGCTTCGGCGCCTCGCCCAAAATGCCGAGCACGGTGACGCCGTCGCAGCCGACTTCGGCATAGAAATCGGTCAGCCGGTCGATCGATTTCTCGTCGATGCGGCCGTCATCGTGAAACGGGGTCGGCGCAATCGCAAAAGTGCCTGCGGCCTGGGCGGTGAGCTTCATGGTCAATTTCCGTAAGTTAGGAGTGAGCGAGCGATATCCCTGATCCAGTGATACCACCTACTGGCGGCCGCCTCAAAGCGAGAGATTGAGCCTGGGAATGAACCTGCCGGGGATCGAGCCGGATGGAACAACGCCATCATCGACCGCCCCCATGCGGCGGTAGAACGGGGCGGCGTCCGGATCGGCGTCGATCCGCATTGTCGTGGCCCCGGCAGCGCGTGCCGTGGCCTTGGCCCAATCGAACAGCTGTCGGCCGGTGCCGGCGCGAAGCATGCCCGGTTCGACAAACAGCCTTTCGAGTTGGGCGACATCGCCTTCGGATTTTACCTCGGCAACACCAGCGAGACGGCCATCGACTTCAGCGACCTGCACGCGGGATGACATGATGACCGCAGGCGTCATCGTCAGCTCCCTTCGGCAAGCCTGCATGAAGGCCGCGTCATAGCCCCAGACGGCCTTCGAGCGCAGGCACAATTCGGTAAGTGCCGGCGCTTCATCGGGACGAGCGGGCCGCAGTGCGAGCATAGCGCCTCCTTCGGGGATGAGACGGGCGTCAGAAGCGGCGCGCGCCCATCTTGATCTGTTCCTCGGAGAAGAAGATCTCCTTGGCGTGCTCGACGATATCCTGCGCCTTCCAGGCCTCGCCCGGCGGCTTCCAGCCTTCCATCTCCATCATCCGCATCTCGCGGACGCCGCGGGGACCGGAAACGCCGAGCGTCTTGCCGGTCTGGTCGCCCGAGAGATCGCTGACCATGTATAGCACGGCCGGCGCGATGCCGTCGGGCCCAAGGGCCGCCTTTGGATTCTCGATGTAGCGCGGCAGATCCGCGGTCATGCGGGTCAGCGCACCTGGCGCGAGCGTCCAGATCCGGATGTTGTATTTGCGGCCCTCGATCGCCAGCACATTCGACAGTCCCCAGATACCGCCCTTGGCGGCGCCGTAATTGGTCTGGCCGAAATTGCCGATCAGGCCTGAGGTCGAGGACGTGTTGACGATCACGCCGCCGCCGTTCTCACGCATCCATTTGAACACCGGCTGGGTGCAGCAGAAGGTGCCCTTGAGGTGCACCTTCAGCACCTTGTCCCAGTTGGCTTCCTTCGCCTTGGCAAAGGTCTCGTCGAGCAGGATGCCGGCGTTGTTGACCAGGATGTCGGCGCGGCCGAAATTCTTGATGGCGTCGTCGAACACCGACTGGCCCCCTGCGATGGTCGAGATGTCGGCGCCATTGGCGACCGCGCGGCCGCCCTCGGCCTTGATCGCCTCGACCACCTTCTGCGCCATGGTCTGGTCGCCGCCGGAGCCGTCGCGGGGACCGCCGAGATCGTTGACCACGACCGCCGCCCCTTCGCGCGCGAACAATTTGGCGTAGGCCTCACCCAGCCCGCCGCCTGCGCCGGTGATGAGCGCGACCTTGCCGTCGAGTAATCCCATGGTGGTTTCTCCTTCTTGCCGCTCTTCTTGTTTACCTCGCCCCGCTTGCGGGGAGAGGTCGAAAGCGAAGCTTTCGGGTGAGGGGGTACAGGTCCATCAATTGCACCAGACTCGTGGAGAGAGCCCCTCACCCCAACCCTCTCCCCGCAAGCGCGGGGCGAGGGAGCGCACTGCCCTCGCCGCTTTAACCCAGCACCGTCTTGCCGCTCTTAATGACGGTGACGCCCCGCGCCTTCACCTTGGCTTCGAACGACACCACGTTGCCGTCCTTCCACAATTCCATCGTCACGGTCTCGCCGGGATAGACCGGCGAGGAGAATCGCGCCACGTGCTGCTTGAAGGCGGAGGAGTCATAATCGGCATAGGTCTGCAGCAGGCCGCGGCAGGTGATGCCGTAGGTGCACATGCCGTGCAGGATCGGTTTCGGGAAACCGGCCTTCCTGGCGAATTCCGGATCGGAGTGCAGCGGGTTGCGATCGCCGCAGAGGCGATAGACCAGCGCCTGATCCGGGCGCGTGGAAATGTCGACGATCTTGTCGGGCGCGCGGCTCGGCACCTTGTGCGGCTCGGGCTGGCCTTCGGACGGTCCGCCGAAGCCGCCATCGCCGCGCGCGAAACGCGAGGCAACGAGCGTTGCAAGCTTCTCGCCCTTCTCGTCCCTGAGCACGGTCTGGTGACGGATCACCGCGCCCTTGTCCTTGCCCTTGTCGAAGACGTCGAGCACGGTCGAGTCCGCCGTGATCTGCGCCGCGCCGGGCAGCGGCTTGTGGAAGGTGATGTCGCGCTCACCGTCGACCACCATCACGCGATTGAGATTCATCTCGCCGGGCCCTGCCCCCCAGGCCGCCACCGAGGCGAATGTCGGCACCACCTTCAGCGGACGCGGCGTCAACGTGCCCTCGTTGACGAAGGCCAGCTCCTTCTCGTCCATCGGATCGGCGCCCAGCCCGATCCCGTAGGCGTAGAGCATCACCTCGCGGTCGGTATAGGCGTATTTCTGGCCAAGATTTTTCAGGGCCATCAGCTGTTCGTAATTGATCGGCATCTTCGCGCGTCCTCCCGAATTCTTCTTTTGCGCCGTCGCAACATTCTCTGCTGTCACCCCCGCGAAGCGGGGGTCCAGTAAACACCGGCGATTACTGGATCCCCGCTTTCGCGGGGATGACAACCTTTTGCGTTACGCGCTTCGTGCGCATCTCTCGTTACGCCGGCGTGAAGAACGGCAGTGGCGCGCCGTCGGTCGGCTTCCACACCACTTTCACCTTCTGGCCGATCTTGAGCTTGTCCATGTCGCAGTCGACGATGTTGGTCTGCAGCGACGGGCCTTCCTTCAGCGTGACATAGGCGATCGCGTAAGGCCCGGTCGGGGATTTGCGCATCAGGCTGAAGGTGTAGATCGTTGCTTCGCCGGAGCTCTCCTCCCACTCGGTCTTGTCGGAGAAGCAGAACGGGCAGATCGAGCGCGGGAAAAAATGCGGCTCGCCGCAGGCGGTGCAGCGCTTGATCAGGAACTTGCCCTGCTTGGCGGCTTCCCAGAACGGCGCGGTTTCGGGATTGCCTTGCGGCACGGGGAGTTTCTTTGCTTCGGCCATCACGCACGCTCCAGAATGCAGGTTGAGGCGGCATGGCGCACGCCGAGAAGTCCGCCGGTGCCGTGGGCGACCGCGAGATCGCAATTCGCCACCTGCACCTTGGGATGCGCTTCGCCGCGCAGCTGACGCACCGCTTCGATGATTTTGGTCATGCCGCCGCGGTTCACAGGATGGTTGCTGCAGAGGCCGCCGCCATCGGTGTTGAACGGCAGTTTGCCGACGCCGGAAATCAGATTGCCGTCGGCGACGAACTTGCCGCCCTCGCCCTTCTTGCAGAAGCCGAGATCCTCGAGCTGCATCAAGACCGTGATGGTGAAGCTGTCATAGATCGAAGCGTATTTGATGTCCTTCGGCGTGACGCCCGCTTCCTCAAAGGCGCGCGGGCCGGACCAGACGCCGGCAGAATAAGTCAGATCGAGATCCTTGCCGCCGCGCGGGCCCTTCATCGCTTCGCCATGGCCGATCAGGCGCACCAGCGGCTTCTTCAGGCTCTTTGCAATCTCCGGCGTGGTGACGATCAGCGCGCCGCCGCCGTCGGTGACGACGCAGCAGTCCATCCGATGCAGCGGATCTGATATCATCGGCGAGTTCAAAACGTCCTCGACGGTGACCACTTCCTTCAGCATCGCATGCGGGTTGTACTGGGCGTGATGGGAAGCCGCGACCTTGATCCAGGCCAGCTGTTCGCTTGTGGTGCCGTAGTCGTGCATATGGCGCATGGCACACATGCCGTAGGCATTGTGGGTGGTCGCGCCATAGGCGGCCTCGAAATCGGCCTCGGCGCCGGCGGCACGCGGCGGCATCGGGCCGGTGCGCGGCTTGCCGGCGAGCGTGATCAGCGCGATAGAGCATTTGCCGGCGGCGATCGCTTCCGCAGCGTGGCCGACATGGATCAGATAGGAACAGCCACCGGTATCAGTAGAATCCATGTGGCGGACTTTGAGGCCGAGATAGTCGACCATCGGCCAGAGGCCGCCGGGGGCATCGCCGGCGCAGAAATAGCCGTCGATATCGGCCTTGGTCAGCCCGGCGTCCTCGATCGCGCCCTTGGCGACCTCGGCGTGCAGCTGCGCGGTGGATTTATCGGGTGCGTGCCGGGTGGGATGTTCGTAGATCCCGGCAATGTAGGCTTTGCCCTTGATGGTCAAATCATTCTCCGCTGGCGTTTCTTATTTCCAACGTTTTTCTGGCCTGTCGGGAGGGCATTGGCAAGCGAGGAAATATTCCGTCAGGCGAGACGGTAGCGACTGGACTCAAGTCGGGATGATTATGGGCGAACATCGTATCAGGTCGGGAACGCTGTCGTCCTCCGCGAAAGCGGGGGACCCAGTACGCCGCGGCCTATCGACTCAATCACTGCCGTCTCTGGGATACTGGGTCACCCGCCTGCGCGGGTGACGACAGCTGAAAATGCCGCCGCATTCTCGCGACGCATTGCGCCCGAAGTTTTACAAATCGTTTCGCCCTTCAAAACAGAGGGCGCAGGGAATGCCGGATGCGCGCTGCACCCGCGGTCTCGTGTGCGATTGTGCAACAAGATGGTGCACACGAGCATACAGGGCAGCGGAGAACATCCGACATTCCCTGCGCAGTGGCTTTACGGCTTATAACGCGCTCTCCCCGGTGAGACGGTCTCTATTGCCACCGCCGTCCCTCGGAAGCGTTAGCTCCCGCAGGACTTGACGCCGTTACGGGCGCCAGGACCACACGCTTTCGCCGTACGTCTTTGCCGCGACCGTCAATCGCAACATCAGCGTCCACCGCATCCCCGCCCCTCGTCATGACGACGGCCGACGCCCCTCTGTGTGGGACGGGATGGCGATAGCTGCGCACTGATTTGGGTCGGACAACAACAAAAATATTTTTGATTTACGGAAGTTTTCTACTTGACACTATTTCTGTAAATCGCAAGTGATTTGCCCGTCGGGTTGCTTTGTCGCACCCACCGCATCCAGATTCCAGTTGCAAGCGAGGCGGCGCAGCTGTGTAGGGCGGGTTCTCTTTAACCCGGCCGCGTTCCACGCAAGATGGCGGGTTAAAGAGAACCCGCCCTACATGCTGCTCGCGCCAGACTCCTCGAAGGAGCTTTCAGCGTCATAAAACGTTGACGGTCATGGACTATGACTATCAACCATAGCGCAGCGATGCGCCCCAGTAGTGTCGCGAAGGGCGGATGTACCCCTCGTGACAGTGAAGGCCTCCAGCTTCGGCTCGGAGGTCTTTTGCGTTTCAAGAGGCTTTGATTTTCCCGTCACCTTTGAGCGACGGTGAGCACGGCAACCACAACCACGAACCTCATCCTGAGGAGACCGCAACGCGGTCGTCTCGAAGGATGGCCGCGGGCGCGATCGGGGCCTCATGGTTCGAGACGGCGCTCTGCGCCTCCTCACCATGAGGGTCTGGCGCCCCTACTCCGCCGCGATCTACCTTGACGCCGGGTTCGCCAGGACGATCCGGCGCCGTGATTGCCGCCCGCAACCCCGATGACCGGTTGCGAGCGAAGCCTTCGGGTTCGTCAGGCCGCCTTCGCGACCGCAGCCTGCGGCGTATTTCGAAAGCTGATCGCCATACGGTTATAGACATTCATCAGGCCGATCGCGATCGTCAGGTCCACCAGTTCCCGCTCCTCGAACACGGCGCGGGCGGCCTGGTAGGCTTCGTCAGGTGCGCCGGTCTCCGCGACGCGCGTCACCGTTTCGGCCCAGGCAAGCGCGGCACGCTCGCGTGCGTCGAAGAGATCGCCGGCTTCCGCCCAGGCCTGCACCAGCGCCAGCTTTTCGATCTTCACGCCTTTCTTGAGAAGGTCGCGCGTGTGCATGTCGAGGCAATAGGCGCAGTTGTTGATCTGCGAGATGCGCAGATAGACCAGGTCGACCAGCACGGAAGGCAGCCCGCTCTGCGTGACGTAGCCGTAGACGCCGCCGAGTGCTTTCGCGCCTGCCGGTGCGATCTGGTTGTAGTCGAGACGCTTGCTCATTGTCTTGCTCCTTGATGATCTGGTTATTTGACTGATGTGGTCAGTTGCTTGTCGTCGGTATCGACGACGAACACCGCGAGCAGCCTTGCAGGCTTGGTCTTGCTCGCATTGCGGCTGACGGGATGGCTGGAGCCCGGCGTTTCGTAAAAACTTTCGCCGGCGCGGTAGACCCGCTTCGGCCCGTCGTTCACCTGCGACTCGATGGCTCCAGACACGACGTAGGCGAAGATGAATGCCGACTTCGCGTGAACGTGCGAAGGCGACGCGCCGCCGGGCGCATAGTCGACGACCACGGCGATCAGCGACTTGCCGGGGATGTTTGGAATCGCCTGTGCGAAGTGCGGCGTGGCCTTTTCGCCGACGCCATGTGCGGCGACAGGCGTTGCAGTGGCGATGGCGGCAGCGGCCAAGGCTGCACTGAGGATGGATCGTAGTTTCATGATGGCGTTCTCCGTTGCTGTCCCGCACAGATGCGCTCCTCCTGGTCTATAAAAAAGTACCAAGAAGTGACAAAAATCGTGTACCAATGAGACATGGCCAAGCCACTGAATCTGAAGCTCGATCGGTCCGCGAGGACGCCGCTGGCCGAGCAGATCCGCAAAGGCATCGCGGCCGCCATCGAGAACGGCGTGCTCGCGCCGGGCGCGCGCCTGCCATCCTGGCTCGACCTCGCCGCCCAGCTCGGCGTCGCCCGGGGCACGGTGCGCACCGCCTATGAAAAACTATCCGCGGCCCAGCTGATCGCAGCTTCGCGGGCGAGCGGCACCCATGTCGCGGCGCGCCCTTCGATGCGGGTTCGACAGGAGGAAGCGCCCGATCCCGGCTCGTTCATGGAGATGTACCAAGAACTCACCGCAGGGCCGTTGGCGTTCCAGATGGGCGTGCCCGCGCAGGAAGCGATTCCCGCCAAGCTCCTCGCCAGAATTCGCTCCTCCGCCGTACGCGCGGAATTGAGCGCGCCGCCGCTTTATCCGGACCCGCGCGGCGAGCCGGAGCTGCGGCGGGAAATGGCCGCGTATCTTGCCATCGCGCGCGGCATCGAGTGTTCACCTTCGCAGATCATCATCACCGGCGGCTTCAGCAGCGGCCTCGGGCTGGCGCTGCGAGTGCTCGGCCTCGAGGGGCGGAAGGCCTGGGTCGAGAATCCCGGCTTCCCGTTCACGCGGCGCGGCCTTGAGCTCGCAAGATTGTCGCTCGCGCCGATCCCGGTTGATGCTGACGGCATGAATGTCGATTACGGCCTGAACCATGCGCCGGATGCCGCGCTGGCTGTCGTAACGCCGGGGCAGCAGGCGCCGCTCGGCTCCACATTGTCGCTGGCGCGGCGCCTGCGCCTGCTCGACTGGGCCGCTTCTACAGGGGCATGGGTGGTCGAAGATGACTATCTGAGTGAATTGCAACTGAAGGGCCGCGCCACACCAGCGCTTGCCTCACTCGATCGCGCCGGGCGCGTCATCCATATCGGATCGTTCAGCAAGACGCTGACCCCTGCCCTGCGCCTCGGCTTTCTCGTTGCGCCCTTGCCGCTGGCCGGCCGGTTCGCCGAAGTCGCAGCGTGTCTTGCGCCGGCGCCCGGGCCGGCGGTGCAACTCGCGACCGCGGCGTTCTTGCGCGACGGCCACTACATGCGGCATCTGCGGCGCACCAAGCGCATCTATGCAACGCAAACCGACGCGCTGCTGAAATGCCTGCGGCCGCACGCCAGGAACAATGCGAACGATATCGCGGTTGCGGGACTGGCCGTGCTGCTGCGATTGCCGGATGGCGCGCCGGACCTTGCGATCGCCCGGGAAACGCTGTCGTTCGGCCTGGCGCCGACCCCGCTGTCACTGTGGTGCGCATCGACGGCCTCAGTGCGATCCGGCCTGCTGCTGGGCATCGCGACGGCCCCGCAGAAGCGGCTCGCGGCGTCCTGCGAGCGGCTCTATGGGATCATCGATCGGTTTACACGATGAAGCTGAACGCCCCACAAGCGGAGCCTTCGTAGGGTGGGCAAAGCGAAGCGTGCCCACCATCGCGAGCAGAATGCTGGGCGGTGGGCACGGCGCAAGTGCGCCTTTGCCCACCCTACGAAGTTTGGTCCCTACTCCGCCGCGATCTGCCGCGGCGCGGGCGGCGGGCTGACGAGGTCGGCGGCGAGTTGCGTGTAGCGCGCCTTGGCGTCGTGCACGGCCTTTTCCTTGACCGGGCCGTAGCCGCGGATGCGGTCGGGCAGCGAGAGGATTTCGACCGCGGTATCGAGCGTGAGCGGCGACAGCAGGCCGAGCACGGTTGCGACGTCCTTCTCATAGCCGGCGATCAGATCGCGCTCCATCTTGCGGTCGGCGCTGTGGCCGAAGATGTCGAACGAAGTACCGCGCAGGCCCTTCATCTTCGCGAGCATCCTGAACACCGGCATCATCCACGCGCCAAACGCGCGCTTCTTCGGCCGGCCCAGCGCATCGAGGCCGCCACCGAGGATCGGCGGCGCGAGGTTGAAGCTGAACTTGAAATCGCCCTCGAACTGGTCGCGGAGCTGCTTTTCGAAGCGGCCGTCGGTATAGAGCCGCGCGACTTCGTACTCGTCCTTGTAGGCGAGCAGCTTTGCATAGTTGATCGCGACCGCACGCGGCAACGCCTCGTCGTAACCGCCATCGATGGCGGCGTCGCGGACCTTCTTGACCAGCGCCTGATAACGGGCAGCGAGTCTGGCGTCCTGATATTCGGTCAACAGGTTGCTGCGGTGGGCGATGATCTCGTCGAGCGACATCGCATCCAGCGTCTTGGGTGCGACACTCCCGTCCTGATCCTTCATCATCGCGATCAGCTTTGCGGGGTCATGTGCGGCGAGACGTCCAAGCTGGAACGCCTGGATGTTCAGCTTGATCGCGACGCCGTTGACCTCGATCGCCTGCTCGATGGCTTTCGCCGAGAGCGGCAGCAGGCCCTTCTGATAGGCAAAGCCCATCATCATCATGTTGGTGGCGATGGAATCGCCGAGCAGCATTTCGGCAGGTTTTGTGAAATCGAAGAACGACGAATCCTTGCGCAGCGCGGTTTCCAGCACGTGGTTGACCTTGCGGGCCTGGAAATTGAAATCGCGGTTGAGGATGAAGTCGGCGATCGGAATGAGGTGGGTGTTGATGATCCCGGTGGTGCGGCCGGATTCGCAGAGCGTGATGGTTTCCTTGGAGACGGCCACCACCTCGTCGGCCGCCAGCACGAGATCGGCGGTGCCGGTGACGATGCGCGAACAGGTGACGTCGGCAGTGTGTTCGGACAGACGTACATGGCTCAGCACCGCGCCGCCCTTTTGGGCGAGGCCGGACATGTCGAGGATCATGCTGGCCTTGCCCTCGATATGCGCGGCCATGCCGAGTAATGCACCGATGGTCAGCACGCCGGTGCCGCCGACGCCGCCAACGGCGACGTTGTAGGGCCGCTCCAGCGTCGGCCTCGAGGCAGGCTCCGGCAGTTCGCCGATATCGCCGACGCCGGCCGGCGCGCGTTTGCGCATCTTGCCGCCGTCGATGGTGACGAAGGACGGGCAAAAGCCCTTCAGGCAGGAATAATCCTTGTTGCAGGTCGACTGGTTGATGGTGCGCTTGCGTCCGAGCTCCGTCTCCAGCGGCTCGACCGAGATGCAGTTCGACTGCACCGAGCAGTCGCCGCAGCCTTCGCAGACCGCCGGATTGATCATGACGCGGCGCGCCGGATCTTCCAGCGTTCCCCTTTTGCGGCGACGGCGCTTTTCGGCGGCGCAGGTCTGCACGAACACGATCGCGGAGGCGCCCTTCACCTTGCGCAGCGTCTTCTGGACGGTGTCGAGCTCGTCGCGATGCGAGGTCTTGACGCCGGGCGCGATTTCGCCAGCCGGATAGGCGTCGGGATTTTCCGAGACCAGGTAGATTTCGCGGATGCCTTCGGCGTGAAGCTGGAAGGTGATCTGCTGCGGCGACAATTCGCCGTCGACATGCTGGCCGCCGGTCATCGCGGTCGCGTCGTTATAGAGGATCTTGTAGGTGATGTTGGCGCCGGAGGCGACCGCCTGGCGGATCGCGAGGCTGCCGGAATGGAAATAGGTGCCGTCGCCGAGGTTGGCGAACACGTGCTCTTCCTTGGTGAAGGGCGCGACGCCGACCCAGGGCACGCCCTCGCCGCCCATATGGGTGAACGTCTCGGTCGAGCGGTCCATCCACAGCGCCATGAAGTGGCAGCCGATGCCGGCAAAGGCGCGGCTGCCTTCCGGCACTTTTGTCGACGTGTTGTGCGGGCAGCCCGAACAGAAATACGGGGTGCGGGTGATCGGCGCCACCGCCTGCATCTGCGTTGCCTGCCGGCCGTTGAACCAGTCGGCCTTGGCGCGGAGTTGTGCTGCGATTTCGGGATTGAGGTTAAGTCGAAGCAGCCGTTCGGTCAGCGAGCTCGCCAGCGAGGCGACGCTGAGCTCTTCGGCAAAGGGGAGGAAGCGCTTGTCGTGGTCGTCCATCTTGCCGATGATGCGGGGACGGACATCGTCGCGCCAGTTGAACAGCTCCTGCTTCACTTGATTTTCGACGATCTCGCGGCGCTCTTCGATGATGAAGATTTCTTCGAGGCCGACAGCGAATTGCCTGACGCCTTCCGGCTCGAGCGGCCAGGGCATGCCGATCTTGTAGAGTCTGAGACCAATCTTGGCGGCGACTTCCGGCGTGATGCCGAGCTCGCGCAGCGCCTGCCTGATATCCTCGTAGCTCTTGCCTGACGCCATGATGCCGTAGCGCGCGTTCGGCGAATCCATGGTGACGCGGTTGACCTTGTTGGCGCGGGCAAAGGCGATCGCGGCAAAACCCTTGTAGTCCTGCAGGCGGCGGTCCTGCGCAAAGCGGTCATCGGGCCAGCGCAGATTGAGGCCGCCCTCCGGCAGTTCGAAATCGGTCGGGATCACGAACGGCGTCATCTCGTCGGTGAGATCGATCTCGGCGGTGGTTTCCACCGTCTCGGTGATCACCTTCATGCCGACCCAGCATCCGCTGTAGCGCGACATCGCGATACCCAGCAGACCCATCTCGATCATTTCATGGATGCTGGAGGGATACAGATACGGCATCAGCGCCGACATGAAGGCATGGTCCGACTGATGCGGCACGGTGGAGGATTTGGCGCCGTGGTCGTCGCCCGCGAGAACCAGCACGCCGCCGTTCTTGGCCGAGCCTGCCGCGTTGCCGTGTCGGAACACGTCGCCGCAGCGATCGACGCCGGGGCCTTTGCCGTACCAGATACCGACCACGCCATCATAGTTGGCGCCGGGCGACAGATTGAGCTGCTGCGAGCCCCAGACCGCGGTGGCGGCGAGATCCTCGTTCACGCCGGGCTGGAATTTGATGTTGTATTGCTCGAGATGCTTGCGGGCGGCGAACAGCTGCTGGTCGTAGCCGCCAAGCGGCGAGCCGCGATAGCCTGAAATGAAGCCGGCGGTGTTCAGCCCCGCGGCGCGGTCGCGGCGGATCTGCGCCATCGGCAGCCGCACCAGCGCCTGGATGCCGGTCAGGAAGACGTGGCCGCTTCCCTGGGTGTATTTCTGATCGAGACTGATCGGACCCTGGTTGATTCCCATTTAAGCCCTCTTTTGCCAGCCGCTTCGATCGCCAAGACGATTTCTGAGCAAGGCTGTGTTTTATGTAGGCGTCAGAACTTCTTAGAACCAGTCTATGTCGGATTTTCCGCTTCCCGCACCACAAATCTGGGCAAGGCAGCCGCGCGATCAAAGATCGCAATTTCGTGCCGGGAAGAACGCCGGCCGGTTTCACTTTGTGTCGCCGGACCGCCCCGGCACGAAACGGCATGACGTGGCCGCTTGCCCTGCGTTTGGGGATAACGCCCCAGGCCGCCTTGGCTGCAGGCGATTCTCGCTGAAGCGTTATGGTGCGCTGCGTTCGTCGGTCAGTGCTGATCGCCGCCGAAGACGAATTTCGGCATTTCCCATTTGTAGCGGATCGCGAGCAGCCGCAGCGTCAGCCCGAGCGCGAAGGTCAATCCGGTCCAGAGTTCGTGATTCAACTGCAACCCGAACGCGGTGACGTAGAACAGCCCGGTGACGACGGAGACGCTGGCGTAGAGTTCGGAGCGAAACAGCAGCGGCACGTCGTTGCAGAGGATGTCGCGCAGCACGCCGCCGGCGCAGCCCGTGATCATGCCGGCGACGATCACGATCGGCAGCGGCGCGCCGACTTGCCGGGCGACATCGCAGCCGGCCATCGTGAACACCACAAGGCCGATCGCGTCCAGCACCAGGAATGCGAGGTTGAGCCGGTGCACATGGCGCGCAATCAGGATGGTCGCGAAAGCCGCGATCGCGGTCAGCGCCAGGTAGGACGGGTTCTTCACCCAGACCAGCGGATAGTGCCCGAGCAGCACGTCACGGATGGTTCCGCCGCCGAGCGCAGTAATGCAGCCCAGCATGCATACGCCGGCCCAATCCATGCTGCGGCGCCCGGCGGCCAGCGCGGCCGTCATCGCCTGCGCGGTCAGCGCCACATAAGACAACAGGTGCAGCACGGTATCGCTGGGCGGCAGGGCCCACATGGCAACCTCTTATGCAGCCTCGTCGCACCCTCGTGGTTCGATGGAACCCGCGAATCACGGTTCCATCATTAACCGGTTGCAAGATTGACGCGGAACATCCGGCCGCGCCAGCCATTGTATCTCCGCTAAACACTTTGGGGTTCTAACGGAGGAACTGATTGATGACCTACAATCCGAACGACCCGTATCGTGCCAATCTGAGTGAAGACGAAATCCGCCGTCAGGCACGTATGAACAGTCTCGACAACGAGATACAGGCCGACCCGCAGCTCGCCGAGGGTCCGGCCAGCGGCACCAGGATCGCGATGTTCGCGATTGCCATCGCCGTCGTGATGGGTGCGTTGTTCTATGGTCTGAACAATACCAGCGTCAACGAGGCCGGCACCACGCCGTCCAGCCAGACCGCGCAGACGCAGCCGGCCACCCCCGCGGCGCCTCCGGGCATGCGTGACGTAACGCCGAAGTCCAACAACCAGCCCGGCATGACCACCGGTGCCGCGCCGGCGCGTCCGGCAGCGCCCTCGCCGGCGGCGCCGCCCGCTCCGGCCGACGCACCGGCCAAACAGTAACGGCTGAAGCAAGAGTGATCTGAGAACGATCTGAAACGACAGCGCAGCGGGCATTACGCCCGCTGCGCTTTTTGTTTGAAGATGTTTTTGTTTGAGGGTGTCAGCTGAACATCTTGTTGAGTTCGCCGCCGGGATAGCCGTTGGCGAACTCCGCGAATGTGCCCTGCTCCGCCATCTCCTTCGACGCCTTCATGAAGCCGGCCCACGCCGTGCGGGCCAGAGCAGCGCCGACGCTGATACGGCGCACGCCGAGATCGCCGGCAATTTTCAGCGACGGACCGGCCGCACCGACCAAGAGATTGACCGGCCTTGGCGCGACCGCTTTGACGACCGTCGAAATCTCTTCCGGCGTCGAGATGCCGGGCGCATAGAGGACGTCGGCGCCGGCTTCGGCATAAGCGGTGAGCCGGTCGATCACGAGCTTCATATCCTTCACCCCGCGCAGAAACGCCTCGCAGCGGCCCGTGAGCAGCACGCCGCTATTATCGGCGTCGATCGCCTGGCGCGCCGCCCTGATGCGATCGATGGCAAGCTCGCGTTCGAACAGCGGCTTGGAATTGTCACCGGTGAAGTCCTCGATCGACAGTCCGGCGATGCCGGTCTTGACCGCGCGTGCGACGTTGACGCCGACCTTGTCCGCCTCATGCGCAAAGCCGTCCTCGAAATCGGCGTTGACGGGAATGTCGACCGCCGCACTGATGGCGGCAAGATGATCGCAGACGTCGTCGACGGTGACGCGGTTGTCGGCCTTGGCGATGGCCCAGGCAAACCCGGCGCTGGTGGACGCCACCGCCTTGAAGCCGAGATGCTGCAACGCCTTCGCGCTGCCGACGTCGAACGGATTGGGAATGATGAAGCAGCCGCTCTCGTGCAACTTCTTGAAGGCGGCGCGTTTGTCAGCAGTTGTCAGCATGGTCACTCCCCGAATTGTTTGTTGGCGCGGCCAACATAGGTACGCGACGCCCCCTCCGCCAGACGTTCACGCCACGACCTTGCGCAGGAACGTGCGCTCTTCGGCGAGGATGAACTGGTTCGCCTCGGCGAAGCCAAAATTGGCCATGCCCTCCTTGTCGGCGCGCAGCCGTGCGCGATAGCTCTCGTAGGCCGCGAGGCTCTCGAACGAGATCAGCGCGAAGGCGATGTTGTTGGTGCCCTCATGCGGCATCCAGTAGCCGATCAGGTCGCCGCCGCATTTCGGAATGATGCTGAGCCAGTTTTTCGAATATTCCTCGAACATCGCCCGCTTGAACGGATCGAGCTGGTAGCGGATGAAGACGGTGATGGTCATGTTGTTCTCCGGTCTTTGTTGTCGTCATTGCGAGCGCAGCGAAGCAATCCACGCCTCCGCACGTGGCGCGATGGATTGCTTTGCGCTCGCAATGACGTTCGAGGCAAACACTACCCGCTTGATCGTCGTCGATGCTTCGGCTATCATCGAACTATGAAAGCAGGCCCTGACATCGCAATGGTTGCCTCCCTGGTCGGCGATCCCGCGCGCGCCAACATGCTGACCGGGTTGATGACGGGCCGCGCGCTGACCGCGACCGAGCTGGCGCACGAGGCCGGGATCACGCCGCAGACGGCGAGTTCGCATCTGGCCAAACTGGAAGCCGGCGGCCTGATCGAGCAGGAGAAGCAGGGCCGGCACCGTTACTACCGCCTCACCGATCCCGATGTCGCCGGCGTGCTCGAGGGCCTTGCGGGGCTTGCGGAACGCGCCGGTCACACGCGTGTGCGCACCGGGCCGAAAGAGCCGGCGCTGCGCCGGGCGCGGATCTGCTACGACCACCTCGCCGGCGATCTCGGCGTGCAGATGCTCGACAGCATGAAGAAGCAGAAGCTGGTCCGGCAAAGCAAGGCGACCATCGAACTCACCGGTGAAGGCAAGCGCTTCATGGCAAAGGCGCTGCAGATCGACGCCGATACGCTGGCGCATCCGCGCCGTCCGGTTTGCAAGGCCTGCCTCGACTGGAGCGAACGGCGGCATCACCTCGCCGGCACGTTGGGCGCGGCGGTCATGAGCCGCTTCACCGAACTGAACTGGGCCGCGCGCGATACCGCGCCGGGCAGCCGCGTCGTCAATTTCACGCGCAACGGCGAGAAGCGATTCGCGGCGCTGTTCGGCCCGAGCGAAGCTTAATTCCTGCAGCCCGTTTGTTTACGAATTGGCCCCAAATGAGGCGCGGCAACGAGAATGTGACCGCAGCTCAACCGGCAATTTCTTGCTGCTGTTTCACGAATCAACAACATTCATTTTCTATTCAGGTCTCCGTGACTAGGTTCGGAACCGCGCCGCATGGCGGCTAAAAATCGGGAGAAAACATGAAGTACCTTTTCGCTGCAGTCTTGGTCGCAGCCTCGTTTGCGAGCTTCAGCGCGGCGAATGCCGCAGGCGGATGCGGCCCCGGCTGGCATCGCGGTCCGTATGGCGCATGCGTCCGCAGCGTCGGCCGCGTTTATGTCGCCCCGCGTCCGGTCTACGTCGCCCCGCGCGTGGTTGTACGGGAGCCGGTTGTGGTGGTGCGGCCTGGCCGCGGCTGCGGCCCCGGCTTCGCGTGGCGTGGTGGACGTTGCCGTCCTTTCTGATCCCCCTTGATACGAAAAAGCCCCGCTCCGGCGGGGCTTTTTATTTGGGCATTGAACGTAGCGGCTTGTTGCGCAGACGAAACGGCGTAACCGTTTCCATGCGAGAATCCATGAACGCCCTGCTGTGCGCCGTAGCCGCCGCGATCGCGCTGGCCTCCCTCACCATGCCGGCGCATGCTGAAGCACCACCCAAATTCGCGGACCATCCGGCCAAGGTCTACACCGGCAAAGTCGCAAAACCGCGCCTGGCGACGCCGGACCTGCGCGCCCGCCGCGAGACCTTTCTGGCGGCCGCCGACGACGGGAAGATCGATGCGGCCGGCCGCTACATCGTGGTCAAGCTGCCCTGCGGCTCGAGCTGCGTCGCGCCCACATTGCTCGATGCGCGCACCGGCAAGATCGTCGAGCTGTTCACGGTCTCCGGCTGGCACGAGGTATCAGATGATTTCGATCCCGTCGTCAGCCGCGCCAACAGCCGGATGATCGTGTTTCGCGGCGCCCGCAACGAAAAGGGTATCGTCGGAAACCATTTTTATCTGATCGAGGATGGCGGAAAGCTGAAGCACCTGCATACGCAGGACACGCAGGCGAATTTCGAGACGTCGCCGAAAATCAGATAGCCGGATGGAATGAAGTGCACGCCAAGCAGAACAAGGCAGGGACGGCAAATGCCATCCCCGCCCCGTTCCCAGGAATCCTACCAGTAGCGGCGACGCCAGTAACGACGGCGCCAGTAGCGGCGACGCCAACCGTAATGCCTGCGGCGCCAGCCCCAGCGCCTGCGGCGCCAACCCCAACGACGACGGCCCCAGCCCCAGCGACGACGGCCCCATCCGCGGCGCCGGCCCCAGCCACGGCCACGACCCCATCCGCGGCCACGGCCTCGGCCCCCGCGCACTTCCTCTGGCTGGAGCCGATCGACCTCATCTCCTGACGTGACGGCGGGCTGCGCATCCGGATTGGCAGGGAGTTGGCCGTCCGGAACCAGCGGCTGCGGCGTCAGCGGCGCCGCCTGTGCGCCGGCCGCAAGTGCGATGCCACCAGCCGCAAATCCAAAGGCGAGTTTCAGAAAGTGACGGCGCTCCATGACATCTCCTCCTCTGCGATCGGTTGGATTGAGCAGGAGAGTTTCGGTGCGCCGAGATGAATGCCAGCTGAACTGCGCGTTCAGGTTAGTCGCGCGCTTTATCCATCGTCGTCCCGGCCTTGAGCTCAGATGTGCAATTGCACATCGGGGGACCCATACGCCGCGGCCGGATCTGCTGGAAAAGGAAGATCACCACCAGCGTGCCCAACCACTACCGACGGTGGCTATGGGTCCCGGCTCAAGGCCGGGACGACGATATCTACTTCCCAAACTCCTCGGCCAGCACCAGCACCTCGCGTGTGCGCGTCACGTCGGGCCAGTCGCGGTTGAAATCGGCGATCAGCCGGGTCATGTCGGGACCTTTGGTCGCGCGGTCGAGCGCGGCCTCGTCGGAAAACTGATACATCGCGTGATGCAGCGCGGGATCGCTGAGGCTCCAGTAGCGCCACGCTTTCTCGGCGCCGAACGATTTGACCGCGTCCGGCAGATGCTCGCGCGCATACCAGGCATCGAACGCCTGACGCTTTGCGGCATCCGTCACGGTGGCACGGACGACGAACAGGGCCTTGGGCATTTCGGTTCCTCCCAATTGTTATTTTGCGTAAGATCGCCGCCGTGCGACCGCGCGAACTGTAGATAAACGCCGAGCGAGCGCAACCCCACACGCAGACGTCATAATGTCGTGGTGATATCCGTTTTTTACACCGCCACTTCCGAGGTTCGTTCATGCACTCTCGCCGCCTTATGGTTCTATTCTCCGCGGTCGCGCTGTTTGCGCCCGCTGCTCCCGCCGCGGCGCAAAGCGTGCCCCTGCCCCGCGAGACGCAGATCGGCCCGCGCCCGTTCTACCTCGTCGACAAGATGAAGGACGGCCCGCTCAAGGAAAAGCTCAGCCAGTGCACCGGGCCGTTCCACAAGACCGACTTTTCGATCGGCCATCGCGGCGCGGCGATGCAATTCCCTGAACATACCAAGGAATCCTATACCGCCGCGGCCCGGATGGGCGCCGGCATCATCGAATGCGACGTCACCTTCACCAAAGACCGCCAGCTGGTCTGCCGGCATGCACAATGCGACCTGCACACCACGACCAATATCCTGTCGGTGCCGGCGCTAGCAGCCAAATGCTCGCAGGGATTCAGCCCGGCCGATCCCGCCGCCGGCAAGAAGGCATCCGCCAAGTGCTGCACCAGCGACATCACGCTCGCCGAGTTCAAGTCGCTGACCGCGAAGATGGACAGTTTCAACCCTGATGCCACCAACGTGGCCGATTACCAGAACGGCACGCCGCGCTGGCGCACGGATCTCTACACCGCTTCCGGCACGCTGGTGACGCATGACGAAAGCATCGCGCTGATCAAGAGTTTTGGCGCCAAGTTCACGCCCGAACTGAAGTCGCCGGAAGTGCCGATGCCGTTCGACGGCGACGACACCCAGGAGAAGTACGCCGCGCAAATGCTGCAGGCGTACAAGGCTGCGGGCATTCCGGCGAGTGACGTATTCGCGCAAAGCTTTAATCTTTCCGACGTGCTGTTCTGGATAAAGACCGAGCCGGCGTTCGGCGCGCAGGCGGTCTATCTCGAGGACCGCTACGAGAAGCAGGGTCTTGATCCCGCCAAGCCTGAGACCTGGAAGCCGTCAATGGCCGAACTCAAGTCGTCTGGCGTCAGAATCCTGGCGCCGCCGATCTGGACCATGCTGACGCTGAACGACAACAAGGAAATCATCCCGTCCGAATACGCCAAGGCCGCGAAAGCCGCCGGGCTCGATCTGATCGGCTGGTCGCTGGAGCGCGACGGCCCGCTGAACAAGGGCGGCGGCTTCTATCATCGCTCCGTCAAACCGGCCATCGACCGTGACGGCGACACGCTGACGGTGCTCGATGTGTTGGCAAAACAGGTCGGCATCCGCGGCATGTTCTCAGACTGGCCGGCGACCACGACGTTTTATGCGAGCTGCATGGGGATTAAGTGAGGGGCTAGCCGGAATCGTAGAATTGTAGGGTGGGCAAAGCGCAGCGTGCCCACCATTCCGCTCGAAAATGTCGATGGTGGGCACGGCGCAAGCGCGCCTTTGCCCACCCTACGGCACTGCCCAGCTTAGCGGCACACAGTCCGAAGGGCGCAGCGCTTGACGACTGCGGCGAGACCGGCAAGTCTTGCTGCAGATCGGCGCTGTTTTGCCGACGGGTCCCCAGGACCCTCTTTTTGGACACCAATTTATTATGCAAAACGTCACTCGATGTATTGTGAAAGCCGCGCTGCTGTCAGCCGCACTCGCCATTGTCGCCTTGCCTGATATGGCCCGCGCGCAATCAGGGAGCGCGGGCGGCAGCATCGGCAATGACGAAAAATCGCTGTCCGGTTCGCGCACGACGCCCCGGGCGGTTGAACCCTCAAAGCCGGCACGACGCAGCAAGCCAGAAGCGGAGGCACCGCGCCGGGCACCGCGAAGCAGCGGGGGCGGCGGTGGTGGCAATCTGGATGGAGCATGGGTTCTTACCAGCGTCGGCACGCCCTGCGGCAGCTCCACCGACACGGTGGTCGTCTCGGGCGGCAAGATGGTGGGGCAATATGGCACCGCTCAAGTCAGCCCGAATGGCTCGGTGTCCGGAGTCGGAAGCGCCGGGAGCCTGAGCTGGACCATGTCCGGCCGTTTCTCGGGCCGCAGCGGCGGAGGTTCGTTCCGGCGATCCGATGGATGTGCAGGAAGCTGGACCGGATCAAAACAGTAGTTGCGAATGGCGGCTGGCCTCACACCAGCTTCATCGGCGCATCACGAACCATCCGCAGGTCGATCCTGCTGATCAGATCGGACCGGAGCAGCTCGGCGGCGCCGATGGCTTCCTCCGTCTGCCGCAAGGTGCTGACATTCGACCCGAGCGAGACAATTCCGCCCAGGATCATCGCGATCGATCCGAGGGCTGCCGTCTGACCGGCCCCTAGCAGGCCGAGCATCGTGACCAGCAGCAATGCGGCGCCGCCGACGATGGCCGCCTTGGAAGCCAGAATATACTTCCGGCATCGCTCGGCAGCCTCGGCAAGCTCCTCAAGCCGCGCTTCGATCCGTGAAATCTCTTCTGTCGGGTCGTCTTCAATCATTAAAGGGCAGATACCGGAATTGGTGGAGGTCCACCCTACGCGCTGGGGGCGCCGGTGATCAAGGCGTCGGGCTTCAGTCCTGAGCAGGCAGGATTGGTGGCGCCGCTGGTCCGCGCCGCTCATGGAGCGCGATCCCGATCAAGCGATGGTGACGTTTCGTGAATGGCTTCCCCCTTCCACTGCAAACCATAACGTCGGTATGTCGTTGCCAAATGTGGCCATCGCGTCGTGATTCCGATGCCGCCACGCGAGATCACCGCCGTCGGAGTTCCCAATGAATCGTCTTTGTGCCGCGGCGCTGGCCAGCGCCCTGCTCGCTTCACTTTATGCACCAGCCAGCGCCGCCGCGCGCGAGCCCTATGGCATCGGGCTGGAGGGATTAGCCTACCCCTATCCGGTCAGCCTGCTGCCGCTCACCAACGACGGCGAGCAGGTGCGGATGGCCTATATGGATGTCGCCCCGGTGCAGCCGAACGGGCGCACCGTGGTGCTGCTGCACGGCCGCAATTTTCCGTCGAGCTATTGGGCGCCGGTCATCAAGACGCTCTCGGACGCAGGCTATCGCGTGGTGGTGCCGGACCAGATCGGCTTCGGCAAATCCTCCAAGCCGCAAGGCGAGCTGCATTTCGACACGCTGGCGCGCAACACGATGGCGCTGCTGGATCATCTGCAGATCGCGAAGGCCGATATCGTCGCCCATTCGCTCGGCGGAATGCTCGGCGTGCGGATCGCCCGCGCCTACCCTGACCGGGTCGACCATCTCGTGCTGACCGCGCCGATCGGGCTGGAGGATTACCGTCTCTATGTGCCGCCGACGCCGACCGAAAAGATTCTGGAGAACGAGGACAGGCTGACCGCTGACGGATATCGCAAGCAGCTCGAGACCAACTATTCGCTAAAACTGCCGGCAGACCAGGTGACGCCGTTCATCGATGCACGTTTCAACATCAAGGGCAGCGCCGAATATCCGCGCTGGCTGCGCGCCTTCGTCAGCTCCGCACAAATGATCTACCGCGAGCCGGTGGCGCATGAAATCCCGCTGATCGCGCGGCCGACCCTGTTCATCATGGGCGCCGACGATCACAACGCGCCCGGCAAAGCCAACGCCCCCGAAGCGCTGCGGCCGAAGATGGGCCACAACGCCGACCTCGCCAAGGCGCTCGCCGCCAAAATGCCGAACGCCCGCGCCGAGGTGATACCGGATACGGGGCATCTGGTGTTTTTGGAGGCGCCGGCGAAATACAACGAGTTGTTGCTGGGGTTTCTGGCGGCGCGGTAGGGACGCGTAGGATGGGTGGAGCGAAGCGATACCCATCAATTGCCGGTGCGAAGATCAAAGATGGTGGGTTACGCTGCGCTAACCCACCCTACGAAACTACGCACCTCACAACGGCAAATTGTCGTGCTTCTTCGCCGGCATCTCCACCTTCTTGTCTTTCAGCATCGCCAGCGCCCGCGCGATCCGCTTTCTTGTCGAATGTGGCATGATCACATCGTCGATGTAGCCGCGCTCGGCCGCAATGAACGGCGACAGGAAGCGGTCTTCGTATTCCTTCGTTCGGGCGGCGATTTTATCTGCATCGCCGATGTCGCTGCGGAAAATGATTTCGACCGCGCCCTTGGCGCCCATCACGGCGATCTGGGCGGTCGGCCAGGCGTAGTTCATGTCGGCGCCGATTTCCTTGGACGCCATCACGTCGAACGCGCCGCCATAGGCCTTGCGCGTGATAACCGTCACCAGCGGTACCGTGCATTGCGAATAGGCGAACAGCAGCTTTGCGCCGTGCTTGATCAGGCCGCCATATTCCTGCGCGGTGCCCGGCAGGAAGCCCGGCACGTCCACAAAAGTCACGATCGGAATGTTGAAGGCGTCGCAGAACCGAACGAAGCGCGCGGCTTTCCGTGAGGCGTCAGAGTCGAGCACGCCCGCCAGCACCATCGGCTGGTTGGCGACGAAGCCGACGGTGCGGCCGGCGATGCGGCCGAAGCCGGTGACGATGTTCTTGGCAAAGGTCTCCGAGATCTCGAAGAAGTCGCCCTCGTCCACGACTTTGAGGATCAGTTCCTTCATGTCGTAGGGCTTGTTCGGATTGTCGGGGATCAGCGTATCCAGCGACATATCGAGGCGTTCGATATTGTCGAAGCTTGGCCATTCCGGCACGCCGTCGGTGTTGTTGGAGGGCAGGAAGTCGATCAGCCGGCGCATCTGCAGCAGCGTCTCGACGTCGTTGTCGAACGCGCCGTCCGCGATCGAGGAGCGCGTGGCGTGCACGGAGGCGCCGCCGAGTTCCTCGGCCGTGACCACTTCGTTGGTGACGGTTTTCACCACGTCGGGTCCGGTGACGAACATGTAGCTCGTGTTCTTCACCATGAAGATGAAGTCGGTCATCGCGGGCGAATAGACGTCGCCGCCGGCGCACGGCCCCATGATGACCGAGATCTGCGGGATCACGCCCGAGGCGATGACGTTGCGGCGGAACACGTAGGAATAGCCTGCGAGGGCGGCGACACCTTCCTGGATGCGCGCGCCGCCGGCATCATAGAGCCCGATGATCGGCGCCCGCGCCTTCATCGCCATGTCCTGCAGCTTTGTAATTTTCAGCGCATGGGTCTCGGAGAGCGAGCCGCCGAACACGGTAAAATCCTTGGCGAACACGAACGTCTTGCGGCCGTTCACGGTGCCCCAGCCGGTGACGACGCCGTCGCCGGGGATCTTGTTCTTTTCCATGCCGAATTCGACCGAGCGGTGCTCGACGAACATGTCGAATTCCTCGAACGAGCCCTTGTCGAGCAGCAGTTCGATGCGCTCCCGCGCCGTCAGCTTGCCGCGGGCGTGCTGCGCCTCGATGCGCTTCTCGCCGCCGCCGAGCTTGGCGCCGGCGCGCCGTTCTTCGAGGGTGTCCAGGATGTCTTTCATGTGCTGCCGCCCGTCATAGGTCCGAATTGGCCGGGGTTCTAACACGGCCTTTTGCGAACCGGAAACACCCCTTCATGCCCTCTGGTACCGGTGCAGAAATGCACTATATCCGCAGCTCTGCACAGGGGATGCAATTGACGGATACTGCGACCGCCGAGCCTGCCGGGACCGTTACCGGGGGCCTGCGAACCATGCTGCGGCTGGAAGGCCTGGCGCTGTTTTTGGGGATGACGCTGCTCTACTGGGTCTGGGACGGATCGTGGTGGGTCTACGCCGCCCTGTTCCTGGCGCCCGACCTCAGCTTCGCCGCCTATTTTTTCGGGCCGCACTTCGGGGCGATGCTCTACAACGCCGCCCATACCTACATGGTGCCGATGGCGCTGATGACGGTCGGCTTTGTCACGGCCGAGCCTTTGATACTGTCGATCGCGATGATCTGGCTCGCCCATATCGGCTTCGACCGCGCGCTGGGCTATGGGCTGAAATATACCACCGGGTTTGGCTTCACCCATCTCGGGCGGATCGGGAAGAAATCGACCTAGCAGATCGATTTGACAGCCATTGCGCTGCTTGGTCTAGTTGCCCCACAACGAAAAAGTACGGGGGGCACACCGATGCCGAGAGACTGGCGCTTTGCCGTCATGGCCGCGATCTGTTGCGGCGGGATTCTCCTGGGCTGCCTTGAGGTCAACGCGCAATCGATCCCGAAGGACGTCGCCGCGCGCACCGAGATCTACGCAATCCCGTCGCTGACCATTTCGGACCAGCAATTTCTGAACGGCGATTCCAACGGCAAGCAGGTCACCGTCGCCGGTCAATTCCGCATCGCGCAAGGCACTGGAAAACTGCCGGTCGTGGTGCTGATGCACGGCTCGAGCGGCGTCGGCGCCGGGATGGATCCGTGGGTGCGTCAGCTCAACAGCCTGGGGATTTCGACCTTCGTGATCGACGGCTTCTCCGGCCGCGGCCTCACCGCCGTTGGCCCGAACCAGGGCCTGCTCGGCCGGCTCAATTTCATCGTCGATATCTATCGCTCGCTGGAGATCCTCGCCAGGCATCCGCGCGTCGACCCTGAGCGGATCGTGCTGATGGGATTTTCGCGCGGCGGACAGGCCACGCTCTACGCCAGCCTCGACCGCTTCAACAAGCTGTGGAACAAATCCGGCGCGCAGTTCGCCGCCTACATCCCGTTCTATCCGGATTGCTCGACGAGCTATGCCACCGACACCGAAGTCGCGGCGCGTCCGATCCGGATCCATCACGGCACGCCCGACGATTACAATCCGGTGTCGAGCTGCAAGGCCTATCTGGCGCGGCTGCAGGAAGCCAAGCGCGACGTGGTGCTGACCGAATATCCGGACTCCCCGCACGGCTTCGATTCAGGCCTGCTCGGCCTCAGCACGACGACGGTCTCGGCCAATGCGCAGACCGCGCGAAGCTGCAAGCTCAGCGAGGGCGAAGGCGGCGTGTTGATGAATGGCGATACCAAGGCGCCGTTCAGCTACAAGGACGCCTGTATCGAGCTCAACCCGCATGTTGGCGGCAACCCGACGACCGCCGCGGAAGCGCGCAAGGCCGTGAGCGACTTCTTGCTGGCGCTGTTCAAATTGGGGTAGCGGCTAGCATCGTCATTGCGAGCGCAGCGAAGCAATCCATATCTCGACGAGCGATA
Source organism: Bradyrhizobium sp. JYMT SZCCT0180 (assembly GCF_018130165.1). GTDB lineage: Bacteria > Pseudomonadota > Alphaproteobacteria > Rhizobiales > Xanthobacteraceae > Bradyrhizobium. Next base: position 132,792 of record NZ_JAFCLZ010000015.1, on the reverse strand, counting down.
GAATGGATTGCTTCGCTGCGCTCGCAATGACGATGGGGCAAGTCCTTCAAATCGCGACAATGTCCGTGAGGCATTGCTGCGTCACCGTCATGCGCGCGGCGATGTGGGCGGGCTCCTTGCAGTCCATGTTCATCGCGAACACGGTTTGCATGTTGCCCTTCTCGGCCCAGCCGACCATCCAGCCCAGGGGCGGCTTGCCCTGCTCGGCGCCGAGCAAACCGCTCTTGGCGCGGATGGTGGCGTCGCCGACTTTCGTTACGGGGAGGATGTCGCGCACCAGCTCCTGGCTGCGCTTGCCGACCGGCAGCACGCCGCGCCGCAGCCGGTCGACGAAATCGATCTGCTGGACGGGATCGATGCGCAGATTTCCGGTCAGCCAGAACTGATCGATGCCGCCGCCGATGTCGCGGTTGCCATACTCGAACAGGTCGAGATATTTCTGCATCCGCTCTGAGCCGATGCGCCGGGCGATCTCCTGATAGACCGGCACTGCGGAGACCGCGATCGCCGAGCGCAACGTGTGGTCAGTATTCCAGGCCTCGATGCTGCGGGTCACCCCGTCCCACTTGAAGATATCCTTGTCCGGGTCCTCGACCACGCCGGTCTCCAGCGCGATCAGCGAATTCGGAATCTTGAAGGTGGAAGCCGGCAGCTTGTCCTCGCCGGAGCGGACCTTGTCGCTGGCGATCATCAGATAATCGTCGACCTTGTAGCCGACGAAGGTGCCGACCGTTCCCAGGCTGAAGAACCGCTTTGCCAGATCGTCGCGAAATTCGCTGCGCTGATAAGAGACATTGGCGAAACCGCGCGAAGGCAAAAGGCTCGCGGCGGCAACAAGTCCGAGCGCATGGCGGCGATTGATCACGGGGGATGTCCGAAACGATTGTGGGGAGCGGCGGAGAATGCGGATGGCATCGTGGTAAAACGATGACAATCGGGATGCCAGATTTGTAACGGATTCCCGAGCAGAATCGTCAAGATTGCGGCGCAAATCTAGTACTATCTCTGCGAATAGCCTTATGGAGCCCCGCCTTGCGGAAACTGGTCCTGCTTTCCGTTATCGCATGCCTTGCCAGCGGTTCCGCGGCCGCCGACGCGCCATTTGTGCTCCATGCGGCCCCGCCCGATTACGTTGTCACGATGGCCTGGAATTCCCATGGCAAGACTGGCCAGCGGACCGTGACCCATCATGGCAATTGGACCCACGTCGGCGGCGCCGGATATTTCTCTGGCAGCGGCGATGAGAGCATAATGGTCTTCGCTGCGGTCGGTTTCGCTTCATTCGAGCGTGGTCGCACGGAACGCCGCTACTACGACTACGAACCTCGCAACACCGGGGAACGACAGACGCATCTCGGTGAAAGCTGCACCGTGTGGGACGTACGGCGAACCAAACGGGAGCGCGCCGGATTCGAACTCACCCATCTGAGTTGCGTCACCGACGACGGCATTGAGCTGTGGTGGAAGGACGTTAACGGGACAAACGAAGTGTCAAGCTCAGCTGAAGCGACCAGCGTCGTGCGCCGGCCGGTCAAGCCGGAAGACGTGCGGCCCTCGCGCAAACTTCTGACAGTGAATTGGTGGGACCAGACTCCACCGTCGCTGGCGACGCAGGCAACTCCCGATCATGAGACGGTCATGGAGCTTTCGGACGGTTCCGCCAAGGCGGAAAAATCGATCCGCACCACGCGCCGCCGTGGCCCCTGGCAATATCTGGAGGAAAAGGTCGACCATTTCCGCCGCAGCCTCAGGATCACGCACGATTCTCGTCGCATCTATGTGCACTATAGGCATGATGAAGGCCGTCCGCATGAGCGGCTCGAACTCGTAAGGTACGAGCCGACACCAACGGAATCCTCCACGCAGACATCCACGCAGGCGAACTCGATGGAGCCAATAGATCGGGGCAGTTCCGAAACGGTCCTCGGTGAAACCTGCCGCTGGTTCGACATGATGCCCGGCATGATGGATGCGGGCCACCTTGCTTGTCTGACCAACGATGGCATCAAGCTGAAAGAGAGGTTATTCAGCAGAGGCAGCGATCGAAGCTGGACCGCGATCCGTCTGACGCGGCGTCCGATCGGCATCGACGAGATAAAGCCGCCAGCCGAACTGCTCGATCCGCAGCGCTGGGGCATCGAATAACGGCGAACGAGCGCGAAGCTACCGAATTCGCCCCGACAGCCGCAGCACGAAGATCAGCACTTCGGCGACCGCCTTGTAGAGCTCTTCCGGAATTTCGTCACCGATCTCGACATGCGACAGCGCGCCCGCCAGCACCTCGTTCTCTTCGATCGGGATGTCGTGGGCCTTGGCGAGTTCGATGATCTTGGCGCCGATGGTGCCCTTGCCCTTGGCGACGACGCGCGGCGCGCCTTTTTTGTCGTAGTGCAGCGCGACCGCGAGCTGATTTCGGACCTCGACGCTCATAGCGCGCGGTCCAGGAAATGCCCGGCTTTGGCGGGGGCGGCCTGCGGCGGCGCGCCTTCGCAGATCACGATCTCGCCGGGCTGCAGTTCGGCCCTGGTGAGCGCCTGGCTCAAATCCGCAGCACCGGCGCGCAGCTGCGCGGCGGTGGCCGGCCGCTCCGCCCACATCCGCACCGAAGTTTTTTCGCCGACCAGCGACACCAGCGCATGGATCGGACCTGTCGGCTCGACATCGAGCGAAAACCGCGCCCGCCACACCCGCTTGGCGGCCTCGGCCTCGCTGGCGCTGCCGTCGCGGGCAATCTCGAACTGCGCCATCGCGGTGCCCTGCGGCGTCACGAACGGGATTTCGAAATTCCAGCGCGGCGTCGTCGCGTCGACCTTCGGCCCTGTAACATCGATGCGGTCCGGCAGCGAGGCGACTTGCAGCAGGGTCTGCCGCGCAATCGCCGCATCCGTGTCGTCGAGCAGATGATGCGCTGTGGTGGCAAGCGGCGCGTCTGGCGCGAGCGAAGGCAACGCGACCGGCTGCGCCGTCGGCGACGCGCCGCGAAACGGCGGCGGCGGCGTATTGGTGTGAACGGTGACGTCGTCGCCGCCAGCCGCCTTCGACAGTGTTGCCGATCGCGCGGGAGTGCCGAGCTGCTGCAGCGCCTCCTGCAGCAGGTTCATGGTCGCGCCCGCGCTCGGGCCGGAATTGAGGGCCTGGGCGAGCGCGCCCTGCAGGCCACCGCGCGTTTGCGCAATCTCCTGAGCCACAGGCAGCCGCGCCTGCGGCAGCAGGATTTCGTGGACGTCGAGATCGGGAGCCACAGAAGGTACCAGGCCGGGGGCGGCATTCGACAAACCGGCCTGGGCCGGCGCCGCCTTCGTGGCCACCGCAGCATCCCCGCCGAGCGCCGATTGCAACGTCTGTCGCAGCACGATCAGCGCGGCCTTGAGATCGGGCGCGCCTGACGAAGGCACCGCGCCCGAGGCCAGCGACGCCTCGAGGAAAATTCCGGATTTCTGGAACGCGGTCTTGATGTCGCCGCCGTCGAGATTCTGGTCGAGGCTGGTCTGTTGCGCCAATACCTGCGCGATGGCCTGCTGCAGTTTCGGGGGCAGATTGGCGGATGATACCGCGGCGCCGAGATTGGCGAATAAAGGCGCGAGACTGTCCTGCTCGGTCGCCGCACTCTGCGCCGCGACCGACACCGCCGCGCGTTCCAGCGGCGTCAGCACGTTTTTGGAGGGGGCTACGATTGTCGGGCGGTTGGCCGCCGCGTCGACCAGCGCCTGCGGCGACAGCGTGACGGCATCACCGGCCGCGCCGCCCTGCCCGACCAGTGCAAGCCTGATCCCGTCCTTGGTCTGCGATACCGCCAGCTGCAGCGACTGCCCCGCCTGCAGCGGAATTTCGGTGGCGACATCGATGGAGAGAGCCGCGATGGCGATCCGCACCAGATTGGCGTCGAGAACCTTCAGGACCTGCGCATTGACCACACTGCCCTGCGCCAGCACGAGCTCGGGCGCCACGCCGCCAACCTCTTGGGCGGCAAGCACCGGAAGCACTGAGTTGTTGATAGAGATCGCCATATCAGAGGTCTCGGCCAGGGCATCAGGCTACCCCGGCGTCGTAAACCTCTCGTTAACCGAGCACCCGATTCAAGGCTTCAGGGCCTTCAGAATGGTGACCGCGGCGGTGAAATCGACCAGCCGGGCTGCCCTGCGGGCCGCGACCTCCTCGTCGAGGCCCCATTTTTCGATATTCCAGTCCTCATCGACATGGGCGGCGGCCCAGACCTCGTCGGCGTTGCGCACGCCGTGGAATAGCGCCAGCGCCAGCAGCGCCGAGCCCGTCAGCGTCGTCACCACATGTAGAGCCGCGATCGACCAGGGATCGGTCGGGAATACCGCGCGCGCCGCCTGGATTGCGGGCTCCGGCTGGGCGACGTGCACGATTCCCTGGGCCAGCATGAAATGGGCGCCGAGTTCATTGGCGGCCCAGAACACGACGGGATCCCAATGCGCGGCTTCCTTGGCGACCAACGCTTCGGGATGGCCGGCGCGGTAGAACAGCAAATCGGTGCCGAGATATTTCGCGACGTCGTCGGCAACCGCGTCGACACGATCGACGACTCCTTCGCCGACGCTGTTGGCGAAGCGCGTCAACGGCATCGTCAGGGGGTTGATGGTCTCGACCTGCGCATTCCATTCCGCCGCGATCGCCTCCGCAATATCAGCGTTGGGCGCGACGACATGGCGGCCGGAGGGCGTACGGATCGGTTTGCCGTCGAGCGTGACGGTAAAGCCGCCATCCGCCTCGCCGACACCGGCGCTGGTGTAAAAGCGCTTGCGCTGTGGCACGCGCGTCGCGCGCCGCACCGCCTCTTCGGGGTCGAACGGAGACTGGCCGGCCACTTCATCGAATAATTCACGCATCCGCGCCTTATAGCGCCTTTGGACGAAATGGACACCGGTTCAGCGGAGAAAACACGCCAATTCCAGCCAGCGCAAAGGCTTTCGCCTGATGTCATTTACCGGCAAAATAGGCTTGGTGAAACCAGGATAAGGCCCGAGACAGAGCCCATGAAAGCCGTGAAATTCCTTGCTGCGATCCTGATTTCGACGGCTGTTCTCGCCGCCCTGCCCGCGCAAGCCGGGTTCCGCACGCCGGAATCGCTGGTCCGCAATGTCTACGCCTATTACGGCAAGGGCTCGTCAGACCTCTCGAAGGGATTGCCGCGCAGCGCCGAGATCGCGGAACAGTTTTTCGACCGCAGTCTGCGAAGCGCGTGGATCGCCCCGCGCGAGGCGCCGTACGATTTCATGGTGCAGAGCCCGAGCTGGAAAATCGGCCCGGTCTCGACAAAAATCCTGCGCACGGAATTGGGCAAGACCTATGTCACCGCCAGCTTCAACAATAACGGCCGCGCCGTCACGCTGAATTTTGTCGCCGTCAAGGCGCCTGACGGCTGGGTGATTTCGGATATTGAAAGTCCGCAAGATTCACTGCGGCTGTTTCTCACGCAGTTCAAGCGATGAGCCTTCACGGCTTACGATAGATCACCTGCCCCGCACGAATTGTGTAGGCGACTTTTGCGAGATTGCTGACGTCAGCCAAGGGGTCGCCGTCCAAGACCACGAGATCGGCGTCAAAGCCCTTTTCAACCCTGCCCTTCTTCGCGGCCTTGAAATATCTGGCCGGGTTCGTCGTCAGCGTGGCCAGCACTTCCTTTTCCGAAAGCGCCCGGCGCATCAGTTCGTATTCGACCGACGTGTCATAGATCGTGGTGAAGCCGACATCGGTGCCGAACAGAATGGCGCCACCATTGCCTGAAAACGCCTTGATCTGCTGGACACCGGAATCGACCAGGCGCGCAGCCAAAGCGGGACCACCGATGGTTTTCGCAAAGAGAGAAAGCGTCGGGATCAACGCAATGCCCTGCGCTTTGAATTTCGCGAGCTGCTCGGGGCTGTAGCCCGGCTGGCCCGGAATGATGTGCGCCAGCACATCGACGCCAGCCTCGATCACCGTCTCCATTCCAGTTTTGTTTTGCGGATGCGCGAATACCGGCTTGCCTTGCGCATGCGCCACATCAACCGCGGCTTTTGCGATCGACACTTCCATATTTATCACGGGCTTGTCGCCCATATAAACGCCGGTGAACAGCTTCATGCCGTCGAGGCCCATTCCCAGGTAAACGCGCGTCATCTGCGTGGCTTCCTCCGGCGTGGCGGCCTCGGGAAGTTGCAGTTCGGGCGGCAGATAGGCGGGATGGCCGCCCTTCGGAAAAATGTTGCCGGCGAAGAAGATGCTCGGGCCCAGCACTTCACCGGCGCTGATGCGCTTGCGGATTGGCAGCGTGTCTCGCGGATCGGAACCGAGATCCCATACGGTGGTGAAACCCCATTTCGTCAGCATCTCCTGCATATGGTCCTGCAGCGACGCCGCCGGCGCGGTGCTTGCGTTTTTCCATACGTTTTGCGTGAAGTGGACGTGGCTGTTCCAAAAACCGGCAACGACGGTCTTGCCGGTGCAATCAATCACGCGCGCATCCGGCGGGACTTGCACTTCGTTGCGGCTGCCGATCGCGGTGATGATACCGTCTGTCGTTACAACCACCGCATCAACGAGCGGCGCGGCGTCGGGCGATGCGTAGACGCGGCCACCCGCGAGCGCGAGTGTTTCCGCCCCGGCTGGTGCGCTGAGCAAGGCAGCTTCACCCAGAAGAAAACAGAAAAACGCAGCGCGGAGCCAAGTCGCAGTCATAGGCCGATCCCTTGTTCACGATGGCAGCCTGGTGCCAAAACAAACCGGACCGGGCGATAGCTGATTAGCACGCCCTCGATTTGATCGTTCTTGCGCTCCCGGAAAATTGATAGCGGCGCATGGACGGATCGGACGCCCTACTCCTCCGGCGCGTTCTCGATCGGATCGAAGCGGTCGGCCTCGAGGCCGAGCAGGTTCCAGGACTGCAGCATGTGCGGCGGCAGGGGCGCGGTCGCGTCGATCACGCCGCCACGCGGATGCGGGATCACGATCCGGCGCGCCAGGAGATGCAGGCGGTTCTGGATGCCGCCCGGCAGATCCCAGTTTTCCTTGTTGAAGTATTTGGGATCGCCGACGATGGCATGGTCGATATGCGCCATATGCGCGCGCAATTGATGGGTGCGCCCGGTCACCGGCTTCAGCGACACCCAGGCGAGTTTTTGCGCCGAGGTCTCGACCACGGCGTAATAGGTCACCGCGTGGCTGGCGCCTTCGTCGCCATGCTTGGCGATCCGCATGATGGTGTCGTCCTCACTCTCTTCCTTGGCGAGATAGGTCGAGATGCGGCCCTGCTTCGGCTTCGGTACGCCCGCCACCATTGCCCAGTAGATTTTCCGCGCCGAGCGATGGCGGAACGAGCCGGTCAGCGCGGTGGCGGCAAAGCGCGTCTTCGCGATCAACAAACAGCCCGACGTTTCGCGGTCCAGCCGGTGCACCAGTCTTGGTTTTTGTCCCTTGGCGTCGCGCATCACTTCGAGCATGTCGTCGACATTGCGCGTGATGCCGGAGCCGCCCTGCACCGCAAGCCCCGCGGGCTTGTTCAGCACCATGACGTCGGCGTCCTCGAACAGGATCATGTCCTTGAGCGCCTGCAGCGTCTTGGTCGCGGCTTCCGAGAGCGTGCCGCCGACCTTCGGCGTATCGAGCTTGAGCGGCGGAATCCGGATGCTCTGCCCCTCCTCGATCCGGTCCTTGCTGTCGGCGCGCTTGCCGTTGACGCGCAGCTCGCCTTTGCGGACGATGCGCTGGATGTGGGAGAACGACAGGCCCGGGAAACGTGCCTCGAGGAAGCGATCGACGCGCATGTTGTTCTCATCCGCGGTCACGACCACGGTCTGGACCTTGGTCGGCAGCGGCGGCGGCTCGGCGACCACTTTCTCCGGCTCTGGAACATAGGGCGCCGGTTTCGGCGCGCGGGACGCCGCGGCCGCAAAACGCGCCGGCGGCTTGCCGCCCGGACGATGAGCCGGCCGCTCGGCTTTCGAGCCCCGATAGGGACGCGCGCCCTTGGGGCGGTCGCCCGCCGGGCGGAGAGGTTTTTTGACGCGACGGCTCATGATTTGGCTGGCTCCGGATAAGGCCGTTGCCTAGCGCAAAAGCAGCGAATCGTCACGGTGAATCGGCCTGTTTCGGCGAATGTCGGAGCAAAACCCGGCCGATCCGGGTTCAATTTCCGCTGCATTTGGCCTCGCGCCAAATCCACCTGATAGTGGTGTGGCGGGTCGCGTGCGGAAGCTTGTCCGCCTGGTCGGCGGCCAGACAGCCAGCGGCCGGATCATGGTTTGGAAGCAAACGGGAGTTGCGGGATGAAATCGACGACATGGGCCGTGAAGATGTTCCTGGCCGTGACCGCAGCCATCTGGGCGGGTTCAGCCCCCGCACAGCAGCCGGCGATGTCCGAAGATCTGGCGTGGAAGCTGCTGGAGCTCGGGCGCACCATCGACCCGCCCAAGACCGCCGCGCTCTACGCGCCAATGCAGCAAAAGGAGCCCTACGAGGGCATCAAGACCGAGCGCGACGTCAAATACGGCCCGGCGGATCGGCATCTGCTCGACGTGTTTACGCCGGACACCAATTCATCCGCCCGACCGGTGCTGATCTTCATCCACGGCGGCGGCTTCGTTGCCGGCAACAAGCGCAATCCCGGCAGCCCCTTTTACGACAACATCATGCTGTGGGCGGTGAAGAACGGCTTCGTCGGCGTCAACGCCACCTACCGCCTGGCGCCGCAATTCGTGTATCCGGCCAGCGCCGAAGACCTTGCGTCGGTGGTGCAATGGGTGAGCGAGAAAATCCGCGAGCGTGGCGGCGATCCGGCGCGTATCTTCCTGATGGGGCAATCCGCGGGCGCGGTGCATGTCGCCAACTACGTATCGCATCCCGAGCTTCACAAGGTGAAGGGCGGCGGGCTTGCGGGCGCAATCATGGTCTCCGGCATCTACGACCTGACGGCATCGCCGGTCGGCGACGCCGAGATCACCTATTTCGGTTCCGATCCCTCGCGCTATGCCGAACGATCTTCGCTGCGAGGCTTGCTGGAAACAAAAATACCATTGATGGCCACTGCCGCCGAACTCGATCCACCGCGCTTCATCGAGCAATACGAATTGCTGAAACAGGCCACCTGCAAAAGCGCCGAGGGGTGCGCGCGCACCTTCATGCTGCCGCAGCACAGCCACATGTCGGAGGTCTACGCGATCAACACGTCAGATACGCGGCTGACCGACGAAATTCTGGAATTTGTGAAGACGGGGAAGTGATGGATCTCACTTGCACTGCGCGTCATTCCTCAACTTGTTGAGATCGACGGCCGCATTGGACGACGGACGCTGTTTCATCGCCACATCAGCCGCCGCGCAGGCGGCGTCGCGGTCGCCATTTTGCAGGCGGGCGTGGGCGAGATTGATCCAGGCGTCGCCGAAGTCCGGCGTGTCCTTGACCGCCTGCTCCAGCACCGGCTGCGCCTCCTTCGGACGCTTGGCGACCAGCAGCACCCGCCCGTAGTCAGCATTCAACATCTTCAACGGATTGGGCTGCTTCTGCGCAATCCGGAACAGCTCTTCGGCGTATTCGAGATCCTTGAAGCGGATTTGCGCTATCGCCGCCAGGCCGTGATAGACGACGCTCTGTTCGGGAGCCACGAGATAGGCCTGGTTGAATCGCAGTGCAGCTTCGGGGTACTTGCCCGATCCAAGCGCCCGCCAACCACGCTTGACCACTTCGTCGAGGGCCTTCTCTTTGGTCCCGGCTGCCTGCACCAGTGCCTTGACGAACTTGTCGTCCTCCTCCCGTTGCGCCGCGGTCTTGGCTTCAAAGCCAAAGAACGGCTGTTCCTTGCTCGGGGCCGCATAGGTACGCTTCGTCACCTGTATCCCCGGTGCAACTTCCACGGTGTCAGCCGACGCGGAATGCGCAAACCCCACCGCAAGAAGCGCGCACCCGAAAGCGAACAAGCCACGGCACATCAGACCCATCATTCAGCACTTCCCCCGCCGCGCTCGCGCCGCAGCTTCGCCCAATAATCCAGCCGCTTGCGGATTTCGCGCTCGAAGCCGCGGTCGGGCGGATCATAAAATGTCTGGCGTCCCAGCGCTTCCGGGAAATAGTCCTGGCCGGAAAACGCATCGGGCACATCGTGGTCGTATTCGTAACCGGAACCGTAGCCTTCCGACTTCATCAGCTTGGTCGGCGAGTTGAGAATGTGTTTTGGCGGCAGCAGCGAACCGCCCTCCTTCGCCGTGCGCATCGCGGCGCCAAAGGCCTTGTAGGCGGCGTTCGATTTCGGCGCAGTGGCCAGATAGATCACGGCCTGCGCAATCGCCAGTTCGCCCTCGGGATGGCCGAGGAAATCATAGGCATCCTTCGCGGCGTTGCAGATCACCAGCGCCTGCGGATCGGCAAGGCCAATGTCCTCCACCGCCATGCGCACCACCCGTCGCGCCAGAAACAGCGGATCCTCGCCGGCATCCATCATGCGCGCGAGATAATACAGCGCCGCATCCGGATCGGAGCCGCGCACCGCCTTATGCAGCGCCGAGATCAAATTGTAGTGGCCGTCGGCGGATTTGTCGTAGATCGGTGCGCGGCGCTGCAGGATGTCCTGCAATTTCTCGGCGTTGAAGACTTCGCCCTTGCGCGCGGCGCGCCAGACTTCTTCGGCCAGCGTCAGCGCGGCGCGGCCGTCGCCGTCGGCCATCCGCACCAGCACGGCGCGGGCCTCGGCATCGAGCGGCAGCTTCTTGCCTTCGATCTTTTCGGCATGGGCGTAGAGCTGTTCCACCGCCCCAGGATCGAGCGAATGAAACACCAGCACGCGCGCTCGCGAGAGAAGCGCCGCGTTGAGTTCGAACGACGGGTTTTCGGTGGTGGCGCCGACCAGCACCACGGTGCCGTCTTCCATCACGGGCAGAAACGAATCCTGCTGCGCGCGGTTGAAGCGATGCACCTCGTCGACGAACAGCAGCGTGCCCTTGCCGGTCTCGCGGCGGGCGCGCGCGGCATCGAACACTTTCTTCAGATCGGCGACGCCGGAAAAAACCGCGGAGATCTGTTCGAAATGCAGTTCGGTGGCATCGGCAAGCAGCCGCGCCACGGTGGTCTTGCCGGTGCCGGGTGGCCCCCAAAACACCAGCGAGCCCAGCGTGCGCGTTTCCAGCATCCGCGTCAGCGCGCCGTCGGGGCCGAGGATGTGATCCTGGCCGACGACATCGGACAGCGACTGCGGGCGCAGCCGGTCCGGCAGCGGACGTGGCGCGTCCTGCTCCATCCCTGCCGCGGCAAAGAGGTTGGCAGCTTCGCGTGGCTGCTTCGGGCTCATCCGCCGAGCGTCACGTTGATCTGCTGGCCGCCGCGCACCACCGTGATGCGCCAGATCCGTGCCGAGGTCTTTGACGCCTTGTCGAGATCGCTGGTCTTGGCGATCTTCTGGCTATTGACCGCGAGGATGATGTCGCCCTTCTGGAAGCCGACGCCGGCGGCCGTTCCGCCATCGGCGAGATCGATCACGACGACGCCTTCGGTCGAAGCGTCGAGCCGCAGCTCATCAGCCACCGCCGGCGAGATGTTGGCGACCTTCGCGCCCTGGAACGGCGAGCGCGCGGTCAGCACGATCTCATCGCGATTGGTATCGGGCGCAGTTTCCAATGGCACCGTCAGCTTCACGGTCTTGCCGGCGCGCTGCACGTCGATCTGCGCCGAACCACCCAATGGACGGGTGGCGAAGCGATAGTCGAACGCGTTGGGATCGTCGATCACCTGTCCGTCGATCGAGGTAATCAGGTCGGACAGTTTCAGTCCGGCGCGCGCTGCCGGGCTGTTCGCCGCGACGTTAGCGACCAGCGCACCGGTCGGCGATTTGAGCCCCAGCGTCTCCGCGATCTCGGGCGTCACCGCCTGCAACCTGGCGCCGAGATACGGGCGCTTCACCGCCTTGCCGCCGCTCTTGGCGGAGGCCACGACCACGCGCACCATGTTGGCGGGAATCGCAAAGCCGATGCCCTGCGAGCCGCCGGAGCGCGAGAAAATCGCGGTGTTGATGCCGGCAAGCTTGCCGGTCATGTCGACCAGCGCGCCGCCGGAATTGCCGGGGTTGATCGCGGCATCGGTCTGAATGAAGAACTGGTAGTCGGTGATGCCTACTTGCGTGCGCGCCAGCGCCGAGATGATGCCTTGCGTCACGGTCTGGCCGACGCCAAAGGGATTGCCGATCGCGAGCACGACGTCGCCGACCAGCAATTCATCGGAATTGGCAAAGTCGATCGTCGTGAACTTCTCCTTGGAGTCCTTGATGCGCAGCACGGCGAGATCGGTGCGGCTGTCTTTCAGCACGATCTCGGCTTCGAATTCGCGCTTGTCGGCCAGCGATATCTTGACCTGATCGGCGCCCTCGATGACGTGGTTGTTGGTGACGACGAGACCGGAGGCGTCGACCATCACGCCCGAACCCAGCGAACGCTGCATCTGCTCGGGCTGCTGGCCGGGTACGCCGAAGAAGCGGCGGAAGATCGGATCGTCCAGCAAGGGATTGCGGTTCTGCACGGTCTTGGCGGCATAGACGTTGACCACCGCCGGCTGCACCCGCTGCACGATCGGCGCAAAGGATAGCCGCAGCTCGGCTCCCGACGACGGCACGCGGCGGTCCTGCGCCAGCGCCGGCGTGGCAACGATCGCGGAAACCAGTAGCAGGGCAAGAGAGGGAATCAACATGCAGGAAATCCCGTAATTTGGTGCGTCAGATATAGATGCGGGGCGGCAACGAGAGAAGACAAAGCGGTACACAACTACGCTGCGCGATCAGGCGTTTCGATGGTTTCCGACGCAGGTCCACAGGACAGCCGGTCCCGATGGCTCTCCCCCCACGCCTTCAGCGTATCGATCACGGGGCGCAGGCTCTCGCCGAGCTCCGAGAGGGTATACTCGACCCGCGGCGGCACCTCGGCATAGACCTTGCGGACCACCAGTTTGTCATCCTCCAGCGCGCGCAGCTGCTTGGTCAGCATGCGCTGGGTAATGCCGGGCATCCGCCGCCGCAACTCCCCAAATCGCTGGGTACCGGCCTGCAGATGGAACAGGATCACGCCCTTCCACTTGCCGTCGATCAGATCGAGGGTGGCTTCCACCGAGCAGCCGGGCCGATGAGCAAAATTCCGCCTTTTCATGCGTTATTTTCCAATAGTATCCAAACAGGGACTAGTTCCCCGATTTTACAGTACTTGCCAAATTGACGCCAGCGCGACAGGTAGGCTCAATCGCACAGAACTGACAGGAGACAACAGCCATGAAGGCCGTCGGATACCAAAAATCGCTCCCGATCGAGGACGCGAATTCGCTGATCGATTTCGAGACCGCCAAGCCGGAGCCGAAAGGCCGCGACGTCCGCGTCGCCGTGAAGGCGATCTCGGCCAATCCGGTCGATTACAAGGTGCGCAAGCGCGCCGCGCCGACCGAAGGCGAGACCAAGATTTTGGGCTATGACGCGGCCGGTGTCGTTGATGCGGTCGGGCCTGACGTGACGCTGTTCAGGCCAGGCGATGAAGTGTTCTACGCCGGCTCGATCCTGCGCCAGGGCACCAACTCGGAATTCCATCTGGTCGACGAACGCATCGTCGGCAAGAAGCCGAAATCGCTCTCCTACGCGCAGGCCGCAGCGCTACCACTGACCTCGATCACCGCCTGGGAGTTGTTGTTCGACCGGCTCGGCGCGGTGCCGGGCAAGAGCGTCGATCCGCGTACGCTGTTGATTACCGGCGGCGCCGGGGGCGTCGGCTCGATCCTGATCCAGCTCGCACGCCGCCTCACCGGCCTCACCGTGGTTGCCACCGCGACCCGGCCGGAGTCGAAAAAGTGGTGCCTCGATCTCGGCGCGCATGCCGTGATCGATCACGGCAAGCCGATGAAGGAGCAAATCGAGCAGCTGAAAGTGCCGCCGGTTGGCCTCGTCGCCAGCCTCACTTACACCGATCAGCACTACAAGGGAATCGCCGACCTGATGGCGCCGCAGGGAAAGTTCGGCCTGATCGACGATCCCCCGGAATTCACCATGAGCGCGTTCAAGGGCAAGGCGATCTCGGTGCACTGGGAATCGATGTTCACGCGCTCGTCGTTCCAGACGCCGGACATGATCGCACAGCATATGCTGCTGAACGACGTTGCCGACCTCATCGACAAGGGCGTGCTGCGCACCACGCTCGACCAGACCTTTGGCAGCATCAACGCCGCCAACCTCAAACGCGCGCATGCGCTTCTGGAGAGCGGCAAGTCGCGCGGCAAGATCGTGCTGGAAGGTTGGTAGTTCGAGATTGCGTAGGGTGGGCAAAGGCGCACCAGCGCCGTGCCCACCATCTATCCGAACCGTTGTCGTGAATGGTGGGCACGCCGCCGCCCTCGCTCTTCGAGCTACACCGGACAAGTCGCTTTGCCCGCCCTACGAACTTTGGGCGGCTACCCTGTCATTTCGCACCTGCGACAGAATGTAATTTCACGGAGCGTTGAGTTCCAATGCCCGAAGAAATCGACGATCCTCGCCAAGGCGGTGGATCGGCCGCGCTGAACAAACGTTCATCAATATTAAATCCGCGCGCAAACTCACTGGAAGTCCTTGGGTAAGCAACGAACTTCGACCTAGAATGTTTGGATTGCGTGTGATTTTTGGAAGGGAGTGGCCCATGAGGAAGGCAGTATTGGCTCTGACCGCCGCGGCGGTCCTGGGCTTGACGGCGATCGCGGCACCCTCGCCCGCGGAAGCGCGCTGGCGCGGCGGCGGATTTTTCCCGGGGATCGCTGGCGGATTGATCGCCGGCGCGGTGATCGGCGGAATTGCGTCGAACGCTTACGCCTACGGTCCAGGCTACGGGTATTACGGCCCAGGCTACGGGTACTATGGCGGCGGCTATGCGCCAGCGTATTACGGCGGCGGGTACGCGCCCGCCTATTATGGTGGTGGTTACGCACCGGCCTACTACGGCGGCTACTATGGCGGTCCCTATGTTCGCCGCGTATATCGTCCGGTCTACGCCTACGGTCCGCGCTATTACGGTCCACGGTACCATCGCGCTTACTACCGCCGCTGGTAGTTGCACTAAAAAGGGCCGCCCGAAATGGCGGCCCTTTTTGTCTTGGGCAGTTCGCGCTAGTCGGATATGCGACGCCGCACCGTGCACACGCGCCGGCACCGCCTCACGCGATGGTTTGCACGATCCCGCCTTCGACACGGAGCGCGGCGCCGTTGGTGGCGGAGGCTTCCTTCGAGCTGACATAGACCGCCATGTTGGCGATCTCCTGAACGCTGGCAAAGCGCTGCAGCAGCGAGGTCGGGCGATGCTGTTTCACGAAGCTGGAAGCTGCCTCTTCCACCGACTGGCCATTCTGCTTGGCCAGATCCCTGACGAAGGTCTCGACGCCCTCCGACATCGTCGGCCCCGGCAATACCGAGTTGACCGTCACCGCGGTACCGCGGGTCAGTTCCGCAAGGCCCCGCGCGACCGCGAGCTGCGCGGTCTTGGTCATGCCGTAATGGATCATCTCCTTTGGAATGTTCAGCCCGGATTCCGAGGAAATGAAAACGATGCGGCCCCAATTGCGCGTCAACATGCCCGGCATATAGGCGCGCGACAGCCGCACGCCCGACATCACGTTGACCTCGTAGAAGCGGCTCCAGTCCTCGTCGGGAATATCGAAGAAGCCCTTGGGCTCGAATATCCCGGCATTGTTGATCAGGATGTCGACGCTGGGCAGCGCGGCCAGCAGCGCCTTGCATCCCGCGACGGTCGATACATCGGCGGCCACACCGCGGACCTTGGCGCCGGGAACGGCCTTGGTGATTGCAGCTGACGCGGCATCGACCTTGGCTTGCGATCGTCCATTGACGACCACGCTGGCGCCGGTCGCGGCGAGGCTCTTGGCGATAGCGTGTCCGATGCCGGCGGTCGAGCCCGTCACCAGCGCGGTTTTTCCCGAAAGATCGATGTTCACTGGATATCTCCATGGTTGACGATGGAGATATCGGAAGCCGTGGACGCGGCCGCAATCGCTGGTCACCTGCAGGTGATGCCAAAAAAAAGCGGCGCCGAAGCGCCGCTTTTGGAAACTGATTTTCGGAAAACCTTACGCCGCTTCGGCGGACTTTTCCTGCACCGGGCCGGAGTCCTTGCCCTTGGCGTCGACGTCGCGGTCGACGAATTCGATCACGGCCATCGGCGCGTTGTCGCCGTAGCGGAAGCCGGCCTTGATGATGCGGGTGTAGCCGCCCTGGCGGTCCTTGTAGCGGGACGCCAGCACGTCGAACAGCTTGCGAACCTGATCCTTGTCGCGCATTTCGGAGATCGCCTGGCGGCGCATCGCGAGACCGCCCTTCTTGCCGAGCGTGACCAGCTTCTCGACGATCGGGCGCAATTCCTTGGCCTTCGGCAGCGTGGTGACGATCTGCTCGTGCTTGATCAGCGCTGCGCACATGTTGGCGAACATCGCTTTGCGATGCTCGGCGGTGCGGTTGAGCTTCCGGTGAACCTTGCCGTGACGCATGTTGAATTCCTCAATACTTATTCTGTCGCGACGGTTCGTCGGACTTGTTGCTCAGGTGGGCCGCCTGCGTTCGCCCTGTCATTCCGGACGTCGCGAAGCGGCGATCCGGAATCTCGAGATTCCGGGTTCGATGCTGACGCATCGCCCCGGAATGACTAAGTCTCAATAGTGGTCTTCGAAGCGCTTGGCGAGCTCGTCGATGTTCTCCGGCGGCCAGCCCGGCACTTCCATGCCGAGATGCAGACCCATCTGGGCCAGCACTTCCTTGATCTCGTTCAGCGACTTGCGGCCGAAGTTCGGGGTACGGAGCATTTCCGCTTCCGACTTCTGCACGAGGTCGCCGATGTAGACGATGTTGTCGTTCTTCAGGCAGTTTGCCGAACGCACCGACAACTCCAGTTCGTCGACCTTCTTGAGGAACGCCGGGTTGAACGCGAGATCGGGGATGATCTCCTGCGCCACTTCCTTGCGCGGCTCTTCGAAGTTCACGAACACGTTGAGCTGGTCCTGCAGGATGCGGGCAGCATAGGCCACCGAATCTTCCGGCGTGATCGCACCATTGGTTTCGATCGTCATGGTCAGTTTGTCGTAGTCGAGGATCTGGCCCTCGCGGGTGTTCTCGACCTTGTAGGAGACCTTGCGGACCGGCGAGAACAGGCTGTCGACCGGGATCAGGCCGATCGGCGCGTCCTCGGGGCGGTTACGCTCGGCGGCGACATAGCCCTTGCCGGCAGCGACCGTGAATTCCATGCGGATTTCAGCGCCCTCGTCCAGCGTGCAGATCTGCAGGTCGGGATTGAGCACCACGACGTCGCCGACGGTCTGGATGTCGCCGGCGGTGACAACGCCCGGGCCCTGCTTCTTCACGACCATGCGCTTGGGGCCTTCGCCCTGCATCTTGATCGAGATGTCCTTGATGTTGAGCACGATGTCGGTGACGTCCTCGCGAACGCCCGCGATCGAGGAGAACTCGTGCAGCACACCGTCGATGTGCACCGACTGCACCGCTGCACCCTGCAGCGACGACAGCAGGATGCGACGCAGCGCGTTACCGAGGGTCTGGCCGAAGCCGCGCTCGAGGGGTTCCGCAACAACGGTCGCAAACCGGGCCGCATCGGTGCCCGGCGTTACCTGCAGCTTGTTCGGTCGGATAAGTTCTTGCCAATTTTTCTGGATCGTCACTGTGTCACCCATGTGTCAGTCCTTTGGGCCAGTCGTGCCCGCAACTGACGTTGGAGATCGCGGATCAGCCCGCGGCTGTCGAAATTCCAAGGCAATCGCGCGGCGGAAAAATCCACCCGCGACCAAAACATCAAACGCGCCGGCGCTTGCGCGGACGGCAACCATTGTGCGGGATCGTCGTCACGTCGCGAATCGATGTGACGGTGAAGCCCGCCGCCTGCAGCGCGCGAAGCGCCGACTCACGGCCCGAACCGGGGCCTGCAACTTCCACTTCCAGCGTGCGCATGCCGTGTTCCTGCGCCTTCTTGGAAACGTCTTCGGCCGCGACCTGCGCGGCATAGGGGGTCGACTTGCGCGAACCCTTGAAGCCCATCGTGCCGGCCGACGACCAGGCAATGGTGTTGCCCTGCGCGTCGGTGATCGTGATGGTCGTGTTGTTGAACGACGAATTCACATGCGCGATGCCGGAGGCGATGTTCTTGCGTTCGCGGCGGCGTATGCGGGTGGCTTCCTTGCCCATTCCAAAACCTTTCCTGTGATCTCAAACGCCGCCGTAGTGCCAGCGGCTACACCTAAAACGCGAAAAGCAGACGGTGAGGAGCGAATGGAAATTCGCCGCCTCGCGTCAGCTGTTCGCGAGCTTATTTCTTCTTGCCGGCAATCGACTTGGCCGGGCCCTTGCGCGTGCGCGCATTGGTGTGGGTGCGCTGGCCGCGCACCGGCAGGCCGCGACGATGACGCAGGCCGCGATAGCAGCCGAGGTCCATCAGACGCTTGATGTTGATGCCGACTTCACGACGAAGATCGCCCTCGACCAGATAGTCGCGGTCGATGACTTCGCGGATCTGCAGAACTTCCTGGTCGCTGAGCTGGCTGACGCGGCGCTCAACGGGAATCTTCACCTTCTCGATGATCTCGGCCGCGTTCTTCTGGCCGATGCCATGGATGTACTGGAGCGCGATCAAGACGCGCTTGTTGGTCGGGATATTCACGCCGGCAATACGGGCCACGGACTTCTCTCCTGTCACCGATCCCTCGCGGACCGGGCTATGTTCTTGCTAACTCGGGCAGGTGTCCGCAAACGCGAACACGACGCCCGTCCCCTCAGATTCTTTGGGGCCCGGCATCGTCTGAAACTATCCGACTTGGATGCGGGGCTTATTAAAGGATTCAACTCGGTTTCGTCAACCGTCTCTATCGTTTAGCTCGCTTTTTCGTGACCTTTTTCGCGGCCTTTTTGGCGGGCTTCTTGACCACCTTTTTGGCCGTTTTCTTGACAGTTTTCCTGGTCGCCTTTTTGGCCTTTTTTACCCCTTTGGAAGCCGTTTTGGCGGCCTTTGGAGCGGGTTTGGCGGCCTTCCCGGCGGTTTTGGCAGCTTTTTTGCCCGCCGGCTTGGCGGTCTTCCTGGCGCCTGCCTTGGCCTGTTTGGCCGGTGCAGCTGCCTTTGAAGCTTTGGGTTCCACCGCGCCGATCGCGGACAGGATCCGGTTAATTTCCCGGGTGACGTGCTCGATGGTCATCATGCCGTCGACCGTGAGCAGCTTCCGCCGCTCCGAATAGTAGTGAATCAGCGGCTCGGTCAGGGTCCGGTAGCTCGCCAGCCGCTTCGACAGCACCTCCGGGGTGTCGTCGATTCGCACTTCCTCGCCCCTCGCCCGCATCTCGGCGACGCGACTCTCGACGCGGTCGAGCAGCGCGCTCTCGTTGACGCGCAGCTCGATCACAGCGTCGAGCTTGATGTGCTTCTTCTTCAGCAGTTCATCGAGGGCTGCGGCCTGCGGCACCGTGCGGGGAAAGCCGTCGAGGATGAACCCGTTCTTCATGTCGGGCTGGTCGAGGCGGTCGGAGATGATCCCGATCACGATCTCATCCGGCACCAGCGACCCGCTCGCCATGATGTCCTTGGCCTGCAGACCGACCGGCGTCTGGGCGGCCACCGCAGCGCGCAGCATCTCGCCGGTGGAGAGCTGGACCAGGTCGTGTTTGTGGACCAGCCGTTGCGCCTGGGTCCCCTTGCCCGCACCCGGCGGCCCCAAAAGGATCAATCTCATGACAATTCGCCCCCCGGCTTGGTGAGCGAATGCCCGCGCACCTGCGTTTTGATATCAAGGATAGTGCAAACCACAATCAGCGCCGACCCACCACCAAAAAGAAAGGGCAGCTCACCGTAAGCCACCAGGGCTTCCGGAATCAGCGACACGGCCACGAGGTAAACGGCTCCGATGAAGGTCGTCAACGTCACGACACGATCGAGATGGTCGGCGGTGGGTTCGCCCGGCGCCACGTCTGTAATCGCGCCGCCCCGCTTGTGCAAGACTTCGGCGATGCGCGCGGGATCAAGCACATAGGCGGTATAGATGAAAGCCAGCACGAAGACCGCAATGGATCCGAGGATCATGTGGACCGGCCGGGCGAACTGGATGTGGTCGAAGGCGGCGGCGAGCGTCGGAGTCTGGCCGAAGGCCAGGGTCGCAAGCGCCAGCGGAAGATAGAATATCCACGGCGTCACGGTGGCCGGGATCAGGAACCCGGCGCTGTTGATCTTGATCGGCAGCACCGAGGCGCGTGCCGGAAGCAGGCGCGTCCCTGCCTGGCGCGCGGCATATTGCACCGGCACGTTCCGCCGCGCGCCTTCGACGAGGACGATGACGGCGACGCCCGCGACCGCGAGGATCGCCAGCAGCAGCAGAAGGCTGCCGGAGATCGCGCCCTGCCTCAGCAGTTCGAAGGTGGCGGAAATATCCGCCGGAAGCGAAACGATGATGCCGACGAACAGAAGCAGCGCGAGCCCGTTGCCGATCCCGTGGCGGGTGATTTGTTCGCTGAGCCAGACCAGGAAGAACACACCGCCTACCAACGTTGCCGTGGCCGATAGCAGGAACCAGCCGCCGGGCTCGGTGACGAGGCCGGGAACGTCCTGAAGACCGGACGCGACGCCGAAGGCCTGGAATGTCGCAAGCAGCAGCGTCAGGATCAGCGTGACGCGGGCAATCTTGCGCCGGCCCGCCTCACCCGATCGTTCGAGCGCGCTCAGCCTGCCCCACACCACGGCGACAAGCTGCATGACGATCGCGACACTCAGATAGGGAATGATGAAGAGCGCGAAAATCGAAATGCGGGCGGCAGCGTGCGATGAAAGCAGCAGGCCGGCCTGCATCTGTGGCGAGAGGCCCGCAAGCGGGACATGACTGCCGAGCCGGAAGATGAGCAGCGCGCCGATCGTGATCGCGATCCGGCGCGGCAGCTCAGACTTCATCGACGGCGGCCCTTGAGCTTGGACTTGCGGATCAGCCCTTCATACTGATGGGCGAGCAGATAGCCCTGCACCTGCGCCACCGTATCCATCGTCACGCTAACGACGATCAGAAGCGAGGTTCCGCCAAAGTAGAACGGCACCGCGGCGTAGGAGATCAGAACTTCGGGAATCAGGCAGACGATGGCGAGATAGATCGCGCCGAGCACCGTCACGCGCGACAGCACGTAGTCGATATATTCGGCGGTACGCTCGCCCGGACGGATGCCGGGGATGAAGCCGCCATGCTTCTTCAGATTGTCCGCGGTCTCGGTCGGATTGAACACGATCGCGGTATAGAAGAACGCGAAGAACACGATCAGCGCGAGATAACAGAACAGGAACAGCGGACGGCCGTGGCTGAGCTGGGTGTTGAGCCACTGGAACCACTCCGGCCCCTTGCCGGCGTTGAAGTTGGCAACCGTGGTCGGCAGCAACAGCAGCGACGAGGCAAAGATCGGCGGGATCACGCCCGAGGTGTTGAGCTTGAGCGGCAGATGCGAGGACTGGCCCTCGAACATCTTGTTGCCGACCTGGCGCTTCGGATACTGGATCAGGAGCCGCCGCTGCGCGCGTTCCATGAACACGATGAAGGCGATCACGACGACCGCCATCACGATCACGACCAGGATCAGGGCGGTCGACAGCGCACCCTGACGGCCGAGTTCGAGCATGTTGGCGAGCGCCGAGGGCAACTCGGCGACGATGCCGGCCAGGATGATCAGCGAAATACCGTTGCCGATGCCGCGCGAGGTAATTTGCTCGCCGAGCCACATCAGGAACATGGTGCCGCCGGTCAGCGTGATCGCGGTCGAGATCAGGAAGAACGGCCCGGGCTCGCTGACGACGTTGCCGGCGCCCTGCAGGCCGACGGCGATACCGTAGGATTGGAACGCGGCGAGGATCACCGTGAGATAGCGGGTATACTGGTTCAGCGTCTTGCGGCCGGCCTCGCCTTCCTTCTTCAGCGCCTCGAGCTGCGGCGAAACCGTGGTCAGAAGCTGGATGATGATGGACGCCGAGATATACGGCATGATGTTCAGGGCGAAGATCGCCATGCGGTTGATACCGCCGCCGGCGAACATGTTGAACATGCCGAGGATACCGCCGGCCTGCGACTTGAACACCTGCTCCCAGGCCGCGGGATCGATGCCGGGCAGCGGGATATAGGTGCCGAGCCGATAAACAAGCAGCGCACCCAGTGTGAACCAGATGCGCTTCTTCAGTTCGTCGGCTTTGCCGAGCGCAGAGAAATTGAGGTTTGCCGCAAGTTGTTCTGCTGCTGAGACCATGTCTAGGCTTTCTCCCGCCGTCCCTCACGCCTCTAGCCCCTGATGGGGCCATCGGCAGACGCCGGACATTATTTGGTGCTCGGCTTCGATAAGTCCATCGTTCAATCGGCGGATTGCCCGCGCTCGGCGGGCAATGACGCAGATGTTACGCCGCCTCGCCTTCTTCCTTCTTGGCCGGAGCCAGAACCTTCACCGTACCGCCGGCCTTTTCGACCGCCGCGATCGCGGATTTCGAGGCGCCATGCACCTCGATGGCGAGCTTGGCCTTGATTTCACCGCGGCCGAGCAGACGCAGGCCGTCCTTGGCGCGGCGCAGCACGCCTGCCTTCACCAGCGATTCGGCGGTGATGGTTTCCTTGACGTCGACCAGCTTGGCATCGATCGCGTCCTGCAGGCGGTCGAGATTGATCTCGGCGAAGTCGAGCTTGAAGATGTTGTTGAAGCCGCGCTTCGGCAGGCGCCGATGCAGCGGCATCTGGCCGCCCTCGAAGCCCTTGATGCGCACGCCCGAACGCGCGGTCTGGCCCTTGCCGCCGCGGCCCGAAGTCTTGCCCTTGCCTGAACCGATGCCACGGCCGACGCGCATGCGCTTCTTGCGCGAGCCGGCGTTGTCGGCGATATCGCTGAGCTTCATCGCGAAATTCCCTTATCTATGGAGCATGATCTTGACCGAAAACCGGTCCCCACTTTTCGGGATCATGCTCCTCCCTGTCTTGCTTACTCGCCGACGACGCGGACGAGATGTTGAACCTTGCTGATCATGCCGCGAACTTCAGGCGTATCCTGCAGCTCGGAAACCCGGCCAATCTTGTTGAGCTTGAGGCCGATCAGCGTCGCACGCTGCGAGTGGTGGCGGCGGATTGCGCTGCCAGTCTGCTCGACCTTGATCATCTTTGCGGCCTTGGCCATCGTCTTGACTCCGAACGGCGCGGGAAACTGCGCCTGATTGTTTATTCAGCCACCACTTCGGCATCGCCACCGACGCGGCGCGACTGCAGCGTGGACACCTTGATGTTGCGGCGTGCCGCCACCGAACGCGGCGAATCCTGATGCTTCAGCGCGTCGAAGGTTGCGCGAACCATGTTGTAGGGGTTCGACGAGCCGATCGACTTCGCCACCACGTCCTGGATGCCGAGCGTTTCGAACACCGCGCGCATCGGACCGCCCGCGATGATGCCGGTACCGGCGGGGGCTGCGCGCAGATAGACGCGGCCCGCACCGTGACGGCCGGCGATATCGTGATGCAGCGTGCGGCCTTCGCGCAGAGCAACGCGCGTCAGGTTACGCTTCGCCGATTCCGTCGCCTTGCGGATCGCCTCGGGAACTTCGCGCGCCTTGCCGTGACCGAAACCGACCCGACCCTTCTGGTCGCCGATCACGACCAGTGCCGCAAAGCCGAAGCGCTTGCCGCCCTTGACGACCTTCGCCACGCGATTGATGTGGACCAGCTTGTCGACGAACTCGCTGTCGCGCTCTTCGCGATCCCTGCTCCGTTCGCGTCCGCCGCGTTCGCGTTCACCTGCCATGGTGTTTTCCAATCTCAGGGAGCCTAACGCCCCTGTCCTTAATCTTGGTTCAAAACCGGTTGTTAGAAGCTCAATCCGCTTTCGCGGGCCGCATCAGCGAGCGCCTTGACGCGCCCGTGATACAGATACTGACCGCGATCGAATATCACTTCCTTGACGCCCTTCTGCACGGCGCGTTCCGCCAGCAGCTTGCCGACGGCCTTGGCCGCATCGATGTTGGCGCCCGTGTTGCCGCTCTCGCGCATCGTCTTTTCCAGCGACGACGCGGAAGCCAGCGTCTCGCCCTTCAGGTCGTCGATGACCTGGGCATAGATGTGCTTCGACGAGCGGAACACCGACAGACGCGGACGTCCATTGGCGGAGCGGCGCAGTGAATTCCTCACACGCTGCTTGCGCCGGGCATTTGTAACTTTCAGTGACATGGCCGGCTCCGTTACTTCTTCTTGCCTTCCTTGCGGAAGATGAATTCGTTGGCGTACTTCACGCCCTTGCCCTTGTAGGGCTCCGGCGGGCGATAGGCGCGGATCTCGGCCGCAACCTGGCCGACGCGCTGGGAATCATTGCCCGTGATCGTGATCTCGGTCGGCTTCGGCACCGCGATGGTGATGCCATCCGGGATCGCGTAGACGACGTCGTGGCTGTAGCCGAGCGCGAGCTGCAGGTTCTTGCCCTGCAGCGCGGCGCGGTAGCCGACGCCGGTGATCTCGAGCTTCTTCTCGAAACCCTTGGTGACGCCCTCGACCAGGTTTGCGACCTGGGCGCGCGCGGTGCCGTACATGGCCTGCGCCCGGTTGGTTTCGAGCTTCGGCGCGACCTTGACCGCGCCGTCCTCGAACTTCACCTCGACGTCGTCATGCACGACGAACTGAAGCTGGCCCTTGGGCCCCTTCATCTTGACGGTCTGCCCTTCGACCGTCGCCGTCACACCGGACGGGATCGGCACGGGCCGTTTGCCAACACGTGACATGCTAAAATCCTTCCTCAGAACACCGTGAAGAGAACTTCGCCGCCCACATTCGCGTCACGCGCGTCGTGGTCA
Organism: Bradyrhizobium sp. JYMT SZCCT0180; assembly: GCF_018130165.1. Classification (GTDB taxonomy): domain Bacteria; phylum Pseudomonadota; class Alphaproteobacteria; order Rhizobiales; family Xanthobacteraceae; genus Bradyrhizobium. The sequence continues at coordinate 107,978 of NZ_JAFCLZ010000015.1, read as the reverse complement.
GCCATGATTCCCTTCGGCGTCGACAAGACCGAAATACCGAGACCGTTGTTCACGCGCGGCAGGTTCTTCACCGAAGCGTAAACCCGACGGCCGGGCTTCGACACCCGCTCGATTTCGCGAATGACCGGCTCGCCGTCGAAATACTTCAGCTCGATCTCGAGCTCGCTGCGGCCGGAAGCATGTTCGACGCTGGCATAGCCGCGGATGTAGCCCTCGGACTTCAGCACTTCGAGAACGTTGGCGCGCATCTTCGAGCCCGGGGTCGAAACCTTGGACTTCGAGCGCATCTGCGCGTTGCGGATGCGGGTGATGAGATCGCTGATCGGATCGTGCGTTGACATCTGACGACCCTCCTTACCAGCTCGACTTCACGAGCCCGGGAACCAGGCCCTTGGAGCCGAGTTCACGCAGCGCGATGCGGCTGAGCTTGTTCTTGCGATAGACGGAACGCGGACGGCCGGTCAGCTCGCAGCGGTTGCGGATGCGCGTCGCCGACGAGTTGCGCGGCATCTCGGCAAGCTTCAGCGTCGCCGCGAAGCGCTCTTCCATCGGCTTGGTCTTGTCGGCGATGATCGCCTTCAGCTTCGCGCGCTGGGGGGCGGCGTTCTTGGTCATCCGCTTGCGCCGGTTGTTCTTCTCGATTGAACTCTTCTTTGCCATGCTTGGCTCCTGGGTTTCCGCGTTTGAGAGGCTTTAACTGCGTCTCACTGCCGGAACGGGAAATTGAAAGCGGTCAACAAGGCACGCGCCTCGTCGTCGGTCTGCGCCGTGGTGCAAACCGTGATGTCCATGCCGCGGGCTTCCGAAACCTTGTCGAAGTCGATTTCGGGGAAAATGATGTGCTCCTTGAGGCCGAGCGAATAATTGCCGCGGCCGTCGAAGCTCTTCGGATTGAGGCCGCGGAAGTCGCGCACGCGCGGCAGCGCCACGTTCACCAGGCGGTCGATGAACTCGTACATCTTGGCCTTGCGCAGCGTGACCTTGCAGCCGATCGGCTGGTTTTCACGCAGCTTGAAGGTCGCGATCGCGACGCGCGAATAGGTCACGATCGCCTTCTGGCCGGCGATCAGCGACAGGTCGCCAGCCGCAGTCTCGGCCTTTTTGCGGTCGTTGACGGCATCGCCGACGCCCATGTTGAGGACGACCTTGTCAAGACGCGGCACCTGCATGACGTTGGCATAGCCGAACTGTTCAGTCAGCTTGCTGCGGATGCTCTTGTCATACTCCACGCGCAGGCGCGGCACATAAGCGGTTTCAGCCATCGATCTCTGCTCCCGAGCTCTTGGCAATGCGTACCTTCTTGCCATCAGCCTGAATCTTGAAGCCCACGCGGGTCGGTTTGCCGTCCTTGCCGACATACGCGATGTTGGACAGGTGGATCGGCGCCTCCTTGGAGATGATGCCGCCTTCCTGGGACTGGGTCTGCTTCTGGTGACGCTTCACCAAATTGACGCCGCGCACGAGAGCCTTGTTCTCGTCCGGACGGACCTCGAATACTTCGCCGGTACGGCCCTTGTCGCGGCCGTTCAGCACGATGACCTTGTCACCCTTGCGGATCTTGGCAGCCATCACAGCACCTCCGGCGCAAGTGAAATGATCTTCATGTGGTTCTTGGCGCGCAGCTCGCGCGGCACGGGCCCGAAGATACGGGTGCCGACCGGCTCCGACTGATTGTTGATCAGCACGGCGGCGTTGCGGTCGAAGCGGATGACCGAGCCGTCGGCGCGGCGGATGTCCTTGCGGACCCGCACCACGACAGCCTTCATCACGTCGCCCTTCTTCACCTTGCCGCGCGGAATCGCTTCCTTGATCGACACAACGATAACATCGCCCACGGTGGCATAGCGGCGCTTGGAGCCCCCAAGCACCTTGATGCACATGACACGGCGTGCGCCTGAATTATCGGCCACGTCGAGGTTGGTCTGCATCTGAATCATTGATGCACCTCGTCCTCTTTCTGATGCGCTGAAACGCGCTTAAAATTTCCCAAAACCAGTCAGGCTATCTAAGCCCGACCTGCTTCAGGCCGTTTTCTTCTGTTCGCCCCGGACAACCGTCCAGCGCTTCAACTTCGAGATCGGCTTGCTCTCCTCGATCCACACCATGTCGCCCGGCTTGAACTCGTTGTTCTCGTCGTGCGCGTGATAGTTCTTGGAGCGGCGGATCGTCTTCTTGTAGATCGGGTGGGTGAAGCGGCGGTCGACGCGCACCACGATCGTCTTGGCTTGCTTGTCGCTCACGACCACGCCTTGAAGGGTTCGTTTCGGCATATCCGGCCTCTTACTTCTTCTTCGCGCGCGCTTGCGCGGCGATGGTCTTGATGCGGGCGATATCGCGGCGGGCTTCACGCAGCCGCGTGGTGTTTTCCAGCTGCCCGGTGGCGCGCTGGAAACGCAGGTTGAAACGCTCTTTCTTCAGGTTGAGGACGGCGTCCTCCCTCTGATCGTCGCTCATCGCGCGAATGTCGGCGGTTTTCATCTCGGCCATGAATGTTACTCCGCAATGCGCGCGACGAAGCGCGTCTTGATCGGCAGCTTGGCGGCGGCGAGCGAGAGCGCTTCCTTTGCGGTCTGCACCGTGACGCCGTCGATCTCGAAAATCACGCGGCCGGGCTTGACGCGGGCCACCCACAATTCCGGCGTACCCTTGCCCGAGCCCATGCGGACTTCGGCAGGCTTCTTCGACACCGGCAGGTCCGGAAACACGCGGATCCAGACGCGGCCGGCGCGCTTCATGTGACGGGTCAGCGCGCGGCGTGCGGCTTCGATCTGACGGGCGGTGATGCGCTCGGGCGCCATCGCCTTCAGGCCGAACTGTCCGAACGACAACGTCGCGCCCGAAGTCGCAACGCCGTGGATACGGCCCTTATGCGCCTTCCGGAACTTCGTTTTCTTTGGTTGCATCATGGCTTACGCCCTCAAACCTTCTCTAATGTCTCAAGCAGCGTCGCGACGCGGACGGGTATTGTCGCCTTCGGCCATCTTCTTGTCCTGGGCCATCGGATCGTGCTCGAGGATCTCGCCTTTGAAGATCCAGACCTTGACGCCGCAGGTACCGAATGTCGTGAACGCAGTCGCCACGCCGTAATCGACGTCGGCGCGCAGCGTGTGCAAGGGAACGCGACCTTCGCGATACCATTCCATACGCGCGATTTCGGCGCCGCCGAGACGGCCCGAGCAGTTGATACGAATGCCTTCGGCGCCAAGACGCATCGCCGACTGCACCGCGCGCTTCATGGCGCGGCGGAATGCGACGCGGCGCTCGAGCTGCTGGGCGATCGATTCGGCGACCAGGGTGGCGTCGAGTTCGGGCTTGCGGATTTCGACGATGTTGATGACGACGTCGGAAGCCGTGATGTCGGCAACCCGCTTGCGCAGCTTGTCGATGTCGGCGCCCTTCTTGCCGATGACGACGCCCGGGCGCGCCGAATGGATCGTCACGCGGCACTTCTTGTGCGGACGCTCGATCACGATACGGGCGACGGCTGCCTGCTTGAGTTCCTTGTGCAGGATCTCACGGATCCGCACGTCCTCATGCAGCAGCTTGCCGTACTCGTTCTTGCCGGCGAACCAACGGGAATCCCACGTACGGTTGATGCCGAGACGCAGTCCGATTGGATTGATTTTTTGACCCATCGTCTTCTCCCGCGCCCTTAAGCGCCAGCCTCGGCCTCGACCTGACGAACCACGATGGTCAGGTGCGAGAACGGTTTGTAGATACGACCCGAACGGCCACGGCCGCGCGGCGAAAAGCGCTTCATCACGATGCCGTTGCCGACATGGGCCTCGGCGACGACCAGATCGTCGACCTCGAGGTCGTGGTTGTTCTCGGCGTTCGCGATCGCCGATTCCAGGCACTTCTTGACGTCGACCGCGATCCGCTTGCGCGAGAACTGCAGGTCGGCCAGTGCCGCAGACGCCTTCCGGCCGCGGATCAGCTGCGCGACAAGATTAAGCTTCTGCGGGCTCACGCGCAGCATCCGGGCCACAGCCTTGGCCTCGTTATCCGCGAGCACTCTTTCGCGCTTTGGTTTGCTCATCGCTTATTCCTCAAGCCTTCTTGGCTTTCTTGTCGCCAGAATGGCCATGGAAGGTACGGGTCGGCGAGAATTCACCGAACTTGTGACCCACCATTTCCTCGTTGACCGATACCGGCACATGCTTCTGGCCGTTGTAGACACCGAAGACCAGGCCGACGAACTGCGGCAGGATGGTCGAGCGGCGGCTCCAGATCTTGATGACGTCGTGACGGCCGGACGCGCGCGCGGCATCTGCTTTCTTGAGCAGAGAACCCTCGACGAACGGGCCTTTCCAGACTGAACGAACCATGTCCGGCGTTCCTTACTTCTTCCGCTTGTGGCGGCTTAGGAGGATGAATCTGTTGGTCGACTTATTCGAACGGGTCTTCTTGCCCTTGGTCGGCTTGCCCCACGGGGTCACCGGGTGGCGGCCGCCCGAGGTGCGGCCTTCGCCGCCGCCGTGCGGATGGTCGATCGGGTTCATGACGACGCCGCGGTTATGCGGACGCCAGCCGAGCCAGCGGGTACGGCCGGCCTTGCCGATCGAGATGTTCATGTGATCGGGGTTCGACACCGCGCCGATGGTGCCGCGGCAACGGCCGTGCACCAGGCGCTGCTCGCCCGAGTTCAGGCGCAGAATGACGTAGTCCTGATCGCGGCCGACGATCTGCGCATAGGTGCCGGCGGAACGTGCGATCTGGCCGCCCTTGCCGATCTTCATCTCGATATTGTGGACGATCGTGCCGACCGGCATGTTGCCGAGCGGCATGACATTGCCGGGCTTCACGTCGACATAGTTGCCGGCAACGACGGTGTCGCCCGCGGCCAGCCGCTGCGGCGCCAGGATGTAGGCCTGCTCGCCGTCGGCATACTTGATCAGCGCGATGAACGCGGTGCGGTTCGGATCGTATTCCAGGCGCTCGACGGTCGCTGAAACGTCGACCTTGTCGCGCTTGAAATCGACCATCCGGTAGGCCTTCTTGTGGCCACCGCCACGAAAGCGAACCGTGATACGGCCGGTGTTGTTGCGGCCGCCATTGCTCTGCTTGCCCTCGGTCAACGCCTTGACCGGCTTGCCCTTGTACAGCGCCGAACGGTCGACCATCACCAGCTGGCGCTGGCCCGGCGTCGTCGGATTGTATGTTTTCAATGCCATCGTCGTAACGCCTTATAGTCCGGTGGTGACGTCGATGCGGTGGCCCTCTTCGAGGGTCACGATCGCCCGCTTCACATCCGACTGCGAACCGAAATTGCCGCGGAACACCTTGGTCTTGCCCTTGCGGACCAGCGTGTTCACGCTCTTCACCTTGACGTCGAACAGCTTTTCGACGGCTTCCTTGATTTGCGGCTTGGTCGCCTTGGAGGCGACCTTGAACACAACCTTGTTGTGCTCGGACGCTACCGTTGCCTTTTCGGTCACCACCGGGGCAACGATCACGTCGTAATGGCGCGGATCGATATTCTTCATTTGAAGCGCGCCTCCAACGCATCCACCGCCGACTTGGTCAGCACCAGCTTGTGACGGCGCAGAATGTCATAGACGTTGATGCCCTGGATCGGCAGCACGTCGATGTTCGGAATGTTGCGGGCCGCGGTCGCGAAACCGGTGTTGACCTCGGCGCCGTCGATGATCAGCGCATTGGTCAGGCCGAGACCCGAGAAATGCCCGACCAGAGCCTTGGTCTTGGCGGCCTCGAGCGTCGCCGATTCGATCACGATCAGCCCGCCGTCCTTTGCCTTGGCGGAGAGCGCATGGCGAAGTGCCAGTGCGCGCACCTTCTTCGGCAAGGCGAAAGCGTGCGAGCGCACCACCGGACCGAACGCACGGCCACCGCCGCGGAACTGCGGAACGCGGGCCGACCCGTGACGAGCACCGCCGGTGCCCTTCTGCTTGTACATCTTCTTGCCGGTGCGCCAGACATCGGCGCGGCCCTGCGTCTTGTGCGTGCCGGCCTGACGCTTGGCGAGCTGCCAGTTGACGCAGCGCTGGATGATATCCTTGCGCGGCTCCAGGCCGAAAATCTCATCGGACAGCTGGACCGAACCAGCTTCCTTGCCCTCAAGGGTCGTGACTTTCAGTTCCATCTCACGCGCCCTCCTGCTCGGCCGGTGCAGCAGCCTGCTCGGCGCCGCCGACAACCCTGAACTTGCCGGGCTTCGGAGCTTCCTTCGGCAACGGCTTCTTCACCGCATCACGCACCGAGATCCAACCGCCCTTGGAGCCGGGAACGGCGCCCTCGACGAGGATCAGGCCGCGCTCGACGTCGGTCTGCACGACGCGCAGATTGAGCGTGGTGATGCGATCGACGCCCATGTGACCGGGCATCTTCTTGTTCTTGAAGGTCTTGCCGGGATCCTGACGTCCGCCGGTCGAACCGATCGAACGATGCGAAACCGACACGCCGTGGGTGGCGCGAAGACCGCCGAAGTTCCAGCGCTTCATGCCGCCGGCAAAACCCTTACCGACCGAGGTGCCGGTGACGTCGACGAACTGGCCGACCACGAAATGGTCCGCCTGAATTTCGGCGCCAACCGGGATCAGCGCGTCCTCGGACACGCGGAACTCGGTGACCTTCCGCTTGGGCTCGACCTTGGACACCGCAAACTGGCCGCGCTCTGCCTTGGGCAGATAGACGGTCTTGCGGGTGCCGGAACCGAGCTGCAGCGCAACGTAACCGTTCTTCTCGGTCGTGCGGTGGCCCAGAACCTGGCAATTGCCCAGCTTCAGCACGGTCACAGGGATATGTTCACCGGTCTCCGTAAAGACCCGCGTCATCCCGACCTTTTGTGCGATCACTCCGGAGCGCATCGGCGTGCTTCCTGTTCTTTCTGTCCGCTAACTTCGGACGATCTAAAAAAATCTTAGAGCTTGATCTCGACGTCGACACCGGCGGCCAGGTCGAGCTTCATCAAAGCATCGACGGTCTGCGGGGTCGGATCGACAATGTCGAGCAGGCGCTTGTGGGTGCGCATCTCGAACTGCTCGCGGCTCTTCTTGTCGACGTGCGGCGAACGGTTGACGGTAAACTTCTCGATGCGGGTGGGCAGCGGAATGGGTCCGCGAACCTGAGCACCGGTACGTTTCGCCGTGTTCACGATCTCGCGGGTCGACGTATCGAGAATTCGATGGTCGAACGCCTTGAGACGGATGCGAATATTTTGGCCGTTCATTGCCGCTGTCTTTCTTTGTCGTCGTATTTGCGAATGGTGGCTAGCGAGTAGCGGATGATTTCATCCGCCACTCGCCAATTCCTGTTCGCTTACTCAATGATGGCGGAGACGACACCCGAGCCGACAGTGCGGCCACCTTCGCGGATCGCGAAGCGGAGCTTCTCTTCCATCGCGATCGGCACGATCAGGTGCACTTCCATCGCGATGTTGTCGCCCGGCATCACCATTTCGGTGCCTTCGGGCAGATGCACGACGCCGGTCACGTCGGTCGTGCGGAAGTAGAACTGCGGCCGGTAGTTGGTGAAGAACGGGGTGTGACGACCGCCCTCCTCCTTGGTCAGGATGTAAGCCTCAGCCTTGAACTTGGTGTGCGGCTTGACCGAACCCGGCTTGCACAGCACCTGGCCACGCTCGACTTCCTCGCGCTTGGTACCGCGCAGCAGCGCACCGATGTTGTCGCCGGCCTGGCCCTGATCGAGCAGCTTGCGGAACATTTCGACGCCGGTGACGATGGTCTTCTGAGTATCGCGCAGACCGACGATTTCGATTTCCTCGCCAACCTTGACGATGCCACGTTCGACACGGCCGGTCACCACGGTGCCGCGGCCCGAGATCGAGAACACGTCTTCGACCGGCATCAGGAACGGCTGGTCGATCGGACGCGCCGGCTGCGGGATGCTTTCGTCGACAGCCTTCATCAGCTCGAGAACCGCATCGTGGCCGAGCTTCTTGTCCTTGTCTTCGAGGGCGGCGAGAGCCGAACCCTTGATGATCGGGATGGTGTCGCCCGGGAACTCGTACTTCGAGAGCAGTTCGCGAACTTCCATCTCGACCAGTTCGAGCAGTTCCGGATCGTCGACCATGTCGCACTTGTTCAGGAACACGACGAGCGCGGGAACGCCGACCTGACGGGCAAGCAGAATGTGCTCGCGGGTCTGCGGCATCGGGCCGTCTGCGGCCGACACCACCAGGATCGCGCCGTCCATCTGCGCCGCACCGGTGATCATGTTCTTGACGTAGTCGGCGTGGCCCGGGCAGTCGACGTGGGCGTAGTGCCGGTTGGCGGTCTCGTATTCGACGTGAGCGGTCGAGATCGTGATGCCGCGCGCCTTTTCTTCGGGCGCCTTGTCGATCTGGTCGTACGCCGTGAACGTCGCACCGCCGGTTTCAGCCAGCACCTTGGTGATCGCTGCGGTCAGCGAAGTCTTGCCATGGTCGACGTGACCGATGGTTCCGATATTGCAGTGCGGTTTGTTACGTTCAAATTTTGCTTTGGCCATTTGACTCTCCGTTTAATCGTTGACTGCCGCCAACGACAATCAGGCAAACTTCTTCTGGACTTCTGCGGACACGTTCGCGGGGGCTTCCGCGTAGTGATCGAATTGCATCGTAAAGGTCGCGCGTCCCTGGCTCATCGAGCGCAGGTTATTCACGTACCCGAACATGTTCATGAGCGGCACCATCGCGTTGATGACGTTGGCGTTGCCGCGCATGTCTTGACCCTGGATCTGGCCGCGCCGCGAATTCAGGTCGCCGATGACCGAACCGGTGTAGTCTTCCGGGGTCACCACTTCGACCTTCATGATCGGCTCGAGCAGGACGGACTTGCCCTTCTGCAGCGCTTCGCGGAATGCCGCGCGCGATGCGATTTCGAAGGCCAGCGCCGACGAGTCGACGTCGTGATACTTGCCGTCGACCAGCGTCACCTTGACGTCGACCACCGGGAAGCCGGCGACGACACCCGAGCCCATCACGCTGTTGAGGCCCTTTTCGACGCCGGGGATGTATTCCTTCGGCACCGAACCGCCAACAACCTTGGACTCGAACTCGTAGCCCTTGCCGGGCTCGTTCGGCTCGACCACGATCGACACTTCGGCGAACTGACCGGTACCGCCGGTCTGCTTCTTGTGCGTGTACTTGACCTCGGCCTTTTTGGTGACGCGCTCACGGAACGCCACCTGCGGCGCGCCAATGTTCGCATCGACCTTGTAGGTACGGCGCAGGATGTCGACCTTGATGTCGAGATGGAGTTCGCCCATGCCCTTGAGGATGGTCTGGCCGGACTCCTGGTCGGTCGACACGCGGAACGACGGATCTTCCGCAGCGAGCTTCGCAAGCGCGACGCCGAGCTTTTCCTGGTCGGCCTTCGACTTCGGCTCGATCGCGATTTCGATCACCGGCTCCGGGAATTCCATCTTTTCCAGGATCACCTGCTTGTCGGGATCGCACAGCGTGTCACCGGTGCGCGCTTCCTTCAGGCCCGCCAAAGCAACGATGTCGCCGGCATAAGCTTCCTTGATGTCTTCGCGGTTGTTCGCATGCATCAAAAGCATGCGGCCGATACGTTCTTTCTTCTCGCGGGTCGAGTTGACCACGCCGGTACCGCTCATCAGCACACCCGAATAGATGCGGCAGAAGGTGATAGTGCCGACGAACGGGTCGTCCATGATCTTGAACGCGAGCAGAGCCAGCGGCTCCTTGTCGTCGGCCTTGCGGGTGACTTCGTTGCCGTCGTCATCGATGCCCTTGATGGCGGGCACGTCGACCGGCGACGGCAGATAGTCCACGACCGCGTCGAGCAGCGGCTGCACGCCCTTGTTCTTGAACGCCGAACCGCAGAGCACCGGGAAGAACGCGCCGGTCAGCACGGCCTTGCGGATCATGCGCTTCAAGGTTGCGACATCGGGCTCCTTGCCATCAAGATAAGCAGCAAGAACGTCGTCGTCGAGTTCGACGGCGGCTTCCAGCAGCTTCTCGCGATATTCATTGGCCTTCTCGACCATGTCTTCGGGAATATCGATGTCGACGAATTTGGCGTCGAGCTTCTCTTCTTCCCAGACCACGCCCTTCATGCGGACGAGATCGATCAGGCCCTTGAAGTTGTTTTCGGAGCCGATCGGAAGCTGGATCGCAATCGGCTTGGCGCCGAGGCGATCGACAATATCCTGCATGCATTTGTAGAAGTCGGCGCCGGTCTTATCCATCTTGTTGGCGAAGACGATACGCGGAACGCGGTACTTGTCGCCCTGACGCCAGACGGTTTCGGTCTGGGGTTCAACGCCCTGGTTCGAGTCGAGCACGCATACCGCGCCGTCGAGCACGCGCAGCGAGCGCTCGACTTCAATGGTGAAGTCGACGTGGCCGGGAGTGTCGATGATGTTGAGGCGCTTGCCTTCCCAGAACGCGGTGGTCGCAGCCGACGTAATCGTAATGCCGCGCTCCTGCTCCTGCTCCATCCAGTCCATCGTCGCGGCACCTTCGTGCACTTCGCCGATCTTGTGGCTCTTGCCGGTGTAATAAAGGATGCGCTCGGTGGTCGTGGTCTTGCCGGCATCGATATGCGCCATGATACCGAAGTTGCGGTAGTTCTCTATGGCATGAACGCGGGGCATGGGTTGTTCCTTAAAATCCGTGTTTCGCCGTTACCAGCGATAGTGCGAGAAGGCGCGGTTGGCTTCAGCCATCCGGTGCACGTCTTCACGCTTCTTGACGGCGTTCCCCCGGTTGTTCGACGCGTCGAGCAACTCGGCCGAGAGCCGCTCCGTCATGGTCTTCTCGTTGCGATCGCGCGCCGCGGTGATGATCCAGCGAATGCCGAGCGCCTGACGGCGGACGGAACGCACTTCAACCGGCACCTGGTAGGTAGCGCCGCCGACGCGGCGCGAACGCACTTCGATGGTCGGCATGACGTTTTCCAACGCCTGCTCGAACACCGGCAGCGGACCCTGCTTGGTCTTGGCCTCGATCATGGCGAGCGCGCCGTAGACGATGCTCTCGGCGGCAGACTTCTTGCCGTCGTACATGATCGAATTCATGAACTTCGTAATGATGATGTTCCCGAACTTCGGATCCGGGTTCACTTCACGCTTTTCAGCTGAATGGCGACGAGACATCTTGGCTGTTCCCGCTTACTTCGGACGCTTCGCGCCGTACTTCGAACGACGCTGCTTACGGTTCTTGACGCCCTGGGTATCGAGGACGCCGCGGAGAATGTGGTAGCGCACGCCGGGCAAATCCTTGACGCGGCCGCCGCGGATCATGACCACCGAATGCTCCTGAAGGTTATGGCCTTCACCGGGGATGTAGCCGATCACTTCGAAGCCGTTGGTCAGGCGCACCTTGGCAACCTTACGAAGCGCCGAGTTCGGCTTCTTCGGGGTCGTGGTATAGACGCGCGTGCAAACGCCGCGCTTCTGCGGGGACTGCTGCAGCGCCGGCACCTTCTTGCGCGACTTCTGCACGGTACGCGGTTTTGCGATCAGCTGGTTGATCGTCGGCATGTCAGCCTTCACCCTTTAGTTCGCGCGAAACCGGAGATGGCTTCGCAAATTCTTCTCGGGACTAGCCGCCCCGTTCGGCCGCCTTGCACGGAAAAACACCCACGCAAAACGAAATCGCGCCAACCACTCATTGCTGAGCGGAAAGCGCTTCGACGCCACAGAGGACCGCGACTGAAGACCGATCAGCGTTCGCTGTTCGGCCTGCTACCGAGGTCATGCATCCGAGTTCACTCTCAAGAGAACGTGCTCAAGAGAACTAAAATCGCACTGGCATTGCCTAGCTATATGATCGACAGCGTTTGAGCGGCATTCGTCGAGGTTGGTGCCCGTCTCAGTCCAGAAGGATTTGGGTCCATAAGGATTTGAAGGGTGTTCCGTTCCGACGCTGGCGACGCTCACCGCCTGTCGTGAAGTGGGGGTCTTCTATAAGCCGTGGGTAGCTAAGTCAAGCGAAACGACAACGCAGGAAACGCCTATGGCACCTGCAGATTCAGAGCTTCGCGTGAATCGGTGCGCACCGAAAATTGGCGGCACTCCCCGCTTCTTCGAATCGGACGGCACCAGCGATTCTCGCCTATTTTACCCGGGTAAATATATCCAGAAACATAATTGCCCGGGTTTCCGTCCAAAGCGGATTGCCAAGCTAAGCCTTTATTTGCCTTTCCCGGCGCAAAACTAGCCCTTCAAGGCCGGAATTTCCTATGCAGTACACCGACATTGCAATTATCGGGGGCGGCCTCGCCGGCTCGACCGCGGCCGCGATGCTCGGACGCGCCGGGATTCCGACGCTCCTGATCGACCCGCATGAAAATTATCCGTTCGATTTTCGCGTCGAAAAGCTGAGCGGAGGCACCCAGGTCGACCTTTTGCAGAAGACGGGATTCGCCGATTCGCTGCTGCGTGCGACCACCCATGACGGCGAAAACTGGATCGCGCGGGCCGGATATCTGCTCGACAAGCGGCCCAGCCAGCAGTTCGGCATCATGTATGACGCGCTGATCATGGCGATTCGGGCCGAAATCCCCAAACCTGCCGAACTGGTCTACGCCAAGGTCACGGATGTCTCGACCAGCGACGATCGCCAGAAGCTCACACTCTCGAACGGCGAATCGATCTCGGCGCGGCTGGTGGTGCTGGCCAATGGGTTGAACATCGGGCTCCGCCGCAATCTCGGCATCGAACGCCAGATCATCAGCGCGTGTCACTCGATCTCGATCGGATTCGACCTTGCGCCCGCCGGTCGCGCCGCTTTCGAATTTCCCGCGCTGACGTATTTCTCGGAACGGCCGAGCGGCCGTATCCCCTATCTGACGCTGTTTCCGGTCGGCACCAAAATGCGGGCCAATCTGTTCGCCTATCGCGAGGCCGACGATCCCTGGCTGCGCGAGATGCGGCAAAGGCCGGTCGAGACCTTGAATGCCGCGCTGCCGCGGCTGCGCCGCATCACCGGCGAGTATACCGTGTCAGGCGACGTCAAGATCAGGCCGGCGGATCTCCACGTCAGCACAGGCTATCGGCAGCCCGGCATCGTCCTGGTCGGCGACGCCTTCGCGACCACCTGCCCCGTCACGGGCACCGGCACCGACAAGGTACTCACTGACGTCACCCAGCTCTGCAACGTCCATATTCCCGCCTGGCTGGCGACCGAGGGCATGAACGAGGCCAAGATCGCGTCGTATTACGAAGATCCGGTCAAGCAGGCCTGCGACGCCTGGTCGATGGCGAAGGCCTTCAGCTTCCGCAAGGTCACGCTGGACCGCGGCATCTACTGGCGCGCACAACGCCTGGCGCGGTTCCTGGCGTGGTTTGGCGAAGGCAATTTGCGACGGCTACGCAAGGCAATCAGCGCGGAAGCAAAAACCCACGCTCACTCCTCCTCGTCGTCCTCGTCCTCATCATCATCGTCGTCTTCATTGTCGTCGTCGGCCTGACCGGCCGCATTGTGCGGCCTGTGGCCCTGGTCGTCCCAGAGCTTGCGGTAGGCGCCATTGCGGGCAAGCAGCTCCGCGTGCGAGCCGCGCTCGATCGCCTTGCCGTTTGAAATCACGATGATCTCGTCCATCTCGACCACCGACGTCAGGCGGTGCGTCGACCAGATCATGGTGCGTCCCTCCGCGACCTTCAGCAGCGTGCGATTGATCGCAGCTTCCGTGGTCTGGTCGAGCGCGGACGTTGCTTCGTCCAGCAGCAGGACGGACGGGTTGCGGATGACGGCGCGCGCGATCGCGATGCGCTGACGCTGGCCGCCCGACAACGTGTCGCCGCGTTCGCCGACCGGCGTGTCGTACTTCTGCGGCAGGCTCATGATGTACTGGTGGATCTCGGCCTTCTTGGCGGCCTCCTCGACCTCTTCGTCGCTCGCGCCTTCCTTGCCGAGCCGGATGTTTTCGCGGATCGACATGTTGAACAGCATGTTCTCCTGGAACACGACCGCCATGCTCCCGCGCAGCGATTCCAGGGTGACGCGGCGGACGTCGACGCCGTCGATGGTCAGGCGCCCCTCGTCGGGCTGGTAGAGCCGCAGGACCAGGTTGAGCAGCGTGCTCTTGCCGGAGCCGCTGGGTCCGACAATGGCAATGCGCTTGCCGGCATTGAGCTTGAGGCTGAGATTGTCGAGCACCGGGGTCTCGCTGCCCTCGTATTGGAAGGTCACGCGATCGAAGGTGATGTCGTTGGTGATGCGCGGCAGATCGGGCGCGCCGGGGCGGTCGGCGCCGCGGGTCGGCTCGTCCAGCAGTTCCTGCATATGCCGCACCGATGCGGCCGCCTGGATCGACACCGGAATGAAATGCATCAGATGGGCGATGTTGTAGGACACCTCCCAGAACGCGCTCTCGAAGGTCACGAAGGTGCCGATGGTGATCTGGCCCGTGGTGGCGAGATAGGCGCCGATCGCGAGCACCACGAGATGCAGCAACAGCACCGAGATGGTGACGGTGCGTTCCACCATGGTCGACAGGAACACCGCGGACGCGGTCTTGATGCGCACATCCTGGTTGCGCAGGGAGAACCAGCCGAACGCGCGGCGCTGCAGGCTGAACGCTTTCACCACCGCCTGGGCCGCGACGTTTTCCTGCACCGTGCCGAGCAGCGCCGATTCGTTCAGCTTCTGCTCGTAATTGGCCTGCACCGCCTTTGGCGTCAGAATCCGCGGGCCGATCAGTGTGATCGGAAACACCAGAAGCGCGACGGCCGCGAGCTGCCAGTTCAGGAACAGCATCAGGATGATGCCGGCGATCAGCTCCAGGAAGGGCAGCGCCGCGCTGTTGGCAAAGGTCTTGACAGCCCCCTCGAACGCCGAGAGATCGATCGAGAAGCGCGAGAGAATTTCGCCACGCTTGGTGCGGGCGAAATAGCCCGCCGGCAAGCTCTGGACATGCTCGAACAACCGCGTCCGGACATCGGATATGATGCCGGCTGCCAGCCGCGCATCCCAGCGCTCATACCAGATCGCGACGATCGAGGTGATGATGCCGGCGACCGCGAGCACGCCGAGGATCTTGTACAGCGCCTGGAAATCCTCTTCGCCGAGCGCGTCGTCGATCAGGAACTTCAGGCTGAGCGGCATGATGACGTTGAACAGCGTCTCGACCAGCACGCCGAAGGTGACGATCGCCAATGGCTTCCTGTAATTGCCAAGATACGGCTTGACGAAACCGTAGACCGTCGCCATCGCGCCGGCGGCTTCCTTCGCGGTGAAGACGACGAGGTCCTCGTCATCATCGTCGTCAAGCTCCACCTCGTCGTCGTCCTCGTCCTCGTCCTTCTTGGCCTTTTTGTCTTTGCCGTCATCGGCGGCGGGCACGCCGGCCGGCTTGCCAGTGGCGACAGCCTCGAGCGCGAGCCTCTTCGCAAGCTCAGGATCGTCCGCTGGCGCGGGATTCTGATCATCCGGAGAAGGAGGCTTTGGCGCCATAAAACCAACCGATGCTGCACGGCCGGCATGACCGCAAATCGAAACGCGATAGCGGTGGACGCTACCGCGCCGATCCTATGCGATCAGGATGAATTCGGCAAAACAATTGCCAAACAATCCGAGTACCGGCGGCCGCCGATCAGTCGTCGGACTCCACCTTGTCGAAGAACGAATAGCGCAGGCTGTCGGAGTCGGCGTACCACTGCCCCGGCCCCTTGTTGACGGCAAGCGTCGCCGCCCACAATGCATCGGTGACGTCACGGCGATGCATCGAGAGGTCGAATCCGTTGCCGAAGAACAACTCCGACCATTCCCACCAGGTGCCGAGCTTCTTCACCCCGCGCAGCAGATCGTAGCGGTCGATCAGCGCCGGCGGCGTGTCCGACGTGACGGAGCCGAACAGCAGTCCGGTCTTGATCACCCGGTTCAGTTCGCGCACCGCGCGCGGCACCTGCTTCTCCGCGACGTGACACAGGCTGGTCTCGAACACGAAATCGAATTCGCCGTCCTTGAACGGCATATCGACGATCGAGCCGAGCTTGTTGAATTTCTTCAGCGCCTTTGGCGTCCGGGCATGGATGGCCCGGTTGTTTTCGATGCCCCAGGCGTCGATGCCGCGCTCGCGCAGCGCGCCGACCAGTTCGCCGCTGGCGGAGCCCGCGATCAGGAGCTTGTAGCCCCTCGCCCGGTTCCAGACGATCTTGATCAGGTCGGTCAGATAGGCCGGGTCGGTAAACTGGCTCCAGACCTCGTTGTACGGGCCAAGCCCGCGATAATTCTGGAAATAATCGCGGTCGATCTTGTCGGAGAGCTGTCCGCCCGCCTGCGCGCGTGCGCGGCGCAGCCGCATCATCTCGGAGACGATGATGTCGGTGGCGGCGTCGGAGGAGTCGAGCAGTCCGTTGAGCGTGGAGTCGAACAGATAGTCGCCGACCACGACGATCCCCGGATGTTCCTTCGGCTCGGGCCGGTGGTTGGTCATGACGTCGCGCACCGGCAAGCCGCCCGGCAGCGCGTTCACCGACGACAGCCAGCGATGGATCTTGCCTTCCTTGAAATAGTCGCGGGCGTTGCCGAGCGACGCCGGCAGCGACTTCAGCGCGGCGTCGATCAGTTCCTGATCGCTGAGATTGGCAAACGCCAGCGCATCGGAACCCGCAATCAGCCAGTTCAGGACGCCGTGCTTGCCGACGTCATGGCGCGCGCCCTCGTTGTAGACGCAGCAGCCACCGAATGCCTCCGACATGAACCAGGCGCCGGGGATCTTCTCGCCCCAGAACGGTTCGTCGAACAGGATCGAGACCCGCAGATAATGCGCGGGCCGGTCGAAATAGGCGACGTGCTTGACCATCGACTTGCGCAGCTCTTCGCCGTTCCAGCGCATCGTGCCGAGCCAGGAATGCGGCAGGCACATCACCACGAGATCGAAGTCCCGCGTCTCCGGTCCCTTGCCGTTCATCATGTTGAGCTGATAGCGGCCGGAAGACGTCTTGCCGACCTGGAGCACCCGGTGATTGAGCTGGATATCGGCCGTGACTTCGCTGCGCAGGCAATCGACCAGTTGTTCGTTGCCGTTCTGGATCGAATACAGCCCGATATAGCCGTCGACATCCATCACGAAGTTCTTCAGCGCGTTGAGCCCGTTGGTGTTGTGCGGCTCGGTCGCGATGTCGGAGCGGGCCATCACCTTGAAGAAGCGCTTGGCGGTATCGTCGTCGACGAACTTTTCGAGCAGTTCCTCGGCCGTCATGTAGGCCCACGGATGCTCGTTGTCGTGGGCGCCGACGCCTTCGTAATATTCGATCGGCGACACCATATCGCTGCAGCGCTTGCGAAAGCCCTCGATCGCGGCCGCGGTCTTTGCACCATATTTGCGGCGCATGCCCGGCACGTCGTTGAGGAGTTCGCCGTCGAACTGCACCTGCTCGGCGTCCATCGGAATCGTCTGCAGGCCGAAATGCTGGATCAGCTCGCGCAGCGGATCGGGTCCGGTCATCGAGTAATCATAGATCTCGGCAACGCCGGCCTCGTACATCGCCGGCGCCGAATCGAATTTGCGCGTGACGATCTTGCCGCCGACCCGGTCGGATGCCTCGTAGATCGTGATGCGGCAGAGGTCGCCGAGCTTCTTTTTCAGATACCAGGCGCTCATCAGCCCCCCGGGGCCGCCGCCTACGATTGCAAGATCGAGCATGTGTTTTCCGCAAGTTCCCGCCTGCCCCCAAAGTGCAGCCGGTTTAAGTCTCCTTAGCAAAAGCGCTTTTCACCCTGAAGGGAAGATGAACAAAGCAGGTCCGCGCATCGCGGCAATGCGGGAAAGCGCCATGGAGCCCGTCATAACCGCGCTTTTTCATCCGAATCCGTACTCTTACGGGGGTTTCGGCGCCGGCGGTTGATCGGGAGTCGCCGTGTGTGAAAGCCACGGTAGCGGCAAGCGGAACGCCGACCTCATTCCCGCAGACGTGGAGTACGCCATCGGATTCCCGCAGACGTTTCGTTATTTCGGGAACGCCTTGCCAGCGAGCAGACTGATCAGTTCCTGCTGCCGCGAAAGGCCGGTTTTCGCGAGCACCGACTTGAGCTGAGTGCGCACCGTTTCGCGGCTGACACCAAGCGTCCCTGCGAGTACCTCGATCGTGCGGGCCTCGCTGATGCCGCGCGCCACACGCGCTTCCGCCGGCGTCAGGTCGAACAGGCCTTGCAGGACCTCGGCGGACGGCACCGCGGCGCGATCGACCGGCGTCACCACAAGCAGCACGCTCGCTTGTGTGAAGATGTCGCGCGCGGCCCCGCGGACGGGAATGACGTGCAGTACCATCGGCAGATAATTGGCCGTCGCCGCAACCGGTATCGACTTGATGATCCGGCCATCCCCAGGAGGCCGCGCGGCGAGCGCTTCGGCCAGCAGCGCATCCGCCGTCACATCCGTCATTGTCACGCGCTCGGCG
Organism: Bradyrhizobium sp. JYMT SZCCT0180; assembly: GCF_018130165.1. Classification (GTDB taxonomy): domain Bacteria; phylum Pseudomonadota; class Alphaproteobacteria; order Rhizobiales; family Xanthobacteraceae; genus Bradyrhizobium. The sequence continues at coordinate 89,645 of NZ_JAFCLZ010000015.1, read as the reverse complement.
CGGTCTTCAAACAGCGAAGGCATCAAGGCTTCGAACAGGCCGTTGGCCGCAAACACCTGGCCGCGCGCACGCAGCACCGCGCCGGGCAGGCCCAGCGACTGCAACGCGTCCGCCTGGGCGCGTGCGCGCTCGAAGCCAAGGCGGTTTGCCGCAAGCGATGCCCGCGCCAGATGCGGCCGCAGTCCATCCAGGAAGGTGACGATCTCGCGCGGCACCGGACCAAGATCCTGGTGCCGCGGCACGACGATTGCGATCGAGTCGCCGCTCGGTATCGGGATGATCGTGCCGGCCCGGTAGCCGAGGCCGTATTTGCGATAAAAATTGCAATAGACGTCGTTGGTTGCAATCTCCTCTTCCGAGAGAAGATCGCCGTCCGTGAGGAAGCCCGCGTGATTCAGCGCGATGGCGCGCGGCAGATTCGGATCGCGTTCACTCCATCCGTCTCTCAGAAAGAGCGGCATGGTCTCGTCATATTCGACTGAGTTGACCGCGCTGACGTATCCGTCCCGCACGGCGAACATAAACCCACCGCTACCGCTGGTCGCCGCACCGAGCTCGCCAAGCACAGCCGGCCAAAGCGATGGAATGAGCCCCGCCTCGTAAATGCGGTCGATCAAACGTTCTGAATGATCCATTTCGCTCATGGAAACCCGTGAAAATGGTTGCCCGGATACGATTCACCTCTTGATAGCACGCCTCCGCTTTGTGGGTGAAGCACCAGGACACGCCCGTCGACAAAAGGACAGCCAGCTTCCCCTCTCCCGTTTGAAGGAACCGGGCGGTGTCACAGCGACACGTGAACGCCAATGCCGCAGCAAAAAGGCCGGCTTGCGCCGGCCTTTTCTCTTACAGCGTATTCGTGCGGAAGCCCTATTCCGCGGGCGGCAGCGCCAGCGGTTCCGCTTCCGGAGCGGTCGGCACGATCGCGGCCTGCTTCTCGCGCTCGTCGAGAATCAGCTTGTCGCGCTTGACCGCGACTTCGCGGATCTTGGCCATCGAGGCGCCGGTGCCCGCCGGGATCAGCCGGCCGACAATGACGTTCTCCTTGAGGCCTTCCAGCGGGTCCACCTTGCCGTTGACGGCGGCTTCGGTGAGCACGCGGGTGGTCTCCTGGAACGAGGCCGCCGAGAAGAACGAGCGGGTCTGCAGGCTCGCCTTGGTGATGCCGAGCAGAACCGGCGTTCCCGTGGCGATCTTCTTGCCCTCTTCCTTGGCCTTGGCGTTGATCACGTCGAACTCGATCTTGTCGACCTGCTCGCCCGAGATCATGTCGGTGTCGCCCTGGTCGGTGATCTCGACCTTCTGCAGCATCTGACGGACAATCACCTCGATGTGCTTGTCGTTGATGAGCACGCCCTGCAGCCGGTAGACCTCCTGGATTTCGTTGACCAGATAGGCGGCGAGTTCCTCGATGCCCTTGATCGCCAGGATGTCGTGCGGTGCCGGATTGCCTTCGACGATGAAATCGCCCTTTTCGACGATATCGCCATCCTGCAGATGGATGTGCTTGCCCTTCGGGATCAGGTACTCCCTGGTCTCCTCGGTCTTGTCCATCGGCTCGATCGAGATGCGGCGCTTGTTCTTGTAGTCGCGGCCGAAGCGGATCGTGCCCGCGATTTCCGCGATGATCGCCGCATCCTTTGGCTTGCGAGCCTCGAACAGTTCGGCCACGCGCGGCAAACCGCCCGTGATGTCGCGGGTCTTGGCGCTCTCGGTCGAGACGCGCGCCAGGATGTCGCCGGCCTTCACCTTTGCGCCGGTGTCGACCGACAGAATGGCGTCGACCGACAGCATGTAGCGGGCATCGCCGCCACGTGCGAGCTTCAGCACCTTGCCGTCCTTGCCCTTGACCACGATGGCCGGACGCAGATCGCCGCCGCCCCGCGAGGCGCGCCAGTCGATGACGACGCGCTTGGCGATACCGGTGGACTCGTCGAGCGTTTCCGAGATCGACTGGCCTTCGACCAGATCCTCGAACCCGATGGTGCCCTCGACTTCGGTCAGAACCGGACGGCTGTACGGATCCCATTCGGCGATGCGCTGGCCGCGCTTGACCATGTCGCCTTCATCGACGTGCACGCGCGCACCGTACTGAATGCGGTGGGTCGCCCGCTCGGTGCCGTCGGCATCGGTGATGGCAAACACCATGTTACGGACCATCGCGACCAGATGGCCTTCGCTGTTTCTGGCGATGGCCTTGTTCTTGATGATCACCTTGCCGTCGAAGTTCGACTCGATGAACGACTGCTCGTTGATCTGCGCCGCGCCGCCGATGTGGAACGTACGCATCGTCAGCTGGGTGCCGGGTTCACCGATCGACTGCGCCGCGATGACGCCGACCGCTTCACCGTGGTTGACCGGCGTGCCGCGGGCCAGATCGCGGCCGTAGCACTTGCCGCAGATGCCGTTGACCAGTTCGCAGGTCAGGGCCGAGCGGATCTTCACTTCCTGGATGCCGGCCTGCTGGATGGCGTCGACATGCATTTCTTCCATCAGCGTGCCGCGCTTGACCACGACCTTGTTGGTCGCAGCATCGCGCAGATCCTCGCCCGCGGTGCGGCCGAGAATGCGGGACGCCAGCGAGGCAACGACCGTACCGGCATCGACGATGGCGCGCATCTTGATGCCGAGCTTGGTGCCGCAATCGTCCTGCGTGATGATGCAGTCCTGAGCCACGTCGACCAGACGGCGCGTCAGGTAGCCCGAGTTCGCGGTCTTCAACGCGGTGTCCGCGAGACCCTTGCGGGCGCCGTGGGTCGAGTTGAAGTATTCGAGCACCGACAGACCTTCCTTGAAGTTGGAAATGATCGGCGTTTCGATGATCTCACCCGACGGCTTGGCCATCAGGCCGCGCATACCGGCGAGCTGACGCATCTGGGCCGGCGAACCGCGCGCGCCCGAATGCGCCATCATGTAGATCGAGTTGATGTCGGCGTCGGCGCCCTTGGCGTTCTTCTTGGTCGAGGAGATTTCCTTCATCATCTCCTTGGCGATTTCTTCGGTCGCCTTCGACCATGCGTCGACCACCTTGTTGTACTTCTCGCCATGGGTGATCAGGCCGTCATTGTACTGCTGCTCGAAATCCTTCGCCAGCGTACGGGTGGTGTCGACGATCTTCCACTTGGAGTGCGGGACAACCATGTCGTCCTTGCCGAACGAAATGCCGGCCTTGAACGCGTTGTAGAAGCCGAGCGCCATGATGCGGTCGCAGAAGATCACCGTCTCCTTCTGACCGCAGTGGCGGTAGACCTGGTCGATGACGCCGGAGATTTCGCGCTTGGTCATCAGCTTGTTGATGATGTCGTACGAAATCTTCGCCGAGCTCGGCAGCAAATTGCCGAGCATGACGCGGCCCGCGGTGGTTTCGATCCAGCGCTTGGACACCTTGCCGGTCTCGTCGATGCCTTCCCACCGGTACTTGATCTTGGTGTGGAGGTGGATGACCTTCGAATGCAGGGCGTGCTCGAGTTCGGCCATCTCGCCGAAGATCTTGCCCTCGCCGGGCAGGCCTTCGCGCATGATCGACACGTAATAGAGGCCGAGCACGATGTCCTGCGACGGCACGATGATCGGCTGGCCGTTCGCCGGATGCAGGATGTTGTTGGTCGACATCATCAGGACGCGCGCTTCCAGCTGCGCTTCAAGCGACAGCGGAACGTGCACGGCCATCTGGTCGCCGTCGAAGTCGGCGTTGAACGCGGCGCAGACCAGGGGATGCAGCTGGATCGCCTTGCCCTCGATCAGGACGGGTTCGAACGCCTGAATGCCGAGGCGATGCAGCGTCGGCGCGCGGTTCAGCAGCACCGGATGCTCGCGGATGACCTCGTCGAGAATGTCCCAGACCTCGGGACGCTCTTTTTCGACGAGCTTCTTCGCCTGCTTCACCGTGGTGGACAGACCCTTGGCGTCGAGCCGCGAGTAGATGAACGGCTTGAACAGTTCGAGCGCCATCTTCTTCGGCAGGCCGCACTGATGCAGCCGCAGTTCGGGACCGACCACGATCACCGAACGGCCGGAATAGTCGACGCGCTTGCCGAGCAGGTTCTGCCGGAAGCGGCCCTGCTTGCCCTTGAGCATGTCGGCCAGCGACTTCAAAGGCCTCTTGTTGGCGCCGGTGATGACGCGGCCGCGGCGGCCGTTGTCGAACAGAGCGTCGACGGCCTCCTGCAGCATGCGCTTTTCGTTGCGGATGATGATGTCGGGCGCGCGCAGCTCCATCAGCCGCTTCAGGCGGTTGTTGCGGTTGATGACGCGGCGATAGAGGTCGTTGAGATCCGAGGTCGCAAAGCGGCCGCCGTCGAGCGGCACCAGCGGACGCAGGTCCGGCGGAATCACCGGCACCACGGTCAGGATCATCCACTCCGGCTTGTTGCCGGAATAGCGGAACGCTTCGACGATCTTGAGGCGCTTGGCGAGCTTCTTGTGCTTGATGTCGGATTCAGTTTCCTGCATCTCGGCGCGCAGGGACTGCTCGAGCTTTTCGAGCTCGAGACCCTTGAGCAGCTCGCGGATCGCTTCGGCGCCGATCATGGCGGTGAAGCTGTCCTGGCCGTATTCGTCCTGCGCCTTCAGATACTCGTCTTCCGACAAGAGCTGACGGTCCTTGAGCGCGGTCAGGCCCGGCTCCAGCACGACGTAATATTCGAAGTACAGAATCCGCTCGAGATCCTTCAGTGTCATGTCGAGCAGAAGGCCGATACGGGACGGCAGCGACTTCAGGAACCAGATGTGCGCAACCGGCGCTGCCAGTTCGATATGGCCCATGCGCTCGCGACGGACGCGGGAGAGCGTCACTTCGACCGAGCACTTTTCGCAGATGATGCCCTTGTACTTCATCCGCTTGTACTTGCCGCACAAGCACTCGTAGTCCTTGATCGGCCCGAAGATGCGGGCGCAGAACAGGCCGTCGCGCTCGGGCTTGAAGGTACGGTAGTTGATGGTCTCCGGCTTCTTGATTTCGCCATACGACCACGACAGAATCTTCTCCGGAGACGCAATCGAAATCCGGATCTGGTCGAAGACCTGAGCCGGCGTCGTCGGATTGAAGAGATTCATAATTTCTTGGTTCATCGTCTTCTCCTCGCGTGCCGATCGTCACCGGCAGCAAATTCGAAACTCTTTGTCAGCGCGCGCCCTGCTCAACGTCCGAGCGGAGTGCGAATGCCCGGCACATCTGAGCGAAGACCTGGCTTCGCCCGCATGCGCCGGACATGAATTCGTAAGCGTTACTCTGCCGCCTCGGACGTTGTGGCCGGGCCGATCTTGGAATTGTGCAGGTCGACGTTGAGGCCGAGCGAGCGCATTTCCTTGACCAGCACGTTGAACGATTCCGGGATACCCGCCTCGAACGTGTCATCGCCGCGTACGATCGCCTCGTACACCTTGGTACGGCCGGCGACGTCGTCCGACTTCACGGTCAGCATTTCCTGCAGCGTGTAGGCGGCGCCGTACGCTTCGAGCGCCCAGACCTCCATTTCGCCGAAACGCTGGCCACCGAACTGCGCCTTGCCGCCCAGCGGCTGCTGGGTAACGAGCGAGTACGGTCCGATCGAACGCGCGTGGATCTTGTCGTCCACGAGATGGTGCAGCTTGAGCATGTAGATGTAGCCCACCGTCACCTTGCGGTCGAAGGCGTCGCCGGTCCGGCCGTCATAGACGGTCGACTGGCCCGAGGCGTCGAAGCCCGCGAGCTTCAGCATCTCCTCGATGTCGGCTTCCTTGGCGCCGTCGAACACCGGCGTTGCGATCGGCACGCCGTGGCTCAGGTTCTTGCCAAGCTCCATCAACTCGCCATCGTTCATCGTCTTGATGGTTTCATCGTCGCCATAGATCTTCTTCAGGGTCTCGCGCAGCGGCTTGAGATCCTGCTTCTGATAATAGCTGTCGATGGTCTGGCCGATGCGCTTGCCGAGGCCGGCGCAGGCCCAGCCGAGATGCGTCTCCAGAATCTGACCGACGTTCATGCGCGAGGGCACGCCCAGCGGATTGAGCACGATGTCGGCATGGGTGCCGTCCTCGAGGAACGGCATGTCCTCGATCGGAACGATCTTGGACACCACGCCCTTGTTGCCGTGACGGCCGGCCATCTTGTCGCCGGGCTGGATCTTGCGCTTCACCGCGACGAAGACCTTGACCATCTTCATCACGCCGGGCGGCAATTCGTCGCCACGCTGCAGCTTCTCGACCTTGTCGAGGAAGCGCTGTTCAAGGCCCTTCTTCGATTCGTCGTACTGCTTCCGCATCGCCTCGATTTCAGCCATCAGCTTGTCGTTGGGCGACGCGAACAGCCACCACTGCGAGCGCGGATGCTCGTCGAGCACCGCACGGGTGATCTTGGTGTCCTTCTTGAAGCCCTTCGGACCGGCGATGCCCTGGCGGTTTTCCAGAAGCTCCGCCAGACGGCCGTAGACGTTACGGTCGAGAATCGCCTGCTCGTCGTCGCGGTCCTTGGCCAGACGCTCGATCTCTTCCCGTTCGATCGCCAGCGCACGCTCGTCCTTGTCGACGCCGTGACGGTTGAACACGCGCACTTCGACGATCGTGCCCTGCACGCCCGGGGGCACGCGGAGCGAGGTGTCGCGAACGTCGGACGCCTTTTCGCCGAAGATGGCGCGCAGCAGCTTTTCTTCCGGCGTCATCGGGCTTTCGCCCTTCGGCGTGATCTTGCCGACCAGGATGTCGCCGGCGCGGACTTCGGCGCCGATGTAGACGATACCGGCTTCGTCGAGGTTCTTCAGCGCTTCTTCCGAAACGTTCGGAATGTCGCGGGTGATTTCCTCCGGACCAAGCTTGGTGTCGCGGGCCATCACCTCGAATTCCTCGATGTGGATCGAGGTGAAGACGTCGTCCTTCACGATCCGCTCGGAGAGCAGGATCGAGTCTTCGAAGTTGTAGCCATTCCACGGCATGAACGCGACCAGCACGTTGCGGCCGAGCGCGAGTTCGCCGAGATCGGTCGAGGGACCGTCGGCGATGATGTCGCCCTTCTTGACGATATCGCCGACCTTCACCAGCGGACGCTGGTTGATGCAGGTCGACTGGTTGGAGCGCTGGTACTTCATCAGCCGGTAGATATCGACGCCCGACTTGGTGGGATCGAGATCCTCGGTGGCGCGGATAACGACGCGGGTGGCGTCGATCTGGTCGATCACGCCGGAACGGCGGGCCGCGATCGCAGCACCGGAGTCACGCGCAACCACGCCTTCCATGCCGGTGCCGACGAACGGCGCCTCGGCGCGAACCAGCGGCACCGCCTGGCGCTGCATGTTCGAGCCCATCAGCGCGCGGTTGGCGTCGTCGTTCTCGAGGAACGGGATCAGGGCCGCGGCAACCGAAACCAGCTGTTTCGGCGACACGTCCATGTAGTCGACCTTGTCCGGCGTGATCGGCAGCACTTCGCCGGCGTGCCGGCAGATGATCAGGTCTTCGGTGAAGCGGCCCTTGGCGTCGAGCGGCACGTTGGCTTGCGCGACGCGATAACGGCCCTCTTCCATCGCCGAGAGGTACACGACCTCCTCGGTGACGCGGCCGTCCTTGACCTTGCGGTAAGGCGTTTCGACGAAGCCGTACTTGTTGACGCGCGCAAAGGTCGCCAGCGAGTTGATCAGACCGATGTTCGGGCCTTCCGGCGTCTCAATCGGGCAGATACGGCCGTAATGCGTCGGATGCACGTCGCGCACTTCGAAGCCGGCGCGCTCGCGGGTCAGACCGCCCGGTCCAAGCGCCGAGAGACGGCGCTTGTGGGTGATCTCCGACAGCGGGTTGGTCTGGTCCATGAACTGCGACAGCTGCGAGGAGCCGAAGAACTCGCGCACCGCGGCAGCCGCCGGCTTGGCGTTGATCAGGTCCTGCGGCATCACGGTGTCGATATCGACACTGGACATGCGCTCCTTGATCGCGCGCTCCATGCGCAGGAGGCCGATGCGGTACTGGTTTTCCATCAATTCGCCGACCGAACGCACCCGGCGGTTGCCGAGATGGTCGATGTCGTCGATCTCGCCCTTGCCGTCGCGCAGGTCGACCAGCGTCTTGATGACGGCCAGGATGTCTTCCTTGCGCAGCGTGCGGTGGGTGTCGGGCGCGTCGAGCTCGAGGCGCATGTTCATCTTGACGCGGCCGACCGCGGACAGGTCGTAGCGCTCACTGTCGAAGAACAGCGACTGGAACATGGTCTGCGCCGAGTCGATGGTCGGCGGCTCGCCGGGACGCATCACGCGGTAGATGTCGAACAGCGCGTCTTCACGCGTCATGTTCTTGTCGGCGTGCAGCGTGTTGCGGATGTAGGCGCCGACATTGACGTGGTCGATGTCGAGCAGCGGCAGTTCCTTGTAGCCCTGCTCGTTGAGCGCCTTCAGCGACTTCTCGGTCAGTTCCTCGCCGGCTTCGGCGTAGATTTCACCGGTCTTCGGATTGACGAGGTCTTCGGCCAGATAGTTGCCGATCAGCTCTTCGTCCGACAGACGGAGCGCCTTGAGGCCCTTTTCCTGCATCTGGCGCGCGCTGCGCACGGTCAGCTTCTTGCCGGCCTCGAGCACGACCTTGCCGGTGTCGGCGTCGATCAGGTCGTTGATGGTCGAGTAGCCACGGAAACGGGTGGCGTCGAACGGCACGCGCCAGCCTTCCTTGGCGCGCTTGTAATTGATCTTCTTGTAGAAGGTGGACAGGATCGTCTCGCCGTCGAGACCAAGCGCATACATCAGCGAGGTCACGGGGATCTTGCGGCGGCGATCGATGCGCGCGAACACGATGTCCTTGGCGTCGAACTCGATGTCCAGCCAGGAACCGCGGTACGGAATCACGCGAGCGGCAAACAGCAGCTTGCCGGACGAATGGGTCTTGCCCTTGTCGTGGTCGAAGAACACGCCCGGGGAGCGGTGCATCTGGGAGACGATGACGCGCTCGGTGCCGTTGACGACGAAGGTGCCGTTCATGGTCATGAGCGGGATATCGCCCATGTAGACGTCCTGCTCCTTGATGTCCTTGACCGACTTGGCGCCGGTTTCCTCGTCGATATCGAACACGATCAGGCGCAGCGTCACCTTCAGCGGCGCCGCATAGGTCATGCCGCGCTGACGGCACTCGTCGACGTCGTATTTCGGCGGCTCGAATTCATAGCGGACGAACTCCAGCATCGAGGTGCCGGAGAAATCCGAGATCGGGAACACCGAACGGAAGACCGCCTGCAGGCCCTCGTCCAGACGGCCGCCGACCGGCTCATCGACCATCAGGAACTGGTCATAGGACGCCTTCTGAACCTCGATGAGGTTCGGCATCTCGGCGACTTCCTTGATGTGTCCAAAAAACTTGCGGATGCGTTTGCGACCGGTGAATGTCTGCTGCGCCATCGTGGCCTCTCATTTTCGTCGCCCTTGATGGACGAACCTTCCGAAGCGCGACTGCCATCGCCCCCGGGTTGAATTTTCGAATCGCTTCGCCGGAACCAAGCCCAAATTCAGGAATTAAGTCCCAAATCCGTTCTCCAGACCTTCAAAACGCAAAACGACGCGCAAGGCGCATGACTGCACCTCGCCCGTCCAACCATCGCTTCACGGACTGAAAAAGCCCGAAATTTGACTGTCTCCCAACGGCTTACGCCGAGAACCCTGCCGTTCCCGCCGCCTACCGTATTTTCCTGCTGCCAGCCCGATATGGGATGACAATAGTGGAGATTCGAGGGTTAACCCCGCGAATCCCCACACATTTTTGTGTACGCCGTGCGTCCGGTTGTCCCATAGCACGACTTTTGCATCGATTCCGGGTGCAGCTGCGCCCCGCCCGGGACCTTGTCCCAAGTAACTTGCGTTACTTGAGTTCAACCTTGGCGCCGGCCTTTTCGAGCTGGGCCTTGATCTTCTCGGCTTCGTCCTTGTTGACGCCTTCCTTGACCGGCTTCGGCGCGCCTTCGACGAGGTCCTTGGCTTCCTTGAGGCCCAGGCCGGTGATGGCGCGGACTTCCTTGATGACTTCGATCTTCTTCTCGCCGGCGGCGGCGAGCACGACCGTGAAGTCGGTCTTTTCTTCAGCGGGAGCGGCGGCAGCGCCACCACCGGCCGGACCGGCAACCGCAACGGCGGCAGCGGCGGACACGCCCCACTTTTCTTCAAGGAGCTTTGCGAGCTCGGCAGCTTCGAGCACGGTCAGGCTCGAGAGGTCGTCGACGATTTTCTGTAAGTCAGCCATTGATCTGTTTCCTTAAACGTATTGGTTCGAACCAGGTTTGATTTGCGAAGGGTCAGGCCGCTTCGCTCTTTGAGGCATAGGCCTGGACGACGCGAGCGAGCTTGGCCGCGGGCGCAGTCGAGAGCTGAGCGATCTTGGTCGCCGGCGCCACTAGGAGGCCGACAAGCTTTGCGCGCAGTTCATCGAGTGACGGCAGCGAGGCAAGAGCCTTCACGCCGTTAACATCCAGGACGGTTTTACCCATCGAGCCGCCGAGAATGACGAACTGCTCGTTCGTCTTGGCGAATTCGATGGCAACCTTCGGCGCCGCTACCGGATCGTCTGAAGTGGCGATCACGGTCGGTCCCTTCAGCAGGGAACCGATGGCAACGACATCCGTGCCTTCAAGAGCAATTTTGGCGAGACGGTTCTTCGAGACCTTCACCGACGCACCCGCCTGCTTCATCTGCATGCGCAGCTTCTGCATCTGGGCCACGGTGAGGCCGGAATAGTGGGCGACGACTGCAACGCTGGTGGTCTTGAAGACCCCGTTCAGCGCCTCAACCGCGTCCTTTTTTGCCGCTCTTTCCACAGCAAGCTCTCTCCGGTTGGCGGCCTTCGCGTGAGGCGAGACCGCCGGGTTGCACCCACCGTCTCACCCAAAACCTGACCTCAAGACACCAGTCCTTCGGACACGTCGGGCAAGACGACATTGAAAAGCCTGCCCTCCCGAACCAGATGGCGCGGGGTGTCGAGGTTCGAACCAAATCGGCCCACACGCCGCATGACGCGACGCGAAGCAAAATCCGGTCTTCACCCGTCTGTGCAGGCTATGCGATTAAGCCGTTGAAGAGACTTGCATCTCAACTTGGGCGCCTGCAGTCTTGGACAGGATCGAGGTTATCCGGCAAGCCGGACGCCCCCTGCCGCATTCCAGCCTGACGATGAGTTTTCCTTCCTTTCGAGCAATCCATGGCGGATGTCCTGAAAGGAATGATCTCCTACCGTATCGGGTTTTCGGAATGCGAGCACAGACGTGCCAGCAACGGCCAGCACGCCCGGAAGCCGTTCTTTACCGATTCTCGCCCGTCTTGCCAAGGGCAAAATTCAGGCCGCTGCCACAAATGGGGAAACGCCCCTTCCCGGCACAGTTCCCGTCCGTCCAGGCGTTGCCAGCGGCTGGCAATCAACCGAGCTTGACCGCGTAAGGCAGCAACTTGCCGGCGAAATAGGCCTCGAGATTGGCCATCACACAGTCCTGCATCGCCACATGCGATTCCAGCGTGTGGCCGCCGATATGCGGAGACAGCACGACGTTCGGCAGTGCCGTCAGCGCGTCCGGCGCGTGCGGCTCCCTGGCGTAGACGTCGAGGCCGGCGCCGGCGATGGTCTGGTCGGTCAGCGCCGCGACCAGCGCCTGCTGATCGATCACCGAACCCCGCGCGATGTTGACGACGTAGCCGTCCTTGCCCAGCCTGTTCAGGATATTGGCATCGACCGCATGGTGGGTGTCGCTGCCGGCACGAACGGCGATCATGAGCACGCTGCACCATTCCGCGAGCGCCTCGAGCGTCGGAAAATATCGATACGGCACGTCGTGCTGGCTGCGGCTGAAATAGCCCACTTCGGTCTCGAAGGCTGCGACACGCGCGGCGATCTTGCGGCCGATCTCCCCCATGCCGTAGACGCCGATCCTGCGGCCGGGCATGCCGGCTTGTGGACGCATCATCGGCGACGGTTTTGCGCCGGCCCAGCTTCCGCTGCGCACGTAATCGTCGGCCGCCAGCAAGCGCCGGGTCGCGGCCAGCATCAGCGTCACCGCAATGTCGGCCACGGAAGTGGCATTCGCACCCGGGCTGTGGCCGAGCACAATCTTGCGCTTGGCGACCGCTGCGAGATCGACGCCGTCATACCCGGTGCCGTAACAGACGATGGCGGCCAGTTTCGGCATCTGGTCCATCGTGTTGGCGCTGAGCGGTGTCCCGCCTGCCGTGATCATCGCGCGAATACCGGAGAGCTGTTCGGCCGAGAACGTCTCGTTCGGCGGCTTGCCCGCGGCATCCAGCAATTCGTAGCGCTCACCGATCCGCACCATCAGGGCTTTCGGGAAGCGCGAATAGACCAGGACCTTCTCGGGCATGTTGTTGTTCTTTCCCTGTCGCAAAGCAAAGGGCGGAACCGGTCACCCGATTCCGCCCTGTTTTCTCATCCGTGCCCCAAGACCTTAACCGAGCAGCGTGCCCGGCTCGACCTTGACGCCCGGGCCCATGGTGGAGGAGACCGCCACGCGCTGGATATAGGTGCCCTTGGAGCCGGCGGGTTTCGCCTTGGAGACCGCATCCGCGAGCGCCTTGACGTTCTGCACCAGCTTTTCTTCGGTGAACGAGGCCTTGCCGATGCCGGCCTGCACGATGCCGGCCTTCTCGACGCGGAACTCGACCGAGCCGCCCTTGGCGCCCTTCACGGCGGTGGCGACGTCCATCGTCACGGTGCCGATCTTCGGGTTCGGCATCATGCCGCGCGGGCCGAGCACCTTACCGAGGCGGCCGACCAGCGGCATCATGTCGGGGGTGGCGATACAACGATCGAAGTCGATCGCACCGCCCTGCACCTTCTCGACCAGGTCTTCGGCGCCGACGACGTCAGCACCCGCAGCCTTGGCTTCTTCCGCCTTGGCGCCGCGCGCGAACACGCCGACGCGCAGCGTGCGGCCGGTGCCGTTCGGCAGGGTCACCACGCCGCGAACCATCTGGTCGGCGTGACGCGGATCGACGCCGAGATTGATCGCGATCTCGATCGTCTCGTCGAACTTCGACTTGGCGCGTTCCTTGACCATCTTGATGGCGTCCGCGAGCGGATAGAGCTTCTCGCGGTCGACGCCCTCGCGGGCCTTCTTCAAACGTTTTCCGATTGCCATGGTCCGTTACCCCGCAACTTCCAGACCCATCGAACGGGCGGAGCCCTCGACCATCTTCATGGCCGACTCGACGGAATCGCAATTGAGATCCTTCATCTTCTTCTCGGCGATCTCGCGCACCTGCGCTTTGGTCACCGAGCCTGCCTTGTCGCGGCCCGGGGCTTTCGAACCGGACTGGATCTTGGCGGCCTGCTTGAGGAAGAAGGACATCGGCGGGGTCTTCATCTCGAAGGTGAACGAACGATCGGCGTAGATCGTGATCACCACCGGAATCGGAGTGTTCTTTTCTTCCTTCTGCGTCTGGGCGTTGAACGCCTTGCAGAATTCCATGATGTTGAGACCGCGCTGACCAAGCGCGGGACCGATCGGGGGCGAAGGATTCGCAGCACCCGCCGGCACCTGCAATTTCAGGTATCCGGTCACTTTCTTTGCCATACGTCACTCCTCATGTTGCTCCGGATCATCCGGAAGCTTCACAGGACCGTGGTGCGGTTCAACGGATGACTGGCGATCACCCATCTCCTCCCACGGCACTTTTCCCTCTCCCCGCATGCGGGAAGAGGTCAAGACGATCAGACCTTCTCGACCTGACCGAATTCCAGTTCGACGGGCGTCGCGCGGCCGAAGATCGACACTGCGACCTTCACGCGGCTGCGTGCCTCGTCAATTTCCTCGACCACGCCGGAGAACGACGCGAACGGCCCATCGGCCACGCGGACATTCTCGCCGATTTCGAACGACACCGACGCCTTGGGACGTTCGACGCCTTCCTGCACCTGGTGCAGGATCCGCATCGCCTCGGACTCCGAGATCGGCATCGGCTTGTTTTCGGCGCCCAGGAAGCCGGTCACCTTGGGCGTGTTCTTGATGAGATGGAACGCCTCGTCGGTCAGCTTCATCTTCACCAGCACGTAGCCGGGGAAGAACTTGCGCTCGGCGTCGATCTTGCGGCCGCGGCGCACCTCGGTGACCTTTTCGGTCGGCACCAGCACCAGTTCGAACAGGTCCTCGAGCCCGCGCTGCTTGGACTGTTCGCGGATCGATTCCGCGACCTTCTTCTCGAAGTTCGAATACGCGTGAACAATGTACCAGCGCTTGTCCATCGTTTGGGTTCCGGTGCTCATCAGTGGACGCCCAGCAGGAAGGTAATGAGATAGCGGATGATCATATCCGCAGCGAAGAAGAAGATCGAAGACAGCGCCACCATGATGAACACCATGATGGTGGTGATGGTCACTTCGCGCCGGGTCGGCCAGGTGACCTTGGCGGTCTCCGAACGCACTTCCTGCAGGAACTTGAACGGGCTGATAGCCATCGTTGGGTACCGCGTCCTTTGAGACGAATTTCTGAATTTAAGCGAATCCGAACAGCCCTCTAGCGCCCAGCCCTCTCTCGAAGGATGAGCCGCCAAGCGGGCTCGATTGTTCGGGGGATTTCAAAGCCGCGCCGGATATCCGCATAACGGGCCGGCAGCAGGTGGCGGGTATCTACTGCCAGTCGGGCAAAAGGTCAAGGTATGCGCCGGCCGCGGAAGGCCCCGGGCCGGCGGAAACGCCTCGGCCGGACCGAAGGCCGTTGGTTAACCGCAGGTAGCGGGCGCCCGTCAAATCCGAATCAGCGGGCGATCGGGTTCTTAAAGGCTCCCCGCCATCCTGACCGTCCCCTTGATGGACCATGAGGTGACGATGTCGCTGCTCAGCCAACCCCAGACCGGCCAGGACGGACCTGCAGGTGACATCGCCTGGAGCGTTCTCGATGCGGCCAACGATCTCGGCGACATCGTCACCATCGATGCCTGCCGGCGCGTGATCGACGCGAATCTGCGCGGCGTGGCGCCCGCGACTTCGGACATGGCTGTTGTCGTGGGGTTCTTCGGTTAGTTCCGGACGGCGGCAGGAAACCCACCCAAGCCTTTGATCTAAGTCCTTGATTTAGCTGGCAGGGGCGGCAGGGCTCGAACCTGCGACAACCGGTTTTGGAGACCGGTACTCTACCAACTGAGCTACACCCCTACGCAAACCATGCGTCGCCGCCGGTTTCGGCCCGTTTCAAGCATAGGCGATGCCCCGATTGCAAGGGCGAAGCCGCGAGCAGCCCTCTGGAAATCGGTAACCGCCCTGTTCAAGTCAAGGGTTCTGCGCCAAACTTGCTCCCACAACAACAAGAGCCAAGAGCAATGGGAGAGACCATGAACGCGCAGACCGCCCCTAAGCACACCGCCGCCCCGCAGACCCCGTCCCTCCCCCACGCCAAGCCGGAACAGATCGGGTTGTCCACCGCCCGCCTGCAACGCATGTCGGACGCCTTCAAGCGCGAGGTCGACAAGGGAACCCTGCCGGGTGCGACCGTGCTGGTGGCCCGCCGCGGCCAGATCGGCTGGTTCGACGCGATCGGCCGGCAGGCGCCCGCTTCTTCCGCGCCGATGGCGAAGGACAGCATCTTCCGCATCTTCTCGATGACCAAGCCGATCGTCTCCATCGGCATCATGATGCTGATCGAGGACGGCCACTTCCTGCTCAGCGATCCCGTCGCGAAATTCATCCCGGAATTCGCCGGTCAGAAGGTCGGCGTCGAGCACAACGGCCAGCTCGAGCTGGTGCCGCTGAAGCGGCAGATGACGGTGCAGGACCTGCTGCGCCACACTTCCGGTATCACTTACGACCATACCGGCAACGGACTGGTGCAACAGCTCTATCAGCAATCGCGGCTGCGCAGCCGCAAGATCACCAATGCCGAACATGCGGTGATGGTCGCGAGCATGCCGCTGATCTGCCAGCCCGGGGCGGAATGGAATTACAGCCGCTCCACCGACATCCTCGGCCGCATCATCGAAGTCGTCTCCGGCAAGTCGCTCGGCGCCTTCCTGACCGAACGGATCCTGGCGCCGCTGCAGATGGCCGAGACCGCGTTCCACACCGCGGAGGAAAATGCCGGCCGGCTGGCCGAGGCGTTCCCGACCGATCCCTGGAACGGCGACAAGGTCCAGCTCTTCAACATGCTCGAGAAGCCGGTGATGGAATCCGGCGGCGGCGGGCTGGTCTCGACCACGATGGACTATGCCCGCTTCAGCCAGATGCTGCTGAGCGGCGGCACGCTGGATGGCGTCAGGATCGTCAGCCGCAAGACGCTGGAACTGATGGCGTCCGATCACCTCGCTCCGTCAGTCAAGGTCAACTCGCCCCTGATGCCGGCCGGTCACGGCTTTGGCCTCGGCTTCGCCGTCCGCACCCATGACGGCATGGCGCCGTTCCCGGGCTCGCGCGGCAACTTCTTCTGGAGCGGGATGGCCGGGACGTTCTTCTGGATCGATCCGAAGGAGGACCTGTTCGCGGTGTTCATGATGCAGGGCCCGGGCCAGCGGGAATACATCCGCACGATGTTGCGGAACCTGGTGTACGCGGCGGTGGAGTGACGATTGCTGTCGTCACCCGCCCTAGTGCGCAATTGCGCACGGGGGGCGGGTGACCCAGTACGCTGCGGCTTCTCGGCTGAATCACTCACGCCTCTGGAATACTGGATCACCCGCTTTCGCGGGTGATGACAGTTGAGTGCGTGGCATGCCCAGCTTCGATCTCAACTAATCGTAGCTCCGCCATCGATCACGATGGTCTGGCCGGTCATGAAGTCGCCGGCGGCCGATCCCATGAAGACGGCGGCGCCGGCGATCTCGTCGGGGGTGCCGATGCGGAGCAGCGGCGAGCGCGCGGTCGAGGCTTTCAGGGTATCGGGATTGTCCCACAGCGCCTTGGCAAAATCGGTCTTGATCAGGCCGGGCGCGATGCAGTTCACACGGATGTTGTGCTTGCCGTATTCGCAGGCGAGGTTGCGCGCGAGCTGCATGTCGGCGGCCTTCGAGATCGCGTAGGCGCCGAGCACGGTCGAACCCTTCAGACCGCCGATCGAAGACACGATGATGATCGAGCCGTCCTTGCGCTCGATCATCTGCGGCACGACCATGTTGATCAGCCAGTTGTTGGCGACGATGTTGTTGTCCAGGATCTTGCGGAACTGATCGTCGGAGATGCCGCCGAGCGGACCATAGTAAGGGTTGGACGCGGCGTTGCAGACCAGCACGTCGATCTTGCCGAAGGCGCGGTTGGATTCATCGACGAGGTTTTGCAGGTTTTCCTTGCTCGAAATATTCGCCGCGATCGAGACCGCCGTGCCCTTGCCGAATTTCTCGTTGATCGATTTGGTGACCTGGTCGCAGACATCCTGCTTGCGCGAGGAGATCACGACCTTGGCGCCGTGCTCGGCCATCCGCTCGGCGATGGCAAGGCCGATGCCGCGCGTGGAGCCGGTGATGACGGCGACTTTGCCCTTCATGTCGAACAAGCTCATGTCTCTCTCCCAGTTGTTGATCCGGCATTACACCGGTTGTCGTTTTTCAGATTCAAACTAAGCAGCCTTTGCGGTGTTCGACAACGCTCAAGCAAGCTTCGTCGCGGGCGGAACGACCTCCGGCCCCGCCGGCTGATGCATCGCATTGTGCGAAGGGTCGGCGATCCATGGCTGCTGGTTGACCATCGGAAGCCGCCAGATCGAATGGCTTCCAGTTGCGATGTGATCGAGCCGCGTCACCGATACATTGTCGACATCAAAGGCGAGGCCCTTGTCGGGTTGACCGCCCAACGCAAGACCAATGGCGGCCTTGATGGTTCCGCCATGCGCGGCGACGATGACGTCCTTGCCCGCCTGCTCCTTCGTGATGCGCTCGATCGCGCCGCGGACGCGGTAATAGAGGTCCATAAAACTCTCACCGCCGGGCGCGGGTTCGTCGATCGCCGCGAACCAGTGACTGCCGGCGGGTTGCCTCGCCAGAAACGCCGCGCGATTCATGCCCTGCCATTCGCCGAGATGCTGTTCGGCAAACGCCTTCTCGTGCGGCATGTCAGCGGGCTTGGGAAAGCCGGCAGCCCAGATCGCGGCTGCGGTCTGATGCGTGCGCTTCAGATTGCTTGCATACCAGACCGCATTGCGCGGCAGGATTTTTCCGACCGCGTCGAACACCACGCGATCGCTGGTGTCGCAACCCAGATCCTTCTGCCCGTAGATGCAGCCGCCGTCCTCGCGGACCGGCGCATGCCGCACCCACCACCAGCGCGTCGTGACCTCATTCGGTTTGCCTGGATTGGACATCGCCAAAGCCCTTCAATAGTGTTTGCAATAGCATTCGATGACGCTGTACGTCAGAGCACGCACCGCCTCAAGTCACTTCGACGTTCTTGAGCGTTTGAAAACTTGTTTGAAATTCCGCAAGGCGGCAGACGCCGACCTTGTATACTCCAGGGAGAAACTTCATGGGCCGCCTCGAAGGCAAATCCGTCATCATCACCGGCGCAGGCAGCGGCATCGGACGCGCAGCCTCCTTGTTGTTCACCAGGGAAGGCGCAAAGCTGATTGCGGTCGATCACAGCGAAGCGGCGAAGGAAACCGCAAAGCTCGTCAGTGACGCCGGCGGCATTGTCGAAGCCGTGATGGCGGATGCGGGATCGGAAGCCGACGTGAAGGCCTTCATCGACAAGGCGGTCTCGAAATACGGCAAGCTCGATGCGATCTGGGCCAATGCCGGCGTCAGCGGCGGGCTGGTTCCGATTCCCGAACAGACGGTGGAGCATTGGCAGGAGGTGCTGCGCATCAACCTGATCGGACCGTTCCTTGCGATCAAGCATTCGATGCCGCACATGATCAGGCAGAAGTCGGGCTCGATCGTCTGCACCGCTTCCGTCGCAGGTCTCAAGGCCGGCGCCAGCGGACATCCCTATGGCGCGAGCAAGGCCGGCGTCATCAGCCTGGTCCAGACCACGGCCTATTCGCTGTCCGGCACCGGCGTGCGCATCAATGCGGTGTGCCCGGGGCTGATCGAAACGGGAATGACAAAACCGGTGTTCGATCGCGCCAAGGAGCGCGGCACGCAGGACAAGATCGGACAACTCAATCCGCTGAAGCGCGCCGGCCAGCCGCATGAACTCGCGGCGATGGGACTGTTCCTTGCGAGTGATGACGCGTCCTACGTCAACGGCCAGGCGATCCCGGTCGACGGCGGCTTGACGGCCTCGATGCCGTATACGGGGAAGCCGGTTTAAATCTCGTGCCCCGGACGCTGCGCAGCGCGCCGCACTTGCGGCGTGGTGCGCTGCTGAGCCGGGGCCCATCGCTCCACTTGCGCAAGTGGGTGGGTCCCGGCTCTGCGGAGCAGCGCTGCGCGCTGCACCGCGTCCGGGACACGTAGAAGATTTTCGCACGTTCAAATTCATTTCGACGTGACTTTAAATTCTCGCGACGCATTGCGCCCGAGCTTTGCCAGCAACTTCCCGCCCTCAAATGAGAGGGCGCAGGGAAGACCGGGTGCGCGCTGCACCCGCGGTCCCGTGTGCGGTTTGCACTAAGTAGGCTGCACACGAGCATACAGGGCAGCGGAGAACACCCGGCCTTCCCTGCGCAATGGCTTTACGGCTTATGCCGTGATCTCCCCGGAGACGAGTTCTTGGTTGACTCCGTCACCACCGGTTCAGCTTGCGCTTAGCCGACAGCTTGACGCCAGCAACGGGCGCCAGGACCACACGGTTTTGCCGTACGCTTAATCCACGCCGTCGTCAGACGTGAACCAGCGTCCACCGCATCCCGCCGCGCGTTCGTGACGTGCGCACGCCCCTCTTGTCGGGCGGGACGCGACAATTCAAACCGCTGATTTGCCCGACGAGGAAAGCGGAATTTTGCCCGTCGGGTTAATTTGTCGCAGACAGCAAACTCCCTTTCACCGGCGAATAATCCACCGGCGCCAGCAAGCGATCCTCGATCTGCCCGACCATCAGTCCGTGCTCCGCATGCGTCACGCGCTTGATTTCAGACCATTCGGTGTCCGCCATGAAGGCCGACCATGCCGCAGTCTTGGTCGCCTCGTCGGGCCATTCCAGCAGATAGGCGAATTCGGTTCTGTCACCGAATTTGGTTTCCCACATCGCGACGATGCGAAAGCCGTATTTGGTACGCATGATACGCGCCGCGTGATCGCGAAACCGGTTATGGAACGTGGCCTTGTTCCGTTCGAAGATCTCATAGATGCGAAGTTGCTGGATCATGATCTGATCTCCTCTTGCGCGGGAGATATGATCGCGCTGCTGCCTGTCAATTGCCGGAGCATCCCGCGATCGGTTCCATCGAACAACGCGACGATCACAACCCGTCGGGCGGAATGCCTGACGTGCTGGCCGCCACCGGCCGGGCGCGGACGCGCTCGCGATAGAACGCGTAGAGTCCGGACGAGACGATGATCGAGGCGCCGAGCAACATCATGGCATCAGGCTTGTCGCCGAACATGAAATAGCCGAGCAGCATGGCCCACAGCAGCGCGGAATAGCGGAACGGCGCTACCGCCGAGATATCGCCCGATCGCAGCGCCACGATCATGCATTGATAGCCGATCAGCACCAGCACCGCCGCCAGCGCCAGCATGCCCAGCGCGTGACTGGACGGCGGCGTCCAGCCGCCGAGCGGAAACAGGATGACCGCGCCCGCCGAAGTGACCGTCACCGTCATCAACAGCGTGATGAACAGCGAGGGGATTTGCGCGGGTATTTTCTTGGTGGAGAGATCGCGCAGGGCGCAGAACGCCACCGAGACCAACGCCAGCAGCGAAAACTGGTTGAAGCCGGCAATTCCCGGCCGCACGATGATGAGCATGCCGACAAAACCGGCCGCGATCGCCAGCCAGCGCCGCCAGCCGACCGGCTCGCGAAACACCAGCGCCGCGCCGAGCGTGATGGCGAGAGGCAAGGCCTGAAAGATCGCCGAAGTATTGGCCAGCGGCAGGTGCGTGAGCGCCGCCATGAACGATATCGTGCCGCCGACCTCGCCGATGACGCGCAGCGCGACCGGCGCGGTCATCACCGTGCGCAGGGGGCGCAACGCACGCTGATGGAACGCGAGCGCTGCGACCAGCACGATCGCGAACAGGCCACGCACCAGCATCACCTGGCCGAAATTGATTTCCGCCGACACCGCCTTGGTGATGGAGTCGTTGATCGTGAAAGCGGCCATGGCGGTGGCCATGATCAGGCTGCCGCGGATATTTGGGGAGAGAGCCAAGTGGAATTCCAGTGAACCGTGGATCGTAGGGTGGGCAAAGCGTGTCCAGGCTTTGTCATCGTCCGCGAAGGCGGACGATCCAGTATTCCAGAGACGCCAGCGATAAATCGAGAAGCCGCGGCGTACTGGATACCCCGCATGCGCGGGGTATGACGAGTTACGGCGCTAAAGCGCCTTTGCCCACCCTACGGTTGCAATGAATGAAACATGGCGCGATCCGGATGGACCGCGCCATGTTGCAAATTATTTCGCGCCGGCCTTCTGCGCGTATTCCCAGGAGGCCTGCGACAGCGGCACCGTGCGCTTCGCCGACTCGATGGCCTTGGCGTTGGCCGCGGTGCCGTCGCGGATCCGGCCCGCAATACCCTGCGTGATGCCCGCAAGGCGGAACAGATTGTAGGAGAAATACCAGTTCAGGTCGGGGACCTCGGTACCGGTCACGTTGCAGTAGATCTGCGCGGCCGCTTCCATGCTCGGGATGTTCAGCGCCTTCAGATCGGCGTTGGCGAGGCCCGGCATGGTCCATTGCATCAACAGGTAAGTGAAGTCGGCCATGGGATCGCCGAGCGTCGACAATTCCCAGTCCAGCACCGCTTGCACGCGCGGCTCGGTGGCGTGGAAGATCATATTGTCGAGGCGATAGTCGCCATGGACGATGGAAACGCGCTTCTGCTCCGGCACCGTCTTCGGCAGCCATTCGGCGAGCTTTTCGAATTCCGGAATGTGCTGGGTCTCGGAGGCGCGGTATTGTTTGGTCCAGCGATCGACCTGCCGCGCAAAATAATTGCCGGGCTTGCCGAAATCGCCGAGGCCGATGGCCTGCGGATCGAACAGATGCAGTTTTGCAAGTGTCTCGATCTTGCTGGTGAAAATCTTGTAGCGATCTTCCGGCGTCTGGCTCGGCAGCGTCGGATCCCACAGCACCCGCCCCTCTTCCATCGACATGATGTAGAAGGCCGAGCCGATCACGCCGTCGTCGGTGCAGAGCGCATAGGCCTTTGCAACCGGAAATCCCTGCTTGCTGAGCGCGGCGATGACGCGGAATTCGCGATCCACCGCATGCGCCGACGGCAGCAATTTGCCGAACGGCCTGCGCCGCATCACATAGGATCGCCCGGGCGTATCGAGCCGGTAGGTCGGGTTGGACTGGCCGCCCTTGAACTGCAGGACGGTCAGTGGTCCCTGATAGCCTTCAACGTTTTCGCGCATCCACGCATCGAGGCGCTTTTCATCGATGCGATGACGCTCCTCGACTTCCTTGGTGCCTGAAAACTCTTCGTCTTTCCTGACGCCGTCCGCCACGATGACGCTCCCTTGAATGGTTCTTGGGGAACGCCATCAGGCGTTCCCTTTGGTTCATCCGTCACACCCTCATGGTGAGGACGCCACCGGGTCCGCGCAAAGCGCGGCCCGATGATAAACTCCACGCGCGTCTCGAACCATGAGGCCCCACCGTGGCCTACATCCTTCGAGACGCCCTGCGGGCTCCTCAGGATGAGGTTCAGGCAGTGATCACGCAGCAAGATCAGTGCGACGTGTTTGCATACTTCCGAAGTTCAAGTCTGGCAATGGCGCGATTGTGCACCTCGTCCGGACCGTCGGCCAGGCGGAGCGTACGGATATGGGCATAATCCTTCGCCAGGCCGGCTTCGTCGGAGACGCCGGCGCCGCCGTAGGACTGGATGGCGTTGTCGATGATCTTCAAGGCCATGTTGGGCGCGGTGACCTTGATCATTGCGATCTCGGCCTGTGCGGTCTTGTTGCCGACCTTGTCCATCATGTCGGCAGCCTTGAGGCACAGCAGGCGATTCATCTCGATGTCGGCGCGCGCTTCGCCGATACGCTGTTCCCACACCGAGTGCTCGATGATCTTCTTGCCGAACGCAGTGCGCGAGGCCAGCCGCTTCACCATCTTCTCAAGCGCTTCCTCGGCCTTGCCGATGGTGCGCATGCAGTGATGGATGCGGCCCGGACCAAGACGGCCCTGCGCGATCTCGAAGCCGCGGCCCTCGCCGAGCAGGATGTTTTCCGCAGGAACCCGGACGTTCTCCAGCAGCACCTGGGCGTGGCCGTGCGGCGCATCGTCATAGCCGAACACCGGAAGCATTTTCTCGACCTTGATGCCGGGGGTATCGAGCGGAACCAGGATCTGCGACTGCGCCTTGTGTTTCGCCTCGTTCGGATCGGTCTTGCCCATCAGGATCGCGATCTTGCAGCGGGGGTCGCCGACGCCTGACGACCACCATTTGCGGCCGTTGATGACGTAGTGGTCGCCATCCTTTTCGATGCGCGTTTCGATGTTGGTCGCGTCCGACGACGCCACCGCGGGCTCGGTCATCAGGAAGGCGGAACGGATTTCACCGTCCATCAGCGGCCGCAGCCACTTCCGCTTCTGCTCCTTGGTGCCGTAGCGGATGAACACTTCCATGTTACCGGTATCCGGGGCGGAACAATTGAACACTTCCGATGCCCAGGAGATGCGGCCCATCTCTTCCGACAGCAACGCATATTCGAGGTTGGTCAATCCCGCGCCGCGGAATTCGTCATCCTCATGCGCGTTCGGCGGCATGAACATGTTCCAGAGGCCTTCGGCCCTGGCCTTCTTCTTCAGATCCTCGAGGACCGGGATCACCTTCCAGCGCGGTCCCTCTGCATCCTGCTTGTCGTAGATCGGCACTGCGGGCCGAACATGCGTTTTCATGAACGAACGAACGCGGTTGAGCCATTCGGTCTGGCGTTCTGACATATTGAAGTCCATGGGACGCTCCCTTCCTTGGATATTCGCTGGCTTTTGAAACCTTTGGCGGCACTGTCTGCCCGCCCCTCGTGCGCCGCAAGAGATTTGCTGATGCACGAACCGAGGTGGATTGACATTCGCCGCCCTTCAAACGATAGTTTCATACACGCGTTTGAAATGCAACTCCCCAACAGGGGACCAGATATGGCGTCCGATCATACCCGCTCCGCCATTCTCGCCGCCGCCGAACGGCTTTACGCCGATCGCGGTTTTGGCGACGTGACGCTGCGCGACATCGTTGCCGAGGCGAACGTCAATCTCGCCGCGGTGAACTATCATTTCGGTTCGAAGGACGAGTTGATCGCGGAATTGTTCGTGACCCGCAGCCTCGCCACCAACCGCGAGCGGCTCAACGAACTGAAGGCGGCCGAGGAAGCCGGCGGCGGCCGCGCCTCGATCGAGGCCATCATGCACGCGCTGGTCGGCCCCACCTTGCGCGGCTGCCTCGGCCCGGACCGCGAAGGCTCGACCGCGGCACGGTTCATGATCCGCGCCTCGATCGAGTCAGTACCGCCGATCCGCCGCATCAAGAATCGCGAGGTCGATCATCTGCGGAAATTCGTCGCCGCAATGCGCCGCTCCCTGCCCGGCCGCGACGACGCCGAGCTCTATTGGGGCCTGCATTTTGCGCTCGCGATGTCGCACCACACGATCCGCGAAAAGGAACGGCTGACGAAACTGTCGGAAGGCCAATGCGACCTCAACGACGTGAATGCGATCGTCGAACGCGTGGTCACGGTGTCGGTAATGGCGCTGACGGGCGGCGAGCCCGCGAAGAAGGCGCCAGCCCGGTCCATGGCGCCGCCGTATGGCCGGCTGACGCGGCAGGATTTGTGAACTACATCATCGCCACGCAATCGATCTCGATGTCGAACGGCCCGGTCCATTCGGGGATGCAAACGAAGATGCGGGCCGGCGGGTCCTCTGGAAAGTAGCGCCGGTAGACCGAGTTGACGGCCGCAAAGTGCCTGGCCGAGGTGCAGTAGATGTTGCACTTCATCACATTGTCCAGCGATGCGCCCGCGGCCTCCAGACAGCGTTTCATCTGCTCGAGCACGAGTTCGGTCTGGCGCTCGATCGGAACGCTGAGGATTTCGCCGGTCTGCGGATCGAATGGCGGCAGGCCCGAGACAAAGATCATGTTGCCGGCGCGCGTCACCGGCGATCCCGGAGGCGCTCCCCACTTCTCGAGAAAAGAGGAGATCGGTTCGACGCGGAGCGCTTCCCGTTTCATGGCATCACCTTCGACTGGCGGATCGACGGCGCAAGACTAACGCCTTCCGCCGCGATCATGCTTCGAAGGTGATCGAAATGTCGATGCCTGGCCTAGACGATCTTCTGCGCCTTCAACGCCTCGACCTTGGCCTCGTCATAGCCGATCGTCGCCAGCACTTCCCTGGTGTGTGCGCCGAGCAGCGGCGGCGCGCGATACTCCTTCACCGGCGTGCCGGAGAACGAGATGGCGTTGCGGATCAGCGACAGTTCCGGCTCGAAGGGATGCTCAACCTTGACCCGCATGCCGCGCGACTGGACGTGCGGATCTGAAAACACCTGCTCGAAATTGTTGATCGGACCGGAGGGCACGCCGGCCTTCTCCAATTCGTCCAGCCAGTACGCCACCGGCTTCTTCAGGAACAGTCCGGCGAAGATCGCCATGATCTCCTTGCCGTGCACGACGCGGTCGTTGTTCTTGAGGAATTTTGGATCGGTCGCGAGCTCGGGAGCGCCCAGCACGGCGCAGGTGCGCGCGAACTGGCCGTCATTGCCGACCACCAGCATCAATTCGCCATCGGTGGCGCGGAACACGCCGGCCGGCATGCCGCCATTGCCCCAGGTGCCGCGCCGCGGCGGCGTCACGCCGTTGACGAGATAGATCTGCAACCAATGCGACAGCGAGGCGATCACGGTGTCGAACAGGCAGACGTCGACATGCTGCCCCTCCCCGCCATTGACCTTGCGGTGAAACAGCGCCGAGAGAATGCCAATGGACGTGTTCATGCCGGTCATGTAGTCGACGATCGACGGGCCGACCTTCATCGGACCTTCGCCGGGTTCGCCATCGATATGGCCGGTGACGCTCATCAGGCCGCCCATCGCCTGCAAAATCGCGTCGTAGCCGGCGCGCGGCGCGTAAGGTCCGGTCTGGCCGAAACCGGTCACCGAGCAATAGATGATGCCGGGATTAATCGCCTTGATCGATTCATAGTCGAGCCGGTAGCGCTTGAGATCGCCGACCTTGTAATTCTCCATCATCACGTCGCAGGATTTTGCCAGCTCGCGGATGATGTCCTGACCTTCCGGCGAGGCGATGTTGACCGTGACCGACTTCTTGTTGCGGTTGGCGCACAGATAGAACGAGTTGTTGTTGTTGGCCTTGCCCTCGGGGTCCTGCAGATAAGGCGGGCCGAAGGCGCGGGCATCGTCGCCGCCGCCGGGACGCTCGATCTTGATCACCTCGGCGCCGAGATCGCCCAGCATCTGCGCCGACAAGGGCCCCGCCAGCACCCGCGTCAGGTCGAGAATCTTGATGCCTTTGAGTGGCAGAGCCGACATGAAACTTCCTCCGAAACTTTTGATTTGGTGGCGCCGGAATGTCCCCCCGGCGCGCGATGCCCAGCCGATACACTATTTTGCGGCCATGAGCCCTGCATTCGCGGCATGCAGGTATCCGCCTGCGGCTGACGGCCTGCCGAAACGCCTCAGCCGGGCGCGTTGAACGTGCGCGCAAAGAACACCGGGGACCTTGCCTTCTTCAGCCGGTAAAGCTGTGCCGGCCGGTTCGGCCCCTTGCGCATTTTGGCGACCGGCTCGATCAGGTCCGCCGCCAGCATCCGGGTGCGGAAGGCGCTTTTCTCCAGCGGGCGGTCGAGCACGATCTCGTAGACGCGCTGCAGGTCCGGCAGCGTGAATTCCGGCGGCATCAGATAGGCCGGCAGCGAGGTGTACTCGACCTTGTTGCGCAGGCGCTGGACCGCCGCCTCCAGAATGTCGGCGTGGTCGAAGGCAAGCCTGACCTTTGGCTTGCCTGAACCAACGGCAAACCACCGCGCGTCGGCGGCGCCGGGGCCGCTCGCGGGCAAATCGGGCATCAGCGCGAAATAGGCGTGGGTCGCCGACCAGCCGCGGGGATCGCGGCCGGCGCTGCCCCAACTCCCCAATTGTTCAAGGTAGGGACTGACCATGCCGGTCTTGTCCCTGAGCTTGCGGACCGCACAGGCCTCGAGGTCGCGGTCCTTCTCGATGTCCACGAAGCCGCCCGGTAACGCCCAGGAATCCGGAAACGGCTCGCCCTCATTTGCCGGGCGCTGGACCAGCAGGACCTGAAGCGCATCGTCGCGCACGGCGAAAATGACGACATCGACCGTCGTCAGCGGCCGCGGAAAATCCAGCCCTCCCGGGTTGCCTGGTTTTGGTCCCCGTCCCTGTTCCATGCCCGAATCCGTGTCCATGAACCTTTTTGCCGCTGGCCTTGACAATAGCATACTTAGTTGTACTGTACAACTTACTTAGTTGCCCAGACACACTTACGAGCGAACTAGAAGGAGTACACGCCATGTTCGGCATCCGGTTCATCAAGGCACAGCCGACGACCTATCTGATGAAATACCGCGGCGGCGCCGTGACCCAGGAAGGCGCCGGCCTCTCGGGGTTCTATTATTCCCCGGTCACGTCGCTGGTCGCGGTGCCGATCGGCAGCCGCGACGCCGCCTTCATCTTCGAGCAGATCGCCCGCGACTTTCAGGCCGTCACCATCCAGGGCCACGTCACCTATCGCGTCAGTGATCCCAAGCGGGCGGCGGCCATGCTCAATTTCACGCTCAAGAAGGACGGCAAGAATTACGAGTCCGACGACCCCGAGAGGCTTCCGCTGCGGATCCTCGGCACCGTCGAGGTGCTGGCGCAACAGGTGGTGAAGGACCTGACGCTCAAGGAAGCGCTGCAGGCCTCCGACCGGATCGCCGACATTATCGCAACCGGACTCAAGAGCCGCGCCGACATCGCTTCGCTCGGGCTGGAAATCCTCGGCGTCTCGATCCGCGCCATCAAGCCGACGCCGGACACCGCCAAGGCGCTCGAAGCCGAAGCGCGTGAGGCAATTTTGCGAAACGCCGACGAAGCGATCTTCGCCCGGCGCAATTTCGCGGTGGAACAGGAACGCGCCATTCGCGAGAGCGAACTCGACACCGAAATCGCCGTCGAGCAGAAGAAGCGCTCGATCCGCGAGACCCAGATGGACGCCGAGGCCAGCGTGGTCGCCAAGCAGAACGAACTGCGCGAAGCCGGCATGGTCGCCGACATCACGCTGGAAGCAAAGCGCGGGGATTTCGTGGCGCTCAACGCGGAAAACACCAGGACGCTGGCGGACGCCGAAGCCTACCGCGTCGGCGCGCTGATGAAGATTTTCGAAGGCGTCGACACCAGGGTGATCCAGGCGCTCGCGGCGGCGGGCATGCAGCCCGGCCAGTTGATCGCGCAGGCGTTCGGCGGCATCGCCGAAAAGGCCGAGCGGATCGGCCAGTTGAACGTCTCGCCGGAACTGCTCAGCGCGCTGATGGAGAAGCCGAAGGAGACCACGCATGCCCGCCGCCAATGACCGCAAGGTGGTGCTGGTCACCCGCAAGACGCGGCTGGAAGATCTGATCGCGAAATATCTGACGGCCGCGCAAGCGAAATTCTATGTCGAGCATCTCGGCGCCGACTTCTCCGACTATCAGCGCGAGCACGACGTCTATCAGGCAGAGCGGCACCGCACCGTGCAGACGCTGGAGCAATGGGGCCGCTACCAGATCATCGACCGGAGTTTTTTGCCGAACTTCCTGTTCGGCCCCGCCGACATCGTGGTCGCGCTCGGCCAGGACGGCGTGGTCGCCAACACCATGAAGTATCTCGACGGCCACCCGCTGATCGGTCTCAACCCGGACGCAAGGCGCTACGACGGCATCCTGCTGCCGTTCGTGCCGGACAATCTCCCTGCCCTGCTGCGCGAGGTCGCCGCCGACAAGCGCGGCTTCAAGGCGGTGACCATGGCGAGGGCCACGCTGACCAACGGTCAGGTGCTCCATGCCGTCAACGAGCTCTTCATCGGCGCGCGCACGCACACATCAGCGGTGTATGAAATCGTGGCCGGCGGGCACAGGGAGACACAGTCATCGAGCGGCCTGATCGTCTCCACCGGCCTCGGCTCGACGGCGTGGTTCAAGAGCATCGTCACCGGCTCGCTCGCCATCGCCGGCGCGTTCGGCGGCGAGACCGCGCCCGCATCCTATTCGGCGCAGGCCTGGGATTGCAACGCCTTGCGCTTCGCCGTGCGCGAACCGTTTCCAAGCCGCACCTCGCAGGTAAATCTGGTCTATGGCGAGCTGACGGGATCCGAACGGCTCAGCGTCCGCTCCCTGATGCCGGAAAACGGCGTCATCTTCAGCGACGGCATCGAAGCCGACCGCCTCGAGTTCAATTCGGGGACCGAGGCGCAGATCACGGTGGCCGATCGGGTCGGCCGGCTCATCGTGTGATGCGATCCGCTGCCTTCCAGCTCACTCGGCGGCAATGCCGAGAGCCCGGACAAGCTCGCCACGCGCCCGATAGTCGATGTCGATCTGGCGCTTGAAATCATCAGCCGTACCACCGATCGCGGCCATGCCCTGCTTGGCCAGCCAGGCGCGCATCGTGTCCGTCGCAAGGACCTGATTCACCTCCTTGTTCAAGGTATCGATCACCGCCTTTGGCGTGTTCTTCGGCAGCATGAATCCAATGTAGCTGGTGATTTTGTAACCCGGGAAAGTCTCGCTGATCGCAGGCACGTTGGGGAGCAGCGGGTCGCGCTTCTCCGAGGTAACGCCCAGCAGCTTAATCTTGCCCGCCGCCGCCAGCGGCTCGACCGCCGTGTACGCGCCGAACACCAGCGGTATCTGTCCGCCCAACAGGTCGTTCACCGAAGCCGCCGTCCCCTTGTATGGAATATGGGTCATCGTGAAGCCGCCGGCCTTCTGCAACATCTCGCCGGCGAGACGATGTGGAGTGGAGCTGCCTGAACTGCCAAAGCTTAATTCCACGGTCTTTTGCTTGGCCAGCGCGACGAGCTCGGCCACCGAGTTGGCCGGCAGATTGATGCTGGCGGCAAGCAGCAATGGCGCCCCGGTGACGCTGATCACTGGCTCCAAGGCTGCCGAAAGGTCGAACTGTTTGCTGGTGGCGAGATGCGGATCGATCGTCACCATCGCATCCGTAACCATCAGGATGTGTATCCATCGGGCTCGGCGCGTGCGGCCGCCTGCGCCGCGATCATGCCATTGGCACCCGTCTTGTTCTCGATGACGACGGATACTTTGAGGTTCTCGCCGAGTTGCTTGCCGATGATCCGGGCCAGTGCATCGGCCTGCCCGCCCGCGGAATATCCCACCAGGAAGGTCATCGATCGTGATGGATATGGCTGCGCGTTGGCGACTTGTACCGTCGCGACCAACGCCATCGTAACCAGCGCCGCGCCGAGCGTACGGGCTTTGCCTCGCACCAGTTTGCCTGACGTCATGCTCCGCCTCCTCCCTGAGATCACATTTTTATCCACGCGCGGTTGAATCCACCGCGCTGGTTCGTTTTTACGCGGGCTCGTTCGCGACCGCGCCCAGCACGCCGGCCGAGCGCAAATCCTCAATGTCGCGCTCCGAATATCCGGCGGCCCGCAGAATTTCGTCCGTGTGCTCGCCGATCCGCGGCGGCTGGCGATCGAGGCCGGGCCGTTCCTGCGCTTCGCCGAACTCCACCGGCAGCGCCGGGATTCCGACCAGCCGCCCGCCACCTAGTCCCGAAACGGCGGTTGCAAGCAAGCCGCCATTGCCGAGCAGATGCGGATCGGTCGACAGTTCGTCGGGCCGGCCAACCCGCGAATAGGCCACCCGCGCCGCTTCGCATTT
Source organism: Bradyrhizobium sp. JYMT SZCCT0180 (assembly GCF_018130165.1). GTDB lineage: Bacteria > Pseudomonadota > Alphaproteobacteria > Rhizobiales > Xanthobacteraceae > Bradyrhizobium. The sequence goes on along the minus strand of NZ_JAFCLZ010000015.1, from coordinate 58,774 downwards.
TGCCAGGATTTCGCCGAGTGGCAGCCGCGCGATCCGCCGCTCCAGTTCGGGGAGCATCCACTCACGCGCTTCGCAGCGTGCGGCGTTACCCGCAAACCTGATATCATCGCGCCAGTCGTCGAAGCCGAACGTTTCGCAGAACCGCTGCCAGTGACCGTCCGAGGTGCAGCCGATGAAGACCTGACCGCCATCGGATGCGGTGAAGACATCATAGACACCCCAGGCATTCTTGCGCGCCGGCATCGGCGGCATCGGTCCGCCGATGACCGCGCTGCCCACGACAACGGCGCCGAGCATGAAGGTCGCGCTTTCAAACAGCGAGCTGGCGACCTTTTGCCCGACGCCAGTGGTGTCGCGCTCGCGCAGCGCCGCCAGCGCAGCCACCACGCCAAACGCGCCGCCGAGAATGTCGATCACGGGCGCGCCGGCGCGGAGTGGCCGGCCGGGCGGACCCGTCATGTAGGCGAGGCCGGACTGCATCTGCACGACTTCATCGAGTGCACCCCGATTCTCGTACGGCCCTTTCAAAAAACCCTTCATCGAAAGATAGACCAGACGCGGATTGATCCGGCGCAGATCCTCCCAGCTGCATTTCAGCCGCTCGATGGTTCCCGGCCCGAAATTCTCCAGCACCACGTCGGCGTCCCCGACGAGCCGATGCACGATCGCCTGCCCTTCGGGCCGCTTCAGGTCGATCGCGATCGACCGCTTGTTGCGATTGTAAGTCGCGAAGAATCCGGCGGCGAAGCCTGGCAGGCGCCGCGTCGGATCGCCGCCGGCAGGCTCGATCTTGATGACGTCGGCGCCGAGATCGGCAAACAGCACGCCCGCGCACGGACCCATGATGGTGTGGCCGAAATCCAGCACCTTCAATCCCGCCAGCGGCCTCGACGCCGTCATCATGCGGCCCTTTCCCGGAATGCAGCGAGCGTTCCCGATCGGAGCGCAGCGCTCGGCAGGCGGTGTCCGACGATCCGCTCGGCGAGACGCCCGGCCTCGATCAGCGCCTCGATGTTCAGGCCGGTCGCGATGCCCATCTCGTCACACAGCAGCGCGAGTTCCTCGGTGGCGATATTGCCGGGCGCACCGGGTTGGCCGGCAAACGGACAGCCGCCGAGCCCCGCCACCGCCGCGTCGAACGCGGTGACACCGAGCCTCAATCCTTCATAGGCGCATGCGATACCCTGCCCGCGCGTGTCATGCAGATGCAGGGCGATCTGCAAGTCCGGCCAGCGGTCACGAACGGCGCCAACCGCGGCCGCGACCCGGCGCGGCGTCGCCCAGCCCATGGAATCCGCGAGCGCAACGTCCCGCACCTCAACGCCGAATTCGCGTGCGACGGCAAGCCCGTCCGCCACCGTCTCGACGACCGCTGCGGGCGAGACGTCGCCGGCGAAATTACAGCCGAAGGCGGCCATGACGATGATCTTGGCGATCGGCACACCGGCTTCCTGGTGCACCCGCACATATTTGCGCATGGCTTCGAGTTGTCCGGCGCGATCGCGGTTGAGATTCCGGACGGCGAAGGCCTCCGATGCGCTCAGCGAAATGAACCCGGCAAGGGTCAGCTTCCCGCTGAACGCGAGCGCGCGCCGCAATCCGCCCTCGTTGAACCACAGCGCGGAGTATTCGACGCCTTGCCGTGCAGTGAACCCATCGACCACGGCCTCGGCGTCGGCCCAGCCCGGAACATGCTTGGCGTTGACGAAGGAGGCGATTTGAATCCGGCGCAGGCCGCAACTGGAGAGCGCATCGATCACCGCGATCTTGTCCGCGGTCGCGATCGGGCCCGGCTCGATCTGAAAGCCTTCGCGCGGCCCCTCTTCGCTGATGACGACGCTGTTCGGCAGGTCCATGCGCCGCGGCTCCTCCGGGTGATCTTTTGTTGGCTGGAGCTTGCTGCGCCCAAAGACATCTGACAAATATAATATCACGATCAATCTGTTCTAATAACTAGATGGCAGGAGCGATTTCGGTGGCGCTGGGATTGCGGCAGATCAGATACTTCATCGCCATCGCCGATGCCGGCGTGCTGTCGCGGGCGGCGGAGAGGCTCAACATCGCCCAGTCGGCGCTCAGCCATCACGTCGCCGCGCTCGAAAACGATCTCGGCGTCAAACTGCTCGAACGAAGGCCGCGCGGCATCGCGCTGACGGCAGCCGGACGCCGGCTCTATGAGCACGCCAGCGCGGTCTTGTCGGCGCTCGGCAAGGCCGAAGAGGATGTCCGGAACTTTAATGAGGCAGCGGCCGGTCCGGTCTACCTCGGCCTCAGCCATACCGGGATCTCCCTGGTCGCGCTCGATTTCATGAAGGCGGTCCGAACCAATGCTCCGGGCGTCTACCTGACAATCGTCGAGGCGCTGTCACCGGCGCTGACCGAGCGCGTCCTGTCGGGCACCCTCGATCTCGCGCTCGCCTACAATCCGCCGCGGGACGCCCGTCTGGATGTCGAGTTGCTGCTGGAGGAAGATCTCTACCTCGTCGGGCATCCGGGCCTGATCGGCCGGTCGACCGGTCCGATCGCCTTCTCCGCGATTCCGCAACGAAGCGTGCTTGGTTTGACGCCAATGCCGGCATCGCGCGCCATCATCCAGACCCAGGTTCTCCGCAATCAGGTCATTCCAAGCGAGACGCTCGAAGTGGATTCTCTGCCGGCGCTGCGCATGGCGCTCGAGGCCGGCCTCGGATGCGCTATTCTGTCCCGTGCCACCGTCCTCTCCGACCTCGCGGCGGAGAAGTATTACGCGCGGCGCATCATCGATCCGCCGCTGACGCGTTCGCTTGGGCTCATCGCGCTGGCGGACCGGCCTCAGACCAAGGCCTTTCTGGAGGTACGCAAGACGGCGATCGAGGTCGTACGCGCTGCCGTGAGCGACAAGCGCTGGCCGGCAACAGACCACGGCCGACGACGCACGCGTGCTGCGAAAGCGCCCAGAACCGCTAAGCCTGGCTGAGGTCGTAGGCGGTTTATCTATGTCAGCGCGGCAGTCTATCGGGCCGTCAGTAGAAACAAATCTCTGTCGGGAACGTTATTGGTATCAGTGGCTCCGACGACGCGCAGTTTGCGAGCTAGCTGAAAAACGGGTGCCCTCATGCCGGAAACCAAAACCAGTCGGCAAATCTACGACGAGAGCATAAAAATTCGGCGGCAAGTCGATGACGGCCGGCCGAGGCAATCGGAGGACGACATTCAGCGGGAGCAACTTGGACCGCGCGGGGTACCGGGACAGCCGGATCCCGCAATAATGGTCCCGCAACGCAGAAAGAAGACCCCGTCGGATTTTGATCCCGGCCATACGGCTTAGGACGGCTGCATCAAGGTTGTCATGTGCCTCACTGAACCGCAGTGGCAGGCCCGGCTCACCGCATCGTCGCGAGCTGGACGGCGAGCGCGCACGCCTTGTCGTACTCGTCGAGATTGATCCATTCGTCGATCGTGTGCGGCTCGTTCTGCCCGGCGCCGAAGGTCACCGTCGGAATGCCGTGGCGGACCATCCAGTTGGCGTCCAGCCCGCCATTGGCGGCGCGGATGGAAGGCGTTGCGCCGATGCCGGACACGGCCTCGATCGCGCGCTTGACCACGGGCAGGCTCTCTTTCATGCGGAACGGATAATAGTCGGTCTCGGCCTTGAACTTGACGCGGCCCGATTTGCCGTCGCTGTTCTTCACGCTCTTTGCGGCCTTCTCGAACGCGGCCTTGTAGGCCTTGGTGATCTCCTTGAAGAACTTGCTGTCGTGGCTGCGGCTTTCGCCGCGCACGTGCACGTAGTCGGTGACGACATTGGTGGCGTCGCCGGCCGGCCTTCCCTCGCCGCCGGTGACGGGGCCGACATTGCTGGTGCCCTGCAGCTTGCGCTTCACCACCTTGCCGAACCAGCCGCCGGCCTTCACGTCGGCGAGCGCCAGCGCCAGGATCATGGTCGAACTGATCCCGCGCTCGGGTGCGACGCCGGCGTGGGAGGCGCGGCCGAAAATCTCGACCTGCCAGCGATCCGCGCCGACGGCGCCGATCGTCACATTGGAGGCAGAGCCGCCGTCGTAGTTGAAGGCCATCACCGGCGAGCCGAGTTCGTCGGTCTTGACGTGGCGCGCGCCATAGAGCCCGCTCTCCTCGCGGACGCAGAACAGCAGCGTGATCGGCGGATGATCGAGCTTCTGCTTGGCTAGCTCGGCCGCCAGCGTGACGAGAACGCCGCAGCCGGCGCGGTTGTCGCCGCCGAGCGCGGTCTTCGCGTCATTGACGATCTTGCGCCCCGCCAGTTTTGGTTTGGCGCCGGCGCATAGCGGCACGGTGTCCATGTGGGTCATGAACATGATCCGCGGCTGGTTGTGCATCGCGCCGCGGCCGGGCAGATCGACAATGAGGTTGCCGGTCTCCGTCGGCACGGGAATGCGGGTGTTGGCGTCGTCGAGGCGGATCGCGCTCGCCGGCACGCCACTTTCCTGCAGCGCCGCGCTGAGCTCGCGTCCGATCGCGGCCTCCTTTCCGGTCACGCCCTCGACGGCGAGGAAGCGCATGAGACGGTCGGTGGCGGTTTTGGCGTCGACGGGCATGGTGGGTTTCCTGATGAGGCGCTGCGGACTCTCGCGAGCATCGTTCGAGATGGCCGGCTGCACAAGGCTGCCCGGATCAGGACTGGCATGCGGACGCCATCGTACTCGTGGCGGCGATCGCTAGATCGAAGTGTCCTGCCGGGCCACCGCGGGACGCGAGACGACGTAGGCGGCGCAAGCCAAAAAACCCGCTGCCACGGCCAGGGCGAGCGGCACCGACGGCGCAAAAGTGTAGCAGAAGACAGCGAAACCGAACGTCATCCCCGCGCAAGCCATGATCTTGGCCGGGCGCGGGATGGCTCCGGCGGCGCGCCAGTCACGCAGCGGTTTGCCCAATGTCGGATGCCCGAGGAGCCAGGCCTCGAAACGGGGCGAGGAGCGCGCGAAGCACCACGCCGCCACGATCAGGAAAACCGCCCCCGGCATCAGCGGCATCACAAGGCCGATCACGCCGAGCGCGACCATCACCCAGCCCAGGCAAAAGTAGATGATGCGCATCAGACCTGCCGCCTGTTGCCTTTCTTCGAAGCCGGCTTTGCCGCGTGCACCGGATTGCCAAGCGTCTGGTTGAGCGCGACGGCCTCCCGAGCCAGGCGACGCGCCATCGATGGCTTGATGGACATTCCCTCCCGCAGTTCCAGCGTGGCCATCTCGTATTTGCCGGCCTTCTTGAGGCGAGGCTCGATGTCACTCAGTCGCTGGCCTCTCCAGAAGCCGAACAGCACCCGCTCCTCCTCGGCGCGGATCAGCAGAGCCGGTCCATTGGCCAGATAGACGAGGTGGCCCCATTTCACGACTTCTTCCAGCGCCGAAACAGCGCGAACCGCCGCCCGCAGGGATTCAACACACTCGCGGCGCCAGCCGGAGAGCGCGACGACATACGCCTCGGGGCTGGCGGCAGGTGTCATCTTCTTCATGCCTGATCCACGTTCATCCACCCGACCGCGGGATTCGATCGGCGCCACTACCTATGTTTCGGGCTGGACAGAATTTGAATGGAGCGGGTGAAGGGAATCGAACCCTCGTATTCAGCTTGGAAGGCTGCTGCTCTACCATTGAGCTACACCCGCGTCTGCGCGATCACCTAACACGCCATGCGGGCGGCCTCAACCACCCCGGGAACCGTCGATCAACTGCCGGGAAACCGGCAGGAAACCGCCAAACGCGACCCGGTTGCCTCACGAATCGGCCCGGTTCCGGCCGGAATCCGCGCCGCCCAGCCCCTTAACAGCGACAGATTCGCTGCCTATACTCTTATCTCCACAAACCAACGAAAGGAGGTGATCCAGTGTCTCTTACCAAGCGCTGTCACCTCGCTGGGATCGCCCGCTAGGCTCTCGCGCTTAGAGGCTTGGCACGGGGCGCTCTCAGCCCTGGACCAGCGAGTTCAATAGTTGGGGCGCGGCGGGAGCCATCCTGCCGCGCCTTTTTGTTGGGGGTGCGGGATTGCGGCAACTCGCGATGGGAGCAATTCACCTACACACGAGAAATTTTCGAAACACCCACCCCATCGGCCGGGAAGCGGCGTTCGAAATGTAGGCCCACTGCTTTCCGTCTTCGGTTGTCTGGTCGGAAATCCGGATGCGCTCGCCGTTGGCGATCTTGCCGACGATTTTTCCGTTCGGTGACGTCCGGATGTTGAGCGGCGTTCCGGTCGGATCGGCGACGACGCATGAATTGCGGTCCTGGTCCGGTGCCGCCGACTGCAATTGCTGTCTGGTGCCGGAGAGCGCCTTTTCATCATTGCCGATGGTGCCGCCGGCATTGCCGGATTGTGCAAAGGCCGCCGCAACACAGCAGGCGCTCACAAGCGTGCCAAGCAAGACGGTCTTCAGCACGGCACGTCTGGCGCTACGGCGAACGCTGCTCCCATCTCTTCCTCCATCGCTGGCGGCATTGTTCCGCAAGCCCGGGGCGAGAGCAATAGGGCCAAGACGTTCGATTCAGAAGTTCAGAAGCTTTCGAGCCGACCGCTCACGCCATCCGGCGCTGCCGGATTCTTTCCCACACCGAAATCAGGGCGATCGCCATGCCGGTGATCCAGGGAAGCACGGCGCCGTATTCCTTGACGCTGAGCAGCAGCGCCAGAATGCTCGTCACCAGCGTGAGCATCTTCGCCATTCCGCCCTGCCCGACGAGCGACAACAGAAACGGCAGGAACAGGATGAGGAGCGTGCCCAGGGTGACGTCGGCCATTGGGATGGTCTCGGGACTGAAGGCCGGTCAGAAGCCGCAGAGATTGACCGATCGCGGACGTGCCCCGCGGCGGCTTTCGACAATGTTCTCGCCGCCATTGGTGGCCGAGCTGCCGTAATAGCGGTGGTGGCCGGAGACATCGTGCCAATCGCCGGGCTGCGTCGATGCCGGCGACGCCGCGTGGGATCGGGTGGCGTCGCTGATGATCGAGGCTGGCTTGCGTTGCATGACCGTCTCCGTGGATGATGCGCAGTTGCTGCGTTCTGTTCATCAGTCGTTAACTTGCCACCGCGCGTTCAAGCACCGAACCCCTATATCGTGTTTCCGGAATGTTTCGTGACGTGCCTCACCCGGCGACCGTTTGACACTTTGTTGAAACGGTCCTGTCGGGATAGGCCTTTGCGAAACGTCCTCGGAGGGGTCCAATCCCGCCCTATTTTTGTTTTGACGCGTTTTCTTCACGCGAACCGGGTCCACTTCGCTCGAAAACGCTTTGTGCCAAGGAGATACCGATGCTTTACGCCATTCTGGCCTATCACGTGGAAGCCGAGGTGCAGTCCTGGACGCCGGCGGAGGACGCCGCCCTGATGACCGAGTTGCTTGGAGTTCATGACCGGCTCAACGAACAGAAATTGCTGGGGCCGTCGGCGCGGCTGGGGGCGACGGGCAAGGCCCGCACCTTGCGAGGACCGGGCGCAGGGGTCGTGATCGACGGGCCGTTTGCCGAAACCAAGGAGCAGTTGCTGGGACTCTATGTCGTGAACTGCGCCGATGAGGACGCCGTGATCGCGGTGGCCCGCGACCTGCGCAAGGTCAATCCGACGGCGGTCTACGAGATCCGCCCGATCGCCCTCTATCTTCCCGGCGAGCCGTTCCCGACCACGGAGACGCCGGGCGTTACCAGCTAGGGCTACGATAGCTGGCAAGCTTTACCACGCCGGAAATCACCGCCCCGATCAGCTCCAGAATGGCGCTCACGAGCTCGAGCAGACCGAGTAAATCAAGGAGCCAGAGCAGCGGCGAGAAGGGCTCAAGAGTTCTCTAGAAAATCGCGTAAATAAAAGGTGCGACCGCAGAGCCTTTCGACAAGACGAGCAGCGACCCGAATAGCAGCATCATGATGAAGATCGGCAGCAGCCAAAACTTCTTCCGCACCCGCAGAAACATCCAGAATTCGGCCAGAAACGAGAGCATATCCAGCCCCATAATTGATGATCCGCCAGGCTACGGTCCGGCAGGCTTCGCTACGATATGGCTTGCCGCGGAGAGCTGGAAGCGCCCGCCTTCGCCCTGCGGGCTTCGGCGAGGCAGCCTTCGCTACGATAGGGCTTGCCTAGCCGTAGCTGGCGGAGCCAGCGAAGGCTGGTGGGGGAAGAAGGACTCGAACCTTCGAAGTCATAAGACGGCTGATTTACAGTCAGCTCCCTTTGCCACTCGGGACACTCCCCCGTTTAACTGCATCGCAAACCCAACCGCTAGATGGCGGCGGACAGGCCATGGATGACGTTAATACCTGGAGCCGATGGCGCGCTCCCGGTCGGGCGCGTTTATGGGCGAAGGGGCATGGCAAAGTCAACCAAGGGAAGCCTCGAAAAACGAGCCTCGAGGGGCCAAATTGCCATAATCCGGAACCCGTGACACAAGCTGGCCCATGAGCGATCGCGACCGAAAACCGCCGTTCCGCCGTGGCGGCGGCAAACCCTTCGAAAAAGGCCGGAAACCGGGCGGTCGCCCGGCCTGGCGCGACCGGGACAGCAGCCCGGACGGGCCGGTGATTCTTTACGGGTGGCATACGGTTACGGCGGCTTTGGCCAATCCGGAGCGCCAGATCCGCAAACTGTTTCTGACCGAGAACGCCGCCCGGCGCCTGGCCGACGAGAATATCGACACCCGCGTACCCCCGGAACTCGTCCGGCCGAGCGCGATCGACCAGCGGCTGGGCCCGGATGCCGTGCATCAGGGCCTGCTCGCGGAGGCCGATCCCCTGCCCTCGCCGGATATCGATTCGCTTGATCAGGAGGGCATCGTGCTGGTGCTCGACCAGATCACCGACCCGCACAATGTCGGCGCCATCCTGCGTTCGGCCGCGGCCTTTGCGGTCAAGGCGATCGTCACGACGGCGCGTCACAGCCCCGAGGCGACGGGCGTGCTGGCGAAGTCGGCGTCCGGCGCGCTGGAAATGGTGCCATTGGTGACCGTGCAGAATCTCGCCCGCGCGCTGAACGAGTTGAACGACCGTGGCTTCATGACCGTTGGCCTCGACAGCGAAGGCAGCGAAGACCTCGGCGCCGTCGCATTACAGCAGCCGCTGGCGTTGGTACTGGGCGCCGAAGGCAAGGGCTTGCGGCAATTGACGCGCGAGACGTGCAGCGTGGTGGCGCGCCTCGACATGCCCGGCGAGATCAAGAGCCTGAACGTCTCGAACGCCGCGGTGCTGGCGCTCTATATCGGCGCTTCCAGGCTGGGATTGATGAAATAAAAACAACGCCCGCTCGCTTGATGCGAACGGACGCCGTCGTTTTGATTCGAAGTTTGGATCAGTAACGGCCGAAGCGCGCGCCGCGATAGCCGTAACGAGCGCCGTAGCCATAACGTCCGGCATAACCGTAACGGGCGCCGTAGCCATAGCGGAAGCCCGAACGGTACCCGTAGCGGTAGCCGTACGCGCGCGGCGCTACGACGCCACTGCGGAAGCCGTAGCCGTAATACGGACGATAGCCGACGACGGTGTCTTCCTCGTACACGCGGGCCGGAGCCCAGGCGCCGGGACCGGAATAGGTCGGGCCCTGGTTGACGTAGTAGTATTGCTGCACGGGATCGGCGAGCCGGGCATAACCCCAGCCCACGCCGCCGCAGGGATTGCAGCCCGCCGAGGTGTAGGTCGCAACAACCGGCGCCGCATAGACGACGGGCGCGGCGTAACCGCAGCTTGTGTAACCGCACGCCATCGCGGGCGCGGTGGCCATCACGGCGACGGCCGCGACCAGTCCTGAAATCAGATGACGCATTACTCTCTCCTGTAGGTGTTTGCCTGTTGGTGTTCTTGTTGGCGTGGTTTTATGGGCGTGGAAGCAGTCCCGTGGGATGCCGACGACGCCGGTCTTCCTGCGGTGCGTAGATGATCTCGGGTGGATTGACCGGCACGTTGGACTGCGCCGGCAGCGGCGCCGACTGTGCAGACCAGGATTGGTGATAGCTTTCGGCCGGCTGCGGCAACCTTCGGTTCGCCGGCGGCTCGATTTCCAGGCGGCCGTAACCGGGCAGATGACCCGCGCTCGGATAATAATGGCCGACACGCGGCACCGGATCGACATAGCGGCCACCATAGACGGTCGGCTGCACATGCGTGCCCCTGAGGAGGCCCCAGTCGCCCTCGACCACCGAATAGGATGCATCGACGCCGTTGATGATGACGGGAACACCGGGGCGACCCGGAATCACGATTTCAAAGCCGCCGCCGGCCAAGGCCGTCGACGTCGTCGCCATCAGAAGTGCCAGTGTCACGCCAATGCGCATCGCTTAGGACCCCGTTTTCCTCTGGCCGCAATTTAGTCGAACCGGCATCCCCAAGGGTTAAGGGGCCGGACCAAACTGCCGGTAAGGCTAACGCGTCAGCATCCCGCGCCGTTCAATTGCGAGCGAACCTGCTCAGCAATTGTTAACGGGCATTCTCTCTCGTCATTCCGGGGCGCGCGAAGCGCGAGCCCGGAATCCATCCAGCCGCGCGCCCAGCCGCCCAATGGATTCCGGGCTCGATGCTGCGCATCGCCCCGGAATGACGAGAGAGAGAGAGAGAGAGAGAGCGAATATCTCAGGCGAACAAATTTTCGACGAGGGTCGTCGCGCCGATGGCGATCGTGACGATACCGACGGCGCCCTGCAGGCCGCGATTGGCCCAGGTGAGCCAGCGCGCGGACACCGCGAGCGGCACGGCGATGACGGTGGACAATGCGCCCATGCCGATCATCGAGCCGATTCCGAACAGCGCGACGTAACCGAGTCCGGCCGCCGGGCTAGACGCCTGCGACACCGTCAGCACCAGCAGTGCAGCCGATCCCGCCATGCCGTGCATCAACCCGACCAGCAGCGTGCGCCAGCGAAAACCATGCTCATGCGCGTGCGCGGTGCGCAGATGCGGCGTGGTTTCTCCGGCATGGCTGTGGGCGTGAAGATGCACGGTGCCGTCGCCATGGCCGTGCTTGTGAAAATGCACGCGGTCGCGCCACAGCCGCCACAGCACATGCGCACCTAAGCCGACCAGCATGATGCCGACGGCGGCCTCGAGTGGACGCGTCACGCTTTCCGGGATCGCACTGCCAAGCAAGATGGCGCAGCCGGCGAAGACGAACAGCGTCAGCGTATGACCGAGTCCCCAGGTCAGCCCGTGCTTGACGATGTCACCGACACGGCTGCGGCGCGCGGCAATGCTGGAGACAGCGGCGATATGATCGGCTTCGAGCGCATGCTGCATGCCCAGCAAAAACCCAAGCCCCAGAATTCCGAACATATGCCCCCTGCGCGCTACAAGCGCTTATCAAACACCAATCAACTGCTCTTGTCAGGTCAACACTTCATCGAACAGCCCCCGCATCGCCCCCCATGAGCGGCGATCGGCCTGCTCATTGTAGAGCGCGGTGCGCATCATCGAACCGTCAGCGGCGGGGTTGGTGAAACCATGCAGCGTGTTGCCGTAGCTGATGACCTGCCAGTCGCGCACGTGACCCTCGCGCATCTCGTTCTCGAACGCCGCGACCTGATCGGGCGGCGCCAGCGGATCCTCCGCGCCGGTCAAGACCAGCACGCTGGCCTTCACGCGGCCGGGTTGCGCGGGCTTTTTCGTTGCCAGTACGCCGTGGAAACTGACGACAGCCTTGAGATCGGCGCCCTCGCGCGCGAGCTCCAGCACCACCGAGCCGCCGAAGCAGAACCCGATTCCTGCGAGCCGGCTGGTATCGACATCAGGCAAGCCAGCCATCGTTGCGAGCGCGGCGCGGCCGCGGGCGCGGAGTTTTTCCGGTTCGGCGCGCAGGCCGCCGACCAGCGTCGCGACCTGCTGCAGATTGCTCGCCTGCCGCCGGTCCCCGAACATGTCGGCGGCGAGCGCGATATAGCCGAGGTCTGCAAGCCGCCGCGCGCGTTCCATCGCAAACGCGCCGAGCCCCAGTCCCTCGTGAAACACCAGCACGCCCGGCTGCGGACCTGCCGCATTGTCGTTCCAGGCGAGATAGCCCCGCAAATTGACATCGTCGCAGCGGTAATCGAGGTCACGCGTCGGCATGAAAATTCTCTGAGGGACTCTTGAAGGTGTTGGTTGGGTGTCAAAAATGCGGAGCCGGAACATCACACCGGTTTGAACGCAGCACAACCCAAAATCGGAACATCGAGCCCTGCGATCGGTTGGCCTCGCACAACCTTTGCGGAGAGCAACCAATGACAAAACTGAAACTTCTGGGCGCAGCAGCATTGCTTACAGCGGCAGTCGCGACACCTGCGATGGCGCAGCAGTGGACGAATGATGATTACAATTATCGCCCTAGATCGTCCGGCTTCTGGCCCGGCGAAGTCGCAGCCGGTGTCGTCGGCGGTGCGGTTGGCGCGGCGGGCGCGATTGCTACCGCCCCGTTCCGCAACAGGGATTCCTACGCCTATTATGGCGGGCCGGCCTATGACGATTCCTATGCCTATCCCGTCCAACGCCCGCAGAGCCTGCGTCCCGCCTGCGGCGTTCAACCCGACGCGACCTATATGGGCCCCGACGGACGCTGGCGTCCCTGCTGAGAGGTGAGCGGCACGTCCGGGCAAATCACGCCGAATTGAATCGCGGCGAGGGAAAATACGGAACGACCTTGCACCCCGGACCTGGCTTGGCGTGACGAAAACTGGTGTCGCGAGAAAACTCGCATCACGAAAGAAGGAGAGCCGTATGACGACAATCAAGATCCTCGGCGCCGCCGCGATCCTTGCATCCGCATTGGCGAGTCCGGCCATGGCGCAGCAGGTCACCAGCGGCAACTATCAGCGTCCGGCCTTTGCGGATCCGGTGAATCACCAGAGTGGCACCTGGCAGAACAGCTACAATCGCTGGGATGGCCGCACCGGCTTCGGGCCGGGCAACGCCGCGGCCGGCGCCGCCGCAGGCACTGCGTCCGCGATGGCAGTCGAACCGATCGGCGGCGAAGAATATGCCCGCCGCAACGGCTTCGTCTGCATCCCCGGCACCCTGTTCCGCGGCGAAGACGGCCGCCGGCACATCTGCCAATAGGACCAGCGGATCGAGACGCGGAAGAAGGCGGCCGAAAGGCCGCCTTTTTCGTGTGCAGGCGTGATGGAGCGGCTTTCGAGGTGCTGGCCCTTTCCGGGCAAGTCTGGTATTCGACCGCCGAAGATTGATGGAACCCCGCGCGTTATCTGGGCTGGCCCCCCATCGCTTCAATTCGCCGGTTTAGCTCAGCGGTAGAGCAGCGGTTTTGTAAACCGAAGGTCGGGAGTTCAATCCTCTCAACCGGCACCAGCGTCGCTTGAGTGGTGCGAGGAACTGTCACCGTCTAGCAACATGCGGGATGTTTCGTTTCTCGGAACACCAATTAAGACTCCCCTGCTCGAAAGTCTTGCGGCAGATTCGACGTTACCGGGGTTGGGAGTATTGTCATTGCACTGACAATCAATTTTCCCGGACGGGCCGCAGCGCGCAAAGCCTGCGGCCTTTTTCATTGGGCAGCAAAAGCCGGCGCAAGATACCGGATCGTGAATACCAATGGCCGCGCGCGGCGCGCTCCGCTGCAATTATGCAAACAGCCAATCGTAGGTCTTCGCAACGAGCTTGCTAAGGAGGTAGAACCAGCCTGCCATTGCAAGGACAACAGGGACAAAGAAGGCCACCCCAACGATCACTTGCTGTCGCCTTTTGCCGGGGACCACCTCGACGGCCGCTTTTTCGCTGGAACTCATACACTCACCGTCTGGGGAAAAGGCGGCAACCCGCCCCGTTTCAAAAACAGCAAAGCGCGCGGCCGTGGTGGCATCATCATTCTATCGTTCGCCTTGTAGGCCGCCTCAGTTGGCGGCCCCTTCCATTCGCGACGCCGCGGAGAAGCGGCCCCAACCTCGGGGCTGGGGGCTGAGTTGGGGCCGCCATTCCAACCGCGGGCAACGCGGAAAAAGGCGGCCTACGGTTAGCCAAGTTACCGCAACCCGACTGATCGTTCCGAACTAGTTTGGAGTACCTCGGTTGGCGGCCTCGTTGGTTGTGCCGACCACGATGCACGGAAGCCAACTTCGTCGAGGGATCGGCGCCAGCGCGCCTGGATGGCTTGGAAATACGCAATGCATGCCGCTGCCGACGCAATCAACCAGTGGACGGCACGCTGTGTGACGCCGCGATAAATATAGCAGCAACCGGCCGTGACGTTCAGGATGCACGTATAGATTCGCAGCACGCGTGAAGCCAAGCACCGACCGCCCCTATTCCGGTCCTGAGAAGGCCGCGCGCAAGCTGCTGGAAAGATCTCGCGATCGCGCGCGGCTGCGCGAGTCCGGGGCCTTCGCGAAGTACACACCGGCCCACGCGGATTTGTTTGCTTAACGGTCGCGGCCTCACCGTTAGTGGCTTCACTTGAATTATAACCCATTCGGGTGATGCGCGCGTTTTCCGCGCGCGAGCGGGAACAAAACTGCAATTTAGCTCTTATAGACTCACCTTTGGCGGGGGTGAGTAATGAACGACTTCAGCGGCGATAAACCCTCAGGACCGGAGAAGCGCGAGCATCGCAGGTGCAGGTGTGGCGCGGAGCTCAAAGTGGTTCACAAGATGATGGACCCAACTCGTGGCTTGACGGTACGAATGTTTGAATGTCAGTGCGGCGAACGCAGCTGGACCGAACATAAAGACTAAACTCTTCCGACAAACTCCTTACGGCTGCCGCTCGATCCGACCAGAAGCGATAGAGAAATGGGGCCGAAGAGGCGCGGCAGTCATAATGCCGTCCGAAATCACCGGCAGAACGCAGAGAGCTGCCTGCGCTGGCTGAAGCTGCAGAGAAACGAGCAGAATAAATGGAGCTGCTGTCGTCGATTGACTTGCCGTATTGGCTAATGATCGCGGGAGCAATTTTGATCGCAATGGGCTGCCTTGGTCTTGTGTTTAGCCGGAACAGGCAAGCCGGGTAATCCCGATCGTGATTCAGCACGAACTGCTTCGCGCTGCATGGCCAGCAAATGACCGTGCAAGAAGTCTGATGTCCTAATTCGGAACCGGGGGACGACCAATTTGCGCGACCTGCAGCCAAGCTAACTCATGGCGTATCGGCGCCAGTTCAGAGTGGTCCAGAGCTTCGGTCGAAAATGGAAATGGTTCGTCGCTCTGGCGTCAGGTCGACGGCAGGGCGAAGCGCTGACGGCACCGGCGACGCAACGAGGCTATTCTTTCTCGTCGAGGTCGGGAACATTCCACAACAAGAACGCCATAATGATGAGCGCCGGGGTCCAAGCCAGCATGGCCCCAAATGCAATGGCCTGCACTGTTGTCATGATCGCTCCGGTGTTGTCCCAACCTTGCGTCACTTAACCTAACGCGCTGGCGCTGGATAGCGGCCTTGTGAAACTGTTCACAAAAAATGACATTTTCCGACAGTGGGTCACGGTCGCCGTAAGGTATTGATATAATTGAATGCCGGACGGTTTTACCGGCGCCAGTCCGCGTTCAAAGTCGCAAATACGACAACGACGCTTGCACCGTTTACATCAGCATCCAGCGCCGTATCAGCCACGCGAGCCCGAGCGCAGCGATCATGACGCCGACGCCGAGCACATCCACCGCGTATTCGGAAATCGCAGGCGAGCCGTCCGGCAATCTTGAAAATGGATTCCAGCTCGGCCCTTCGGAGTAATCGACTTTCACCCGATTGGCGGTGAAAAGCGCGAGCGCGGCCCAACCGATAAAGAAGCAAACCACGTGGCAGACATAGGCCGCCGGCGAGCTGACACCATTATATTTCAACATGGCACCTCCCGAACAATGGCTTGATGAATACGGTTCTGAAGTGCGCGCTTCGAATTATCCGACCCCAAAGCAGCATTCTGCACTCAATCCTCGATATTCACAGCCACGGCGAGATTTCCCGTTATCCTCACTATTCACAGTGAACACTCTTGGCGCCGTGCTCTGCGAGCCGCTTTATGCCGACCGCAACATCAAAAAATCTCAAGCGACTCTTGACCGGGAATCGCAAATCAGAACCTGTACGGCCTTGCTTCAGAGGGCCACCGTGCAAGATCCATTTACTGATTTCATGACTGGTAAGATTTCGGAACGGCACGCCAAACAGGACCGGCGCCTATTCGCCCTGATGTATCTCTGCATTGCCGCTTTGATGGTGCTGGCCGTCGCCAAGCTGTTTATCTGACAGCGCAAAGAAAAAGCCCGGATTGCTCCGGGCCTCTTCGTTACCAATGATGGTAGTGTCGATGATAGTGGCGGCGGTAGTATCGCGGGCCATCATCGTAATAGGCGTACGGCCCACCGCCGTAATAGCCGTATCTCGGTCCGTAGTAGTAACCGTTGTTGTAGGCATTGGCTGCCGCGGCCGCGCCTAGCACGCCTGCGGCCACACCGAAGCCGATCGCCGCGTTACGCCCGCCGCGGGCCTCGGCCGGCGAATTGACGACAGCGGTTGTCGCAAGCGCTGCAACGGCTGCGAGAGTTAATCCTATCTTTCGCATGTGCGCTCCTTTCCGTTGCCGGGTTAACGCCTGCCGAGCGTGCGTGTTGCAGGAACTTGCGCAGGTTAATTTTTGCAGTTTTGGGAAACGGAATCCTGTTCCGATGATTCAACGGAGTTCCGGATGGCGGTTATGTGATCGCGCGTCGGCTTGCGAGCGCAGATCATGCGGCCTTCCTGCATGCGGCGTCGCTGCGCTATCGACTGCTGGTCCGCTCGACATCCGGCGCTCTCGGACTCTTGTCCGACCGGTTCGGATCATCGACCCGGGATTTGAGATCGGCGGCCTTCTCGACCAGGCCCGCTGCCACATTCGGGTCCGTGACTGTCCGTGCAAATTTGAGAAGCGTAGTTGCCTGACGCGTCAGATACTGCCTGCCCACCACCGCTGCTATCTCCCGCTTGCCTGCCCGCAGAAATTACGTTGCAACGCGGGAATCGTTCCGGACCCTGTGTTACGAAATGCACATTTAATCTTTGTTCCAGCGGTTAGCTGCGGCATTTTGGGTTCCCGTCGGCACGCGGAACCATCCCCTGCCGATCACGTTTTTTCTGCATGAGAATTCGAGAAGAGAACTGCAATCTGGTGTTGCTCACCGGCGTTACCTTGGTGAGTGCTGTGATCGCTGGCGCCGTCGGCTTTTGGGAACCCGCCCCCGCCGTGAGCAAAAACAGGCAGGTCTATGCCGCCGCCGCGACGTCTTCGTCGTCGGCCGCCGCGATGGCTTCATCGTCGGCCACCGTGGCGCCTGCGTCGTCGACCAAGGCCGCCGCGGCTTCGCCGGCGGCACGTCAACCAGCCCGGCTCATCGACCAAACGCCAGTCCGGGTGATCGGCGCACCTTTCGTGCCCAACACCAATCCGCGCGAGCGCTAAGCGGGATTGAGGGTCCGGCCGTGACGGCCGCCCCATTTTCTTATGCCTTACGCAAGCACCGTGCTGCGAGCCGCCGCCCGTTCTATCTTTGCATGGGGTTGTTTCGCGATTTTGTGTCTGGGCCCTGCGCTGTCCCCATAGCCCCTGGCGGCGGCGCTACGCAGGGTGTCCCGCACACGGGTGTCGCCCTTTTGTCACCTCGCCGGCAAATCGAATGCCTTCATTAGCCAAGTTCAACACTTGCTCTTGATTCCACAAAAGCCTTTTGCTCGAATGACTTGGGCTGAGGTGTGCGATGAAATGGATGAAAGAACGCGACCTCCTGATCGCGCAGACAATGGCATTCGTGCAATCGGTGACCGGAAAGAAGCCGGACGCCGCGCAATTCCTCGCGAATCCAGCCTCTTTCGTAAGCCCGGAAGCGCCCGCACCCTTTGACGTGCCCAAGGCCACAGCCGCGGTGTCGATGCCTGACATCGAGGCGGTGCTGGCCGAAACCATCTCCGTCGTGCCGCCAAAGCCGGTCCAGAGCGCACGTCCCGAGCCCAAGGTCGACTTCCAGTCCGAGATCCGCGCCCGTGTCGCCAATTTCCGCGCGCATCAGGAACGCTTCAACCGCGAGCGCGAGGCCTATTGCAGCGCCACGATGGCCAAGGTCCACGCCGCGCTGCGCGAAGACACTGCGCCGCCGCCGCTGAGCAAATAGCACCCAAAACGTTTCCGGTTCGGTGGCTTCATCCTTCGAGACGGCGCTTTCGCGCCTCCTCAGGATGAGGTCTGGAAGATGAGGACTCAGCAGAAAGTCTCGAACCTCATGGTGAGGAGCGCGGCAAAGCCGTGCGTCTCTGGACGACGCTACGCGTCGCCAGGCGAACCATGCGGCCATCGCTCAGCCCCCGCCGATCTTCTCCAGCACCGGCAGCAGGTGCGTCAGAAACAGCTCCGGATTTTCGCTCATCGGGAAGTGGCCGAGCCCCTTCATGATGGTGGCTTCGCAACCCCTGATGCTGTTGGCCACGGCCAGCGTCTCCTCCGGGGTGCAGGAGTAATCATACTCGCCGGATAGCAGAAACAGCGGACAGCGCCTGGTGTCGATCTCTGCGACGCGGCCGCGGATGTCGCCGTCGAGCTTGTAGAAATACAGATCGCCTTTGAACACGCCGGGCCCGCCCTGCATGTAGTGCCAGATCGTTTCCCAACGCTCACGTTCCGGCGCATCGGGGCCCACCAGTCCGGAGACGATGGCGCCGCAGACCTCGCCGCCATGCACATCCGGCCGGTGCAGGAAATTCAAATCGTAATAGGGATCGACATGCGCACCGGCCTGCAGACCGATGATGGCGCGAAAGCGCTCGGGGTGTTCGAGCGCCAGATGCAGCGCGATGCGGCCGCCGATCGAGCAGCCGATCAGAATCGGCGTGTCGAGCTCGAGTGCCGCCGAAATTTCCAGAACCATGGTCGTGTATTGCGCCGAGGTCAGCTGGTATTCCTCCTCGTGCCAGCCGGCCGGCGGCGAGGATTTGCCGTGCCAGGGCATGTCGAAGGCGATGACGCGATGTTTTGAGGTGACGCGCGCATCGTTCATCAGCGCGCGGTATTGCCGGCCATCGCTGCCCGCGGTGTGCAGGCACAGTAACGGCGTGCCCTCGCCCGCTTGCTCGACGTAGATGCGGTGCGGCCGGCCGAACAATTCCAGATGCATGTAGCGGCCGACGATCGGCTCGAACCTCGCGCTCATGCGCCAGCTCCCGTGGCGCGGAGCTTGGCGAGCGCCTCCTTGAAGTAACGCAGATGGGCCATGAAGATCTGCAGATTGCCTTCGGCCCTCAGCACCCGCCGCTTGATCAGCGCCAGCAAATCGTTGGAGCCCGGCGGCGGGCGCTCGCTCCAGAATTTCTTCCATTCCTCCTCGGAGGCGCGAAGCGCAAAGGCCGATGACGGCATCACCAACGGCCCTGGCGTCACCGACACGATTCGTCCCTCATGGATCGAAATCAGAAAGGCCGACTGGCCGACTTCCAGAAGAAAGCTGGTCGTGAGATAGCGGCCGCGCCGGACCAGTCCCGCGTCGCCATTGACCCGCGCTTGCAGCGTCTCGATCATTCCCGTCCTGCCTGTCATGTCATCGAGCCGCTTCGCGGCCCGAACTTGTCGTGTTGCATGATGGGTGGATTGGACGCGACGTCAATCGCCAGCCGTTAGAGCCACGCCCAGACCAGCGCGACGTTGGCCGCGCAGGCCACCAGCAGCGCGACCGTGAGCGTGAGTTGGACACGCTCGCAGGAGTGAGTCTGGAGGATCGTTCTCATGGCCGAAACATCCAGCGATTCTAGCCGAGGAGTCTCGGGGATTCTTTTTCGCGGGATTCATGACTCGTTTACGACTCAGGGACTCCGCCAAAATACCGCCGAAACGGACCATTTTTGCCTTCCCGAGCTCTGAAGGAATGGCATAGCAGCCAAGCCTGAAACCCAAATGGGGCTGCAACGTTGACCGTTTTTGCTGGAGCCCCCTGCATGCCCTACGCGCTGTTCTGCCAAGAGGCCAAGCTGAGCAAGGCCTATCCGACCGAGGCCGATGTCTGGAAGCTGGCCCGACAGTCGGGGCTGGTGGTCGATGCGGTTTCCGATGAGGAAAGGCAGGAGCCTCGACCGGTGCTGGACAATGACTACGAGATCAAGCCGTGCCAGCCGGACCCGGACGAAGATCCGGCGCGCAACAAGGCCGAGGCCGAGCGCGACGCCCGTTCGGTGCTGCAGTTGGGTTCGAAAGCCGCTTGAAGCAGCCGCTTGGCGAGTATTGCTGGCGGAGATAGGGGCCGCAGGGGACCGGCCCCGCCTTGCGGCCGGAGGAAAAAATCGAACGATCGCCTTCTTAAGGCGTCGCCGCTGCCAGTGAAGCCTGTTCCGAGGCGAGCACGACGCAAGCCTTGCGGCGGTTCAGTCCCCTGATCGCGCCGGTCACCTTGAGCACCTTCCCGACCGGACAATTGGCGTCCTGCACGAAGGCGATTTCATAGGGAGCAAGGATGAGCGGTTCTGATTTCAGGACAGTCTGGGCAAAGCATGGCAACGACGCTGCGGAAAGTACCAGCCCTAACGCAAAAGCACGCATGTTTGATTGTCCAACCAGCCGACTGGACCATAATAGCCGAAGATGACAAAAAGTTGCGTGCACCGCGAAAATTATTTTTTGGAGGGTGCCGACAGCTGCGTATAGCGCGTCGTGCCCTCCGGCAGCTGCCCCTGAAAACAAAAAGGCCGGCATCACGCCGGCCTTTTCTCGTCTGGTTACGCAGCAAGCCCGTCAGTATTTGGAGGCCGCGGGGCCACCCCAGCCAAACCGGTAGTTCACACCGACCTTGACGGTGTGTTCGTCGTTCCGAAAACTCTGGCCGGTGACGTCGGCGGGGCCAGCCGTGAAGGTGGTCTTGCCGAAATCATAATACTGGTACTCGGCCTTGGCCGACCAGTTGGGCGCGAACATGTATTCGAGACCGCCGCCGACGGTGTAGCCGTCCTTGCGGTTGCCGCTGGTGGTGAAGCCCGCCGGGACGCCACCCACGGTGACGCCGAGATTGTTGCCGTCGCGCCAGGCATAACCGCCCTTGGCGTAGAGCAACGCCGGACCCCAGGTGTAGCCGACCCGGCCGGTCACCGAACCGAGTTGGTCGGTATTGGTGCTCACCAGCGTACCGCCCGGAAACAGCGTGCCGTTATTGTTGCCGTTCAGCCAGCTGTACTGGGCTTCGGCACCCACCACCCAGTTGGGCGCGAATTGGTAGTCGAAGCCGCCCTGCACACCGCCGAGGAAGCGCGCGTCGCTGCTCTGCAGGGAGTCGGTACCCGCAAAGGCCCCGCCGACGTGGCCGCCGATATAGAAACCGGTCCAGTTATAGACCAGCGCCGGCGCCGTGTAGGCCGGCGCCTTGGTGTAAGGTCGAGGCTGGATGTCCGCCGCGAAAGCAGGAGCCGCCATTGCGGCCAGCGCGGCAGCGCCGAGCAAAATCTTCTTCATCTTCATTCCCCGTGACTAACGTTCCATCATCAAACCAAACAACGTGACCTCAATTAGGTTGCTTTGCGGCAATGCCGGAGCACCTGACGGTGCCCACCTGTGACGGCGCGGCAACAAAGCGCTTTGGTTCCCTCGCATATAAGGCTTTTTCCTGCGTTAACTTGCAGGTATCCCGCTTTGTTGATGTCGGAGATGACTAAGACAAGGTTCAAGGGTCGCCAAAAAGTGATTGAATTCCGCTCATCTTTTCGGAGCGGAGGACCCTCCGCTTAGCCGGAGGGACCCTTCGCTGAAGAGCGCCATTCGGGGTTTCCGGGATACCCGATCTCAGGCTCCCGGAAGCCCGTCCCGGCTCAATAGCCGGCAACGTCGATCACCGCCTCGGCAAACGCCTGGGGTGCCTCCTGGGGCAGATTGTGGCCGATGCCGCCGGTGATCAGGCGGTGCGCGTATCGGCCCGAGAACTTCTTGGCATAGGCGGCAGGATCGGGGTGCGGGGCGCCATTGGCATCGCCCTCGAGGGTGATGGATGGCACCTGGATCACCGGAAAGGCGGCGAGCCGCTTCTCCAGATCGTCGTATTTCGTCTCACCCTCGGCCAGGCTGAGCCGCCAGCGATAATTGTGGATCGAAATCGCGACATGATCGGGATTGTCGAGGGAGGCCGCGCTGCGCTCGAAGGTGGCGTCGTCGAAATTCCATTTCGGCGAAGCCGTTTGCCAGATCAGCCGGGCAAAATCGCGGGTATATTTCTCATAGCCGGCCCGGCCTCGCTCGGTGGTGAAATAATACTGGTACCACCAGGAAAGCTCTGCCTTCGGCGGCAGCGGCGCCTTGTTGGCCTGTTGGCTGCCGATCAGATAGCCGCTTACCGCGACCAGCGCCTTGACCCGCTGCGGCCAGATCGCCGCGACGATGTCGGCGGTCCGTGCGCCCCAGTCGAACCCGGCGACAACCGCCTTCTCGATCCTGAGCGCATCCATCAGATCAATGACATCGACCGCGAGTACGCCCTGCTGACCGTTGCGGAGCGTGTCGCCGGAGAGGAACCGCGTGGTGCCGTAGCCGCGCAGATGCGGCACGATCACGCGGAAGCCGGCCGAGGCCAGGATCGGCGCGACATCGACGAAGGCGTGAATGTCGTAGGGCCAGCCGTGCAGGAGAATGACCGGCGGACCGTCAGCGGGCCCAGCTTCGGCGTATCCGACATTGAGGAGGCCGGCATTGATCTGCTTGATGGCAGGAAACGACGTGTGCGCCCCCGGCTTGACCGCACTCACTGGTTTGGCGTTACCGGACTGTGCGCCGGCCGGGCCGGCCAAAGCCACCTGGGCGGTTGCCAGCGTCATGGCCGCGGCGCCAAGAAAACGGCGGCGACCAAGGTTGATGTTGTCGGACATTTGGATCTCCTTCGATACACATCGAGTGCGATTTATTCGGATGCGATCTAATTATCGGTACTATTCCTGATGTCAACCCTTCCGATTTAATCGTATCCGATATATATGCTCACCTGACGTCACGATCAGGTGTCCGGGAGCATCAGGATGAAACCGACCAAGCCTTCGAACCCAACGGCTTCGAACCCAGCGTCTTCGGATCCACGGCCGTCGGATCCCAAGCTCGCCGACTTCCTGTGCTTTGCGGTCTACTCGGCCAACCTCGCCTTTGGCCGGGCCTACAAACCGCTTCTCGATGAACTCGGCCTCACCTACACGCAGTACATTGCGATCGTGGCGTTGTGGGAAAACGACAACCAGACCGTCTCAAGTCTCGGCGAAAAGCTGTTCCTCGAATCCAACACCCTGACCCCGATCCTGAAGAAGCTCGAGACGATGGGCTATCTGCGCCGGCAGCGTGATGCCGCCGACGAGCGCCAGGTGCTGGTCAGCCTGACCGATGCCGGGCGGGGCCTGCGCGAAAAACTCGGAGGAAGGAATCTGGTGAAGGCTTCCGGGCTTTCGCCGGAGGAATTCCCCAAGCTGCAAAAGGCGGTGGTCACCGTGCGCAACAACCTGATCAAATCAATGCAGGATACGCCGACCGGCGCGCCGGCAAGCCCCGCGACGGCAAAGCAGCGCGCGTAATCCTGAGCACCGGCTGCTACCGCGTCATCTTTTCCAGGTCGGGTAATGGCGCATAGACCGCGCCGGCGCAGGGCTCGCTGGCGTTTTCAATGATGCGATCGAGCCGGCCATCGACGTAAAGTACCGCGCGTTCGCGCGGTTCGGCGTAATTGCCGTCGGAGTTGCGCGGACTGAAGCGCAGGCAACTGACGTAACGCAGCCGTCCCCCGACGACGCGCTGTATCGGCTCAGCCATCACGGCGTTACGCACGCCGACCGGATTGTTGAGATAGGTCCTCATGAACGAGAGTATCTCGTCCTTGTAATTGTTGGGAAACGGCTGATTGGAGACGCCGCGGTCGTCGGTATAGGTGATGCTCCTGACCTCGTCGCTGCTCGCGCAGGCCGCGAGCACGAGCGGCAGCAACACGGTCGCCGCAAATTTTGCTGATGTCCCCAAGCGTAAGTCTTCCAGCTGGACCCGAGGCTATCTCTTAGACCGGGCGGCGCCGAAATGGAATTCGCAAACACGGTTTTCGTGCCGGATTGGACCGCTGAAAACGGCGCCAACCCACGGCCATTGGGGAAGCAATGGCGCGTGGGTTGGCCTGATGCCCGCCGGCGCGTCGGGGCAATGGGGATCGAACCGCGCCCGCGGATCAGTTATCAGCCGCGCTTGCCGTGCGGAACGTGCTTGATCACGACTTTCGGCGTGGTGTGCGTCTTCAGCAAGCCGATGTGCTTGTGGTGGCGATGATGGTGGCGATAATGCTTGTGGTGATGGCGGCCCATCCGCGCATTGGCATTGAAGAACTTCGCGTTCGCCTGCTCCGCCCTGATCGGCGCGTGCATGGTCTTGCCGGGCGAACCGGCCAGCGCGGGTGCGGCGAGAACCGATACGGCGAGCAGCGCTGCGGAAATGGTCTTGAACATGGTTGTCTCCTCTTCCATGGATCGCAGGACACTCCGGCCACGTGACCGACCCCTCGCTGATCATGCAGACGACGCTAACGACCCCGCACTGAACCCGTCGTGAAGCGCGACACCGGACTTCATTCATCTGCATGACATCTTCGTCATGTTCCCGGCGCAAAACGGCCGCAGCGCAAAAAATCACGGGAATGGCATTAAAGGGTCGGGAATGTTCCCAACCGCCAGGTGTTCAAATCAGCGAGCTTCGGTATAGGATCGCCTGACGGCACCGTCCTTTTCTACTGATTTTCTCGAAGTCGGGTTTCTTGATCTGTTCAACTGGAGAGACGCATGACCAAATTTGCTATCAGGCTTCTGACGCTGGCGATGTTGACGCTGGCGCTAACGGCGGCTCCCGTCGTCAGCGTGGTCTACGCCGCACCCGACAGCAGTCCGCCGCCGCCGCCCGATAACAGCAAAAAGAAGAAGCGATCGAGCGAAGTGCGCCCGAGCACGCAGGAAACCGCATTTGCGACCGGTTATCGCGCCGCCTATGCCGCGATCTACGATCGCCACGACTACGCCTCGGCGATCGAACAGTTGAAAGCGCTCGGCCGCGACGACAGCGCCGCGGTCGCCAATCTGATCGGCTACTCCTATCGCCAGCTCGGCGACTACAAGGTGTCGCAGATCTGGTACGAGCGCGCGCTCAAGGCCGATCCGAACCACGTCAAGACCTGGCAGTATTACGGCCTGTGGCAGGTCGAACAGGGCAACCGCGAATCCGCGCAATACCATTTGAACAAGATCGCGGCGCTTGCCGGCACCTCGAGCGAGGAATACCGCTCGCTCGCCGCGGCGCTCGAAAAGCCGCCGGGAACCGGTCTGGTTTACTGAGCCGTCAGCGCCGTCGCCGCGTTGCGGGGACCGGCAAGAATGTGAAAATGGATGGGTGCCGACGCGATCCGCCGCCGGCACCTTTCCTTTTTCTGCCACGCACACCGGAAATTCCGTTGCAGCCTGGCCGCTCAGGCCGGTTGCGCGGCTATTTATTAGCGAATCCTTAAGGATGATCTCTTTCCGCCAGCCGGGACGGGATCGAAGAACCATTTCAACACCCATGCACGCCTAGGCTTTTCACCCAAATGACGCCGCCGCCCTCTCGGACCAAGGCTCCGATGGGTCCAGGCGGGCATCAGGGTTGGATGATGAGCACAGGCGATTACCCCGTGGCCGAAACGCCGGACGTTCTGCTGGCCGCGCTTGAGCGGGCGACCGACGCCGTGCTGATCCTGGATCGCGAGCTTCACGTCAGCTATTGCAACGCCGCGGCTGAGCTGATCTTCGGGCTGGACCGCGCAGCAGCGCTCGGCTGCCATGTCGGCGATCTCGGGCTCAAGGACCTGCAACATCATCATGTCGCGACGCCGGCCTCGGACCAGGTGAGCCGCAACGACGTTCCGAACGGACGCAACGCCGAGATCACGATCGCGCGCAAGGATGGCAGCCGGATTCGTGTGGCGCTGTGGCTTTCGAACATCGAGATCGACGGTCAACACCGCACCATCGCTTTCGTGCGCGACATCACCAAGGAGGTCGACCGGCGTGAAAGGCTGGCCCTGCTCTCGCTGGTCGCCGACCGGACCAGCCGCGCCGTTGTCGTCACCGATCGCAATCTGAGGGTCGTCTACACCAACGCCGCGTTTACGGGAATGTTCGGGTACTCGCTCGAAGAGGCAAAGGACCGGTTTGCAGGCGAACTGCTGGTGGGCCGCTGTACCGACCGCAGGACGCTGGCCAGGCTGCGACGCTGGGTCGGCGAGGAAGCTGGAGGCGAAGAGGAAGTCCTCGCCTACGACAAGAACGGCGACGAGATCTGGGTCTCGGCCAACGTCAAGACGTTCCGCGACGGGCGCGGACGGTCCAACTACATGTTCGCCCTGCTGACCGACATCACCGAGACCAAGCAGCTGCGTTCGCTGCAGCAGCTGATCATGAGCGCGCTGGCCGATGAAATCCCGATCGCGGACATCGCCGACCGGCTTTGCCGGCGCGTCGAAGAGATCGCGCCAGACGTCGTCTCCTCGTTGCTGCACATCGACGCCGGCGGACTGGTTCACCCGCTGGGCGGTCCCAGCCTTCCCGAGGACTATTCGCGGGCGCTGGACGGCGTCGCGATCGGTCCGAACATCGGCTCCTGCGGCACCGCGGCCTATTTCGGCAAGCCGGTGCTGGCGGAGGACATCGACACCGACCCGCGCTGGCAGCCGTTCAAGACCCGCCCGCTCGAGGTTGGCCTGCGCGCCTGCTGGTCCACGCCGATCAAGGGCAAGGACGGCCGCGTGATCGGGACCTTCGCGTTCTATTACCGGGAATGTCGCGCACCCAGCCGCTGGCATCAGCGGATCGTCGACGCCTGCGTCGATCTCGGCGGGCTCGCGATCGAGCGCAAGGAGGCCCGCGCCCAGATCGCACGGCTCGCCTATTACGACATGCTGACCGGCCTGCCGAACCGCGCGCGCCTGCGCGATCTGATCCTCGAGGCGACCAACGCCTGCGCCGGCGGAGGACACGTTGCGCTGGCGTTTCTCGACATCGATAATTTCAAGGACGTCAACGATACGCTCGGACACTCGGCCGGCGACGAATTGCTGGTCGGATTTGCCCAGCGCCTGCGCGCGCAGATCCAGCCGGGCGACATGCTGGCGCGGCTCGGCGGCGACGAATTCGTGATCGTGCTGCCGAACCGCAATGCGGCCGAAGCCTCGCTGATGGCGTCGCGGATGACGGAAGCCCTGGTCAATCCGATTCAGATCGGCGCCAAGCAGGTCGCGATGTCCGCCAGCATCGGCATCAGCATGTATCCGGACAACGCGACCGACATCGACACGCTGATCCAGCAGGCGGATGCTGCCATGTACAAGGCCAAGCAGGCCGGCCGCTCCACGTTTCGTTTCTTCAGCGCCGACATGGACCGGCTGGCCGAACAGCGGCTGGCCCACAGCGCGGCGCTGCGGCGCGCGCTCGCCAACGACGTCCTGCAATTGCAGTATCAGCCGCAGATCCGCACCAGCGACGGCGGCATTTACGGCGTCGAGGCGCTGGCGCGCTGGTATGATCCGGAGCTCGGCGAAGTCTCGCCTTCGAAGTTCATCCCGCTCGCCGAAGAGTGCGGACTGATCGAACAGATCTGCATGTGGTCGCTTCGCGAGGCCTGCCGGCAAATGGCGGAATGGCGTGCGGCCGGCGTGGATATCCCGTGCGTATCGGTTAATTTGTCGCCGATCAATTTCCAGAACCCGAACCTGGCCGCAACGGTCGCCGGGTTTCTCGCAGACCATGACCTGCCGCCGGAAGTGCTGATGCTCGAGATCACCGAAGGCGTGATCATGAACGAGCGCTCGGTTGCGATCGAGACGATGCATGCGCTTCGCGACCTCGGCGTCGGCCTGTCGCTGGATGATTTCGGCATCGGCTATTCGAGTCTGAGCCGGCTGGCGCATCTGCCGATCCGCGAATTGAAGATCGACCGCAGCTTCATGCACGACGTCGAGAGCGACCCCAGCGCGCTGGCGATCGTGACATCGGTGGTTCGCGTTGGTCAAAGTCTGCACCTCACCGTCGTCGCCGAAGGCGTCGAAAGCGACGGCCAGCTGAATCTGCTGACCGAACTTGGCTGCGACGTCGTGCAGGGATTTCTCTACGCCCGGGCGCTGTCGCCCGACGCGTTCGGCCGCTGGCTGCTCGACCACAGCGCCGCGCAGGCGAGCCGGATGCTGCGGCACGTCGGACGATCGCTGGCCGAGGCTTCACCGCGCGCCGCTTCCGGCACGAACTCGTAAGATGTCCGCAAACTTTCACCGGATCGGTGGGACGTGGCTATATCCGCGTCATTGCGAGCGCAGCGAAGCAATCCATCTATCCGCTCGCTGAGGCATGGATTGCTTCGCTGCGCTCGCAATGACGGCGATGATGCCGCACCACTGTCATCACCCGCGAAGGCGGGTGATCCAGTACGCCGCAGCTTCTCGGTTCTATCATCGGCGTCTCTGGAATACTGGATCGTCCGCATTCGCGGACGATGACACTGAATATGAATTTGCATTCTCGCGACGCATAGCGCCCGAGCTTTGCAAGAAACTTCCCGCCCTAAATACAGAGGGCGCAGGGAAGACCGGGTGCGCGCTGCACCCGCGGTCTCGTGTGCGGTTAGCACAAAACAAAATGCACACGAGCATACAGGGCAGCGGAGAACACCCGGCCTTCCCTGCGCAATGGCTTTACGGCTTATGCCGTGATCTCCCCGGAGACGAGTTCTTGGTTGACTCCGTCGCTGTCGTTTCCGCTCACGCTTCTCCGACAGCTTGACGCCGGCAACGGGCGCCAGGACCACACGGTTTTGCCGTACGCTAAATCCACGCCGTCGTCAGACGTGAACCAGCGTCCACCGCAACCCGCCCAACGTCCGTGACGACGGCCGACGCCCTCTGACCAGGGCGGGATGGCGATAGATGCGCACTGATTTGGGTCGGCCGACTACAGAAATATTTTTGATTTACGGAAATTTTCCGCTTGACACGATTTCCGTAAATCAGAACTGATTTGCCCGTCGGGTTGTTTTGTCGCACCCCCTCGCTGCATCCCAACATTGCGAGGCAGCCTGAGAATTGCGCAATGACGCTGACACCCACTAAACCGATGGTCGATTAAGTGCATCTATGCGCATAATGCGGTGATTGACGAGTGAAGGTCGGAGATCGTTGATGTTTGAAGCGTTCCGACGGAATTTTCCGCTCGACCACAGCCGAGTCTCCGAGGGTGAAGGGGCGACCGTTAAGTCAGACGTGCTCGCCTTCAATGAATTGATTGGCAGGTTCGGAGGCGCGCCGTTCAGACGCGGTTTGTATCGGGTGATCCGCGCAACTGACTTGGATGAATGGAAGGCACGTGTTTCTCTGGCCTTTCCCGAGTTTGCCGGGCGGATCATTTGCTTCGGCTATGACTGGTTGGGCCGCGCGTTTGCCGTTGACACACAGAGGCTTGAAACGGGGACAACCTGGTGTCGTCATGTTCGAGCCTGGCACTGGCGAAGCCCTGGAAATAGCTTCCAGCCTTCAGACCTTCCACGACGATGAGTTGATCGAATTCGGAGACGCAGCGCTCGCCATCGACTTCCATCAAAGATGGCTGGCCAGCGGAGGAACCGAGCCCGACTATGCCCAATGCGTGGGGTATAGAAAGCCGCTGTTCCTTGGCGGAGCGGATGAAATAGAAAATCTAGAACTATCCGATCTGGATGTTTACTGGCACCTCATGGGCCAACTGATCGTGAAAACCAAAAGCGTTCCTCAGGGCGCGCCGGTCCGCATCAACATAACCTGACGCCACTAGCGTTCACACACCGACCGCCTGAACTCGTAAGGTGGACCGGGGCCCGTTACCTCATCTACGAACTGATCTCATCGCAGGCCGGCCGTACACAAGCAAACGCGTGACGGCATATCCATACGCAAACGAAAAAGGGCCGCTTGAATGAACAAGCGGCCCAAGTCTAGGGAGGAAACGCCCAAAGAGGGCAACGACGGCGCGAGGCGCCGCCGCACAGTGTATGTAGGTACGAAAAAGCGCCGTTCAATACCTGAGGGACTGGCCCTCACTCCTCAGGACGGATTGGCCGAAGGCGTAATACGCCGCCCCCGGCTACATCGTAAACGTGGTCTGAGCTCCAAGCTTGATTGGAAATTACATGCTAGTTGAGCGCAAGACGCTGCTTCAGAAACTTGTCATCGGGGATATCTTTCACGCCAAGACGCCAAATGGCGCCAGCCTGATCTGCTTGGTGACCCATATTACCAAGACTCAAATCGAGGCGAGGAGAGTTACAACGCAGGAAGTGGTTCGGGTCGATCGACGCACTGGCGTTGGCAGACTGGGCGCCGGACGTGTGGCTTGCTCTGTAGATTCTGTGGCGCCGCTTCCGATAGCGGTTCACAACGAAATGCTGGGAATCGACCGGAAGTTTCGATTGGCACAAAATGAAGGAGCTCTCAAGCTGACAGGCTCCGAGAAGAAGGCCCTTCTATTCGTAGGTTCATTCTATTCGAAAAGGCCGTTCTAGAGGACTTCGCCGACCCGCTTCCCTCACTTCATCAGCGCCTGCACCTCGCCGCGAAACGCCTGCCGTGCCGCATCGCGGGAATAGAACATGTGGCCACCGGGATAAACGACGAGCTTCACGCGAGCGGGGCTGGCGAAGGCCGGCAACCCGTCGAGGATGATCTTCGAGGCAAAATATGGCGTGGCGAGATCGAATAGGCCGTGGCCGACCAGCAGTTTCATTTTCGGGTCGAGCGCCAGAATCTGCCGCAGCTGGGAAACCGACTCGGCGGGTCCGCGGCCGAAATCCCACGACCGTAAGACGCTGTCGTTGAGCAGATGGTACGAGCCGTCCGGCCGCCAGTTCAGCTTGCGCGTGGTGAGATCGACGGCGGCGCTGGTCAGGGGCGCCATCAGGGAATCCCCGGAGGGATCGCCGAAATGCGAGGAGTCCGAATCCGGATAGGGATCGAAGCCCGACACCGACGCGTCATAGCGTCCGGTCACCCGGCCGTTGCGGCGGTCGAACTCCCGGCGGAATTCGCCGACCTCGAAGCGTCCGGCAAGTCGCCGGCTCACGGCCTGATCGATGCCGGTCAACGACGCGACCCTGTCGGCGAGCCGGTTGGAGGCCTCGGTGTCCGCCTGCCCCTTGAGCAGGTCGCTCACGAACTCGCTCCGCGCGTAGCGTTCGACGTCGGCGAGATCGGACCATTTCACCGGGCCCTTCGTTTCACGCGCCGCCGCGGCCATGGTGGGTAACCTGTGGACGTATTGCAGCTGGCTGGAGCCGGAAAATTCGCGGTAATCGAGCAAGGGAGAGACGAGGATCAGCCCGCGCACGCCGACGCCCTGCTGGGTCTGCAGGTTGCGGACGATCTTGGGGCCACGGATGCCGCCATAGCTTTCGCCGGTGACATATTTCGGCGACAGCAGCCGGTCGTATTTTTCGAGCCAGCGCCGGATCACCAGCGCGATCGAACTGACGTCGCCATCCAGGCTAAAGAACCGCTTGCGCGCGTCCTCGCCCGTCGCGACGAAGCGGCTATAGCCGGTGTTCACGGGATCAATGAAGACCAGATCAGTGAAGTCGAGCCAGGTCTCGGCGTTGGGCACGAGGTCCGGCGAAGCGGAAGCAATCGCGCCATCTCCCGTAATCGACAGCCGCCACGGTCCGGCAGTGCCGAACTGCAGCCACGCCGAGGAAGCGCCCGGCCCGCCATTGAACAGGAAGGTGACCGGCCGCGTGCCGCGATCGGTGCCGTCGAGCTGGTAGGAGGTGTAGGCGATGTCGGCCTGCGGCTCGCCTTTTTCGTCGAACAGCCGGATCGAACCTGCGGTCGCGGTGAAGGCCAGCGTGCGCCCGGGCAGCGCCAGCGTCTGTCTGGTGGTGGAATCCGGCGGCAGCCGATGCTGATCGGAGACCGGCTGCGGCGTTGCGGCGTCGCCGCGCCGTCCCCCGCCTTTCTGTCCCTGCGGCGGTTGTGGCGGCTGAGTTTGACCCGGGGTCGGCGTCGCGGCGGGTTGCTGCTGCACGGCCGTCGGGCTTGCGTCCTGGGCGCGCGCGCCGGCCACGCAGGCCAGCATCACAAGCGTGATGGCCAGTTGCATATGACGCCGCACGGTGAAGCGAAAAGCCATGACGTCCTGCTCCCTAAAGTCGCTTGCTCCGTTACGCCGCGGATTTCAGCCTGGGATGGCGACAGCTGAGCTGTGCTACAACAGGACGAAATCCGCCGGCATCACAATCCCGACAGTATTACGTGAAAGCTATCCGCATGACGCGGAATCCGTGGCTTCGGCATGGTTGTCCTCGCCGACCGTTAGGTGATATCGGTCGGTTCCGCCGGCGGACCCGACCAATTATTTTTGATTCATCCATGAAACCATTTTGGCGCTGGCGAGACTAAAGAACCTGCGCTTTCCAATGGGGACCAAAATGAAACGTGCGATTGTTGTCTGCCTCGGCCTGCTGACGCTGGCTTCTCCCGCCGCGGCGGACTCACCGGTTGCGGTGGTCGAGGACATCAAGGGCAAGGTGACCGGCGCCGAGTTCATGGACTATGTGACGGCCCGGTCCGTCATCAAGATCGCCGACGGCGGCTCCGTCGTGCTCAGCTATTTGAAGTCCTGCCGGCGCGAGACCATCAGCGGCGCCGGCACCGTCGTCGTCGGCAACGAGGAGAGCATGGTCGATCAAGCCGTCCTCAAGGCGGAGAAGACGAACTGCGATTCCAACCAGGCCAACGCCACCACCAAGGACACCAGCGCCGTCGCCGCCACCCTGCTCCGCAGCGCCACGTCAGCTTCGCTGCCCGCGCCGCAGCTCACGCTTTACGGCGCCTCGCCGTTCGTGCAGGCCAAGGGCCGCGGCACGCTGGTAGTGCGCCGGCTCGACCTCGCCGGCGAGCGTCACCAGATCGCGCTCGGCGGCACCCAGCTCAAGGGCAAGTTCGTCGATTTCGCCGGCGAGAACGTTGCGCTAGTCCCCGGCGGTCTCTACGCCGCCTCGTTCAAATCGTCGGAAATCGTATTCCGGGTCGACACCCAGGCTCAACCTGGCGCGACGCCGATCGTCGGCCGGCTGCTGCGGCTGGACTAGGCGTGCCGGACATCCGCGCTTGAGAATCAGGCGCAGCACGCGCAACCAGATGGTGGTCGCCGCCATCGCGCTGGTCTGCGCCGCGGCCTCGGTTTCTCCCGTCGTCAGGCCGATCCGCGGGCTCTCGCTCGACATTCTCACGGCGCTGCGGTGGGAGGTGTTTGGCCGCAGGCAGGATCCGGCCGCGTCTCCGACGGTCGTCGTAGCGATCGACGAGGAAAGCCTGCGCACCGCCCCCTTCAGGGACTCGCCGATGCTGACCTGGACCAGGGAGATCGGTCGCGTGCTGACCGCGACCCTGGAAGGCGGCGCCAAGGTCGCCGGCTTCGACGTGGTGATCCCGACTTCGATCGAGCAGTCGGAGATCCCGTTCGGCGACAACATGCTGGGCACGAGGGTGCGCGGCTTCGACAAGGACTTCCTGATTGCGCTGGCCGGCGCGGCAGCCACCGGCAAGGTGGTGCTGGGGGAGACGCTCGGCGGCAACCAGCCGGTCAGGCCCTCGGCCGGACAGCGCATCGCGGTGCGGCAGCAGCAGAACATCCGGCCGCTTAACGTTCATACCGACCACGACGACGTGGTGCGGCGCATGCCGCTGACATTCCCTATCAACGGCGCCAAAGTGCCTTCGATGGCGGTCGAGCTGGCGGCGCGCGCGATCGGCGCGGCTCCCGAATTCGACCAGAATGGCCGGATGACACTCGGCGGTTACCGGATCCCGGGCCGGGTGCCGAATACGCTGACGCTGAATTTCGAGGGCGGCGCGGCCGACATTCCGACCTTCTCGTTCGCTGATCTGCGCAACTGCGCGGTCAAGGACGACAAGGACTATTTTCGGCGCTGGTTCGACGGCAAGGTCGTCATCTTCGGCACCGTTCTCGATATCGAGGACCGGCGCATGACGTCCAAGCGCTTTGCGACCGGCATCGAGGGCGCGCGCACGCCGCGCTGCGCGGCCGGGAGCACGCCGGTCTCCGCCGCCTTCAGGATCAGCACGGTCGCCGGCGTCTATATCCACGCCACCGCGGTCAACAACCTGATCTCGCGCAATGCGGTGGTCGAACCGGGGCCACTGTCGCGCTTCCTGATCGCGGCCGTGTTCGCGGCGCTGGCGGCCATCGCCGCGTGGCGGCTGAGACCGCTGGTCGCGGCGACGGCCTGGGCGGTCATGGTCGTGGCCGGCATCGCCGGCGCCACCCTCGCCTTCAACCACGCGCTGGCGCTCCCGGTCGCCGAGCCGTTCCTCGCCAGCCTGTTGGCGCTGGCCTCGACGATCGGTTTCCGCTTTGTCGTCGCCGACAAGGATCGCCGCCTGCTGCAGAAGAGCTTTGCGCTGTATCTCGCCCCGCACGTCATCAACCGGATGCTGTCGTCGAACAAGCTGCCGGAGCTCGGCGGCGAGACCCGCGAGGTGACGGTGTTCTTTTCCGACATCGAAGGGTTTTCGTTGATCGCCGAAAAGATGTCGCCGGACAGCCTGATGGAGCTGATGAACGAATACCTCTCGGCCATGACCGACGTCATCGAAAGCCATGGCGGCTATGTCGACAAATATATCGGCGACTCCGTCGTGGCGGTGTTTGGCGCGCCGGCCGACGATCCTGATCATGCCGCCAATGCGGCGCGCGCCGCGCTGGACTGCTGCACAAAGTTGGCCGAGCTCAACGCCTCTTCGGCGCTGTTCCACGAACACAAACTGGCGCAGCGGATCGGCATCAATTCCGGCGAGGCGCTGGTCGGCAATTTCGGATCGCGGCGACGCTTCAATTACTCTGTCATGAGCGATGCGGTGAACCTCGCCTCGCGGCTGGAGGGCGCCAACAAATTCTACGGCACGACCGTCATCGCTTCGGAAACGACGGTTGCACTTGCCGGCGACGCTTTCGCCTGGCGCGAGCTCGACGCTATCAGGGTGAAGGGACGCAACCAGGCGCTGAAAATCTACGAATTGCTGGCGCTCTCGACCGGGCTTGGCGCTTCCCGGCAGGCGCTGATCGCCCATTACGCCGACGGACTTGCGCATTGGCGCGCCCGGGAATTCGAGCTTGCCGCAAAATGCTTCGAGCGTTCGGCTGATATCGACCGGCCGGCAGCGCTGTTCAGGCAGCGCGCCCGGGAGTTGGCTGAAAATCCGCCTGATAAGGATTGGGACCCGATCCGAACCCTGCAGGAGAAATAGCCGCTCCGGCCCTTCGGCTTGAGTTACCGTCCCGGGCGAGGCGCCCTTCCATCTCGACAAGCGCCGTCAAGGTGTATAGACGAGCGCGGCGCAATCCGGCGCCCATGAGCCCGTAATCCGATGGCCAGCCCCAAGCGATATGACCGCATCGCCTTCGTTGCGAGCGCTTCCGCGGAGGCGCAGGCGGCGCTGGCGGAGTTCGCCAGGCTTTACGGCAATCACGCCCCGGATACGGCCGATATCCTGGTGGCGATCGGCGGCGACGGGTTGATGCTGGAAACGCTGCACCGGTACATGCGGACCGGCAAGCCGATCTACGGCATGCATCGCGGCACCGTCGGTTTTCTGATGAATGAATTCTCCACGCACGACCTGCATGGCCGGCTGGCCGCGGCGCGCGAGACGCTGATCAATCCGCTGTTGATGCGCGCGACCGATGTTCACGATCAGGTGCATCTGCATCACGCCATCAATGAAGTGTACCTGTTTCGTCAGACCTATCAGGCCGCGCATGTGCGCATCCTGATCGACGAGCACGAACGCATGGCTGAACTGATCGCCGACGGCATTCTGGTGGCGACGCCGGCCGGCTCCACCGCCTATAACCTCTCGGCGCAGGGGCCGATCCTCCCCATCAATGCGGCGCTGCTGGCGCTGACCCCGATCAGCGCGTTCCGGCCGCGGCGCTGGCGCGGCGCCCTGCTCCCCAACACCGCCTTCGTGGTCATCGAAGTGCTCGAGGGCGGCAAGCGTCCGGTCGCCGCCGTGGCCGACCATGACGAAGTGCGCGACGTCCGCCGTGTCGAGGTGCTGTCCGACAAGTCGATCTCGATGCGGATGCTGTTCGACCCCGGCCACAGCCTGGAAGAGCGCATCCTGCGCGAGCAGTTCGGGCATTAGATGTCGTCCCTGCTGCCCCGTCGTCCCGGCTGCGTCGTCCCGGCCTTGAGCCGGGACCCATACGCC
Source organism: Bradyrhizobium sp. JYMT SZCCT0180 (assembly GCF_018130165.1). Taxonomy (GTDB): domain Bacteria; phylum Pseudomonadota; class Alphaproteobacteria; order Rhizobiales; family Xanthobacteraceae; genus Bradyrhizobium. Next base: position 22,591 of record NZ_JAFCLZ010000015.1, on the reverse strand, counting down.
GCGGCCCATCGGTGAGAGCGCAGGCGTTAGAGACCTTCTTTAGCAATGAGCGCCGCGGAGTATGGGTCCCGGCCTTCGCCGGGACGACATAACCGGCTGGCCACCGCCCCTGCCGGCCCCCTTTCGCAACCATTCGTTAACCGGCCCCGCGATATGGTTAACGCCGGGTGTACCGTGTTGCCCGGTATGCGCTTTAGGGCCGGACCATGTATCGCATCGATTTCAACAAGCTGCGGTTTCTGATTTGCGACGACAACCCGCATATGCGCCGCATCCTGCGGACGCTGCTGCACTCGTTCGGCGCGCGCGAGGCTTACGAGTCCGAGGACGGCGCCACCGCCCTCGAAATGTACACCCACTACGTTCCCGATATCGTCATCACCGACTGGGCGATGCCGATCTTCGACGGGCTCGAACTGGCGCAGATGATCCGGCAGCCGGAATCCAAGGGCAACCCCTACGCGCCGATCATCATGCTGACCGGCCATTCTGAGAAGCGCCGCGTCACGGTTGCGCGCGACGCCGGTGTCACCGAATTCCTGGCCAAGCCGATCTCGGCCAAGGGGCTCTATCAGCGCATCCTCAACGTCGTCGCCAATCCGCGGCCGTTCATCAAGACCAAGACCTATTTCGGCCCGGACCGCCGGCGCAACACCAACAATGCCTATATCGGCCCCGAGCGCCGCATCGGCGGCGAGATGGAAGTGATGCAGCAGCCATCGCTGCTCGACAAGGCGCGATCCAGCGTCTAACGCGCGAACCGCTGAGGAACCATCATGGCGAAGGAAAAACCCGGAAAGCTGGAGGTCAAGAGCTTCGCCGATCACCACGTGATCACGCAGCCCAATCCGCTGCGCAAGGTGCTGCTGCGCGTTCCCGAATCCGACCTCGACGATCCGGTCGGTCGCGCCGAAAAAGCGCTGGCCGGGCTGTCGGGTGAATTCAAGAACTGGATGGCGATCGAAGCCGACCGGCTCTCCGCGGCCCACGCCGCCATCCTGAAGGGTGGCTTCACCGACGACTCCCGCGAAGAACTGTTTCGTGCCGCCCACGACATCAAGGGCGATGCTGCGACGTTCGGCTTTCCCTCCGCGGGCGCCGCCGCCGAAAGCCTGTGCCGCATCATCGAACACGCGCCTGATCTCGAACTGGTGCCGTCGGATCTGATCAGGCATCACATCAACGCCATTCAGGCCATCGTGCGCGAGCGCACCAAGCTCGACACCGCGGCCACCGCCGGCGTGCTCAGCCGCTCGCTCCGCGGCATCGCCGACGAATTCCTCACCTACGCCAACCGCGACCGCCCCGAGCATCTCGAAGCGATTCTGGCGCCGAGCATTATTCCGGTGGAGTGAGGCGGCAAGCTTCAGCAGCTCGTCGTCCCTGCGAACGCAGGGACCCATACGCCGCGGCTTCTCCGTGGAGCGATGTGGCAGCTATCTTTTTCGACAATTGAGCACGGTGGTTATGGGTCCCTGCGTTCGCAGGGACGACACCGAATTTGATGTTGGAAAGTCGGGCTACGCCGCAATCAGATCGTCGTGCCCGATCGCGTCCTCCGCCACCAGTTCGTCGCAGAACTGGCGGGCTTCCTCGCGGGCCGATTCAGTTGCAAAACGGCGCAGCAGGATCAAGAGCGGCTCGGCGGCCTTGCGGTCGGTCTCGCAATGGGTCAGCACGCGCTCGACCATGCGGCGGCGCAATCTCGCCGCACCACCCGGCGTGTCGACGAAGCCGGTCTCATGGCAGACCTCGAGCGCGATGCGGAAGGCGGCGAAGGTGGATTCCGGCAGGCCGGCCCGGATCAACAGCGCCTGCAGGCTGGCGCCGCCGCGGTCGTGCAGCAGCGCGGTGACGCGGGCGTGCGGCAGGCCGGACAATTCGGCCAATGAGGAATCGAACAGTTCGAGATTGCCTGACAACAGCGCGCGCAGGATCAGGCCGGCGGTGAGCTGGCCGGTGGCGCGCAGATGCTGCACCAGGCCCTCCATGTCCTCGCCGCGTGAACGCGCCGCGATGTTCACGGTCGAGCGCTCGCGCGCTTCCGAGGCGAGCCGCCCTGCCCGGTCCGGGCTTAGCCAGTTTTTGGCGACGACGAATTGCGCCAGCGTGTCGGAAAGCTTGGCGACCAGCGCCAGGCGCGTGGCTGAAGGCAAGCCCTCCAGCACCAGCATCGATTCACGGATTGCGGCGAGGTGGCCGTGCCGGTCGACAATGCGGTCCCAGGAGAATGGCGCCAACTCCGCATAGGCGTTCTCGATCAGCTCGAGGGCGGCGGCCGCTGAGCCGACTTCGGCAATCGCGGCGGATACCGAAGGCGGCAGGTTGACCCGGCGGGCGACCGCGCATTGCGTCTCACTGTTGCCAGTCGCGACGATGTCGACGAGGTCGGCGTCGATCAGCAGTGGGGAATGTTCGAGCACCGGCAGCGCGATCGACGGCTGGTCAAGCGCGAGCGCCTGCACGATCGCGGCTGGAGCCTCGGCGCTGCGCGAAAACACCTGCGACATCGCCTGGCGGACCAGCGGGGATGGATCGTCGAGCAGCATCAACAGCGCGCCTTCGGCGGCGGCGCGGTCGTCCTCGGTGAGATCGGAAATCAACCAGGCCCGCGCCAAAGACCGCGTCGCCTCTGCCCGCTCGCCTGCCGGAGCGGTACGTATCCAACTGATGAACTGCCGAACGATCATGGTCTAGCCGGCCTACGCAACCCGAAACGACACCGTGACGCGGTGCCACTCAATAGAAAATAAACCATGACGCTTAACAAAGGGTTCACCATAAACGTTTGGGATTATTGACGTTTCGTTAAGGGAACGCGCTCGGGCCCCCGGACGGTAGATAATCGGCCTCGCTGCGCACCGCTGGCGCTAGCGCCAAAACCGCCTGGATTTGGCGCGTTCTCTTGACGCGAACCATCTCGACAAGAGGCGCCAATCCTTGCCTAACTACCCCCTGATATTTCCACTGGGCGAGGCGTAGGCATGCGCTCATTTTTTGCTTTGTCGATATTGCTGCTGGTCTTTTCGACCGTGAACTGCCGGGCGGAGAAGCGCATCGCGCTGGTGGTCGGAAATTCCAGCTACCAAAGCGTGAGCCCGCTCGCCAACCCCAGGAACGATGCGGCGTTGATCGCCGAGACGTTGCGCAAGGTCGGCTTCATCCTGGTCGGCGGGCGCGCGCAGATCGATCTCGACAAGCCGGCGTTCGATCGCGCGATCCAGACGTTTGGTAACGAGCTCACGGGCGCCGATGTCGCGCTGTTCTATTACGCCGGCCACGGCGTGCAGGTCCGCAACGTCAATTATCTGGTGCCGATTTCGGCCAATCCGGTGAAGGAAGCCGATGTCGATTTCCAGATGGTCGACGTCAACCTGGTGCTCCGGCAGATGGAGGGATCGGGGACGAAGCTGAATCTCGTGATCCTCGACGCCTGCCGCAACAATCCGTTTGGCGGAAGGGGGCTGCGCAGTACGGAGAGCGGGCTTGCACAACTCCGCGCACCCGAGGGAACGCTGCTGTCCTACGCCACCCAGCCCGGCAATGTCGCGCTCGACGGCACCGGCAGCAACAGTCCCTATACTTCGGCGCTGGCGCAGGCGATCCAGAAGCCGGGTCTCGACATCTTCCAGACCTTCAATCAGGTCGGCCTGCAGGTGAAACGCGCGACCGGCGGATCGCAGCAGCCCTGGGTTTCCTCCTCGCCGATCGACGGCTCGTTCTACTTTGCGAGTACGACGCCGAGCGCACCGATCACCGCGCCGCCGCCGAGCATGGTGGCGCCATCGGCGCCGCCAAGGCCGGTTGCGATCGATCCGGCGCTGGAGCAGCGCGCAACAGCCTTTGTCATCGAGGACATGAAGCAGTCACAAGGCAGCACCGCCGACTTCATGAATTACGCCCGCAGGTCGCTCGACGAGCGAATTGATTACTATGGAAAATCAACAGCTCGCGACGAAGTCCTCAAGGACAAGGAGAGATACGTCAAGAACTGGCCGAACCGATCGTACCGGCTGCAGATGGATACGATACGAACCTCGTGCGACCAGGCGAGATCAAGCTGCCAGATCAGTGGCGCGCTGGAATTCAGCCATTCCAATCCGGCGAACGGCAAGAAGTCCTCGGGCACCGCATCGTTCGAATACGGCATCAGGTTTGGCCCCGACGGCGGCAAGATTTTTTATGAGCAAGGCAAGACGCTGTCGGCGCAGAGGTAGCTCGTGTTGACGATGAGAGAGATCGCTTGTCGCCCATGCTTCGAGACGCTCGCTCCTCAGCATGAGGTTGTGGTGCTTCCGCAAGCTAGACCTCATCCTGAGGAGGCCGCAAAGCGGCCGTCTCGAAGGATGGGCAGCAGCACTGATCGTGCAAATGCTAGCTTGAGAACGTGCCGTTGCGATCGCTGAACAGATCGAGCCGGCCCGGTGCGCGGACTTCGGGCTTCTGTCCCGATACCGACGGCGTAGCCGAGGCGACAGTGGTGAGCGCGGATCCCCTGCCCCACAATTCCTGCACCGCCGGCGAAATCGGCTGGCTGCGCTCGCCGGCCTGGAACAGCGAGCGGAAGATCGGCTCGGGCTGCGCGGAGGCGGTCTGCGATGTCGCGGCGACCGGCGTCACGCTGCGGGTATCCGGGAAGCTCGACAGATAGGCCGCGTTATCAATCACGGGTGCAGCCTGTGTCGCGGACGTCGCTGGCGTGGCGCTCGCGACGGTCACGCGGCGCGGCAGGTCACCGCCGACCGCGGCCATCGCGGTGCGGGTGGCCGGCGAACTGGCGGCGCTGGCGTAGCGTGAGTTCAGCACCGAATAAACCTCGGAGACGCTGCGGCCGCGGCCCGAACGATCGTAGAAGATCGAGCGGTTGGCCTCGGCGGCGGCCGGAAACATCTGCACAGCGGAGGCCTGCGGATTGTCCTCGGCGTTCGAGATCAGTTTTCCCGCGCCGCCGACGCCCATGAAATGCGCCATATAGAGTTCGGCGTCGCTCGGGCGGCGGCCGATCTTGCCGGTGAGCTTGAAACTGTTCGATTGGGTCAGCACCCCCGCCATCGACGACGCGGCTTGCGGATCGTCGCGCAGCTTCATGATCTCCGCACGCGCGGTGGGGTCGCTGACCGAATAGCTGCCGGACGGATTTTTGGTGATGGCGTCGGCATATTTGCCGTAGCCGAGCTGGCTGCCGGCTTCCTTGACGGTGCCGAGCCAGGTCTGGTCGATGAACTGAAACAGCCCGCGTGCCGACGAGGTGGTCGCCGCCGCCTTCGGGTTGAAGTTGGATTCCATCTTGGCGGTGGTGAGCAGGTATTCGAAGCTCGCGCCTGTGGTCGAGGCGGCCTGCTTGATCGAGCCCGCGATCTTCGTGCGCGTGGGATCGACACCTGCCGTGGCGTTCAATGTGTCGACCGACATGTTTCCTGGTGCCCCGCTCCCCGCGAAACGACCGCGCGGCCTGTGCGAAATCGCAATCAGCGCCCAATACGGCGCCACACTGGGACAGTTATGGTTAATGGGGGGTTAACGGGTTGTATCCGCTAAATCACACCGCTCTGTCGAAGCGCCGCAATGGCGGCCGGGTCATAGCCGAGTTCGGCCAGGACCAGATCAGTATGCTCGCCAAGCATCGGCGGACGCGTCACGATTTCACCCGGCGTCTCCGACAGCCGGACGGCAGCCCGTACGGTCGGTGCGGGTACCGGCAGGCCCGGATAATCGACATCCTGCATGAAGCCGGCGGCGCGGATATGCGGATGATCCAGCGCCTGCTGCGGGCTGAGCACCGGTCCGGCCGGAATCATCGCTCCACCCAGCGTGTCGACGGCTTCCTGCGTGGTGCGCTCGGCGCACCAGCGCGCCATCCGTTCGCTGATGACAGCGCCGTTGTCGCCGCGCTTGATGTCGTCCGCAAAGCGCGGATCGTTTAGCCACTGGTCCTCTTCGCCCATCAGCCTTGCCCAGCGAATGAACAGCGGATGACCGGTGACCTGGCACAGCACCCAGCCGTCCCTGGTGCGGTAAATGTCGGCCGGCGCCGCGGTCTGGCCGAGATTGCCGGTCGGAACGCGATTGGCCTTGATCACCGCCTGCTCGATCAACGTTGCGTTGGTGAAAGACAACGCGGTTGCAAGCAATGCGCCCTCGACGATCTGCCCGCGTCCGGATTTGCCGCGCTCAATCAGCGCAGCAAGCGTCCCGAACGCACAGTGCAGCGCGGTTCCGAAATCAACCCAATTCACCGCGGCCCGGTAAGGCGGATCGCCGGCGCCGGTCATGTACACCGAACCCGACATGACCTGCCCGACACCGTCGAAGCCGACGCGGTCGGACCAGGGCCCCGGCCCGCCGAATGCAGTTGCCGTCGTCAGGATGATGTCTGACTTGATCGCCTTCAATGAATCGTAATCGAGCTTCATCGCGCGCAGAGTCTGCGGCGGCAGGTTGGCGACGACCACGTCCGCAGTTGCAACCAGCCGACGCATCACTTCCTGTCCCTCCGGCTTCATCGGGTTGAGCGTGATGCACTTCTTGTTTCGGTTGATTTGCAGGAACAGCGCGCCTTCACCGCCTTCGCCGACCGGCGCCACAAAGCGATCTTCGCTGCCGTCGCGTTTTTCCACGCGAATGACCTCGGCGCCAAACTCGGCCAGCAATGTCGCGCAATACGGCCCCGCGATATAGCGCCCGAAATCCAGGACGCGCACGCCCTCCAGAACTCCCCCCATCGATCTTTTCCCCTGTGTTTGCGCCAGATTACAGGGAATGATTTCCGCGGCAAGGCGGCGACCGCTGCTTCAGCTTTTGATTGTTGGCGGACACAATCCACCGTGCGGAATATCAGTCTGACCTCACCAGGCTTCGCCTGAGTTACATTGCCGCTATACTCTCCACCAAACCATGGGGAGTCCCGTGCTACTTCTCACCCACGCTTAGTCTTCGCATTCGAACGATAGACAAGAAAACAACAGGGCAGGAAAATGAAAAAGCTGACACGGCGAATGTTCGTGACTGGTTCGGCGGTGATGTTGTGCGCCCCGTCCGTGAAGACCGAGGCGCAATCCTCATGGCCCACGCGCCAGATTCGAATTCTCGTGCCGTATCCGGCGGGCGGCCAGACGGACGGCATCGCGCGCGCTTTCGGCGACTATTTGGCGCGGCAGCTGGGAAAGACGGTCATCGTCGAAAACAAGGCCGGCGCAGGCGGCGTCATCGGCGTGGCAGAAGCGAAACGCGCAGAACCTGACGGCACCACCATCCTGTGCACGATTTCTTCGTCACTGATCCAGAACCGTCTTACGGTGAAAGACCTTCCCTACGATCCCGAGAGAGACTTCATTTATCTGACGATGGTCAGCGGCGCCGGGGGTCCGGTGGTGGCGGCGAAGAAGACGGGAGCAAAAAATCTTCGAGAGTTCATTGAATATGGAAAGAAAGTCGGCAGCCTGAACTGGGGATCGTACGGAGTGGGTTCGACGCCGCACGTGCTGATCGCGACAATGGCGAAGCAATACGGCATTCAATTTCAGGTCATCCAGTATCGCGGCGAGGCGCCGATGTGGAATGACATCGCGGGACAGACGCTGGACGGCGCCGCAGGAAGCTATGCCGCAGCAGCACCCGTCATCCAGGCGGGGACCGGAAACCTGATCGGCGTGGTAGGCAGCCGCCTGCCTCCCTATCCGGACACGCCTACAATGACTGAACAGGGCGCCGTCGGCGACTTCTACGACCTGCGCGCATTCACCACCTTCGCTGTACCAACCGGAACGCCGCAGGATATCGTCCAGCGGATCTCGGAGCTGTTGATCCAGGCCGGATCCGACGCCAAGGTCCAGCAGATGCTGAACAACTTTCTGCTGAGCTCCCCAGCCAATCTCGAAACGACGGCTCGTATTTTCAAGCGCGACAGTGATGTGATGCTCGGTATCCTGCGCGATCTTGGCGTCAAGCCGTCGGAGTGATTACCGAGCGTCCGGCGAGAGCGCTTAGTCTTCAATCCCACCCGCTATCACCATGTTGTCCGGCCCTCTGGCATTGAGCCTTAATGGAAGGAGCGCCTGGTATGCCGATGACAACGGACGGCGAGCAGTCTAGCCAAATCAATCCGAGAAGTTACGATGCCTCGTTCGGTCCTCAGAGGTGATCCAATGCCAACAATCAACAACAGGGCAGTTGCAGAGGTCAAGGCCGTGCTGGACGGGTGGGAAGCTGCCTGGAACGCTTCGGACATGAACGCTATGTGGCAGCTCGCGACGGATGACATTCATTGGGTCAACGTCGTCGGGATGCATTGGCGTGGAAAAGCAGAAGTACAAAAAGCGCATCAGGTATTTTTCGATCTGCTGTTCAAGAATAGATCGTGCAAACTCGAAGAAATTGAAAGCATTGAAACATTGCCCGGCGGGGCTTTCGTTGCGGTCGTACGCTGGTCGATGGGCGGCTATCGACGGCCAAATGGGGAAATGAGACCGCCCGGCAAGGATCGCATGTCGCTAGTGCTGGTCCCCCGGGGCGAAGGTTTGGCCATCGCGCATGGCGCTAACGTGCCCATCGACGAGGCGGCGGAGGCGCACAATCCGATCAAGTGTTAGCCGCAGCACGCGGCCCAATGCGTGAACTTCATGCTCACGATCGTGATTATGGATTCCTGGCTCTCGCTGCTGAATAACGGGTCACTTACGATACACCGCGTTCGGATCGAACAACCTGTCCGCATCGACAAACGACAGCTGTGTGCCGCCATCGGCCGCCGTGACGGCGCGGTAGAAGCACGACTGGCGGCCGGTGTGACATGCCGCGCCGTGCTGCTCGACGCGAATCCAGATGGCGTCCTGATCGCAATCCATCCGCATCTCGACGACGCGCTGGGTGTGTCCGGAGCTCTCGCCCTTGCGCCACAGGGCATTTCGGGAACGGCTGAAGTACCAGGCCTCGCCGCTGGCGACGGTCTTGCGCAACGCCTCGTCGTTCATGTGCGCGACCATCAAGACGTCGCCGGTCGCAGCATCGGTCGCCACGCAGGTCAGGAGACCCGACGCGTCGAATTTGGGCTGGAACGCCAGTCCTTCTTCACGGTCGTTGATATCTGCGGGTGTGGACACGGCGGGCCTCGCGTAGATTCAGGCGAGGTTACCGGGCCGGTCCTCGCACCATGGACAGGAAACGCGCCTGCTCCGCCGGATTGTCGCGGAACATGCCGGTATAGCGGCTGGTGAAGGTCATCGCACCGTGCTTGGCGACGCCGCGCACCGACATGCAGGTATGCTCCGCCTCGATCACGACGGCAACACCGCGGGGCTTGAGCACCTCGTCGATCGCGGCTGCGATCTGCGCGGTGAGATGCTCCTGCGTCTGCAGGCGGCGCGCGAAGATGTCGGTCAGGCGTGCGAGCTTCGACAACCCCACGACCCGCTCGACCGGCGTATAGGCGATATGCGCCTTGCCGTAGAACGGCATCATGTGATGCTCGCATTGCGAGGTGAATTCGATGTCGCGGATCAGGACGAAATCGTCATAGCCCGCGGTTTCACCAAACGTGCGGTCGAGCACTTCGGCCGGGCACTGGTGATAGCCCTGGTAGAGTTCGTCGAAGGCCTCGACGACCCGGCGCGGGGTGTCGAGCAAGCCCTCGCGGCCGGGGTTCTCGCCAATATAGCTCAGCAGCGTATGGACGGCCGCCTCGGCCTCGACGCGCGACGGGCGCGGCTGATCAGCACGGACGGCGGCGGCCAGGAATTCGGCGGGATCGAGTTCGGCGGGGCGGGTGTCCGGCGCCACGTCAGGCGATTTGACCTCAGTCTTGCTGGGGCGAAGCGATTTGATCAATGCGTCCATGTCTTCTCCGTTCGACCGGTCCTTCAGACCGGAGTGTCACCGGGCAGACGGGGCGGCTTCGCCGCCGGACGCCTGAGTCCCCTTGAACCTAGCACCACCGGGGTAGAATTGGCTTCCAATCAGGCCGCCGTGGCAACATGGCCGGACTGTATTTCCGCCATGACCGTCCATATATAGGACGGTGAAACCCTGCCGCCAAGGGCGGTTCCGCCCACGGGCCCGAGACCTCGCTCCATGCTGAACGACATTTACAACAAGCGCATCATCGAGTTGGCCGGCAATATCCCCCGTCTGGGCCGCCTCCCCGACCCCGACGCCAGCGCCACCGCCCATTCCAAACTGTGCGGTTCCACCGTCAAGATCGACCTCAAGATGGACGGGCCGGTGGTTTCCGACTTCGCCCATGACGTGAAGGCCTGCGCCCTCGGACAGGCCTCCTCCTCGATCATGGCGAGCCACGTCATCGGCTCGACCGCCAGCGAGCTGCGCGAGTTGCGCGAGACCGTGCGCAAGATGCTGAAGGAAAACGGCCAGCCGCCGCAGGGCAAATGGGCCGACATCGCGCTGCTGGAGCCGGTGCGCGACTACAAGGCCCGCCACGCCTCGACCATGCTGACCTTCGATGCGGTGGTCGATGCCATCGGCCAGATCGAGGCCAGGGCGAAGCAGCCGGCGTGAGGCGCTCATTGTCATGCCCGCGAAGGCGGGCATCCAGTACGCCGGGAATTCTCGATCAACTACGGACGCCGCGGCGTACTGGATCATCCGCCGGAGCCTGTCATCGGGCGGCCATTCGGCCGACCCGTTGGCGGATGATGACACCGATCGTGCGGCTTACTTCGCGGGCTGCGGCTGAGCCGGCGCCGGTGCGGCGGTGCCACCGGTGGGAACTGCGGCCTCCGCCGTCTTGGTCGACTTCGCGGGATGCACGGGCGCCTGCTCTTCGACCGCGGAACTGACGAAGCGATCCTGCGTCGGCTTGGACTTCAGTTCGGCAACCGGCGTCGATGGGTCACGCGGCAGCACGTCGGCCACGGCGTCGGTCGTGATCAGGTTGGTCAGGCGCAGCTCGGCCGCGGACAATCTGTGCAGATCTTCCCACGGCGGCACGCTCAGCGCGAGCGACAACAGATCGCCGGTTCCGCCCATGTCGAAGGTGAACTTGGCGAGCCGGCCGATGTCGCGCTCCACGATCATCAGATCCTGCGCGGTGTAGCTTGCCGCCTTGGCGTCATCGGCGCGATCGCCCATCCAGATCTGATGCACGCGGACATGGGAGGCCGGCGACACATAACGCGTCTTGCCGGACAGCAGCAGGAACACGCACATCGACTCGCAATAGGCTTCCGGAACGACATGGGCGCGTTCGCCCTGCGCCGTCTGCGTGCGCACGGTGGTTCCGACCGTCGTGAGCGCGCCGAGGGCACGGAACCTGCGGCCAAGCGCAATGGAATCGTTGACCGACCCGCCGCTGGAATCGAGCACGATGGTGGCGCCGCCAAGCTGGCGATCGCGCGCGAACTCTTCGAATGCTTTGGGACTGTCCGCGGTGACGATGCCGACGGCGGAGACCCAGCCCGTGCAGTCCGGCTGGCATGCGACCCACTTGAAGTGCATCGGCAGTTTGCGTTCTTCGAGGGAAACGCCGGCGTGCGCAGAATTGCCCAGCGTCGTGATCGCGCCAGGCAATGCGATACAAAGGGCGGTGGCGCCGAGTAGCGCCAGGCCGCGAATTCTAGCCGACGTCACAAACCTCAATTTGGTTCCTTCCCCCAAGCCCTAACGGCGAGCAACGGCAATGGCCCCACTTCAAAGCCACATGATTCTGTCATGCTGGCGTTATGAAAAAGGTAACCGTGCGCCTTGCGAGCGTCCATAGTACCTTTGCTGCATCGCCCATAAACCATCGGATAATTTCCAACTGTGGCGTAAATATCTGCGTATGTTCAGTTCCTTACCTTGGAACCCCGCAAGAGTACGGAGATCATTCGGGCAAGCCATATGGAACAGTCACTCATGCCGTCATCACCGTGCACAAAATCACATTGCACAAAATCACATTGCATAGATTGTGCCACGACGGTCCGGCGCCTGCCCCGAAACGCGGGGCGCGGGCTGATCTGGATTTACCGGCACACGCTGTCGCCGTTGGTTGGCTACAACTGCCGGCATCTGCCGACCTGCTCGGTCTATGGCGACGAGGCCATCGAACGCTTCGGTCTTTGGGGCGGCGGATGGATGACGCTGGCGCGGATGTTACGCTGTCAGCCCTGGGGCACGTCCGGCATCGACAACGTCCCGATCGCAAAACCGCCGGGCGCGCGATGGTATCTGCCGTGGCGCTACGGCCGATGGCGCGGCGTCAACGCGCCGTCGTCGTTGCGCGCTGGCGAACTAGCGCCAGAAGAAGAAGCCGCCTCTCGGCTGCGGTTCGATAGGCGCCGGCGGACGCGGCTTTCTGGGACGCGGTGGCGGCGGTGGTGGCGGCTCGGCCGATGACGTCGTCTCCTGGCTTCCGGAGCCGTCGTCGGGCAACCTGACCGACAGCAGCAGGTTCGATTCACGCGTGCGCCAGCGATAGCCGATACCGAAATCCATCGGCTGCGCGCGCCTGAACAGCTCGGCATAGGATGGCTGATATCGCCCCGGGAACTCGTCGATCGGGCCGGCATAACGGCCGAACGGAAAGAAGCGCCATTTCTTCGGGCTGTAGTAGTGAAGCGGAACGCCGGAATCGTCCTGGATGATGGTGGCGCTGTTGGCGAGGATGTAATCGCGCACCGTGGTGAAATTGCCGGAGTGCATCAAATAGGACGCGCTCTTGATCAGGCTGTTGCCGGGCGCCAGCGTCGAACAGAATTTCAGGAAGCCCGTGACCTTGACGCCGGAATTGGAAAGATCGGTCGAGAAATAATACAGCGTCTTTTCCGCGCCGTCGCTGCCGGCGAAGACGATGCGCGTGCCGCGCACCGCGTTCGGCCCGGGGTTCTCGTTGCCGAAATACGCCGTGCCCTTGTCGTCCAGCGCCACCGGCGTGACGCTGCGGATGGTCTTGCCCGAGCGCGCCAGGAACACATAGAGGACCGGCAAGGTGCCGTTGATCTGGCCGGCGCTCAGATCGGTCTTCATCTGCTTGGTGATGAAGAAGCTGAAGCTCAGAATCGAACTTAGCGAACGCTCCACGCTGTAGAGCGCGGCGCCAACGCCGCCGCGCGGCAATCTCGTCAGATCCGGCACCGAGCCCGGCGGCTCGAGTGCGCTCAGCACATAGGTCGTCGCCTTCGAGTAGAAGGCGTTGGCGTAGAGGAAGTCCGGCCCCGAGAACATGTAGAACATGGTCGGGCGCGGGGCAGCCAGATTGCTGTCCGCCCAGGCACGGATTTTCGACAATTGCCGTTGCTCGAGCTGCGCGAACGCATTGTCGAAGAATTTGGCGTGGCGCTGCCAGGCCGGCTCCCTGGTCAGCGGCATCAGCGGCGAGTCGGCCGAAGGCATCATGCCGGCGAGAAACCTGGCGGTATCATCGGCGGTCGCCGGGTCGGCGGCGCGGGCGGGCAGCACCACCACGAACAACATCGCGGCTACCAGCGCTATGGTTCTCAACGAGGCAATTCGCACCGCGGCAATTTTCAACGAGGCAACTTTCAACAAGGCCTGCATCTTCATTCGCTACCCGCGGACGCGGCCACCGGGCCTTGATCGGCCCGCTTGCGGAACACGGCGTAAATCAGAAGTCCTGACAGCATGATCAAAACACCGAGGAACACCCGCAGCGGTTGTTCCGTCAAAAGATAGTACATCATGAAGCCGGTCACGAGCAGGAAAACCAGCGGGGTCACCGGGTATCCCCAGGCGCGATAGGGTCGCGGCAGGTCGGGGTGCGTGATGCGCAGCTTGATGACGCCGAGCACGGTGAAGAACGAACAGAACAACAATGCGAACTGGATGAATTCGAGCACCGCTTCAAAACTGCGCGTGAACAGCATCAGGCTCGCCACCGTCAGCTGGAACAGAATGGCCCAGGCCGGCGCGCCGCCGGTCGACCGGCGCGCGAACGGGCGCAGCACCGGAATGTCCTCGCCCATGGTCATCATCACGCGCGGTCCGATCCACATCATCGCGCTGATCGAGGAGATCAGACCGAAGCAGATCATCGCGCCGACGATGCGGCCGCCGAACTCGCCGAAGATGTAACTGCCGGAGACGCGGGCAACGTCGAGCTGGCCCGCCAGCTTGTCGATCGGCGCGGAGTGCAGGAACACCGCGTTCAGCGCCACATACAGCACCAGCACGATCAGCGTCCCCGCCAGCATCGCGCGCGGCACGTTGCGCTCCGGATCGTGCACCTCGCCGATGATGTAGGTCGCCGCATTCCAGCCCGAGAACGAATACATCACGAACACCAGGCTGATCGCGAACGGTGCGCTGACGATGTGGGAGAAGTCGGACGCCGACGGCGCGAACGACAACGGCTGCGGCGTCGCCATCAGAAATCCGGCGACCAGGAAGGCCACGATCAGCAGCACCTTGAGGATGGTCGCGATCAACTGGAAGGTGCTGGAGTGCCTGACGCCGGTGAGCTGCACCAACGACACCAGCCAGACCACGCCGATGGCGAGCGCCAGCGGTGGCGCATCCGGAAAGACCGATTTGCCGTATTCGCCGAACGCCATCGCGGCGAGTGCGACCGGTGCCGCAAAACCAACGGTCGCCGACACCCAGCCCGCCACGAAACCGAAGGCCGGGTGAAAGGCGCGGCCGAGAAAGTTGTACTCGCCGCTCGAGCGCGGAAACATCGCCCCGAGCTCGCTATAGGCAAACACCCCGCACAACGCGACGATACCGCCGACGGTCCACAGCAACAGGATCGAGAAGCCGGAAGGGATATCCTTGACCTGAAAGCCCAGGCTGGTGAAGACGCCAACGCCGACCATGTCGGCAACGACGATGGAGATCGCTACCACGACCGAAATGGTCGAGCCGCCGCCGGGACGCGGGCCGGACCATGCCGCGCTGCCCGTTTCTGATGCCGCCATTTCGACCGTACCTTCAGCGCCGCGCCTGAACCCTCATGGTGCAGGCTGGAGCCGCCCAATTCAAGCAGCGTTAACAATACCCAGAGAAGCCTCGCTGGCCTTTGCAGTGCACCGCGACATTGCGAGGACAAGATGGCGGGGCTCACAATCAGGACACGATTGGATGGTCTCCTTGGGATGTCCGGATGTGGGGAGTTTTCTCCGGAAGCTTAACGTCGCCTAAACACGATCGAGGTACGCCGGTTAAGGGTGGATCTTGGGTGGTTCTCAGGTGGTCCTTGGGGCACGGGGTGGATGGTCGGAGCGGATCCGAAATTCCAGATACATCATCGCGCGGACCGGGTGATTTCCCCGGCGACGCAGCGCCATGCCCAGCCCCGGCATGCCCATCCTCGTCGCTGGCGCTGGGTCGCGGTCGCTTCGCTTTTTGTACCCCTGTCCTTTGTCCTGGTTCAATGCGGCAAGGCGCCCAGCGCGGACATGCTGGCCGCGAACGCCCACGCCACGTCAGGCGACAGTTTTGAAGACCGTTTCCCGCAGCCGCAATTCGCCGACCGTTTCCCGACCCCAAGCGAGAGCCTGGTGCAGCAAGTTGCGCTGGCCCCAACCCCGCCTCAACGCAAGGTGCGGACCGAGCCGGTCAGGGTCGCCTCGCTCAATCCCACACTGACCCTGCCGCGCCAGACCGAGCGCGAAGAACTGACCACGCTGGTCAGCATGAAATCCTCCGCCTTCCCCTATTTCGGCAACAATCCGCGCACCGATGCGCCGTTCCTCAACATCTCGAATGGTGAGCGCAAGGGACGCCGCAGCTATGGCGGCCGGGTCTATTGGCAGGATCAGACCTACAACGACAGCCGCGTGCTGGTGCACGTCCCCGAGACCTTCGACGTCCGCAAGCCCGGCGTGATCGTGGTGTTCTTTCACGGCAATGGCGCGACGCTGGAACGCGATGTCCGCGACCGTCAATTGGTGCCGCAGCAGATTTCGGATTCAGGTGTGAACGCCGTGCTGCTGGCGCCGCAGCTGGCGGTGAACGCCGCCGATTCCAGCGCCGGCAAGTTCTGGCAGCCCGGCGGCTTCAAGCGCTTCATGGACGAGTCGGCGAGCCATCTCGCCCGCCTCACCGGCGACCCGAAATCGGCGCAGGCTTTTGCCAACATGCCGATCATCATCATCGGCTATAGCGGCGGTTTCGTTCCCACCGCCTGGAGCCTCGAGGTCGGCGGTGTCCCGGGCCGCGTCCGCGGCGTGTTCCTGCTCGATGCGGTCTATGGCGAACTCGACAAGTTTGCGTCCTGGATCGAGAAGAACCGCACCGGCTTCTTCGTCAGCTCCTACACCCGCTACACCAAGCGACGCGATCAGGAACTGATGTCGATGCTGCGCGAAAAAGGCATCACCGTCACCGAGAACATGGACGGGCCGCTGCGGCCCGGCAGCGTGGTGTTCGTGCAGACGCGCGACGGTATCACCCATCGCAGCTACGTCACGCAGGCCTGGACCGAGCATCCGGTCAAGGACGTGCTGGTCAAGATGGCGGCTTCGCCACAGCTGACCCGGATCGCCAGCGCGCCGTCACCCGCGAACCGGTAATCGGTCGCTTCAGCGAGGCTTCTTCGCTGATCCTTCCCATCATACCGCTGAATTCCACTGATCGAATTGTGATGTTGATGGCCCAACGATTTAGGGCGCGCAGCATTGTCCGACGCAGCCCCGGACCATAGGGTGCAGTCATTAGGGGATACAACTTTTGGGGATCGTTTTGCAGGACGGCTTATACAAGGTTGAATTTCATACGGTTCATGGAACCGGCACCGGCGTGATTTACGCCTGCGGCGGCAAGCTTCGGGGCGGCAATTCGGCTTTCGCATTCATCGGCAATTACACCGACAAGGGCGACTGCATTCAGGCCAGGGTCACCACAGAGCGTCACAACCCCGATCCGGCCTTCAAGCCGCTGTTCGGGATCGACATGATCACGCTGACGCTGAAGGGGGCCGACAACGGCAGCATGATCGACTTTGAAGGCACCGCGCTGCAATTGCCCGGCGTCACCTTCAAGGCCGTGTTGACGCGGATGGCGGATTAGGATCCCTGTCGCGGGTCACCTGTTCACGAAGAAAAAGTCTTCGCGTCCGGGCAGCGAACCATAGGTGTACGGCTCCTGCCGTCCCGCGGTCGCTTCCATCACGTCGTCGCGGACGAGGCGGAACAGCTTGTTGATCTCGACGCCCGGCGTCGCGATCCGCTGCACGACCGCGACGGCAAACGGCGAATAATCCCCCTCGCCGTCCAGCGCGGTCTCGCCATGCTTGGCCGCGTAGACGACCAGCGATGCGCCCTGCACCTTGACCTCGCCGAGCCCGCGGCCGACCGAGCGCGTCTTCGCGCCGCGCGTGTCGCCTTCGTTCGAAGCCGGCGCCGGCGCAGCGGCAACCGGCGGCGAAGTTGCCGTTGATGCATTCGCAAACGGATTGTCCCGGCAGGCATCGAGCATCACGAGCTTGAGCTTCCTTGCGCCGTCGATGGCCGCCATCACCTGATCCAGCGGCATGGCCTCGAACAGGGCGTCGCGGCCGGATGCCAGTTTGGCATCGACCGGTATCAGGTAATTGACGCCATTCACCTCGATGCCGTGGCCGGCATAATAGACCATCGCCCAGTCGGACTTGTCGGCGGCCGCCGCAAACGTGCGCAGCGCCTTGGTCATTTTCTCGCGCGTCACGTCGATGGCGACCGTTACGCTGTCGAAGCCGATCGCGCGCAATGTGCCCGCGATTTTTTCGGCGTCACGGCCCGGGTTCTCGAGCGCCCGTACCGACTTGTAGGCGGAGTTACCGATGATCAGTGCGGCCCGGCGGCCTTGCTTTGCAGCCGTAGTCTTGGCCGCTGCGGGTGCCACGACGGGTATCGCAACGGCCGGGGTCGGCACCGAATTCGTCGAGGCCGCCCTGACGGGGACCGGAAGGATGGTCGGCTGCGGCACACCGGAGGAAAGCGCCGCAAGACGCGCCTCGGCGGTTTCACGCGCGGATTTCGACAGGTCGCCCCGGCCGGAATTCTCGCTGATCGACAACGCGTTCCGGAACTCGGATTTCGCGCGCTCGAGATCGCCGGTGCGCTCGAACGTCAGTCCGCGGCCGGTGAGCGCCGGCGCGAAGTCCGGTTCGATCCGGACGGCCTGGTTGAAGTCGGAAAGCGCCCGGTCGTATTCGCCCATGTAACGCAGCGTCTCGCCGCGCAGCGTCAGGCCAAGGGCGATGCCGGGACCGCCGGCGTAAAGCTCGATGGCACGGTCCTGGTCCTGCAACGCACGCTCGAGGTTTCCGGTGCGGCGCCAGGCGTCGCCGCGGTTGGCATAATATTTGGCGTTCTTGGGCGCGAGCTTGATCGCAACGCCGAAATCGGCTGCCGCCTTTTCATACTCCCCCATCGTCTTCAAGATCAGCGCGCGGTTGTTGTAGGCCGAGGCGCGATAGGGATCGTTGTTGATCAGGGCGATCGATCTGTTGATGTCGGCAAGCGCCGCCGCGTGATCGCCCTTGTCGCTGAGCATGTTGGCCCGCTGGTTATAGACCGCGGGATCGCGGGGCAGGATCGCAGCGGCTTCATTCAACACCTCGAGGCCGCGATCGAAATCGCCCTTGCAGTGCTGCCAGTAGTACGAGATCCACAAATGCAGATCGTAATAGTCGGAGCTCTTTTTGGAGGGCGAGACGTCCTTGGCGCGCATCAGGTCGGCAAACCCGGCTTCGCATTTCTTCTGGTTGAGGAGGCTTTGCGCACGGTACGACAGTGCCAGCGCCAGCTGCTTTGGCGAGCGGCTGGTATCGATCAGGATCGTGCAGGCCGCGACGCGGTCGTCCAGTTCGCTGGTGCTTTTCAGCGGACCGACCTTGCAGCCGCTTGGCTGCTCGCGGGCGATCGCCTTGTCCGGTGACGCCAGCCCCACGGCCGCGAATTGAAGCGCCACTAAAGCGGCATAGGCCGCGGTATTGCCTGCCCTCACGATGCCCTCTCAATCCCCGCGCCAAGAAGAGCACGCGAACCTGGTCTTGTCACGAAGGCGGCCCCCAACCGCGGGGACGGGCCGCCGATTTTCTTGATATTGCCCGATTGCAGGAGCCGAATCCCCTGCTATACCGCCTGTTCCCGCTTACCTGCGCTCGTTCGCAGGAGTGAGCTTTAGGAGACGCCAATGCCTGACAGCAATGCACCCGCACCGGGATTCCAATTTGGCCTTGCAAACTTGAAACCGGCCGAACCCGTGCAAAAAATCACCCTCACCTTCCCCGATGGCGCCAAGCGCGAATTTCCCCAGGACATTACCGGACTCGAGATCGCCAAGGGCATCTCGCCGTCGCTGGCCAAGCGCACCGTCGCGATGGCGCTCGATGGTGTGGTCGCCGACCTCAACGATCCGATCTCGGGCGATGCCAGGATCGAGTTCGTCAACCGCGACGACGCCCGCGCACTGGAACTGATCCGGCATGACGCGGCCCACGTGCTCGCCGAAGCGGTGCAGTCGCTGTGGCCGGGCACGCAGGTCACCATCGGCCCGGTGATCGAGAACGGCTTCTATTACGACTTCTTCCGCAACGAGCCGTTCACGCCGGAAGATTTCGCCGCGATCGAAAAAAAGATGCGCGAGATCGTCGCGCGCGACCAACCCTTCACCAAGGAAGTCTGGTCGCGCGAGAAGACAAAGCAAGTGTTTCGCGACAAGGGCGAAGCCTTCAAGGTCGAACTGGTCGACGCCATTCCCGGCGACGAGCCGATCAAGATCTATTTCCAGGGCGACTGGTTCGATTTGTGCCGTGGCCCGCACATGACCTCGACCGGCAAGGTCGGCAATGCGTTCAAGCTGATGAAGGTCGCGGGCGCCTATTGGCGCGGCGACAGCAACAACCCGATGCTGACGCGCATCTACGGCACGGCGTTTGCGAAGCAGGAAGACCTCGACCTCTATCTGAAGCAGATCGAGGAGGCCGAGAAGCGCGACCACCGCAAGCTCGGCCGCGAGCTCGACCTGTTCCACTTCCAGGAGGAAGGCCCCGGCGTGGTGTTCTGGCACCCGAAGGGCTGGACGGTGTTCCAGGCGCTGATCGCCTATATGCGCCGCCGCCTGACCGGCGACTACAGCGAGGTCAACGCGCCGCAGATCCTCGACAAGGTGCTGTGGGAGACGTCCGGCCATTGGGACTGGTACCGCGAGAACATGTTCGCGGCGCAATCGGCCGGCGACGAGGCCGAGGACAAGCGCTGGTTTGCGCTCAAACCGATGAACTGTCCCGGCCATGTGCAGATCTTCAAGCATGGGCTGAAGAGCTACCGCGACCTGCCGCTGCGGCTCGCCGAATTCGGCGTGGTGCACCGCTATGAGCCGTCGGGCGCGATGCACGGCCTGATGCGCGTGCGCGGCTTCACCCAGGACGACGCCCATGTGTTCTGCACCGAGGCGCAGCTCGCAGAAGAGTGCCTCAAGATCAACGACCTGATCCTGTCGACCTATGCGGATTTCGGCTTCGAGGGCGAGCTGACGATCAAACTCTCGACCAAGCCGGAGAAGCGCGTCGGCACCGACGAGATGTGGGATCACGCCGAGCGCGTGATGGCCACCGTGCTGTCGGAGATCCAGGCCAGCGGCAGCAACCGCATCAAGACCGCGATCAATCCCGGCGAAGGCGCGTTCTACGGGCCGAAGTTCGAATATGTGCTGCGTGACGCCATCGGCCGCGACTGGCAGTGCGGCACCACGCAGGTCGACTTCAACCTGCCGGAACGGTTCGGCGCGTTCTACATCGACGCCGACGGCTCCAAGAAGGTGCCGGTCATGGTGCACCGCGCGATCTGCGGCTCGATGGAGCGCTTCATCGGCATCCTGATCGAGCATTTCGCCGGCAACTTCCCGCTCTGGCTGGCGCCGGTGCAAGCCGTCGTCACCACGATCACTTCCGAAGGCGACGAGTACGCCAAGGTGGTCGCCGCCGCGGCGCGGCGCGCCGGCCTGCGCGTCGAGATCGACCTGCGCAACGAGAAGATCAACTACAAGGTCCGCGAGCACTCGCTGGCGAAGATCCCCGCGCTTCTCGTCGTCGGCAAGAAGGAAGCCGAGACCCATTCGGTCTCGGTCCGCCGGCTCGGCAGCGAAGGCCAGAAGGTGATGCCGACCGACGAGGCTCTGGCGGCGCTGGTGGAGGAAGCCACCCCGCCGGACGTCAAGCGCGCCAGGCTCGAGACCTGATGACCGACGAGCAGGAGCTTCCAGCTTACCCGATCCGGGCTTACCAGCTAATCCCGGATCCCAACCGGCCGACGGTGGTCGCGCTGGCGATCGAAACCGAGCAGGGACACAGCCTGTTCCTGGCCACGCGGGAGATCCTGGAAGACCTCGGCAAGGATCTTCTGGAGCGGGCGGCGAAGATGCCGCCCCGCAAGCCTTAAGGCTCGTCACAATCGATCTAAACTGGCTTTCGGTGGCCTCCTTGCCTTCCTATCTGCGTGTTAGGCAATTGCCCAATCCTGTCCGACGAAAGAGACCCTCGTGCCCGACGCCCTTGAACTGCTAAAACTCCGCCGCTCCATCAAACCGCGCGAGATGAGCGGCCCTGGCCCCTCGGCCGACGAACTCGACACCATCCTCACCATCGGCTCGCGCGTGCCGGATCATGGCAAGCTGACGCCGTGGCGCTTCATCGTGTTCGAAGGCGATGCCCGCGCCCGCGCCGGCGACGTCATCGCAGCAGTGTTCGCGCGGAAGAATCCGGGCACACCGGCGGCCGATGTCGAAATCGAAAAGCGCCGGATGATGGACGCGCCGCTGGTCATCGCCGTGGTGAGTTTTGTCAAGCCACACCCCAAGGTGCCGGCGTGGGAGCAGGAATTGTCGGCCGGTGCCAGCGCCATGAACATCGTCACCGCGGCAACCGCCCTCGGCTACGGCGCCAACTGGCTGACCGGCTGGTTCGCGTTCGACCGCGACGTGCTCGAAGGGCTCGGCGTGAAGCCGGACGAAAAACTCGCCGGCTTCATCCATATCGGCACCCCGTCAAAACCCGCCGAGGACCGCCCTCGCCCGGCGCTGTCGGATATCGTGACGCGGTTTTAGGAGTCATCGGCCGGAGCCATTTCCGGTTCAGTTGAAACGCCAATTTTCGGATTCAAATTTCAAACAACCAGGCTCGTCATTGCGAGGAGCACTTGCGACGAAGCAATCCATACTATCTTCGCGTGGTGAGATGGATTGCTTCGCTTCGCTCGCAATGACGGGGTGATAGTGCGGCCCCACACAATTCTGTCGTCCTCCGCGAAAGCGGGGGACCCAGTACGCCGCGGCTTTTCGGTTCTATCATCGGCGTCTTTTGGAATACTGGATCACCCGCATCCGCGGGTGATGACAACTGAATATGTGTTCGCATTCCCGCGACGCACTGCGCCCGAGGTTTGCTGATAACTTTCGGCCCCCCAATTCAGAGGGCGCAGGGAATGCCGGATGCGCGCTGCACCCGCGGTCTCGCGTGCGATTGTGCATAAGAATGCTGCACACGAGCATACAGGGCAGCGGAGAACATCCGACATTCCCTGCGCAATGGCTTTACGGCTTATGACGCGCTCTCCCCGGTGAGACGGCCTCTATTGCCACCGTCGCCCCTCGGAAGCGTTAGCTCCCGAAAGACTTGACGCCGTTACGGGCGCCAGGACCACACGCTTTCGGCGTACGC
>NZ_JAFCLZ010000014.1 GCF_018130165.1 Bradyrhizobium sp. JYMT SZCCT0180 | reverse complement strand
GGCAGGGCTATCGCATATGGCTGAGGGTAGCCAAGAGGAAGGCGTCGTCCCAACCGGCGCGCTTGATTTTACGCCGGATCGAGGTGCGATCGGGGTTGGCTCGCAGGATGTTGAGGGCGAGCCGGCGCAGGATGGCGAGGTTTTCGGGGGCATTGTCCTTTCGGGCGCGGTTGGCGTCCTCGGCGAAATGGACGTCGAGCACCCAATGGAGCTGGTTCTCGATACCCCAATGACTGCGAGTGACGTGCAGCAGCCGCTTGGGAGAGATGTATTTGGACAAGAGATAGTGGCGCACGACGGGAGCATCGGCACGCTGCCCTCTCATGCGCCGGCGCGAGGTGATCCGGCCCACGGCAGCGGCGCCTGGAAAGCCGTAGAGGGCAGCCAAGCTGGTATTGCGCATGACGGTCGCGCGCCGCGCTTCACGCCGATCGTGGGTGGATCGGTCGATCTGCTCGGCGACGCTGCGCTTGCCCGATCGCGCAAACTGTTGCGTAACCGCAGTGAACAAGCGCCCGCGGTTTGCCTTGATCGCCAGAACATAATCGCCGCCGCGCTCGCGCACCGCCGCCGCAAAGGCACGGTGGCAATGCAGCGCGTCGGCAGTCACGATGCAGCCTTCGAGGGCCAGAAGCTCGAGCACTTCCAAAGCACCCGCCGTCTCGTTGCGACCAGCAGCTTTTTGCTGGGCCATAGCCATGCGGGCATCCACCGCAAAGACGTTGACCAGTTGCAGCGGCGTGGCTCGGCCACCACGCTCGTAGGCACCCCGCAAAGCCTTGCCGTCGACGGCAATCACACCGGTGAGTTTGAGCCCATTGGCCTTGGCAAAGGCCGCCATGAAATGACGGAACGCGTTCTCGAAGGCTTGCGGCTTGAGCAGGCGAAACACCCGGCTGAACGTATCGTGGCTCGGGATGCCGTGCTCCAGGCGAAGGAAGAGCCGCAACAGCCCTTCCTTCGACTGTCCGAACTCCTCCATCTCCGAGCATCCGTCGGCTCCGCACAGCACCGCCGCCAGCGCGATGAACAGAACCTCCAGAAGGTCGTGCCTGGCATTGTCCGCACGGGGATCCGGCAATCGCTGAAAAGCAGTCTTGAATCTCTGCATCCGACTCCCTCCATCATCAGGGAGCCTCCTTCAGAATCCGTCTTACCCTTCAATGCAATAGCAGAGCCAAATCCATATGCGATTCCCCTGCCGCTTGCGGGGAGAGGTCGGCGCGTAGCGCCGGGTGAGGGGGTACAGGTCCCTCGACAATCTTTGCTCGGAGAGAGGCCCCTCACCCCAACCCTCTCCCCGCAAGAGCGGGGCGAGGGAGCGTTAGACCGCCTTCTGCGCCATGAACGCGCGCCAGCCGCCGAACGCTGAAATATCCCGCGCGCCGCTCACCGCCGCGGGCTCGACCAAAAATCCCTTCACGCCGCGGCCATCAGCCAAACGAATGGTACCGATCGACAGCGGCGGCGGAATCGCGGCGACGAACTTTCCAAATGCGGCCGCCGACAGCGCCCACAGCTCCAGCTTGATCGCCGATCCCGCGCCGGCCTCGACGCGCAGCATGCCGGGTTTGGGCGGCGTGGTGTCGAGCGCGTAGAGCGTGTAGTCCGGCGCGGTCGAGGTTTCCTCCAGCAGGCGTCCGCCGAGTGAGGTCAGTTCGCCGTTCAGCGCCATGCCGGAGAGATGCGCGCCGACCGCCGCGATCGCGATTTCGTCGCCGCTCAGTTGCGATGACAGCGCTGCGAGCGGCGGCTGCGCCAGGCCCTTGGCGCCCATCTTCAGTCCGGTGTCGGCATGAAACGCGCGGCCGATGCTGGCGAGCTGCGCGTCGTGGCCGGCGGGCGCGAGCAGCGTGATGCCGAACGGAATCCCGTCCGTCCGCACCGCAGCCGGCAGCGCCAGCCCGCAGAGGTCGAGCAGGTTGACGAAATTGGTGTAGGTGCCGAGCCGGCTATTGAGCTCGATCGGATTGGCCAGCACCTGCGCGGTCGAGTAGGCGGTCGGTGCGGTCGGCAGCACCAGCGCATCGATATTGCCAAAAGTGCGCTCGGCGACGCGCCGCAGCGCCTGCAGGCGATAGAGCGCCGCGAACGTATCGGCCGCGGTCGGCCGCGCGCCGGCTATGGTGATCTCGCGCGTGACGGGATGCATCGAATCCGGCGACGACGCCAGGAGATCGCGGATCACCAGATAACGCTCGGCGACCCACGGCCCCTCATAGAGCAGCCGTGCGGTTTCATAAAACGGCTCGAGATCGAATTCGACCAGGGTTGCGCCAAGCGATATCAAGCGCTTCAGCGCTTCGCCATAGGCCTGCTCCGACTCGCGGTCGCCGAAGAAAAGCAATTGGCCGCTGCGGGGAACGCCGAGCCGCAACTGTGCGGGAAATGCCGCGACCGCGCCGAGCGGCCGGTCGCGCGAAAACGGATCGGCGTCGTCTTGGCCGGCTATCGCTGATAGTGCCGCCACGGCGTCATCCACCGTGAGTGCGAACACCGAAATGCAATCCAGCGTGCGGCAGGCCGGCACCAGTCCGGCATTGGAGATCAACCCGAGGCTCGGCTTCAGGCCGACGATGTTGTTGAGCATCGCCGGCACGCGGCCGCTTCCGGCGGTGTCGGTGCCGAGCGCGAGCGGCACCAACCCGGCCGACACCGCGACGGCCGATCCCGAACTCGATCCGCCTGGAATAAGATCGTTGCGGACCGGATTGACCGGGATGCCATAGGGCGAGCGCACGCCGACCAGGCCGGTCGCAAACTGATCGAGATTGGTCTTGCCGATGATGATGGCGCCGGCCGCGCGCAGCTTTGCGACCGCGGTCGAGTCCCGCGTCGGCGAGTAAGAAAACGCCGGGCAGGCGGCCGTGGTCGGCAGACCCAGTGCGTCGATATTGTCCTTCACCGCGACTGGCACGCCCAGTAGCGGAAGGTTCGCCGGATCCTTTGCGCTCAGTGCTTGCGCCTCCGCCAGCGCGTCCTTTTCGTCGCGCAGGGAGATGAACACGGCGGGATCGTTGTGGTCGCGGATGCGCTGATAGCTGCGCGCGACGGTTTGCGCCGGCGTGATGGTGCCGGCGCGGTGCGCGGCGACGATCGCAGCAACGGTTTCAGTCACGTGATGCCCCGTCCTGGGTTGGCTGAGGTCAGTCATCATCGACTTACCAAAGCGAGGAGTTCCATCCGGATTGAAGCAAGCGATGTGCCATTGTGTACAATTAAGGGTGCAGCCCGTCCGAAGGCAATAATCCCGCAATATCTAGGGTTTAATTGCCATGTCGGAAATCGACGCGTGGTCGCGGACCGAGCGCGGCGCCTAGTATCTGCCTAATTTATGGGCGGCGTTGTCAGCTGTAGGCCTTGGTGTTCGTCGCGTCCGCGCGTTCAGGTGAACGCCGCCAGAATCCGCAGCAGGTGCTCGCGGTTCTCGGCCCCGATCTTCTCGGCCACATGACGTTCGTGTTCGGCCGCGAGCAGCTTGAACTGCCGCAACGATGCCTGGCCCCGCGCGGTCAGGTGCAGCGCGTGGGACCGGCGGTCGGTCCTGGATTGGACGCGCCGCACCAGCTTGCGATCCTCGAGACTGTCCAGGAGGTGCACCAGCCGGGCGCGCTCGATCCCGAGCCGTTTGGCGACCGCCATCTGGCTCAGGCCCGGATTGGCGCCGATCACCGTCAGCACCGAATACTGCGTCGGCTTGATATCGACCGCCGCCAGCGTCCGGATGAAATCCTGAAAGATCCAGATCTGGAAGCGCCGCACCGCGTAGCCGGCATGGCCGACCAGTCCGTCGAGGCCGACCTCGATGTCCTGCTCCCGGTGGCGTGCCTTGCCATTTCCGCCGCGCTTGCCGTTCGCGGAAACTGGGGTTTTCAAGGCTGGTTGGGTCGCTCTGCTCGACACATGCTTCTCCCCGCGTCGCTCTCCTTCTAGCGCTTTGCGGCCGGGAAGGAAATATTGTTGTTGACGACAACAATTGTTGCGACCAACAATATGCGCAAGAGCGGCCCACAGAGGCCTGCGGCCGACGGGCCGCGCGAGGAGGAAACCGATGACGACAGCCGCCGCCGCAGGCCGCGACCCATCCGAAGTGCTGTTTGCGAAGCCCGCGATATCAGCCGATCGCCGCGCGGACGGCAGCATCATCCTGAAATCGACGGTGCCGTTGCAGCCAAGCGCGCGTTGCGTCGGCGATTGGCTGGAACATTGGGCGCGGCAGACGCCGGAGCGGATTTTCCTCGCCGACCGCAAGACGCCAGATGCGCCGTGGAACACGGTCAGTTATGCCGATGCATTGCGGCAGGTCCGCTCGGCCGCGGCGTGGATTTTGGCGCAGGGGCTGAGCGCGCAGCGGCCATTGGTGATCCTGTCCGACAACGGCGTCGATCACGCGCTGTTCGCGCTGGCGGCCCAGCATGTCGGCGTGCCCTCGGCGGCGATCTCGCCGGCCTATTCGCTGATGTCCAGGGATTTCGACAAGCTCAAGGGTATGATCAGCCTGCTCGGGCCCGGCGCGATCTATGTCTCCAGCACCAAACCGTTCGCGGCGGCGCTCGCGGCGATTGCACCGCTGCACTCGGCTGCGATCGTCAGCAGCGACCCCAGCGACGGCGACGTAATCCCATTCCCAAAGATCGCGGCCACACCGGAAATGCCGGCCGTCGAACAAGCCTTCAAGGCCGTGACGCCGGACACGATTGCAAAGTTCCTGTTCACCTCGGGCTCGACCGGCACGCCGAAGGCTGTGATCAACACCCAGCGCATGCTGACCTCGAGCCAGCAGGCCAGGGCGCAGACCTGGACGTTCCTCGAAGCGGCGCCGGGCGATCTCGTGATCCTCGACTGGCTGCCGTGGAGCCACACGTTCGGCGGCAACCACAATTTCAATCTCGTGCTGCGCAATGGCGGCACGCTCTATGTCGACGGCGGCAAGCCGGCGCCGGGGCTGTTCGCGACGTCGCTGGCCAACCTGCGCAGCGTGATGCCGACGGTCTACTTCAACGTGCCGCGCGGTTTTGACATGCTGATCGCGGCGCTCCGCAGTGACGACGAACTATGCGGCAAGTTTTTCAGCGAGGTGAAGTTTGCCTTCTATGCGGGTGCCGCGCTGCCGCAGAATCTCTGGGATGCGCTAGAGGAACTCTCGATCAAGACCAGCGGCCGGGCGCTGCCGATGGTGTCGGCCTGGGGCTCGACCGAAACCTCGCCGCTCGCGACCGACTGCCATTTCCAGGCCAGGCGTTCCGGCAATATCGGCGTGCCGATATCAGGCACCGAACTGAAGCTGGTGCCGTCAGGCGACAAGCTCGAAGTGCGGGTGCGCGGCCCGAATGTCACGCCCGGCTACTGGAAGGCGCCGGAACTCTCCGCGCAGGCGTTCGATGCGGAAGGCTTTTATCTGATCGGCGACGCCGTGACCTTTGCCGATCCCGAGCGGCCGGAACTCGGATTGTTCTTCGATGGCCGCGTCGCCGAGGATTTCAAGCTCAACTCCGGCACCTGGGTCAATGTCGGCACGCTGCGCGTTGCGGGAATCTCCGCCTTGGCGCCGCTGGCGCAGGACATTGTCGTCACCGGCCATGGCGGCGATGAAGTGCGTTTTCTGGTGTTCCCCAACATCGCCGCTTGTCGTGCCCATGCCGGTCTGCCCGACAGCGCCGGCGCCGATGAGGTCATCGGCCACGAAAAAGTTCGCGCCGCGATCGGACAGGGTCTCGCCAAACTGAAAGCGCAGGGCAGCAACTCATCCGGCCACGCCACGCGCGCGCTGCTGCTGGCCGAACCTGCTTCCGTCGATGGCGGCGAGATCACCGACAAGGGCTACATCAACCAGCGCGCGGTGCTGACCCGCCGGGCAGGTGCGGTGGCGGTACTGGACCAAGACACGTCGGCCGAGTGGATCGGCTGCGCCGGCTAAGCGTCAAGTGGCGTCGCTTCGCGAAAGGTCGCGCCGGTAGGCCTCGACCAGCCGCGTCAGCATGTGAAGAAATGCCTCCCGCTCTGGCTTGCTGAGCGGGGCGAGCGTGTGTTCGTTGAATATCTCGCCAGCCCGGCTTGCCTCATCGGCCCGCCTTTGCCCGGCCGCGCTGAGCGAAAGCTCGACCGCGCGCTTGTCGCGGGACGATCGCTTCCGCCTCACGATGCCGGCCTCTTCCATGGCGGACAGGATCTTCACGAGGTTGGGGAGTTGCATCTTGAGCACGGCGGCGAGTTCGCTCTGCGTCACGGCCTCGTTGTCGCGCACGGTCATGAGGATGGAATATTCGACCGGCGACACTTCCAGCGTCTGGAAGTGCCGGAAGAAAGCTTCGAAATTCAAGAGCTGCAGGATCCGGATCATGAACCCGGGCGTCTGCTGTAACGCGCTCAGATCGAGAGACTTTTTCCTGTCATCGACGGTTTCAACCAGCGGCGATTTTTTCGCCGCGGCGCGGCTGCGGGGCTTTTGCATTTGTTCGGTGATTCCCGGTCGAGATTGACTCTCCGAAAAATACTTATATTATATAAGTAATTTCGGCAGCGTGAAGATTGCCTTTTGGGTTTGTAAACACAAGGAGGCCCTGATGGGTTATGTTTTTTCGCGGCTGAAGACGCCGCTCGTCGCTGCGGCCGCGGTGCTGCTCGTCTCCGGCGCGCAGGCGCAGGAAAAAGTCCGCATTGGTATCCTGAACGATCAGTCCGGCGTGTTCGCGACCTACCAGGGCATCGGTTCGGTGGTCGCGGCCCAGATGGCGGTCGAGGATTACGGCGGCAAGGCTGCCGGCAAGGTCGTGGAGGTGGTCGCGGCCGATCACCAGAACAAGCCTGACATCGGCGTCGGCATCGCGCGGCGCTGGTATGAAAACGAAAGCGTCGATGCGATCTTTGATCTGCCGAACTCGGCGATCGCGCTCGCGGTCGCAGGCATCAGCGAACAGAAAAACAAGGTGTTCATCGGCTCCGGCGCCGGAACCGTGCTGCTGACCGGCGCGAAATGCACCCCCAACACCGTGCACTGGACTTACGACACCTACGCCTATGGCCACGGGCTCGGCAAGGCGGTGGTGGCGAAGGGCGGCAAGAAATGGTTCTTCCTGACCGCCGACTATGCGTTCGGTCACGATCTCGAAAAGCAGGCGATGGAAGCGGTCAAGGCCGCCGGCGGCGAGGTGGTCGGCGCCGTCCGCCATCCGCTGGGAACGGCGGATTACGCCTCCTTCCTGCTGCAGGCGCAAGGCTCCGGCGCTGATATCGTCGGCATCGCCAATGCCGGCGACGACACCATCACGTCGATGAAGCAGGCGGCCGAATTCGGCCTCACCCAGAAGCAGAAGCTGGTCGGCCTGATCCTCGGCATGAACGGGTTGCCGGCGCTAACGTTGAAGGCGGCGCAGGGCGCGCAGATCATGAACCCGTTCTACTGGGATCTGAACGACGGCACCCGCCGCTTCGCCGCAAAGTTTGCCGAGCGCCACCCGCAGAAGAACTATCCTAACGACATGCAGGCCGGCGTTTATGCCTCGGTGATTCACTACCTCAAGGCCGTCGACAAGGCCGGCGGCGCCACCGATGGCAAGGCGGTTGTCGAAGCGATGAAGGCGATGCCGACCGACGATCCGCTGTTCGGTAAGGGTTTCATTCGCGCCGATGGACGAAAGATCCATCCGCTCTACCTGCTCGAGGTCAAGAAGCCGGATGAGTCGCAGTCGAAATGGGACCTTTTGAAAGTGGTCGGCACGATCAAGGGCGAGGACGCGTTCCGGCCCGAGAAGGACGGCGGCTGCCCGCTGTCGAAATAGGCGGCGCGCCGCAGCGCGCGGCCATTGTTCAGGGGCTGGCCGAAAAGCAGTCAGTACTTTCGCTTTTTCGTCATGGCCGGGCTTGTCCCGGCCATCCACGTCTTTCTGGCCGCGAGACCGCAAAGACGGGATGCCCGGCACAAGGCCGGGCATGACGAGCGTTTAACCCATTATCGATCTTCGCCAGAAAGCCGGTGGCCAAAGTTCCCAACCGAGCATTTCGTTGCTTCGGCAACACTATATTGTTGCCACGGCAACTAATTCGTGCCAGTCTCGCGGTCAATGATGGCCACAAAAGCAGTCCAACTGCCGGGTCTCGCAGGGAGGTATGGATGGGCGAAAGCCAAGGCGGGTCACGGGCCGCCGCGCTTCAAATTAAGTTTCCAGCGCTGGGCCGCCTACGGGCCGCCGACGCCCTTGACCGCATCGAGATTGCCGTGGACGCGGCGCAGCAGGTCGATCAACACCTCCCGCTCGTCCTTGCGCAGGACGGACAGCAGCCGTCGTTCGCGTTCGAGCGCAGCGACGATGACCTTGTCGTGGGTCGCGCGGCCCTTCGCGGTCAGCGATATCGAATGGGTGCGTCCGTCGTCCGGAGCGGTCCGGATCGCAACGAGGCCGCGTTTCTGCAGCATCGAGAGCGTGCGGCTGACCGGCCCCTTGTCGAATCCGATCACCTGGCAGATGCGCGAGGCCGGGATGCCGGGCTCGATCGCCAGCAGCGACATGATCCGCCATTCCGTGACGTTGACGCCGAAATTACGCTGATAGAACGCGGTGGCGCTGTTCGAGAGCTTGTTGGCGATGAAGGTGATGAACGCCGGAACGTAGCGCTCGAGATCGAGGGTCGGGCCGTCATCGGCGCTGGCGATTTCCGCCGGTCTCGGCCGGCGCGCATTCCTGGCGGGTGGTTGACTGCTCATGTCCCTGATCATCGCTGCAAACGCTGGGCTTGAGAGATAGAGACATGCGCCAGCGCTTTACAAGAACAAACTTTGGGAGGTCGGAATGAGTGCATCAGGCTTCGCGCCATCGGCGGGCGTGCCGCATATGGACATCGATCCGTTCTCGATCGAGTTCTTCGAAGACCCGCATCCCGCCCACGAGGTGCTCCGGGAAGCCGGGCCGGTCGTCTGGTTCGACAAATGGAAGGTCTACGGCGTCGCCCGCCATGCCGAGGTTCATGCCGTCCTCAACGATCCCCTGACCTTCTGCTCCAGCCGCGGCGTTGGCCTCAGCGACTTTGCGAAGGAAAAGGCCTGGCGGCCGCAAAGCATCATTCTGGAGGCCGATCCGCCGGAACATGCGCGCACGCGGGCGGTGCTGAGCCGGGTGCTCTCCCCGACGGTCATGAAGCAATTGCGCGGCAGCTTTGTCGCAGCCGCCGAAGCCCGGGTCGAGGCGCTGCTCGCCAAAGGCAGCTTCGACGCCATCGCCGACCTCGCCGAGGCCTATCCTTTGTCCGTGTTTCCCGATGCGCTTGGGCTCAAGCCGGAGGGGCGCGAAAACCTGCTGCCCTATGCGAGCCTCGTCTTCAATTCGTTCGGGCCGCCGAACAAGCTGCGCCAGGACGCGATCGAACGCTCGGCGCCGCATCAGGCCTATGTTGCCGAACAATGCCAGCGCGAAAATCTCGCGCCCGGCGGTTTCGGCGCCTGCATCCATGCCCGCGCCGACGCCGGCGATATCACAGCGGCCGAAGCGCCATTGCTGGTGCGCTCGCTGCTCAGCGCCGGCCTCGATACCACGGTCAACGGCATCGGCGCTGCGGTCTACTGCCTGGCGCGTTTTCCCGATCAATGGGCACGGCTGCGCAGCGACCCGACGCTGGCGCGCAACGCCTTTGAAGAGGCGGTGCGGTTCGAAAGCCCGGTGCAGACGTTCTTCCGGACCACAACACGGGACGTCGAGATCAGCGGTGTTGGGATCGGCGAGGGCGAGAAAATCCTGATGTTCCTCGCCGCCGCCAACCGCGATCCGCGGCGATGGGACCGGCCTGACGAATATGACGTGACGCGCAAGACCAGCGGTCACGTCGGCTATGGCTCCGGCATCCACATGTGCGTCGGCCAGCTCGTCGCGCGGCTGGAAGGCGAGGCGGTGCTTTCGGCGCTGGCGAAACGGGTCAGTGCGATCGAGATCACGGGGCCGGCGACGCGGCGTTTCAACAACACGCTGCGGGGCCTCGAAAGCCTGCCCGTGTCCATCAAAGCAGCGTGAGCCTGATCATGCCGACCATCATTTTCAATCGTCCCGACGACCGTTCCGAACGCATCGACGCGAGCGCCGGCGACAGCGTCATGCAGGTCGCAACCACGAATGGTATCGACGAGATCGTGGCCGAGTGCGGCGGCAACGCCATGTGCGCGACCTGCCATGTCTATGTCGATGAGGGCTGGATCGCGCGGCTCGCGCCCATGAGCGAGGAAGAGGATGAGCTGCTCAATGGCGTCGCCGCCGAGCGGCTCGAGAACAGCCGGCTGTCCTGCCAGATCAAAATCACGCCGGAGCTCGACGGCCTCGTCGTGCGGCTGCCGGACCGGCAGATCTGATTCAAAACCCGGCGCAGTCCGGGAACAACAACGATCACATTCATAGGGAGAGTATGATGAAGAATATCAGGGTCTATCTGGCGCTCGCGCTATCCTGCGCCGCGTTCGGACCGGCGCGGGCGGAGATTTCCGAAAACGTCGTCCGGATCGGCGTGCTCAACGACATTTCCGGCATCTTCCAGGACACCAACGGCATGGGGTCGGTAGAAGCTGCACGGATGGCGGCGGAGGACTTTGGCGGCGGCGGCAAGAACATCAAGGTCGAGATCGTCTACGCCGATCACCAGAACAAGGCCGATGTCGGCTCGGCGATCGCGCGCAAATGGCTCGACGTCGACGGCGTCGATGCCATTGTCGACGTGCCCAATTCTGCCGTCGGCCTCACCATCAACTCGCTGCTGCGCGATTCCCGCATGACGTTCCTGGCGTCATCGACGGCGAGTTCTGACCTCACCGGAAAAGCCTGTTCGCCGAACACCATTCAGTGGGTCAACGACGTCTGGGCCACCGGCAACGCCACGGCGGCGGCGATGGTCGGGCGGGGCGGCAAGGAATGGTATTTCGTCACGGTCAACTTTGCGCTCGGTCAGGGCATCGAGGCCGAGGCCACCAGCTACATCGAAAAGCACGGCGGCAAGGTACTGGGTTCGGCCAGGCATCCGCTCGGTACGTCCGACTTCGCCTCGCTGTTGCTGCAGGCGCAGAACTCCAAGGCCAAGGTGATCGGGCTTGCCAATGCCGGCGGCGACACCATCAACGCGGTGAAGCAGGCGGCCGAGTTCGGCATCCAGCAGGGCGGCCAGACCATGGTCGCGTTCCTGCTGTTCGTCAACGACGTGCACGGCATGGGATTGAAGGTCGCGCAAGGCCTGCAACTGCTCGAAGCGTTTTACTGGGATATGGATGACGACACCCGCGCGTTCGCAAAACGCTTTGCGGCGCGGCCCGGCATGAACGGCAAGATGCCGAGCGGCAATCAGGCCGGCGTCTACGCCTCCACGCTCGCCTATCTCAACGCGGTGGCGGCGACCGGCAGCGACCATGCCAGGGATGCCGTGCCGGAGATGAAGAAGTTCAAGGGCAAGGACAAGCTGTTCGGCGACGTCACCATCCGCCAGGACGGCCGGGTCATTCACCCGATGTATCTGTTCGAGGTGAAGAAGCCGGCGGAGTCGAAATATCCGTATGATTATTACAAGCTGGTTTCAACGATTCCCGCCGATCAGGCGTTCCGGCCGATGGCCGATGGCGGGTGCTCGCTAGTGAAGTGAGTGGAGGCCCGTAGGGTGGGCAAAGGCGCTCTTGCGCCGTGCCCACCATCACGAGCAATGCGGGAGACGGTGGGCACGCTTCGCTTTGCCCACCCTACGATTGCTGCGTCAGGGAGCTTGGCGGCTCACCCCGTAACCTTGCTGCTCCCCTGCGTGATCAGCCGCGCCGCGCGCTGGTTCCTGGCATGGATCCAGAGCCAGCTCATGGCGACGCTGAGCCGGTGGCGCAGGCCGATCAGGAAATAGATGTGGGCGATGCCCCAGATCCACCAGGCGAGATTGCCGCGCAGCTTCATCCAGCCGAAATCGATCACCGCCTTGCGCTTGCCGATCTGCGCCAGGCTGCCGGCATGCTTGTAGCGGAACGGTGGCAGCGTGCCGCCGCCGAGCCGCGCCTTGATGAGGGCCGCGACGTAGCGGCCCTGTTGCTTGGCCGCCGGCGCAATGCCGGGCACCGGATTTCCGCTCGCATCTGCAATCGTTGCGGTGTCACCCACAGCGAAGATATCGGGATGACCGGGCACTGTCAGGTCCGGCTTTACCTGCACGCGGTAGGCGCGATCGGCGGGCGCACCCAGCCATTCGGCCGCGCGCGAGGCACGCACGCCCGCGGCCCAGATGATGGTTTTCGCGTCGAGCCTGGTGTCGCCATAGACCACGCCATCGATGCTGCATTCCGTCACCGGCTTTCCCAGCATCACTTCGACGCCGAGGCCCTCGAGCGAGGTTTGTGCGTAGGCCGAGAGATCGTCGGGAAAGCCCGCCAGCACGCGGGGACCTGCCTCGATCAGCACCACGCGCGCCTTGCTGGTGTCGATGTTGCGGAAATCCTGCGGCAGCGTGTCCTTGGCGAGGTCGGCAATGGTGCCGGCGAGTTCGACGCCGGTGGGACCCGCGCCGATGATGACGAAAGTCAAAAGCGCGGCGCGCCGCGCCGGATCGGTCTCGCGTTCGGCGCGCTCGAAGGCGACCAGGATGCGCCGCCGCAGCGTGGTGGCATCCTCCAGCGTTTTCAATCCGGGTGCGAACGGTTCCCATTCGTCATGACCGAAATAGGCGTGGCGCGCACCGGTGGCGAGGATCAGCGTGTCATAGGGCAGCGCCTCGCCGTCATCGAGCAGCACCCGTTTGCCCGCGGCGTCGACGCCATTGACGTTGGCGAACAGCGTCGTGACATCGGGCCTGTCGCGCAGGAGATAGCGGATCGGCCAGGCGATCTCGGAGGTCGCCAGCGATGCGGTGGCAACCTGATAGAGCAGCGGCTGGAACAAATGGTGGTTGCGCCGGTCGATCAGCGTGATTTTCACGGGTGCGCCGGCAAGCCCGAAGGCGGCTTCCAGCCCGCCGAAACCGGCGCCGACGATCACCACGTGGTGCGGTTCTTTCGGCGCTGTCGTCATGGAATCCGACCTCGGTTTGAGTGTCTTCGTGCCCTGACAATGTAGTTATTTGTGCGCTGCATCCAAGGTGTGTTTGCCAATCGACCGATAACGAAAACGCATCGTTGAGGGTGCCAAGGACGGCCGCAAAAATATTCTTCGGACGCCTGCATCCTTTGCCTGCCGCCAAACGTCCTTGGCTCGAGACACCCACGCCATGGAGACGGCAAGATGAAACGCACCCTGATAAGGTATAAGACCAGGCCCGAAATGGCCGAGAAGAACGCCGATCTGGTTGCGGCGGTGTTCGCCGAATTGAAGGCGCTGCAGCCGGAAGGCGTCAGTTATCTCTCGCTGCGGCTGGAAGACGATACGTTCATCCATTTCGTCGAGACCACGGCCGACGACGGCGCCAGCGCGTTGCCCAAACTGGCATCGTTTGTTGCCTTCCAGAGCGGTATTCGGGAGCGTTGCGCTGAGCCGCCACTGGCGCGCGCCGTTACCATCGTCGGCAATTATCGGATGCTGGGCGAGGCGTGAGGTCTTCGGAAGCGAGAATGACAGAGATACCTGAAGCTTCGCCAGCTGCGACGGATATCGACGCGCTTCTGGTCGCGCTGCGGCCAAAGCTGCATCGCTATTGCGCGCGCATGGTGGGTTCGGTGATCGACGGCGAGGATGTGCTGCAGGACGCGCTGATCAAGGCGGTGGAGGCGTTCGCTGCCGCCACGCCGATCGGCAATCCCGAGGGTTGGCTGTTCCGGATCGCGCACAACACCGCGCTGGACTTTTTGCGTAGGCGCAAGCGCCAGGAGGCGCTTCATTCAGTTGTGGAGGTGGACATGATGGCCGACCAGCTCGATGCCGTGACAAGCCGCCAGATCGCCAGCGCCAGCCTGCGCACCTTCATGCGCCTCAACGTGACGCAACGCTCATCCGTGATCCTGATGGACGTGCTGGGTTGTTCCTTGGCGGAAATCTGCGCGGTCATGGATGTGAGCCTTGCCGCCGCCAAGGCCGCGCTGGTTCGCGGCCGCGCGCAACTTCGAAAATATGCCGATGAGCCTGACGATGCGCCGCAGCCGAAATTATCCGACGCCGATCGCAAGCGGCTCGGCGCTTACGTCGCCCATTTCAATGCGCGGGATTTCGACGCCATCCGCGCCATGATATCAGACGACGTGCGGCTCGATCTCGTCAACAAGACCCGCATGACCGGCAAGGCCGAAGTGTCGCGTTATTTCGGCAACTATTCCAAGGTCAGCGACTGGCATCTGGTGCCTGGCCTGGTGGAGGGGCAGCCGGCCATCCTGGTGTTCGATCCAAATGAGCCCAACCCACAGCCGAAATATTTCATGCTGCTGGACTGGTCGGCCGACAAGGTCGCGACCATCAGGGATTTCCGCCACGCGCCCTACATCATCGAGGGGGCGGAATATCTGGTTTGAGCCATAGTGCCGAACCGGGCCGCAAAGCAGGATCAATGCCTATGTAGCCGCGGCTTTCACCAGGCAGTCCGACAAGCGCTGCGCGGCAGGCGAGAGACTACGGCCGCGAAGATGCGCCATCACGAACGCTCCCGGAGCGGCCTGCGGCGGAACGTTGAGGATGCGAAGCGCGCCGAGCTTGAAGAAGTATTCCGCGACATCGGCTGAAAGCAGCCAGATCAGGTCGGAACCATTCATCAACGCGACATTGGTCTGGATCGACGATGATTCCACCAGGCAACGTTCGGGCCGGCACCGCTGCTTTCGAAACAGAGTCTCCGCGGCGCTGCGCATCGCGGTGCCGTTTTCCGGCAGGATCCAGGGATACACCATCAGGTCGTTCCAGCCCGTCGTGCGTTTTCTTGCCAACGGATGATCGGGTCCGCAGACCGCCCTGACAGCAGGCCGGTACAGCTCGCGGGTGACGATGTCGGCGTTCTGGACGTGGTTGGAGAAGCGCCCGACGAGAATGTCGATGTTGCCGGTGTGCAATCTGGTGAGAAGTTCGTCCATCGGCCCTTCGCGGACGGTGACGTTGATGCGCGGCGCCTCCGTCAAAAGCAGACTCAGCGCCCGCGGTACGATGACGTAGCAAGAGCTCACGCCAGCGCCGATGCTGGCCGCGCCAATCAGGCCTCCATCGATCGCCTCGAGTTCCTGTTGCGTGCGGTCGATATCGGCAATCAGCCCCGCGGCCCTCCGGACCAGGGTCCGTCCCGCGGCCGTCGGCTTCAAGGTCCGTCCGACGCGTTCGAACAGGCCGATGTTCAGATCGGATGCCAATGTCCGCAGCAGGCGCGACGCCGCCGGTTGGGTCAGATTCACTTCACGGGCGGCGGCGCTCAGTGTCTCCGTCCTTTCCATCGCGGCGAGCAGTTCGAGTTGCGAGGGACGAAGGCGGCTTAGCAGCCGGGTCTTCCGCTTGCGGGGGCTTTTCATCGACACATTCCAGAATTGGTATGTATTGGCGTCAACAATTCATTGGATATGATAGCTCAAAAACCACAGCATTGGGCAAGGTGCACTCCGCAGACCGAAAGCTCCTCAAGAAGCCCATGACCCAATCGGCTGGATTCATCGAAAAGCACGGGCTCTGGTCCGACGATCAGCGCCGCCAGGCCGCG
Source organism: Bradyrhizobium sp. JYMT SZCCT0180 (assembly GCF_018130165.1). GTDB lineage: Bacteria > Pseudomonadota > Alphaproteobacteria > Rhizobiales > Xanthobacteraceae > Bradyrhizobium. The sequence goes on along the minus strand of NZ_JAFCLZ010000014.1, from coordinate 213,145 downwards.
GAGATTGCCGCGCGGCTCGAACGCGAAGATATCCGGCTGGTGCGGATTGCCTGGAGCGATCCCCACGGCGCGTCGCGCGCCAAAATGGTAACGGCGCAGGCGTTCCTGTCGGCTCTCAAGGGCGGTTACAACATCAACGTCGCCACCGCGATGCTGGACGGCTCGGGTGCCCGCGTCTTCTCGTCGTTCACGCGTGGCGGCGGCCTCGGACTGGAGGAAATGACCGGGTCGCCCAATCTCATCGTGGTGCCGGATCCCGCGACGTTTCGCGTCTTGCCATGGGAGCCCGATGTCGGCTGGGTCCTGTGCGACGATTATTTCAGCTCCGGCCGGCCGTTTCACTTCTCGCCCCGCCATTTGCTTCGCAAACAGCTCGCGCGGCTGCAGCAGCGAGCGATGCGCGGCGTCGTCGGGCTCGAAGTCGAATGGTATCTGCTTCGACTGTCTGAGGAGCATCTGACGGACGAGCATATCGGCGCGCCCGGGATCAAGGGACGGGCGGTGCGCGCCCATCCGCCCGAACCGGGATACTCGTTCCATTCCGAGACCAACCTCGACCGGATGCACGCTCCGCTCTCCGCTTTGGCGCGTGCGTTCGCGAAGTTGGACCTGCCGGTCAGGTCGTTCGAAAACGAGTGGGGCCCGGGTCAGGTCGAATGCACGTTCGCGCCTGCCGAGGCGCTGCAGGCCGCCGACAACATGGTCCTGTTTCGAAGCGCGACACGGCAATTGTGCCGCCGGATGGGTTATCTTGCGAGCTTCATGTGCCGCCCGAAACTGAAAGGGATGTATCCGAGCGGCTGGCATCTGCACCAGTCACTCGTCGACATCAGCAATGGAAGCAACCTGTTCGCGCCGCAGTCGCCCGACGAGAATCTATCGCCGGTCGGCAGGGCCTATCTCGGCGGCGTGTTGAACCATGGGCTTGCCGCGACCATCTTCGCCAATCCGACCGTCAACGCCTATCGCCGGTTTCGCGCCAATTCGCTGGCGCCGGATCGGCTGGCGTGGGGCACGGACCATCGCGGCGTGATGCTTCGCGTACTCGGCGAGGTCGGCGACCCCGCCAGCCGCATCGAGAACCGGATCGGCGAGCCGGCCGCCAATCCCTACCTCTATATCGCCTCCCAGATCATTACCGGCCTCGACGGCATCGACCATGCCCGCGATCCCGGCGCACCGGATACCGACCCCTACAATGCGGAGCGGGCCAAGCTGCCAAAAAGTCTGCTCGCCGCGCTCGATGCGCTCGAGGGCGAGCCGCTGTTTCGTCGCGAAATGGGTGACCTCTTCATCGACTACTATCTGGCGTTCAAACGCGTCGAAGCGGGACGCTTCATGGAATTTGCCAGGCAGAACGATCTCGATCCGTCGAGCGACGAAATCACGGATTGGGAACAGAACGAATATTTCGATTTCTTCTGACGCGCCGGAAGTCGGCCGGGCGTCGAATTGAGAGCATGAGCATGACACAGATGGAACGCGTGGAGACGGTGCGGCCGCGTAACTTCGGCGTATCGTATGATTGGGACGAATTGGTCCAGGAAGACCGCGTCCATCATTTGCTCTACACGGATGCGGCGATCTTCGACGCCGAGATGCGGCACATCTTTGGCGGCACCTGGGTCTACCTGGCGCACGAAAGCCAGATTCCCAATGTCGACGACTACGTCACCGCCAAACTCGGCCTGCGTCCGTTGATCATGACGCGCGACAGCGACGGGATCATCCGGGCGCTCTACAACCGCTGCACCCATCGCGGGACCACGCTGTGCCGCTTCGAGAAAGGCAACAAGCGGTCGTTCCAATGCCCGTATCACGGCTGGAATTTCCTCAACAACGGCAAGCTGCGCGGCGTGCCATGGGCCGAGGGCTATGGTGAAAACCTTACCAGGGATCCGAAGTTCAACCTCGCACAGGTGCCGCGCGTGGAATCCTATCGCGGCTTCATCTTCGGAACATTGAACGCGTCGGCGCCGCCGATCGGCGAACATCTCGGTCCGATCAGAAAGCCGATCGACGAATGGCTGGACCGCAATCCGGGCGGCAAGGTCGTGGTCTGCGAGGCCAATCGGATCAAATACAAGGGCAACTGGAAACTCGCCTACGACAATTCGGGCGACGGCTACCACGTGCTCTACTCGCACCGCTCGCTGCTGGAGACTGAAAACCGCTTCGTCGACGAAAATACCGAAAAGGGCATGTCTTACTACAGGACGGCGCCCGACGAGCAGCCGATGTACATGCAGTACATGGGCAACGGCCACCACTTCAAGGACAAGCGGCCCAATCTGCAGCCGCGCAATGGCGGCCTGTGGGCGATCGAGTCGCTGCATCCCGGGATGGAACATGTCGAGCAAAAGCTGCGCAGGCAATTTGGTGATCGCGCCGACGCGTTGCTCGATCTTGCGGGCTCGGAACCGGTCAACATCAACGTGTTTCCGAACCTGTCGCTGCTCGGAAACCACATTCAAGTGTTTCAGCCGGTGTCGTTCGAGGAAACCGATACGATCTGGTACGGCACCAGGATCGAGGACGTCGACGGCACGATCGGCGAGGATGCGTTGAACGACATCAACACCCTGCGCATGCGAACCCAGGAGGGGTTTCCGAACTTCGGCGAAGTCGATGACGTCACCAATTTCGAGCAGATCCAGCGCGGACTGCGCTGCCAGGAGGACGAGTGGATCTACATGAATCGGGGTCTCGGCATTCCCGGACGCATTCACACCCTGGAGGACGGCACGATCAAGGCGCCAGCGACGGATGAGATGTTCATGCGGGAATATATCAAGGAATGGAAGCGCCTCATGAAGGCCGAGCCCCACCTGACCATTCAGCGGGAGCCCTGATCATGGCCCAGCCCGCTCACGATCCATCACGCCATTCCTATTATGTCGGTGACGCGCTTTACCAGGAACTGATCGCCGATTTTGACGTCGTGCGACGGGATGACCCGACGATCCAGGACTTGGCGGAGCGCGACGTGTTTCGTGGCCTCGTCGAGCGCGAAGCCCGACTGCTCGACCGGCTTCAGTTCAAGGAATGGTTGCAGCTCTATGCGGACGAGTGCCTGTACTGGGTGCCGAGCACGCCCAATGGCGGCGATCCGCGGCGCGAGATCGCCGTCATGTTCGACGACCGTCGCAGGCTGGAAGATCGGGTATTCCGGCTCGCGACCGGTTTCGCATGGTCGCAGGCGCCGTCGTCGCGGACCGTGCGGATGGTCTCGAACGTCGAGGTCTTCGCGTCCGAAAATCCCGATCAGCGCCTGGTGCGCTCGAATTTCTTGATCCACGAATTCTGGGATGACGAAACCCGGGCGCTGGCGGGGTGGGCCGGGCATCGGTTTCGAAAGTTCGATGGCGTTTGGCGGATATCCGCCAAACAGGTGAATCTGCTGGTGTGCGACCAGTGCATCCGCAACCCCAGCATCATTTTGTAGCGCCGTTTGTCGTCAGTTTGACGTTGCCGGTGTCCCCGATGGGGGCGCTGTTTGCAGGGCAGACGATCGTACCAGCAGATGGTCGCTATTTGGGTGACGGCCACACGGTAGAGGCCTCGATGATTTCAGCGGTTCGCCGGTAATGTTCGGCCAGATAGCCCACGGCGTCTTCGCTGCGGCGAAGCGTGGCGTCCATGATCTGCTGATGCTCGGCGGCAACGTCGCGCGCCGGCGTTCCCGCCACCCGGCCGACCAGGCACGGCAGCCGGTAGCGCTGGGTTTCGACATAGAGCTGGTCGGCGAGGTCGAGCAGCCGCGGCGAGCCGCAATGGGCGATCAGCGCCCGATGGAATTGATAGTGCCGCTCGTCCATCGCGTGCATGTCGACGGCGCCTACTTCGCCGGAGAGGCGCGATTGCCGTTCGGCCTGCAGGCTGAGCGCATGGAAGGCGGCCACGATGCCGGCTTCCCAATCATCGTCGCCGCCCTGCATCGATCGGCGCAGCGCGTCGGATTCGATCAGGATGCGGGTTTCCGTCGCGTCCTTCATTTCCTCGCGCGACAGCGGCGCGACGGAGAAGCCGCGCAGCGCCGTCGAGAGCACCAGACGCTCGGACTGCAGCCGCATCAACGCCTCGCGCAGCGGCGAAAAGCTCAGGCCGTAGCGCTGCTTCAGCGCTTCGAGCCGCAGCGGCTTGCCCGCGTCGAGCGCGCCGGAGACGATGTCGGTGCGCAGGCGCTGATAGGCCACCTCGCTCAATGTTCCGGGCTCGCCAGCTGCTTCGCTGGCGATCCGGCGGTCGTTTCCTGCTTTCGCGGCCGCCACCATCGGTTCAATTTCTTTCGAAAATTTCCTATTGCTTCGAACATATATCCTATTTTATATGATTGGCAATCCAGGGAGAGCGAAATGGCAGCAGGACGCCGCGAAAACCACCGGGAAGACGTCGCCGGGCGCGCCAATGTCGAGGACACCCCGGAACTGCTCGCCTATTACGACGAGCTGGAAAATCTCGACGCCGGTGCGCTGTGGACGGTCGCCAACAAGATCGAGCCCTGGCAGCCCAAGTCGTCATCGGTCCCCGTGCTCTGGCGCTACGAGGACCTGCGCAAGCATGTCTTGCGATCCGTCGAACTGGTGTCTCCCGAAAAGGCCGGCCGCCGCGTCATCTATCTGAACAATCCCGGCCGTCGCGACCACGCCGCCGCCGTGGGTTGGCTGTATTCCGGGCTGCAGGTGATGCATCCCGGCGAGGTTGCCTCCGCCCATGCGCACTCAGCCTCTGCGCTGCGCTTCATCATGGAAGGCGAGGGCGCCTACACCATCGTCGATGGCCACAAACTCACACTCGGCGCCAATGATTTCGTGCTGACCCCAAACGGCACGTGGCACGAGCACGGTGTCTCCGGCGACGGCACGCCGTGCATCTGGCAGGACGGTCTCGATATCCCGCTCGTCAACACGCTCGAGGCCAATTTCTACGCGGTGCATCCGAAGATGCAGCAGGAGGTCGGCTATCCCGTCGACGACATGACCCACGCCTGGGGCAATCCGGGCCTGCGCCCCGCGGGCGCCGAATGGACGCGCGGATATTCGCCGCTGCTGAAATACGAGTGGGGCCCGACCTACGAGGCGCTGCAGCGCTACGGCAAGGCCTCCAACGGCTCACCCTATGACGGCGTGCTGATGAACTACGTCAATCCCGTCACCGGCGGTCCTGTGATGCAGACGATCGGCGCGTCGATGCAGATGCTGCGACCCGGCGAGGCCACCAAGGCCCATCGTCACACCGGCAGTTTCATCTATCAGGTGGCGAAAGGAAGCGGTCACTCGATCATCGACGGCAAGCGCTTCGACTGGAAGGAGCGCGACATCTTCTGTGTGCCGTCCTGGTCCTGGCACGAGCATGTCAACGGATCTGCCAGCGACGACGCCTGCCTGTTCACCTTCAACGATCTGCCTGTGATGCACGCTCTCGGCCTGTATCGCGAGGAGGCCTATGGCGACAATCAAGGCCGGCAGCCTCTGACATCTTAAGGATACAACCATGCGTCTTGTTACCTACCGCGCCAACATCGAGGCGGCGGCCCGTCTCGGTGCCATCGTCGATGACCTGGTCGTGGACGTCGAGCGGATCGGCGCGCATGCCGGCACGGCATTGCCGTCCTCGATGCTCGATCTCATCGATCTCGGGCCGCCGGCGACGGTGGCGCTGAAGAAGATTTTGAGTGATCACGCAAGCCATTGGCCGGTAGGCACGGCGCTGCCGCTTGCAAATGTCCGGCTGCTGGCGCCAATCCCGCGGCCCCGGAAGAACATTTTCGGGATCGGCCTGAACTATGTCGAGCACGTCGCGGAATCATCGCGCGCCCTCGATACAGCGAAGGAATTGCCGAAGCAGCCGATCATCTTTTCAAAGCCTCCGACCAGCGTGATCGGGCCCAACGAGGCCATCGAGCACAACCGGACCATCACGCAGCAGCTCGATTGGGAAGTCGAACTCGCGGTCGTGATGGGGCGAACGGCGCGCCGCATTCCGGAAGCGCAGGCGCTCGATTTCGTTTTCGGCTACAGCGTGATGATCGACGTCAGCGCGCGCGACAATCGCCGCGCCGGCCAGTGGATCTATTCCAAGGGCCAGGACACCTATGCGCCGTTCGGTCCATGCATCGTGACATCAGATGAAATCGGCGATCCGCACGCGCTCGATCTCTGGCTCACGGTGAACGGCGTAGAGAAGCAGCGCTCCAACACCCGCCACATGCTGTTCAAGGTGCCGCTGCTGATCTCGGACATTTCGGCCGCGATCACGCTCGAGCCGGGCGACATCATCGCGACCGGCACGCCCGATGGCGTCGGCGCGGGGCGGACGCCGCAGGAATGGCTGTGGCCTGGCGATGTCGTGGAGGCGGAAGTGGCCGGCATCGGCCGGCTGCGTCATCCGGTCGTGGCGGTCTGAGCGCGGGGGCCGGCGATGCTGTTCGACATGGAGACGCTGGAGGCTCAACAACGCTACAAGATATTGACGGCGACGGTGACGCCGCGGCCGATCGCCTGGGTGACGACGCTGTCCGAAGACGGGGTCATCAACGCGGCGCCCTACAGCTTCTTCAACGTGTTGGGGCACGAGCCGCCGACGCTTGCGATCGGGCTGCTCGCCGGGCCGGGGCGCTTCAAGGATACCGCGACGAATATCCTCGCGACCGGAGAGTTCGTGGTGAATCTCGTCTCCGAACGGAACGCCGCTGCCATGAATGTCACCTGCATAGATGCGCCGCCCGATATCGACGAGCTTGCGCTGGCGGGCCTCACCGCCGCTCCGTCACATGCGATACGGCCGCCGCGCATCGCGGAGTCCCCGGTTTCCTTCGAATGCCGGGTGCTGAGTTCGATGGTGACCGGACCGCGCCAGACCGCAGTGATCGGCCGCATCCTGTGCGCGCACGTCGATGGTGCGGCGGTTCAGGACAAGGAGCGCTGCTATATCGACACGCCCGCGCTGCAGTTGATCGGCCGCATGCATGGCAGCGGCTGGTATGCCCGCTGCACCGATCTGTTTCAGCTCGACCGGCCGAACTGGGCGGAGTGGCGACGAAACGCCGCGCCCCAACCGGATCAGGCGCCATGAACATGATGGCGCGCGCTGTCTCTTCCGATTGTGTTGCGGCCGTGCCCTGCGACATTTGTTGCCCCGGCAACCGGAACTATAGTTCTTGCCTTCCGCGCCATCTGCGAATTATGGTGCAGGCCGCTGGGGTATGGGCCGAAGGTTCTAATCGGAGCTTTCGGTTCGTGCTTGCTGCGGGCCGCAGATTTCGCGCACAAAATATCCGGGCTTACCGGGATTATACGAAGGCGCAGGCCTCGAGACGGCAGCCGCACTGGCTGGCGGAACAAAATAGATAATGAGGAGGGGAGTGAATATGAAAAAGACATTCTGGCTGGCGGGCGCAATGGCTCTGGCGCTGGCGCAGCCCGCGCTCGGCGCCGACAGCATCAAGATCGGTTTCGTCTCGACCTTCAGCGGCCCCACGGCCGCGATCGGCAACGACATGCGCAACTCGTTCGAACTGGCGCTCGATCATCTGGGCCGCAAGATGGACGGCAAGCCGGTCGAGGTGATCTATGAGGACGACGGCCAGAAGCCGGATGTCGGCAAGCAGAAGACCGAAAAGCTGATCCAGTCCGACAAGGTCGATTTCATCGTCGGCTACATCTGGTCGAACGTGCTCTTGGCCTCGCTGAAGACCGCGGTCGATGCCAAAACCTTCCTGATCTCGGCCAATGCCGGTCCCTCGCAGCTCGCCGGCGAATTGTGCTCGCCGTACGTGTTCTCGACTTCCTGGCAGAACGACCAGACGCCGCAGGCGATGGGCACCTACATGAACCAGAAGGGCGTCAAGTCGGTGTTCCTGATCGGCCCGAACTATGCCGCCGGCAAGGACATGCTGGCCGGCGTCAAGAGCACGTTCAAGGGCCAGGTGGTCGGTGAGGAATACACGGTGTGGCCGAGCCAGCTCGACTTCTCCGCCGAACTCACCAAGGCCAAGAACTCCAAGGCCGAGTCGATCTTCGTGTTCTATCCGGGCGCTGCCGGCGTGCAGTTCCTCAACCAGTATGCGCAGGCCGGCATCAAGGCGCAGATCCCGCTCTATACGGCGTTCACGATCGACGAATTGTCGCTGCCGCTGCAGAAGGAGAACGCGCTCGGCGTTCCCGGCGCCCAGCAATGGGTCAACGACCTGCCAAACCCCGAGAACAAGAAGTTCGTCGAGGACTACCGCAAGAAATATCCGAACCTGCGCCCGACCTTCTATGGCGCGCAATCCTATGATGCCGCGAACCTGATCAACAGCGCGGTGGTTGCGGTCAAGGGCGACACGACCAAGAAGGACGCGATGAAGGCCGAGATGGAGAAAGCCAACTTCAAGTCGGTGCGCGGCCCGTTCAAATACGGCAAGAACCACATTCCGATCCAGAACTTCTATCTGCAGGACGTGGTCAAGGATGCCGACGGCCAGCTCGCGCTGAAGACGGTGGCCACCATCGTCAAGGACAGCCAGGATGGCTTCCACGATAAATGCCCGATGAAGTGATTGTTGGCATGACCGGTGCATGATCGGCCAAGGGGCTTGTCGAAAAATTACTTTATGTTTAAAGTAATTTCAGAAACCCGATGGCCTGCTTCGGAGGCGTGGATGTGTAAGCGGTTTGGCAAATGATCCTGCGCCAACAAAAATAGGCGGCGGCGCCGACGCGCTGCCGCTGTTTTGTTTCGGATTGAGGGGCGCGATCTGAAAGGGAAGCCGGTTTTCCCTCGCGACGAACGCGTGGCGTCGGCGTGAGATCACGATCGGAGAGGGGTCTATCGTTGGTTCTTGTCGAACAATCGCTGAACGGGTTTCAGTTCGGCCTGTTGCTGTTCCTGCTGGCGGCCGGGTTGACGCTGGTGTTCGGCATCATGGATTTCGTCAATCTGGCGCACGGCTCGCTCTACATGATGGGCGCCTATTTCGCCGCGACGTTCACCGCCTGGACCGGGAGCTTCATCCTCGGCGTGCTGCTGGCGCTCGGCGCCACGCTGCTGCTCGGGATCGTACTGGAATTCGTCGCGCTGAGACATCTCTACGGCCGCGACCATCTCGACCAGGTGCTGGCGACGTTCGGACTAATCCTGTTTTTCAATGACGCGGTGCGGCTGATCTGGGGCCCGGCCGGCCTTGCGCTGCCGCTGCCGGCCTGGCTGACCGTGCCGGTCCAGATCATCCCCGGCGTGTATTATCCGGCCTACCGGCTGTCGATCATCATCGTCGCGCTCGCGGTCGCCGCGCTGCTTTACGTCGTGGTGATGCGGACCAAGATCGGCATGCTGATCCGCGCCGGCGCCTCCAACCGCGAAATGATCGGCGCGCTCGGCATCAACATCAAGCTGCTGTTCACGCTGGTGTTCGGGCTTGGTGCGGCGCTTGCCGGACTTGCCGGACTGATGCAGGCGCCGATTCTCACCGTGCAGATCGGCATGGGCGAGAACATCCTCATCCTCGCCTTCGTCATCATCGTCATCGGCGGGATCGGCTCGATCCGCGGCGCGTTCCTGGCCGCAATCTTTGTCGGCATGATCGATACGCTCGGTCGCGCCTTCCTGCCTGATCTCCTGCGCATGGTGCTGAGTTCCGCCGCCGCCTCCACCGCCGCACCCGCGCTGTCCTCGATGCTGATCTATCTCTTGATGGCGATCGTGCTGGTGGTGCGGCCGGAGGGGCTGTTTCCGGCCGCCAAGCGATGAAATTACAGATCAATACAAGCAACGTCGTCGTGGCGCTGGTCGCTGCCGGGCTGCTTTTGCTGCCGCTCTATTCGCAGCTCACCGGCAACATCTTCATCCTGACGCTGTTCACCCGCATCATCATCTTCGCGCTGGCCGCGGCCAGCCTCAATCTCATCATGGGCTATGGCGGCATGATGAGCTTCGGCCACGCGGCCTATCTCGGCATCGGCGGCTATGCGGTCGGCATCCTCGCCTTTGAAGGCATCGGCTCCGGCTTCATCCAGTGGCCGGTGGCGCTGGTGGCGTCGGCGCTCTATGCGCTCGTGATCGGCGCGCTCAGCCTGCGCACCCGCGGCGTCTACTTCATCATGATCACGCTGGCCTTTGCGCAGATGGCCTATTACATCGCCTCGGGCATGTCGCGTTACGGCGGCGACGACGGCCTGACCATCTACAAGCGCAGCAATTTCGGCGGCTTGATCGACCTGTCGAACCGCGTGCAGTTCTATTACCTCTGCCTCGGCTGCCTGTTCGGCGGCATCTACCTGATCTGGCGGATCATCAATTCGCGCTTCGGACTGGTGGTGCAGGGCATTCGTTCCAACGAGCAGCGCATGCAGGCGATCGGCTATCATGCCAACCGCTACCGGCTGGTCTGTTTCGTCATCTCCGGCACCATCTGCGGCCTGGCCGGCGCGCTGCTGGCGAACAACACCGACTTCATCAGCCCGGCCGGAATGTACTGGACCCGATCCGGCGAACTCATGGTGATGGTGGTGTTCGGCGGCATGGGCTCGCTGTTCGGTCCTGTCATCGGCACGATCTTCTTTCTGCTGCTGGAAGAGCTGCTATCGCAATTCACCGAATACTGGGCGCTGATCATGGGGCCGCTGCTGCTGCTGATCGTGCTGTTCGCGCGCGGCGGCATCATGGGCCTGCTCGGGAGGTTTAACCGTGGCTGATCCCTTGCTCCGCGTTGAAAACCTGGTGCGGCGCTTCGGCGGCATTCTCGCCACCGACAATCTGTCGCTCGACGTCATCCCCGGCGAGTTGCACGCCATCATCGGCCCCAACGGCGCCGGCAAGACCACGCTGATCAGCCAGCTCACCGGGCAATTGACGCCGAACTCGGGCACCATTGTTTTCGGCGGCCGCGACGTCACCGGCCTGCCGTCCTATGAGCGCAGCCGGCTCGGGCTGGCGCGCTCGTTCCAGATCACTTCGCTGCTGCCGAATTTTACCGCGGCCGACAATGTCGCGCTCGCAGCGCAAGCCCATGACGGGCACTCGTTCCGGTTCTGGGGCAACGCGCGCAAGGAAAAGCCGCTGCGCGACGCCGCGCAGGCCGCGTTGACGCGGGTCGGGCTCGGGGCACGCGCCGACGTTCCGGTGTCCGAACTCAGCCATGGCGAACAACGCGAACTCGAGCTTGCGGTCGCGCTCGCCACAAAACCGCAATTGCTGCTGCTCGACGAGCCGATGGCGGGGCTCGGCGTCACCGAGTCGGCACGCATGGTGGCGCTGCTGAAGGAATTGCGTAAGGAAGTCACCATCGTGCTGGTCGAGCATGACATGGAGGCGGTGTTCGCGCTCGCCGACCGCATCACCGTGCTCGTATACGGCCGCGTCATCGCCTCGGGCGATCCCGATGCGATCCGCCACAACGACGAAGTCAAACGCGCCTATCTCGGCGATCAGCACGTGGTGGTCGCTCATGGCTGAAACAAGAACGGCTGAAACCCTGCTCGAAATTGACGGCATCGAAACCTGCTATGGCCTCAGCCAGGTGCTGTTCGGCCTGTCGCTGAAGGTTCAGTCAGGCGAAATGGTCGCCCTGATGGGCCGCAACGGCATGGGCAAGACCACGACCATCCGCTCCATCATGGGCATGACGGGCGCGCGCGCGGGCACCATCCGTTTCGCCGGGCAGGAGGTTCGCAGCCTGCCGTCGTACAAGATCGCAAAACTCGGCATCGGCCTGGTGCCGGAAGGCCGCCAGATCTTTCCGAATCTCACCGTCTACGAAAACCTGGTCGCGGCTGCCGGCAATCGCGCAGGGAATTCCGATCCCTGGACCATCGAGAAAATCCACGCGCTGTTTCCGCGCCTTGCCGAGCGCGGCGGCAACATGGGCGTGACGCTGTCCGGCGGCGAGCAGCAGATGCTCGCGATCGGCCGCGCGCTGATGACCAATCCGAAGCTCCTGATCCTCGACGAAGCCACCGAAGGCCTGGCGCCCCTGATCCGCGAGGAAATCTGGAGCTGCCTGTCGATGCTCAAGGGGCGTGGGCAATCGGTGCTGGTGATCGACAAGAACGTCGCCAACCTCTCCCGCATCGCCGACCGGCATTACATCATCGAGCGCGGCCGCACGGTGTGGAGCGGCACGTCCGAGCAGTTGATCGCCGAGCCGGATTTGCAGCACCGGTATCTGGGGATTTGAGAGGGCGGCGTGAACGTCTCCTTCGTCATGGCCGGGCTTGACCCGGCCATCCACGTCTTTCTTGCTCTGCGGAGAAAAAAAGACGTGGATACCCGGGACAAGCCCGGGCATGACGGGTTGAGAGACTGACGCGTTCACAACGCCCATACCACGTCGACACCATGAACCCCGACGCCGACCGCATCATCGGACTCTATCAACGCCACGGCCGCGCCTGGGCGCAGGACCGCGGCAACCGGCTGATGGAGCGCACGTGGCTCGACCGGTTTCGCGCCCGGCTGCCGGGTGGAGCTGCCGTGCTCGACATCGGCTGCGGTTCGGGTGAACCGATCGCCCGTTACCTCACCCGGCAAGGATGTCATGTCACCGGTGTGGATTCGTCGCCAGAACTGATTGCGCTGTGCACGGCGTCTTTTCCGGATCTTGCGTGGCACATAGCCGACATGCGCACGCTCGCCCTCGCACGGCGCTTCGACGGTCTGCTGGCGTGGGACAGTTTCTTCCACCTCTGTCCGGATGACCAGCGCCGGATGTTTGCCATCTTCCGGCAGCATGCTGCGCCGCGCGCGGCATTGATGTTCACGAGCGGTCCGGCGCATGGCGAAGCGATCGGGAGCTACAGGGGCGAGCCGCTCTATCATGCCAGCCTGGACGCCGACGAATACCGCGCGCTGCTCAGCGCGAACGGTTTTGACGTGGTGGCGCATGTCATCGAAGATCCGGACTGCGGCGGTCATACGGTCTGGCTGGCGCAGATCGAAACCGGCTAGGGTTGGACTTTTTTGCGGAGGGCGCATGGCAAATTCAAACGGGACCACGAGCGCTGCCGAAGGCACCGTGCAGGTCGGCGGTCGGTCACTTTGTTACTTGCAGGTCGGCGATCCCAACGGTCCGCTCGTCATTCACAATCATGGCGGGCCTTCCAGTCGGCTCGAAGCACAGGTCTTCGCAACTCATGCGCTCAATCTTGGTTTGAGATTCGTATGCGTGGACCGTCCAGGCCAGGGCAAATCGGATCCTCAGCAAAACCGTACATTCGCCGGTTGGGCAGCCGACCTGGAAGCAATTGCCAACGCGCTTGAGGCTGATCGCTTCGCGGTTACCGGTTGGTCCGAAGGCGGCCCGTGGGCGCTTGCGGCGGCAGCGTATATCGATCCCGCAAAGCTGGTTCATGTCAGCAGCATCGCACCCGGATCCTATGGCGCGTTCGGGACCAATTGGGCGGCCAAGTATCTGTCGCAGGCCGACGCGATGGGCGGTTTCCTTGCATTGCATTTTCGGCCCGGCTTCCAGCTCATGTACGAGTTGATCGATATCGCCGCGACCCGGTTTCCGGAGCAGTACAAGAAAGGGCTGCTGAAGGCGAGTTGTCCCGCCGATCTCGACGTACTTGCCGATGCGCAAGTGTTGAACACCATGGCGGAGTCCGGACGCGAGTGTTTCCGCCAGGGCGCTGAAGGCCTCGTGGCCGACGCGCGGATGCTCTACCAGCAATGGCCGTTCGACATAGCGGCCATCCATCGGCCGGTCCATCTGTGGCAGGGCACCGCGGATACGTTTGTGCCCTACGCAGTGAACAAGCCATTGGGTGAGCGCATGCCTGGGGCGATGTGGCACGAAGTCGCCGATGGCGGGCATTTCATCGCGGTTTCTCACGCCGCCGAGATATTGGCGATCGCTAGCAAGGATTTTGCAGCGAAGGCGTGAGTCCGAAGGCGCGCAGTCCAGCCATCGCCTGGCGGGATTGTTGGAAGATGAAGAACGCTGGTATACTCATCCCTACAACCCGAACTGTTCAGGCCGTGTGCGCTGAACCACAAAACGAGCCCCGGCGGGCCGCCATCAGGCTAAAGTATGTCCAGTAGTGTGTTCAATTCCTTCCCGCAGCGACCGGAGCGTCATTTCGCAATCATTGACGCCGCGGCAGACGTTCAAAGGAATGCGCGAGGCATTGCTTGATGCCAACCGATCCGTCAGTCGAGTTCCGATCCATCGCCTCCCGCAAGGGCGTGCCGCTGGCGCTGTTTCTTGTCTCGATGAGCCTGATCGCCGCGGTGTGGTACTGGCTGGCGAGCCCGGTGCTGCTGGATCATGCGCTGATCGATCCCGCCAGGAAGCTCGACTGCGTGTCCTACGCGCCGTTCCGGAGCGGGCAGACGCCGTGGAATTCCAACATCATCATCAGCCCGGAGCAGATCGCGGAAGATCTCGGCCAGCTGGCCGGGATATCGAACTGCATCCGCACCTACTCGGTCGAGAACGGCCTCGACAAGGTGCCTCAGCTGGCGTCGAAGGCCGGGATCAAAGTCATCCTCGGCATCTGGCTCGGACGCGACCGTGTGAAGAACGCAACGCTGATCGACACCGCGGTATCGCTGGCCAAGGATTATCAGGGGACCGTGACGTCAGTCATCGTCGGCAGCGAGGTGCTGCTCCGGGGCGAAATGACGGTGGAAGACCTTCGCGAAATCCTCCGCTCGGTCAGGTCGCGTATCACGACGCCGATAACCTACGCCGATTCCTGGGATTACTGGCTGCGCTACCGCGAGATGGCGGCCGACGTCGATTTCGTCACAGTCCACATGTTGCCGTTCTGGGAAGATGAGCCGATCCGGGCCGAAAACGCGGCGGCACATGTCATCGATATCTACCACAAGGTCGCGCAGGCGTTTCCCGGCAAGGAAATCCTGATCGGGGAGGCGGGCTGGCCGAGCAAGGGACGCATGCGGGAGGTCTCGCTGCCGTCTCGCATCAATCAGGCCCGCTTCGTTTCCGAACTGCTCGACCGGGCCAGTCGCGAAAAAATCCGCGTCAATGTGTTTGAGGCCTACGACGAGTCCTGGAAGCGCCAGTGGGAAGGCACGGTCGGCGCCCATTGGGGCCTTCTCGATGGCGACAGCCGTCAGATCAAGCACGCGCACGGAGCGGCCGTCAGCAATTATCCGTTCTGGAAGCTGCAACTGGGAGCCGGCCTTGCTTTCGGCATTTGTGTCTTTGCCGTTGCATTGTTGACGCTCTGGCGTCGACGGACGGCGACAGCATTGGCGCCGTGGCTGGCGGTGTCGGCTTGTGCAACGACAGGCGGAATCCTGCTGGGGTTGGCGGCCGAAAAGGCCTTCTATGAGAACTATGGCGTCGCCGGTCAGCTGAACCAGGGATGGCTTCTGACCGCGGCCGTCGCGCTGCCGCTGCTGTGCGCCAACGCGTTGATGGCCGGACGGCCGTTGCCGTCGTTCCGGGAATTGCTTGGCCCGCGCGAGGGCTGGCCCACATCATTGCCTGCGCTGGTCCTGGGCGTTGTGCTGATGGTCACTACGCTGATCACCGTAGAGGTCGCGCTCGGCCTCGTGTTCGATCCGCGTTCACGGGATTTCCCGTTCGCCAGCGTGACCATGGCGGCTGTGCCGCTCTGGACGGTGGCGCTGCTCTGCCGCCAAAAGCCGGACGACGGCGTCACCGCCGAGGCGGTGTTCGCGGGCCTGCTCGTGGCGGCTGCGCTTTTCCTCTTTTTCAATGAGGGTGTTCACAACTGGCAGTCGCTGTGGACGGCGGCGGCGTTCGTCCTGTTTGGCGCCGCGCTGTGGCCGACGCGCTTTGTTGCCGTGTGGAGCGCGCACTCGAATATGCCGTTCGTCTTCCGGAAGACGCTTCGCAAGCAAGAACTCGCCGTTCAACCGGTTGCCGTCGCTTCCCTGCCGCCGCCAAAGCCGCCGGCCGCTACCGCCGGCGGCTTCGTTGCGGCAACGTCAAAGGTCGAATGCGATAAATAGCTGTGTGCTGAACAGGGCTCTGGTCCGGAAACGAACGCATGTGGTCGAACAGATTTTCCCGGCGCCGTCTGGGCAAGCTTGCAGGATGGGCGGCGCTTGGCCTGTCGACGGGATCGGTCAAGTCAGCCGATGCACAAAGCAGCTCCAGCGGCCAGAAACCCAGCGCGGCCTTTCCGGCTGATTTTCGATGGGGCACCGCGACCTCGTCCTATCAGATCGAAGGCGCCGTCAACGAGGACGGCCGAGGACCGTCGATCTGGGATCGTTTTGCGCACACGCCCGGAAAAATTACCGATCACAGCACTGGCGACGTCGCTGACGACCACTATCATCGCTACAAGGACGACGTCCAATTGATGAAGGCGCTGGGGACGAAGACCTACCGCTTCTCGATCGCGTGGCCGCGTGTTTTCCCGGAAGGAACAGGTGCGCCCAATCCGAAGGGCCTCGACTTCTACAACCGGTTGCTCGACGAGCTGCTGGCAAACGGCATCGAGCCGTTTGCCACGCTGTATCATTGGGACCTGCCGCAAGCGCTGCAAGACCGCTTCGGCGGCTGGATGTCACGCGAGACCGCGAAAGCGTTTGCGGATTATTCCGCCTATGTCGCCGAGCGCCTGAGCGACCGCGTCAAGCATATCTTCACGATCAACGAATGTTCGAGGCTGGTTCATCTCGGCCACGGCCTTGGCCTCGACGCGCCGGGCTTGAAACTGTCGCAAGGCGAGCAGAACCAGGTTCGTCACCACGTCGCCCTTGGGCACGGCCTTGCCGTGCAGGCGATCCGGGCACACGCCAAGGCTGGAACCAAAATCGGCCTCGCCGAGAACATGGTCAACTGCATCCCCGCGATCGAGACGCCGGCGAATATCCGCGCCGCCGAGATCGCGGTGCGCGAGCTCAATGCTGGCTATCTGACCGCGATCCTCGAGGGAAAATTCACCGACGCCTATCTGGCGCAGGCCGACGCCCCGAAACACACCGCCGACGATCTCAGGATCATTTCGTCGCCGATCGATTTCGTCGGGCTGAACGTCTACACGCCCGACCATTACGTGCTGGCCGCGGACAATTCGCGCGGCTACACGCTGGCGCCGTTTCCGGCATCGTTCCCGCATATGGATGCGTCCTGGCTGAGGATCGGTCCGGAGGCGCTGTACTGGGCGCCGCGTCACGCGGCGAAGATCTGGGGCGTGAAGTCCATCTACATCACCGAGAACGGGACGTCGTCGACCGATCAGCCGGCCGCGGACGGCAACATCTATGACGTCGACCGCGTCATGTATCTGCGCAACTATCTGTTCCATCTGCAGCGCGCGACGTCGGAAGGCGTCCCGGTGGCCGGTTACTTCCTGTGGAGCCTGATCGACAATTTCGAATGGATGGACGGCTACCAGAAGCGCTTCGGCATCTATCACGTCGACTTCAATACCCAGCGCCGTACGGCGAAACTGAGTGCGTCGTTCTATCGGGAAGTGATCAAGCAGAACGCGGTGGTGTGAGGGGGCTAGTGGCCCTCTCTCCGTCGCCCCGGCCTTGAGCCGGGGCCCATACGCCGCGGCCCATCCGTGAAAGTGACGGCGTCAGATATCCTTTTTAAGCAATAACCGCCGCGGCGTATGGGTCCCGGCTCAAGGCCGGGACGACAAAATCAAAACATCTCGAAATATTCGCGATGCTCCCAGTCCGACACCTCGGCCTGGAACCGCTCGATCTCGGCGTTCTTGATGTGGACGTAATAGTCGACGAACTCCTTTCCGAACGCTTGACGGAAAAACGGATCGTCGTCGAGCGCGAACACCGCCTCGCGCAGCGTCTTCGGCAGCAGCGCCGCCTTGGCCTCATAGGGCGTGTCGGCTGACGGCCCGGGATCGAGCTTGCGGTCGACGCCGTCGAGGCCCGAGAGAATCTGCGAGGCCATGTAGAGATAGGGATTGGCGGCGGGCTCGCCGATGCGGTTTTCGAGGCGCGTCGCGGCATCATTGGGGCCGCCGAGCACGCGGATCATGACGCCGCGGTTGTCGCGGCCCCAGATCGCGCGATCCGGCGCCAGCGAATACGTGCGGTAGCGCTTGTAGCCGTTGATGGTCGGCGTCGTGAACACGGCAGAGGCGCGGGCGTGGGCCAGCAGTCCCGCGAGATAGTTGCGCGCAAACGGGCTTAGCACCTCGCCGCCTTCGGTGGTCATGAAGGCGTTCGCGCCGCTGGTGCGCGACACGATCGATTGGTGCAAATGCCAGCCGGACGCGAACACGTTCGGCAGTTTGGGCCGGCACATGAAGGTGGCGTGATAGCCGTGGCGCCGGGCGATCTGTTTTACGGCGCTGCGAAACAGCACCATGTTGTCGGCGGGCGTCAGCCCGCTCGTCGGCGCAAAGGTGAATTCGCACTGGCTCGGGCCGAACTCGACCTCGACCGACCGCAGCGGCAGGCCGAGCGCCAGCACGTCGCGCCGGATGATTTCCAGCACCGGCTCCATCTGGTCGTAGCGCTGCTCGGTCAGATATTGATAGCCGTGCGACAGCAGGCTCACCGAAGGCGGCTGGCCCGGCTGCCCGGCATCCTCAGGCGCCATCTTTGCGTCTTCGAGCTTGAAGATGTGAAACTCGACTTCGAGGCCCGCGACAAAATCGTAGCCGCGCTGGCCGAGCTGATCGAGCACGCCGCGATAGAGATGCCTTGTGGCGAACGGAACCGGGCGGCCATCGCTGAAATGGATGTCGCACAATAGCCAGCCTGTCGTCGGCGCCCATGGCAGCACGCGGAACGTGGTGGGATCCGCGACCATCAAGACGTCGGCGGCACCTTCCATCTCGCGCATGCCAAAACCGCCGCCGGAGGTGAACACCGGAAACACCGTGCGGTGCGAGGTGTCCTTGGCGAGCATGGTCGTGGTGATGAAGCAGCCGCTCTCCAGCGAGGCCAGCGCCTCGCTCGCGACCAGCGTCTTGCCGCGCAGGATGCCGTGCTGGTCCGGAAACGAGAGCCGGATGACTTCGAGTTTTTGCTCTTCGACAATGCGGCGCAGGCGGCTAGCCGCCTCCTTCTGCTCCGCCGACCATAGGCCGTGACGCTCCACGAAACTCAACGCGTGGCCTCCTCAGTCGTCATTGCGAGCGAAGCGAAGCAATCCATGTCTCGGCAAGCACAAGCATGGATTGCTTCGCTTCGCTCGCAATGACGCAGAACCACCATCACTCAGCCGCCGTCAGATGCCGGATCTTGTCGGATATCTCACCCGGCACGGGCGCCGCCCATGGCGCGCCGCGGCGGCGTTTGACGTCGACTTCCATCCAGTAGATTTCCCAGCCCCTCGTCGGCCCGATGCCGTCCATGGTGGCCGGCCCCTGGATGCTCCGCGCACGGGACGCGTCGAGGAACATGAACGGCTTCTCGCCGCCGGAGACCTTTTCAATCTCCTGCCGCAGCAGGCGGCGATATTGCACGATCGCCTTGTCTGAGGTGCCGAGATGTTCGTTGGTGCGATCCTGGATCGCGCCCATCGATTCCACCGCCCACTGGTCGTGCACGTTGATGTCGGCGCCCATGCCGGTATAGGTCTCGGTTGCCTGTTCGTGCGGATCGAAGCCGTAATCGTTCGACTTGTTCTTGCGCGATTTGTAGTCGGGCAGCTCATAGAGTTCGAGGCGCTGGTCGCGCATCTTCTTCTTGTCGACCGGCGTCGTGTAGGAAGTGAAGATCGCGTACCAGTAGCAATTCTCGTCATCGACAGGCACATGCCACTGCGTGATCGTCATCTCCTGGCTCATGGGAATGACGAAGCCGTGCGGGAACAGCTGGTTGGTGACGCGCACATGGGTGCGCTCCTCGTCGATCTCGCGCAGCGCGATCAGCCGCAGGCCGTATTCGGTGTGCTCGACATTGATGATCGGGTTGTCGTATTCGCGCAGGATTTTCGTCATCGGCATGTCTGATCCGGCGGACGCGCCGCGGAACTGCTTGCCGTAACTGGCGGACGTATCCTCATCCTCGAAGAAGCGATGCAGGAAGGAGGCGTGCGCCGGATCGATGCCGACTTCGAGCGCCTGCAGCCAGTTGCAATTGATGTGGCCCTTGAACGCAAACGTATGGCTGTCGGGTGCGATGAAGCAGTCGATCTCCGGAAATGCCGGCGGCTCGCCCTCGCCGAGGTAAGCCCAGAGGATGCCGCTCTTCTCGACCACGGGATAGGAGCGCTGCTTGATGCCCTTGCACAAGTTCGAGCCCTTCGGCTCCGCCGGCGTCTCGATGCACTGGCCCGATGTGTCGAACAGCCAGCCATGGAACGCGCAGCGCAGGCCGCCATTCTCAAGCCGCCCGAACGCGAGATCGGCGCCGCGATGGGCGCAATGGCGGTCGATCAGGCCGTAGCTGCCGTTCTCGCCGCGGAACAGCACGAGGTTTTCGCCGAGCAGCTTGACGGCTTTGACCGGCCGCGGCCCCTGCAGTTCGTCGACCAATGCGGCCGGCTGCCAGTACATCCGCATCAATTTCCCGCAGGGATCTTTTGGCCCGGTGCGGGTGATCAGGTCGTTCGCTTCCTGGCTCATCATGGCGGTCAGCCCTTTCGTCGGAGGCAGTTTGTTCGCCTATTGAACGAATGGGCGAATTATGCCATGACTGGAGAGGACGGCAAGCACAATTTTGAACGCTTCCAATCGGAAGGGCCAATGCCAAAGCTGAAACGCGCCGAAGGCGACGAGCGCGCCACCGATTTCGTCGAGAGCCTCGACCGCGGCGTCCGCCTGCTCCAGATGTTCGGCACGATCGGGGGCCCCGCGACCTTGAGCGATCTGGCGCGCGCCGCCGATCTGCCGCGCGCCACCGCCCGCCGCATCCTGTTCACGCTCGAGCATGGCGGCTTCGTCACGTCGGACGGCAAGCTGTTTACGCTGACGCCGCGCGTGCTGACTTTGGCCGCCTCCTATCTGCAATCGAGCCAGGTGGTGACGGTGCTGCAACCGGTGCTCGACCGGATCGCGCTGGCCGCTCAGGAAATAAGCTCGCTGGCGGTGCTCGATGGCGACGAGGTCGTGTTCATCGCGCGCGGCAGTCCGACGCGGGTGTTCTCCGCCGGCCTCGACATCGGCTACCGCCTGCCGGCGTTCTGCACCTCGGTCGGCCGCGTCATGCTCGGCCAGTTTGGTGATGACGATCTCGCCGCGCGGCTCGCCGCCATGCGGCGCGAGCCGATGACACCGCACACGGTGACCGATCCAAAACGATTGCTCGCTTGCGTGCGCGGCGATCGCGAACAGGGCTATTCGCTGGCCGATCGCGAGGCCGAGCCGCATTTCCGTTCGATCTCGGTGCCGGTGCGCCGTTACGACGGCGTGATCGTCGGCGCCATCAACATGGGCGCGCATGTCGACCGCGTTTCGACGAACGAGATGGTCGAGCGTTTTCTGCCGCTGCTGAAAGAGGGCGCGGCGTCGGTCAAGTCGATGCTGTTGTAAGCATTGCTGCGTAGGGTGGGCAAAGGCGCTCTTCGCGCCGTGCCCACCCTCTTTTGCGCGACATAGAATTTGGTGGGCACGCTTCGCTTTGCCCACCCTACGGCCGCAAACCTGGAATTTTTCTGCCCCTTGCCATGAACGCGATCCCCTCCGGCCTGCACGAAGTCGATGCAGATGCCGTGAGAAACGTAATGAAAAACCCCGACTGGGCTGTCCGTATCGTCGCCGTCCCTCCCGGCGAGGCGCCGCTATGGGTGCGCCAGAAATGGGTCGGGCTCGACCTGCCGGTCATCCGCTATGCGGCGCACCGCAAAATGCTGGCCTTCGGCGTCCTGTCCATACCGCAGTCGTGGCCGGCGCAATGGGCAGCCATTCTCCGCGGACGCGCCGAGCGCGTCGCCGGCTATGCGGTGGCGGCGGCGCCCGCCGTCGGCATTCTCGCCAAAGCAAGTCCCGAAGCCGCCGCATGGTGGCGCGAGAACACGCCGCATCTGATCGCGCCGAAGCGCTACCTCGTGTTTCACGAAGAAGTCTGCCGGATTGCCGATATCTGACGGGATACTAAATCCGCTTGAGCGCGGCGGCGATCATTTCGAACTTGGCGACGATCTGCGGTGTCACCAGATAGCGAAGCGTGCCCGCAACCGACAGGCTGACGACGATCGCGACGATCGTGTACTGCGCCGTCAACACCGCCAGTATCGCGCGAAGCGGGCGCGGCCGGCTCCTCGGCATCTTCGCGGCGATGCGGATGGAAGCGTCGTCTTCAAGGGTACTCATGCGATCTCATCCTGCGCCAGTTTCCGTGATCGCATCAGTGTTCGGATCGCAGCTGATCGAGGCGCGACCGCAGTTGCCGGTTCGCCCGTTCGCTGGCGCGCAGCTTGCGCGCCCAGTTCAGCTCGACGACGCCTCCCGTTTCGCTTGCACCTGAAAACACCAGACCGGCGGCGAATTGATCGCGCCAGACCAGGCGCGCCAGGCAGGAGATTCCCTTGCGTTCGATTTCGAAATCAACCTCGTCGGGCACGAGGGCGGAACTTTCAAACTCGATCCTGGCCCCGAACGGGCTGAAGTTGCGCACGACGCAGGCGAGCGTCGAAGAGCGGGCGTTGAACGCGACCCTTCCGCCGTAATAGACGCGGTTTCTCGGTAGTTTGCGGCGCTCGGACATGATCTGTATTCCCTGCGTTTAACGCTTTGGTAACACTATTAAAGGGTGTGTTTCCGCAAGGAACCGTTGCGGTGGTTAACCGCGGCCGTGGTTAATGGTGGCGTTCTTTTCGCGAGCCGGACGCGACGCCGCGTCGTCGGCGCTGAGCCCCGCGCTATCCACCACGGCGCTACCCTGCGTTAAGCCCAAAATGGCCGATGATTTCTCGCGCCGTCGCGTCCGCCGGTTTCTCCTCTGTATCCAGAGTGAGGCAGTCGGGTCGCGGCACCGGCGAAAATTGATAGCGATCAAGATAGCTGAGCAGGCGTTCTGCCGAACTCATCTTGCGCCGGTCGACCCGGTCTGGATTGCCGACCCTGCGCGCAGCCTCCTCACGCGAGCAGTGCAGGAACACCGGCAGCACGTCGCCGCCGTTCCGCTGCATGATCGCTTCGAATGCCTCGAGTTGCGCGCGGTCATCCGGGTCGACGTAGCATAGGGTCGTGACTAGGAGCTCAACGCCGTGCCGCGCGGCGGCGTCGATGGCTGCGTATCTCACGTCGTGAACGAGCTCCCAGAAACCGGGAGCGTCGAACTCGAAGATGGTCCGCGCCAGGTCGATCGACGCGTGATTGTCCATGAGCCGTCCCGGCACCCGCGCCAGCAACGCCTTTGCGACCGTCAATTTGCCGGCGGCGGGTGCGCCGTGGAGGAGCAGCAGTTTCATGCGTATTGCTTATCGCAATTGACGGATGCGGGCGAGGCCCCGGCGCCCGCTCAGCCCCGCGCGAACATCCGCGCTTCATCGTGCAGCACCGGCGCGACCGCATCGACCAGCCGCGACGCGGCGTCGTTGACGTTCAGCCCCGCGGTATCCACCACGGCCGACGCGCGGGCGTAGAGCGGCTCGCGGCTGACCAGAATGGTGCGCAGTTCGGCCATCGCGGAACGATCATCCGCCATCGGCCGCAGGTCGCCCTGGCCGCGCACGCGCGCCATGTGTTCTTCGGGCTTCGCCTTCAGCCAGATCGTGTAGAACGACGACAGGATCAGGTCGAACGTCAGCGGTTCGGAGACGATGCCGCCGCCGGTTGCGAGCACCATCAGCTCCTTGCGCGCCAGCAATTGCCCGAGCGCGGCCTGCTCCATGCGCCGAAAGCCTTCCTGGCCGTAGAGCGCGATGATCTCGGCGACGGACAATCCGTTCTGCGCCTCGATCTCCTTGTTGAGTTCGACAAAGCTCCAGCCGATCTTCTTCGCCAGCATTTTGCCGAGCGTCGATTTGCCGGCGCCGCGCAGCCCGATCAGCGCGATGCCCGAGAACGACATCTTGCGATGCGCCGACGTACTGCCGCCCGCGAGCACGTCCTTGGCCTGCGCGATCTGCGCGGATGTCGCCTTGCGCACGAGGTCGCGGATGACAGCCCAGTCGGGCACAGGTTCGGTGGAGGGAATGAGATCTTCCAGATGCGCGCCCATCGCGTTCGACACCCGACGCAGCAGCACGATCGAGACGTTGCCCTTGCCGCTTTCGAGCTGGGCGATATAGCGTTCGGAAATGCCGGAGACCTTCGCGAGCACTTTTCGCGACATGCCGCGCAGCGCCCGCATGGTGCGCACGCGCTGGCCGAGCTGCTCAAGAAAGCCGGTTTCGGGATCGCTGGTTTCGGACATTTCCCTTGGGTAGCCCCTTAGCTCGCCCTGGCTGCAAATCAGCGCGTTTCGGAAACATAATGCCGATGAGGATTGACAGCAAGCGCGCCCGGTGGTCTTTATATGAATTATAATTCTTAAAATCTGGGAGAAGCGTCTTGAGCGGCACGTCCGGTTCCTACAATGCGGTGACCTGGCTGCTTGATCGCAATGTCGACGAGGGCCGCGGCGCCAAGCTCGCCTTCACCGATACGGTCTCCGAACTCACCTATGGCGACCTGCAACGCCAGAGCTGCCGCGTCGCCAACATGCTGCGCCGGTTTGGCGTCCGCCGCGAAGAGCGCGTCGCGATGATCATGCTCGACACGGTGGATTTTCCTTGCGTGTTCCTCGGCGCGATCCGCGCCGGCATCGTGCCGGTGCCGCTCAACACGCTGCTGACGGCGGATCAATATGCCTACGTGCTGGCGGATTGCCGCGCGCGGGTGCTGTTCGTGTCCGAAGCGCTCTATCCCGTCGTCAAAGACATCGTCGGGCGGATGCCGGACCTCGAGCATGTGATCGTGTCCGGCAAGGAGGCGCGCGGCCACAAGAAGCTTGCCGACGAACTCGCGCGCGAGAGCGACAGCTTTGCGACCGCGGCGACGCATCCCGATGAGCCCGCCTTCTGGCTCTATTCGTCGGGCTCCACCGGCATGCCCAAGGGCGTTCGCCACCTGCATTCCAATCTCGCCGCCACTGCGGAAACCTACGCCAAACAAGTGCTCGGCATTCGCGAGGACGATATCGGCCTCTCGGCGGCAAAGCTGTTTTTTGCCTACGGCCTCGGCAACGCGCTGACCTTTCCGATGTCGGTCGGCGCATCAACGGTGCTGAATTCCGATCGTCCGACGCCGGCGGCGATGTTCGCGCTGATGAACAAATACAACCCCAGCATCTTCTTCGGCGTGCCGACATTGTTCGCGGCGATGCTCAACGACGAGACGCTGAAGGACGCGGGCGCCGGCCAACGGCTTCGCGTCTGCACCTCGGCGGGCGAAGCGCTGCCAGAATCGGTCGGCAATGCCTGGAAGGCGCGGTTCGGCGTCGACATTCTCGACGGCGTCGGCTCCACCGAGCTCTTGCACATCTTTCTGTCCAACGCGCCCGGCGACATCAAATACGGCTCGTCCGGCCGTCCCGTGCCGGGCTACCGCGTGCGGCTGGTCAATGAAGCGGGCGCCGACGTGCCCGATGGCGAGGTCGGCGAATTGCTGGTCGATGCGCCCTCGGCCGGCGAAGGCTACTGGAACCAGCGCAGCAAGAGCCGGCAAACGTTTGAAGGCCACTGGACCCGCACCGGCGACAAGTACATCCGCGACGCCGACGGCCGCTACACGTTCTGCGGCCGCAGCGACGACATGTTCAAGGTCTCCGGCATCTGGGTGTCGCCGTTCGAAGTCGAGAGCGCGCTGATCACCCATCCCGCAGTGCTGGAAGCCGCCGTGGTGCCCGAGGCCGATCCGGAAGGCCTGCTGAAGCCAAAAGCTTTCGTCGTGCTGCGCGCCGAAACCAAAACCGACGGCCTGCATGATGCGCTGAAGGAGCACGTCAAGCAGAAGATCGGGCCGTGGAAATATCCGCGCTGGATCGATGTGGTGGACAGTTTGCCGAAGACGGCGACGGGAAAAATCCAGCGGTTCAAGCTGCGGGAACACTAGCCGTCATGGCCGGGCTTGACCCGGCCATCCACGTCTTGCTTGCCGCTTCCAAGGACGTGGATGCCCGGGACAAGCCCGGGCATGACGAACGAGAGATTCAATTCGCAGGTACAATAGACATGACCCTCTCCCCCACCGGCTTCCTCACCATCGGCGCCGCCAATCTCGAATACCGCATGATCGGTCCGTCACCTCAGGACGCGCCGACCATCGTGATGCTGCATGAAGGCCTCGGCTCGGCCGGCTTGTGGGGCGATTTCCCTGACAAGCTTCAGGCCGCCACCGGCGCCGGCGTGTTCGCCTATTCGCGCGCGGGCTATGGCGCTTCCACACCGGCGAAACTGCCGCGCGCCGTCGACTACATGCACAGCGAAGCACTCGACGTGCTGCCAAAGCTGCTCAATCAAATCGGCTTCCGCCGCGGGCTGCTCGTCGGCCATTCCGACGGCGCCTCGATCGCGGCGATCTATACGGGTGCGCATCAGGATCACCGCGTCGAAGGCGTCGTGATGATCGCGCCGCATTTCATCGTCGAGGACATCTCGGTGGCGTCTATCGCGAAAATCAAGACCGCCTATGAGACCTCGGACCTGAAGGCAAAGCTGGCGCGCTGGCACAAGGATGTCGACAACGCCTTCCATGGCTGGAACGGCGCCTGGCTCGATCCGGCCTTTCGCAACTGGGATATTTCCGAATACCTCGCCTATATCCGCGTGCCCGTCGCGATCCTGCAGGGTCGCGATGACGAGTATGGGACAATGCGCCAGATCGAGATCGCCCAGGAAGAGTGCTACTGTCCCGTCGATGTGACGGTGATTCCGGGGGCGGGACACCAGCCGCATCGGGAGGCGCCGGGGGCGACGCTGGATGCGGTCCAGGAATTCGCAAACGCGGTGTTGCGTGTTGACGGCTCGCAGGGACGGGCCGCGTAAGCTATTTTTCGGTGCACTGTTTGGGACTACGAAACGCTGGCGCAGGTCACGGCATTGGTGCCGTCGCGGTTCGGCGGCCATGTGCCGGCACGTCATCCGGCGCTGCGTTACGCTCTGCGGCTCAACGACCACGGCTATTTCTGGGAGTCGCAGGAGATCCTTGAAGCGGTGTGGGCCGCCGCACCACAAGGCGGCCGCGAGCGAATCCTGCTGCGCGCCTGCATTCAGATCGCGACCGCGAATTTGCGCCTGCGCATGCAAAAGCCGCACGCCGCAGCAAGGTTGCTAGGGGAAGCGCTCGGCGAACTCAAGGCGCTCGGCCTGCGCAACGCCGGCGGCGACGGGTTCGCCGACGGTTTTCCGGTTTTTGCCCTGGCCGAACTCGTCAAGGCCAAACTGGGGCGGCCACAGCTTGCCAAGGTCGATTGGGTGGCCTTTGGCTCTGTTAGCCGAACATGAAACAAAATGCATGTTTCGACGTTTTAGACTAGACTTGATCAAAAACATGCACTATTGTGCATGTCAGGTAAGGCAAACAAAAGCGTCAGGGTGGCCCAATGGCTGGCGAAGATCGCGTCCTCGCAGGCGGTGCAAAATACATCGATTTCCAGACTGATCCGTCGCGCTACCGGCATTGGAAGATCGATGTCGATGGTGACGTCGCGACGCTGACCATGGATGTCGACGAGAATGCCGGCCTGTTCGAGGGCTATCAGTTAAAACTCAATTCCTACGATCTCGGCGTCGACATCGAACTCGCCGACGCCGTGCAAAGGCTGCGCTTCGAGCATCCGGGAGTAAAAGTCGTGGTGATGCGCTCGGGCAAGAACCGCGTGTTCTGCGCCGGCGCCAATATCCGCATGCTGGCGGGCGCCACCCACGCCCACAAAGTCAATTTCTGCAAATTCACCAACGAGACCCGCAACGGTCTGGAAGACTCTTCCGAGAATTCCGGGCAGCGCTTCATCAGCGTCGTCAACGGCACCGCGGCCGGCGGCGGCTATGAGCTGGCGCTGGCGACCGATCACATCATGCTCGCCGACGACGGCTCGGCGGCGGTGTCGCTGCCGGAAGTGCCGCTGCTCGCCGTGCTGCCGGGCACCGGCGGCCTCACCCGCGTGGTCGACAAGCGCAAGGTGCGCCGCGATCACGCCGACTATTTCTGCACCATCGAGGAAGGCATCAAGGGCAAGCGCGCCGTGCAATGGCGCCTGGTCGACGAGATCGTGCCGAACAGCAAGCTGGAGGCCAAGGTCGCGGACCGCGCCAAGGAATTCGCCGCAGCTTCGAAGCGCAACGGCAACGGCAAGGGTCTCGCGCTGACGCCGCTCCAGCGCACCATCAACGAGACCGGCATCCGCTACGGCTTTGTCAGCGTCGATATCGACCGCGCGCAGCGCATCGCCACCATCTCGATCAAGGCGCCGGAAGAAGCCCCGCCCGCTGATATCGACGGCCTGATCGCGCAGGGCGCATCGTTCTGGCCGCTGCAGGTCGCGCGCGAACTCGATGACGCGATCCTGCACCTGCGCATCAACGAGCTCGAGACCGCGATGCTGCTGTTCAAGTCGCATGGCGATCGCGCAGGCGTCGTCGCCTGCGACGCGTTCCTCGAGGCCAACAAGGCGCATTGGCTGGTCAACGAGATCAGGCAATACTGGAAGCGGGTGCTCAAGCGCATCGACGTCACCTCGCGCACGCTGGTGACGCTGGTCGAGCCCGGCTCCTGCTTCGTCGGCACGCTGGCTGAACTCGTGTTCGCCGCCGACCGCTCCTACATGCTGATCGGCCAGAAGCAGGGCGACAACCGCGCCCCGCCGACCATCGAACTGACCGCGATGAATTTCGGGCCGTATCCGATGAGCCATGGTCTTACGCGGCTGCAGTCGCGCTTCCAGGCCGATCCGTCGGATCTCGAGCGCGCCGAGGCGACTATCGGCACCACGCTCGATGCGGAGGCTGCCGAAGAGCTCGGCCTCGTCACCTTCGCGCTCGACGATATCGACTGGGACGACGAGGTGCGGGTGTTCCTGGAGGAGCGCACCTCCTTCTCGCCCGACGGCCTCACCGGCATGGAAGCGAATCTGCGCTTCGTCGGACCCGAGACCATGGAATCGAAGATCTTCTCGCGCCTCACCGCTTGGCAGAACTGGATCTTCCAGCGTCCCAACGCCGTCGGCGAAGACGGCGCCCTGCGCCGCTACGGCACCGGCCAGAAGGCGCAGTTCGATATGACGCGGGTTTAGATTTCGTGTCCCGGGCGCTGCGCGGCACGCTTGTGACGCGCTGCAGAACCGGGACCCACACGGACCGTTACTGAAATGGTCCCGGCTCTGCGGCGCACCGCTTCGCGTCGCACCGCGTCCGGGACACGAGAGCGAGCAAGGAGCACGCCATGAACTTCATGAACGTCGACTACTCAACCAAGATTCCTAACAACGTGAATCTCAGTGAAGATCGCCAGGTGCTCAAGGCGCTCGAAGGCTGGCATCCCGGCTACATGGATTGGTGGAGCGACATGGGGCCGGAAGGCTTCCAGCAATCCTTGGTCTACCTGCGCACCGCCTATTCGGTCGATCCGCGCGGCTGGGCCAAGTTCGATTACGTCAAGATGCCGGAATATCGCTGGGGCATTCTCCTTGCTCCCCAGGAGGAAAATCGCGTCATTCCGTTCGGCGAGAACTTCGGTAAGCCGGCCTGGCAGGAAGTCCCGGGCGAACACCGCGCCACGCTGCGCCGCCTGATCGTGATCCAGGGCGACACCGAGCCGGCCTCGGTCGAACAGCAGCGCCATCTCGGCAAGACCGCGCCCTCGCTGTACGACCTGCGCAATTTGTTCCAGGTCAATGTCGAAGAGGGCCGCCATCTCTGGGCGATGGTCTATCTGCTGCAGAAGTATTTCGGCCGCGACGGCCGCGAAGAGGCCGATGATTTGTTGCGCCGCCGCTCCGGCGACGCGGATAGCCCACGCATGCTCGGCGCCTTCAACGAGGCGACACCCGACTGGCTGTCATTCTTCATGTTCACCTACTTCACCGACCGCGACGGCAAGATGCAGCTGCACTCGCTGGCGCAGTCCGGCTTCGATCCCTTGTCGCGCACCTGCCGCTTCATGCTGACCGAAGAGGCGCATCACATGTTCGTCGGCGAGACCGGCATCAGCCGCGTCGTGCAGCGCACCTGCGAGGCGATGAAGGCGGCCGGCATCACCGATCCCACCGATATCGCAAAAGTCCGCGCGCTCGGCGTGATCGATCTGCCGACCATCCAGAAGAAATTGCATTTGCATTACTCGCTGTCGCTGGATCTGTTCGGCTCGGAAGTCTCCACCAACGCCGCGAACGCCTTCAACGCCGGCATCAAGGGCCGCTACAAGGAAACCCAGATCGACGACGACCATCAGCTGAAGAACGCGACCTATCCGGTGCTGAAGCTGGTCGACGGCGTGATCAAGCGCGTCGACGAGCCGGCGCTGACCGCGCTCAACATGCGCCTGCGCGACGACTACACGCAGGATTGCGCCAAGGGCATGCTGCGCTGGAACAAGATCATCTCGCTCGCCGGCTACCAGTACAAGCTGACGCTGCCCGACGTCGCCTTCCACCGCCATATCGGCGAGTTCAAGGACATCAACGCGACCCCGGAGGGTGTGCTGATCGACACCGCCACCTGGAACGCGCGCAAGAACGATTGGCTGCCGTCATCGGACGATGGCGACTTCATCGCCTCGCTGATGACCCCGGTTACCGAAGCCGGCACCTACGCCTCCTGGATCTCGCCGCCGAAAGTCGGCATCGACAACAAGCCCGGCGATTTCGAATACGTGAAAATCGAGACGTGAGGCGCTTGCTTAACCTCTCCCCGCTTGCGGGGAGAGGTCGCCGCGCTCTTGCGCGGCGGGTGAGGGGGTACCGGTCTCACTCCGCTCTGAACTCGTGGATAGAGCCCCTCACCCCAACCCTCTAAGAGCGAGCTTCGCTCGTCTCGACCCCGCAAGAGCGGGGCGAGGGAGCGGACCACCGGTGACGCCTTAGCGCCGCTCCTACCCCGCGATCTCCAGTCCCGCATTCGCATACACCACGCCGCCGTCGACCGCGATGGTGTTGCCGACGACATAATCGCCGGCGCGCGAGGCGAGATAGATCGCAATCCCGGCCATATCCTCATCGGTGCCGATCCGCTTCGCCGGAATGCGTTTTGCGACATCATCCGAGTGATCGCGCGCGGCCTTGTTCATGTCCGACTTGAAGGCGCCCGGCGCGATCGCGGTGACGTTGATATTGTCCTTGACCAGTTTGGTCGCCATGCGCCGCGTCAGATGGATCACCGCGGCCTTGCTCGCGGCGTAGGAATAGGTCTCCGTCGGGTTGACGAAGATGCCGTCGACCGAGGCGATGTTGATGACCTTGGCCGGCCGTTCGTGCGAGGCCGCCGCGCGCAGCGGTTTCGCCAGCGCCTTGGTCAGGAAGAACAGCGACTTGACGTTGAGGTCCATGACCTTGTCCCAGCCGCTCTCCGGAAACTCGTCGAACTCCGCGCCCCAGGCGGCGCCGGCATTGTTGACGAGGATGTCGAGCTTCGGCTCGAGCTTGATCATCTCGGCGGCCAGCCTGTCGCAGCCTTCGACCGTCGAAATGTCGATCGGCAGCGCGATGCACTCGCCGTCATAGGCCGCAGTGAGCTCTTTTGCGGTCGCTTCGCAGGGACCGGCCTTGCGCGCGGTGATGTAGACCTTCGCAGCTCCCTGCGCGAGAAACCCGGCCGCGATCATCTTGCCGATCCCGCGCGATCCACCCGTCACCAGCGCGACGCGGCCCTTTAGCGAAAACAGATCCTTGAACATGCGTTCCTCCTTTTGCTCTTGCCAGCGGTTTTGAGCGCGAGGGGAGGGCGAGTCAAGGAAACATGATCGCCGTCGTCCCTGCGAACGCTCAGATGCGCAATTGCGCATCGGGGGACCCATACTCCGCGGCCTTGGTTGCTGAAAAAAGGAAGATAACTACCTGCGTGCAAGACAATTGCCGCCGGTGGTTATGGGTCCCTGCGTTCGCAGGGACGACAACGGTGAGGTAACTACACCGCGTCGATGCGCCGGAAGCCGTTCCACATCGCGGTGGCGGCGCCGGAGGTCAGCACCGGGATGATGCGCTCGTCCTGGTAATTGCCGTTGAGCGAGACCCGCTGCAGCGCGGTCAAATGGCCAGCGCTTTCCGGGAAGATCATGCCCGGCCGGGTCGTCACCGCGGTCTTGAAGCCGGCCGCCTTGGCGAGTGTGAACTCCCGCTGGCCGGCGGCGATCTTGTCGCCGTAGGGATAGGCAAGATGCAGCACCGGGCGTTGCAGCGCCGCCTCGATCCGCATCCGGCTGGTGGCGATTTCGAAACTGGCGGTCGCCTCGGTCTGCTTCGCCAGATTGCAATGCGTGATGGTATGCGCGCCGATGGTCACCAGCGGTTCGTCGGCAAACGCCTTCAACTCGTCCCAGGACATGCAGAGGTCGCGGGCGATCTTCGTCTCGTCCACGTCATAGCGCGTGCATAGTGCGGAGATTTCGCGTTGCACGTCGATCTCGCCCGGCAGGCTGCGCAGCCACTCGTGCAGCCGGTCGAAGGCGACCTGCTTGGCCGCCGGCGTCGAGGCATCGAGACGGGTAACCACGCCGCCGATCGGCACCTCGATCGAGGATGCCTTGGCGAGCGCCAGCTCCATTGCAACCCACCACAGCCGGCCGGTGCCTTCGGCGAAATCGCTGGTGACGTAGACCGTCATGGGTGCGTCGAATTCACGCATCACGGGCAACGCGAAATCGCGGTTGTCGCGATAACCGTCGTCAAAGGTGAAGCAGGCGAAGCGCCGCGCGAAATTGCCTTGGGAAAGCCGCGCATGCGCCTCGTCCATGGTGACCAGGTCGACGTTGAGGGACCGCAGATGCGCCAGCACCGCGCGCAGGAATTCGGGTTCGACCTCGAGATGATAATTGGGCTGGAATTCCGCGTCACGGCGCGGGCGCACATGGTGCAGCATGAAAATTGCGCCGACACCTGCGAAGATTGGTCGCAGCAGATAATGCGCACCCGAGAAGTAAAGCGCTTCCAATCCGGCGCGGATAACGGTGTTGCGGAGCATTTTCATCAGGACTTGCCGCCTGTTTCATTATGTTTCTAACTTAGCGGCAGACCGTTGAAGAAACGGTTAGCTGGGCAAATATCTGCACCCCGACGCTTCTCTGCTATTTCGGGTTTGACAGCCCCGCAAGGGTTTGTTTTCTCTCTGTTTCCGGACCCTTAGGAACTCGAATGCACGGACTTTTCAGGTGGAGTGGCAAATGGTGGCCGGGTGTGATTCCGCTCGTCATCCTTTGGGGTTTCGCCGCCTGGACAAGCACCGTGCCGCTGGAAGCCGACCTGGCGCAGCGTTCTACCACAGCGCTGAAAGATACCGTCCTCGACAAAAGGCGAATAGTGGTTGCGGGCCGCGACGTGACGTTTGCAGCCGAAGCCTTCTCGGAAGAGGGCCGGCTGAGCGCGGTTGCGTCGGTGGAAGCGGTGCCGGGCGTGCGGCTGGTCAACGACGAAACCCGCCTTGTTCCCGAAGCCAAGCCGTTCGTGTGGTCCGCTGAACGCGACGTCGTCCGGGTGACGCTGGGCGGCAGTTCGCCGCTGCCTTCGAGCAAAAGCAAGCTGATGGAAGCCGCGCGCGCGATGCTCGGTGGCGTCGAAGTCTCCGACCGGATGAACCTGGCGCGCGGCGCGCCGCAGCGCTTCGACGCTGCCGCGCTGCTGTTGCTCGACCAGATTGCAAAGCTGAAGGACGGAAAGATCACGCTGTCGGACAACAAGGTCACGCTGTCAGGGATGGCGCGTGAACTTGGCGGCCGCGAAGCCATCGCCGCCGCGCTGAAGAATCTGCCCGAGGGCTATTCGGTCGCGGCCAACGACGTCAAGGCGCCGCCCTACATCTTCCAGGCCTACAAGGACCCGGTTGCGGTGACGCTGACGCTGACCGGCTATGTGCCCGACAACAACGCCCATGCCGCGCTGGTGGCGGCGGCGGGCCGCAAGTTCTTCAGCGAGAAAGTCGTCGACAACCTGAAGGCGAGCGTCGGTGCGCCCAGTGGATTTGCCGCGGCCGTCGTGCCGGCGCTCGGCGCGCTGTCGCGGCTGTCGACCGGGACGCTCGTGGTCAGCGACCGCGAGGTCAAACTGTCAGGCGATGCGCTTTACGAGGCGGCCGCGACCCAGATCCGTGCCGGCCTTGGCAAGGAGTTTCCGCAGGGGTGGCAATTCAAGCCTGAAATCTCGGTCAAACCGACCGCGGCGCCGGTCGACCCCACGGTCTGCCAGCAGCTGTTTACCGATCTGCTCGGCAAGGCCAGGATCCGGTTCGAATCCGGGAAGGCCGACATCGTGGCTGACTCCGCCGGGCTGCTGGATCGGCTGATCGAGACCGCATTGCGCTGCCCGAACGCCAATATCGAGGTCGTCGGACATACCGATTCCGACGGCGAGGAAGGTGCCAATCAGGCGCTCTCGGAGAAGCGCGCCCAGGCGGTCACCGATTATCTGGTCAAGGCAGGACTGCCCGCGAACCGTTTCACGTCGACCGGCCTTGGCAGCACCCAGCCGATCGCCGGTAATGACACCGACCAGGGCAAGGCGCAGAACCGCCGTATCGATTTCGTGGTGAGGTAAGGATGGCCTTTCTGGCGTCGTTCTTCTGGGGCTGGCTGTTGGGCTCACTGCTCCTTGGCCTCGCCATGGGCTGGATTTCCATCGTTCAGCACGGCGAGGGCGTATCGAAAAAATGGAAGCGGTGGCTGGCGGCGCTGGCGGTCGTCCTGGTCGCGGCCGCGGCTTCGCGGCTGATCCCAGGCCG
This sequence comes from Bradyrhizobium sp. JYMT SZCCT0180, assembly GCF_018130165.1. Taxonomy (GTDB): domain Bacteria; phylum Pseudomonadota; class Alphaproteobacteria; order Rhizobiales; family Xanthobacteraceae; genus Bradyrhizobium. Next base: position 178,449 of record NZ_JAFCLZ010000014.1, on the reverse strand, counting down.
GTTTGGCTACTGGCTCGACCTCGGACTGATCATGTTCGCACTCTATCTTTGCGGCTGCGCGGCGGGATCGTGGCTGCGGGACTGGGTGGTCTCCCGCAGCGCGCCGGCGGCCTGACACATTCCGATGCTTCTATCCGCCCATTATCGGATGTTCGGTCGCTACAACGCCTGGGCCAACACTCGGCTTTACGACGCGGCGGCGCGGCTGAGCCGTGAACAATATCACGCCGATCGCGGCGCCTTCTTCAAATCCGTCCACGGCACCCTGAACCATTTGCTGGCGACCGACCGCATCTGGATGCAGCGTTTCACCGGCACAGGTGAGGCGCCAGCCAAGGTGGACGCCATCCTGTTCGAGAGTTTTGCCGAACTTCGCCCCGCGCGCGAGGCAGAAGACGGCCGCATTGTCGGTTTCGTGGATGGGCTGGACGAGGCCCGGATGGCCGGTTCGATCAGATACCGCCGGGTCTCGACACCGGAACTATTCGAGCAGCCCCTGGCTTCCGCGCTGGCCCACTGGTTCAACCACCAGACCCACCATCGCGGCCAGCTTCATGCGCTGTTAACCGGTTTGGTCGGCCAGGCGCCGGAACTCGACCTGCTATTCTACCAGCGACTTTCCGGCAAACTCGGTGCCGTATGACGTGCCGCGGCCGATTCTATGCGACAGTTACCCGGGATCGCCCCAGTTGCGGACGCCGCCTTGGGCGCGCAGAATGCAGCAAAACTGTGCATCCACTGTCATCAAATCCGCCTAATAGGTTGAAGAACCGCGTTTTATTGTCGTTAGACGAATTCCACTCCGGCCCAAAACGCGCTACTGGAGTCCCCAGGGAGCAGCGGAGCGTCGGCGGAATTCGCACCGTTGCCGTCGTCGCGGGATCGCAATTCGAGGTCTAGATGCTGGAAGCAATACGCAGGGCGGTTTCGTTTCTGCGCCAGAAGCAGGTCCTGCATAAGCTCGGGGTTGTGATCAGTATCGCGGTCATCGGAACCGCGTGCTACGTGCTCTATCATATGCTGCGGGGCATCGACACCAACGAGGTGATCGAGGCCATCAAGAGCACGGAACCACGCCAGATCGTGCTGGCGGCGCTGTTCGTGGCGGCGGGTTACTTCACGCTGACCTTCTACGATCTGTTTGCGGTGCGGGCGATCGGCCACACCCACGTCCCCTACCGCATCACCGCGCTTGCCGCCTTCACCTCCTATTCAATCGGCCACAATGTCGGCGCCAGCGTCTTCACCGGCGGCGCGGTGCGCTACCGGATCTATTCGGCCTGGGGGCTGAACGCGATCGACGTCGCCAAGATCTGCTTCCTGGCCGGGCTCACCTTCTGGCTCGGCAATGCCGCGGTGCTTGGCCTCGGCATCGCCTATCACCCGGAAGCCGCGGCCTCGATCGATCAGTTGCCGGCCTGGCTCAACCGTGCCCTGGCGTTTGCGATCATCGCCGGCCTCGTCGGCTATGTGGTCTGGGTCTGGAGCCAGCCCCGCAGCGTCGGTCGTGGGCCGTGGACCGTGACGCTGCCGGGCGGGCCGCTGACACTGCTGCAGATCGGTATCGGCATCATCGACCTCGGGTTCTGCGCGCTGGCGATGTATGTGCTGACCCCCGATGAACCAAACGTTGGCTTCGTCGTCGTCGCGGTCATCTTCGTCTCGGCGACGTTGCTCGGCTTTGCCAGCCACTCGCCCGGTGGTCTCGGCGTGTTCGACGCGGCCATGCTGGTCGGGCTCTGGCAGATGGACCGGGAGGACCTGCTGGCCGGGATGCTGCTGTTCCGGGTCCTCTATTATATTGCGCCTTTTGTCATATCTGTAATCTTGCTGACGCTTCGGGAGGTTATCCTGGGTGCGCGGTCGAAGCGCCTGCGCCAGTTGGCGCCTGGCTCCGACGCCGAGCCGAGACGTGAGGCCGTCTATGTGCGCGAGCGTGGAGACACCGGCGCCTGAAAACGCGTAAAAGACGCAAAAGACAGAGGGAACAAAGCCAACGATGGCGATAGACGATTCCTCCGCTTCCTCCTCCTATTTTGCCCCATGGTCCGACCGGTTACGGCATTCGGCCATTATCCTGCTGGTCGCGGGCCTCGCTCTGTCGGTCTTCGTCGCCACCGGCGAACTCGGGGTGGCGCGCGCAATTGCCGCCTTTATCTGCATTGCCGCCGCAGCTTTGGTGCCATGGCGGCTGCATGATGCGGTCACCTCGCGCGAAGACGTTCGCGGCGTCAATCCAGTCGAAGCCGCCGCCGTCAGCGCCGTCGTGGCCGGCATGCCCGATCCGGCCGTGCTGCTCGACCGCGCCGGCCGCGTGCTCCATCTCAATGCGGCGGCAGCCCAGCTGGCGCCTGCGCTGCGCAAGAACGAGCTTGCCCAGTTCGCGCTTCGCTCGCCCGAAATCATCACCGCCCTGCGCGAGGCGATCGCGACCACCGAACCGCGCCGCGCGACCTATCTCGACCATGTGCCGGTCGATCGCTGGATGGAGCTGATCATCACGCCGGTGCCGGTGCCGACGCTGTTCGGCGGCACCGACAAGTGCATGCTGATGACGTTCCACGACCAGACGCCGCTGCGCCGGGTCGAGGAGATGCGCGCCGATTTCGTCGCCAATGCCAGCCACGAACTGCGCACGCCGCTCGCCGCTTTGTCCGGCTTCATCGATACGCTGCAAGGGCCGGCCAAGGATGACGTCAAGGCGCGCGAGCGCTTTCTCGGCATCATGCACGCGCAGGCGACGCGGATGGCGCGGCTGATCGACGATTTGCTGTCGCTGTCGCGGGTCGAATTGTCGGCGCATGTTCGGCCCGACACCTCGGTCGACATCGTGCCGATCATCCGCCAGGTCGCCGACGGGCTGGAGCCGCTGGCGCATGAACGCCAGGTCAAGATCGAGATCGATCTGCCTGAGCTGCCGGTGACGATCGCGGGCGATCGCGAGGAGCTGCTGCGGCTGTTCGAAAATCTGATCGAGAACGCGCTCAAATATGGCGCCTCCGGCGGCAAGGTCATCGTCTCGCTGGTGCAGGCGGCTTCCGCCGACGGCGCGCCTGAGGTCCGCGTGCTGGTGCGCGATTTCGGGCCCGGAATTGCCCCGGAACACCTGCCGCGGCTCACCGAGCGGTTCTACCGGGTCGATGTCGGCGACAGCCGGGCGCAGGGTGGAACCGGGCTCGGTTTATCCTTGGTGAAACATATTGTTAACCGCCATCGCGGCCGGCTTTTGATCGAAAGCGTGCCCAAAAACGGGGCCACTTTTACCGCCTGTTTTCCCCAGCCGAAACTCCCGGTGGCGACTTAAACTCCAGCGATTTCAATCGCTTGAGACTGTCATCCAACTGTCATCGAACCTTCGTAAAAGCTCTATTGACCGCACCTAAACGGATGCGGCGTGAGCGCGATCGGGCGTTAACAGGCGCTTCGCTCACCAGATGGAGACCAGCCATGAATTTCATCAAGACAATCGTCGCGGCAGGCCTCGTCGCCGCCTCGACCTCGGCGTTCGCCGCCGATATCACCGGCGCGGGCGCCACCTTCCCGTTCCCGCTCTATTCCAAGTGGGCCGATTCCTACAAGAAAGAGACCGGCAACGGTCTGAACTACCAGTCGATCGGTTCCGGCGCCGGTATCAAGCAGATCATCGCGAAGACCGTGACCTTCGGCGCCAGCGACATGCCGCTCAAGTCGGAGCAGCTCGACAAGGAAGGCATGATCCAGTGGCCGCAGGCGATGGGCGCCCTGGTGCCGGTCGTCAACCTCGAAGGCATCAAGCCGGGCGAACTGGTATTCACCGGCGAATTGCTGGGCGACATCTATCTCGGCAAGGTCAAGAAGTGGGACGATCCCGCGATTGCCAAGCTCAATCCGAAGCTGAAGCTGCCGACCGACGCCATCACCGTGGTCCGCCGCTCCGACGGTTCGGGCACCACCTTCCTCTGGACCGACTACCTCTCGAAAACCAATGCCGAGTGGAAGACCAAGGTAGGGGCCGGTACGGCGGTTGAATGGCCGACAGGCGTTGGCGCCAAGGGCAACGAAGGTGTGGCAGGCAATGTCGGCCAGACCAAGAACTCGATCGGTTATGTCGAATACGCCTACGCCAAGCAGAACAAGCTCACCCATGCCGGAGTGATCAACAAGGCGGGCAAGACCGTGCAGCCCACCATTGGGGCATTCCAGGCCGCAGCAGCCAATGCCGACTGGGCCGGCGCCAAGAACTACTACGTGATCCTCACCGACCAGGCCGGCGAAGCTTCATGGCCGATCACCGGCGCGACCTTCATCCTGATGCACAAGGACGCCACCGACAAGGCGGCTGCCAAGGAAGCCATCAAGTTCTTCACCTGGGCCTTCGCAAAGGGCGACAAGATGGCTGAAGACCTCGACTACATTCCGATGCCGGACTCGGTGGTCAAGATGATCGAAAAGACCTGGACCGCCGAGATCAAGAGCTGAGCCGAGAACAAAGATCTGGGCCGCGTTCCGGCCCGGCGAACAGCGGGAGCGTGCTTCCACTCTACCCAACCCGGTCTCTCCGGGTTGGGTCTTTCCCTCCGGGCTGGAGGGCGAATACAGGGCGGTCCGGCTACCAGGAAATCTGGTGGCAATGTCCGGTGTAAAACCGGCGCCGGAACCAGGGCATTTGGGCTATACAGTACAGGGGATTGGCGTGGCAGACATGGCGGTTCAGAGCGACATAATGGAAGCTGCCGGACCTTACGATCGCGCCAAGGCTCTCAGCGCTTTCAAGTTTGGCGACGTGACATTTTACTGGATCACGCGCGCCTGCGCGATCTCGGTCCTGCTCATCCTCGGCGGCATCATCGTCTCGCTGATCGCGGGCGCCTGGCCGGCGATCAGGGAATATGGCTTCTCCTTCCTGTTCACCTCGCGCTGGGCGCCATCCAACGATCCGCCGGTGCTCGGCGCACTCGGGCCGATCTATGGCACGCTGGTCACCTCGGTGATCGCGATGACGATCGCGATCCCAGTCGGGCTCGGCATCGCGATCTTCCTCACCGAGCTTTGTCCGCAGTGGCTGCGTCGCCCGATCGGCATTGCCGTGGAATTGCTCGCCGGCATCCCCTCGATCATCTACGGCATGTGGGGGTTCTTCGTGCTGGGCCCGTTCATGGCCGACAGTTTTCAGCCGTTTGTGATCAAGGTGTTCGATGGCGTCCCGATTCTCGGCACCATCTTCGCTGGTCCGCCGTCTTATCTCAGCCTGTTCAACGCGTCGCTGATCCTTGCGATCATGGTGCTGCCGTTCATCACCGCGATTTCGGTCGACGTGTTCAAGACGGTGCCGCCGGTGCTCAAGGAAGCCGCCTACGGCGTCGGCTGCACCACCTGGGAAGTCGTCCGCAACGTCGTGATCCCCTATACAAAGGTCGGCGTGATCGGCGGCATCATGCTGGCGCTCGGCCGTGCGCTTGGCGAGACCATGGCGGTGACGTTTATCATCGGCAACGCCTTCAAGATCACGGGCTCGGTGTTTTCTCCGGGCACTACGATCTCGGCGGCGATCGCATCCGAATTCGCCGAGAGCGACGGCTTGCACCAATCCGGCCTGATCCTGCTGGGGCTGCTATTGTTCGTGCTGACGTTCTTCGTCCTGGCGGCCGCGCGGATAATGCTGATGCGGCTGGAAAAGAAGGCGGGGAATTAAGATCATGAACCCGATTTATACCCGTCGCCGCCGCGTCGACATCGTCGTCAAGGTCCTGTGCCTCGGCGCCGCGGTTTTTGGCGTCACCTGGCTGGGGCTGATCCTATTCACCTTGTTCTTTAACGGCCTCGCCGGGATCAATCTCGCGGTCTTCACGCAGAATACCCCTCCACCGGGATCAACCGACGGCGGATTGCTGAACGCGATTGTCGGCTCGATCATCATGACCGTGATCGGCGTTGGCATCGGCGCGCCGCTCGGCCTGTTCGCCGGCACATACCTTGCCGAATACGGCAGGAACGACAAGCTCACCTCGGTGATCCGTTTCATCAACGACATCCTGCTCAGCGCGCCCTCGATCATCATCGGCCTGTTCGTCTATGGCGCGATCGTGGTGCCGATGGGCGGCTTCTCGGCCTTTGCCGGCTGTCTGGCGCTGGCCGTGATCGTGATCCCCGTGGTGGTGCGCACGACCGAGGACATGTTGCTGCTGGTGCCCAATCCGTTGCGCGAGGCCGCGTCCGCGCTCGGCCTGCCGCGCTCGCTGGTGATCAAGCGCATCGCCTACCGCGCCGCGCGCGCCGGCCTCATCACCGGTGTGCTGCTCGCCACCGCCCGCGTCGCCGGCGAAACCGCGCCGCTGCTGTTCACCGCGCTGTCGAACCAGTTCTTCAGCCTCGACCTCACCAAGACGATGGCGAACCTGCCGGTCACCATCAACAACTTCGTGCAGAGCCCCTACGAATACTGGAAGCAGCTCGCCTGGAGCGGGGCGCTGCTCATCACCCTGACCGTACTCGCCCTGAATATTGGCGCGCGCATCCTTGGCGCCGAGAGGACCGCAAAATGAACGATCTTTCCGTATCCGTGAGTGCTGCGAACGGACCTGTTCCGCAGGTCGCCTTGCCCGACGCGCCGCCGAAAGTGACGGCGCGCGGCCTGAACTTCTACTATGGCGAGCACCACGCGCTGAAGAACATCAACCTCACGCTCGGCACCCACCGCGTCACCGCCTTCATCGGGCCGTCCGGCTGCGGCAAGTCCACGCTGCTGCGGATCTTCAACCGGATGTACGACCTCTATCCGGGCCAGAAGGCGACCGGGCAATTGATGCTCGACCAGACCAACATCCTCGACCCCAAGCTCGATCTCAATCTGCTGCGCGCCCGGGTCGGCATGGTGTTCCAGAAGCCGACGCCGTTTCCGATGACGATCTACGAAAACATCGCCTTCGGCATCCGCCTTTATGAGAAGATCTCGAAATCCGAGATGGACGGCCGCGTCGAAAAGGCGTTGCGTGGCGGTGCGCTGTGGAACGAGGTCAAGGACAAGCTGAATGCATCGGGGCTCAGCCTGTCCGGCGGCCAGCAGCAGCGGCTCTGCATCGCGCGCACGGTGGCGGTGCGCCCTGAAGTGATCCTGTTCGACGAGCCCTGCTCGGCGCTGGACCCGATTTCGACCGCCAAGGTCGAGGAGCTGATCCAGGAATTGTCGGAGGACTACACCATCGCCATCGTGACCCATAACATGCAGCAGGCGGCGCGCGTCTCGGACAAGACCGCCTTCATGTATCTCGGTGAACTGGTCGAATTCGACGACACCAACAAGATTTTCACCTCGCCGAGCGATCGACGCACCCAGGATTACATTACCGGCCGGTTCGGCTAAGCGCACATCGCGAGGAGAAGACAATGGCTTCAGAACATACCGCGAAGGCGTTCGACAGCGATCTTCAGGAATTGACCCGCCTGGTCGCCGAAATGGGCGGCCTTGCCGAACGCATGATCACCGAATCCGTCGATGCCTTGATCCGGCGCGACGTCGCGCTCGGCAAACGCGTCGTCGCTTCCGACGTCGAGATCGACCGCCTGCAGCACCTGATCGAGGAACGCGCGGTGCTGACGATTGCCCGCCGCCAGCCGATGGCGATCGACCTGCGCGAGATCGTCGGCGCCATGCGGGTGGCCACCGATCTGGAACGGATCGGCGACCTCGCCAAGAACATGGGCAAGCGCGTCGCCGCGCTGGAGAACGATTTCCAGCCGCTGAAGCTGATCCGCGGTCTCGAACACATGACCGATCTGGTGCAGTCGCAGGTCAAGTCCGTGCTCGACGCCTACGCGTCGCACGATCTGCCGGCGGCGATGGCGGTCTGGAAGGGCGACGAGGAAGTCGACGCCATCTGCACCTCGCTGTTTCGCGAGCTCCTGACCTACATGATGGAAGATCCGCGCAACATCTCGTTTTGCATCCATCTGATGTTCTGCGCCAAGAACATCGAGCGGATCGGCGACCATGCCACCAACATCGCCGAGACCGTGTTCTACATGATCGAAGGCCAGCAGATCCTAGACAAGCGCCCGAAGGGCGACATGACCAATTTCGCCACCACGGTGCCAGGAAACTAGAAGCGGAACTAGAAGCGGAAGACGTTCGCGTAACAAACCGCGTCAAAATATCGGATATCAAGAGGCTTACATAGATGAATGCACGCATTCTGGTGGTTGAAGACGAGGAAGCGCTCACCACGCTTCTGCGCTACAACCTCGATGCCGAAGGCTATGAGGTCGAAACCGTCGCCCGCGGTGACGACGCCGATACGAGGCTGAAGGAGCGGGTGCCCGACCTGATCGTGCTGGACTGGATGCTGCCGGGCCTGTCCGGCATCGAACTGTGCCGCCGCTTGCGGGCGCGGCCGGAGACCAAGGCGCTGCCGATCATCATGCTGACCGCGCGCGGCGAGGAAAGCGAACGGGTACGGGGGCTGGCGACCGGCGCCGACGACTACATCGTAAAACCCTTTTCCGTGCCGGAGCTGCTGGCGCGGGTGAAGGGCCTGTTGCGGCGGGCGAGCCCGGAGCGGCTGGCCACCGTGCTGACCTATGGCGATATCGAACTCGACCGCGAGAAGCGCCGCGTCGCGCGCTCGGGCCGTCCGATCGATCTCGGCCCCACCGAATATCGCCTGCTGGAGTTTTTCCTGGAACATCCCGGCCGCGTGTTCAGCCGCGAGCAACTGCTCGACAGCGTCTGGGGCCGCGACATCTATATCGACGAGCGTACCGTCGACGTCCATATCGGCCGCCTGCGCAAATTGCTCAACCCCGGCCGCGAACAGGACCCGATCCGCACCGTGCGCGGCGCCGGCTACGCGCTGGATGATCGGTTCGCGAAGGTGGAGTAGGGCGCGGCGTAAACAAGTTTGCGTCGTCCCGGCGAACGCCGGGACCCATAACCACAAATACTAATTGCTAAGAAAGCTGGAGCTCCAGCCAAGCCTAACCACGGCCATCGGTGGTTATGGGTCCCGGCCTTCGCCGGGACGACGGCTAATATTCGTTGTAACGCCGCGCGAACTCAGCGCGTCGGCTTCGGTGCCGGGCGGCGGCGATCGGAGGCCGGCTGATAGGCGATGCGCGAGTGATGTGCGCAATAGGGCAGGCTGGTGAGCGCCTTGCCGCCGCAGAAAAAGAATTCCGAGCTCGAGGGATCGCCGATCGGCCAGTGGCAGGTGGCCTCGTTCAATTCGAGCAGCGTCAGCCGCTGGCTCATCGGCACCACATTGTCGTAGGCGACCGGATCCGGCTCCATCTCCACCTCGAAGGCGTGGGCCAGCGCGGTGTTGCCGCGCGACACCGGGCGCGCCACCCGCATCATCTGCGGGGCGGGACGCGCCTTGCGCTGACGCGGCGCGGCCGAGGAGGGGCTCTTGGCACGGCCGGAAAGACCCAGCCGATGCACTTTGCCGATCACTGCATTTCGCGTCACATTCCCGAGTTCCGCGGCGATCTGGCTGGCGGAAAGTCCGCCCTCCCAGAGCTTTTTAAGCTGCTCGACGCGCTCGTCGGACCAGGTCAATACCGTCATCGCATTCTTCCCTTCGCACAGAGCCGGCCAAACCGGGGGCAGCGCTGGCGATGCCAATTCTCAAAAATCCCAGCGGGCAGAATCCCTTAGCCCTCGCCGGGCGCATAAAAGCCGCCCGAACGTTTACGCCTTACAAAATGGACTCTAGGGGTCAGTACTTCCGCACGAGATGTCGTACCCGACAGCCCAGACGCTACAATATGGCGGGACTCTGGCGCAAGAGTCCGCGTCCGTGCGTCCACATGTTCCGGTATTTATGCATTGTAATTGGAGTTTTCCACGGCACCGGAATGCTACGGATTGCTTTATCCTGCACTGCAGGAAAGGCCTTTTTAGGCGTGTTGACACGGTCCAAAGCCAGCATAGAATGCCTGTCACGTGCCGCCCCGAAAAGGCGGCACGTTTTGTTTTCGCAAGACCGGCTGTGCCGCGTTCGCACCAATGCACGCTATGTGGCCGGTCTCTAACCGTCAGTGATGGCCATGACCAACAGCGCCCCGTCGCATCTGCTTCCCGTATTCGCGAGAGTCGATCTCGGTTTCGAACGCGGCGAAGGCGCGTGGCTGATCTCAACGTCGGGCGAGCGCTATCTCGACTTCACCTCGGGCGTGGCGGTGAATGCGCTCGGCCACTGCCATCCGCATCTGGTCGCAGCCTTGCAGGAGCAGGCCACCAAGCTCTGGCACATGTCGAACCTGTTCCGGAGCCCGGACGGCGACAAGCTCGCAGCAAGGCTGTGCGAGCAGACCTTTGCCGATCTGGTGTTCTTCTGTAATTCCGGCGCGGAAGCGATGGAATGCGCGATCAAGGTCGCGCGCCGCTATCACGCCGCCAAGGGCCATTCCGATCGTTATCGTATCGTCACCTTCGAGGGCGCCTTCCACGGCCGCACGCTGGGCACGCTGGCGGCTACGGGATCTGCCAAATATCTGGAAGGTTTCGGTCCGCCGCTGGATGGCTTCGACCAGGTCGCGCATGGCGATCTCGAGGCGGTCAAGAAGGCGATCGGGCCGCAGACCGCCGCCATCCTGATCGAGCCGGTGCAGGGCGAGGGCGGCGTGCGCAGCGCGCCGCATGCGTTCTACAAGGCGCTCCGCCAATTGTGCGACGACAAGGGCCTGCTGCTGATCTTCGACGAGGTGCAGACCGGCATGGGCCGCACCGGCGATCTGTTTGCCTATAAGCGCCTCGGCGTCACCCCCGACATCATGTCGCTGGCAAAAGCGCTCGGCGGCGGCTTTCCGATCGGCGCCTGCCTTGCCACGGCAGAGGCGGCGTCCGGCATGACGCCGGGCTCGCACGGCTCGACCTTCGGCGGCAACCCGCTGGCGATCGCCTCCGCCAACGCGGTGCTCGACGTGATGCTCAAGCCCGGCTTCTTCGACCACGTGCAGAAAGTGTCGCTGCTCTTGAAACAGAAGCTCGCTTCCGTGGCCGATCGCTATCCTGCCGTGCTCGCGGAAGTGCGCGGCGAAGGGCTTTTGATCGGCGTCAAGGCCGTGGTGCCCTCGGGCGATCTCGTCGCCGCGCTGCGCGACCAGAAGCTGCTGACCGTCGGCGCCGGCGACAATGTCGTGCGCTTTCTCGCGCCCCTGATCGTTTCCGAAGCCGAGATCGAGCAGTCCGTCCAAAGCCTCGAGCGCGCCTGCATCGCGCTGTCGGGCGACAAGAAGAAGGCGGCGGGGTGATGAGCAAGTCCCTACGTCACTTCCTCGATATCAGCGAGCTGCCGCCGAAGGAACTGCGCAACATGCTGGACCTGAGCGTCGCCATGAAGGCGAAGCTGAAGGCGCATGAGAAGAACAGGAAGCCGCTCGAGGGCAAGACGCTGGCGATGATCTTCGAACGGCCGTCGACCCGCACCCGGGTCTCGTTCGACGTCGGCATGCGCCAGCTCGGCGGCGAGGCCATTATGCTGACCGGCGCGGAAATGCAGCTAGGCCGCGGCGAGACCATCGCCGATACCGCGCGCGTGCTGTCGCGTTACGTCGATGCGATCATGATCCGCATCCTCAACCACGATGCGCTGCTGGAGCTTGCCGCCAACGCCACCGTGCCCGTCATCAACGGGCTGACCCGGCGCTCGCATCCCTGCCAGGTGATGGCTGACCTGATGACGTTCGAGGAGCATCGCGGCTCGATCGAGGGCCGCACCGTGGCCTGGACCGGCGACGACAACAACGTGCTGGCGTCATGGGCGCATGCCGCGGAGCGTTTGAAGTTCAAACTGAACGTGGCGACCCCGCCGCAGCTCGCGCCGAACAAGGCGATGAAGGACTGGATCAAGGCGACGCAGGCGCCGATCGTGCTCGGCAACGACCCGGAAGCCGCCGTCGCGGGCGCCGACTGCGTCGTGACCGACACCTGGGTGTCGATGGGCGATAAGGACGGCGAGCATCGCCACAACGTGCTCAAGCCCTATCAGGTCAACGCCCAACTGATGTCGCTGGCCAAGCCCGACGCGCTGTTCATGCACTGCCTGCCCGCCCATCGCGGTGAGGAGGTCACCGACGAGGTGATCGACGGCCCGCAATCGGTGGTGTTCGACGAAGCCGAAAACCGCCTGCATGCGCAAAAGGGCATTCTGGCCTGGTGTTTTAACGAAGTGGCGTAGGGACTGACCTTACGGTTTGCGTTCCCCGGACGCTGCGCAGCGCGAAGCGGTGCGCTGCAGAGCCGGGGTCCACGTTGATGCGCACAAATGGGTCCCGGCTCTGCGGAGCAGCGTTGCACGCTGCACCGGGTCCGGGACACGGGTACCCCTTTCGATTCACTCCTTCCGACCCCAGATAGGCGCGATGACATCACAATCCCCCGACATCAAAATCACGATCGAAGCGCCGATCCGCGCGCCATCGGCGGTTCCCATCGACGATGCGGCGTTGCCGTTCGAGGTCAATACGCTCGACCTGCGCGGGCGGCTGACCCGGCTCGGCCCGGCGCTCGACGACATCCTGACCAAGCACGATTACCCGGCGCCGGTCTGCAAGCTGCTCGGCGAGGCCATCGTGCTGGCGACGCTGCTCGGCTCGTCGCTGAAGTTCGACGGCCGCTTCATCCTGCAGACCCAGACCGACGGCCCGGTATCGTTCCTGATCGTGGATTTCCAGCTGCCGGATCGGCTGCGCGCCTATGCGCGCTTCGATGCGACGCGGCTGAAAGACGGGCAGGATTCCGGCGCGCTGCTCGGCAACGGTCATCTGGCGATGACCATCGACCAGGGCGCGGACATGAGCCGCTATCAAGGCCTGGTGGCGCTGGAAGGCGGCAATCTCGAAGACGCCGCGCATGAATACTTTCTGCGCTCCGAACAGATCCCGACCCGCGTGCGGCTTGCAGTCGGCGAGGAGTGGCGCGGCAGCGGCGACGGCCCGAAACACCGCTGGCGCGCCGGCGGCATGCTGCTGCAATTCCTGCCTCAGGCGCCGGAGCGGGCGCGGCAGGCCGACCTCCATCCCGGCGATGCGCCGGAAGGCGCCGTGACGCATGCGGTGGCCGAAGACGACGCCTGGGTCGAAGGCCAGTCGCTGATCTCGACCGTCGAGGATGTCGAACTGCTCGATCCGGATTTGTCGGGCGAGCGCTTATTGTATCGCCTGTTCCACGAACGCGGCGTGCGCGTGTTCGCGCCGTTAGCCCTGCGCGCGCAATGCTCCTGCTCGCGCGACGCGGTGTCGTCGATGCTGAAAAGCTTCCAGCCGCAGGACCGCGCGGAAATGGTCAAGGACGGCAAGGTGGTGGTGACCTGCGAGTTCTGCTCGTCGATCTATGAGTTCACGCCGGATGAAGCGGGTGTGGAATAGTACTTTTGTCATTCTCTCCTCGTCATTGCGAGCTCCGCTCGCAATGACGGTTGAGTGCGACAAAACAACCCGACGGGCAAATCAGTTCTGATTTACGGAAATTCTGTCAAGCAGAGAATTTCTGCAAATCAAAAATATTTCTGTTGCCGGCCGACCCAAATCAGTGCGCATCTACCGCCATCCCGTCCCACTCAGAGGGCGTCGGCCGTCGTCACGGACGTTGGGCGGGTTGCGGTGGACGCTGGTTCACGCCTGACGACGGCGTGGATGAGCGTACGGCAAAACCGTGTGGTCCTGGCGCCCGTTGCAGGCGTCAAGCCGTCGGCTAGGCGCAAGCTGAACCGGTGGTGACGGAGTCAACCAAGAACTCGTCTCCGGGGAGATCACGGCATAAGCCGTAAAGCCATTGCGCAGGGAAGGCCGGGTGTTCTCCGCTGCCCTGTATGCTCGTGTGCAGCCTACTTAGTGCAAACCGCACACGGGACCGCGGGTGCAGCGCGCACCCGGTCTTCCCTGCGCCCTCTATTTGAAGGGCGGGAAGTTGCTGGCAAAGCTCGGGCGCAATGCGTCGCGAGAACGTCGAGGTGTGTGTCTCACCCACAATTGTCGTCACCCGCGAAGGCGGGTGACCCAGTATTCCAGAGACCGCAATGATTGAACCGAGAAGCCGCGGCGTACTGGATCCCCCGCTTTCGCGGAGGATGACAGCAATGTGTGGCGCTATACCATCCCCGTCATTGCGAGCGCAGCGAAGCAATCCATGCCCCAGCGAGCCGAGCTATAGATTGCTTCGCTGCGCTCGCAATGACGGCGAGGACATGCGCCCCCTAATTCAACACCCGCTTGTTATCCGGGCTATCCAGCGAAAATGTCGGCACGTCGATCTCGAATTTCTCGCCGCTTTCGTTGACCATCTGATAGCGCCCGGTCATGAAGCCGGACGCGGTGGGGAGCGGTACGCCGGAGGTGTATTCGAAGCGTTCGCCGGGGGCCAGCACCGGCTGCTCGCCCACCACGCCTTCGCCGCGGACTTCCTGCTTGCGGCCGGTGGCGTCGGTGATGATCCAGTGCCGCGTCCGCAACTGCACCGTCTCGTTGCCGGAATTGGTGATGACGATCGTGTAGGACCAGAAATACTGGCCCTTATCGACCGACGAGCGCTCCGGCATGAAGTTCGGTTCGACGGTGACTTCGATCAGACGGGTGACGGCGCGGTACATGGTGAAAAGCTTCCAGAATCCTGTGGCGCAGCATAGCGAAGAAAGGCGGTGGAACCAATCGCCGGGCGGCCGGCGGGGCGGGCTGTTGAGCTATTCCATCCTCGTTTCAACATAGTTTCGCCCTAAGGCGCACCCGCGCGGTTCCGACCCCCGTATCTTGCTTGTATTGCATGCTTGCGGGCCGATATTATCCTTACGGCCGTGCAATTTGCTTGGATTCGCTGCCAAAACGGTGCCCGATGTCGTCCATTGCCGATCAGATTGCCGGACCGTCCGCGAGTGACGCCGCGGCCACCTCCGCGCCGGCGATCACGCTGCCCGCGGCCGGCGAGCGTGAATTGCGGCTCGATCTGTTTCGCGGGCTGGCGCTGTGGCTGATCTTCATCGATCATCTGCCGCCGAATATCCTGACCTGGTTCACGATCCGCAATTACGGCTTTTCCGACGCCACCGAGATCTTCATTTTCATCTCCGGCTATACCGCGGCGTTCGTGTATGGCCGCGCGATGCTGGAATCCGGCTTCGTGATCGCCACCGCGCGCATCATGCGGCGGGTCTGGCAGATCTACGTGGCGCACGTGTTCCTGTTCACGATCTTCCTGGCGGAGATTTCCTACGTCGCCACCAATTTCAACAACCCGCTGTATTCGGAAGAAATGGGGATCATGGATTTCCTCAAGCAGCCGGATGTCACGATCATCCAGGCCTTGCTGCTGAGATTCCGCCCCGTCAACATGGACGTGCTGCCGCTCTATATCGTGCTGATGCTGTTCCTGCCCGTCATCCTGTGGCTGATGAAGTGGCGGCCCGACGTCTCGCTGGGGCTGTCGGTGGCGCTCTACGCGGCGACCTGGCAGTTCGATCTGTACCTGTCGGCCTATCCGAACGGCACCTGGTTCTTCAATCCGTTCGCGTGGCAATTGCTGTTTACGTTCGGCGCCTGGTGCGCGCTCGGCGGCGCGGTGCGGATGTCGGCGATACTCTCCTCGCCGATCACAATGTGGATCTGCTTTGCCTATCTGCTGGCCGCCTTCTTCGTCACGCTGACCTGGCATCTCCCGCAGTTGAATTTCTTGATGCCGAAGCGCCTCGAACAGTGGATGTACCCGATCAGCAAGACCGATCTGGATGTGCTGCGCTTCGCGCACTTCCTGGCGCTGGCGGCGATCACGGTGCGCTTCCTGCGCAAGGACTGGCCGGGGTTGAAATCGCCCTGGCTGCGACCATTGATCCTGTGCGGGCAGCATTCGCTTGAGATATTCTGCCTCGGCGTCTTCCTCGCCTTTGCGGGGCATTTCGTGCTGGCCGAAATCTCCGGTGGAGCGGGCCTGCACTTCCTGATCAGCGTCGTCGGAATCCTCATCATGTCCGGCATGGCGTGGGTCATTTCGTGGTACAAGAATTCCGCCGACAAGAACGCGAAGAAAAAAGGCGCTGTTGGCAACGCCGATATGGCGGGAGGGGGCTGATGAAGTCCAACCCGGTGATGATCCTGGGCCTGACCTTGATTGCCGGCTTGCTGGCCGTGGCCCCCGTGCGCGCCGAGGAGGCCCCCGCCAATTGCGAGGTTCCGGCCTATCTGCTGACGTCCGAGAGCAAGCTGCCCAAGGTCGAGACGGCCATTGCGGGCGACCGCCGGCTGGAAATTCTGGTGGTGGGCAGCCGGTCGTCGAGCATCCCGTCGTCCGAAGCCAGCGCCTATCCCGGCCGGCTGCAGGCGATGTTGAAGGAGGCGCTGCCGAAGGTCGCCGTGAACGTATCCGTAGAACTACAGGTCAAGAAGACGGCCGAAGAGGTCGCTGGCGGACTTGTTAAGCTGGTCGAGCTAAAGAAGCCTACTTTGGTTATCTGGCAGACCGGCACCTACGATGCTATTCGATCGATCGATCCCGATGATTTCCGCGCCGGTGTCGAAGATGGCGTTGCTGCGTTGCAGAAGGCGGGGGTCGACGTGATCCTGATGAATCTGCAATACAGCCCGCGTACTGAAACGATGATTTCCGCGCCGCCCTACCTGGATAATATGCGCGTGGTGGCGCAGCAGCACGACATTCCCTTGTTCGACCGCTTCGCCATGATGCGGCATTGGAGCGACGCCGGAGATTTCGACCTGTCCAGCACCTCGCATGGCCCTGACCTGGCCAAGCGGGTGCACGATTGCCTCGGCCGCGCGCTGTCGAAATTCGTGATCGACGCGGCGCATGTGAACCCGGCCCAGCAGAATTGAGGAACTAGCGTAAATGAGTCGTTACTGCCCTTTTTCCCCGTCTGCATCGCTGGCAGCGTTCGCCATCGCGGCGACGGTGCTGCTGATGCCGGCGTCCGTTTTGCCGGTGCAGGCGCAGGCGACCCAGACCGCCCAGCAGGCGACGTTATCCGACACGGCCAAAGCTGAAGCCGCCAAACCGCCGGCGGCGCCGACCACGGGTGCGGGCAGCGTGGCGGCCGCCGAGCCGTCCGGTCCGGCGGCGCAGAGGAGCGTCACCGGCAAGGCGATCGACAAGGCCAAGGAAGTCGCGAAATCGGCCGCCGACATTTTCAGCCGCGTTCCCTGCCTGCCGCCGAAGGGTGGCGCCAAGAAGATGGGATCGCTGCCGCGTGTCGCGGGCAAGCTCGCCGCGGGCGAGCCGGTGGTGATCATCGCGTTCGGATCGTCGTCGACCGCGGGTTTTGGCGCGAGCTCGCCGGAATTCAACTATCCCAACCGCCTCGCGGCGCAGCTGCACCGGCAGTACCCGACCGCCGACATCACCGTGATCAATCGCGGCCAGGGCGGCGAGGACGCGCCTGAAATGATGAAGCGGCTGCAGACCTCGGTCATCGACATGCATCCGGACCTGGTGATCTGGCAGGTCGGCACCAACGCCGTGCTGCGCAATCTCGATCCGGCAGAGACCATCAAGCTGGTGGAAGACGGTGTCGCGCGCATTCAGGCGACCGGCGCCGATCTGGTGCTGATCGATCCGCAATATTCGCCGCGCGTCAACGAACGCGCGGAGAGCGCGGGCAAGATGATCAATTTGCTCAACAAGGTTGCCGAACTGCGCAAGGTCGGCATCTTCCCGCGCTTCGAGGTGATGCGCGACTGGCACGAGAAGCAGGCGATCCCGATGGACAATTTCGTCATCGCCGACGGCCTGCACATGAGCGACTGGGGCTACGCCTGCTTCGCACAACTGCTCGGCGACGACATCATCCGCTCGGTCGGCCAGATCAAGCTCGGTGTCAACGTGCCGTCGGACGTGCGGACCTACCGGCCGATGTGATTACTGTCGCGGCTACACACCGCTGTCGTCCCGGCCTTGAGCCGGGACCCATACGCCGCGGCCGTGCGGCTAAAAGGCAGTGATCGACGACTTCCCTAACTCACAAGGCCTTGTGGTTATGGGTCCCGGCTCAAGGCCGGGACGACACCTGTTGTGTGGCTACGTGTGCAGCTAGCTCACGCCTTCTCCAGCGCCTGCACAAAATCCTCGATCAGGTCATCCGCATGCTCGAGCCCGGCGGAGAAGCGAACAAAACCCTCGCTGATGCCGAGTTCGGCGCGCGCCTCCGGCGTCAGCCGCTGATGTGTCGTGGTCGCCGGATGGGTGACGAGGCTCTTGGCGTCGCCGAGATTGTTCGAGATCCGCGAGATCTGCAGCGCGTTGAGGCAGCGGAACGCGGCCTGCTTGCCGCCCTTGACCTCGAACCCGACCAGCGTCGAGCCGGCGCGCATCTGCCGCTTCACCAGTTCGGCCTGCGGATGGTCGGCACGGCCGGGATAGATCAGCCGCGAGACCTTCGGATGGTTCGCCAGCGCGTCGGCGACCTTGCCGGCGGTCTCGGTCTGCGCGCGCACCCGCACCGCCAGCGTCTCCAGGCCCTTGAGCAGGGTCCAGGCGTTGAACGGCGAGAGCGACGGGCCGGTATGGCGCATGAAGTTATGGAGGTGCTCGGCGACGAACGCTTCCGAGGACAGGATGATGCCGCCGAGGCAGCGGCCCTGGCCGTCGATGTGCTTGGTGGCGGAGTAGACGACGACGTCGGCGCCGAGCGAAAGCGGGCTCTGCCAGATCGGCGTGGCGAACACATTGTCCACGATCAGCCGTGCGCCGCCACTGTGCGCGATCTCGGCAATCGCCGGGATGTCGAGCACGTCGAGCGTCGGATTGGTCGGGCTCTCCAGGAAGAAGGACTTGGTGTTCGGCCGCAACGCGCGCTGCCACTGGTCGAGATCAAGACCGTCGACCAGCGTCGTCTCGATCCCGTAACGCGGCAGGAGATCCTGCACCACGTAAAGGCAGGAGCCGAACAGGGCTTTCGAAGCGACCACGTGGTCGCCGGCCCGGAGCGGTGCGAGGATCGCGGTCGTCACCGCGGCCATGCCGGTCGCGGTCGAGCGCGCGGCTTCCGCGCCCTCGAGCAGCATCATGCGGCGCTCGAACATCTCAATCGTCGGATTGGAATAGCGCGAATAGATGAAGCCCGGCTCCTCGCCCTTGAATCGGGCCTCGCACTGCTCCGAGGTGTCGTAGACGTAGCCTTGGGTGAGGAACAGCGCCTCGGACGTCTCGCCGAATTGGGAGCGAAGCGTGCCGCCATGGACAAGGCGGGTTTCGGGACGAAAACGCTTGGTAGAACCAGTCTCAGACATGTGACCTCCGTCGTGACCACCATTGAAAATGGTCACAAAAAACCGGCCTGGAAAAATTTCCACAGGCCGGGATCACACGTGTCCCCGGCCTGTTTAGCGACTTATTTAACGTGGCTGCAAGCCGGCCGGCTCAAATCACCACGGGATAAGTCATGCTGATATTCCCTCGCGCCCTTTTCGTCAAGCCGGCCATCGGATAACCCCTAAATGCCCATATTTATGAGGTTTGGATGACATTTGGGTCACCCTTCCGGGCCCCTTGAGGACCGCCGTGCCGTTTACGCTTCCGCCCGACGCCAACGGAATTCTGCCCGACCGCATGATCGCGGCGATGGCGGATGCGGGCCTGATCCTGCCGGCCTATCCCTTTGTCGAGAGCCAGATCCAGCCCGCCAGCCTCGATCTTCGCCTCGGCGACATCGCCTACCGGGTGCGCGCGAGCTTCCTCCCGGGGCCGGGTGCGACGGTCGCCGAGCGTATCGACGAGCTGAAACTGCACGAGATCGACCTCACTGACGGCGCGGTGCTGGAAACCAATTGCGTCTATATCGTGCCGCTGCTGGAGAGCCTCGCGCTGCCGCCGGAGATCGTCGCCGCCGCCAACCCGAAGAGCTCGACCGGACGGCTCGACGTCTTCACCCGCGTGATCGCGGACGGTACCCGCCGCTTCGACATGATCGGCGCCGGCTACCACGGGCCGCTCTATGCCGAGATCAGCCCGAAGACGTTTCCGGTGCTGCTGCGCGAGGGATCGCGGCTGTCACAAGTGCGCTTTCGCACCGGCGACGCCATCCTCAACGCGGACGAACTCGACGCGCTGCATGAGGCCGAGCGGCTGGTCGATATCGACGATGCCGATCTTGCCAATGGCGTGGCGCTGAGCGTCGATCTGAGCGGCGCGAATTCCGGCGGCTTTGTCGGCTACCGCGCCAAGCGCCACACCGGCGTGGTCGATGTCGACCGCCGCGGCGGCTATGCGGTCGATGAATTCTGGGAGCCGATCGCGGCGCGCCCGGACGGCAGCCTGATCCTCGATCCCGGCGAGTTCTATATTTTGGCCTCGAAAGAGGCGGTGCAAATCCCGCCGGATTATGCCGCCGAGATGGTGCCGTTCGACCCTCTGGTCGGCGAATTCCGCGTGCATTATGCCGGCTTCTTCGATC
Source organism: Bradyrhizobium sp. JYMT SZCCT0180 (assembly GCF_018130165.1). GTDB lineage: Bacteria > Pseudomonadota > Alphaproteobacteria > Rhizobiales > Xanthobacteraceae > Bradyrhizobium. The sequence continues at coordinate 158,089 of NZ_JAFCLZ010000014.1, read as the reverse complement.
CCGGCTTCGGCTATGCCGGCGCCGGCGGGCAGGGCTCTCGCGCGGTGCTGGAAGTGCGCTCGCGCGAGGTGCCGTTCATCCTCGAGCACGGCCAGATCGTCGGCCGCCTGGTCTACGAAAAAATGCTGGCGCGGCCCCATGCCATGTACGGCCAGCGCATCGGCTCGAACTATCAGGCGCAGGGCCTGAAGCTGAGCAAGCATTTCAGGGTGTAGCCTCGTTCTCCGTCATTGCGAGCGCAGCGAAGCAATCCATAGGGCGGCATAACGGACGGGTGGATTGCTTCGCTGGCGCTCGCAATGACGGCTGATATATGCTCGCCCCTCAACAAGAAAATCGGCGCGGGAGAGAGCATGTCCGAAGAGCAATCGCAGCAAGCGCAATGGGCGAAGTGGCGCAGCATCGCTGATCTCTATCATGCGTTTTTCACCGGCCTCGTTCTCACGGTCGTCTCCCGCCGCGGCACGGCGGACGCCGCCGAATTCGTGTTCCGGGTGTTTCGCCGGCAGCAGCAGGAACGCTTCCTGCCGGGGCTGGAAAAACTCGGGCTCAGCCATCTGCCGCCGGCGGTCGCGGCTGCGCAGTATCACTATCTCTCCAACTGGATCGGCGGCGTCCATGTCGAATACATGTACGAGACCGATCGCAAGGCCTGGATCCGTTATCCGCCGCCGCGCTGGATCTGGCGGGGCACCGCGATCTGCGGCGTGCCCGGTGAAGTGTCGCGCGCGATGCTGCGGGGCTGGCACGGCAATAACGGCGTGGCGCTCGGCAATCTCAATCTCGGCTTCGTCTGCACCAAGCAAAGCGTCGACGGCCAGGACGGCCTCGAAGGCTATTACTGCGAATACGATCATCCGCTCGACCTAGATGCGCGGATGGTGTTCGCGCGGCATCTCGAAGCGCCGCGCTTCGATCCCGCCACCGCGCCGGCATTGCCTGTTGCAAGCTGGCCGAAGCCGCGGTTGGAAAAGGCCCATCGCAACTACGCGATGGAATATGTGAAGACCGCGGCTCCCGTGATGGTGCAATGCTTCGGCCCGGAGGATGCCCGATATCTGTTGCACCTCACCGGCAAGCTGATCGGCATGCAATATTTCGACGAGATCGCGCAAAACCTTGGGGCGAGCCGCGGCGGCGCGAGGGAATTTGCAGGCTTCCTGCGTGCGCTGTTCGAGGCGCAGGATGATGCGGTTGAGATCAGCGAGTCCGACGGCACGTTCGAAATCCGGCAGCAGAGCTGGAAGCTGATGGCCGACGTCGGCGATTATCACCCGGTCTGCGCCAGCGTGCTGCAGGGATTGTTCGAGGGCCTGGCGGCCGGCTGCGGCCGCCATATTCCCGTGCATTTGAAGCCGCCAACCGGTGGAAAGGCACCGTTCGTCTGGTCGATCGGCTAGAGGAGTGCGCCCGCCTGCAATCGCGCAGGCCCCCATTGCGTTTCGCGCACGCGGAATCAGCGCCTGCCGTGCTAGGAAACAGCTCGGCGCAGCGAGATAGTGCGCCCAAAATATTGAATGGGCGCGCGACCTTAAGGTTGCCTTTCGCGCGCGGGAGCAGAAATGTCCGATATCGGCGTTGCCGAAATTCCCGTCGACGAGGAAGAACGCCCGCTGCCGCCACCGCCGCCGCCGGCGAAGAACGCGCTGGTCGACGGTCCGATCCTGCGCACGCTGCTGTGGCTCGCCTGGCCCAACGTCATTGCGCTATCGGCCGGTACCTGTGTGGTGATCGCCGAGACCTCCTATATCGGCCGGCTCGGGGTGGAATCGCTGGCCGCGATGGCGTTGGTATTTCCCTGCGTGATCCTGACCATGACGATGTCGGGCGGCGCCATGGGCGGCGGCGTCGCGTCCGCGATCGCGCGCGCGCTCGGCGCTGGTGATACCGAGCGGGCGTCGGTGCTCGCCGCGCACGCCTTGCTGATCGGCCTCTGCTTCGGGCTCGTCTTCATGCTGGGTATGCTGATCTTCGGTCCGAAGCTGCTTGAATTGCTGGGCGGCCGCGGCAACGTGCTGACGCAGGCGATCGGCTACACGCAGATATTTTTCGGCGGCGCCGTCGTGCCATGGCTGATGAACACGATGGCCGGCATTCTGCGCGGCACCGGCAACATGAAATTGCCCTCGCTGCTGATGCTCATTTCCGCCGTCTGCCAGATCATCCTTGGCGGCACGCTCGGTCTCGGCCTCGGCCCGATCCCGCAATTCGGCATGCGCGGCGTCGCCGCCGGTTCGCTGATCGCTTACCTGATCAGTATCTCCGTGATGTCGTGGTATCTGTTTTCCGGCCGCGCGCGCATCGTTCCCAGGATCGTCGGCCTGCGGATTCGCTGGGCGATGTTCATCGACATTCTCAAGGTCGGCGCCATCGCCTGCTTCTCGCCGCTGCAATCGGTGCTGACGATCAGCATCTTCACCTACATGCTGGCGGGTTTCGGCACCGAGATCCTGGCCGGTTACGGTATCGGCGCGCGGCTCGAATTCATGCTGACGTCGATCGCGTTCGCGGTCGGCATCGCGACGGTGCCGATGGTCGGCATGGCGATCGGTGCGAAGCGCATCGCGCGGGCCCGCAGGATCTGCTGGATCGCGGGCGGCGTGGCCTTTGTCGGGGTCGGCGCGTTGGCGACCTTGATCGCGATCTTCCCCGACATCTGGGTCAATCTCTTCACCGACAATGCGGGCGTTCGCGCCGCAAGCCGGCAGTACCTGTCTACGGCGGCGCCGATGTATGCCTTCCTCGGCCTGGCCACGACCTGCTATTTTTCATCGCAGGGCGCGGCCAAGGTGCTTGGCCCCGTGCTGGCGCAGACCGCGCGGCTGGTGTTCATCGGCATCGGCGGCTGGTGGCTGTCGACGCACAACGCCACCGCCACGGACTTCTTCATGCTGACGGCCGCATCGATGATGCTGCTCGGCCTGCTGTCCTGCCTCAGCGTGATCCTGACGCGGTGGGGACCGAAGCGCGTTCCCCTTGCCAAGGCTCGCCCGGCGCTGTCGTAGCTCAGCGCCGCCGATGCCGCCGGCTGTGACGGCCGCCGCCCGCGTTGGCCATGCGCATCAGCTGCGGGATCATGCTCATCATCTCGCTGCCGCCGGCGCCGCCGAGCATGCCCATGATGTCGCCGCCGCCCATGCCGCCCATGTTGACGCCATAGCCGTGGGCCATGCCGCTGCCATAGCCGCCATAGCTGCCACCGTAGCCGCCGGGGATTCCACCGCCGCCCATCATGCCGCCGAAACCACCGCCGCCACCTTCCATCATGCGGCCCATCATCGGCCCCACGGTCTGCATCATCATGCCGAAGCGGCGCTTGCCCATCTTCGCCTTCATCATTTCCAGCATCGGCGCCATCTGCGTCATCATGTCGTCGCCGCCACCTCCACCGCCACCAAACCCGGCGAATTGCGCCTTCGCCGGCATCGTCGTCAGGGCAAACAGCAGCAACAGCGTGGCCGCCTGACACACAACCTTGTCAGCTCCAGTCATGGTTCGACCTCCCAATGCGCCGCGGCCCGCGGGGGCGGTGCCATCCGGGCGCAACTGGTGACACTAGGAAAGGGCGAACTACTGATCTGTGCGAAAGATCACGGTGCTCGGCGTCGGGCGGTGAACTCGGTATTGACACGCCAGCTCGCGCCGTTGTCCGCGGAGATCTTACCACGCCACAGGAACGAGTTCGGTGTGATCTCGGAAAAACTCCAACGCATCAATTGGCCGTCCGGCCGCGTGCCGTGCTGCACGATGTCACGGCCTTCAGCACGGCCGATCATCTGCAGGAAACTTCGCGCCACCGGATCGGTCCACTGGATGCGCCAGGCATCGATGTCAGGATCGTAGACCCGCAGCGTCGTGCCGTAGGAATTGATTTTCAACGTGGCGTCGCCGTGTCGCGCTTCGCCGCGCGGCGGCACGATCCAGACATCCTGGATTGCGCGGCCCTCCAGCGCCCAGCCGAAATGCCACTCACCGGCGCGGCGGCGCTCGCGGCCGTCGTCGGCAAATTGCCTGACGTCGAGATCCCAGGAGCCGACAAAACGTCCGTAGAGATCCATCTTGCCGGCGCGGTCGGTTGAGGGACCGACCGCGCCGAGCGCTTCGAGAAACGCGGAAATCATGCCGCGGCTTTCCCAAGCGCGTTCTGCATCGCCAGCGCCGCCTGATCCATTTGCGCATTCATGTAGGGCGCGATTTCATTCGGCAGCACGTCGACGGTCCAGGCCAGCCGGCTGCGGCCGTCGCCTTCAGCGGTCACCTGCACCGAGGCGCTGTGCTGTTTGATCCGTTCGCTGATGACAGCATAAACCAGCCGCCGCCGCGCATCGTCGCAATCGACCAGCAGTTCGCGCGCCACCGTTCCGTTGGAGAACGTCACGATCCGCGCGTCGCCGTCGAGGCGGGTGTCGAGCACGAAGCCGGGCACCAGCCGCGTATGCAACGCGCCGAAATCGCGCACCGCGTCCCAGACGTCATTGGGATTGGCGTCGATGATGATGTCCTTGTGGATGGAAGCCATGTGATTCCTTTCGAAGCTCATCTGTAGGGTGGGCAAAGCGAAGCGTGCCCACCATCACGACCGTGCTCTCGAAGGTGGGCACGCTTCGCTTTGCCCACCCTACGATCCGCGACTACGTGCAAACCGCCTCGACGTTGTTGCCGTCAGGGTCGATCAAAAACGCCGCGTAGTAGGTCGGGCTGTAATCCGCCCGTGCACCCGCGCCGCCATTGTCGCGGCCGCCGGCCTTCAGGCCCTCGGCGTGGAATTGCTTGATCGCGGCATGGTCGGCCGCGCGGAAAGCGACATGGGCGCCAGTGCCGGCGGCACCCTTGTGCAGATGCAGCCAGAGCGCGGGTTGGTCCTTGGGCCCAAAACCCGCGCCGGAATCATCGCGCGAGCACAGCACAAAGCCGAGGGGCGCGAGCGCTGCCGTATAGAAACGCACGCTGGCGTCGAGATTTCCGACGCGTAATCCGATGTGGTCGTACATTGCTGTTCTCCAGTCAAAACCGCGCGGGAATGCCGCGCAACCTGGAGAAACCCTAGCTAGTTGAGGGCAAGCCGTTCTTGGAGAATCTTGCGCTTCCCGCGCGAGGCCTGGCGGAACCGGAGCGGCGAGGCGCCGGCGGCGCGGTGGAACGTGCGCACGAAATTGGAGAGATCGCCGAAGCCGACGTCATAGGCGATATCGGTTATCGGGCTGTCGTCATCGGCCAGCCGCCGCGCCGCATGGCGCAGCCGCGAGCGCAGCAGATATTGGTGCGGGGTGACGCCGAGCACGTCGGAGAACAGCCGCAGGAAATGGAACGGGCTGATGCCAGCTTGCCCTGCGGCATCTTCCAGGTCGATTTCGCGGTGCGAATTGGCGTCGATCCACAGCGCGGTTTCCACCGCACGGCGGCGGTCGCGGGCGGCATCGGGACCAGCCTTGCGCGGCTTGCCGGAGACCACCTCGACAAAGCGGCTGGCGAACACCTGCCCGATCTCGTCGAGGCCGATGTCGCTGTTGCCATCTGCCGCCGCCTGCGCCAGTTCGCCGAGCACCATCAGTTCCGGCAGCGGCGGCGCCGAGCCGATCTGCCAGATATCCCTGGCTTCGCTGATCGCATCGACCAATTCCGGGCCTAAGAAGAACGACAGGCACTCGTCGCCGCACACGTGGTCATGGGTGCAGGTATATTCGTCGCCGGGATGGCCGATCAGCACCGATCCCGCCACCAGTTCACTGAACTTGCCGCGGCAGTGCAGGCCGAAACTGCCCTTGCGGACATAGGAAATCGAGTGGCAGCGGTGCTGCTCGGCAAAAGGCCTATCGCCGGGTCCCGCGCTGCAGCGGAAGTCGGACACCGAAATCGATTTGCGTTCCAGAAGCGTGGTCGCGGTCATCCCGTAAATTTAGGTAGGCGGGCGTGGCGGCGCAACCGGCAGCAGCACGTCGAACAGGGTCTTGCTGGCGGTCGGATGGGTGCCCTCGATCGACAGCAGCCGGCGCTTGGAGATGGCGCCGCCGTTCGGCGAGATCTTGTCGGCATAGTGCCCGGCCTCGAGCACGCGATGGCAGGGCACGATGATCATGAAGGGGTTGCGGGCAATCGCCTGCGCCACCGAATACACCGCGCCCGAGGCGCGCAACGCACTGGCGACATCGGCATAAATGCGGGTCTCGCCGCGCGGGATGGTGCGCGCGAGCTGATAGACGCGCTGGTTGAAGGCGGGAATGCCGGTCATGTCGAGCGCGACATCGGAAAGGTCGCTAGGCGCGCCGCGCAGCAACGCCACGATGCCTTCGATCGCGCTTGTGACATTCTCCGGAGGGCGAAGTTCGCGGGCGTCGGGATAAAGCTGGAACAGCCGCCGTCTGGTGTCGATCTCGCGGGCTTCCGGGAGCTGCACGCCCATAACGCCGAGATCGCCCCATGCGATCCCGCACCGGCCGATTCCCGTGTCAAAAATGCTGTAGCCCCGCCCCGCCATACGCCACCAACCCCGGCAGGATCATAACACCGTCATCAAAGCGCGCATCTGGAATCTTTGTAACCCGTTAAGGGCCTGGGACGGGGAGGCGCGGGTACCGCTTGGCGGAACGCCCGGGGTCGGCTAATCAGGGGGAGCGCAAAAGCGTTCGCGGGCGTAGTTCAATGGTAGAACGGCAGCTTCCCAAGCTGCATACGAGGGTTCGATTCCCTTCGCCCGCTCCAATTCATTGCCTTTTGCCATCGCCATTGGTGAAATTTTCAATGTATTTCAGAATGTCGCAAGGCTGGTTGCGTTTGGTTTTCTGGGCACTTATTGCGGGGCTCTTACAGATAGAGGTGGCAAGCGGCCAGCCTGCACCAGCGACCATCGATCCATTCAATAATCGCCACGCCCTGGTCATCGGTAATGGAGCGTATCGGAGTTCGCCGCTTAAAAATCCGGTGAACGATGCAACCGACATGGCGGCCGCTTTGCGGAGTGTGGGCTTCAAGGTCACGTTGGGCAATAATCTCGACATTCGGCAGATGCGGCTGACGATCCAGCAGTTCGTCGATGCACTGCCGACTGGAGCGGCTGCGTTTGTCTTCTACGCCGGACACGGCGTTCAGCATGGCGGTCAGAACTATTTGCTGCCGGTCGACGCAGTAGGTCAGGTTTCTGCACCTCGCGATTTGGACAGGGTCGCGATCACCGTCAGCGATTTGCTTCGCGATCTTGAGGGGGCCAAGCCTGCCATAACGGTCATTTTCCTCGATGCGTGCAGGGATTCGCCGTTTTCCGCGATAGCCGGGATAGAGTCGGGCTTGGCGCGAACCGTGCCTCGTGCATCAAAAGGCACGGATCAGGGAAAATCGGCCGGAGATGCACGAGCGAATCTGGAAGGGGTTCTGATTTCATATTCGACCGCTCCGAATTCTGTGGCCGCCGACGGGTCCGGTCGAAACAGCCCGTATACGACGTACCTCAAGAAATACATCGCTAGCCCGAACACAACATTAGAGACCATTCTGAAGTCGACTCGTTCGGGAGTTACAAAAGACAGTCAGGGCAGGCAGACGCCCTGGTATGAATCGTCGATCAACGGTGATTTTTTCCCTGCTGGCAGTGATCAAATTTCCATCGAAGCGCTTGTTGGCATGTTCCTGCCGGACAGGGATCAGAACTTCGTTCAAGGCGCGACCTACATGATGGCATGGGATCCGGCCGTCCGTTCCCCCATCAAATGGCATCATGCCGGGCTCAAGACTGGCTCGAACCTCAACGATGTAAAATTGGAAACCATGTCCTCGAGTTGGACTGCACCATTCAGTCGTACGGGCGACGTTATCATCACGGTGGACGGGGAACCCACGCACACCGTTCTTGAAAGGACGCGGAAGCCAGTGAGGTGGAAGGTCACCCTACTCGGAGCAAGAAACGGGGCCTTGGTCGTTGGTCTAGACAACAATGTTTGGTCGCAGGAGTTTGGCGGCTTTGGCGGCAGACAATTTTTGTCGGAAGACAAGACTTGCCGAAAAGAGACGTCGACTGTCTATGCTGTTAACTTGCAAGGCAAAATTCCCGCATGGTTGGGCGAGAGTCGGTCCTGCGGTTCGGCGGGATGCGGATACGACTATCAGCTCTTTACCGACCGGAGGGACAAGAGCCATTTTGGCTGTCGCTGACCGGGTTTGCGCAATCGCTACGGTCAAAAGTTCCTCCCAGGCTGATACGAGGGTTGGATTCGCTTCGCCCACACGGTCTGTTACCACCCTATCTTTCCCCACCAATCCCGCGTACAACCGCCCCGTCGCAAGACGATGGCGCTGAACCTTAGAATGGACTGCGGGCAGACCCGGGGGCAGTACCCGGCGCCTCCACCTTAGCAGCTTGAGCTTAAAGGTCTCATTTCGGTGAGATCGATTCTGCCGCAAGGCAAGATCCCAGGGCTGCTATGGCGGGGGCGAACCAGGATCGATGGTCGCAAAGAAGTTCTGAATTGTGCTCGGCATGATACCGCCGTTATCGGGTCAAAAACCTAAATGCAAACGATAACGTTGCATTGAACGAAGTGCGCCTCGCGGCGTAACCTGTTCGGGGTTGGTCCACCTGGCAACAGAACGGCCATGGCCGCGTCAACCTTCGGGTTGGCGCGGCTTTTATTTGTGAAACGGCCTCGTGCTGTGCGCGAGTACAATCACAACGGTTATCGTGCTAGATTGCCGCGCCGCAAAGACGAAGGTGAACGCGTTGTCCCAGGCCATCGCTTCCGACGACACCTCCAAAAGCCTGCTCATGATCGCCGCCGGCGGTCTGCTGTCGGGCCTGTTGACGCCGCTAACGCCGCAACTGATCGACAAGTTCACCGGCGGTTCCGGCAATCTGCGCATGGCACTGGTGGCGGTGCCGTTTGCGGTGCTCGTCTTCTTCGTGGTCCGGCGCTGCAGCGCCAATCCGGTTTGGGCGGCGCTGCTGGCCGGCATTGTCACCATGGTCGCTTTTGTCTGCGCGGTGAACGCCGCAATCTTCATCGATGCGCAGGCCTATGGCGCCTCCAAGATCATGCGCAACGTGCTGGCGGGCCTTGCCGGCGGTTTCGTCGGCTCCGGCTTGATGGCGCTGGCGATCGCGCTGCTGCCGGCCGGGCCGCGCGATCCGGCGTTATGGATGCGGATGCTGCTGACGGGCACGCTGGCCGGCACGCTGATGGCCGTTGACAGCGCGCTCGATCTCGATCTCACCTCGGTGCTGTATCCGGTGTGGCAGGTGGCGGTCGCGGTGCGGCTGGCGATGGTGCTGCAGCGAGGGAAGTCGGGCTGACGAGGTTGCCGGCTTACGGCGAGATCGTCAGCACCGCCTTCATGTTGGGATGGAAGCGGCAGTAATATTCGACCGTGCCGGCTTTCTTCAGCACCGACGTCACGGTCTTCTTCGGCGGCATGGCGACATCGAAATCGCCGTTTCGCGCGGTGGCGGTGTGGGCGAAGATATCCTTGTTGATCCATTCGATGGTGTCGCCGACCCTGGCGGTTACCTGCGCCGGCGACACCACGAGATTGTCCATCACGATCTGGATGGTTGCGGCATGCGCCGGGACGGCGATGGCGCCCGATAGCAGGGCGGTCACGATGAGAAACGTGCGTCTCGGCAGCATGGCAGTCTCCCTTACTTCAGGCCGGCGGCGACGTGTTCAGCATGCTGCTGGTGGCCCTGAAACAGCTTCAGGCCGGTCTGCAGCAGGCTCTTCAGTTCGGCATTGCTGGCTGACGGGATCAACAGTGTCTCCAGCGCGCCATTGACCGCCTTGTGGTAGGCAATCTCGTTGGCGATATAGGCCTTGTCGTAGTCGGCGCCTTTTAGTTTGCCGAGTTCGGCCAGCTTGTCCGCGGCCTGCTTCGAGAGCGTCTTGCTGGTGTCGTTGTCCTCGGGCGTCACCTTCAGCTTCTTGACGAGGTCGAGCGCCTGCTTGTTCACGGCTTCATGGTCGCGCACCATGCCTTCCGCGAACGCCTTGACGTCCTTGTTGCTGGCCTTGGTGATGGCTTGTTTGCCGGCGGCGACGTCGATGACGCCTGCGGTGTAGGCGATATGCGCGATCTGCGGGTCGGTGGGCTTTGCGCCCTGCGCCAGTGCGGCGCCGCCCAAAAGGCTCAATGCGGCAATCGCCGCGCTCAATCGAACGAACATGGTGTGACACTCCTGTGGCGCCGACGCGAGCGGCCGGCTTTCAAGTTGATTGCACAGGAGTTGGATGGCGCCGGTAGCCGGAGGTTCCCGAAAAAATCAGATCAAGCCGAGCCGGTTCAGCACCGCCTCGGTGAGCCGTTCGCAGCGCCTGCCGGCAAACGGAAACGCGTCCATCACGACAGGGCCGATCTTCTTCTCGACATTGTCGCGCAGCATGACGCGGGCGCGATGCAGCCTCGTCTTCACGGTCACCGGATTGAGCCCCAGAATCTCGGCGGTCTCCTCGACATTCATGCCCTCGATCACCCGGGTGATGAAGACGAGCCGGAACGGTTCCGGCAGTTCGTCGATGGCATGTTCGACGACATGCTGAATTTCACGTTGGGCCATGGATTTTTCCGGGTCGTCAGCGGCCGCGCGGGGAAACTGGATGATCTGGGCTTCAAGCGTGCCCTGCGGCAATGACGACAGCTCCACGCCCGGCCGCTGCCGGCGCAATCGTCCCAGCGCCTCGTTCATGGCAATTCGCGCCAGCCAGGTCGCCAGGCTGGAATCGCCACGAAAATTCTCCAGATGCGTGAAGGCACGGACGTAAGTCTCCTGCACGACGTCCTCGGCCTCGCCGTCGTTGCGCAGGATGCCACGGGCGAGCCGGTAGAGCCGGCGGTTGTTCGCCTGCATAATGGCGCGCGCCGCGGTCTCGTCGCGCGCCAGCACCCGGCGGACCAGGTCGAGGTCACCAGTGTCGACCGGCGGAATATGAGGCGTGTGGGCCTGACGCATGATGGTTCCACCAATAGCATTGTATTGGGGTTGGATGCGGCAAGGCGGAAGAGGTTCCCGAGAAATTTCGCGGCGGAAACTAGTTGCGGGCACCAGCCGGATCCCGCCCCGGATCGGGAACGCGAGCGGCGCGGAGCAGCAGCCACATCAAATGGCCCATCTGGCGCTCTTCCACCTTGGCGGTATCGGTTTGGTGAACCACGACGAGATCGTTGCCGGGATCGATGATGATGAACTGGCCAAAATTTCCGTCGGCCCAGAATCCGCCGGGCGACAGGTTCATGATCTCGACGCGCCGGTCCGGAAATCCGGTCCACCACATGTAGCCGTAGCCTGAACCAAGCTGCGTTCTGGAGGATGCCGTCGTACTCTCCTTGACCCATGAGGCTGGCACAGGGGACGCGTCGCGCCAGCGTCCGGAACGCAGGAACAACAACCCGAACCGTGCGAGGTCCCGCGCGCTCATGTGGAATGGGTAGGCACTGTGCGCGGAAACCTCGCTCTTGAGGTGGCGACCGTCCTGCGGCCGGTAATCCTGCATGCCGATGGGATCGCCAATGCGCCGCTGGAAGTTTGCGAAAATCGATGTCCCGACAGCGCGCTCATAGATCGTGCCGAGTACGTTGAAGTCCCAGTTGTTGTAGTACCAGAACGTCCCAGGCGGATGGCTTCCGCGGGCGGGCCTGCGCCTGACCTGGCTCGCCATCTCGTAGGCGGCAGGATGATAGACGCCGGATCGCGACTGCAGCAATTGCCGGACCGTCGCCAGTTTCTCGGCGTCGGTGAGGGCGGGCGAGTTATCGTCAATGCCGAGCGACTCCAGCGTGGCGTTGAGGTCGATCTGGCCTGCCGCCACGGCGATGCCGATCAGGGCGCTCAAGAGACTCTTGCGCACCGAATAGAGTTGCAACCGGCGCTCGATATCGCCCCAGCTATCGATGATGCGTCCGTGCTGCACGACAACGAAGCTTGCCGTGCCGATCGATTGCGAATAGGCCCGCGCTTGCGCCAACACCTGAACGTCCCAGCCGGCCTGCTCCGGGGGCGTCCGGTCCCATTCGCGGCCTGGCCAGACTGTGGCGTCGGATGCCGCCAACAACGGGGGGCAGCGCAGCGCCAGACAGGCGAGCGGCGCGGCCAGAACGCTGCGGCGGCTAAACGACAAGATGTTCTCCAGCGACCTCTTCGGCTCAAGGCTTCTGGCCGGTGCCGCGCTCGTGGTCAATGGCATGGTGGACGCGACTGCCCCGTATCATCGGAGCAGTCGCGTTGTGTCGCTCACGCCCCCGCCGGCACCTGATCGAGGAAGCCGGTGATGCTGCGGATGCGGCCGTCGCTGAGCACGGCGAAATCCGTACCCTTGATCGGGCTGTCGGCGCCGTCGGGGCCGAGGCCCCAACAGAAGCGGACGTGGTCGCCGTACCCGTTGGGCTCGCCGATCAGCTTGAATTTGCAATCCGGAAACCGCTGCTGAACGCCTGCGATCAGCGCATCGACACCGTCATGGCCGTCACCGCTCATCAAGGGGTCGACATAGCGGGCGTCTTTGGCCCAGTTTTGGCTAAGGATCTCGCGGCGGCGGGCCGGGGTTCGCTCGTTCGACAGATCGATGTAACTGGCGGCAATGGTCTTCGGGTCGGTCATGGGGCTCTCCTTCGTTGGCGCCGAATGGATCGGCTGACCTGTTATCGAAGGTTCGCGCGCGTGTTTCGATTACCTCGGAGGTCAAGGAAACGCGGTCAATGAGATACGGATCAAGGAAAGATGTGGCGCGAGGGCAGGCAAGCCCTCGCGCCGCGAAAAATCACTTCGCCGCAACCACCATGATCTCGACGTTGTATTGCGGGGACGCCAATTTGGCCTCGACCGTGGCGCGCGCCGGGGTGTTGCCCGCCGAGACCCAGCCGTCCCACACCGCATTCATTTCCGGGAAGGTTTTCATGTCGGTGATGTAGATCGTGGCCGACAGAAGCTTCGACTTGTCGGTGCCGGCTTTGGCGAGATGGCCGTCAATGGTCTTGAGCACGTCCTGCGTCTGCTTGGTCACGCTTTCGCCGGCTGCATTGTTGGCGACGACGCCCGCGAGATAGACGGTGTTGCCGTGGACGACGACCTGGCTCATGCGCGGGCCGGTTTCGAAACGCTGGACTGACATGGTGTTCTCCGTTTTTTAAAGTGGCGCGCCTCCTTAGCGCGCCGGGGCGCGATCGGCTACTGCGTTCTGCTCAGGGGAGCGTCCGCAAATTGCCGCGCACCGCCGCGAGGCAGCTATTTTTCGAACGCGTCATACACCAGCGCCTTGAAGGCCGGGGTGATGCGTGAGCGCTCCAGCTGGGTCTGCTCCATGAGGATGTAGACCATGTCCAGTTTGGGATCGACGCCGAAATATGTTCCGCTGCCGCTGTCCCATTTCAGCTCGCCGATCGAGCCTGCCGGTGGCGGCTTTGCATTTCCCGGTTCCACGCGAACCGCAAGGCCATAACCGTAACCAAAACCATCGCCGGGAAAATAATAGTAGTCGCGTCCGACGCCGGAGCCCGGTCCGATCTGGTCTGACGTCATCTGCTTGAACGCGGTCGGGCTGAGATACTGCTTGCCGTCGAGCTTTCCGCCGCCCAGCAGCATTTGCGCAAATCGCGCGTAATCCGTGATGGTCGAGAGCAGGCCGCCGCCGCCTGACTCCCATTCGGGGTGCCTGCGCCGTTCCTCCCCCGACATCCGCAGGACGGTATCGCCCGGCAGCGGCTCGGCCATGCGCGCCGCTTCAGCCGCCCCCTGCAGCACGAACTTCGTGCTGGTCATGCCAAGCGGATCGAGGATGCGCTCCTTCAGGAACTGATACAGCGATTTGCCGGAGACGATTTCGATGACGCGCCCGAGAACGTCGGTGGAATGGCCGTAGCGCCAGAGTGTGCCGGGCTGCCTCGCCAAAGGCAGGCGGGCAATGCGCTCGGCAAACTCCGCGTTGTTGAAATGTCCCTCAAGGATGTCGGCGTCCGTATAGGCCTTCATGATCAATTCGCTGCCGATGTATTCATAGGTGATGCCGGACGTATGCCGGAGCAGGTCCTCGATCGTCACCGGCCGGATCGGCGGCACGAGCTGCAGGACCGGGTTGCCGTCGCTCGGTTTGAATTCCACGCCGACTTTCGTGTCGGCAAATGCCGGAATGTACCTGGACACCGGATCGGCCAGCGCCAGTTTTCCTTCGTCGATCAGCATCATTGCCGCCACGCTGGTGATCGGCTTGGTCATGGAATGGATGGCAAAGATCGTGTCCGGCGTCATCGGCAGCTTGGTGGCGACGTCCCGAACGCCAAAGCTCTTGAGATAGACCGGCTTGCCATGTTGCTGGATCAATATCACCGCGCCGGGAAGCTTCCCGGTCGCTACTTCGTTTTCAAAGAATTGCGACACGCGTTCGAGTTTGGCGGGCGAGGGCGCCGGCGCGGCGGCGTTGCCCTGGGCGCGAGCGGGTACGCCACTCCCAACCATCACCGCCGCTGCGATGGACAGCGCCCATATGATCTTCGGCATCATGGCAAGTATTCCCCACGCAAGTAGGCCAGAACGGCCGCAGCAGCTGCTTCGATCGCCCAAGTATTCTGCTATTCTGCGGCCTTGTCAGCCGGCCGCCTTCGCCGCCGCGCGTCCCGCATTCCGCCCCGAAAACAGACACCCGCCGAGGAACGTGCCCTCCAGCGAGCGATAGCCGTGCACGCCGCCGCCGCCGAAACCGGCGGCCTCGCCGGCGGCGTACAGCCCCTTGATGATTTCGCCGCCCGTGCCGAACACGCGCGAGTCCAGATCGGTCTCGAAGCCGCCCAGCGTCTTGCGGGTCAGGATGTTGAGTTTCACCGCGATCAGCGGGCCATGCTCGGGGTCGAGGATGCGATGCGGTTTGGCGGTGCGGATCAGCTTGTCGCCGATATAGCGCCGCGCATTGTGGATGTTCATCACCTGCGCATCCTTGACGTAAGCGTTCGTCATCTCGCGGTCGCGCGCCTCGATCTGGCGCTTGATGTGATCGAGCTGCAGCAGATTGTCGCCACTGAGCGCGTTCATGGCGCTGACGAGGTCGGCGAGATTATCGCGCACGATGAAGTCGGCGCCTTTTTGCTTGAACGCTTCCACCGGCGCCGGCGCGCCCTTGTTGGTGGCGCGCTTGATGGTCATGCGCCAGCTCTTGCCCGTGAGGTCAGGGTTCTGTTCCGAGCCTGACAGCGCGAACTCCTTCTTGATGATGCTCTGGGTCAGGATGAACCAGGAATAATCGTAACCCGTCGACATGATGTAGTGCAGCTGGCCGAGCGTGTCGGAGCCGGGAAATAGCGGCGCGGGCAGCCGTCTTCCCGTGGCGTCGAACCACAGCGATGACGGGCCGGGCAGGATGCGGATGCCGTGGCGCGGCCAGATCGGCGACCAGTTCCTGATACCCTCGACGTAATGCCACATCCGGTCGCGGTTGATCAGCCGCGCACCGGCTGCCTCGGTGATCCCGATCATCCTGCCGTCGACATGTTCGGGCACGCCGGAGATCATGAATTTCGGCGGTTCACCGAGGCGCTTCGGCCAGTTCTGGCGGACCAGATCATGATTGCCGCCGATGCCGCCTGAGGCAATGATCACCGCCTGGGCGCGAAAGCTGAAATCGCCGGTGACCTGGCGCGAACTGCTCTGGCCGCGTTCGACATTGGTGGGTTCGAGGATCGACCCGCTGACACCCTCGACCGTGCCGTTGGTGATATTGAGCGCATCGACGCGGTGGCGGAACTTGAAAGTCAGCCGGCCGCTCTTCTGCGCCTCGCGAGCCCGCCGCTCGAACGGCTCGACGATGCCCGGGCCGGTGCCCCAGGTGACGTGAAAGCGCGGCACCGAATTGCCGTGCCCCATCGCGTCATAGCCGCCGCGTTCGGCCCAGCCGACCACGGGAAAAATACGGTGGCCCATCGCACGCAGCCAGTCGCGCTTTTCGCCGGCGGCGAAGCCAACATAGGCTTCCGCCCATTTCTTCGGCCAGTAGTCCTCCTCGCGGTCGAAGCCGGCCGTACCGTTCCAGTCTTGCAGCGCGAGATCAAAACTGTCCTTGATGCCGAGCCGGCGCTGTTCGGGGCTGTCGACCAGGAACAGGCCGCCGAACGACCAGAATGCCTGACCGCCAAGGCTTTGTTCGCCCTCCTGGTCGATCACGATGACGCGCTTGCCGGCGTCGGCGATTTCGCATGCCGCGACCAGCCCGGCCAGTCCGCCGCCGACCACGATTACGTCTGCGTCTTCTGCCATCACGTCCTCCCCAACCCGAATTGATTCAAACCACGGGATCCAATGCGGTCAACGGCAAATGCCGCTTGCCTGTGGCGAAGCTACCACCGTGAAAACGTTAACTTGTTCCAGTTTGGGACCTTTTCGCGCATCGGGTGCAGCGCCACTGCAACACTTAATTTGAATTTGTTTTGAGCGGCTCCAGCCGCCTAGACAAAATCACGGTCTCGAACGACGCTCGCGAAGTCTTGCATCACTAAGACAATCAGATTCGGGTTCGACGTTTCAGGACTGGGGCTGGGAAATGAAGCTGGTGACGGGGTTGCTTGCGGCGGTGCTGCTGCTGGCAGGGGTTGTGTCGAGCCAGGCGGTGGTCCGGATTGCCGATGATCGCGGCGGCCGGATCGGTACCTATGTCGATAAGTACCAGGGCCTGCGGAGTTCCGGCGAGATGGTCATCATCGACGGGCTGTGCGCGTCGGCCTGCACCATCGTTCTCGGCGCCGTTCCCCACGACAAGATCTGCGTCACCTCGCACGCCAATCTCGGTTTCCATGCCGCTTGGGATTTCGGCGCCAACGGCCGGGCGATCACCAACGCCGAAGCCACCCAGATGCTCTATTCGATGTACCCGACGCCAATCCGGCGCTGGATCGCCCAGCGCGGCGGCTTGACCCAGCGCATGATCTTCCTGCGCGGCAAGCAATTGCAGGCGATGTTCAAGCCCTGCTATCTCGACGCCCAGGCCTCCGCGATCAAGCCAGCGTCTCGCTGAAATAGCAGATATTCCTCCGCATGACGTGATCGGCCGCGCGGCCATGGCGCTTGCCTGGCCCTGGAACTGGCCCTATCTGAACCCCATGGTTCAGCCGATTTCCACCCAGCATGGGATGATCGCGGCACCCCGGCCGCAGGGCGGGGTGGCGTCCGCGATCGTCTGGGGCGCCGCCAGCCTCGGCGGGCTGGCCGTATGCGGCGCCGCAGCGCTCTGGTTCCACTACGGGACCACGGTGTTTTTTGAAATGATCGCCGCCGGTATTTCAGCCTGCTTCTGATCCGGACATAGGGAATTTTTTACATGGACCGGAGCATCCGACCGCTGGTGATTGTCGCATCCTTTGCCGTCAGCCTGCTGGTTGGCCTCCTGATCATGCTGTGGGCGCTCGGTGGTCTGCGCACCGTCACGGCGCCGGCCGCGATCGGTGGGCCGTTTCAACTGACCGACCAGGCCGGCCAGACCGTGACCGACAAGGATCTCAAGGGCCGGCCGACGCTGATCTTCTTCGGCTTCACCCATTGCCCCGATGTGTGCCCGACCGCGCTGTTCGAGATCTCCGAAGTGCTGAAGGCGATGGGCAAGGACGCCGACCGGGTCAACGCCTTTTTCGTCTCGGTTGATCCGGAGCGCGACACCGCGGCCGCGATGAAGGAATATCTCTCCAGCTTCGACCCGCATCTGAAGGGCCTGACCGGCAACCCCGAGGCGGTGGCCAAGGTGCTGTCGGCCTACCGGGTTTATTCCAAGAAGGTCCCGCTCAAGGACGGCGACTACACCATGGACCATACTGCGCTGATCTATTTGATGGATCGCGACGGCCGCTTCGTCTCGCCGTTCAACCTGAAGCGGACGCCCCAGGAAGCTGCGACCGATCTGAAGAAATACCTCTGAGCCGTACCAGAGCCCCGCAAAACGGCCTCGCATCGGATGCCGGATGGTCTATAAGGCCATCCAATTCCACAACAAAACGCCGGCAATGCCCCACCAGCCAGCCTTGTTACAAAGCGCCAGATTGCCAAAATCGGTCCGCAGCCTGCTGACCGGGTTGACGATCGCGGCTGCGCTGGCCGCCATGCTGCCCGGTGAGGCGTCCGCACAAACCGCGCCGCGGCCTGCGGTCGAGGCGGCGCCGCAGGCGGTGCCAGGCTTCTGGGACCCGAGGCGGCGTCCGGACCGGCCTGATTTGTCGCGCCTGACCGTGATCCGGTTCCTGACCGAAACCGACTATCCGCCGTTCAACTTCACCGGTCCCGACGGCAATCCGGCCGGCTTCAACGTCGATCTGGCGCGCGCGCTGTGCGACGAGATCAAGGTCACCTGCACCATCCAGATGCGCCGGTTCGAGACCCTGATCGACGCCATCACCAGCAACCGCGGCGACGCCATCATCGCGTCGATGGCGGTGACGCCGCAATTGCGCGCCCGCATCGATTTCACCGACCCCTATTACCGCGCGCCGGCGCGCTTCGTGTCGCGGCGCGACGCCGTGATGCCGGAGGTGCGTCCCGAATATCTCGAAGGCAAGAAAATCGGCGCCATCGCCGGCACTTCGCATGAGGCCTATCTGAAGGCGATGTTCACCGACGCCGAGATCAAATCGTACCCCAATGACGAGGCGCTGCGGCTGGCTTTGCGGCGGAGCGAGGTCGACTTCATCTTCGGCGACGCGATCGCGCTGGCGTTCTGGATCAACGGCACCGATTCAGGCGAATGCTGCGCCTTCTCGGGCGGGCCGTTCGTCGAGAGCCGCTATTTCGGCGAGGGCATCGGCATCGCGGTCCGCAAGGGCAACGATCTGCTGCGGCAGTCGCTTAACTGGGCGCTGTTCCGGCTCTGGGAAAAAGGCCGCTATACGGATTTGTGGCTGCGTTATTTCTCGATCAGTCCGTTCTGACGCTGGATTTGGATTCGTAGGGTGGGCAAAGGCGCGCTTGCGCCGTGCCCACCATCTTACTCGCTGAACGTTGTGGTGGGCACGCTTCGCTTTGCCCACCCTACGAGTCTATAATACCAAGCCCGTTTCCCGGCCCTTCGGAGAAAGCTCGTCTAAATGTCCACCATCGACCCTGCCGCCAGCCCGAGCGATTTGCGCGCGCTCGCCGAACAATCCAACGCCTGGCCGTTCGAGCAGGCGAAAGCGATTGTCGCGCGGCTGAAAAAGAGCCCGAAGGACGAGGTGCTGTTCGAGACCGGTTACGGCCCGTCGGGGCTGCCGCATATCGGCACCTTCGGCGAGGTCGCGCGCACCACCATGGTGCGCCATGCCTTTCGCGTGCTGACCGAGGACAAGATCAAGACGCGGCTGCTGGCGTTCTCCGACGACATGGACGGCTTGCGCAAGGTGCCGGACAATGTCCCCAATCGCGACATGATGGCGGCTCATCTCGGCAAGCCGCTGACGCGCGTGCCGGATCCGTTCTCGAACGAACACCCTTCGTTCGGCGCCGCCAACAACGCGCGCCTGCGCGCGTTCCTCGATCATTTCGGCTTCGACTACGAGTTTGCAAGCTCGACCGACTATTACACATCGGGCCGCTTCGACGCGACGCTGCTCAAGATGCTCGCCGCCTATGACAAGGTGATGGCGATCATCCTGCCGACGCTGGGGCCGGACCGGCGCGCGACCTATTCGCCGTTCCTGCCCATCAGCAAGACGTCAGGCGTCGTGCTGCAGGTGCCGATGATCCGTCGCGATATCGCCGCCGGCACGATCACCTATGTCGACCCGGACAGCGGCGAAGAGGTCGAAACCCCGGTCACGGGCGGCAATGTGAAGTGTCAGTGGAAGGCCGACTGGGCGATGCGCTGGGTCGCGCTCGGCGTCGACTACGAGATGGCCGGCAAGGATCTGATCGACTCGGTGAAGCTCTCGGGCCAGATCACCCGGGCGCTCGGCGCCACGCCACCGGAAGGCTTCAACTACGAACTGTTTCTCGATGAACAGGGCCAGAAGATTTCCAAGTCGAAGGGCAACGGCCTCACCA
Organism: Bradyrhizobium sp. JYMT SZCCT0180; assembly: GCF_018130165.1. Taxonomy (GTDB): domain Bacteria; phylum Pseudomonadota; class Alphaproteobacteria; order Rhizobiales; family Xanthobacteraceae; genus Bradyrhizobium. The sequence continues at coordinate 138,138 of NZ_JAFCLZ010000014.1, read as the reverse complement.
TCGACGAATGGCTGCGCTATGCGTCGCCGGAATCGCTGTCGCTGTTCATGTACCGCGAGCCGAAGGCGGCGAAGCGGCTGCATTTCGACGTGATCCCGCGCAACGTCGATGACTACCAGCAATTCCTCGACGGCTTGCCGCGGCAGGATGCCAAGCAGCAGCTCCAAAATCCGGTCTGGCACATCCATGCCGGCCAGCCGCCGAAGGCCGACATGCCGGTCACGTTCCAGCTGTTGCTGACGCTGGTGTCGTCGTCGAATGCGGAGAACGCCGAAACGCTGTGGGGTTTTATTGGACGTTATCGTCCCGGCGTGACGCCGCAGACGCATCCGAAGCTCGACGCGCTGGTCGGCTACGCCATCAATTATTATCGCGACTTCGTGGCGCCGACCAAAAAATTCCGCGAGCCGACCGATGGCGAGCGGGTGGCGCTGCAGGATCTGCGCGACGCGCTGTCGCAATTGCCGGCGACGTCGACGGCGGAAGAGATCCAGAACGTGGTCTACGAAATCGGCCGCCGCGAGCCGTTCCTCGATCTCGTCAAGAAGGGCAAGGACGGCAGGCCGGGCGTCTCGCTCGACTGGTTCAACATGCTCTATCAGGTGCTGCTCGGTCAGGAAAAAGGCCCGCGCTTCGGCTCGTTCGTCGCGGTGTACGGTCTGGCCAATGCGGTGGCGATGATCGACGGCGCGCTGGCGCGGAGTGCGTAGCCCCGATGTCGTCCCGGACTAGTGCGCAATTGCGCACGGGGGGCCGGGACCCATACGCCGCGGCCGATGTTGTTGAAAAAGGAAGATAACGACCTGCGTGCAAAAACAATTATCGCTGGTGGTTATGGGTCCCGGCCTTCGCCGGGACGACGATAGAGTTGGGCTTCGTAACGTATCATCTCACTGTGACCGCGAACCGCAAATCCAGATGGCAGGCCCGCCGCAATTTCAACCGCGGCCTGCACCGAATTGCGCTAGACTATCCGCCATCAAGCCTCCGTGGAGAGGCGGGCAACATTGGGAGCAGACGCATGCAGTTCAGGGTTTCGCCGGACTTGCGCAATGATACCAGCGCCGACGAATGGCAGGCGCGGGTCGATCTGGCGGCCGCGCATCGTCTCGCCTTCAACCAGGGTTTTTCCGAAGGCATCTTCAACCATCTGACCTACACGGTGCCGGGCCGCAGCGACCGCTACTACCAGATCCCGTTCGGCATGCATTGGTCCGAGGTCACGGCCTCGTCCTTCATGGAAGTCGGCATCGACGACGGTGAGGTCAAGCGCGGCGAGGGCGAGGTCGAGCGCTCCTGCTATTGCATCCACGCCCCGATCCACAAGGCGCTGCCGCAGGCCAAAGCGGTGTTTCACACCCACATGCCCTATGCCAGCGCGCTGACGCGCCTCGATGACCCGCGCATCAAGGAGATCGGCCAGACCGAGGTCGGGCTGTCAGGCGCCATCGCCTATGACGACGAATATACCGGCCCGGCCGTCGATCCCGCCGAAGGCGCCCGCCTGGCGAAGGTGATCGGCGACAAGCAGGTGCTGTTCATGGCCAATCACGGCATCTCGACGGTCGGTGCGACCGTCGCCGACGCTTACGACATGCTCTATTACGTCGAGCGCGCCGCGCAGGTGCAGATCTACGCGATGTGGACCGGGCAGAGGCTGAAGCAGCTTCCCGCGCCCGTGGTTGAGAAGACCCAGCGCGAATACAAGGACGAGCGTCTCTACAAGGGACCGACGCCAGCACAGCGGCACTTCGATGCGTTGAAGCGAATGCTTGATCGCAAAGAGCCAGATTACGCGACGTAGTTCGGAGCAGGCGTAGGGTGGGCAAAGGCGCTCTTGCGCCGTGCCCACCATCTACATTCGTGATCTTGTTTGGTGGGCACGCTTCGCTTTGCCCACCCTACAATCGTCAATCCGCAGCAGCCCGCACCGCATCCGCAAACGCGTGCCACACTTCCGGTCGCCAGCTTCCATTCGCCGCGCCTGATGTGGATGGCAAAATCCAGATCCTGGTGTCGGCGATCCGCTCAGCCTGCTCGCCGTAATCGCGCTTGCCGCCGAGAAATCCCTGTCCGGCCGCCTTGCTCGTGAACGCCAGGAATTTTGGCCGGAATGCCGCAATTGAATTGCTCAGGCGAGATCTCGCATCGAGTCGGAGTTCGGATACCGGGATCTGGTGATCCATTCCCGAGTGCGTCTTCACGAGATCAGTGAGGCCGATCCGGTGCTGCAGCAGATCGCGGTACTGGTGCGGCTGCAGCAGCGTCGGCGTCAGCCCGATCTCGTAAAGAATTTTCCAGAACTTGTTCTGCTTGTGCGCGTAGTAGGCCCTTGCTTTGGCTGATGCCGTCCCTGCAGCCATCCCGCACAGAACGATGTGAAGGGAATCTTCCAGCACATCCTGCAGGACATCCGGAGCCGGGGACAAACCTACTGGCTCGCCCACACGATCCGCGCGATCCATTCGACGTCGTCGGCGTCGAGCGCGCGGTCGGCCTGCGCCGGGTTCAGCGATTGCAGCTCCAGCGTCCTGGTGGTGCGGCGCTTCAATTCCTTCACCAACACCTCGCCATCGCTGGTCTTCAACACCACGCGGTCGCCGCGCCGGATCGGTGTGCCCGGCGAGACCACGATGATGTCGCCGTCGCGGTAGGCGGGCTTCATCGAGTCGCCGGATATTTCCAGCGCGTAGGCGTGCTCGTCGCCCGCGGCGGGCAGCGCCACCTCATCCCAGCCCTTGCCGGCGGGAAAACCGCTGTCGTCGAAATGGCCGCTGCTGCCGGCTTGGGCGAGGCCGAGCATCGGCACCGATTGCTGGCTGCGCGCGCCATCGCCGATCAGCTGCACAAACGTGTCGATCGAGGAATTGGTGGCGGCCAGCGCCTTGGAAACCGATTCGGTCGAGGGCCAGCGTTCGCGGCCGTCGCCCGTAATGCGTTTGGATTTGTTGAAGGTGGTCGGGTCGAGGCCGGAGCGCTTGGCAAGGCCCGAGGGCGACAGCCCGGCGCGCTCGGCGAGCCGGTCGAGCGCGGTCCAGACCTGGCCGTGGGTGAGAATGCGGGCTTTGGTTGGCTTGGCCATGGGATCACTCAACGTCGTGTTTAGGAATTATTACCTGAAACGCGGGATTTCCGCAAATTCCAGGCTGGCCGGACGGCGCGGCGGCGCTTGAGTTCAGCCCCAGCCGCCTTTACGGTCTGCGCCGACCCGGAATCCCGGGAAAAATCCCAAGAGACTCAACGACAAACAGGGAATGCCGGCGAGTGCCCACGATCTACAAAATCAGCCCCGCCTCGGCCTGGCGCGAGGCCGAGCGGCAAGGCGTCTATCGGGGCAGCGCGGACGATCTGCGCGACGGCTACATCCATTTTTCCACAGCGTCCCAGGTCGCCGAGACCGCGCGGAAACATTATTTCGGCCAGACCGGGCTGTTCTTGATCGCGGTCGACGCCGATGCGCTGGGCGACAGCCTGCGCTGGGAACCCTCGCGCAACGACGAATTGTTCCCACATCTCTATGGCGAACTCGATCTCGGCGCCGTCACCGCCATCCTCGACATGCGGGCGCGGTCCGACGGCCATCATGACATTCCGGAGCTTGCGCCGTGATCCGCGCCTTCGACGCCTTTTCACTGCCGCTGCTGCGCTGGTTCGATCCGGAGGATGCGCATCGCATGGCCATCCAGGGCCTGCGGCTGCTGCCGCCGATCCGCTCAAAGCCGGATGATTCGAAGCTGGCGGTGCGCGCCTTCGGCCTGAACTTTCCCAATCCGATCGGGATGGCCGCGGGTTTCGACAAGAGCGCGGAAGCGCCCGACGCGCTGCTGCGGCTGGGATTTGGATTCGTCGAGATCGGCTCGGTGACGCCCAAACCGCAAGTCGGCAATCCGCGGCCGCGGCTGTTCCGGATGGAACGCGACGAGGCCGTGATCAACCGGATGGGTTTCAACAATGACGGGGCGGAGATCGTGCTGCGGCGGCTCGCCTCGCGCGCGCATCTTTCCGGCATCGTCGGCGTCAATGTCGGGGCCAACAAGGATTCGGCCGACCGCACCGCCGATTACGTCAAGCTGATCGAGACCTTTGCGCCGGTCGCGAGCTATTTCACCGTCAACGTCTCCTCGCCGAACACGCCGGGCCTGCGCAATCTGCAGCAATCGGCAGCCCTCGACGATCTCCTCGCCCGGGTGATCGATGCGCGCGAGCGGGTGCGCAAGAATGCCGGCGATTCCCCGGTGCTGCTCAAGATCGCGCCGGATTTGAGTCTGGCCGAACTCGACGATGTCGTGCACATCGCGCGCTCGCGCCGGGTGGACGGCATGGTCGTGGCCAACACCACGCTGGCACGGCCCTCGAGCTTGCGCGAATCCGGCCGGGCCAAGGAGCAGGGTGGCCTGTCGGGACGGCCGCTGTTCCGGCTGTCGACGCGGATGGTGGCGGAAACCTATGTGCGTGCCGAAGGCGCCTTCCCGCTGATCGGGGTCGGCGGCATCGACAGCGGAGGTGCCGCGCTGACCAAAATCCGCGCCGGCGCCAGCCTGATCCAGCTTTATTCATCGCTGATCTACAAGGGCCTCGGGCTGGTCGAGGACATCAAGAACGATCTGTCCTCGACCTTGCTGCGCACGGGGCGCGATTCGCTTGCGGAAATCGTCGGCGCCGATGCCGCGACCATCACCGCCGAGGAATGGCCTGTGCAGTGATCTTCCCCTCTCCCCTTGTGGGAGAGGGTGGCTTCGCGAAGCGAAGACGGGTGAGGGGTTCTCTCCTCACGGTAAGATTTCAAGATGTGGATAGAGACCCCTCATCCGGCGCTTCGCGCCACCTTCTCCCGCAAGGGGAGAAGGGAAGAAAGAATTCACGCCCCAAACGACTTCTTCAACAGCGCCGGATAACGCAGCGCCTCAAGCCCGCCGCGGGCGGCGTAATGCACCAATAGCGCGCCCCACAGTCCGGCATTGCCGAACGATCGCAGCGCCAGCCACGCGCCCAGGAATATCGCAAGCGACAGCAGCATCAGGTTGCGCATGTCGCGCGCCCAGGTGGCGCCGATATAGACCCCGTCAAAGGCAAAGGCGAACACGCCGAGCAGCGGCGCGAAGATCACGAACGGCAGATAATCGCGCGCGATGCGCCGCACGTCGGCGCTCGCCGTCATGATGTCGATCAGGGAAGGACCGAACAGGGCGAAGACGGCGGCGACGGCGAGCGCAAAGCCAAAGCCCCAGATCACGACCAGTTTGACCGCACCGGCGAATCCGCTTCTGTCGCGCCCGCCATAGGCGCGGCCGCAGAGCTGTTCGGCGGCGTTGGCAAGGCCGTCGAGGAAGAAGGCGCTGATCATCAGGAAATTGTTCAACACCGCATTGGCTGCCAGCGTCAGGTCGCCGGCGCGGGCGCCCTGCGCGGTGAAGAACAGGAAGGCTGCGATCAACGCCGCGGTGCGAATCAGGATGTCACGATTGACCGCCAATAGCCGCATCAGCTTTGTGCGGTCGAACAGCGTCGCGCGCAAGATGGCCGGTTGCCCACGGGAAAGGCGCCGCGCGATAAGTATGCCGAGCAGGAGCCCGGCCGCTTCCGCGATCACGGCCGCGATCGCCGCGCCGGCAATGCCGAAGTCGAGCACCAGCACCAAAAGCGCGGTGGCTGCCGCATTGATCAGGTTGATGGTGATCTGCGTGCCGAGCGCCAGTTTGGCGCGGGCCTGTCCGATCAGCCAGCCCAGCATGACATAATTGCCGAGCGCCAGCGGCGCCGACCATATCCGAATCGTGAAATAGGTTTTCGCCGCGCGCGTAACGCCTTCGCTGCCGCCCATCGCCTCCAGCAGGAGGCTGGCGAGCGGGATCTGCAGCAGGATGAGCGCGGCGCCGACCAGCGCGGCGGCGATGAATCCGCGCAGCAGGATGGCGCGTAGTTCCTGCGTGTCGCCGGCGCCGAGCGCCTGCGCGGTAAACGCCACCGTGCTCATGCGCAGGAATCCGAACAGCCAGAACAGGCAGTCGAACAGCACGGAGGCGACCGCCACGCCGCCGAGCAGCGTGGCGTCACCGAGCCGGCCGATCGCCGTGGTCGAGACGATGCCGATCAGCGGCGTCGTCAGGTTCGCGATCATCGCGGGACCCGCGATGGCAAATACCTGCGCCGTCGTGACTTTCGAGGGAGCGGCCGGCGAATGCATGGCTAGAGCTCAACGACCATGCCGTCGAGGAGATTTAGCGCCCGCGCGGGCTGCCGAACAGCCGCGACAACAGCCAGACCGGAATCACGATCACGGCGCCGAGCAGGAAGTAGCGCCACAACCAGTTGACGGCGTCAAAGCCGAGATCCCAGAGCCGCTGGAACAGCATGCGGATGCTTTGCAGGATGTTCCAGGGATCGAAGCCGACAGCGGCGAGCACCACGCCGACCAGAACCGACAGCAGGATCAACCGGAATGCCACCGCCAGCGGCGAGCCGCCGAGAAAGCGGTTCAGGCCGTCATTGCTGGCCGGCAAATCCCTGACGTCGTTGGGCATCGATCTCTCCTGCGGGTCACGCCCGCGCATTGTAGCGTTTTCGAGCGAAGTGGATACCGGTTCGCGTGAAGAAAACGCGTCAAAACAAGAATCCACTACCGCGGACAGCAGATGGGGAACCCATCTCAGTGCGTCAATGGCTGGCCGGATTAAGGCGCGGTAATGCCGGTCTCGCTCTTCAGCATCCGCTCCAGCGTTTCCAGCCGGTCGGCCTCGCGCGGCGGCTTGTCCCAGCGCAGCCGGCTGATGCGCGGAAACCGCATCGCGACGCCGGATTTATGCCGCGGCGAGCGCGCCAGCCCCTCGAAGGCGACCTCCAGCACCAGACCCTGGTCGGGCTCGTGCACGACGTGGCGCACGGGCCCGAATTTTTCGGTGGTGTTGCGGCGGACGAAACGGTCGATCTGCAGCAATTCCTCGTCGGTGAAGCCGAAATAGGCCTTGCCGACCGGCACCAGCTGTTCGCCGTCCTCGCCCGAGGTCCAGACGCCGAACGTGTAGTCCGAATAATAGGACGAGCGCTTGCCGTGGCCGCGCTGCGCATACATCAGCACGGCGTCGATCAGATGCGGGTCGCGTTTCCACTTCCACCATTGGCCCTTGGGGCGGCCCGGCAGATAGGCGGCGTCGCGGCGTTTCAGCATCACGCCTTCGACGGCGTCGGCATCCTCGCCGGCGCCGGCTTGGGCCGGATCGGCGCGCGCCGCGGTGAGCTGATCCCAACTGTCGAAAGCCACCGTCGGCGACAGATCAATCCTGGCATCGTCGAGCTTCTTGATGAATGCCTCCAGCCGCGCGCGGCGTTCGATGAACGGCAGCTCGCGCAAATCGTTCTCGTCGTCGCCGAGCAGGTCATAGGCGCGCAAATGGATCGGATACTCCTTGATCAGTTTTGGCGAGACGACCTTGCGGTTCAGGCGCTGCTGCAGCACGTTGAACGTCTGCACGCGGCCCTCGCGCAGCACCAGCAACTCGCCGTCGATGGCGAAACTTGAAGATCCTTGCAGATGCAGCGATGGAACGAGGTCCGGAAAACTCCCGGTGATGTCCTCACCCGTGCGCGAATAGAGCCGCGCCTGGATGTGGCCGCGCTCGTCGCGGCCGCTCACCGCCTGCACGCGGATGCCGTCCCATTTCCATTCCGCGATGAAGTCGGCGGGGTCGAGGTTGGCAAAATCCGCATCCTCGATCGCATGCGCCAGCATCACAGGGCGGAACGGTGTCGGATCGCGATTGACCGGTTTCTCGCTGCGCCCCTCCAGCCAAGCGAACAGGTCGAGATAGGGCGGGCTCAATCCCGGCCACATCAGCTCGACGTCGTGGGCGTCCTTGTCCCCGAGATTGGCCGCGGCGGTCTTGGCGAGCCGCGCCGAAATGCCGATCCGCATCGCGCCGGTAACCAGCTTTAGCAGCGCCCAGCGGCCGGTCTCGTCGAGCTCATCGAGCCAGCGCGCGAGCTGTCTTGGAAGCTCGGTCTTGCCGAGGGTGCGCAGCGTGGTGACGACTTCGGACAGCGTGGGAGGGGGAGGGTTGTTGTGGCCGATCGTCTTCTCCCCTCCCTCCACGCGCAAAGCGCGTGGCGGGGAGGGGTCGGGGGTGGGGGGTGGTGCGGCAATCGCAGATGCAGCGGTTCTTGCGGAGACACCCCCCACCCCCGACCCCTCCCCGCCGCTTCGCGGGGGGAGGGGGGAAGATCTATCGTGACTGGCCGAGACCTTCGGCCACATCAACGCCACCGTCTCGGAGAGATCGCCGACATAATCGTAGGACAGGCCGAACAGCACGGGATCGGCACGGTCGGTGATCAGGTCGCGGATCAGGCCGGGCTTGGCGTGCTTGAACGACAGCGCGCCGGTCAGCGCCGCCAGCGCATAGCCGCGGTCGGGATCATCAGTCTCGCGAAAATACGCCGTGAGCAGCCGCAGCTTGTTGTTGCGGCCGGGCTCATAGGCGAGGCGGTCCAGCAATTCGGCGAAGCGGTTCATGCCTCGGCCTCGTTGGCTGGCGGCGGCTCGTGCTCGTCCTCGTCGCCGTAGCCGACCAGATCGAGCGGCCGCGCGGCGAGGCCCTTGGTCTTGCACCAATGCACCAGCGCGTCTTCCTGGCCGTGGGTGACCCAGATCTCGCCGGCACCGGTGGCCTCAATCGTCGCGGTCAGCCCGTCCCAGTCGGCGTGATCGGAAATCACCAGCGGCAGTTCGATGCCGCGCTGGCGGGCACGGGCCCGCACCCGCATCCAGCCCGAGGCAAACGCCGTGACCGGATCGGGGAAGCGCCGCGTCCAGATGTCAGAGGTGGCCGACGGCGGCGCCAGCGTGATGGTGCCGGCGAGGTCCGCCTTCTTAACGCCCTTGGCCGGACGCAGCTCGCCGAGCGCAACGCCGCGGCTCTGATAATAGTGCGTGATCGCTTCCATCGCGCCATGCAGGTAGATCGGCGCGTCGTAGCCGGCCTCGCGCAGCAGCGCGATCACGCGCTGCGCCTTGCCGAGCGAGTAGGCGCCGACCAGATGAGCTCGCTCCGGGAACAGCGTCACGGAAGCCAATAGCTTCTTCACTTCATCGGCCGCGTTGCCATGGCGAAACACCGGCAGGCCGAACGTCGCCTCGGTGATGAAGACGTCGCATGGCACCACTTCGAACGGCGTGCAGGTGGGATCCGAAGCGTCCTTGTAGTCACCCGAGGCGACGATGCAGGTGTCCTTGCAGGTGACGGCAATCTGCGCCGAGCCCAGCACGTGGCCGGCGGGATGGAATTTGATCTTGACGTCGCCGAGCCGGAGTTCCTCGCCATAGGCGATCGCCTGCGTGGAGCCTGCGAAATTATCGCCATAGCGCAGCCGCATCATGTCGAGCGTCTCTTGCGTCGCCAGAACCGCGCCATGGCCGGGACGGGCGTGGTCGGAATGGCCGTGGGTGATCACGGCGCGCTCGACGGACCGGACCGGATCGATATGGAAGCCACCGGGCTTGCAGCACAAACCGGCGGGAGCTGGCAGCAGGATGTCTTGTGGACGCATCTTGGTTATATAGGGCGCATTGCCCCGATTTATACCTGCCCCATAGAGCCCATGCCCACGCGAATATTCCTGACCTCCGGCGATCTGATGGCCGATCGCCGTTATGATTTTGCGCGCGACCTGCAAATGAAGGGCGATCTGCCCGGCGCCGCCGACCTGCTGCTGCAGGCGACGGATCTGGCGCCGAACTTCGTCACGGCCTGGTTCACGCTCGGCGATATCAGAGAAACGCTCGGCGAGCGCGATGCGGCGGTCGCGGCGTTTCGCAAGGCGTGGGACGGTGATCGCGATGATCGTCATGGCGCCCGCCTGCGGCTGATGCGGCTCGGCGCCGAACCATTGGCCGCAATGCCGCAAGGCTATGTGCAGGTGCTGTTCGACCAATACGCGCGGCGGTTCAACGCCGCGCTGGTGGACGATCTCGGTTATCGCGGCCCGGACCTGCTGTTCAAGGCGGTGTTGTCGGTGCGCGCGGCCGCCCGCAAGCCTGCCTTCTTCAAGCGCGCCATCGATCTCGGCTGCGGCACCGGGCTCGTTGCCACGGCCTTCGCCAGGGAGGTCGATCATTTCATCGGCATCGATCTGTCGCCGCGCATGATCGAGCAGGCCCGTGCGACCGGCTCGTATGCGGAGCTTGAAGTCGGCGACATCGTGCAAGGTCTGCGCGTGAGGCCTGACAGCAGCGCCGATCTCATCCTGGCCGCCGACGTGATGATCTATGTCGCCGATCTCGCGCCGGTGCTGGCGGAATCAAGCCGCGTGCTGGCCGCCGGCGGCCTGTTCGCCTTCACGACCGAGACGCATGCCGGCGAAGGCGTCATTCTCGGCGCAGGCCTGCGCTATGCCCACGCAGCGGCTCATGTGCGCGAAGCGGTGGAAGCGGCCGGCCTCACATTGTCGTTGCTCGAAACTCGCTCGGCGCGCACCGAGGACAACCTGCCCGTGCCGGGCCTGGTGGCGGTCGCGACCACGGGCTGACTGCACTGTTCGGCCCGTGAAGCTTGCCCGCGCGGGCAGGCTGGACAAACCGGCGAGGATATACCAATCTGGTCATACCAGATTGGTAGGATCAGATGAGCGTGCCTCAGCAAGCAAGCGAAGGATCGCGAGCGGTCAAGCGGACCATCGAGTTCATTCGCCATCACCGATTGCAGAAGGGCGACCGGTTGCCGTCGGAGCGCGAGCTGTCGGATCGCTTTGGCGTCACCCGCAGCTCGGTGCGGGAAGCGCTGGCGGTGCTTGACGCGCTGCGGCTGACCGAGCGCCGGCCGAAGTCCGGCATTTTCCTGCGCAACGCGCTCGAAGACAGCGGGCTCGACTCCCTGGTCATCCAGGCCAATCTGGATCTGCCGTTTGACGAACGCACCATGCGCGATGTGAGCGAGGCCCGCGTCATATTTGAAACCCATGCGATCCGCCTCGCATGCGCGCGCAGGACGGATGCCGATCTCAACAGGTTGCGCGAGTTGGTCGCCAATTATTCCAGTCGGGTGCAGGCTGAACTCAACGTCGCCAATGAAGATGTCGAGTTTCACCTGGCAATGGCTGCGGCCAGCCAGAACGCCATCATCGTCCGAACGCTGACGCCTTTGTTTCTGATGAGCTTTCAGTGGCGGCAGAAGTATTTCTCGTCCCCGGTCATTCGCCGCCGCTCACTGGCCGATCATCAGGAGTTCGTCGCCACCATTGCCGACAGGGACGAAACCCGGGCGGCGGCTCTGGTGCAAAAGCATGTCCATTCCGCATTCGACGAAGTTCGGGCAATGGCGGAAGGAAACGAGCAGCCGGAATCTCACAACCAATGAGAAGGCCGGGACGAGTAAGTTGCCGGGAGTACCGGCTCACGCAGCGCAAGTCGAAGCCAATTTCGATCCGCACAACCTGAATGACAGATCGCTGCATTCAGGCATCGACAACAACCAATGAAGAACAACAGATGGGAGAAACAACAATGAAAAACAAGCAAACACGCCGTGAGTTCGGCGCCACCGCGCTATCCGCCCTCGCGGCTTCCGTATTGCCCGCCCCGTTCGTCTGGGCGGCCGAGAAGAAATACGATCCGGGCGCGAGCGATACCGAAATCAAGCTCGGACAGACCGTGCCGCATTCCGGTCCCGGCTCGCTCTATGGCGTGCTCGGCCGGGTCGGCGAAGCCTATTTCCAGATGCTGAACGAAAAGGGCGGCATCAACGGCCGCAAGGTGAAATTCCTCACCATGGACGACGGCTACAGCGCGCCGAAATGCGTGGAAGCGACGCGGCGGCTGGTGGAGAATGACGAAGTGCTGGCGCTGTTCGGCTCGCTCGGCACCGCGCCGCAGACCGCCGTGCACAAATACCTCAACAACAAAGGCGTGCCGCAGCTGATGCTCAACACCGGCGCCTCGAAATGGAACGATCCGAAGAACTTCAAATGGACCATGGCCGGCCTGCCGCTCTATCCGACCGAGGCGCGCATTCTCGCCAAATACGTCGTGGCGACGAAGCCGAATGCCAAAATCGGCATTCTCTACCAGAACGACGATTTCGGCCGCGATTTCCTGGCGCCGTTCAAGAAGGTTCTGGAGGAAGCCGGCGGCACCGCCAAGGTGATCATGGAGCAGAGCTACGATCTGACCGAGCCGACCATCGATTCGCAGTTGATCAATCTATCGAAGTCGGGCGCGGACGCTTTCTACAACATCTCGACCGGCAAGGCTTCGTCGCAGTCGATCCGCAAGGTGGTCGAGCTCGGCTGGAAGCCGCTGCAATTGCTGTCGGCGGGATCGACCGGACGTTCGATCCTCAGCGCCGCCGGTTTCGAGAACGCCACCGGCATCGTGGCCATCCGCTACGCCAAGGAAGTCGGCGTGCCGCGCTGGGAAAACGATCCAGACGTGATGGCGTTCGAGGCGCTGCGCAAGAAATATCTGCCCAATGTCGATCCCGACAACACCATCGCCTTCGCCGGCTACGGCCAGGTGGCGTCGATGGCGGAAATCCTGCGCCGCTGCGGCGACGATCTCACCCGCGCCAATGTGCTGAAACAAGCGACGACACTGGCCGGCTTCCACTCGCCGTATTTCCTCGACGGCGTCAATTTCAGCTACACGCCGGAGGACTACACGCCGATGAAGACGCTCTTCATCTCGCAGTTCAACGGCAAGGACTGGGATATTTCCGACAAGCCGGTGACGGAGTAGGTCTCTCTCAACTCGTCATGCCCGGGCTTGTCCCGGGCATCCACGGCTTTTATGAACGCAAGGTAAGAAAGACGTGGATGGCCGGGACAAGCCCGGCCATGACGACGGGGGCAATCCGACCTCTCCCCGCAAGCGGGGCGAGGTTGATACCCCTCGACGTGGCGGCCCTGACGGCTTAGTTCTTGTTTTGTGCCGCCCCGAATCCTGAGCCTCACACCGGCCGAGCCGGCCGCGCTGCTGCCCGACCGCTTCCTTCAATGGTTCGCGTCGCGCGGCTGGTCGCCGCGTGAACATCAGCTGGAATTGCTAGCGAAGGCGCGGGACGATCGCTCGGCGCTGCTGATCGCGCCGACCGGCGCCGGCAAGACGCTGGCGGGATTTCTGCCGACGCTGGTGGAACTGAGTGCTCTGTCATCCGCGATGCGTTCTTCTCCCCTCCACCCGCGAAGCGGCGGGGTCCGAGGCGAGCGAAGCTCGCTCTCGGGGTCGGGGGTGGGGGGTGTCTCCGCGAATTCTGCTGTCCATTTTGACACCGAAGCTGCCGCACTACCCCCCACCCCCGACCCCTCCCCGCCACGCGCTTCGCGCGCGGGGGGAGGGGAGAAGAGCGAGCTTGGCGCGGCACCATTTGCACGAAGCGCCGTCATCTCCACCGGCCGTGGGGTCAAGCGCACCGGCGGCCTGCACACCCTTTACATCTCGCCCTTGAAGGCGCTCGCGGTCGATATCGCGCGCAATTTGGAGACGCCGATCGCCGAGATGGGCCTCCCGATCAAGGTCGAGACCCGCACCGGCGATACGCCGGTGTCGCGCCGGCAGCGGCAGCGCCGCTATCCGCCCGATATTCTGCTGACCACGCCCGAACAACTGGCGCTGCTGTTGTCCTCCGACGACGCGCCGTTCCTGTTCGGTTCGTTGAAGCGCATCGTGCTCGACGAATTGCACGCGCTGGTCACCTCCAAGCGCGGCGATCTGTTGTCGCTGGGACTGGCGCGGCTGTGGCGGCTGGCGCCCGAGATGCGCGGCATCGGATTGTCGGCGACGGTCGCCGAGCCGGAATCCTTGGCGCGGTTTTTAGTGCCGCAGCGCGACCGCCAGATAGAAGCCGCCGACATTGTCGTTGCCGGCGGCGCCGCGGCGCCCGTGGTCGAGATGCTCGACACCAGGGAGCGCCTGCCCTGGGCGGGGCACAGCGCCCGCCATGCGATGGCTGAAATGTACGAGCTGATCAAGCGCAACAAGACCACGCTGGTGTTCGTCAACACCCGCAGCCAGGCCGAAATGCTGTTCCAGGATTTCTGGCGCATGAACGACGACGGCCTGGCGATTGCGCTGCATCACGGTTCGCTCGACGTCGCGCAGCGTCGCAAGGTCGAGGACGCAATGGCGGCCGGCAAACTGCGCGGCGTGGTCTGCACCTCCTCGCTCGACCTCGGCATCGACTGGGGCGACATCGACCTCGTGATCAATGTCGGCGCGCCCAAGGGGTCCTCGCGGCTGATGCAGCGGATCGGCCGCGCCAACCATCGATTGGACGAACCCTCGCGCGCGGTGCTGGTGCCGGCCAACCGCTTCGAGGTGCTGGAATGCGCAGTTGCGATCGATGCCATCGCGGAGAATGCGCAGGATACCCCGCCGCTGCGGATCGGCGCGCTCGACGTGCTGGCGCAGCACGTGCTGGGATGCGCCTGCGGCGAGCCGTTTCTCTCCGATGAGCTCTATGAAGAGGTGCTGACGTCGGCGCCTTACTCTGGTTTGTCGCGCACCGATTTCGACGACGTGGTCGATTTCGTCGCCACCGGCGGCTACGCGCTGAAAACCTATGAGCGCTTTGCGCGCATCAAGCAGGACAAGCAAGGCCGCTGGCGCGTCGCCAATCCCCGTGTGCGGCAGAGCTATCGCCTCAATGTCGGCACCATCGTCGAAGAACCGATGCTGAAAGTGCGTCTGGTGCGTTCGCGCGGCGGCGGTGCCGGTTCGACCGGCGCACTTGGACGCGGCGGGCGGATGCTCGGCGAAGTCGAAGAATATTTCATCGAAGGGCTGGTGGTCGGCGACACCTTTGCCTTTGGCGGCGAAGTGGTGCGCTACGAGGCGTTGGCCGAAGATCAAGTCTACGTGTCCCGCGCCAACGATAAAGATGCAAAAGTGCCGTCCTATGCGGGCGGCAAGTTTCCGCTGTCGACTTATCTCGCCGAACGCGTCCGCAAGCTGCTCGACGACAAGCGCGCCTGGAACGCGCTGCCGGATCAGGTGCGTGACTGGCTGTCGCTGCAACGGCATTTTTCGCGCGTGCCGGCGGTGCGGGAACTCTTGGTGGAAACCTTCCCGCGCGGCAACAAGCATTATCTGATCTGCTATCCCTTCGAGGGGCGGCTGGCGCACCAGACGCTCGGCATGTTGCTGACGCGGCGGATGGAGCGGGCGCGGGTGCGGCCGCTCGGCTTTGTCGCCAATGAATATGCGGTCGCGGTGTGGGGGCTTGGCGACATGTCGTTCATGATCCGCCAGGGCAAGCTCGACCTCAACGCGCTGTTCGATCCGGACATGCTGGGCGACGATCTCGAGGCGTGGCTCGCCGAATCCGCGCTGATGAAGCGGACCTTCCGCACCTGTGCGGTGATCTCAGGCCTGATCGCGCGGCGCTTCACCGGCGAGGAGAAGTCCCGCCGCCAGGTGTTGTTCTCGACCGATTTGATCTACGACGTCTTGCGCAAGCACCAGGCCGACCATGTGCTGCTGCGCGCCGCGCGCGCCGATGCCGCCACCGGACTGCTCGATCTCAAGCGGCTCGGTGATATGCTGTCGCGTATTCAGGGCCGAATCATCCATCGGGAACTCGACCGTGTTTCGCCGCTCGCGGTGCCGGTGATGCTGGAAATCGGCCGCGAGTCAGTCTATGGCGAAGCGGCCGACGAGTTGCTGGCGGAAGCCGCAGAGGAACTGGTCAAGGAAGCGACGGGATAGAACGTGACGGCAGCGGCGCAAGCTTCGGACGATGATCAAATGGCGCGGCTTTCGAAAGTTTCGATCGCAGATGTGAGCTTCCTCGCCGATCTCTCCGGCGCGTTGTTCTGGCAGGAACAGCGCCTGCTGGTCGTTTCCGACCTGCATCTGGAAAAAGGCTCCAGCTTCGCCGCGCGCGGCGTGCTGCTGCCGCCTTACGACACGGTGGCGACGCTGAGCCGGCTTGCCGCCGTGATCGCGCGGCACGACCCGCGCATGGTGATTGCGCTCGGCGACAGTTTTCATGATCGCGATGCGCATGAGCGGCTGTCGGTGCCCGACCGCGAGGCGCTGTCAGCGATGCAGGCGCGGCGCGACTGGATCTGGATTGCGGGCAATCACGATCCGGCGTTGCCGTCCGATCTCGGCGGTGTTGTCGCCAATGAAGTCGCGATCGGCAACATCACGTTCCGCCATGAGCCCACGGGCGCGTCAGGTGAAATCGCCGGCCATCTGCATCCCAAGGCCCGAATCGCCACCCGCGGCCGTGCGATGGAGCGGCGCTGCTTTGCTTGCGACGGCGAGCGCGCGGTAATGCCGGCGTTCGGCGCCTATACCGGCGGCCTCAGCATCCGCGATCCGGCGTTTGCAAAGATCTTCCAGACACCGGGCCTGATGGCGCATGTGCTCGGCGACAACAGGCTGCACGCGATCGCAGCGTCGCGGTGTTATTGAGCGGACGACGCTGCTGCTGTCGCTCTGTGACCGCTTCCTCGTTTCCTGTGAAGTGAACCGCGAGACGCGGCAAACTGTTCATGCGAATTCACGACAGCGAATCGTAGCTCACCTTCGATACGAGCCAACTTACCTTTTCGTAATGCGGTTGACACGTTCGTGATTTCGGCAGTCGCGGATTTGAAATCGTGAGTCAGCGCTAATTCACTATGTGGTGAGCCATTGTTGATTGGCGCAACGGCTCTGCACCAAGCATCGACAGCCGCACATGGATTTGCTGCCTTTCGCCGCCGCTTAACGAGGATTCTTGGTGCTGACTCCAAGTGCGTCGGCGAGGTCCATCGACTGCATCGAAAAACGCATAAGACCTAAGCGGGAGAGCGGGCTTGTCCCGCCGAGACAACAGGTCGATTACAAAATCAAGGCGAGCTGAGACTCGCTTAACCATGGAGCAAATACCATGAACTACAAAACACTCGTTGCCGCATCCTTGATGTCGATCGCTCTGACATCCGCAGCGACGTCCGCGGCATTTGCGCAGTGCACGGACTGCGCAATGTATCCAGAACGCGATTACCTGAACAAAGGCGTCCCAACCCCCGCCAGCAAGATGATGGCGGAGCCGGGCGGCGCAGCAGCTGCGAGCACTGCGAATTTTGAAAACGGTGCGTACAATGCACGGGCCGGAGCCAAGGTGGCTGGAACGCAGCGCCGCCACCCCCACGACGCGAACGCTTCCATGGCCGGGGGTTTTGCGCCGGCCGGTGCCCCCTCGCAGCGGGTGTACCTCAAGAACCTGCACGACTCCGGATACAATCCTGCCAGCGACGTCGATGGCGCCGGCAACATGAAAGTAAACTGATCTCGACGCACCAAAGAAAGCCGGGGTTACGACCCCGGTTTTCGCGTTATTGAGCGAACAAGGTTTTCACTGGCTACGCCGCCTTCGCCTGCACCGTATTGCAAAACTCCGCCAGCCGATCGGCGAGCCGCAACGTGGCGGGGCTGGCATCCGGTGCGGCGACCAGCGCGACTTCGGTGCGGTCGATCGGCGCAAAACCGTCTTTCGCCGTCAGCACGCGATGGTCGGCCTGGATCGCCATCTCGGACAGAATGCTCAGCCCCATGCCGGCGGCAACCGCGGCCTGGATGCCGGAGAGACTGGAGGACGTGTAGGCCATGTGCCAGGCGCGGCCGGCGCTTTCCAGCGCGTGGATCGCGCGCGAGCGATAGAGGCAGCCGGTGGGAAAGCCGATCAGCGGCACCGAGCCCGTGGTGGTATCGCGCGGCCGGCTCTTGCTGGTCACCCAATGCACGCGTTCGGGCCACACCGCGATGCCGACTTTCTCGCCAGCGGCGCGCTTGAACAGCGCCAGATCGAGTTCACCGCGTTCGAGGTCGCGCTTCAGGTAAGTGCTCTGGTCGGAGCGGACATCCATCCGCAACCCGGGATGCGAGCGCGAAAACGCCGCCAGCAATTTCGCCAGCCGGTAGGCGGCAAAATCTTCGGGTACGCCGAGCCGGATCGCGCCTTCACTGCCGGGGCGCGTCAGCACATCGCGGGCCTCTTCCGCCAGCGACAGCAGCCGCCGCGCATAGGACAGCAGCCGCTCGCCGGCCTCGGTCGGCGTGACGTCCTTGCCGCTCCGGTTCAGCAACGGCTGGCCGACGTCCTCCTCCAGCCGCTTGATCTGCTGGCTGACGGTCGACTGGGTGCGGTGGACGCGCTCGCCGGCGCGAGTGAAACCGCCGGAATCCACCACCGAGACGAAGCTGCGCAGCAGTTCCAGATCGAGCATGGCCATGGCTCGCCTCCGCTCTTCAGAAAACGAGTATTCAAAAATCCACTGGATATCAGTTTATCATTTAATTTCTAAATATCAAGGCGCGGGCCTACATCATGGGCAAAGGAGACTCTCCATGTCGCTCGCGTCCTCGATTGCCGTTCCCCGCGCCGGTTTCAACTGGCTGCCGCTCACCATCACGCTGTTCTGCCTGCTCTGGAGCTTTGCCTTCGTCGCCGGCAAGATCGGCGTCACCGATTGTCCGCCGCTGATCCTGCTCACGGCGCGGTTTTCGCTCGCGGGCGTCCTGATCCTCGGCATATCCGCACTTCGCCGCGAGGGATGGCAGCTCAGCTGGCGCGACGTGGCCGTGTTCGCCGTACTCGGCGTCGCCAACAACGCGCTCTATCTCGGGCTTGGCTACACCGGCCTCAAAACCGTATCCGCCGGCCTTGGCGGCCTGATCGTCAGCGCCAATCCGGTGTTCACGGCGGTGGCGGCCGCGGTGTTTCTCGGCGAGGCGCTGACCTGGCGCAAGGTGACGGGACTTTTGCTCGGCATATCAGGCGTCGGCTTCATCGTCTGGCATCGCATGTTGGTTGGGTCAGACAGCGTGGACGGCATCGTCTACACGCTGGCGTCGCTCGCCTCGATCGTGGTCGGCACTATCCTGTTCAAGATACTGGCGCCGAAGGGCAGCCTGTGGGTCGGCAACGGCGTGCAGAATCTCGCCGGCGGCCTGGCGCTGCTGCCGTTCGCCTTCACGTTTTCCAGCGTCAGCGACATCGTGCCGAGCGCGCGGCTGCTCGGCGCATTCGTCTTCCTGGTGCTGGGCGGATCGATCCTGGCCTATTTGCTGTGGTTCCACCTGTTGAAGGTCTGCGGCGCAACGGCTGCGAGCGCCTATCACTTCCTGATGCCGCCGCTCGGCATGCTGTTCGCCTTCCTCGTGCTCGGCGAGCACGTCGAATTCCGCGACCTGCTCGGGATCATTCCGGTGGCGCTCGGGATTTATCTGGTGACGCGGCCCGCCAAAGCCGCTGATGCTGCGGTGGCCGGTCCCGCTTCGCAGGGGAGTATGTCATGATGCTATCGCGTCCCGGCTCTGCAGCGCACCGCGAAGACGCGCTGCGCTGCGTCCGGGGCACGAACTCGTTCAATCCTTCCGGAATACGATCGACGCCATCCAGCCCGTCATCAGCGCCATGAAGGCCGTCACCAGCCCATAGGCAAGACCATTGTTGTGGGCGGCGTTGGCGATGAACTGTTCGAAACCGACCTTGACGATCTCGAACGCGGTTTCGGTGCGCGTGACCAGCGCGCCATCGGCGAACAGCTTGATCTCGACGTCGTAGGTGCCGATCGGCACTTCGCCCGGCAGCGGAATGCCGGTGCGGAACAGCGTCGGCGTCAGGAACGTCACCGCCGATTGTTCCTCGCGATACAGCCCGTGCTGTTTGCGCAACCTCACGAACGCGCTGCGGAACGGATCGTTGGGCACGACGTCGGCAAAATCAGGGCCGACGCGCTGCGTCAGCAGCACGTTGTTGAGGCCGAGTTGCTGCCGCCGCTGCACTTCGGGTGAGGCGATGTCGTCGAACGGCCGGTTGGAAAACAGCGCCAGATACGTCGGCACTTTGAGGAATTGCCGGGAGTCGGTGTTGATCCAGATGCCGAACCTGCGCTCCTTGCGCCGTGTCACCATGTCGGCGCGCGGTCCGCTGACGGTCACGACCAGATCGTAATTGTTGCGGCCGGCCGGCGTCTGCGCGTCCTTTTCGACCGAGCCGAACAGCACCAGCTCCTCGCCGGAATAATTCGGCGTCACCGTGACGCGGTGGTTCGATACCGACACGATCAGCCGCTCGGCGCAGGCCGGCGAAATGGCTAGTACGGCGCCCAGCACGAGACTTGCCACGATCAGCGAGGCGCGCGCGCTCATACCCCGCCTCCCGTTTCCCGGATCGTGAACAGATCAGCCGGCCGGATCACCAGTTCGACGGCAAAGCGGATACCGACGGCGAGCACCAGAAGCCCGAGCAGCAGCCGCAGATGTTCGCCGCGGATCTTCTGGCCGGCGCGGGCGCCGAACTGGGCGCCGGTCACGCCGCCGATCATCAGGATCAGCGCCAGCACGGCGTCGACCAGATGATTGGTCACCGCATGCAGCAGGGTAGCGAATATCATCGTCACCAGCGTCAGCACCATCGAGGTGCCGACCACGGTCGAAGTCGGCACCCGCAGCACGTAGATCATCAGCGGCACCAGGATGAAGCCGCCGCCGATGCCCATGACGGCGCCGATGAAGCCGATGATCAGGCCGATCACGACGACGGGGATCACCGACAGGTAGATCTTCGAGCGCTTGAAACGCATCTTCAGCGGCAGGCCGTGAATCCAGCCATGGCTGCCGGGACGGCGTATCGCCGCCGCACCGCCGCGCCGGGCCCGCAGCAGCGCGCGCAGGCCTTCCCAGAACATCAGCCCGCCGACCGTCGTCAGCAGGATGACGTAGGACGTCGCGATCAACAGATCGAGCTGGCCGAGCGAGCGCAGCAGCGTAAACGTCCAGACCCCGAGCGCCGTCCCGACGGTACCGCCGGTCAACAAGACCAACGCCAGAATGGGATCGATGGATCGTCGCCTCCAATAGGATATCGCGCCCGAGAAGGAGGAAGCCGCGATGTGGCTCGCGACCGAAGCGACCGCGACCGCGGGCGCGATGCCGACGAAGATCAACAGCGGCGTCATCAGGAAGCCGCCGCCGATGCCGAACATGCCGGAGACGAAACCAACCGCCGCGCCCATCGCCAGGATGAGGAAAACATTGACGGGAATGTCGGCGATCGGAAGGTAGAGCTGCACGCGCGTCTGCTTCTCGTTGTCTGCCGCTGACCTGGCCTAACGGCCGCCCAGGGCATGGTTTCGAGCATTTGCCGGCAGTGGAATCCGATTGGCGCGCAGGGTCAGCGCACGCGGACCGGTTGCCGCGTCTTTGCATAACCCAGATCAGTGGCAGGGGGGACTAAAGAATGCCCCGGAAGGCAATTATTTGCCGCACCTGCACATAGGCGTGACGGCCTAGCTGATAATTCTCGTCGTCCCGGCCTTGGGCCGGGGCCCATAGCCACCGGCCGCAATTGTTTAGCGAGCTGAGCGTTATCTTCCTTGTTGAATTAGCGTGGCCGCGGAGTATGGGTCCCGGCTCAAGGCCGGGACGACAGCAATTATGGGGTCGCGCATCACAAATGCGGGTTTGGATTCAGGGCTTCCCCACCGGATCGGTGACGAGGTTCATGGCGAGCGCCTCCTTGGGCGCAAGCCAGCGGATGTCCTTGGTCTCGGACATCGCCTGCACGACCGACGATGAAACCCCCATTTTGGTCATATAGCCCAGCACCGCGCCTGATATCTTCTGGGCTTCGGCGAGCGGATCATCCACTTGCTTTGTCGTGGTAAACCGGTGCACGCCCAGGCCTGAGCCCAACACGCCGATGCGGATCTTGCCGCCGGCATAGACCAGCACGCAGGCGCTGGCGCAATAGGAGGGTTTGACGCGGCCCGCGGCATCGGCGGTGCCGACCGCCGTAATCAGTCCGCGCGAGCGAATGAGCTCGCCCATGATCGCGGCCTGATTCAAATCGCCGCCGGGCGAAGACATCAGGATCACGTCGCCTGCGGCAAGCTGGGCCTCGTCCAGTTTCTCGCGGAACCATCTTGCGGCCCCGGGTCCGATCTCTCCCTTGATGAACAGGGCGCGCCGGTCACGCGCGGCGCCACCGAGATCGAGTTTGGCGACCACCGAGGAGGTCAGGCTCGGCGAGACATACTGGTCCTTCCAGTAATCCCAGGCATCGGGCCGCGAGAGGTCGCGATAGGCCTGGATGGCGATGCCGGCAAGCAAAAGAACAAAGATGAGAATCGAGCCGATCGGCCATTGGCTGCGCGCCGTTTGCGGCGGCTGCGGAGGAGGAGGAGGCGGCGGAGCCGATCGCCACGGCGAAGGCGCGGACTGCTCGGCCAGCTTGCGCGGCGGCGCGACCGAAGGCCCGGTCGGCGACCTCTGGAAACGGCCTTCCCCATCCTGACCATCTTCGGCAGACAATCGATCCTCACTGCAAAGCCGCGCGAGGCCACGCCGGCCCCGTCAGATCATACGGCTTTATATGGAGGGACTATCGGGTCGATGCCAGCGGCGCCGCCGCCGAGGCTGCGGCGCGCTTGGTCGAAGCCTGCTTGGCGGCGGGTTTGGTCGCAGCTGCGGGCGCAGGCGCCGGGTCCCAGCCACCGGCCGGGGTTGCGACATTGACGGCGGCGTCGGGCTGCGGCTCCGGCGTAAAGGTCTGGATCGCGAGCTTGGCCGCCGCCAGCGACTGGGCGTCGAGGCGCTTGGCGATATCGTCACGCTTTCGGCCGGAATCCGCATCGCCCTGCGCGGCTGCGAGGCTGAACCATTTGAAGGATTCGGCGAGGTTCTGCTCGACCCCGATGCCGCGGGCATAGAGGATGCCGAGGTTGAACTGGCTGTCGGCGACGCCGCGATCGGCCGCCTTGCGGAACCATTGCGACGCGACCTTGTAGTTGGCCCCCTTGCCGCCGCCATCGGCGTCGAGCACGGCCAGATTGTGCATCGCCTTGGCGTTGCCGCGTTCGGCCGCCTGCAGATAGTAACGCCGCGCGACATCGGCGTCCTTTTTGACGCTCATGCCCTTCTCATAGAAGGTGCCGAGCCGGAAGATCGCGGGCACCACGCCGGCTTGCGCCGCGCGGTCATACCATTTTGCGGCTTCGTCGAGATTGGCTGCCACGCCCTTGCCCTCGGCAAAGCGCACGCCGACTTCATAGGCTGCTGCCGGATCGCCCTTCAGCGCAGCGGCGCGCAGCATCGGCCCGCCGATGGCATCGGGCAGTTGCTCGCCCGGCGGCACCTGCACCATTCCAGGCTTGCCGTTGGCCGGCAGGGCCGGGAGCGCGCCGGTGATGTCACTGGCATTGATCGGCGACATCGCCGCCTGTGGCGGGATGGACATCGCCGCCTGCGGCGGGATGGACATCGCTGCCTGCGGCGCGATCGCGGCCTGAGGAATCGCGACTTGCGCGCCATCCAGCGTGTTCGGTGCGGAGGAGTTGTTCGATTGCCGTCCGATCGGGGCGGGCGACATCATGGAGGGCCCTGCCGGTGCCGGCATGGCGGGCTTGGCGCTGTTCTCGGTCGGGGCTTTTGAGGCCGGCGACGGATCGGTGGATTCCATCTGCGGAATTTGCGGCGCGCTGCCGGTGTCGAGCAGCGTCATCGCCAGCTGGAAGGTGCTGAGCACGATCGCGAATACGCTCGCGCCGACCAGCAGCGAGCGGATCTTGGAGGTGATGTTCGACGGCTCCTTGCCGTCGGTCTTGCCCTTGTCGATCGCGGTAACCTTGGCGGCCTTCGCGTTAGCCTTCGCAGCGGCCTTGGCCGCCTTCTCGTTGGCGGGCGCGGCGGCAGCAGCCTGCGCGGCGCGGCGCGCGGCGGCGATGAAGCTCGACGAACTGACCGGCTCCTTGGCGGCCGCGGAAATTTCGTTGATCACGCTTTCGGATGCGGCGATCCGCTCCGATGGCGACGACGCCCGTGCGGTCGGCCGTGTGCCCGGCTCCAGCGGATGATCCGGCGGCAGTTCCGGCGCGATCGCGGTGCGCGGCGCGGCTGCGTGCGGCTCGAGGATTTCGCTGATGGCGCGCGGCGTCATCGGCGGAATGGCCGGCGGCGCTACCGGCTCCGCGGCATGGAAGTCGCGCGGCGCGGCGGCAAAATACTCCTGGGAGGCTGCGGGATTCGGCAGTTCAGGTTTCGGCTGCGGCGCAAAGGCCTGCGGCTGAGCCTGAGGGACATAGGCCGGCGGTGCAAAGCTGGGCGGCGGCATCGCCGCACGCGGCGCTTCTGCCGGGGCTTCGAATGCAGCGGGGGCGGGCGGTGCGGCGCGAACCGCGCGCAGATCGCCTTCGATCATCGCCAGCCGATCGACCACATGGCCGAGCGTGCTGTGAACCGTCTCCAGCGAATCCTGGGTGCGGCGGTCGGTTTCCGACTGGCTGAAACGGAGGTCCGACAATTCGCGCTTGACGGCTTCGACGATGCCGGAATCCATCGACTGCGGCGCCGCATAGCTGCTGGTGTTGTCGGCGAGCCTGGCCAAATTCGCGTGCTGGTGTTCGAGATGGCGCAGGATGTCCTGCAGTCCTTCCTCGACGCGCCCGAGATTGCCGCTGCCAGAACCGCCCTGGCCGCCGGTGGTCTCCAGGCGTTCCAGCAGATAAGTCACGCGCTGTTCGAGATGGGTGAACGCCGAGGCGTTGTCGTTGCCGGCCGGGATCCGATCCAGGCGTTCGGACAGCGAGCGCAGCGCGCCTTCGATATATTCGGAATTGTCGCTTGCGACCGGCCGTTCGCGCGTTTCGATCGACGAGGTCAGCGCGGCAATGCGCGCTTCGAGGCTGGCGAGCGACTCGCTGTTGTCGCCGGCGCGGGACAATTGATCGACCTTGACCGACAGCGCATGCAGATCGTCGGAAACCCGTGCCAGCGCATCGTTGGACGCAACGTTGGAGGCGATTGCCCGCATCGCCGAGATCGCGTCTTCGAGCTGACGCACCGTCGACGGATCGTCGTTCGTACGCAGGATCAGGTCGAGCTTGGTGCCGAGATTGCGGATCGCGTCGTCATAGCCCGCGAGTTGCTCGGCCGGCTTCAGCGAGCGCAGCGCGTCGTAGATTTCGCCGAGCGCGCGCTCGAGGTTGGCCAGCACGTTGGCATCGGTGCCGTTCTGGCGGGTTTCGTCGATCCGGCGCGACAGCGAGCGGATTTCGTTCTCGATCGAATCGATCGCCTGGCGCGGCATCGCTTCGGTAATGGCGCGGCGGATATCGGCAAGCTCGCTGCGGAAGGTCGCAATCGACTGCTCGACATTGTCGGGGCGCTGCATCGCCTCGATCTGGCTCGTGATCTTGAGCAGATGCCGTTCCAGCGACGAAAAATCCGGACCGGCGGGCATCGGAGCAGGTGCAGGCGGCTGCATCGGTGGCGCATAAGCCATGGCAGGGGCGGCGCTCGGCGCCATCGGCGGCACACCTGCCGCCATCGGCGGCATACCTGACGCCGGCGGCGCGCTGCGCGGCGGCATCTGCCGGGACGGCACCGCGTCCAGTTCGTTCTGGCGCGCGGCGATTTCGGCGATCGCCGAATCAAACGACGCCGGGCTCAGCGGCGGCGAGGGACGATAGACTTGCGTCGCGGCGCGTTCGACCATCTCGGCCTGGCGCTGCCGCTCCTGCACCGTCGGCTGGCGTGGCGCGTGGCTAGAAATCTGCGACAGCCGCGCGTCGAGGCGCGAAATGGCGTCGTTCAGCTGCCGCGCGACGGTCGGCTCAGCGCGGGGCGCTTCGGTTCGGGGCGCGTCGCTCCGCGGGGCGGGGCGGGAAATCTGATCGATCTGCCGGGTGATCGAATCGAGCCGCTGGTGAATGTCCGCGACCTCGCGGCTCTCCGCGCTCGGCATCGCCGGCTGCTCGTCATAGGGCGCACGGAAATTTGGCGGGGCGGAATCGCCAATGGTGGAATTGAGCCAGTCGCTCAGCGACATGCCAGCGCGCCGCGCGGCAGCCTCGGCCCTTTCGCGGACCGATGGATCGATGCCCTCTACACTCCACGATACGCGCGAATTCATGCTCTCGTCCGGTTCTGACTCCGGCGCTTCCTGCGCCTTCAGCCTCCCCGCGCGTCCCATCCAGGAGACAATCGAATTTCGCGCAGGTCGTCTGCCTCAGAACCTGACTTTTTCGCGTTACGGTAAATAACCGGTTAAGGAATGCGGCCGGACGACCCGAAAGTTAACTTTGGAACCCGACCCGCCGGTTCCACCGCTCAGCTGTTGCTCTCGCGGCTGGTGTCTTCGAGCAGCAGGACGGGTGCGGGTTTCGCGACGGCGGCCAGGGTCTCGATCGCCTCTTCGCACCATTCCGCCACGGCTTGTTCGTGGCGCAGACCGATGCGCAGTCCCAGAAGCTTGCCGGTATCGGCGACGGAGGTGGCTTTGCCGTCCGGAAACAGCTTGTTCAGAATTCGCTCGTAGCGGGCGTAGCGGTCGCGGTGATGTTCCAGCCGCGCCATCAGGTCGGCGCGCAACGGCTCGATGTCGAAGCTGTCGAGCGCACACAGCCGCACCAGAAGGTCGTCCTTCATCATTGGCGGGCTGCTTGGTCGGGCGCCCCAGTGCCGCAGCGCGGCCCGGCCTTCTTGTGTCAGCGTATAGACCAGCTTGTTGGGCTTGCCGGACTGGACCACCTCGTGGCCCTGGATATGGCCGCGATCCCTGAGTTTCGAGAGTTCGCGATAGATCTGCTGGTGGTCGGCCTTCCAGAAAAACCCGATCGAGGAGTCGAACGTCTTGGCGAGCTCATAGCCCGACATCGGCCGCTCCGTCAGACAGGCAAGGATTGCGTCACCGAGCGCCATTAGGCCGATCCCTCAAAATCGCGAAAACAACCCCATGCAAAGAAAGGAAAGTGCCCCATCGCTCGACTAAATTGTCGCGTTGACTTTATGCATAAAGTTGCATATGCGTCAACGTGCATAAAGATTGGGCTAAACCCGTATCGAGCCGATCGGAGACGCATCATGACCGTGACTGCACTCGACAAATGGTACGGCTACATGAAGTCGCACGACCAAGCGGCGCTGTGGGATCTGCTGCACCCCGACGCGGTGTTTGAGAGTCCCGTGGTCCATACCCCGCAGCGCGGGCGTGACATCACCTTCAAGTATCTGTCGAGCGCCGAGAAAGTGCTGGGCGGCCCGGGATTCAAATATGTCGGCGAATGGCGCAGCGACAATGGCGCCGTGCTCGAATTCGAAAAAGAAATCGACGGCATCGTGATCAACGGCGTCGACATCATCACCTTCGCGGATGGCAAGATCACGCACTTCAAGGTGATGGTGCGGCCGCTCAAGGCGATGAACCTGCTGCATCAATTGATGGGCGCGCAGCTCGCAAAAGGGTGAGGCCGCGTCGTCCGGAACCGGATAAGGTCCGTCTCAGAAATCCGAAGCGCCTGCTGGCTTGCCGACCTTCACCTGAAACCTAATCAGCCAATTCATTCTGCCCTGCCGGGAGAACACCATGCCGACTTACAAAGCCCCCGTTGAAGACGTCACCTTCCTGCTCAACGATGTGTTCCAGATCGACCGCTACGACAATCTCCCGGGTTTCACCGACGCTTCCGCGGATGTCCGCGAAGCGATTTTGGGCGAGGCCGCAAAACTTTCCGAAGAGGTGCTGCAGCCACTCAATCGCGTCGGCGACCTCGAAGGTTGCAAACGCCATGATGACGGCCGCGTCACCACGCCGAAGGGTTTCAAGGAAGCCTTCAAGCAGGTCGCCGAAGGCGGCTGGCTCGGGCTGTCGGCTCCATCGGAATATGGCGGGCAGGGGCTGCCGGTCACGCTGAGCCAGGTCGTGACCGAATTCCAGAGCTCGGCCAATATGGCGTTCTCGATGTATGGCGGTCTCACCATGGGCGCGACCGCGGCGTTGATGGTGCACGGCAAGCCCGAACAGAAGAAGATGTTCGTGCCGAAGATGGTGGCCGGCGAGTGGACCGGCACCATGAACCTCACCGAGCCGCAATGCGGCACCGATCTCGGTCTGCTCCGCACCAAGGCCGTCAAGCAGGCCGACGGCAGCTACAAGATCACGGGCACCAAGATCTTCATCTCGGCCGGCGAGCATGATCTCGCCGACAACATCATCCATCTGGTGCTGGCGCGCATCGAAGGCGCGCCCGCGGGCATCAAGGGCGTCTCGCTGTTCGTGGTGCCGAAAGTACTGGTCAATGCCGACGGCTCGCTCGGCGCACGCAACGGCGTGTCCTGCGGCTCGATCGAGCACAAGATGGGCATCCACGGCAATTCCACCTGCGTGATGAACTATGATGGCGCCACCGGCTGGCTGATCGGCGAAGAGAACAAGGGCATGCAGGGCATGTTCGTGATGATGAACGAGGCCCGCCTCGGCGTCGCGGTGCAGGGCCTCGCGCAATCCGAGGTCGCCTATCAGAACGCGGTCAATTACGCGCGCGAGCGCCTGCAGGGCCGGTCGCTGACGGGTGCCAAGGATCCGGACAAGCCGGCCGATCCGATCATCGTGCATCCCGACGTGCGCCGCGTGCTGCTGACGATCCGCGCCTTCAACGAGGCGGCCCGCGCGATGGTGGTGTGGACCGCGCTGAAGAGCGACGTCGCCCACCGCTCGAGCGACCCGAAGGATCGCCAGGAAGCCGACGACCACATGGGCCTGATGACGCCGGTCATGAAGGGCGTGATGACCGATGTCGGTTTCTCCAATTCGGTGCTGGCGCAGCAGATGTATGGCGGCCACGGCTACATCGCCGAACACGGCATGGAGCAGTTCGTGCGCGATGCGCGCATCGCCATGCTCTATGAAGGCGCCAACGGCATCCAGGCGCTCGACCTCGTCGGGCGCAAACTGCCGCGCGACGGCGGCCGCGCCGTGATGGCGTTCTTCGGCGAGGTCGGCGCCTTCGCCAAGGAGCACGGCGCCGACGAGGCGATGAAGCCGTTCGTGACGCCGCTCTCGACCGCGCTCGGCCATCTGCAGCAGGCGACGGGATGGCTGATGCAGAACGCATTGACAAAACCCGACAATGCCGGTGCCGCCGCCACCGACTACATGCAATTGTTCGGCCTCGTCACCTTCGCCTATATGTGGGCGCGGATGGCCAAGGTGGCGCAGGACAAGATTGCGTCCGGCGGGGCCACGCCCTATCTGACCACCAAGCTGGTGACCGGCCGCTTCTTCATGGAGCGGATGCTGCCGGAAACGACGGTGCACCTTGCGCGCATCCAGACCGGCTGCGCGACCACCATGGAATTGGCGGCGGAAGCGTTCTGAAGCGTCCTGCAAGATTCTATCGTCATTGCGAGCGCAGCTAAGCAATCCATAGACCCACAAAGGAAGCATGGATTGCTTCGTCGATTCGCTCCTCGCAATGACGACCTAACGATCTGACTGTTCTGAAATTCGTCTCGCTCGATCAGAGCCTGCACCGAAACGGGAGAAAACCATGCCTGAGGCATATATCTACGATCACGTTCGCACCCCGCGCGGCCGCGGCAAGGCTGACGGCTCGCTGCATGAAGTGACCGCGCTGGCGCTGGCCACCGTGCCGCTAAGGGCGTTGAAGGAGCGCAACAATCTCGCCGTCGACGTCGTCGACGACGTCGTGCTCGGCGTGGTCGATCCGGTCGGCGAAGCCGGAAGCGACATCGCGCGCTTTGCGGCGCTCAAGGCCGGCCTCGGCCAGGCCGTCCCCGGCGTTCAGATCAGCCGCTTCTGTGCTTCCGGCCTCGATGCGGTGAATTTTGCCGCCGCCCAGGTCATGGCCGGCCAGCATGAGCTCGTGATCGGCGGCGGCGCCGAATCCATGAGCCGCGTCGGCATCGGCGCCTCCGGCGGCGCCTGGCCGATGGATCCCTCGATGGCGGTGCCGGCCTATTTCATGCCGCAGGGCGTGTCGGCCGACCTGATCGCCACCAAATACGGATTTTCGCGCGACGACGTCGACGCCTACGCGGTGCAGAGCCAGCAGCGCGCCGCCAAGGCGTGGGATGAGGGCCGCTTCAAGAACTCCGTGGTGCCGGTGAAGGACATCAACGGCCTCACCATCCTCGCCAAGGACGAGCACATGCGTCCGACCACGACGATGCAGTCGCTCGGCCAGTTGCAGCCGTCGTTCGTGGCGATGGGTCAGATGGGCGGCTTCGATGCGGTCGCGATCCAGTCGCACCCCGAAGTCGAGCGCATCAACTACGTGCACCACGCCGGCAACTCCTCCGGCATCGTCGACGGCGCGGGCGCCGTGCTGCTCGGCAGCAAGGAAGCCGGCGCCAAGCACGGCCTCAAGGCGCGCGCGAAAATCCGCGCCTTTGCCAATATCGGCTCCGAGCCCGCGATGATGTTGACCGGCCCGGTCGACGTCACCGAGAAGCTGTTCGAGCGCTCCGGCATGAAGAAGTCGGACATCGACCTGTTCGAACTCAACGAGGCCTTCGCCTCGGTGGTGCTGCGCTACATGCAGGCCTTCGACATCGACTCTTCCAAGATCAACGTCAACGGCGGCGCGATCGCGCTCGGCCATCCGCTCGGCGCCACCGGCGCGATGATCCTCGGCACCGTGCTCGATGAACTCGAACGCACCAACAAGTCGACCGCGCTGGTGACGCTGTGCATCGGCGGCGGCATGGGCACCGCGACCATCATCGAGCGGGTTTGATTTTTACCCTCTCCCCTTGTGGGAGAGGGGCAATCCGTAGGGTGGGCAAAGCGAAGCGTGCCCACCATCACAAGCACCGAATGAAATTGGTGGGCACGGCGCGAAGCGCGCCTTTGCCCACCCTACGATCAACATTCGATTTGGGAGCAACACATGACCTTCAAGAATTTCAAGCTGGAAACCGACGCCGACGGCATCGTGCTCGTCACCTGGGATACGCCCGGCCGTTCGATGAACGTGCTCGACGAGACCTCGGCCACCGAACTCGAGGAGATCGTCAAGCAGACCACGGCGGACGCCGCCGTCAAGGGCGTCGTCATCACCTCGGGCAAGGAAGCGCTGTGCGCCGGCGCTGACCTGTCGATGCTCGAAGGCATGGCCCATCAATATGCCGACCTGCTCAAGGCCAAGGGCGAAGAGGCCGCCAACCAGATGCTGTTCGACCAGAGCCGCCGTTTCTCGCAGGTCTATCGAAACATCGAAATTTCCGGGAAGCCGTGGGTCGCCGCGATCAATGGCCTCGCGCTGGGCGGCGGTTTTGAACTGACGCTGGCCTGCCACTACCGTGTCGCCGCCGACAACCCGAAGACCCGGCTAGGCCTGCCCGAAGTGAAGGTCGGCCTGTTCCCCGGCGCCGGCGGCACCCAGCGCGTGCCGCGCATCGTGCAGCCCGCCGATGCGATGCAGCTGCTGCTGAAGGGCGAGGCTGTTAACCTCACCCGCGCCAAGGCGCTCAACCTCATTCACGCCATCGTCCCGCCCGCCGACATGATCAAGGCAGCGAAGGACTGGATCAAGGGCGGCGGCAAGGCCATCGCGCCCTGGGACGAGAAGGGTTTCAAGCTTCCCGGCGGTCCGGTGTTCTCCAAGGCGGGCATGCAGATGTTCCCGGCGGGCAATGCGATCTACCGCCGCGAGACCTATGACAATTATCCGGCGGCGCGCGCCATCATGAGCTGCGTCTATGAAGGCCTGCAGTTGCCGATCGACGCGGCGCTCCGCGTCGAATCGCGCTACTTCACCCAGATCCTGCGCTCCAATGAAGCCGCGGCGATGATCCGCAGCCTGTTCCTGTCGATGCAGGAACTGAACAAGGGTGCACGCCGTCCGCCAAACGTGCCGCCGACCAAGGTGAAGAAACTCGCGGTGATCGGCGCCGGCTTCATGGGCGCCAGCGTCGGCTATGTCTCGGCACGGGCCGGCATCGACGTGGTCTTGATCGACCGCGACCAGGCCAGTGCCGACAAGGGCAAGGGCCACGCCCAGACCGTGATCGACGATCTCATCAAGAAGGGCCGCGCCAAGGAAAGCGACCGCGACGCCGTGATGTCGCGCATCAGCGCCACCGCCGACTATGGCGTGCTGAAAGACTGCGACCTCGTCATCGAGGCCGTGTTCGAGGATCGCAAGGTCAAGGCGGAAACCTACGCCAAGGCGCAGCCGCTCCTGAAGGATGGCGCGATCTTCGCCTCCAACACCTCGACGCTGCCGATCAACTCGCTGGCCGAGGAGTTCAAGGACCAGGGCAAGTTCATCGGCATCCACTTCTTCTCGCCGGTCGAGAAGATGATGCTGGTCGAGATCATCGTCGGCAAGAACACCGGCGATGCGGCGCTTGCCACTGCGCTGGATTACACGCGGATGATCGGCAAGACGCCCATCGTCGTCAACGACAGCAGAGGCTTCTACGCCAACCGCTGTGTCGGCCGTTACATCGCCGAAGGCAACGAGATGTTCCTCGAAGGCGTGCCGCCGGCGATGATCGAGAACTGCGCCAAGATGGCCGGCATGCCGGTCGGCCCGCTGTCGCTGTCCGATGAAGTGGCGCTCGACCTCGGGCTCAAGGTGATGAAGGCGACCGAGGCCGATCTCGGGCCGAACTCCATCAACCCCGATCAGAAGAAACTGATGGTGGAGCTGGTCGAGAAGCAGGGCCGTCTTGGCCGCAAGAACAGCAAGGGCTTTTACGACTATCCCGAGAAGGGCAAGGGCCAGAAGAGCCTGTGGACGGGACTTGCCGACCTGCAGCCGAAAAAGCTCGACCCCGACACGCTCGACATCGAGGAACTGAAGCAGCGCTTTTTGGTGGTGCAGGCAGTGGAAGCCGCGCGCACGGTGGAGGACCACGTCATCACCGACATGCGCGAGGCCGACGTCGGCTCGATCCTCGGCTTCGGTTTTGCGCCGTTCACCGGCGGCACGCTGTCCTATATCGACTTCATGGGCACCAGGAAGTTCGTCGAACTCTGCCACAAGCTCGAGGCCAAATACGGCTCCCGCTTCACGCCGCCGAAATTGCTCGAGGACATGGCCGCCAAGGGCGAGACGTTCTATGGCCGCTTCCCGCCGAAGAAGCAGGCGGCGTAAGGGACCAAACTCTCTCAACGTCATGGCCGGGCTTGACCCGGCCATCCACGCCTTGCTTCTCCAACGCGAAGCAAAGACGTGGATGCCCGGGACGAGCCCGGGCATGACGGAGCAAATGCAAACAGGGCCGGATCATCGATCCGGCCCTTATTTTGTGAATAGATTAGAGCGAGCTCACGCGACCCGGCGCGGCTTGAGCGTCAAGCGTCATTCTGCGCAGGGCATCCGCGCCTTTTCCACTGTCGCGATCTGCTGCAGCTGCTCGTAGATTGGTTGAAGCAGGACTTTGAAGCTGGACTTTGAAGCAGGACTTGGCGACAGGTCGCTGACGTATGCAAGGGTGATCGCGACAATGCGAAGTGTTATCGTTCTCGGCGCCGGAATGGTCGGGGTCGCAACCGCGTTGCAGTTACAGCGCCGCGGCTGGTCGGTCGTGCTGCTTGATCGCAATCAGCCCGGCCGCGAGACCAGCTACGGCAACGCCGGCTTCATCCAGGCCGAAGCGGTGCGGCCCTATCCGATGCCGCGCGATCTTGCGACGCTGGCGGCGATCGCAACAGGGCGCGCCAACGATGTCCATTACCGCGTAAAATGGCTGCCGCGGCATCTTGGTCCTTTGCTGCGGTACTGGTGGCATTCCGCTCCGGATCGGCACCAGCAGATATCGCAGGCCTACGCGCGGATCATCGCACGGGCGACAAGCGAGCATGACGTGCTGATCCGGGAAGCCGGCGCGGACAATCTGGTGCAGCGAAGCGGCTATCATTCCCTGCGCCGCACCCAGGCCGCGCTGGATGAAGTGGCGCTGGTCGCCGAGATGCTGGCGGCTGAATTCGGTGTGCGATCGGAAATCATCAGCCCGGCACAGCTTGCCGCGGCCGAACCCGGGCTTAACGAGACCGGGGCGGGGGCTGTTCACTGGCGCGACCCATGGACGGTCTCGGACCCGGGCGGGCTCGTATCCGCCTATGCCGATCTGTTCGCACGCGCAGGCGGCACCTTCGTGGGCGGGGATGCGACCACGTTGGCGCCGGGTCCTGCCGGCTGGACGGTTCAGTCGGATGATGGACCGATCGACGCCGAGGCGGCCGTGGTGTCGCTCGGTCCGTGGTCTCCCGATCTATTGCAAAAGTTTGACTATCGTTTTCCGATGCTGCGCAAGCGTGGCTACCATCGGCATTTCACCGGCGGCGGCAGGCTCAATCTGCCGCTGCACGACCCCGAATTCGCATACGCCATGGCGCCGATGGCAAAGGGATTGCGGATTACGTCGGGTGCCGAATTGATGGGACCGGAAAGGTCGTCGCAGTCGCGCCAGCTCGAACGGGCGGAGCAGGCGGCACGGCGGCTTGTCGATCTCGGCACGGCGGTGGAGGCCGAACCCTGGAGCGGGGTCCGCCCCTGCATGCCCGACATGTTGCCGGTCGTGGGGGCTGCACCAAGGCACAAGGGCCTGTGGATGCATTTCGGGCATGGTCATCACGGCCACACCCTTGGCCCCACCACAGGCCGCCTGCTCGCCGAGATGATGAGCGGCGAGGCGACATTTACCGACGCATCAGCGTTCAGTCCGGCGCGATACTGATGGCGACGCGCGCTGTAGGAAGCGGTTGCGGCAAAAGCCCCGTCATCGCGAGGAGCGTTTGCGACGAAGCAATCCATGCTTCCGCAAGGGGATAGATGGATTGCTTCGCTTCGCTCGCAATGACGAACCAAAAAAAGGGCCGGATCATCGATCCGGCCCTCATGTTTATCGCACTCCGAAAAAACCTACGCCGCTTTCAGCAGACCTTCCTTGGTCAGCGCTTCCTGGACCTTCGGGCGGGCGCCGACGCGGGCCTTGTAGGCCATCAGGTTGGAGAGATCAGCGAGATCCCATTTCATCCGTTCGGCCCATGACAGCATCGTGAACATGTAACCGTCGGCGACCGAAAACTGCTTGCCCATCAGGTAGTCTTTCCCGGCGAGCTCGCCGTCGACATACCTGAACTTGCCCATCACACGGTCCTTGAAGAAGGCCTTGGCGTCATCGGACAGCGCCGGGGCGAACTGCGGGCCGAGGTTCTTGTGCAGCTCACTGTTGATATAGGTGAGCCAGGCCTGCAGCTTGTAGCGATCGGCATGGTCGCGGCTGGGGGCAAGATTCTTGTCCGCGGCTTTATCGGCGATGATCTGGACGATGACCGGGCCTTCGGTGACCAGTTCGCCGGAATCCAGCGCCAGCGCCGGCACCTGGCCCTTCGGGTTGACCGTCAGATAGTCGTCGCCGTTTTCCAGCTTCTTGGCGCGCAGGTCGACCTTGACCAGATCATAGGGAAGACCGGCCTCCAGAAGCGCGATATGGGGAGACAGCGAGCAGGCGCCTGGCGAATAGTACAATTTCATTGGATTTTCTCCCTTTGGAAGTTCTTGCCTTTGGAAACCTTGGCTTGGGGCCGCGGAACGACTAAATGCATCTGCATGTAATAGTCAAGATTGATGCAGCTGCATTTAGTGCGGTACACTGAGCTGTGAACGACCCGGACCTGTGACGGATACGGACCAGACCATGAAACGCAAACCATCGACCGAGGCGACCAACGCCTGGATCCGCCTGATGCGGGTGCAGAGCCGGGTGCTCGACGCCGTCGAGCAGGATTTGAAGAAGGCGGGCTTCCCGCCGCTCGCCTGGTATGACGCGCTGCTGGAATTGTCGCGCGCGCCGTCCGGCGAGATGCGCCCCGTGGAGCTGGAGAAGCAGATGCTGATCCCGCAATACTCGACCTCGCGCCTGATCGACCGTCTGGTCGATGAGGGGCTGGCGGCGCGGCGCGAATGCAAGATCGACAAGCGCGGCCAGTTCGTCGAAATCACCGAGGCGGGACGCGAGCTGCAGAAGAAAATGTGGAGCGCCTATTCCGCGGCGATCGAAAAACACGTCGGCTCCAAACTATCCGACACCGACGCCATCAAGCTCTGCGGTCTGCTCGACCGGCTGGGCTGCTCCTGCAGCGAGGTCAGGGCGGCCGCTGTGCGAGACGGCGTTCCCGCCCGATGATACGCCTTCATCTTATCGTTTTTGCGGATAACGCTGTCCGCAATGCTCCCTGCCACACGGCGCGTTCGGTCGAATCGCCAAAGTTCCGGATTTTTCATGGCGCGTGACCAAATCGATATGACGCCGTTGCAATCGCGCGACGAACTCGTGGCGTGGCTGGCGGCCGGCGTGAAGCCGCCGTCGGAGTTCCGCATCGGCACCGAGCACGAGAAGACCCCGTTCACGCTCGAGGGCTATCACCCCGTGCCATACGAAGGCGCGCGCGGCATCGGCGCCCTGCTGGAGGGAATGCAGCTTCTGCTCGGCTGGGAGCCGATCATGGAGCGGGGCAACATCATCGGGCTGTACGACGTCACCGGCGGCGGCGCGATTTCGCTGGAGCCCGGCGGGCAGTTCGAATTGTCGGGCGCGCCGGTCGAGACCGTGCACCAGACCCAGTCGGAGCTGATGGCGCATCTGGCGCAGGTGCGCGAGATCGCGACGCCGCTCGGCATCGGCTTTCTCGGCCTTGGTATGACGCCGTCCTGGTCGCGGTCGCAGATCCCCGTGATGCCCAAGGGCCGCTACAACATCATGCGCAACTACATGCCGAAGGTCGGCCAATACGGCCTCGACATGATGTTCAGGACCTGCACGGTGCAGACCAATCTCGACTTCTCCTCCGAAGCCGACATGGTCAAGAAGCTCAGGGTGTCGGTGGCGCTGCAGCCGATCGCGACCGCCCTGTTCGCCAATTCGCCGTTCACCGAAGGCAAGCCGAACGGCTTCCTGTCGTTCCGTTCCGAAATCTGGCGCGATACCGATAATGCGCGTTCCGGCATGATCCCGTGGGCGTTCGAGGACGGCATGGGTTTTGAGCGCTGGGTCGACTATGCGCTCGACGTTCCCATGTATTTCGTCAAGCGCGGCGACAGCTATATCGACGTGTCAGGCTCGTCGTTCCGCGCCTTCTTCGACGGCAAGAGTAACGCGCTCCCGGGCGAGCGGCCGACGCTGTCGGATTGGGCCAATCATCTCTCGACGATTTTCCCGGAAGTGCGCTTGAAGCGTTACCTGGAAATGCGGGGCGCCGACGGCGTGCCGTGGGGACGACTGCCGGCGCTGCCGGCGTTCTGGGTCGGCCTGTTGTACGACGACGCCACGCTGGACGCGGCATGGGATCTCGTGAAGCACTGGACGGCGGCCGAGCGCCAGGCGCTGCGCGACGACGTGCCGCGCTTCGGCTTCAAGGCCCGGATCCGCGACCGCTATCTGTTCGAGATCGCCCGGGAATGCGTGAAGCTGTCGCATGCCGGCTTGCGGCGGCGCGGCCGGATCGATCACCTCGGCCGTGACGAAAGCCGTCACCTCGAGCCGCTGGAGCGGATCCTCGAATCCGGCCGCGCGCCGGCCGAAGAGATGCTGGAGAAATTCAACGGCGCCTGGGGCGGCTCCGTGGAACCGGCCTACAAGGAATACGCCTTCTAAAACAGTTCGTTGCCGCGTTTCCGGGCCGTTCATCCGCCGTACAGGTTGATGCCGCTCCAATGGCAATCTTCGGAACGCGCGCATTCGAAAGCAATCACATGGGGATAGGCCGCCTGCTCAGGGCGTGTTTGGTGACGCTCGCCTTTTTGGCGGCGGCAGCACCCGTGCGCCAGGCCGCGGCGCAGGCCAATTTCGACCGGCCCGGCGGCGATTATCTGAGCTCGCCGGTGATCACGGGCGATCCGGCCGACTGCGCGCTGGTGTGCGAACGCGACAAGCGTTGCCGGTCGTGGAGCTTCAACTATCCGACCGACCTGACCAGCGGCGCGGTGTGCTGGCTCAAGAGCAACGTCCCGGCGCGCGTCCAGGACAGCTGCTGCGTCTCCGGCGTGCGCGGCGCCGGCGTGGTCGAGCCGAGGAACAGCGCGATCGAAACCTCGATCGACCGGTTCGGCGGCGACTACAAGAATTTCGATGTCAAGAGCAAGGACGGCGACGACGCCTGCAAGGCCGCCTGCACTGCCGACAACAAATGCCGGGCCTGGACCTATGCGCGGCCGGGCTACGCCGGCAAGGAAGGCCATTGCTTCCTGAAAAAAGACATCAAGCCGCCGCGGCGCAAGGCCGGGTTTACCTCTGGCGTGGTGCGGTAGAATTATTGGACCGCGACTCTCTCATCCGTCATTGCGAGGAGCGAAGCGACGAAGCAATCCATCTATCCGTTATGCCGCGCTATGGATTGCTTCGCTTCGCTCGCAATGACGGCTGAGGAGACTATGTTGCCGCCAGCACCGTCACCTCCGGCCACAGCTGCTTCCACCTCGCGGCCTTCACCGCGTAACTCTCGGGCGAAAAATTCGGGCCCGGATTGGGCCGCACGATCAGGCCGGCGGCATCGTCGAAACCATCGGGCGCGTAGACGTCGTAGCCATCAGACGCGCGGCGGATGCCGATCTGCGTATTCTTCGTCAGAAAACGATCGATGCCCTCGGTCGAGCAGCGCAGCGGCGGGTAGGGCAGGCCGTGCTTTTCGCCGTACCAGAGATGGACGCGCGCCTGGTTGCGCGCCTCGACCTTGGCATCGAGGTTGCCGAGCGCGCTGTGCAGCGTGCGGATCACGGCGTCCTCGGCCGCCCAGGATGTATCGGGATCGAAATAGAACACGTCGTAATCGTTGATGCCGTAACCGACATCGCGCCCGGTCAGTATATTCCACACCGTCTGCACCAGGCATCCCGCCACGATCCAGGCATCCGGCAGCGCCAGATCGAAAAGTTTTTCGGCCATGATCTTGTTGGCGGGGTTGCGTAGCGCGAGGTTGAGGAATTCGTCCTGGTTCATCGCTCTGCCGTGGCCCGTAGGGTGGGCAAAGCGAAGCGTGCCCACCATTCCAGTTGTCGAACAAAGAGGGTGGGCACGGCGCTGGCGCGCCTTTGCCCACCCTACGCACCTTCGCTCGCAATGACGGGATGATCTATGATTCGTCGTACGCCTTCACCGCCTTTTTCGACGCCAGCGTGCGCCAGTGCCGGCGCAGCAGCGGCTCGACGATGGCGCGCTTGGCCTTCGAGAGGCGGATCAGCACGATCGGATAATCGCGGTAGTGGTCGGTGAAGTAAAAAATCTTCGGCTGTCTTTCGATCCGCATCTCGCGTTCGTCCAAGGGGACGCCGAACATGACGAGGCTATCGTTGTCTTCGCGCAGCCGCGCGAGCAGCTTCTTGCGCACCTTCAGCGCCGGCGTGCCGTAGGACGTGCCGTCCTCGACCTCCGGCCAGAGCAGCGCGAACGTCCTGACGTCGTCGAAGGTCACGGTGTTTCCCCTCATCCCCGCGTGAGCGCGACGCGCTCATCGCTGGAGGAGCGGCGCCTTCGCCGCGTCTCGAAGGATGTGGCCCGGCTGGTGGCCTCATGGTTCGAGACGGCGCTGGCGCGCCTCCTCACCATGAGGAATTATCAATGAACCGACGTGAAAAACCGCGCCATGCGAAAGCCGGACAGCCAGGTCCATACCGGCTGGCTGCGGATGCCGAGATCCCAGGAGCCGACCACGGCGTCGGCGCGGCCGATCAGATTGTCGATCGGCAACAGGCCGACACCGCCGTCGCGCACCGCGACGCGGCTGTCGGCGGAATTGTCCCTGTTGTCGCCGAGCACGAACAGTTTTCCCGCCGGCACCGTTACCTCCGGCGTGTTGTCGAGCCGGCCGTTGTCGCGCATCTTGAAGATCGCATGCGTGACCCCGTTCGGCAGCGTCTCGACATAGCGATAGGCCTTCTCGCTGCCGCCGCGGTCGTCTTCGGCTTCACCCACGCCGTCCGGTTTCAAGGTCGCAGCATGGTCGTTGATGAAGAGCTGGCCCTGCCGCATCTGGATGCGGTCGCCGGGCAGCCCGACCACGCGCTTGACCCAGGCCTGCGAGCGGTCGCCGGTCCAGCGGAACACGACGACGTCGCCGCGTTTGGGCGTCTCGCCGAACAGCCGGCCGGTTTCCGGCAGCGTGATCTGGATCGGCAGCGACGCCGCGCCGTAGCCATAGGGGAATTTGGACGCCAGCAGCGCGTCGCCGATCAGGAGCGTCGGCTCCATCGAACCGGACGGTACGTAAAACGGTTCGGCCAAGGCGCCCTTGGCGACGAACACCACCATCACGATGGCCGCGAGTTGCGCGACCTGCGCGCGCCAGCCTGCAGGTTTTGTCGCAGGTTTTGCGACCGTGGTTTCGTTCTCGCTGGTCACTAGCCGGTTCCTCCGACTGTTATGCGCTCCATCCGCAGCGTCGGCTGGCCGACGCCAACCGGCACGCCCTGGCCGTTCTTGCCGCAGGTGCCGATGCCGGTATCGAGCGAGAGGTCGTTGCCGACCATGGTGATGCGGTGCAGGTCGGTCGGGCCGTTGCCGATCAGCATTGCGCCCTTCAACGGCGCGCCGATCTTGCCGTTTTCGATCTTGTAGGCCTCGGTGCACTGGAACACGTACTTGCCCGAGGTGATGTCGACCTGGCCACCGCCGAAATTCGCGGCGTAGATGCCGTTCTTTACCGAAGCGAGGATTTCCGCGGGATCGCGCTGGCCCGACAGCATGTAGGTGTTGGTCATGCGCGGCATCGGCACATGGGCGTAGCTCTGGCGCCGTCCGTTGCCGGTCGGCTTCATGTTCATCAGCCGGGCGTTCTGGCGGTCCTGCATGTAGCCGACCAGGATGCCGTCCTCGATCAGCACGGTGCGGTTGGTCGGAGTGCCCTCGTCGTCAATGGAGAGCGAACCGCGCCGCGAGGCCATGGTGCCGTCATCGACCACCGTGACGCCCTTGGCGGCAACCTGCTTGCCCATCAGGCCTGCGAAGGCCGAGGTCTGCTTGCGGTTGAAATCGCCCTCGAGGCCGTGGCCAACAGCTTCATGCAGCATGACGCCGGGCCAGCCGGCCCCCAGCACCACGTCCATTTCGCCGGCGGGGGCGGGAACCGATTCCAGATTGACCAGCGCTTCGCGGATCGCGCCGTCGGCGGCATCGCGCCAGGCCTTGGTCTCGATGAAGCGCGCATAGCCCTCGCGGCCGCCATAGCCCTTGCTGCCGCTTTCCTGCCGGTCGCCCTGGCCGGCAACCACGGAAATATTGACCCGCACCAGCGGGCGGATGTCGCGGTAGCTTTCGCCGTCGGGCCGCAGGATTTCCACCACCTGCCAGGTGGCGGAAAGGCTGGCCGTCACCTGCCGCACGCGCGGGTCCTTGTCGCGCACATAGGCGTCGATTTCGGCGAGCAGCTTCACCTTGGCTTCAAAACCCGGCGCATCCAGCGGATTGTCGTCGCCATAGAGTCTCACATTGGTGTGAGCGGGCGCCGCCGCAAAGTTGCCGGAATAGCCGCCGCGGACCGCTGCGACCGCGTCCGCAGCGCGGATCAGCGCCGGCAGCGAGACGTCGGAGGAATGCGCGTAACCGACCGCGTCGTCCTTGACCGCGCGCAGGCCAAAACCCTGCGACGTGTCGTAGGTTGCCTGCTTCAGCCTGCCATTGTCGAACATCAGCGCTTCGGTCTGGCCATATTCCAGGAACAATTCGCCGTCATCGGCGCCTTCGAGCCCGCGCGCGATCTCCCGGCGGACGGAATCGCGGTCGAGGTTGGCGCGGTCGATCAGGGAGGTTGTAGCGGGGGAGTTGGTCATTACATTCAGTCCGTTGTCGGAGGGGTGCAACCAAGATAGTTGTTTCCTCGTAGTTCCGCGAGGGGCTGGATCAACACGTTGCAGGCACGATGGCTACGATCGAAATTGTTCCGATAACGCAAGGCCATATCGACAGCTTTCACCGGACCCTCGATATCGTGGCGCGGGAGCGGCGCTATCTGTCGTTCCTGGAGGCCCCGCCGCTGGAAGCGACGCGGGCGTTCATTCTCGACATCATCGAGCAGGGGTATCCGCAATTCGTCGCGCTGTCGGGCGGTGAAGTCATCGGCTGGTGCGACGTGACCCCGAAGCCAAGGCCGATTTATGCCCATAACGGCGTTCTCGGCATGGGCCTTTTGCCGCAATTTCGGGGGCGGGGCATCGGCAAGCGCCTGATCGCGCAGGCGCTGGATGCCGCACGGGATTTCGGGCTGCAGCGGGTCGAACTGACGGTCCGGGAAAACAACGTGAATGCGATCGCGCTCTATAAGAAGGTCGGCTTCGAGATCGAAGGGGTGCAGCGCGAGGCCATCCTGGTCGATGGCAGCTACGAAAACCTGATTTTGATGGGGCTGCTGTTCTAGCGGCAGGGCCAGGAAAGTCTGACGGCGA
Organism: Bradyrhizobium sp. JYMT SZCCT0180; assembly: GCF_018130165.1. Classification (GTDB taxonomy): domain Bacteria; phylum Pseudomonadota; class Alphaproteobacteria; order Rhizobiales; family Xanthobacteraceae; genus Bradyrhizobium. The sequence goes on along the minus strand of NZ_JAFCLZ010000014.1, from coordinate 95,976 downwards.
AAACCTGAGGGCGAAAACCTGACGACGCCCAATCAGATCAGGGCTGGTGCTGGCGGCGCCCGGTTGCCAATCCCGATGCCGCGTCTCGCGGGGACTTCACACTGTGCTCGACGCGCAGGATTTCAAACCATTTGCCGCCGGATACGATGTCGAGCTGCTCCCCGGTCAGCTCGCTGCTCGCAGCGTCTGCACGGGTCTCGAACGTACCCTCGTTCGTCATGATGGTCTCCTCCGCGTTGATGGGAAACCTTGGCGGGACGACCGTCGCTACGCTGTGAGCGAGATCACTCAGCTCGCCATGGCGGGAACCTACTTTGGCTGCGCCTTTTTGTCGGAAGAAGAACCCTTGTTGTTGGAAGAAGAGCCCTTGGGCTGCGTCGCGGTCGGAAAGCCGTGCTCCTGCGACCAGCGAAACAGTTCATCGAACACCGGTTGCAGGGCCCTCGCCGAGGGCGTGATCTCATATTCGACGCGCGGCGGCACCTCGGGATAGACCGTGCGCTTCACCAGTCCATTGGCCTCGAGATCGCGCAGCTGCGTCGTCAGCATGTGCTGGGTCACGCCGGGGATCGATTGGCGCAACTCGCCGAACCGGTGCTTGCGCTGGACCAGTTGCCAGAGAATGTCGCCCTTCCATTTTCCGGCCAGAACGCCCAGCGCGCGATGAAATTGCTCCAGCACCCCGCGCTCGCACGGTTCCGGGGCGGCGATATCCTTGCTTTCCGCAATAGTCATCTTTTTCATACTACCTCACAAAAAGCATCCTACTTGTGCTTTTCATCTTACTCCCGAATTTTGTGTCTCGAAAGCCTTCGCGGGGTCGGCCACGGCGCCGAACCGCTGGAATATATCGGGAGCGACCATTGTCACTTGCCGCTGCATCGGCGCCGCCGCGCTGGAAGTCCGCCGGTCTCTGGGTCGTCAGGGGATTGCTGGCCCTTGCCTTTGCAGGCGCAGGCGGAGCCAAGCTCTACGGCGTGCCGATGATGGTTGAGTCATTTCAGCACATCGGACTTGGTCAATGGTTCCGCTATTTGACCGGGGTGCTGGAAGTGCTCGGGGCCATCCTGATCCTCACGCCGTCGCTGGCTGCGGTCGGCGCCGTGCTGCTGATCTGCATCATGATCGGCGCGACCGTCACTCATCTCTTTGTGACCGGCGGCTCGGCTGTGCCTGCTCTGGTGCTGTTGGCACTGAGCGCCGTCGTCGCCTACGCCAAGCGCGACCAGATCGCATCGCTCTCCAGGCATTTGTGAAGCCGCCGCCATGCGCCTTTCTCGCCGCGAATGGACGATTGCCGCGGGCCTGATCCTGGCCTTCGTGGTACCGCTGACCGTAACCCTGTTGCTGACAGGATCGGAGGCGGCGAGCCCAAAGCCGCAGGCGAAGCCCGCTCCGGTCGCGATGCATCGGCTGGTGCTGCCGATCAACACCGATGATCCCACCACGATGCGGGCGCTGATCTCGACCGCACTCAACCTTCCAAAATACTACCAGGAGCGGAACGAGGCGTTCACGATCGAAGTCGTCGCCTACAATGCCGGCGTTCACATGCTGCGCGCCGACACCTCGCCGGTGAAGGACATGCTGCGCATCCTGAGGACGGTCAATTCGAACATCCGCTTCGTGGTTTGCGACGCCACCAAGCTCGGCATGGAGCGCCAGGAGGGGCGTCCGGTCACCCTGATCGATGGCGTCGAGATCGTGCCGAGCGGGCCGGGGCGCATCATCGAATTGCAGGAAGCCGGCTGGTCCTACATCCGATCGTGATACCTGGATTAAAACCGCGGATTCAGAACTGCACAGCGGAGTATCCGACATGACCTCGCCCCGCAGCCCGACCCGCCGCAGCTTTGTCGCGGGTATCATGGGCGCGGCCGCCTCGCTTGCGATCCCGCCCCGGCCGGGTCGCGCGGCGGCCGGCGGGCCGCCGCCATTCGCCACGGCCCGGCATCAGTTCACGCTCGTTCGCGGCGCACGGCCGGTCCCGCCGGTCCCGATCCCGCGTCTCGGCGGAGGGGTGCTCGATTTGCAGTCCTTCCGCGGCAAGGTGGTGCTCGTCAATTTCTGGGCGACCTGGTGTGCAGCCTGCCGCACGGAACTGCCGATACTGGATCAACTCGCGGAAAGCCGCCGCGCCGACCTCGCCGTCGTCGCCATCACCACCGATCGCGATCGATCGGTGGTCGCGCCGTTCGTCAAGAAGTTGAAGCTTCGTCATCTCGGAATCGGCTTCGATCCCGGCGGACTGGTGGGACGCGCCGGCGCCAGCGACGGTGTCGATACGCCCTTCGCGCTGTACGGCATGCCGATCACCTTCCTGCTCGGCGTCACCGGGCAAGTCGAGGGCTACATCACGGGTGAAGCCGACTGGCTCTCGACCGAGGCGCGCCGGTTGTTCGATTATTATGCGAGCGCCCGTGGCGCGTAACTAAGCGAAGCGGATGTTGAGGCGGCGCCCGGCGCCTCACGGCAGCTTGTCGTATCCCTCGCCGATCCCGTTCAGGCTGAGCGGGAAGCCGATGCCTTCTTCCGGGGTCTCGAAGATAATAAAGGTCGCGGTCTTGGCGGTGCGGAGCTGGCCGAGCAGCTTTTCGTCCATCACGACTTCGGCAACGCAGCCATTGGGCAGGCAGCGGACAAAACCGGCGCGGCCGACGTCCTGGTTGTCCAGTTTCAGGCCGAGCCCGGAGGGCAGCAGCACGCCCAAGGGGGCCACCACCCGCATCAGCTTGCTCTTCTGGTCGGCGGTCTTCAGCACGATCACGGTGAGGCCGGCGTTGGAGCGGTCTTCGGCTACCACGCTCTGGATCAGGGCGCATTGCTCGCCCTGGGCCCCCGGCGGGGTGTCGCAGCGGATCTGCCAGTCGCCATGGACCGAGCGCACCGCGCCCTGGGCGCTGGCAGCCTCGGTCAGGCCGAGCAGAAGTGCTGTGGCGAGTAGTCCGCCCAGCCAGCGGCCTGGCCCTGGCTTGCGTCCTGCCTGATGTTTTGAACGCCTCATCCGGGTCGATCCTCTGAATGATTACTCGGACTGATACGTAATGACGGCGCCTTGAAGGCGGTCTTTCGCTAAATCTCGAAGCAATTCCCAAGCCTGATATCAAGCCCGATGCGAAGCCGGGAAGGGTGCTTCAGCGGCGAATCAGGTCCCCGCGGCGCACCCTTCTTGTGCGTACATCCAGTAATCCGCCTGTCAAGCGGCGCAGCTGGACAAAAAGGCGGATTTTGCTGGATTCACCGGGAAAACCTGACATGCAGAGATTAGCCGGTGACGCATGGCTTTGGTCCCCACTACTGCATTGCGAGAGCCTGCGAATTATGGTTTGAGAGGCTGGATTTCGAAGCGTTCTAGCGATCTGGCCCCGGTACTTTTGAGGTGTGCTCCCAAGCCACCTCCGGCGGGCTGTTTGTAGGGGCGGATCGTGCGGCATTTCCGGCCATCCGGTGGGGATGCTTTGGGGATTTATCAAGGGAGCGCGAGCGGCATGAAGATGTCGAAGGGCCAGATTGGCCGGCGGTTGCTGGGATTTGCGGTGGCGGGCATGGCCCTTGTCGCCGGCGGTACGGCGTCAGCCGAATTGGGGCAGCCAGCGCCGTGGGAATGGACCCTGCAGGAATCGGCCTCGCCGGTGATGGACTACATCATCTGGTTCCATAACTGGCTGTTCGCCATCATCACCATCATCACGCTGTTCGTGCTGGTGCTGCTGGTCATGGTCGTCGTCAAGTTCAACGCCAAGGCCAACCCGGTCCCCTCCAAGACCACCCACAACACCCTGATCGAAGTGGCCTGGACCCTGATCCCGGTGCTGATTCTGGTGGCGATCGCGGTGCCGTCGTTCCGGCTGCTGTTTCTGCAGCTCGACGTGCCAAAGGCCGATCTCACCATCAAGGCGACCGGCAAGCAGTGGTATTGGAGCTACGCCTATCCCGATCACGGCAAGTTCGAGTTCGATTCGCTGATGGCCGCGGACAAGAAGCCCCGGCTGCTCGGCGTCGATAATGAGATGGTGGTGCCGGTCAACAAGGTGGTCAAGGTTCTGACCACCGGTGCCGACGTCATCCACGCGTTCGCGGTGCCGGCCTTCGGCATCAAGATCGACGCCATCCCCGGCCGTCTGAACGAGACCTGGTTCAAGGCCACCAAGACCGGGATGTTCTACGGCCAGTGCTCCGAACTGTGCGGCAAGGATCACGCCTACATGCCGATCGCGGTGCGGGTCGTGAGCGATCAGGAATTCGCGGCCTGGGTGGAAACCGCGAAGAAGAAATATGCGACCAATCCGGCGAATTCGTACGCCTCGGCTGGTGGCGCGGTGGCGCAGTAAGCCGCAAAGCCCAGGCAAGCTTTAAGGCTTAGGCGCAAGGGACAAGGGCGACGGGACCGCAAGGTCCGAAAAGGGCGACAGGACCGCAAGGTCCGACAAAGGGACTGCAAGGCAGGATTTGAACATGGCAACAGGCGCAGCGACACACCACGATCACGCCCATGATGACCACGCGCACGCGCATCCGACCGGATGGCGGCGCTTCGTCTATTCGACGAACCACAAGGACATCGGGACGATGTACCTGGTGTTCGCGGTCATCGCCGGCGTCATTGGCGCGGCGATGTCGATCGCGATCCGCATCGAGCTGATGTATCCCGGCGTCCAGCTGTTCCACGAAGCCCATACCTACAACGTGTTCGTGACCTCGCACGGCCTGATCATGATCTTCTTCATGGTGATGCCGGCGATGATCGGCGGCTTCGGCAACTGGTTCGTGCCGCTGATGATCGGTGCGCCCGACATGGCGTTCCCGCGCATGAACAACATCTCGTTCTGGCTGCTGCCGGCCTCGTTCGCGCTGCTGTTGATGTCCACCTTCGTCGAGGGTGAACCGGGCGCCAACGGCGTCGGTGCGGGCTGGACCATCTACGCGCCGCTGTCGACTTCGGGCCATCCGGGACCGGCGGTCGATTTCGCGATCCTGTCACTGCATCTGGCCGGCGCCTCGTCGATCCTCGGCGCCATCAACTTCATCACCACGATCTTCAACATGCGCGCGCCGGGCATGACCCTGCACAAGATGCCGCTGTTCGTCTGGTCGATCCTGGTCACCGTCTTCCTGCTGCTGTTGTCGCTGCCGGTGCTCGCCGGTGCGATCACCATGCTGCTGACCGACCGCAATTTCGGCACCACGTTCTTCTCCGCCGACGGCGGCGGCGACCCGCTGCTGTTCCAGCATCTGTTCTGGTTCTTCGGCCATCCCGAAGTGTACATCCTGATCCTGCCCGGCTTCGGCATGATCAGCCAGATCGTCTCGACCTTCTCGCGCAAGCCCGTGTTCGGCTATCTCGGCATGGCCTACGCCATGGTCGCGATCGGCGGCATCGGCTTCGTGGTGTGGGCGCACCACATGTACACGGTCGGCATGTCCTCGGCGACGCAGGCTTATTTCGTCGCCGCCACCATGGTGATCGCGGTGCCGACCGGCGTGAAGATCTTCTCCTGGATCGCCACGATGTGGGGCGGCTCGATCGAGTTCAAGACGCCGATGCTGTGGGCGATCGGCTTCATCTTCCTGTTCACGCTCGGTGGCGTCACCGGCGTCGTGCTGGCCAATGCCGGCGTCGACCGCGTGCTGCAGGAAACCTATTACGTCGTCGCGCACTTCCACTACGTGCTGTCGCTGGGCGCCGTGTTCGCGATCTTCGCCGGCTGGTACTACTGGTTCCCGAAGATGTCCGGCTACATGTACTCGGAAACCATCGGCAAGCTGCACTTCTGGGTGACCTTCATCGGCGTCAACCTGGTGTTCTTCCCGCAGCATTTCCTCGGCCTGTCAGGCATGCCGCGCCGCTACATCGACTATCCGGATGCGTTCGCCGGCTGGAACCTGGTGTCCTCGCTCGGCTCCTACGTCTCGGGCTTCGGCGTGCTGATCTTCATCTATGGCGTGGTCGACGCCTTCAGGAGGAAAGAGCAGGCGGCGGATAATCCGTGGGGCCCCGGCGCCACCACGCTGGAATGGACGCTGTCGTCGCCGCCGCCCTTCCACCAGTTCGAAGTGCTGCCGCGGGTGCAATAAACCTTATCATTCGCGGCGCGCTCCTTCGGGCGCGCTGCGGCCTAGAACCAAGCGAGATCAATCTTGTCGGTCGTCGATCACAACGCCATCGAATTGCCCCGGATTTCCGAGGCTGAGGTCGGCGACTACCTCGCGCTGCTGAAGCCGCGGGTGATGTCGCTGGTGATCTTCACCGCGCTGGTCGGCCTCGTGATCGCGCCCGGCCATATCCACCCGATCCTGGCGTTCACTTCCATCCTCTGCATCGCGGTCGGCGCCGGCGCTTCCGGTGCGCTGAACATGGCCTATGAGGGCGACATCGACGCCAAGATGTCGCGCACCGCCAACCGGCCGATCCCGCGCGGCCGCATCACGCGCGAAGAGGCGACCGCGTTCGGGCTGATCCTGGCGTTCTTCTCGGTGATGACGCTCGGCATCCTCGTCAACTGGCTCGCTGGCGGGCTCCTGGCCTTCACGATCTTCTTCTACGTCGTGATCTACACCATGCTCCTGAAGCGCTGGACCGCGCAGAACATCGTGATCGGCGGCGCTGCCGGCGCGCTGCCGCCTGTCGTGGCGTGGGCCGCGGCGACCGGCTCGCTGTCGATGGAGCCGGTGCTGCTGTTCCTGATCATCTTCTTCTGGACCCCTCCGCATTTCTGGGCGCTGGCGCTGTTCCGCAGCGACGACTATGCCCGCGCCGGCGTGCCGATGCTGCCGGTCGTTGCCGGACCCGACGCGACCCGGCTGCAGATCCTGCTCTATACGGTCGTTCTGGTCGCGATCGCCGTCGCCCCCTGGCCGCTCGGCTATTTCGACGCGATCTATGGCATCACTTCGCTGGTGCTCGGCGCCGGCATGATGGCGCTGGCGATCAACGTCTACCGCCGCCGCGAGGGTACCGAGGCGCTGCGCGCGACCAGGCGGCTGTTTGCTTTCTCGATCCTTTACCTGTTCGCGCTGTTCGCGACGCTGCTGCTCGAAGTCGTCGTGCGCGGCGTCATGGCTTTGATCGGGTAGGGGGCGCATGGGACCGGAATGGACGACAAGCGGATGCCAGATGGAATCGTCCTCACCGAGGCGCAGAAAAGAAGCCGGCGCCAGCGGTCGGTCGCGATTGCGCTCGCGCTCCTCGTGCTCGTCGTGCTGTTCTTCGCCGTCACCATGGTCAAAGGGCCGGCCGTTCTAGTTCGGCCCATGTAATCTGGAAACTGTAGACTGGAATCTGGGCAGGTGGACATGGCAGACCAACCGATCGCGCAAGGGGAACCGGAGGCAAGCCGCAAGGCTTCGCGCCGCGGCCTGACGCGCGATGCGATGGTGGCCTCGATCTGCGGTTTCGTCGTGGTGTTCATGGTCGGCGCAGCCTATGCCGCCGTTCCCTTCTATAACTGGTTCTGCCGCGCCACCGGCTTCAACGGCACCACCCAGGTCGCCACCTCGGCGCCTTCGCAGGGCCCGCTGGCGCGCAAGATCTCGGTGCGGTTCGATGCCAATGTCGGCGCCGGCCTGCCGTGGAAGTTCGAGCCGGAGCAGAACGAGATCGAGGTCAGGATCGGCGAGGTCGTCACCGTATTTTATAAGGTGACCAACCAGGCGGCGCGGCCCACTGCCGGCCAGGCCGCGTACAACGTGACCCCGCTGACGGTCGGCGCGTATTTCCAGAAGATCAACTGCTTCTGCTTCACCGAACAGACCATGGCGCCGGGTGAGAAGCGCGAGATGCCGGTCGTGTTCTACGTCGATCCGGCGCTGATCGCCGACAGCGAGAATGACGGACTGAACACCATCACGCTGTCCTACACCTTCTATCCCGTGCGCGATCCGGCGCCGAAGCCGGTGGCTTCGGGCGAGTCGGACAAGCGCAAGGGAAGCCTGTAACTTTGGGAATTTCGGCCTTCCGAAATTCCCGACTTTGAATTTTGAGACGAAGATGTGCCGAAGGATCCGGCACCGCTAACGGAGAGACCGCAATGGCTACGGCGCACGCGAAGCATCACGACTACCACCTCGTCGATCCGAGCCCGTGGCCGGTCGTCGGCTCGATCTCGGCCTTCATCATGGCCGTCGGCGCCGTCGGCTGGATGCACCATATGTACGCGGCGGCGCCGATCGTGTTCGGCGTCGGCACCATCGGCGTGCTCTACACCATGGCGAGCTGGTGGGGCGACGTGATCCGCGAAGCCCAGTTCAAGGGCGACCACACCCGCGTGGTGCAGATCAGCCACCGTTACGGCATGATCCTGTTCATCGCCTCCGAGGTGATGTTCTTCGTGGCCTGGTTCTGGGCCTTCTTCAATTCCGCGCTCTTCCCGGCCGATGCCATTCACGCCACCCGCGACGCCGTGTTCGGCTGTGGCGCCGGCACCGCGGCGGGCGCCTGCAGCGTGCCGGGCACCTGGCCGCCGAAGGGCATCGAGACCTTCGACCCCTGGCATCTGCCGCTCCTCAATACGCTGCTGCTGCTGACCTCGGGCACCACGGTGACCTGGGCGCATCACGCGCTGCTGGAAGGCGACCGCAAGGGCCTGAAGTACGGCTTGATCCTCACCGTCGTGCTCGGCGCGCTGTTCACTTGCGTGCAGGCCTATGAATACGCCCACGCCACATTCCACTTCTCCGGCAACATGTATGGCGCGACCTTCTTCATGGCGACCGGCTTCCACGGTTTCCACGTGCTGGTCGGCACCGTGTTCCTGCTGGTCTGCCTGTTCCGCGCCTATGCCGGACACTTCACGCCGACCCAGCATCTCGGCTTCGAATTCGCCGCCTGGTACTGGCACTTCGTCGACGTGGTGTGGTTGTTCCTGTTCATCTGCATCTATGTCTGGTTCCGCGGCGCTGGACCTGTCGCCGGGCATTGAACTGACGTCATTGTGTTACAAGGGGCGGTCGTGCGACCGCCCCTTTTTCATTTTCTACGAAGTGAATCCGATGCCAAATGATGCTCTTCCCACGCTGACCGAGAGCGCGCTGCGCGGCATCGCCTGCCGCTGCCCGCGCTGCGGCAAGGGCAAGCTCTATGCGGGCTTCATCGACCTTCGGCCGAACTGCGAGGCCTGCGGGCTCGATTACGCCTTCATCGATACCGGCGACGGGCCGGCGATCTTCATCATCATGATCGCGGGCGCGATCGTGGTTGGATCGGCCCTGGTCGTGGAGATCAAATACCAGCCGCCGTTCTGGCTGCATGCGGCGTTGTGGCTACCATTAATTCTGGCGACCACGCTGTTGCCGCTGCGCTCGATGAAGTCGCTGCTGATCGCGCTGCAGTACCATCACAAGGCCGCGCCCGGCCGCCTGATCGATCGCGAGCCGAAATGACCGGCGTTGTTGCGCGGCGGCGCGGTACGCTCGGCTTTGCCATCTTCACGCTCGTGATGATCGTGACCTGCCTCGGCCTCGGGATCTGGCAATTGCAGCGGCGCGTCCAGAAGCATGCGCTGATCGCGGCCCTGAACGAAAGGCTGGCCGATGCGCCGAAGGCGCTGCCGGAACAGGCGCAATGGGGCACGCTGACACCAGCCAAGGACGAATTCCGCCGCGTCAGTTTCACCGGAACTTACGCGCGGCTTCCCGATGTGATGGTCTATAGCTCCGGCTCTTCGGTCCGCAACGACGTGTCCGGCCCGGGGACCTGGGCGTTCCTGCCGGCGCAAACCGCCGATGGGGCAATCGTCGCGGTCAATACCGGCTTCGTGCAGAACACGATGCAGGACCGTGCGCAGGAAGACCGCGCGGTCGGCCGTCTCGTCACCGGCCAGCCGGTCAAATTCACCGGCTACCTCCGCTTCCCCGAAGCCGCCGGCACGCTGACGCCGTCAGAGAATATCGCCAAGCGGCTCTGGTTCACCCGCGATCATCTGGCGATGGCGCGCGCGCTCGGCTGGGGCGAGGGCGGCAAGGCGGTCGCGCCGTTCTATATCGATCTGGAATCACCCGTGCCCGAGAGCGGCATCCCGAAACCGGGGCCGCTCATTGTCCATCTCAAGGACGACCACATGCAATACGCCATCACCTGGTTCAGCCTGGCGGCGGCCGTCGTGATCGCCTTCGGCGTGTGGTGGCGCGCGCAGCGGCGAAGCGCCGCTTCGTAGCTTCGTGGAGTCGCAGGGTGGGTTAGCGTAGTGTAACCCGCCGTATTCGTCCTTGCTGTGTGGAACTTGTCGGCAGAGATTCGATGACCATGACCGAGACGTTGAAAGCTTCCCTCGCGCACCTGCCGGTTACCCTTCGCGATATCGAGGCGGCGGCAGGCGTGCTCGCCGGCTTCGTGAAGCGGACGGGCTTCGAGCCCAGCCGTACGTTGTCCGACATCACGGGCGCGAACATTTGGCTGAAATTCGAAAACCTGCAGTTTACGGCGACGTTCAAGGAGCGCGGCGCGCTCAATCGGCTGTCTGCGTTATCGGCCGACGAACGGCGGCGCGGCGTGGCAGCGGCCTCGGCGGGTAACCACGCCCAGGGCGTGGCCTATCACGCGGCCCGCCTCTCGATCCCTGCGACCATCTTCATGCCGGTGGGCACGCCGATGGTGAAGATCGAGAATACCCGCCGGCATGGTGCGACCGTGATCGAGGGTGGGGCGACGCTGGAGGACACCGCCACGCTCGCCACCGACTATGGTCGAAAACAGGGTTTGACGTATATCCATCCCTATGACGATCCGCTGATCATCGCGGGTCAAGGTACCATCGCGCTCGAGATGCTGGCTTCAGTGCCTGATCTCGACGTCCTGGTTGTTCCAATCGGCGGCGGCGGCCTGATATCCGGCATCGCCGTTGCCGCCAAGACCCTCAAGCCGGACATCGAGATCATCGGCGTTCAGGCCGCGCTTTATCCCTCGATGTACAACCTCATCAAGGGGGAACATCTTGCGATGCGCGGTGACACGCTCGCGGAGGGCATTGCCGTCAAGGCCCCCGGTCAGATCACGTCTGACATCGTGCGCGCGCTCGTCGATGACATCGTGCTCGTCACCGAACAGCAGATCGAGCACTCGTTGAGTCTTTTCATCACCATCGAGAAGTCGGTGACCGAGGGCGCGGGGGCGGCGGGCCTGGCGGCCGTACTCGCCGATCAGGCCCGCTTCAAGGGCCGTTCGCTCGGCCTGGTGCTGAGCGGAGGCAATATCGACACGCGGCTGCTGTCCGGTGTGCTGACGCGCCAGCTCGCGAGGGAAGGCCGGCTTTCGAAGCTGAAGTTCGACATCGTGGATCGGCCCGGACAGCTCGGCATGGTTGTCGCCGTCCTGGGCAAGGCAGGCGCCAATATCGTCGAGGTGTCCCATCAACGCATCTTCACCGACCTGCCAGCCAAGGCGGTGGTGCTCGAGGTTGTCATCGAAACCCGGGACCGGACCCATCTTGAGGCGACCGTCGCCTCGCTGAAGGCCGCCAGCCTCGATGTCGATGTCGGTGGCGACTAGGGGGTCGAAGCGTTGCTGCATGCATGACATGCAAGGGCTGGCTGGACCGTGGATTTCAAATGATGGATCATTCGCTATCCGCAGTTCACGCCACAGGCCACCGATGTCCGACGCGCTCCCCGCCGATCCCGCACGCCCCCTGCTGTTCCAGCCGTTCAGCATTCGCGGCCTGACGCTGAAGAACCGCCTGGTGGTGCCGCCGATGGTGCATTACCGCGCCGATCCCGGGGCGACCTGCGGCATGTTTCATCAGGTGCATCTCGGCCGTTACGCGCTCGGCGGTTTTGGTCTTGTCTTTGTCGAGGCCACCGGCGTCGAGGAAGTCGGCCTGATCAACGAGTTCGACCTCGGCATCTGGAACGACGCCCAGGTCGAAAGTTTCAAGCCGCTGATCGCTTTCATGAAGCGCGAGAACACCGCGATCGGCCTTCAGCTCGCGCATGGCGGCCGCAAATCGTCCTCGCAAAAGGCGATGAACGGCATGGGGCCGCTCACACCAGAAGAGATCAAGGCGGGCGCCAAACACTGGCAGCCGGTCGGCCCGACCAGCGAGCCGGTGGCGCCGGGATGGCTGACCCCGCGCCAGCTCACCGCCGAAGACTGCCGCGCCATGGTGAAGACCTGGGCGCACGCCGCCAAAAACGCGGTCAAGGCGGGCTTCGACGTGATCGAGGTCCATATGGCCCATGGCTATCTGCTGGCCTCGTTCCTGTCGCCGATCTCGAATACCCGCAACGACGAATATGGCGGCGACCGAAAGGGGCGGATGCGGCTGCCGCTCGACATCGTCGAGGCGGTGCGGCGCGAAATGCCGGATACGATGCCGCTGTTCGTGCGCGTGTCCTCGGTCGACGGCGCGCAAAACGGCTGGAACATGGACGACACGGTGGCGCTGGCGCATGAATTGAAAGCGCGCGGCGTCGACGTGGTCGACTGTTCCTCCGGCGGCATTTCCGGCTCGGCGACGGCAGCCCAAGTGCCGCGCGGCCTCGGCTTCCAGGTGCCCTATGCCGAGCGTGTCCGCAAGGAAGTCGATATCGCGACCATGGCGGTCGGCATCATCCTCGAAGCCGAACAGGCCGAAGCGGTGCTTGAAAAAGGCCAGGCCGACCTGATCGCGATCGGGCGGCAATCGCAGTACAACCCCAACATCGCCCATCACTGGGCGCATGATCTCGGCATCAACCGCAGATTCGAGGACTGGGCGCCCGAATATGGCTGGTGGCTGGAAAAGCGGATTCGGACCATGGAAGGGTTTGCCAGCCCGACGGGTGCGGTGAAGCGGTGAGCGGAGGCACGTGTAGTTGTTTGTAGGGTGGGCAAAGGAGCGTTAGCGACGTGCCCACCATCATGAGCAACGCAAGGAGTGGTGGGCACGCTTCGCTGTGCCCACCCTACGAAGCTACGCAGCCGTAATCGGCAATTCCGTCTCCGGATCGAAGAAATGCAATCGCCCGGGCTGGCCTGAGACGCGGACCCGATCGCCGCTCGCGATCACGGTTTCCGCTGGCACCCGGGCCACCGTGATGCCGTGGCTCCCCACGCGCGTCTCGAGCAGGATCTCGGAGCCGAGCTGCTCGACAACCTCGACATGGGCGTCGAAGCTGGCGCCCGGCGCGCCTTCGCCGAGCGCGAGATGTTCGGGCCGCGCGCCCATGATCGCGGGCTTGCCGTTGTAAGCCGCCAGCGCGCGCGCATCGGCGCCGCCGACCGTCAGCTTGAGGCCATCAGCCTCGACCGTCGTCGCGCCGCCATCGCTGCGCACGGTAACGTTGACAAAATTCATCGCGGGCGCGCCGATGAAGCCGGCGACGAATTTATTGGCGGGCTTGCCGTAGACCTGCAGCGGCGTGCCGACCTGCTGCACCCGGCCGTCGCGCATGATCACGACGCGATCGCCCAGCGTCATGGCCTCGACCTGGTCGTGGGTCACGAAGACAGACGTGGTCGGAATGGCGGCGTGCAGTCGCTTGATCTCGATCCGCATCTGCGCACGCAGTTTTGCGTCGAGGTTCGACAGCGGCTCGTCGAACAGGAACACCTCAGGGTTGCGTACGATGCAGCGGCCGAGCGCCACGCGCTGCTGCTGGCCGCCGGACAATTGCTTCGGCTTGCGCGCCAGCAATTCGTGCAGGCCGAGCATGCCCGCGGCACGGTCGATCGCGGCCTTGATCTCGGCTTCGGAGGTCTTCTTGTTGCGCAGGCCGAAGGCGAGATTGTCGTAGACGCTCATGTGCTGATAGAGCGCGTAGTTCTGGAACACCATCGCGATGTCGCGGTCGCGCGGCGGCAGGTCGTTGACGACCCGGTTGCCGATCCGGATGTCGCCGCTACTGATGTCCTCCAGCCCTGCGATCATGCGCAGCGTCGTCGACTTGCCGCAGCCGGACGGGCCGACCAGGGCCACGAACTCCTTGTCGGCGATCTCGAGATCGACGTCCTTTACGGCGTGGAACAGCGAGCCATAATGCTTGTTGAGCTTGCTGAGTGAAATCGCTGCCATTTACCCGCCGTTACAGATTCAAAGTTGACCCAAAAATAATCCCGCCGCAGCGAGCATGATCCGGAAAAGTGTGAAGCGGTTTTCCGAAAGATCATGCTCAAATAAAAGGCTTCCCGCGGCGGGATCTTGCCTATCGATTACTGCGCCGCCTTGCTGACCAGCGGTGCGCCCTCGGCCAGCACCTTTGCGATATCCTCGCGCTTGCCGGTGACGGCCTTGGTGACGGTGTCGTTGAACGCCTTGTGCACGGCGGGCCATTGCGGGAAGTAATAGGCGCCGCGCACCTTGTCGGGTGAATCAAGCACCGATTCCTTCAACAGCTTCATGAACGCATCTTCCGCCGCGATTTCCGCCCAGAACTCGGTGTTGGGCGGCGGCGCGCCGGTCGCCTTGAACAGCTTCTTCTGGCCTTCCTTGTCCAGCATCATCGCGTTGAGCATTTCCTTGGCCTTCTTCTTGCGCTCCGGCGAGATCGACTTCGGAATCGCCCAGCCCCAGATGTCGTCCCAGGCGAACGGCTTGGCGCGGTCGGGACCGAGCGGGAAGCGCGTGGCAGCGACCTTGCCCGATATCTTCGACTTGGCGGGATCATTGAACGTGCCCCACCATAGCGAGTCCGCTACCGTGAACGCGGCGTCGCCGGCCATGAACACGGCGTTGGCTTCGTTGCGGTCATAGGCCGGCATGCCGCGCGGCACGATCTTGTGGGTGTTGATCGCATCCCACCAGTATTCGACGTTCTTCTGCATGCAGGACTCGGTCATGCCCGATTTCCAGCCGTTCGCGGCGAGCTTCTTGTTGTCGCGCTCATAGGGCGGCAGCAGCACGTCGCAATTGTTGCCCCACATCGACCAGAACCAGGTGAACCAGGAGTTGTTCATCGACGCGCCGGCGACATAGCCGAACTTCACCTTGCCGTCGGCCTGCAGCTTCTTGCTCACGGTGACGAGTTCATCCAGCGTCTTCGGCACTTCCTCGGGCTTGACGAGGTCGGAGCGGTAGAAGAACACGCTGAAGGTCTGGCCCATCGGCACGACGGTGTTCTGGCCCTTGTCGTTGCCGAACACGATCGGTGACATGCTCCACTTGGAGGCAAACTTGTTGGCTTCGACGTCATCCATCGGCTCGAGCAGATGCGCCCAGGTCTGGCCCCAATCGTCATTGTGCCAGATCACGTCATACTGATCGGAGTTCGAGGTCAGCGACGCCGTCATCTTCTCGACATAGACGCCGTAGGAATTCGGCACCTTGACGATCTTGACGCCGTTCTTGGCGCCCCAGGCCTCGAACATCGCAATCGAATTGTCCTGGATCGGGCTCGGCTGGTAGCCGATCCGCAGTTCGGTCACCTGGGCGCTCGCGCTTCCCGCGGCCGCCCACAGGGCCACCGTCGTTGCGACAGCCAATTTTGTTAAGTGCTTCATCGCTTCCCTCCCTCGTTTTTGGTGTTGTTTCCTCGTCGTATTCAGCGTCCTCGCTTCTAGATGCGCAGTCCCCGGATCACATATTTCTGCCCGAACAGCGCGACCAGGAACGCCGGCACCAGCGCCAT
Organism: Bradyrhizobium sp. JYMT SZCCT0180; assembly: GCF_018130165.1. GTDB lineage: Bacteria > Pseudomonadota > Alphaproteobacteria > Rhizobiales > Xanthobacteraceae > Bradyrhizobium. The sequence goes on along the minus strand of NZ_JAFCLZ010000014.1, from coordinate 80,439 downwards.
CACCGCGGTCGCTGCCATCAGATTCCAGCGCAGCCCCATCTCGGTGACGAACTGCGCCATGACCACCGTGATCATCGGCACGCGGTTGCCGGTCAGGATCAGCGCGAACAGGAATTCGTTCCATGTGAACAGCCAGCACAGCACCGCCAGCGCCGAGATCGCCGGCAGCGCCGACGGTATGGCGACGCGGATGAAGGCGCCCCACCGCGTGCAGCCGTCGATCATCGCGGCGTATTCCATGCTGGGATCGATGCCGTCGAAAAACCCCTTCATCAGCCATGAGAAGAAGCAGATATGCACCGCGACATGCGGCAGCAGCAGCCCGGTATAGGTGTCGTAGAGGCCCCAGCTCTGGGTCACGAAGTACAGCGGCAGCACCCAGGAAATATAGGGGATGCAGCGGAACACATAGATGGTCCCGAACCAGATCCGCGAGGCCGGTCCGGTGAAGCGCGACAGCATGTAGCCGCTGGAGACGGTGACCAGCAGCGAGAAGATGGTCGCCAGCGTCGAGATCAGCGCGCTGTTGAGGAAGGCCGACACGATGCGGTCGTCGGTCAGCACCTCGGCGAAGCTGGCCAGCGTGAATTCGGTGCCGCGATGGACGTAATAGACGCCGGATTCCGGCCGCAGCGAGGTCAGGATCAGCCACAGCACCGGAAACGCGAACGCAAAGCAGATGCCGAACAGCGCCAGCGCGAACAGCGTCTTGCGGCTCCACTTCGGCAATCCGGGCAGGAAATCGGGGCGGCTTACGATCGGCATCTGATTATGCCTTTGCGATGCGGTCGACGAGGCGGTAGAGCACCACGCCGATCACGAGGATGATGAGCCCGCCGATGATCGCCGCCGCCGAGCCGCGGCCGAGATCGAGGTTCAGGAAGGCGTGCACATAGGCATAGAGGCTGAACAGCTCGGTCGAGCGGCCCGGCCCGCCGCCAGTCAGCGTCCACACGATGTCGAAGGTGCGGAAGGCGTCGATGGCGCGGATCACCACGCACACCACGATGACCGGACGCAGCATCGGCAGGGTCAGGAATCTGAACACGCGCCAGGTCGTGGTGCCGTCGATCGCGGCCGCCTCGAACGGCTCCTTCGGCAGGCTCTGTAATCCCGCGAGCAGCAGCAGCGTGAACCACGGCGTCCACAGCCAGATGTCGGTCAAAAGGATGATGCCGAAGGCGCTCCAGCGCTGCACCAGCCAGGGCTGGCCTTCCAGCCCGATCGCCTCCAGCACCGTGTTGACGATGCCGAACTGGTCGTTGAACATCCAGCGGATCATGATCGCGGCGACGACCGGCGCCACCATCAGCGGCACCAGCAGGATCGTCTGCACCAGCTTTTGCCCGCGAAACGGCCGGTTGAGCAGCAGCGCCAGCGCCAGCCCCGCCACCAGCGCCCCGGCCACGCTCAGGATCATGAACAGGAAGGTGTTCGGCAGCACCACGTACAGAAACGCCGGATCCGACAGCACCGCGTAATAGTGACTGAAGCCGACCCAGATCTTCTTCGGGTTATAGAGCGCCCAGTCGCGGAAGCTGGCATTGGCGCCGATCACGATCGGCAGCACCTGAAACAGCAGCATCAAGAGTGCCGCCGGCGCAATGAGAAACAGCATGAACCGCTGTTGCTCGCCGAACATTGGACGCCGCGATGCCGACAAGCCTGTTACCCCCGCCTTTGCACTGATTGGTCACGACTCTTGTGGTCGCTACGTGCATAAAGCCCCTTGCATCGGGATTATGGGCGCGGCGTCGGAGGCTAGTCAATCCGCATTGTGGCGCAGGCAGACGCGGGACGTATGCAGGCGATGGGGCTGCAAGGTGCGAACGCGCTGCCACGCTTGAATCCGCGTGCTCACCGTTTGCACGGATTGCCGCTACCAGAGATTGCTGGTTCGCTAGCGCGGTTGTCTTGAATCCGCTGATCGCGCCTGGAACTTCCATGGACACAAATTGTTTTTGGTTCCAAACTGAATGGCGGGTAACCGGTGGTTCAGTGCCCGTTCACGACGTTCGCCTTACCTCCGTTGCCTTTCTCGACCCATCGAGCCAGGTGCAGCCAATGGACATGTCGAACCTGCCCAAGAATACTGCCAAGGATGTTGCCAAGGATATCGTGAAGGATATCGATCAGGTGGCTGTTGTCGTCGATTGGCTAGATGCCTGCCGGCGACATGAGCTTGGCCCGCTGCTCGACCTGTACGCGTCCGACGCAAGCCTCGAATGCGACTGCGACGGCGCAAACACCTATGCGGGCCGGGCTGCGCTGGAATCATATTGGCGGCCCCGGCTCGAGGCATTCTCGCCCAATGCCTTTGGACTGGAAGAGATCACGCCGTCCGCCGACGGGGTCATGCTTGACTACCTGAACTGCGAAGGCATGCTCGTTCGCATCGCCTTCACGTTCGACGCTTCCGGGAAGATTTTGCATACCCGCTGTGGCCGGTTCGCGCCGGCAGCGGCGCTGGATGGCGTTGGTGTGCCGCATCGCGCTTGGTGACGACGCGGTCGCCATTCCTGCTTGCAACCTGATGTTCTTTCGCGCTGTATCCTTCGCTGCATCGCTGGGGCAGCGGCGCGCCTCACACGCCAGCCGGCAAGCGGCACCGGACATAGGTCCGACTGTTCTGCCGCTTGAATTCGAATGTCCCGCTCAGGGCCCGGACGCGCTCGTGCATTCCCGTCAGTCCACGGCCAAAGGGCTGGTTCGGCGTAAATCCAACGCCATCGTCGGAAATTTCCACCAATACCTGGTTTCCTTCGATCGTCGCCTCGACGCTTATCGCGCTGGCATTGGCGTGTCTGAGGACATTGGTCACGCCCTCCTGGATAACCCGGTAGATGGTTTGGGATAGCAGCCCATCGACGTCGTTCAGAGCGGGATCGATCCGCACATCTAGCTTGAGGCCGGGCGCCTGCGATCGCGCATACTGCAGCAGGGTCTGGACACTTTTCTCGAGCCCGATTTCCTGGATATGAAGCGGCCGCAATCGGTCGAGGATACGGCGGTTCGCCAGTTGCAGCGCCTCGACCGATCTCAACATCGCCTCGACCGAAGCGCCGAGTTTCTTGTTCGATGCCGCGCCATCCTGTAGCGCCACCGCGTTGGCCCGGATCCCGAACAACAATGGCCCGAGTTCGTCATGAAGGTCGCGCGCGATGTCGCGGCGCTCATCGTCCTGCAGCGAGACGACCTTGCGCAGCAGGCTGCGATTGTCCTGGCTCAGCTGGTTCAGCGTGCGTGCGAGTTCATTGGCCAGTTCGGAACTCTTGCGGATCTCCGGCGGACCCGTCGCCGCGATCAGGTGCTGGTAGTCCCCGGTCCGCATCCGGGTCAGGCCTTCACCCAGATTCCGCAGCGCGTCGACCACGGTTCCTGCGGTCAAATAGGCGATAATGCCGGTCACGAGCATCAGGGCGACGATGGATGAAACGAGGACGAGAAAGCCGACCCATTTCTCGTAGATGTCGGCTGAAAGATCGGGTGAAGACAGGATGTCGCCGACCTGCTTTCCATCGATCCTCACCGGAAACGAGGCGCCGATCTCCGGCGGGCCGAGAAGATCGACGAACCATTGCGGCGCGCGTCCAAGGGGAGGGCTTGTCGCTGCCGGCGAAGGCGTGGCCGTCTCGATGCCGGCACGGCGGAACCGGATGGCTTCGGAGGAGCCCAGCGCCTGCACAAATGCGTCGAGCGTTTGCTGCGGGTTGGCGGACGTCAGCAGCGCGCTGTTGAGCGCTTCGGCAACCACCTTGGCCGATCGCGCTGCCGGCTCGCTTTCATCCACCAGTTGGGCCGGCGCGAAAAGCTGCAGCGAGACGGCCCCGAGCAGCAGCGCGGCCACGAACATGGTGCCGAGCGCGAAAATCAGCCGCATGCGAAGGGAAAGATTCTGCCACATTCGGACTATTCTAACTCCCGTAGCGCAGGTATCTCTTTTCAATTACCGCGAAATGCCTATTTATCCCATAAGAGGCTGCAAGGATGCAGAACATCGCCAAATCGACAACCAGGATCCTGATCGTCGACGACCATCCGGTGGTCGTTTCCGGATGCCGTTCGCTGTTCGCTTCGGACGCGACGGTGAAAATTGACGAGGCCGCGGACGCAAAATCCGGTCACAAGGCCTTTCTGACGCGACGGCCGGATGTCACAATCATCGATATCAAACTTCCCGACGTCTCGGGGTTTGAGCTTATGCGACGGATCCGCAAGGGGGATCCGGACGCCAAAATCATCATGTTCAGCATGAATGACGACCCGGCCTTCGTGGTTCGCGCGGTGGAAATGGGCGCGCAGGGTTACGTCGCCAAGGGTGACGATCCGCGGACGCTGGTAAAGGCCGTGCGCAAGGTGGTCTCGGGAGAAAATTTCATCTCGCCGCAACTGGCGGAGGCGGTGACGTTCTCGGGCGCTTCCATCAAGGCCAATCCGGCCTCGCAAATGACCGCGCGCGAACTGGAAATCCTGCGCCTGCTGGGCCGCGGCGACAAAATCGTCGAAGTCGCCGACGCGCTCGATATTTCCTACAAGACCGTGGCCAACACCACCTCGCTGCTGAAGCAGAAACTCGGCGCCAAGAACCATTCCGACTTGATCCGGATCGCCGTCGAGATGGAGCTGGGCTGACCGGCGCCAGAAACCTGAACAGGCCGCGCCTGTCGGCGCGACCGTTCATACCGCCGGTGCCTGCTTTCGTCGGGGCAATGGGTCGATGAAAGCAGCACAAGACCAATCAGAGTTTCAGTAGAAGCGACGGTGATGACGCCAGCCGTAATGGTGTCCGCGACCCCGGCCCCAACCACGGTGGTGACCTCGACCCCAACCACGGTGGTGACCCCGGCCTCCGCGATGTCCGTGACTGTGCCCGCGTCCGTGCTTGACCTGGGTCACCCCGTCATCCGGAACGGTGAGCGGCGCAATCCCCAGCCTGGCGGAAGCGGATGCGGTCATTGCCAGCAGCAGGGCGCAGCCAATCAGTGCAATGCGTCTCATTCAGTCGTCCTCCATCGCATGATCGCGATCACGTCTATAAGTTCCCGATCATATGTTTGTTCCGCTCGCGGGAAAGACGGAGGGCTATGTTGGGCGTTATTGCCGACTATTCCCGATCTGCTACCGGGCGGTCCCGTTATGCATAGGCCGGAATTGAATCCGGGAAGTGCAAACCATTCGGGAAAAAATGGAACATCCGGTTTCTCCGCGGGTTGCTGATGGCATCACTGAGAACTCGGAGGAGGATACATTGAAGAAATTTCTGATGATCGGCGCAGTAGCGTTTGCCGCAACGAGCGTGGCCGGGACCGCGATGGCTGCCGAATATTACGTGGTTCGCGACAGCACCACGAAGAAGTGCACGGTGGTCGAAACCAAGCCGACCGGCACGACCACTACCATCGTCGACAACGGCATCTTCAAGACCAAGACGGAAGCCGAAACCGGCATGAAGACGACCAAGGTCTGCACGGAGTAACGACAGACCCTTCCAAGAGAAAGTCCAAGAGAAAGTCCAAGAGAAAGTCCAAGAGAAAGGGCCGCGGTGTTGCCGCGGCCCTTTTTTGCGTTTCGATTTGGCTGCGCGCGCCCGTCAGTTACGGTCGCTCGACGTTGGTGATGGTCTTGCTGCCACCCGCGTCGGTGAGCGTAAACTTGACCCGGTCGCCGGCGTGCAGGACGTTCAACAGATTGCCCTGGATCTTGGTCTTGAGCTCTTCGGCAGGTCCGTCTGTTTTGGCAGTGCCAGTGTTGGCGCCGACGGTGCCGCTCTGTGTTGGAGTCCGGTGCAACTGGATTGCGATCGTCCCGTCGGTCCGGTCAATTCGCGTGACCGTCCCCGTCATCGCTTGCTGGGCTGAGGCCGCCGAAACGAGGGTGAGGGTGGCCAGTCCAGCCAGCATGATCTTTGCCGTTTTCATGGAAGTCTCCCGGAAATTCGAAGCGTTGACGATAATGCCGACAGGGCCGGATTGTTCCCGCCGCATTTTCGCTGGTACGTGCAATCTGACTTGTTTGTGTGTTCTTAATCTGATGGGTTTGTGTGTTTTTTGATGCGAGCGGGCTCATTCCGTTCACGTTGACGGCTGGCCGCGACAAAACGACCCGACGGGCAAATCACTTCGGATTGTCGGAAAACGTGTCAAGCCCCGAGATAAGAAATATTTCTGTTTACCAGAATGACAAATCAGGTGCATATGTTTGCCATCCCGTCCCACTCAGAGGGCGTCGGCCGTCGTCACGGACGTTGGACGGGTTGCGATGGACGCTGATGTTGCGAAGACGTAACGCGACAGAGGCGTACGGCGAAGTCGTGTGGTCCTGGCGCCCGTTGCCGGCGTCAAGCTGTCGGGTAGGCGAGAGCCGAACGGCAGCGACGGAGTCAACCAAGAACTCGTCTCCGGGGAGAGCGCGTTATTAAGCCGTAAAGCCATTGCGCAGGGAAGGCCGGGTGTTCTCCGCTGCCCTGTATGCTCGTGTGCACTTTGTTTTGTGCAATCCGCACACGGGACCGCGGGTGCAGCGCGCACCCGGTCTTCCCTGCGCCCTCTTGATGAGAGGGCGGGAAGTTTCTGGCAAAGCTCGGGCGCATCGCGTCGCGAGAATGCGAAACTGTTTTCACCGTCGTCCCGGCGAAGGCCGGGACCCATACGCCGCGGCCTATCCGTGAGAGCGCTGGCGTCAGATACCTTCTTAAAACAATAACTGCCGCGGAGTATGGGTCCCGGCCTTCGCCGGGACGACGAGTGGAGAGAGCTGAGAAGCGCAATGACAACGGAATGGGTTTGCCACAACCCGGCTGTCATCGTCCGCGAATGCGGACGACCCAGTATCCAGAGACGCCAATGATAGAACCGAGCAGCCGCGGCGTACTGGATCCCCCGCTTTCGCGGAGGACGACAGCGATGGGGGAGGCGAGAGCGGTGCGCAAATCGCGCCAAAGCCCTTACCCCGCACTCACCTTTTCGCCATTGCGGCATTTCACAAGGAGCGAAAACGCTTTATGGTGCCGCGCGCTTTGTCGTTGGCGAAGGGTAATAATTCACAGATATCAAAGGGTTGGCGGAAGCTAACGCCTTTGGAGGGCGGTTTGACGCGGTATATTTCGACGCGGGGGGAGGCTCCCACCCTGGGTTTTTGCGACGTGATGCTGACCGGGCTTGCCCGCGACGGCGGTCTCTATGTGCCTGAAACCTGGCCGCAGCTTTCGCCCGAGACCATCGCCGGATTTTTCGGACGGCCCTATTGGGAGGTCGCGGTCGAGGTGATCAGGCCGTTCGCCGGGGGAGAGATCTCGGACGCCGATCTCGGCCGCATGGCCAATGAAGCCTACGCCACCTTCCGCCATCCCGCTGTCGTGCCGCTGCGGCAGACCGGCTCCAGCCAGTTCGTGCTCGAACTTTTCCATGGCCCGACGCTCGCGTTCAAGGACGTCGCGATGCAGTTGATCTCGCGGCTGATGGATCACGTGCTGGCCAAGCGCGCGCAGCGCACCACCATCGTCGTGGCGACCTCAGGCGATACCGGCGGCGCGGCCGTCGACGCCTTTGCCGGTCTCGACAATGTCGATCTGATCGTGCTGTTTCCGCATGGCCGGATTTCCGACGTGCAGCGGCGGATGATGACGACGACGGGCGCGGCCAACGTGCACGCGCTGGCGATCGAGGGCAATTTCGACGACTGCCAGGCGATCGTGAAGGAGATGTTCAATCATCACGGCTTTCGCGATGCGGTCTCGCTGTCGGGTGTCAATTCGATCAACTGGGCGCGGGTGGTTGCGCAGGTCGTTTATTATTTCACCTCGGCGGTGGCGCTCGGCGCGCCCGCGCGCACGGTTGATTTCACGGTGCCGACCGGGAATTTCGGCGACATCTTTGCCGGCTACGTCGCCAAGAAAATGGGCCTGCCGATCCGTTGGCTGCGCATCGCGTCGAACATCAATGACATCCTGCCGCGCACGCTGAAGACCGGCATCTACGAGGTGCGCGAGGTCCATGCGTCCGCGTCGCCCTCGATGGATATCCAGGTGTCTTCGAATTTCGAGCGGCTGCTGTTCGAGGCTGGTCAACGCGATGCCGCCGGCGTGCGGCGGCTGATGGGTTCGCTGAAACAGTCCGGGCGTTTCGTGCTGCCGGATGCGACGCTGGCCGCGATCCGCGAGGAGTTCGACGCCGGCCGGGCCGACGAGACCGAGACCGCGGCCACGATCCGCGCCGCCTGGCGCGAGGCCGGCGACCTCGTCGATCCCCATACCGCGGTGGCGCTGGCGGTGGCCGATCGCGACACCTCGGATTCGAGGATCCCCAATATCGTGCTGTCGACCGCCCATCCGGCCAAATTCCCCGATGCGGTCGAGGCCGCCTGCGGCGTGCGCCCGCAATTGCCGGCCTGGCTCGACGGCCTGATGACCAAATCTGAACACATCACGGTGATGAAAAACGATTCAGCCGAAGTGGAGCGATTCGTGCGCTCGGTGAGCCGTGCCGCGAAGCAGGGAGTTACCGGATGAGCGTTGACGTCACCAAGCTAGCATCCGGCCTCACCGTCATTACCGACAGCATGCCCCATCTGGAGACCGCCGCACTTGGCGTGTGGGCCGGCGTCGGTGGCCGCGACGAAAAGCCCGACGAGCACGGCATCTCGCATCTGCTCGAACACATGGCATTCAAAGGCACCACGCGGCGCTCCTCGCGCGAGATCGTGGAAGAGATCGAAGCGGTTGGCGGCGACCTCAATGCGGGGACCTCGACCGAGACCACCGCCTATTACGCGCGGGTGCTGAAGGCCGACGTGCCGCTGGCGCTCGACGTGCTCTCCGACATCCTCGCCAATCCGTCCTTCGTGCCAGACGAACTCGAGCGCGAGAAGGGCGTCATCGCCCAGGAAATCGGCGCGGCGCAGGATACGCCCGATGACGTCGTGTTCGAGCATCTCAACGAGCTCTGCTATCCGGACCAGCCGATGGGGCGGTCGCTGCTCGGCACCACCAAGACGCTGAAGAAATTCGATCGCGACATGCTGCGCGGCTATCTCACCCGGCATTATCGCGGCCCGGACATGGTGGTGGCGGCGGCGGGCGCCGTCGATCACAAGCGCGTCGTCGAGGAAGTGACGGAGCGCTTTGCGAGTTTTGAAGCAACGCCGGCGCCGAAGCCGCAAGCAGCGATGTTCGGCCAGGGCGGCTCGCGCGTGGTGCATCGCGACCTCGAACAGGCGCATATGACGCTGGCGCTCGAGGGCGTGCCGCAGACCGACCTGTCGCTGTTCTCGCTGCAGGTGTTCACCAACACGCTCGGCGGCGGGATGTCGTCGCGGCTGTTCCAGGAAGTCCGCGAGAAGCGCGGCCTGTGCTACTCGATCTACACCTTCCATGCGCCCTATAGCGACACCGGGTTTTTCGGCCTCTATACCGGCACCGATCCGAACGATGCGCCGGAAATGATGGAAGTGATCGTCGACGTCATCAATGACGCGGTGGAAACCCTGACCGAGGCCGAGATCGCCCGCGCCAAGGCGCAGATGAAGGCGGGGCTATTGATGGCGCTGGAAAGCTGCTCCTCCCGCGCCGAGCAGCTGGCCCGCCATATGCTGGCTTACGGCCGCCCGCTGACGGCGGAGGAACTGGTCGCCCGGATCGACGCGGTCAGCGTGGAATCGACCCGCAATGCCGCGCGGGGCCTGCTTTCGCGGAGCCGGCCGGCGGTCGTGGCGCTCGGCAGCGGCAGGGGTCTGGACACGGCGGTGACTTTTGCGGAAGGATTGACCAAGGTGAAGGCAAAGACGCTGCTACATTAAATCCTTGTTGCTTTGAGACCTTGCTACATTGAGACGCTGCTGCGCTCGAGCATGATCCGGAAAAGTGGGTACCGGTTTTCCGAAAAGATCAGGCTCAAGACAGATAAGAGGATGCTTGGGAGTTAGGGCATGGCCCTGTTTCGGTTGCCATCCAGCGGACCGGCCGCACTCGTGCCGCGCGGCCACGGCCTGTTGCTGCGCGCGCCGCAGATGGCGGATTTCCTGCAATGGGCGCAATTACGCGAATCGAGCCGGGCCTATCTGACTCCGTGGGAGCCGATCTGGCCGTCGGACGACCTCACCCGGGCCGGGTTCCGGCGGCGGCTGCGGCGCTATGCGGAAGATATCGCGGCTGACCGGTCCTATCCGTTCATCATTTTCCGCGAATCCGACGGCACCATGATCGGCGGCATCACGCTGGCCAATGTTCGCCGCGGCATCGTGCAGGCCGGCACCATCGGCTATTGGGTCGGCCAGCCCCATGCCCATCGCGGTTACATGACGACGGCGCTGCGGGTGCTGCTGCCGTCGCTGTTCGGCGAGCTCAATTTGCACCGTATCGAGGCGGCCTGCATTCCCACCAATACGCCCTCGATCCGGGTGCTGGAGAAATGCGGCTTTACCCGCGAGGGGCTGGCGCGGCGCTATCTGTGCATCAACGGCGTCTGGCAGGATCATCTGCTGTTCGGCATGCTGCATGAGGATTTCCGCGGTTAAACCGTGATTTCAGGGCCCTGCCGGGTGCCTTACGCGCCTTTAGGTGGCCTTGGGTTCGCCGCCATTGGCCTGCTATAAGGCCGCCGGGAAGATGACTTCGAGATGACATGGATGCCAGGGACGTCGCATGGGTAATGATCGGTTGTTCAGGGTAGCGCTCGCGGCCACGGTCGTGGCCGGGCTCGGCTGCGGCCTCACGCAGCCTGCGTCGGCGCAGTCGCTGAGCGACCGCTTCAAGGGCCTGTTCGGCGGCAAGTCGGACGAGCCGGCCCCGACGCCAGGCGCTGCGCCGAAAGCCGAAGAGGATACCGGCGACCTCACTTGTCCGGAGGTGAGGGTCAGGGCCGGCGCGTCGACCTATGCCGTGGCGGCGCCCGGCAAGCAGCCGGTCGGCAACGATTTGCGGTTCCAGGCGACCATCGGCAAGACGGCGCGGCAATGCAGCCTCAATGGCGGCGTCATCACCGCGCGGATCGGGATTCAGGGGCGCGTCATCGCAGGTCCTGCCGGCGCGCCGTCGTCGGTGCAGGTTCCGCTTCGCGTCGCGGTGGTGCAGGGTGGGATCAGCGAAAAGACCATCGCCACCAAGGCCTATCAGACCACGGTCACCATGACCGAGACCGGGAGCGAGCCCTTTACGCTGGTGGCCGAAGATCTCGTCTATCCGGTGCCTGCGCCCGGGACCAGCGACAACTACATCTTCTACATCGGCTTCGACCCGCAGGCCCTGAAGCCGGAGCGGCCGGCGCCGCGCAAGAAGGCGGCGCCTACGCAATAAAAAAACCGGCGCGAAATGATCGCGCCGGTTTTTGTCTCTTGATTTGAAACCGCTCAGTTCAGCTTGGCGCGAACCTCGGCGATACCCTTGGCCAAGAGGTCATCGGCCACCGAGCCCTTCACCGACTGCGACAGGATGGTCGACGCTGCGGCCACTGCGGCATTGGCGGCGGCGGAACGGACGTCGGCGAGCGCCTGCGCTTCGGCGAGGGCGATCTTGCTCTCGGCGGTCTTGGTGCGGCGGGCGACGAAGTCTTCCATCTTGGCCTTGGCTTCGACCGCGATCCGCTCGGCTTCGGCCTTGGCGTTGGAGATGATTTCCTCGGCCTCACGCTCGGCGCTGGTGCGCTTGGTCTTGTATTCCGCGAGCAATGCCGCGGCCTCGTCCTTCAGGCGGCGGGCGTCGTCGAGTTCGGCCTTGATGCGTTCGGCGCGATGGTCGAGCGCCTTGAGCACCGTGCGATGGATGCCGAGATAGGCAAACAACGCCATCAGGATGACGAACGCAATGGCAACCCAGGTTTCTGGCAGGGCGAACATCATCTATCCCTTCAACGAAGCATCGACGGCGCTGTTCAGCGCGCCGCCGTCGGGCAGCACGCCGGTCAGCCGCTGCACGATCGCGCCGGCCGCATCCGCGGCGATGCCACGGACGTTGCTCATGGCGGTCTCACGCGTTGCCGCGATGGTTTTCTCGGCCTGGGCGAGCTTGGCGGAGAGCTGGTCTTCCAGCGTCTTGCGCTCGGCTTCCGAGGCCGCGTTCAGCTTCTCGCGGGTCTCGGCACCGATCGCCTGGGCGCGGGAGCGCGCCGAAGCCAGGTCGGCTTCATACGCCTTCAGCGCCGCGGCCGACTCGTCCTTCAGCTTCTGCGCTGCGGCCAGATCGCCTTCGATCGCGTTCTGACGTGCATCGATCACGCCGCCGACGCGCGGCAGCGCAATGCGCGACACGATCAGGTAGAGCGCGACGAACGCGATGACCAGCGACACCAGCTGCGAAGCGAAGGTACTCGACTCGAACGGAGGAAATCCTCCGCCGTGATGGCCACCATCGGCTTCGGTGTGGGCGCCGGTCTTCTGGCCCTTGGCGGGGGCGCCCTGACTCTTTTCAGCCACGGGGTACTCCTGTTGCTGTCATGCGCGCCGCCGGAGGGCGGCGCGGGAAGGTGCAGCTCAGAGCGGAACGAACAGCAGCAGCAGCGCGATCAGCAGCGAGAAGATGCCGAGCGCTTCGGTCACGGCGAAGCCGAAGATCAGGTTGCCGAACTGGCCCTGGGCTGCGGAAGGATTGCGCACCGCTGCGGCGAGGTAGTTGCCGAAGATGATGCCCACGCCGACGCCCGCGCCGCCCATGCCGATGCATGCGATGCCCGCGCCGATGAGTTTTGCTGCTGATGCTTCCATTTTCTTGAGCTCCTTAGAGGGATAGACAGACTTGTGGGTGGGAATTCTCCGGACCGCTTAGTGTCCCGGATGAATGGCGTCGTTGAGGTAGATGCAGGTGAGGATCGCGAACACGTAGGCCTGCAGGAATGCGACCAGCAGTTCCAGCGCGGTCAATGCGACGGTGAGCGCCAGCGGCAGGATGCCGCCGATCCAGCCGACCGCGCCCAGCGAGACGCCGAGCATCGCAACGAAGCCCGCGAACACCTTCAGCGCGATGTGCCCGGCCAGCATGTTGGCGAACAGACGCACGCTGTGCGAAACCGGCCGCAGGAAGAACGACAGGATTTCGATGAACATGACCAGCGGCAGGATGTAGATCGGAACGCCGGAGGGGACGAAAATCTTGAAGAACTTGAGGCCGTTCTTGTAGATGCCGTAGATCAGCACGGTGAAGAACACCAGGAACGCCAGCGCGGCGGTCACGATGATGTGGCTCGAAATCGTGAACGTGTAGGGGATGATGCCGACGAGGTTCGACACGCAGATGAACATGAACAGCGTGAAGATCAGCGGGAAGAACTTCATGCCTTCCGAGCCGGCGGTGCTGCGAATGGTGCTGGCGACGAACTCGTAGGAGATTTCGGCGACCGACTGGAAACGGCCGGGAACCAGCTGCCGCCCGCCACCGAGCATCAGCACTGCCGTCAGCGCCACCGCGATGAACATGTAGAGCGACGAGTTGGTGAAGGCGATCGTCTGATTGCCGATATGGCCGATCGTGAAGAGGGGCTCGATGTTGAACTGATGAATCGGGTCGATTTTCATCCGCGCGGGCCTTGGTCCGCCGGCCTAGCTTGCCGGCAATCGAATTTCAAATGTCGTGACTTCCCGTCGGCGCTCAGCGTTTGGCTACGCCCGCGTATCTCACCACGTTGACCACGCCGGCGACGAAGCCGAGCAGCAAAAACACGATGAAACCGAACGGCGATGTCGACAACAACCAGTCGAAACCCCAGCCAATCCCTGCCCCGACGGCAACGCCCGCAACCAACTCCGAGGAAAGGCGGAAACCAAGCGCCATCGCCGAAGCTCTGGCCGCCCTGTCGCCGCTTTCAGTACCGGGTTGATCAGTCCTGATTTTTCGGCTGTCGCGAATTTCGGACAACCGGTGATCGAGACTTCCGAGCCTTGCGGAAAGCGCAGCTTCATCGGACGACGATTGATCGCGATTTCCACCTGCGTTGTCGCTTTTGTCTTCGGCCATGCCCAAGACATTAAACGATGCTGCGGTTGATGGAAATTACGCCCGTCACCCTTAAAAGCCGCGCGGACCATACTTACCGCGTCTAATCAAGTCAAGATTGCGCCGTAACCAGTTAGTGCATTGATTTCGCTGAATTTATTTAGAGATATTCCACGAGCCTGTGGACCCGTCATCGCAGTGCAGCAGCAAAAGCGTTTTGAAGTGGAGCAGAGGACGGTTCGCGCCCGGAAAACCCGTTCGAACAAAAGGTCCTGGCGCGGCAAGGGGCGATCTTGCGCCGATTCAGCTGACCTGTTGGGATGCCGCTAGCGCCTATCATCAGCCGTTCCCGGAGCCCGCATGCCGCGCCAGGTCGATTACTATTTCTCGTTTCAATCGCCGTGGGCCTATATCGGCCATGGGCCCTTTAGCGCACTCGTAAGTGCCTATGATCTCAAGGTAAATTACAAGCCCGTGGTGCTGGTCGATCTGTTCTCGGAAACCGGCGGGTTGCCGTTGATGAAACGCCATCCGGTGCGGCAGCGCTACCGGATGGTCGAGCTGCAGCGCTGGCGCGACAAGCGCGGCCTGAAATTCCATCTTCAACCCGCGAACTGGCCGTTCAACGCACGGCTCGCCGACGGCGTCGTGATCGCGGCGATCGAGGCTGGGCTCGATCCGGATCGGTTTCTGCGGCGGGGCTTTGCCGGCGTGTGGGAGGATCAGCTCAATCTGGCCGATCCTGCGACGATTGCGCAACTGGCCGACGAATCCGGGCTGCCCGGCAAGCAATTGGTCGAGCGATCCGCCGTCGAGGCGATCAGCACGGCCTATGAGCAGAATCGCCAGGATGCGCTGGCGGCCGACGTGTTCGGCTCGCCGGTCTATGTGCTGGATGGCGAAGTGTTCTGGGGACAGGACCGGCTAGAATTGCTGGGAGACGCGTTGAAGTCCGGCCGCGCGGCCTATAGCTCAAAGGTCCAGGGTGTTGCGTGAAGAGGCGTCGTGTGATGCGCCTCTGTGTGTGTCTTGGCGGTTGAGGAAACCGGTACTGTCTTTAAGGCGGAGCAAGCCCATGAGCACAGCGTCGTCCTCCAGAAAGTTTCTCTGCAGAATGTTTCTCTGCAGATTGTCTCTCTCCGTTGTTGCCGTGCTGGCGCTGGGTGTTGCCGGGGCCAGCGCCGCGCCTCCGAAGGCGATGCCGGATACCGAGAACGGCCGTTATGCGCTGTCCTCGACGCCGGATGGTGTGCTGCGGCTCGATACCCGAACCGGCGCGATTTCGACCTGCAGCAATTCGGGCGCGGGCTGGGCCTGTTACGCGGTGCCCGATGAGCGTGCGGCGCTGGATGCGGAGATCGGCCGGCTGCAGGCCGACAATGAAAAGCTCAGGAGCGACCTTGCTTCGCGCGAACCGACCGTTGCCGGCAAGATCGAAGAGCCGATGCCGAAATCCGACTCACTGAAGAAGAGCGAGCCCAAGAACGAGCCCAAGATCGCGGAGGGCGAACGCAAGATTGAAATTCCACTGCCGAGCGATCGCGACATGGATCGCATGATGTCGTTCCTGGAACGGGCCTGGAAGCGGTTGATCGAGATGGCCAACCGCGTGCAGAAGGACGTCAACGGCAGGATTTAACGGCTGTCGTCCCGGCCTAGTGCGCAATTGCGCACGGGGGCCGGGACCCATAACCACCGCTGTCGGTTGTTTGCAAAAGATATCAACTCCGACTGCCTCAAATCGAGAGGCCGCGGAGTATGGGTCCCGGCCTTCGCCGGGACGACGGAGAGAATAGTTCAGATGTCCCAACCTAAATCGCTCTCCCGCACGCCAACCTCCCACGTCACCGCGACCACCATCGTCTCCTCGCTGCTGACTGTGCAAACCCCGGGAGCGGGCTTTACCGACCTCACGGCCGAGATCGCAAAATTTGTGCGCGAGGCCGGCGCGCGCGAAGGGGCGGTGACG
Organism: Bradyrhizobium sp. JYMT SZCCT0180; assembly: GCF_018130165.1. Classification (GTDB taxonomy): domain Bacteria; phylum Pseudomonadota; class Alphaproteobacteria; order Rhizobiales; family Xanthobacteraceae; genus Bradyrhizobium. The sequence continues at coordinate 64,555 of NZ_JAFCLZ010000014.1, read as the reverse complement.
CTGTTCATCCGTCACACCTCGGCGTCGCTGACGATCCAGGAAAATGCCGACCCGACGGTGCTCGACGATCTCTTGACGGCGCTGAACCGGGCCGCGCCCGAAAATGCCGGATGGCGCCACGACACCGAAGGCCCCGATGACATGCCCGCGCACATCAAGACCATGCTGACCGCGACCTCGCTGCAGGTCCCGGTGCTGCGCGGCGCGCTGGCGCTGGGAACATGGCAGGGGATCTATCTGATCGAGCACCGGGCGCGGCCGCATCGGCGCGAGATCGTGTTGCAGTTTATCGGCAGCAGCGCCTGACGCGCGCCGGCCAGACTCTTGTTTTGACGCGTTTTCTTCACGCGAACCGGTATCCACTTCGCTCGAAAACGCTCTAATAACAAAACCGGCCGCGGATTGCTCCGCGGCCGGTTCGTGTAGTGATCGTCCGCCGGCTTCCCGACGGACGAAATCCGGTTACTTCGTGATGTCGACGTCCTTGGTTTCCGGCAGGAAGAAGAAGCCGACGACCGCGGTGATCGATGCGAAGATGATCGGGTACCAGAGGCCTGCGTAGATATCGCCGGTCGAAGCCACGATCGCGAACGAGGTCGCGGGCAACAGACCGCCGAACCAGCCGTTGCCGATGTGGTAGGGCAGCGACATCGAGGTGTAGCGGATCTTGGTCGGGAACAGTTCGACCAGCATCGCCGCGATCGGCCCGTACACCATGGTGACGAAGAGCACCAGAATGAACAACAGCCCGATCACCGCCGCGACCCGCGGTTTGAAGATGTCGAACGGGTGCGCCATCTTCACGATCTGGGCGTCGCCGGCCTTCGGATAGCCTGCAGCCTGCACCGCGCCCAGCACCGCCGGGTTCGAGGTCTTGGCATCCGTGTAAGGAACGTCCTTGCCGTTGACGACGACCTTCACGCCGGTGCCTTCGTAGCGGGTCGAATACTTGACCGACTGCTGGGCGAGATAGGCGCGGGCGGTGTCGCAAGGTGCGGTGAAGACGCGGGTGCCGACCGGGTTGAACAGATCGCCGCAGGCCTTGGGATCGGCGACCACCTCGACCTTGACCGTCTCGATGGCCTTCTCCAGCGCCGGGTTGGCGTTGGTGGTGATCATCTTGAAGATCGGGAAGAAGGTCAGCGCCGCGATCAGGCAGCCCGCCAGGATGATCGGCTTGCGGCCGATCTTGTCGGACAGCGCGCCGAACACGATGAAGAAGCCGGTGCCGAACAGCAGCGACCAGGCGATCAGTAGGTTGGCGGTGTAACCGTCGACCTTGAGGATCGATTGCATGAAGAACAGCGCGTAGAACTGGCCGGTGTACCAGACCACGCCCTGGCCCATCACGCCGCCGATCAGCGCGATAATGACGATCTTGGCATTGCTCCAGTTGGCGAAGGCTTCGGTCAGCGGAGCCTTTGAGCTCTTGCCCTCGTCCTTCATCTTCTGGAACACTGGCGATTCGTTCAGGCGAAGCCGGATCCAGACCGAGATGCCGAGCAGCAAGACCGACACCAGGAACGGAATACGCCAGCCCCATGCGGCGAAGTCAGGCTCGCCTAGCGCCGTACGGGTAAACAGGATCACCAGCAGCGACAGGAACAGGCCGAGCGTTGCCGTGGTCTGGATGAACGAGGTGTAATAGCCGCGTTTGCCCATCGGGGCATGTTCGGCCACGTAGGTCGCCGCTCCGCCATATTCGCCGCCGAGCGCGAGGCCCTGCAACAGGCGCAAGCCGATCAGGATGATCGGCGCAGCAATGCCGATGGTCGCGGCATTGGGCAGGATGCCGACGATGAAGGTCGACAGGCCCATGATCAGGATGGTGACGAGGAAGGTGTACTTGCGGCCGACGATGTCGCCGACCCGGCCGAACACGATGGCACCGAACGGGCGAACAATGAAGCCCGCGGCGAACGCCAGCAGCGCGAAGATGTCGCGGGTGGCCTGGTTGAACATCGGCAGGTTTGTTGCGGGATCAATGACGCCGAAGAATTGCGCGCCGATGACGCTGGCAAGCGAACCGAACAGGTAGAAGTCATACCATTCGAAGACGGTGCCGAGTGACGAAGCCAGAATGACGAAACGTTCGTCCTTCGTCATTCCCCCAGTTCTAACTTTTTCCGTTGCCGCCATTGTGGACATTTCGATCGCTCCCAGTTTTTTTTGAATCACGAACACGTGCGTTGCGTCTGTTCGACGCGCAATTAATTGCGAGCCTAACTACATGTTCGAGAAGCGTGCCCCAATAGTACTTTAGTACTTTTGGATGGCATCGATCAGCCGCACCTGCGGTCAGGTTGCCGGACGTGGTTGCTGCGATGGCACGATTGCGCCTGCCGAATCGCGGCGGACAATGCTGATTTTACCGCGACATATGAGCTTCGCGTTCCAGGCCTAGGTCTTTGGAAATGCCCCAGCTCATGCTCAAAACTGCAAACCACTTAGACAAAAGTCGGGACCCTTGTTGCGCCGGAATCCTGCCCACTATTGATGCAGTTTCCAAACTAAAGTCCAATAACAGAGAAGAACAGCGCGATGCTCCACATCACAATGGAGATGATCGCGGTCCAGCTCGCGAACAGCAAATAGGTCTCGCGCATGACCGTCGAAATCGTCCTTTGAGCGAAGGCCTGGGGCGGACGTTTCTCCTTCGGAAGATAGAGCCACATCTCGGTCCGGCGGTGGTCCTTCGTTCGGGCTTCACGGGCCTTCAGAACGAGGACAAGTGTCATGGCCATGCTCAGAAACCCTCCCGCCTGAAAGGCAGAACGCGGCAGGAAGGACAGGCCGATCATGACGCAGAAAATGGCCAGCGACGCGAACCCGCATGCGCGCAGCACCGTTTCATAGGCAATACGGCGCATCTCTTCCATGATCCGCCACGCTCCGTCGCCAGCAAGCACCTGACGCTCAGCGTAGCGCCAAGGTCCCTCGCTCTCAACCTCAGGACTGTTCGGCTAGAGGCCGATCTTGAGAAAATTGCCGGCGGCGGGCAGCGCTAGTAGCGCTGTTCCGGCAAGCCAGATCCAGAGCGAGACATTGTTCGATTCCGGTGCGCGGGTGGCCCGTTCGTAAACTGCCGCCGGAATCCCGCCGAGGATGACGGTTGCGGTGGAAACCATCAGCGACGCGAACATCAGCGTCAATGACAGGCTGCCAAACAGCAGGGGGCCGATGAGCGGCTGAACGTACAGCAATGCGAAAATCAGCGCGAGCTGATTGAATATCCCGTTGATCATTCCGAAGAACGCAATTCCGATGAAATAGAAATTGCGGTTCATGGCGCGGCTCCGCCGAACCTGGGTGCGAGATTCAACACCAGTAACGTGTAGTGAAACAGCACGCGCAGCCAGAACATCCAGACGAAGCCGAACAGCCACAGCACGGGGGGAGGGGTAATCTTCGGGGTTACGATCGCGAGGACGGCGATCACGGGATCGGTAATCCGGCAAAAGAATCGCCAGATATAGTTCGGCGAATCCGCGTCAACCATCAGGCCGAGCAGGAGCCGGCCAAGCATCGTGTACATCAGCGCCGCCAGCATGAAATTCGGCAGGTGGAAATACCAATAGCTGGCGAATGAAGTTGCCGTATCCACAGTCCGATGCTCCCGCAGTGCTTCAGCAATCGACGAACCGAGATGTGTCACGGCACCACGATCGTGGTCAACAATGGCAAGTGGCGACTTTCCCGGCAAGCGATGTCGTGGCTTCAACGAAAACAAAACGGGGCCCTGATGGCCCCGTTTTGCCGATATCAGTTGTTGCGCTCTTAAGTGGTCCTCTCTTCGAGCACCGTCCTGCCACGCGGTTTGCGGATATCGTCCACGTAGGCCTGCATTTCCTTCGACGGCTCCTTGCCGAGCAGGCTGACGACGTAGATGACCGCGAAGCCGAGCGGCGTTCCCAGCAATCCGCAAGCGATATTGTTGAGGTCGAACCATCCGACCTTGTTCGCCATCGGGTGGGCCAGTGTCGGGAAACTCTCCATGGCATTGGGTAATGCCATGGCTTTCGCGATGTCGACCAGCGGAAGTCCGGTCAGTGGGTTGGTCAGCGAAGTCATGCCGAAATACGCCACGCCGGCGCCCGGGAAGTAGCGGGTGGTCACGAGATAGAACAGGCATAGTCCAAAGCCGGCAATGATGCCGCAGATTGCTCCCGTCGCCGTCGTGCGTTTCCACCAGACGCCCATCACGAGCGCCGGGAAGTTGCCCGCCATCGCCAGTGAGAACGCCCAGCCGACCATGGCCAGGATATCTGCCGGCTTGGTAGCTGCCGTCGCGGCCGCAATCACGGCGACGACGACCAGCAGGGCGCGCGCCACGGTGAGCCGGCGCATGGTTGGTGCGTTGGGGTCGATCATCTTGTAGTAGACGTCGTGCGACAACGCGTTGGCGATGGCGAGCAGCAGCCCGTCAGCGGTGGACAACGCGGCGGCAAGGCCGCCCGCCGCCACCAGACCCGAGATCACATAGGGAAGTCCCGCGATCTCCGGGGTGGAGAGCACGATCACGTCGGTGTTGATCACGAAGTCCTGCAGTCTGACCACGCCGGGATGACCGGCAATGGCCTTGCAGGCTGCAACGATGGCGTCGATATTGGCCGCGTTCTTGCCGCAGATCTGGATCAGCCCGAGTTCACCCCAGTTGAACAACCATGGGCGGATGGACGTCAGGTCCCGCCCGATGATGTTGGTGTAAACTTCCAGCTTCGAGAACGCCGCGTAGGCCGGCGCCGAGAAGTACAGCAGGAAGATGAACAGCAGCGACCATGCCACCGACTGGCGTGCCTCACGTACCGACGGGGTGGTGAAGTAGCGCATCAGGATATGCGGCAGCGAAGCCGTTCCGACCATCATGCACATGATGATCGCGAAGAAGTTCAGCGGACTGTAGTTGATGAAAGGCTGAATATGCGGCTTGAGGTTTGCCACCGTCGCAAGGCCGGTCGCCAGCATCTGCTGCTCCCGCGCCGTGATCTCCGCGATTGCCTGCCCATAGGTGAGCTCCGGAAACGGAATTCCGTATTTCTTGGTAGACAGGATCACGATGGGGGTCAGATAAGCGATGATCAGCACGACGTATTGCGCGATCTGCGTCCAGGTCACCGCCCGCATGCCGCCCAGCATAGCGCAGAGCAGAATGCCGACCAGGCCCGCAAACACCGCGATCTCGAAATTCATCCCGAGGAATCGCGAGGCAATGAGACCGGTGCCGTAGATCTGTGCCGTCACATAGGTGAAGGAGCAGCACACCAGCACGATCACGCCGAGCGCGCGCGCGAAGTTTCCGCCGTACCGGAACGACAGGAAGTCGGGCACCGTATAGGCGCCGAACTTGCGTAGATATGGCCCGATCAGGATCGATACCAGCACGAACCCGCCGGTCCATCCGAGCACCCATGCGAGGCCGTCGTAACCCAGCAGGAACAGGGTGCCGGCCATGCCGACGAATGACGCCGCCGACATCCAGTCGGCGCCTGTCGCCATTCCGTTGTAGAAAGCCGGGACGCGCCGTCCGGCCACGTAATACTCCGAGACTTCGGCGGTTCGCGTCATCACGCCGATGATGGCGTAGACCGCGAGCGTGAAGAACACGAACAGGTAGCCCAGGATCTTATTCGGAACACCCATCTGCTCCATAACCGCGAGCAGCAGGATGAATGCGATGAAGCCGCCGGTATAGGTGCCGTACATCTTGCCCAGATTCTTGATGAAGTCCGAGCTTTTGGCAGAAGCTTCTGTGGCCATGGTCTCTTCCTCCCTCAATCTTCCTCGGCAAAGCCGAACTCGCGGTCAATCTTGTCCTGCTGTTTCGCGAACACGAACAGCATGACAACGAACACGATGAGCGAGCCCTGCGCGGCCATATAGAAACCGAGCGGGAAGTTGAGGATCGGAATGGTGATCTTGTTGAGCGGGACCACGAACATGTGGATGACGAAGCCGAAGAAGAACCAGACCCCGAGATGCGTGAACATCAGACGCGAGGTCTTCGCCCAGTGCGCTTCTTCTCTCTCTTTCATGCTTGCAGAGTCAGGCATCGTTGCAAATCCTCCCCAAAGCACCGGCGCATCAATGCACCGGATAAATGATCGAGGGGAATGCAAATCCCTTCAGTGCGGCGCCCCCCTTGCCGCTTATTCAACCGGTCTTGTGCCAGTTTGGAGTCGTCTGACGCTAACACTACGACCGGTCAGGTCTTCATTATACTTTCGGCGGGTGTGAAATTGTTGCAACTGCTAACAGCGATGCGCTGAGAACATTGGACTTGTCGTGAACCAGATGGGGTAAGCTGACGAAGCAGCCTGGGCCGATCGGGCTGGATGAGACCGCGATGAAGCTGTTCGAAAAACTGTTTCGCCCCCGTCCGCCGATTCGCGACCCGGACGCGCTTGCGGAATTCATCGATGCGCAATCGGCTTTCATCGTACAAAAGGGCATCTACGAATACTCGCGCGCCCGTGCAGGTCACTACGCCAAGGTGTTATTCGCCGAAGAGGGATTTGCGCAATCCGTCGAGCGCGCGCGCTGGAAAGCCTTTCCGCTGGGTCTTGCGATGGTGGGCGAAATGATCGAGGGGGTGCTGGCTGCTCAGGCTGGGACCCAGCGCCGGGCCATCCTCGACCAATTGACGCTTGTGGTTCTTTCGGTTTTTGACCGCTATCCGGTTCCTCCGTCGATCGGCGAAGAAGCCTGGCTCGAAGCGCGGCGCGAACTCGCGCATCGTCTCGATCTGGTCGGCGGCTATGCGCCGAAGCGCGTGATGGACATTCCCGAACCGCTGGCGGAAAGCTATTTCTCGATGATGCCGATCCACGAAAAGCTGCGCGGACGGGATTTCCAGACGACGCGCAATTACCTCCGTGTCAGCCTTTGCAACATCCATGACGAATTGATTGCGCGGATGGACAGGGCCGCCCTGGAACGGGCACTGATCGTGGGGGCCGCGGCATAGGCCGACCAGGTGCCGTCGCAAACGTCGATGACCTGACCCGCGATCTCCTGTTCCGCGTTTGATGTGCGCCCGAGCCGGAAGCCTTGTTGCGATGCACAAATTGGAAGATTAACCGCTTTGCGGCGTGCCGGTATTGCGCGCTTGCATGAAGCCGCCGGGCAGGGGACAATTGCAAAACCGCTTGGCAGGCCTACAGAAAACGGTCGCCAGCTTGCCGCAACGCTTTTCGCAAGAAGTAAATGACTGCCGCTACCAGCACCCATCTCGTCATCGCCGACGACCATCCGCTGTTCCGCGACGCCCTGCGGCAAGCGGTCGCGAGTGTCGTCAGCTCAGCCGTGATCAGCGAGGCGGGCTCGTTCGACGATCTCACGGCGCTGCTGGAACGGGACTCCGACGTCGATCTGATCCTGCTCGATCTGACCATGCCGGGGATCTCGGGCTTCTCCGGCCTGATTTATCTGCGCGCGCAATATCCGGCGATTCCGGTCGTGATTGTTTCCGCCAGCGACGATGGCGCCACCATCCGGCGGTCGCTCGATTTCGGCGCCTCCGGCTTCATTCCCAAGCGCTTCGGGGTCGAGACGCTGCGCGACGCCATCATGAAGGTGATGGAGGGCGACGTCTGGGTTCCGCAGGACATCGATCTGACTGCCGCCGTCGATCCGGACATGACCCGGCTGCGCGACCGGCTGGTGACGCTGACCCCGCAGCAGGTGAGGGTGCTGATGATGCTGTCGGAGGGGCTGCTCAACAAGCAGATCGCCTATGAACTCGGCGTCTCGGAAGCGACCATCAAGGCGCATGTCTCGGCGATCCTGCAGAAGCTCGGCGTCGAAAGCCGCACCCAGGCCGTGATCGCAGCCGCGAAAATCTCCGGCGGCCAGTGGCGCCAGGGTACGCCGACGGCGTAACGGCAAAGACATCCGAATGCCGCCAGGACCGGGGAAAGCGCTGCTGTTCGACATCGACGGCACGCTGGCCGACACCGATGCGCTTCATCTGGAAGCGTTCAATCAGATCCTCGGCCCCCGCGGTCACACCTTCGACCACGCGCGCTTCAGCAAGGAGCTCCAGGGCTTCTCCAACGCCTCGATCAGCGCGCGGTTTCTCGCCGAGGAACCACCGACGCGCCAGACGGCGATCATCGGCGAGAAGGAGGCAACCTTCCGCAAGCTCGTTGCCGGGAAAGTCCAGCCATTGCCCGGCCTGATGGCGCTGCTTGCGCGCGCGGATCGCGCCGGCATCCCGATGGTCGCGGTGACCAACGCGCCTCGGCTGAATGCCGAGATGCTGCTCTCCGGATTGGGGATCATGGACCGGTTCAAGGCGCTCGTCATCGGCGATGAACTTGCCCACGGCAAACCACATCCGATGCCGTATCTGGAAGGTCTGCGCGCGGCGGGCGCTTCAGCCGCCCTGTCGATCGCATTCGAGGATTCCCGCTCCGGCATTCAATCCGCCGCGGCCGCAGGTATTGCGACGATCGGGATAAGAACGAGCCTTGCTCATGCGGACATGGTCGCGGCAGGCGCCGTCACGACGGCCGCGAACTTCGACGATCCGGAATTGGCTCGGATGGTCGGGGCGACGATGAATTGGTGATGGTGGTAGCGGATTGTGATGGGTGGAGCGCAGCAATACCCATCCTACAATCTCGTCTAGGACGGGCCGGTAACAGAGCGCTTCCTGAAGATAGCGACAAGGGCAAAGCCCCAACAAACCAGCCAGACTGCCAGGACCGCAAGCCAACCCTCCACGACGACGCCGCTTCTCGTTAATCCCTGCACGTTGCCGACCAGTAGCAACAGCGGCAGCAACAGAATCCCAAATGCCATCGAGCACCAATTCCAAGGGGCCCGGCCCCGCCAGAACGCCAGCCCGGCCGGTAGCATCACCAGAAGGACCACGAAGAGCAGCCTGGGTAAGCCCCAAAACTCCAAGTACATGTCTCGCGACTACTCCGCCGCGACCAGTTGCTGGGCGCGCCACTGGCCGAGCAGCGCCCGCAGCGATGCCGGTTTGACCGGCTTGTTCAGCACCGCGATATTTTCCTCGCGCGCGGCCGCCCGCACATTCGGACTGCGGTCCGCCGTGATCAGGATGGCCGGCGTGTTCTCGCCGAAACGGCGGCGGATCTCGCGGATCGCGGCGACGCCGTTGCCGCGATCGAGGTGATAGTCGACCAGAAGGCCGGTGACGCTTCCGCCTGACGTCTCGATCGCGGCGATCGCAGCCTCGGGGTCGGCTACCGCGATCACCTCGGCGTCCCATGCCGTGAGCAGCGTCTTCATGCCATCGAGGATCGCCGGATCGTTTTCGATGCAGACGATCAAGGCGCCGCTCATCGGCGTCTTCGAGAGCGGCGTCGCGCTGGTGACCGCGGCGGTATAGTTGACCGCCTTGGCGACCGGCACCGTCACCGAGAACACCGAGCCGCCGCCGGCATTGGCTGATAGCGCGATGCCGTGGTTCAGCACGCGCGCCAGCCGCTCGACGATCGAGAGCCCGAGACCGAGCCCGCGCGCGATCCGCGCGCCCTGTTCGAGACGGTGGAACTCCTTGAAGATCTCGCCGCGCTTCTGCACGGGAATCCCGACGCCGGTATCATAGATGCCGATCTGCAGGGTTTGCCCGCGGCGGCGGCAGCCGACCAGCACGCGGCCGCGCGGGGTGTATTTGATGGCGTTAGAGATGAAGTTCTGCAGCAGCCGGCGCAGCAGCGCGCGGTCGGATTCGACCGGCAGCGAGCACGGCACGAAGCTCAGCTTCAGCCCCTTGGCGCGGGCGATTGGGGCGAATTCGATTTCCAGCGACCGCATCAGGTCGGCCATCTTGAAGCTGGTGATCGAGGTGGTCATCGCGCCGGCGTCGAGCCGCGAGATGTCCAGCAGCGCGCCGAGGATTTCCTCGATCGCCTCCAGCGAGTCGTCGATGTTCTCGACCAGGCGCGAATCCTCGCCGCCGCTCTGGCGCTCGACCAGGCTCGTGACATAAAGCCGCGCCGCGTTCAGCGGCTGCAGGATGTCGTGGCTGGCGGCCGCGAGAAACCGCGTCTTCGAGATGTTGGCGTCCTCAGCGGTGCTCTTGGCCAGCGCCAGTTCGGAATTCAGCCGGGTGAGTTCCTCGGTGCGGTCCCGCACCCGCTTTTCCAGCGTCGCATTGGCGCGCTCCAGCGCTTCCGCCGCCTCGAAGCTCGGCGTGACGTCCGAGAAGGTGATCACGAGCCCGCCGCCCGGCATCCGGTTGGAGCGGACCTCGATCACCATGTGCCGGTCGGGCAGGCGTTCCAGATAGGGCTCGCCCTCGGTGGTGTAGGCTTTCAGCCGCAGCGCCAGCAGGGCGTCGCTGTTGCCGGAGCCGGGCGGGCTGACGGCGTCCATGAATTCGAGGATTTCCTGCAAGGGAATCCCGAGCTGGACCAGATGCGGCGGCAGCGCCAGGATTTCGCCAAACTGCGCGTTCGAACAGATCAGCTGCAGATCGGCGTCGAATACCGCAATTCCCTGGCGCACATGGTTCAGCGCGGTCTGCAGGATCTCGCGGTTGAAATGCAGCGCGGCGTGTGAATCGTCGAGCAGTTTCAGCGCCGCCTTGGCGGAGACGGTGCGCTTGCGCAGCAGCAGCGACATCACAAGGCGCGAGGAGGCCGCGCCGATCGAGGACGCGATCAGGCGCTCGGCATGCTGCAGCAGTTCGAAATCGGCGGGCGCGGCCGGATCGAGATGACCGGGATGGCCGGCGGTAAAGGTCTCGAACGCCTGGCGGGCGCGGTCGGGGCCGAGATATTGCGCGACCGTGCTCTGGATATCCTGCACCGTGACCGTGGTGCGCCAGCGCCGGAAGGTCGGTGTAATTGGCGTCAGCGTGCTCGGCACGAACAGGTCGGCCTGCAACCGTTCGATCGACGACGGCTGGCGCGCCAGCGACATCACGACATAGGTCAGGATGTTGAGCCCGAGCGACCACAGCACGCCATGCATCAGCGGCGGCAGATCAGCGCCGAACAGCGCCCGCGGACGAAGCGCCTCGATGCCGAATGGCCCGTGCTGCAGGAATTGCAGCCCCGCCGTGGTGGTTTCGAGGAAGCTCGGCACGAACAGCGTGTAGATCCACACGGCGACGCCGGCCAGCATGCCGCCCATGGCGCCGCGCGCGGTGCCCTGCCGCCAGAACAGGCCGCCGAAGAACGCCGGCGCGAGCTGGGCGAGGGCGGCGAACGACAGCAGCCCGATCGCGGCCAGTTGGGTGCTGCCGAGCGCGCGGTAGTAGAAATAGGCCATCACCATGATGGCGAAGATCGCAAAGCGCCGCACCTTGAGCAGGAAGTCGCCGAAATCCTGCCGGCCCGGGCGCGCCCGCGGGCTCCGCTGCAACACCAGCGGCAACACGATGTCGTTCGAAACCATGATCGAAAGTGCCACGCATTCCACGATCACCATCGCGGTCGCGGCCGACAGGCCGCCGACAAAGACGATGATGCTGAGCAAGGGAGCGTTTCCCTCGATCGGCAGCGCCAGCACGTACATGTCGCTGTCGACGGCGCCGAACGGGAAGGTGACGAGGCCGGCGATGGCGATCGGGATCACGAACAGATTGATGGCGACCAGGTAGAGCGGAAACAGCCAGCGTGCACGATTGACCTCGTCGATGCTGGAATTCTCGACCACGCTGACGTGAAACTGTCGTGGCAACAGCATGATCGCGCAGAACGACAGCAGCGTCATGGTCAGGAAATTGCCGATCGAAGGCGTGTAGTTGATCGCGCGCATTGCTTCCGGTGTCTTCATTGCGCGTTCGATCAGTTCGACCGGCGAGAACATCCAGAAGGTGACGAAGAGGCCGGCGGCGAGAAACGCCACCAGCTTGACGATGGACTCGGTGGCGACCGCCAGCATCAACCCGTGCTGGTGCTCGGTGGCGTCGGTCTGGCGGGTGCCGAACAGCACGGCGAAAACGGCCATCGCCAGCGTCACCACCAGCGCGATGTCGCCGATCAGCGGAATCGAGGAGAACAGCTTGTCCTCGCTCAGGATCGTTTCCAGCGACGACGACATCGCCTTGAGCTGCAGCGCGATATAGGGGACCGATCCGACAATCGCGATGACCGCCACGGTCGCGGCGACCGCCTGGCTCTTGCCGTAACGGGCGGCGATAAAGTCGGCGATCGAGGTGATGTTCTGCGATTTGGCCAGCTGGATCACGCGGCGCAGCAGCGGCGTGCACAGTCCGATCATCAGGATCGGGCCGACATAGATCGCGAGGAAATCGACGCTGGTGCGGCTGGCGAAGCCGACCGAGCCGAAGAAGGTCCAGGAGGTGCAGTAGATCGCCAGCGACAGCGGATAGATCATCATGCTGGCGCGGCCGCGTTGGCTCGGCGACAGGCGGTCGCCATAGCTGGCGACGAAGAACAGCAGTCCGATATACGCGAATGCGGCGGCGATCACGCCCCAGTCGTGCAGCATTGCTGCCTGTCTCCCTTCCCGGCCTCTGTTCGGCCGCGCCGGACCGGAACTGACAGTATAAACGCATTGAGCCGGCAGCGCATCGCGCTACCGGCCCGATTTCCGGGAGTTCGTAGTAGGGTTACTCTACTCGGCCGCCAGCGATTTCTGCTTCAGCGGCAGGCCGAGGCGCTCCCAGACCTGCAGCAGCGCTTCGGCCAGGTGATCGATCAGGCCGTCATCATGGTAGGGCGAGGGCGTGATCCGGAGGCGCTCGGTTCCCTTGGCGACGGTCGGATAGTTGATCGGCTGGATGTAGATGCCGTGCTCTTCGAGCAGGATGTCGGAGGCCTTCTTGCAGTTCTCGGGGTCGCCGACGAACAGCGGCACGATGTGGGTCTCGCTCGACATCACGGGCAGGCCCGCGGCGTTCAGGATCGCCTTGACGCGGGCGGCGCGGTCCTGGTGGCGTTCGCGCTCCCAGTTCGAGGTTTTCAGGTGGCGGATCGCGGCCGTCGCGGCCGAGCAGATCGCCGGCGGCAGCGCGGTGGTGAAGATGAAGCCCGCCGCATAGGAGCGCACGCAGTCGATGATCTCAGCCTTGCCGGCGATATAGCCGCCGAGGCAGCCAAACGCCTTGGCGAGGGTTCCTTCCAGCACGTCAATGCGGTGCATGACGCCGTCGCGCTCGGCAATGCCGCCGCCGCGCGGACCATACATGCCGACGGCGTGTACTTCATCGACATAGGTCATGGCGCCGTATTTCTCGGCGAGATCGCAGATTTTTGCGAGCGGGGCAACGTCGCCGTCCATCGAATAGAGGCTCTCGCAGGCGATCAGCTTAGGCCGGTCGCCGGCAGCGATCAGCAGTTCTTCCAGATGCGAGACATCGTTGTGGCGGAAGATTTGACGCTCGCAGCGCGACTCGCGAACGCCTTCGATCATCGAATTGTGGTTGAGGGCGTCCGACAGGATCAGGACGTTGGGAATCAGCTTGGCGATGGTCGAGATGCCGGTCTGGTTCGAGACGTAGCCCGAGGTGAACAGCAGTGACGCTTCCTTGCCGTGCAGGTCGGCCAGTTCGGCCTCGAGCTGCACCAGCGGGTGATGGGTGCCGGCGATGTTGCGGGTGCCGCCGGCGCCGGTGCCGACACGGGTCGCGGTCTCGACCATGGCGCCGACCACTTTCGGGTGCTGGCCCATGCCGAGATAGTCGTTGGAGCACCAGATCACGACGTTGCGCTGGCCCTTCGGCGAGTGCCAGACCGCATGCGGGAAGCGGCCCGCGATCCGCTCGAGGTCGGCGAAAACCCGGTAGCGCCGCTCGTCATGCAGGCGGTTGAGGGCGGCGGAGAAGAATTTGCTGTAATCCATCACAAGACCTGACGAAAACCTGGAACCAACCGGCCGGAGCGGCGTGGGCTCTTTTTAGAGCTTTTCCAGGTTTGGTGTCTATGTGAAATCCCACATTTTAGCGGGCCTCCGGGATCAACCCGAGGCAAGGCAAATCTTGATCTCGATCAACGCGCTAGCTGCGATTTACGGTCCCGGTATTTTGGCGGTGCGGGTGAAACCATAAGCGGCCAAAGAGCGCCGCCGACCCGCTTACGAGTCAAGTTCCCTGATGGCGCGATTGGCCGCGATCAAGGCGTCGTCTTCGGACTTGCTGTCCTCGGCTGTCACAAAGCCCCGGATCGCCGCGCCCCGTGTGATCGTCGGCGGCTGGACGATCGGCGTCATATTGGCCCGCCAAAGCCCGGGCTGCCGCTGAAAGGTAATGATTCGATAGTCCGACACTTTGGCCATTGTCGTCCTTCTTCGTCTGACGTGGCTCAGCAGCCGCGACAGATGTTGTTCAGTTTGGACGTGGTGCGGGCGTTCTCCGCGAGGAAGGGATCCTTGTACTCGGGCCGTGAGTCGCTCTCGATCGCCCTGGGTTTTTCCCTGAATTTTTCGCTGGATATTTCCTTGGGCGTTGCGATTTTCGGAGGCTGCGCCGCGTCGTAGCAGGCGAGCCGTGCGCTGTGGCTTTCGACCGCACGGCATTCCGGGCTTGCAGCGAACGCGTTCTGTGCGAAGGCGCACAGCGCCAGGGCGGCAACAATTATTTTCATCTATTTTCCTTTGCGGGCGTAATTGCCCGGGACAAAAGTTACATTTCGGAAGGTCACATCAGAAAAGTCACATCGACGAATAGCGAACCGCGCTCTTCAGCGCGCCGTCGATCTCGTCAGCCAGTTCGGCCTCTCCGATCTCTTGAAGTGCTGTTGCCATATTCGATGCCTGCACCGCGCTCATCGAAAGCGGCTCGCTCGTCTCATAGCTGAACTTGATGCGCCAAATTCCGCCAGGGTTGCGATGCGGCTCGATCAGCAGCGCCGGAAGATCAGGCAGTCCGTTCTCAAAAAGCAGCGCCGCGCGCGTCAGCATGACGGCGTCAAATCAATGCCGCCGCTGCGCAAGGCTTCAATGTGGAAGTTCGTCTGGCACGACAGCCGGGATAGCATGGCGCGACCGTGCGCTCTTTTAGGCTCAATAGCTATGGATTAGTTGGGCGAGTCAGGTGGTCCGGAAGTACAGCACGCCGTCGGTGACTTCAGAGGTCAGGCGGCCCTCGACCAGCATGTAGTTGACGTGGGCGATCAGCTCGCCGGCGGCAAACCCCATCTGGTGGGCGTCCAGCACGTGCTTGTGGAACACCACCGGCACAAGTTCCTTCGAGGTCTGCGGCACGGTCCGGCAGGCTTCGGCGATCAGGCGGCAGCGGTCCTCGTGATGATCGGCCAGCTGCTTGATCCGGGTCTTGAGGCCGTAGAACGGCACGCCGTGGCCGGGCAGCACCATCACGTCATAGGGCAGCGTGGTGGTCAGGCTCGCCAGCGAGGCCAGATATTCCCCGAGCGAATTCTGGTTGGGTTCGACCGCCCAGACGCTGACATTGGGCGAGATCTTGCTCAGCACCTGGTCGGCGGAAAGGAATAATTTGTCGGCGGCGCAATACAGCATCACCTGGTCGAGCGCGTGGCCGCCGCCGGTGATGACCTTGAAACGCCGCGTGCCGATCGAGATTTCGTCGCCATGGGCGATGCGCCGGTAGGACGGCGGCAGGATCGACACCTGCTTCAGATAATCCTGGCCGCGGCTCAGCAAGGTGTCGGTCAGGCTCTCGTCCATGCCATGGCGGCGGAAGAACAGCCGCTGAGCGTTGCGGCGCTCCTCGGTGCCGCGGTTCTGGTGATAGACCGACTGCAGATATTCGACCTGCGACATCTGCAGCGGGCAGTCGAAGCGCTCGGTGACCCAGCCTGCCAGACCGACGTGATCGGGATGCGAATGGGTCACGATCAGGCGGGAGATTTTCACGTGCCGGAGCGGGCCCTCGAACAGCGTGGTCCAGGCTTCGATGGTTTCCTCATTGCCGAACCCGGAATCGATCATCGCCCAGCCCTCGCCGTCGGCGAGCAGGTAGATGTTCACGTGATTGAGCCGGAACGGCAGCTTCAGCCGGACCCACAACACGCCCGGCACTACCTCGACGACCTGATCCTGGCCGGGGTGATTTTCCCAGGGGTATCGCAGGGCCTCGGCGGAGGACTGAACGGGGTCGGTTTTCGAGTGCATCCCACCGACTTACCCGCACAATTGGTGCGGCGCTAGCCGAAAAAACGGGTGCTGGTTTGGCCAAAACACATGGACGGCCGATTGGTCGTCATTCCAGGGCTATGCGAAGCATAGAACCCGGAATCTCGAGATTCCCCGGGGGCGCAATTGCGCACCTGAGGTTCTATGCTTCGCATAGCCCCGGAATGACGAACAAGGATCACGCCGCCCGGATATTCCCCAAAAACGCGTCGATTTCCGCCCGCAGCACGTCGGCTTCGCGGCGGAGCGCGCCGGAGGCGGTCAAGACTTCGCTGGCGGCGGAGCCGGCTTCGGTCGAGGCGCTGGAGACGCCGACGATGTTGCTGGAAACCTCGCTGGTGCCGCCGGCGGCATGCGAAATGTTGCGCGCGATCTCGCGCGTCGCCGCGCCCTGCTCCTCGACCGCGGCCGCGATCGCTGTCGTGACGTCGTTGATCTCGCCGATCGTGGTCGAGATGCTGCGGATCGCTGACACCGCCGACGTCGTCACCGTCTGCATGCTGACGATCTGCTGACGGATCTCGTCGGTGGCCTTCGCGGTCTGGGTGGCGAGGCTCTTCACCTCGGAGGCGACCACGGCGAATCCGCGGCCGGCTTCACCGGCGCGCGCGGCTTCGATGGTGGCGTTCAACGCCAGCAAATTGGTCTGCGAGGCGATGGTCTGGATCAAATCGACCACCACGCTGATGCGGGCGGCGTTGTCGGCCAGCCCCTGCATGGTGGCGTCGGTGGCGCCGGCTTCCTCGACCGCCTTGCGGGCGATCTCCGCCGAGGTGACGACCTGGCGGCCGATTTCCTCGATCGAAGACGACAGTTCCTCGGTGCCGGACGACACGGTCTGCACGTTGACCGAGGTCTCCTCGGCGGCGGAGGCGACCGCGCTCACCAGCGCGCTGGACTGATCGGCGGTCGCCGACATGCTCTGCGCGGTGGTCTGCATCGAGCCGGCCGCTTCCTGCAAACTATCCAGCGCCGTACGCACCGTGGTTTCGAACTCGACGATGCGGGATTCCATGCGGGTGGCGCGCTCGGCCTTGGCGATGCGATCCTTGTCCTGGTCGGCGGTGAGCGCCCGGCTCTGGATCATGCTTTCCCGGAACACGTGCAGCGAATTGGCCATCGCCGCGATCTCGTCCTTCTGGCTCGACTGATAGATTTCCGATTCGAGGTCGGCGCTGGAGAGCAGCTGCATCGAACGCTGCAGATTGCCGATGCGGCGCAGAATGTTACGGCCGACATAGAGCCAGACGAACAGCACCGATCCGATCAGGGTCGCCGCACCGAGTGCGAGCATGACCGTGGTCGCCAGCGAAATCTCC
This sequence comes from Bradyrhizobium sp. JYMT SZCCT0180, assembly GCF_018130165.1. Taxonomy (GTDB): domain Bacteria; phylum Pseudomonadota; class Alphaproteobacteria; order Rhizobiales; family Xanthobacteraceae; genus Bradyrhizobium. The sequence continues at coordinate 47,183 of NZ_JAFCLZ010000014.1, read as the reverse complement.
TTGCCCGCCTGCCGGGTCGAGGCGTCGGTTTCACCGCGTACCCCGTCCACCAGTTGCTGCACGCTGATGCCGAGACCGACATTGAGCTTGCGGGTTTCTTCCAAAATGGTCTGGCCGTAGTCCGTGGCGTCCAGTTCCTTCTGGCGGACCTTGAAGACGCCGGTCTTGCCTTCGCCGAGCGCCAGCAGGGCTTTCGAGGCGTTGCTCAGTGCCGTCGTCAGGGAACCTTTGGGAAGCTGGTCGAGGTTCGATTTCACGCGCTGCTGCGCAATGCGGGTCTGCTTCTCGATGGTTTCGAGCGTGTCGCTGCTCTCGGATGAAAGCGCGGCCATCATGTTGAATGCGGTCAGATTGCCGGCGGCGATGATGTCGCTGATCTGCTCGACCGTTTTCTCCGCCTTGGTGGCTTCGTCCTGGTTGAAGCTGGCGGCGCCGAAGATGCTGCTGAGCTGGGTCTGGGCGTCGACCATCGCGGGCGCGGCGGCCTTGACGAACGCGGCCTGGGCCGCGCGCAGTGCTTCATACAGTTTTTCGTGCTGGGCGCCGGTTTCCAGCCGTTCGCGTGCCGCGCCGCCGAGACTCTTGATCATGTCCTCGATGTTTTTCACCGTCTCGGTGAGGGCTGCGACGGTATCCTTGTTGGCGCCGAGCTTGGTGACCTCGGCGAGCCTTTGCAGGGTGATGCGCTGGGTCTCCTGCATTTTTTTGGAGCGTTCGTTCAGCATCTCCTCGCTGCGGGAGGCGAGCAGCCCCGGCCCCTGGCTGGCAAGGCTGGCGCTCTCCGCCGACAATTGCAGGCTGGCCGCGAGGCGGGGGATGTCCCGTCCGCTCAGGTCGACCATGGCCCCGCCGAGATGTCCGAGCACCAGGCCGGCGCCGGCGCTGATCACGATCGCCATGCCGGCGATGACGGCGAAGGCGGCAAACAGGCTGCCTCTGACGCCGAATTTCGGAAAGCTGAATCCCTTGAGCCTGATCTTGCCGATGCTGAATCGTAACGCCATTTGCCGCCGCCCCGTCCCGCTATCCCTGGATGATTCCCCGCGCGGCAGTATCGTGGTACCCGGTTAACAAGTCGGGAAAATGCGGATGCTTTTCGCGATTTGAGCGCTGGCCCGCCATCGAACAATGTTTGAAAATCGCAAGCCCGCTTCGCTGGAAAACGCCATGGCGCAAACAACATGCCGCAAACAAAAAGGCCGGCGTTCAAGCCGGCCTTTTCGCGCCTCCCTGTAGAAGCGATTAGTAGCGCCCGCCTGCGAAGTTGAAGCGATAATTGACGCCAACCTTCAACGTATGCTCGTCGTTATGGAAGGTGCCAAAGGGGACCAGCGCGACCGGGGTCACGAAGCGGGTGGTGCCGAAGTCGTAGTACATGTATTCGGCCTTGGCCGACCAGTTCGGGGCAAACATGTACTCGACGCCGGCGCCGACGGTGTAGCCATTGCTGTGATTCTTATCGAGCGTGAACGCGACCGGCACGCCGGCAAAGGTCAGGGTGTCGCGATTGTTCGAATAGGCGTAGCCGCCTTTGACATAGAGCATGCCCGGGCCCCAGGTGTAGCCGACGCGGGCGGTGATCGAAGCGATCGCGCGCTGATCATTGTTGTAGACGAAGCCGTTCGGGAACACCGAACTGAGGTTGTTCTGGCCGAGCCAGCTGTACTGGCCCTCGGCGCCGATGACCCAGTTCGGCGCGAACTGATAATCGGCACCGGCCTGCACGCCGCCGAGCAGGCGGGCGCTGTAGTCGCTGAGCACCAGGCCGTTGAAAGTGTTGCTGCTCGAGAAGGCGCCGCCGATATGGGCGCCGAGATAGAAGCCGGTCCAGTTGTAGAGCGGCGCGGCATAGGCCGGCGCCTTGTTGTAGTACGGCCGTGCGCCCATGTCGGCGCCGAGCGCAGGCGACGTCGCGCCGAGGGCCGCAAGAGCGACGATAGCGAGCAGGAACTTCTTCATGGTCGTGAGTCTCCGGAAAATCGTTGGGAGGCGCCACATCCCGGGCGCCGTCCATGGCGTGCAGTTAGACAGCTTTTGAATAAAATGCTGTCACTTGCCGGGCACACCGATCGAATACCCAACCCATTGGAGAACAAACGTTTTTTGTGCTTAACGAAGCCCTATTTTCTGTGCTTAACAGCGTCCTAATGCAAGCTTAAGGAAGCCTTAAAATCGGGTCCCTCCGGCGTGCGGCGCGAAAGCTTTGCTTCACGCAATGCGCCGCCGCACGTCGCCGCGCATCTGCTCGCGGAACGCCTGCCGCCGTGCCGGCCGTTCCTTTTCGGCGACGTCATGGCGGTCGAACACGTTGAACATTTCCAGGATCGGATAGCGGTCGCTGGCCATCGCCAGGATGCGCAGCAGTTCGGCGACGGGGCCACTCGGGCCCGTGACTTCCCATTTCCGAATCGTGGTGGCGCCGTCTTCAGGCGGCAACCCGCAGAGCTTGGCCATGTCGGCCACGCCGAGGGGTTGGCCGATCGCCTCAGCGAGGTCTTCGCGCAGTTTCTTCAGTTCCGGACCGGTCACGGGTTCTCCGTTTTAATGCGGGCTTCTGTGAAGTACGTCACACACCGGGACCGGAGTGCAAGCTATACGCAGCGCAATCAGTTCCTCGAGGAGGAGGCAGTCATGCGCAGCTTGATCGAAAGCCTTACCCCCGACAGCCGCCGGATCTACTGGCGCTGGGTCGGTGGCATCTTCGGCCTTTATGTCGTCTTGATGGTCGGCGCCGCCAGCATGTTCATCAGCCACGAATCATCGCGGAACGTGCGGCATGAACCCGCCGTGACTGTGGCAATTAAAGGTGATCTCGCGCCGTCACACGAGACTTCGATGCCCCAGCCGCAGCTGGTGCGCTATCACTAAGCCGCTTCAGGCGCCGATCGCGTTGCGCGTCACCACGTCGCGATAAAACGACGCACTGAGCTTCGGCGTCCGGCGCTGGGTTTCAAAATCGACGTGGATGAGCCCGAAGCGCTTTTCGTAGCCGTAGATCCATTCGAAATTGTCCATCAGGGTCCACAGGAAATAGCCGCGGACCGGCACGCCCTCGGCCACGGCGCGCTGCAGCTGCCGCAAATAATTGCGCAGGTACATGATGCGGTCGAGGTCGTAGATCTTGCCGTCGGCATGCACCTTGTCCTCCGACGAGGTGCCGTTCTCGGTGATGTAGATCGTCTTGAGGTTCCAGACCTTGGCCGCGAGCCGCGGCGCCCAATAGATCGTTTCGGGACCGATACGCAGCCAGTCGGCGCTCATGTGCGGAAACGAGGCGGGAAACGGCAATACCGACCAGCCCGGCTTCTTGTCTGACGCTGCGATGTAGAATTGCGGCGCGTAGATGTTGAGGCCGACGAAATCGTTGGGCGAGCCGATGATCTTCAATTCCTCGGCGGTGAATTTCGGCGCGTCCTTGCCGGCATATTCGAGGAAGCCGTCGGTGTATTTGCCCTCGAGCATCACGCCGAGCAGGCCCGAGTTCAGTTCGCGGGTCGCGATCTCGGCGGCGCGGACGTTTTCGGGCGTGTCGAAGGCCGGCACGCAGGTCGCGATGTTCTCGGCCGGGCCGACCTTGGTGCCGGCGCGCCCGCGGGCGCGGATCGCCTGCACCGCAAGGCCGTGACCCAATACGACGTTATGCCGTGCCTGGTTCAATTCCGCATTCGGCAGTTTGAGGCCGGGCGCGTCGATGCCCCATCCGTAGCCGAAATTCAGGAAACGTCCGGCTTCGTTCAGCGTGAAGATGTATTTGACGCGGTCGGTCAAACGCTCGGCGACATAGCCGGCGTAATCGGCGAACGCTTTCGAGGTGTCGGTGGACTGCCAGCCGCCGACGCGGTCCTGCAAGGCCTGCGGCAAGTCCCAATGATACAGCGTCGCGTAGGGTTCGATGCCTTTGGCGAGCAGTTCGTCGAGCAGGCGGTTATAGAAATCGAGGCCCTTGGGATTGGGTTTGCCGGTGCCTTCCGGAAACACCCGCGGCCACGCGATCGAGAAGCGGTAGTGCTTGACGCCGAGATCGCGCATCAGGCCGACGTCTTCCTTGTAGCGATGATAATGTTCGTTGGCGCGGTCCCCGGTGGTCTTGTCCTCGATCTTGCCCGGGGTGTGGGCGAAGGTGTCCCAGATCGAGCGGCCGCGGCCATCCTCGTTGACCGCGCCCTCGATCTGATAGGCCGACGTCGCGGTGCCCCAGCGAAAGTCTTTCGGGAAACGGGCAGGGGCGTGCGGGTCGGCGGCCGTTTTTTGTTTTGGCGCCGCATTCGCCGATGTCGCCGTCAGACCGAGCGCGGAGAGGCCCGCCAGCTTGGCAAATTGCCGGCGCGAGAATTTCCCGGACATCACGTTCTCCGTCAGCTTCGGTGCTGCCGGCTTGCGCGTCCCGGCCGGTTGCAATGATCAGTATGTATCAATTTGATAGACCGAGATCCGGTCGATTTCGAATTCCACGACATTGGGAGACAGGCCGTCGACGAATCCGACGCCCTCCATCGTCTTCGAGCCCATCGCAAGGTTGACGATCATGTACATCGGAGCGTCGAAGCCGACCGGGACCTTGATCTCCGACACCGGCTGGCGGTCGATGAAATAGATGATGCGATCGCGCTGCCACAGCACACCGTAATTGTGGAATTCGTTCCGCGTATCGGCCACCATGAAGTCGAACCCGCAACGTTCGACCCTTCCGGTGGCCGGAATCCGCCAATGCGTGGTCATCACGATGTTGTCGTGCTGCTGTCCGCGGCCCTCCATGATGTCGATTTCCGGCGGCCAGCCGCCGTCATCGGCGAGCATCCAGAACGCCGGCCACACGCCGACCCCGGCCGGGATCTTGGAGCGCATTTCGAAATAGCCGTACTTCTGCGTGAACTTGCTCTGCGTGGTCAGGATGCCCGAGATGTATTCATTGTTGAACAGCAGGGACCGCAAGTCGGGCGGCGTCCGGCTGGCGATGATCGAGAGTATGCCATTGCGGACCCGGAACGGATCGAGCCCGAGCGGCACCGTGCCCCGCCCGCCATACACTGAATCCACGTAGATCTGCTGTTCGCCATTATAGCTGGTCTTGCGCTTGAAATCGGAGCCTTCGCCGCCCCAGTAGCGCGACTGCGGCCAGGCGGCGCCGCCGGCGTAGTGCGGCACCCATCGTGCCTCGACCAGCGGATGCACGTCGAAATCGTCGTGGAAGGTCCGATGCAGCGACACCGGCACCAGCGGATCATCAGCTTCGATCTTGCGGCACTGATCGCCGAGCGCGCGGGTCGGCACCTGCAAGGTGAGCTCGGGCAGCGCCAGCGTGGGATCGCTTTGCGCGGAAGCCGGCATGGCCGTGAAAAGACAGAAGATCAATGCGAGAGCGTGCGGTCTCAACCTCGTGATCCCCAGGGTCCGCGCATGCGAATCCCGGGGTTCGCGCATGCGCTGAAGTCGACGGGCGAAAGACATAGCAGATCGCGGAATCGAAAAGGATGCGGCTATTTGATCGTCGCGTTCACCGTAATGACCGACGTGCCGGCCGCCGTCGGCCCCTTGCCCGTTGCCTTGATCACGAAAGTGTCGCTCCCCTTGTATTTCGCCTTCGCCCTGTATTCGTAAGTGGATGCGTCAATCTTCTTCAACTTGCCGCGTGCCGGCTTCTGCGAAATTTCAGAGCTGGTCACCGTGCCGCGTATCTTGATCGGAAACACGCAGCTTTCCCCGGCCGCGATGTCAATGTCGCCGGTCGAGTTCTCGCCCCAGTTCGCCAGTGTCGTCGATGCTGAACAGTCGGAAGCGGCCGGCGCCGAAGATGCCGGCGCCACGCTCGTGGCTGCAACGATCAGCGCCAGGGCGGCGGCTTTGGATAGGCGCATGGTGGACTTCCTCGCTTTCATGCAAACCCGTTCAAGGTTTCCCAAATGAGGGCTATCATAATCCGGAATGGGACGCGCGCGTGGCGTGTGGAGCAGCCGGGCGATGCCGAATTGAAGGGCATCGGATAAGCGGTCGCTCGAAAGCTGATCGAGATGGCAGCCGAGACGGAATGGAGGGAAAGTGCGCGCAGATCTTTGAGCGCGCGGCGATGTCTCGTTTGAGGCGAGAGACAATGCCAGAAATGGTGCTGCCAGACAGGATTGAACTGTCGACCTCTCCATTACCAATGGAGTGCTCTACCACTGAGCTACGGCAGCGTGCCCGGTAATTAGGAATCGGCCAAAAGGCCCCTGCAGGCGGCCGGTTCTTGCCACAAGGACCCCTCCGGCGCAAGCACGCGGCGGGCCCCGAAAGGGCCCAAAACGGGCAAAAATTGGCATGGTCGCCGGCTCATGGCTTCAAACCGGGCCAACTCGGGCCGATCGGTTCCATTTCGCCGGCCCACCCCGGACGCCAGCGCCGCCGAATCATTGTGGCGCGTCCGGCAAGGAGGCGATTGCGCGGCGGGTGGGCGAAACCCAATATGTTCGGAGAGAAGATTAAAGTGCCGCGACGGCACACCCGACAGGCCCAGGATGCAAGACGACCAAGACGAGCGCGCGGGAAAAACCGATGGCGGTGTGAAGGATTCGCGACAACAGCGCTTGAAGGTGGCGCTGCGCGAAAATCTCAAGCGGCGGAAGTCGCAGGCGCGCGGGCGCAGCGACGAGGCCGCCGCACCTTCCGAAAGCGCCGATGTCTCCTTAGATGACGCAGGCGGCGAGAAGCCGGGCCGATAGCGGACAGGAAACTCCCGGCGGCTCGCCGGGTGGTCCGGGACATGCTCTCCGCAAGCTCTGAATTTTAATTGGGTGGCGAGATGAGTACAGACACCACGACAGCCGGTCCGGCGGCCGGCCAGGCTTCCTTCGCCTTTCCGCGCCACGAACAGACCTTCCCGACGCTGACGTCGCACGAAATCGAGCGCATGCGCCGGTTCGGCGAATTACGCAGGTTTGGGCACGGCGAAACGCTGTTCGAGACCGGCAAGCCCGGACCCGGCATGTTCGTGGTGCTGTCGGGCCATGTCGCGATCACGCTGCGCGACGGCCTCGGCCATGTCACGCCGGTTATCGATCAGTGCGTTGGACAATTCGTGGCCGAGATCGGCCAGCTCTCCGGCCGCGTCGCGCTGGTCGACGGCCATGCCGAGGGCGACGTCGAGACGCTGCTGATTCCGCCGGACCGGTTGCGGGCGCTGCTGATGGCCGAGGCCGACCTCGGCGAGCGCATCATGCGCGCGCTGGTGCTGCGCCGGGTCAGCCTGATCCAGGGCGGCGTCGGCGGCCCGGTGCTGATCGGGCCGGCCTCGCTCGGCGACATGGCGCGCTTGCAGAACTTTTTGACGCGCAACGGTCAGCCGCATCATCTGCTCGATCCCGAGAACGACAAGGACGCCGCCGATCTCGTCGAGCGTTATTCGGCCGCGCGCAGCGATTTGCCGCTGGTGGTGTGTCCTGACGGCACCGTGCTGCGCAATCCGTCAGAAACCTCGCTGGCGCTGGCGATGGGCATGATCACCAACCATGCGCATGACAAGCTCTACGATGTCGCCGTGGTCGGCAGCGGTCCGGCCGGGCTTGCCACCGCCGTCTATGCGGCGTCGGAAGGGCTGTCGGTCGCGGTGTTCGATTCCCGCGCCTTTGGCGGGCAGGCCGGGGCCAGTGCGCGGATTGAGAACTATCTGGGGTTCCCGACCGGCATTTCCGGCCAGGCGCTTGCCGGGCGGGCCTACAACCAGGCGCAGAAATTCGGCGCCGAGATGCTGATCCCGGTCTCCATCCGCTCGCTGGATTGCACGAAGCCCGATGGCCTGTTCGCGCTGGCGACCGAATGCGGGCAGTCGCTGAAAGCCAAATCGGTCGTGGTCGCGAGCGGCGCGCGCTACCGCCGGCCCGAGATCGAAAACCTCGACGCCTATGAGGGCCGCGGCGTCTGGTACTGGGCCTCGCCGATCGAGGGCAAGCTGTGCGTCGATCAGGACGTCGTGCTGGTCGGCGGCGGTAATTCCGCCGGACAGGCCGCCGTGTTTTTATCCAGCCATGCGCGGAAAGTTTACATGATCATCCGCGGCGGCGGCCTCGGCGCCAGCATGTCGCACTATCTCATCGAGCGCATCGAAGCGACTGACAATATCGAGCTGATCTTCAACGCCGAGGTGGTCGGCCTCGAGGGCGAGGATGCCTCGCTGCGGCGCGTGCGCTGGCGCAGCCGTCTGGCCCCGGACGAGGTGCAGAGCCTCGACATCCGCAATCTCTTTCTGTTCGTCGGCGCCGACCCTGCGACCGGCTGGCTCGAAGGTTGCGGCGTCAAGGTCGACCGCGCCGGTTTTGTTCTCACCGGCGTCCAAGGTGGCATCCAGGGCGGCCAAAATAGCGAGCGTGCGGTGCCGTTTCTGGAAACCACGGTGCCCGGCGTGTTCGCGGTCGGCGACGTCCGCTCCGGCTCGGTCAAGCGGGTCGGCGGCGCGATCGGCGAGGGCGCGCAGGTGGTGGCGGCATTGCACGGCTTTCTCGCCGATGGTTCGAAGCCGGCGCTCTAATCCGCGTGCGACTTTCGTCGATGCCGCGCATGACGGTTGTGCAATGGGCGCGTGTGGCAATTTTTTCTGCTGCATCGTAACGTGCGGGCGGGTTTCCAACGAAGGGGGCGCTTCATGATACTCGGTATGAGCACGGCGACATTTGTTCTCGTGCATGTCGTCATCAGTTTGATCGGGATCGTTACAGGCCTCATCGTGATGTTCGGAATGCTCGGCTCGAAGCGGCAGCCGGGGCTGACCGCGATCTTCCTGCTGACCACGATCCTGACCAGCGCGACCGGTTTTGTGATTCCGCCGCTGCTGTTCGAAAAATTCCTGCCGTCGCACCTGTTCGGCCTGATGTCGCTGGTGCTGCTGGCGATCGCCTGTTTTGCGCTCTACATCATGAATCTGCGCGGCGCCTGGCGCTGGATCTACGCGCTGACCGCGCTGGTGGCGCTCTATCTCAATGTGTTCGTGCTGGTGGTCCAGTCGTTCCTGAAGGTGCCGGTGCTGCACGCGCTGGCGCCGAGCGTGCCGCCGGCCGAGCCGCCCTTTGCGGTCGCGCAGGGCATCGTGCTGGTGTTCTTCGTGATCGTTATCATTGGTGTCATCCGGCGCTACCGGCCGGCATACGCCTGACGCTTTTGTCGTTCCGGGGCGCGCGATAGCGCGAACCCGGAACCTCGAGATTCCGGGTTCGACGCTTTGCGTCGCCCCGGAATGACGAACCAATCCAAAGGAGTCTCCCCATGCCCACGATCACAACAAAAGACGGCGTCGAGATTTTCTACAAGGACTGGGGCTCCGGTCAGCCGATCGTGTTCAGCCACGGCTGGCCGCTGTCGGCGGACGACTGGGACACGCAGATGCTGTTCTTCCTCCACAACGGCTTTCGCGTCATCGCCCATGACCGCCGCGGCCATGGCCGCTCTGCCCAGGTCGGCGACGGCCACGACATGGACCATTATGCCGACGACCTCGCGGCGGTGACGGCGCATCTCGATCTGAAGAACGCGGTGCATGTCGGCCATTCCACCGGCGGCGGCGAGGTGGTGCATTACATCGCCCGCCACGGCGAGAGCCGGGTGGCGAAGGCCGCGATCATCAGCGCAGTGCCGCCGCTGATGGTGAAGACGGCTGCCAATCCCGGCGGTCTGCCCAAGGATGTCTTCGACGGCTTGCAGGCCGCACTCGCGGCCAACCGCTCAGACTTCTATCGCGATCTCCCGTCCGGCCCGTTCTACGGCTACAACCGGCCCGGCGCCAAACCGTCGGAAGCCATCATTCAGAATTGGTGGCGGCAGGGCATGATGGGCGGCGCGAAGGCACATTACGACGGCATAGTCGCCTTCTCGCAGACCGATTTCACCGAGGACCTGAAGAAGATCAACGTGCCCGTGCTGGTCATGCATGGCGACGACGACCAGATCGTGCCCTATGCCGACTCCGCGCCGTTGTCGGCAAAGCTGCTGAAGAACGGCATACTGAAAACCTACAAGGGCTTTCCGCACGGCATGCCGACCACGGAAGCGGCGACGATCAACGCCGACCTGCTCGCCTTCATCAAGGGATGAGCCAGGCTCACCCTGCCATGAAGGTCATTCTGTTCGGCGCCACCGGCATGGTCGGGCAGGGCGTACTGCGCGAATGCCTGCTCGACGCCGGTGTCGAGCGCGTGCTGGTGGTCGGGCGCAGCCCGACCGGGCAGCAGCACGCCAAGCTTCGTGAAGTCCTGCACAAGGACTTTACGAATTTTTCCGCCATCGAATCCGATCTCACCGGGTACGACGCCTGTTTCTTCTGCCTCGGCGTTTCCTCGGTCGGCATGGACGCCGAGCGCTACCGGCATCTGACCTATGACGTCACGATGGCCGCGGCGAACACGCTGGTTCGGCTCAACCCGAACATGGTGTTCACCTACGTCACCGGCCGCAGCACGGATTCAACCGAACAGGGCCCGGTGCGCTGGGCGCGCGTCAAAGGCAAGACCGAGAACGATCTGCTCAAGCTGCCGTTCAAGGCCGCCTATATGTTCCGGCCCGCCGGCATCCAGCCGCTGCACGGCGTGCGCTCGAAGACAGGCTGGGTGAACGCGATCTATGTCGTCGCCGCACCGCTGCTGTCGTATCTCGCCCGCACCTCACCGAAGTTCATGACAACAAGCGAACAACTCGGCCGCGCCATGATCAAGGTCGCACGCGATGGCTATCCGAAGCCGGTGCTGGAGAGCGAGGATATCAACGCGGTCTGACGAATATGCATTCGTCGCACGTGCACGGGCTGCATGGTTCGAGACGCGCGAAGCCGCGCTCCTCACCATGAGGGATAAAACAACTCCCCATCCAGACGAAGAGACTAAATCCTCATCCCCGCGTGAGCGTAAGCTCATCGCTGGAGGAGCGGCCTCTTGGCCGCGTCTCGAAGGACGAGGCCCCGCTACAAGCCGCGCCTTCACTTCACCCCGGCACAAACGCCGTGCCAGTCGCATCCGTAATCACCCGCACCGGCGCGCCGTAAAGCGCTTCCAGCTGCGCCTGCGTCAGGATTTCCTTGGTCGGTCCTTCGGCAATGCGCTCACCGCCGCGCAGCAGGTAAGCGCGGTCGGCGGCGCGCAGCGCATGGTTGGGATCGTGGGTGGTGAACAGCACGCCGAGGCCGGAAGCGGCCAGCGCGCGGATCTCGCGCATCACCTTGCCCTGGTTACCGAAGTCGAGATTGGCGGTCGGCTCGTCCAGCACGATGAATTGCGGCTCCTGCGCCAGCGCCCGCGCCAGCAGCACCAGTTGTCGCTCGCCGCCGGAGATCATGGTGTAGGGCCGGTTCGCCAGCGCTGCGATCCCGAGCCGGTCGAGCATGGTTACCGCGACCATGCGATCCCTTGCCGTCGGCCGCGCGAACAGGTCGCCATGCGCGGTACGGCCCATCAGCACCACGGCCTCCACCGTGAACGCAAATGTCGCGACGTGGGTCTGCGGCACATAGGCGATCAGGCGCGCGCGTTCGCGGATCGAGCGGGACGACAGGTCAGCGCCGTCGAGCCGAACCTCGCCCGCTTTCGGCGGCAATAATCCGAGCAGGGTCTTCAAGAGCGTGGTCTTGCCGCCGCCATTGGGTCCCAGCAGTGCCAGCACCTCGCCGGTCTCCATCCGGACATCGAGCGAGGTGCCGACCACGCGGTCCGGATAGCCGATCGTGAGCTTGTCGCCCTCGAGGATCATGACCAGTTCTTTTGCACGCTGGCGAGCAGCCAGATGAAGAACGGCGTCCCAATCACGGCGGTGAGGATGCCGAGCGGAATTTCGACCTGCGCCATGGTGCGGGCCAGCGTGTCGATCAGCAGCAGATAGCCGCCGCCGAGAATGGCCGCCGCCGGCAACAGCCGCGCGAAATCGGGTCCTACCAAAGATCGCGCCAGATGCGGCACGACGAGGCCGACCCAGCCGATGATTCCGGCGGTGGCGACGCTGGCCGAGGTGACGAGGGTCGCCGCAGCGACGATGGCGATGCGCAGCGGCCCGGTGGCGACGCCGAGCGCGCGCGCCTCTTCCTCGGGGAGCGACATCACGTTCATGCGCCAGCGCAACGCGACCAGTACGGCGGTGCCGAGCGCGACCGGGCCGAACAGCGGCAGCAAGTCAGCGATCCCGGTCGACGACAGGCTGCCGAGCAGCCAGAACGTCATGGCCGGAAGCTGGTTGTAGGGGTCGGCGAGATATTTCACGAGGCCGACGCCGGCGCCGAACAGCGAGCCGACCACGACGCCGGTCAATACCAGCACCAGGATCGGATCGCGCGAGCGCACCGCAGCCCCGATCACATAGACGATCGCGACCGCGATCAGCCCGCCCACGAATGCGACGGCCTGGATCGCGAATATACCGAGCGACAAATAGATGCCGACCACGGCGCCGAGCGCCGCCCCCGACGATGCGCCGAGAATATCGGGGGAGACCAGCGGATTGCGAAACAAGCCCTGAAACGCGGTACCGGCGACCGCGAGTGCCGCACCCACCAGCATCGCCGCGATCACGCGCGGCCCGCGCACCTGGAAAATGACGCTTTCGACCGCGGGATGAACGTCGGCGCGGTGGCCCGCCAGCTTCGCGTAGAGCACGCTGAGGAGATCGCCAAGTCCCACCGGATAGCGGCCGACGGTGAGCGCCAGCAGCAAGCCCGCGATCAGCACCGCGATCGCGATCGCAAATCCCGGCACGGCGGATCGGACATTGTTCATGCGGCCGAAGCTAGAGCCTTTCTCGCTTCGATAAAATCGAAACGGGGCTCTAGATTGTTTTTTTGACGCGTTTTCTTCACGCGAACCGGGCGCCACCGCGGACGAAGATCGGCACTACGGCTTCGCCGTTGTGCTATGACGAGCCATCTGAAGCTGCGGCGAACCTCACAGACATAAGCTCGAACTCCCGGAAACACTACGCCGCTCGTTTAGCGTTGCGCCGGATCGATGCTTTCTTGGGCGGTGGCAACAGCAAGTCGGCTGATACGCGGAAGCGGGCACGCAACCTCTGAACCATCGCCATGCTCAGTTCCTTCCTGCCTCGCAGGACTTCACTAACTCTGCTCGGTGTGCCCAGGATCGGCACCATGTCGGCGCGCGTGAGGTTGTGCTGATCCATAAGGTGCCGGATTAGTTCTGCGGTGCTCGACGGACGGCGAGGCCACCTGCGCGCCTCATAGGCGGCGATCAGCCGCGCTTGTGCCTCCAGCCGCGCGATGTCGGCTGGGTCATCCGAAGTCCAGAGACGATCTACCAGTGCGCGAGCACGCGCGAGCTCCGCGTCGCTGTCGATCAAGATCATGGTTGCGTCCATTTACACTGTCTCCGCGTCTATCTCGTCGTATTCCGCGTGCGTCCCAAAGAACCGGATCGCCAAAACGCCTGCTTGGTACTGCAACCGGGCGATCAGTCGATAATCATTGCCCTTGATGTTGAACACGACCCGGCCAGCCTTCAAGATGCTAGCCTTGGGGTAGGACGCCTTCACCTCTTCTGGATTGCTCCATTCGGCACGAGCGACGATATCCAGCCACGCTCCGTATTGCGATCGTGCGGCTTTGATCCCTTCATGGCCGGCATGAGCGGCAAGGTAGCTTTCGACCACATCCGTCCCAACAACGATCATCAATGAAGCGTAGCACGAAATTCCAAAAATTGGAAGGCCGCGATTGGCATCCGAGATGCTCTGCTAATCCCGGCCCGCAAGTACATGGTCGATTTGCGCCGCCGTCGGGGTAACATGATAGAAGCGGGAATAGAAATCTGCTGTCAGCGTGCGCAGGTCTTCCGGAAAGCGCTCGGGGTAAAGCAGCTTGGCGAGCCACCACAGCCCGATCAGGCGGTTGACCGAGGGCGGAAAATCCACCCAGCCGAACGGCATCTTGGGTGACAGGTGCACGCGGTTGTCCCTGACGGCCTTGACCGACGCCCAGGCAGCATCGCTCCGCACATTGGCGGCGAACTCCTGGTCGATGGTCACGATCACATCGGGATTCCACACCAGGACCTGTTCGATCGAGACATTGGCGAGCCCGCCCTGGGTTTCGCCCGCGACGTTGCGGCCGAGCATTTCAATGGTCTCGACATTGATCGAGCCGCCGAGCCCGGTCGAAAGTCCGCGCGGCCCGCGCGCGTAATAGACTTTTGGGCGGTCGCCTGCTGCGACCGGCGCGACGCGATCGAGGATGGTCTTCAGCGTGTCTTCGGCATAGCGCGCGAGTTTCTCGGCATCTTCAGTTCGTCCGATCAGTTCGCCGAGCGTACGATAGGTGCCGGCGATGCCGGCGAAGCGGCCGTCCAGCAGCGCGTAGGGAATCCCGGTCTGCTCCTGAACTTTTTCCGCCAGCGAGACGAAGGTGGCGCTGGTCGATCCGACGTCGAGGATCAGGTCGGGCTTGGCCGCCAGCACGGTTTCGAGATTGGCGGTGTTGCCGCGGCCCGTGATGCGACCGACTTCCGGCCGCGCGCAGATATCCGGCAGCATGTAGGCGCATTCTTCAACCCGGTTGGCGCGCGGCCAGCCGATCAAAAGGTCCGGCGCCAGCGTGTAGAGCAGGATCGCCGCCGGCGGCCCGGCGGGAAACACGCGCGCCACCTTGGCCGGGATCGGCACCGCGCGTCCCGCGGCGTCCTTGGCGGTCGCCGCGAACGCACGGCGCGGCCCGATCAGGGCCGCGGCCGACAAACCCGCAAGTAGCGCGCGGCGGTCGATCAATCGACACCCACCATCACGTCGCTGGCCTTGATCACGGCGGTGGCGGCTTTGCCCTTTGCCAGTTTGAGATCGTCGACCGCTTCATTGGTAATCGACGCGGTGACGGTGACGCCGCCGCCGATGTCGATCCGGACATGCGACGTGGTCGCGCCCTTGACGATTTCGGTGATGGTGCCCTTGAGCTGATTGCGTGCGCTGATTTTCATGGGAGGCTCCGTGTTGGTGGCAGGCCTGGCGCCGAACTGTCGTGACAGCCAATGCTCCGTGTTGCTGACTCACCATAGCAATTCAGAATACAGCGGTCTAACCGGCCTGGAATCCTGCAACCCCATCAAATAGCCGCAAATTGCAAGGCTTTTGCCATTGGGGTTTCGCGGCCCCCATACGTTCTACATAACAAAGGGGGGTGGCATGGACCGCATTCGGATTGTCGGCGGAAGCCCACTCAACGGCACCATCGCGATTTCGGGCGCGAAGAATGCCGCGCTGCCGCTGATGATCGCGGGGCTGCTCACCGAGGAAACCCTTATTCTCGACAACGTGCCGCGGCTCGCCGATGTCGCGCAGCTGCAGCGTATCCTCGGCAATCACGGCGTCGATATCATGTCCGCGGGCAAGCGGCCCGGCGACCGCGAATATCAGGGACAGACCCTGCATATTTCGGCGGCTGATGTCATCGATACGACCGCGCCTTACGAACTGGTGTCACGGATGCGCGCCAGTTTTTGGGTGATCGCGCCGCTCCTGGCACGGATGCACGAGGCGAAGGTCTCATTGCCGGGCGGCTGCGCGATCGGCACGCGGCCGGTTGACCTGCTGATCATGGCGCTGGAGAAACTCGGCGCCGAGATCACCATCGACGCCGGCTATGTGGTCGCCAAAGCGCCCGGCGGCCTGCGCGGCGCGGCCATCGATTTCCCCAAGGTGACGGTCAGCGGCACCCATGTCGCGCTGATGGCGGCGACGCTGGCCAGGGGCACGACCGTCATCGACAACGCGGCCTGCGAGCCCGAGATATCAGACGTTGCCGATTGCCTGAACAAGATGGGCGCGCGGATCACCGGCGCCGGCACGCCGCGCATCGTGGTCGATGGCGTCGAAAAACTGCACGGCGCGCGGCATACCGTGCTGCCCGACCGCATCGAGACCGGCACCTATGCGATGGCGGTGGCGATGACCGGCGGCGAGGTGCAGCTCGCCGGCGCACGGCCGGAGCTGCTGCAATCGGCGCTCGACGTGCTGACCGAGGCGGGCGCCGTCATCACCGTCAACAAGGATGGCATAAAAGTTTCCCGCAACGGTGCGGGGATCAAGCCGGTCAACGTGTCGACCGCGCCGTTCCCGGGCTTCCCGACCGATCTGCAGGCGCAGCTGATGGCGCTGATGGCCTGCGCCGGCGGCTCCTCGCAGATCACCGAAACCATTTTCGAGAACCGCTTCATGCATGTGCAGGAGCTGGCGCGGTTCGGCGCGAAGATTTCGCTCGACGGCGAAACCGCCACCATCGACGGCACCGCGAGCTTGCGCGGCGCGCCGGTCATGGCGACCGATCTGCGCGCGTCGGTGTCGCTGGTCATCGCCGCCCTTGCCGCCGAAGGCGAGACCATGGTCAACCGGATCTATCATCTCGACCGCGGTTTTGAGCGGCTGGAGGAAAAACTGTCGGCCTGCGGCGCCTCGATCCAGCGCATCAGCGACTGACGTGTCTCCGGCAAAAGCATGTCCTCGGACTTGACCCGGGATGGGAACCGGCTTTTGCGGCTAGGCTACGCCCAAATTAAAGGTAAAGTTGGCGCATGGGTTCGCCTGAACAGCTCAAACTGATCGCGCTCGACGCCGATGATCTCTCGGTGATCTCCGCGCATGTCCAGGATGCCCGGGTGCAGGCTTCCGACATCGTTTGGCGACAGGACGAAAAGCGCCTGGTGGTCGGCATGAACCGGCTCGACTGGGAACAAACGCTGTCCGGCGGCACCACCCCGCGGCGGACGATCGCAGCATTGCGCTTCGACCGGGTGCTGGCCTGCAAGTCGCGCAACATCGATCTGGATGCGCCGGACGCCGTGCTGGAACTGGTCGGGATCGAATTCCACCCCGGCGAGGCCCCCGGCGGCAGCGCCTTGTTGCTGTTCAGCCATGGCGGAGCGCTGCGGCTGGACGTCGAATGCCTGGAATGCGAGCTGACCGACCTCGGCGCCGACGACCTCGGCACCAGCGATATCGGCATCGCGCCGTCGGACGCTTCGTAGGGTGGGCAAAGGCGCTTTTCGCGCCGTGCCCACCACATTGGGGCAGATTCTCAGCCTTTCCCCGAGTTAGGTGGGCACGCTTCGCTCTGCCCACCCTACGGGGCCGGCCCGACCCTTTGAACCATCCGGCCAGGGCGGACTCAAAGGGTTGACGGCCATGGGCCGCCGCGCCATTGAGCATAGGCCCGCAAGCCTCCACAGAAAGCCACCATGCCCATTCGCCTGGACAGAAGCAGCGCCGATTTCGACCAGCGCTTTGGCGCCTTTCTCGGCGCCAAGCGCGAAGCGTCCGCCGATGTCGAGCGGGCCACCCGCGCCATCGTCGATGACGTGGCCGCGCGCGGCGACGCCGCCCTGCTCGAGGCGACCCGCAAATTCGACCGGCTGGATATCGCAGCCAGCGGCCTGCGCGTCACCGCTGATGAGATCGCCGCCGCGACCAAGGCCTGCGACAGCGCCACGCTGGATGCGCTGAAATTCGCGCGCGACCGGATCGAGATGTTCCATCGCCGCCAACTGCCCAAGGACGAGCGCTTCACCGATGCGCTCGGCGTCGAGCTCGGCTGGCGCTGGAGCGCGATCGACGCGGTAGGCCTTTACGTGCCCGGCGGCACGGCGGCGTATCCGTCCTCGGTGCTGATGAATGCTGTGCCGGCCGCGGTGGCCGGCGTGCCGCGCGTGGTGATGGTGGTGCCGTCGCCGGACGGCAAGCTCAACCCGCTGGTGCTGGCGGCAGCTGAGCTTGGCGGCGTCTCGGAAATCTACCGCGTCGGCGGCGCGCAGGCGGTGGCGGCGCTGGCCTACGGCACCGCAACGATCGCGCCGGTGGCAAAGATCGTCGGCCCCGGCAACGCCTATGTCGCTGCCGCCAAGCGGCAGGTGTTCGGCAAGGTCGGCATCGACATGATCGCCGGCCCCTCCGAAGTTCTCGTCATCGCCGACGACACCGGCAATGCCGGCTGGATCGCGGCTGATCTTTTGGCGCAGGCCGAACACGATGCCAGCGCGCAGTCGATCCTGATCACCGACAGCGAACGTCTCGCCGCCGAGGTCGAACAGGCGGTGGAAGCGCAGCTCGTCACGCTGCCGCGCGCGGAAATCGCCCGCGCCTCGTGGCAGGATTTCGGCGCCATCATCATGGTGAAAAAGCTCGACGACGCCGTGGAGCTGGCGAACGCCATCGCGGCCGAGCATTTGGAAATCATGACCGCGGACGCCGAAGCGCTGTCGGCAAAGGTCCGCAACGCCGGCGCGATCTTCCTGGGGGCCCATACGCCCGAGGCGATCGGCGACTATGTCGGCGGCTCCAACCATGTGCTGCCGACCGCGCGCTCGGCGCGGTTCTCGTCGGGCCTCGGCGTGCTAGACTTCATGAAGCGCACCTCGATTCTCAAATGCGGGCCGGACCAGTTGCGCGCGCTGGGACCCGCCGCGATGACCCTGGGCAAGGCCGAAGGTCTCGATGCCCATTCACGCTCGATCGGATTGCGCCTCAACCTGTCATGACCAAGCCGCCCGCAGAGGAAGACCCGCAGAACCGCATTGTCGCGGTGACGCTCGACGAGGAATCGATCGGGCGTTCCGGGCCCGACATCGAGCATGAGCGCGCCATTGCGATCTACGACCTGATCGAGCAGAACCTGTTCGCGCCTGATGGGGCCGACAGCGGCCCGTTCACGCTGCACCTTGCGATCACCGGCAACCGGCTGATGTTCGACATCCGCCGCGAGGACGGCACGCCCGTGGTGGCGCATCTGCTGTCGCTGACGCCGTTCCGGCGGATCGTGAAGGACTATTTCATGATCTGCGACAGCTACTACCAGGCGATCCGCACCGCGACGACCGACAAGATCGAGGCCATCGACATGGGCCGCCGCGGCATCCATGACGAGGGCTCGCGCACGCTGCAGGAGCGGCTGAAGGGCAAGGTGCGGATCGATTTCGAAACCTCGCGGCGGCTGTTCACGCTGATCTGCGTGCTGCACTGGAAGGGGCAGGACGCATGACCCCGAAAAGTGCGAAGCGGTTTTCGGATCAGGTCATGCGTCAAATAAAGCGCGGGATCCGACTTTCGGAGAGGCTCGCGCCCCGAACAAGAGAAGACTGACCGCATGGACGCGCCGCCCCGCGCGCGCAATCCGCAGGCCGTATTGTTCTCATGCGGCCTGAACAGCGTGCGTTCGCCGATGGCGGAAAGCCTGCTGCAGCAGATGTTTCCGCAGGCGCTCTATGTGAAATCCGCCGGCGTCAAGAAGGGCGAGCTCGATCCGTTCGCGGTCGCGGTGATGGCCGAACTCGGCCAGGATATTTCCGGCCACAAGCCGCAGACGTTCGAGGAACTCGAGGATTGGGAAGGGCTCAATTTCGACCTCATCATCACGCTGTCGCCCGAAGCGCATCACAAGGCGCTGGCGCTGACGCACACGCTGGCCGCCGACGTCGAATACTGGCCGACGCCGGATCCGACCGACACCGAAGGCAGCCGCGAGCAGAAACTGCAAGCCTATCGCGACGTCTGCGACGGCCTCTCGCTGCGCATCCGCCGGCGGTTTTCAAAGGTGGGCGCGGCGAGCGGGTGAAGATTGGTGTTGATTGGCGTTCCCCGGATGCAGCGCAACACGGAGTGTTGCGCTGCTGTTCCGGGGTCCATCTTTGCGGGGAGCGTGGGTCCCGGCTCTGCGTCGCAACACTTCGTGCTGCGCCGCGTCCGGGACACGAGCCTCTCGCAGGGGCGACTTAGATAGTGAAGCCACCACAACCACTTGCCACCCGGTTGTGAAAACCACGCCCTTCCGATAGGTTCCGCGCGCATTCGCCCCTCGATTCCTCTGCCTCCCAAAAATCAGCATGCTTGGCCGACCCAAATTCGTTCTTGCCTCCGGTTCGCCGCGACGGCTCAGCCTGCTCAACCAGGCCGGCATCGAGCCCGACGCGCTGCGTCCCGCTGACGTCGACGAGACCCCGAAGCGGGGCGAGCTGCCGCGCGCCTGCGCCAATCGCCTGGCGCGCGCCAAGGCGGATGCTGCGCTGAAATCCGTGCAGCTCGACGACGAGCTGCGCGGTTCCTTCATCCTCGCCGCCGACACCGTGGTCGCGGTCGGCCGCCGCATCCTGCCGAAGGCGAACCTGGTCGACGAAGCCTCGCAGTGCCTGCGGCTGCTGTCGGGCCGCAACCATCGCGTCTACACGGCGATCTGCGTGGTGACGCCGAAGGAAGCCTTTCGCCAACGCCTGATCGAGACCCGCGTGCGCTTCAAGCGGCTCAACGAGGACGACATCCAGGCCTATATCGGCTCCGGCGAATGGCGCGGCAAAGCCGGCGGCTATGCGGTGCAGGGCATCGCTGGATCGTTCGTGGTCAAGATGGTCGGCTCCTACACCAACATCGTCGGCCTGCCGCTCTATGAAACGATCACGCTGCTCGGCGGGGAAGGTTTTCCGATCCGCTTCGGCTGGTTGAATGCCAGCTGACCCGCCCAAAGATGCGGGCCAGGAAACGGGCAAGGATGCCGGCCAGGCCGAATCGGGCGTGTCGAAACCGGCATCGGAGCCTTCATCGAAGCCTTGCCCGGAATGCGGCAAGCCCGCCGAAAATCCCAAAACCCTGCCGTTCTGTTCCCCGCGCTGCCGCGACGTCGACCTGAACCGCTGGCTCTCCGGCCGCTACGTCATCCCCGGCAAAGAGAATGAGGCAGAAGACGAGGAGTAGGGGCGATCTTTCCCTCTCCCGCTTGCGGGGGTCGAGACGAGCGGAGCTCGCTCTTAGGGTGCCGAGCAAAGCGAGGCGGGTGGGGGCTCTCTCCACGAGTCGCATCGCGGAGAGAGCCCCCACCCCAACCCTCCCCCGCAAGCGGGAGAGGGAGCCGAGTCCCTTCGCGGTGACACCAAATACCGCTTAATTCCCAACAATTTGGCGGATAAGTCACAAACGGGCCGCGCCCGGCGAAGCCAAAGGCGAAGCCGGGTGGACACGGCCCTCTCGCCCCACTATAAACCGCCCGCTCCGGGCCGTTTTCGCCCCGCAGTGCCCAGGTAGCTCAGTTGGTAGAGCATGCGACTGAAAATCGCAGTGTCGGTGGTTCGATCCCGCCCCTGGGCACCATTTTACAGAGAAAATCATAATAAAATCAAAAAGATAGTGTGCGATACGGAATCACGTTACACACTTGTTTCCACAGTGTAATGCGTGATGAACCGCCGCGCCCTAAGCCGGCAGCCAAGAACAAAACCCAGCGCTTGGCCGAGCTTCTGTCGTCCGGAGAGAGATTTCAGAGCAGCCAGCTTCTCCGCACCGGCGGGTGTCATGCCGCGATCTACGCTGCCAGCCGGCGCTTTGGCGTCAGACCGCGCTGGGCGGTACTGCCGGGCGCGCTGGCATGATCGCATGCACGGGTCAGAGCCGCCGGATAGCTTCGACGGTGCGGAAGACCCGAGCCGTCGTCTTGGAATCACAAAACGCGCCGCGCCGGAAGAGACTATACGAAACGCTAATGCGGTTCGGTCATCCTACATGGAGGAACGACGAGCCGACGCCGCCGCCGAGCGAAAAACAGAAGCGGCCGACGTATGCCGAAGAACTGGCGACGCTGTATCCCGATGGCGACTTCGCCGTCCGTCCGGTCAAGGCGACGCGATACGGCCGTCAGCAACTTCGAACCTGGACAAATAGTGTCACGGCCGACAAGACATCTTCGCGGACGGTTTCGGTTATCCGTACGTCGCTTGAACAGGCGCTCGGTGTCACATTTGACGCCGAGAAGGGTAGCCATTTCTTCAGATCGACGCTGGTGCAGACGCTGTTCTATGGTGTCTTCTCCGCGTGGGTTTTATGGGCCCGCTAAGTGCCGCGCTCTTCTCCAAAATTTGACTGGAAGCTCGCGACTTGGCATCTCACGGTTCCGTTCATCCGTTTCAGCAAATTGCGAGTTCCGCACATTTGCAGCCGCTTCATCTGGTCGAGGTGCTCGATTGGACTGCTGCAACCCTCAATCGGGTAGACCCCGACGGGTTCTTCAAGCGGTTCAACAGTTCTTTTATGAGCCATTCCTCGAAGCTTTCGATCCCGAACTGCGCAAGGAACTCGGAGGTTGGTATACGCCAAACGAGGTCGTCACCTACATGGTCGCCCGGGTGGACAAGGCGATGCGCGAAGACTTGAATATCGAGGACGGGCTCGCGTCGGATCGCGTATTCGTACTCGACCCCCCTGCTGCGGCACGGGCGCATTCCTGGCCGCCGTGCTGAAACGCATCGAAGCGACGTATGAAGCGAAAGGGCTTGGCGGTCTTAAAAGTCAAATGGTAAAGAAGGCGGCGCTTTCGCGCGTCTTCGGCTTTGAGATCATGCCGGCGCCGTCGTGGCGCATCTCCAAGTAGGCCTCTCCGCCGACACGACTCGGACTGCTTTCGATCGAAGAGTTAAACATTGCGGTCCATGCGCTGTCCCGCGCGAACTAGCCGATCCGCGAGACCTTCGACGTCGTTAATAACTATCTGATTCTGGAACGCATTTACGCCTACATGCTTGCCAATCAATTCCAGACGGCGCAGTCGATCGCTAAACTTGATCTTCTTCACCAGACCGACTTGCTTGCGATCTTCGCCATAGCCTTCGAACAGTGCCTCGACTTCAACACCAACGACCAATCCTTGCCGCCAAATTTCTGGCCATGCCTCGATCGGCTTGAGATCGCCCGCGTCCGTGTAGAGATCGGCGAGATCGGCATCGGCTTCCAGCACAAGGCGCTTCAAGACCCAATCGGCATCGATTTCCGTTCGGTCGGAGCGCGCAAGCTTTGCCGCGTCGATCGCGGCCTTGATGCCGGTCTGACCGAGCAGAATGTGCCCCTGCTGGTTTGCTGTCTTTTTCGAGTATCCGGCCCGGATCGCGGCTTTGCCGGCGCACATGTCGAGAAGGTACTCCTCGACAAATCGCCGTTGCTTGGGCGTCAGGACCGGCATGACCGGCATGGGTGCATCGGGTGACATCACGTCCGACGCATATCCCTCGAATGGTTGCCGCCACCAGTCGATCAAGTTTTATCAACGTCAGGCCGTCTGAGGTTTCGTAGGTTTATGAGGTTGTTTCACCTCCCTTCCATGAACTGTCATGTATGCACGGGTATATAAGCGGCTCTACTGACAGTTTCCGCGTTAGGGTTGATAGAAACCTCAGAAACCTCAGAAACCTCAGATAGGTGGAATTCTAGGACGTGTACTCGTATATGCGCGATGTCCGCTTCTAGGGGTGAAGCAGACTTCCCCAAGCAACTCCGGGACGGCGCCTTTTGACGGCGGGTTCAACTGATCAACGCAACACTCTAATCCTTGTCCAAAGATGGAGTGTGGTCATGAAACAGCGGCGTCGCATCTATTACTCGGCAGCGCAGCGGTCAGAGATCTGGGATCGCTAGCAGGCTGGGGAGCCGATGAGTGCGATCGGGCGCTGGTTTGACCGGGAGTCTTCTTCTGTCTTCTCGGTAATCTCGCCAAAGGGCGGAATCCGTCCTCCAGATCGCCGCCGTTCCAAGTGGACACTCAGTCTTCTGAACGAGAGGGAGATTTCTCGATGGCTCAGCATGCGCCGCTCATTGCGTTCAATTGCGCTCCACTTGGGACGATCTGTGTCAACTATCAGCCGTGAAGTCCATTGTAATGGCGGGGCGGACCGCTATCGAGCTCCCCGGTCCGATCAGGCTGCCTGGGATAGGGCGCGGCGCCCCAAGCTTTGCAAGCTGGCTTGCCGTCCGTTCCTGAGGCGGACAGTATCGACCTGGCTGCGGCGGCAATGGTCACCGGAGCAAATTGCCGGCTGGCTCAAGCGCACATATCCGGGGGAACCTCAAAAGCAGGTGTCACACGAGACGATCTATCGGAGCCTGTTCGCGTGCTGAAAAAGGAGCTTCTTGAGCACCTGAGGGCGAGGCGCACGGTCCCCCGATCCAGGCACGCCAGAACGGGCTCGGCCAGATCAAGAATGCCGTATCCATCAGCGAACGACCGCCGTCAGTTGAAGATCGTGCGGTCGCAGGCCATTGGGAGGGCGACCTGATCGGTGGATCGGGGAATAGTTATGTCGCAACGCTTGTCGAGCGCCATTCGCGCTACGTGATGCTGGTCAAGGTTGCGAATAAGGACACCGAAAGCGTCGTCTCCGCGCTGATCAAGCAATCGCTAAGATTGCCCAGTGAACTGTACCGGTCGTTGACCTGGGATAGAAGGAACTCGCGGACCATCAACGCTTGACATCATTCTGCGAACTTCTCAGCCGGCGTAGAGCAAGGTCTTTGTCGGCCGTTCATTGAGCTGCCTTGCGATGGCACTGAGCTTAACCTGGCTGTGCAAGGACAGACCGGTGCCGCGCGGAAGGTATTGGCGCAGCAATCTGTTGGTGTTTTCGTTTGATCGCGCTGCCAGGGAGATCGAGGATCACAAAAGTAGACCTCGACCTCAGTGGTTGAACCCGCCACCCCAAGCGGACATTCGGCATGGTCTGCTGCTTTATAGGTAGGCCGTATAAGAATTGATAATAGGATCGAGGCGAGCAGACCGATCACGCCAGCGTTGCCGGCAATGGCGGTGACGCTGCCTGACATGCCTAGGTGAAGCGACTCGCGGCTAATCCCGTCAGGGATCGAGATAACCGCGGGAAACACCGTCGCCCCGCCGAACGAGTTGGTGCGCGCCAGCTCGCCCGACGTCGCGATCTGCCCCTGGCCGATGCCTCTGGGAATGGCGATGACCTTCGCGTGAAAGATGCGGTCCGGGACGTTGTCGAAAACGATATCGACGTCCACGCCCTCCTTGATGGTCTGGAAGCCGTTCTGGGAAAACATCCCGACCAGCGTGATCTCTTTCTCGACGATGAACGACATCGCCGAGCGCGCCTGCAGCGCCCGGTCGCCGACGGTCAATGCGACCACGGTGACATAGCCGTCCCTCGGCTCGGCGGCATTCGTTGACGGCCACTCCGCAAGTCCGACCGACGGCCGGACCAGAGTCTCCTGCTGGCACGATACGGACCAGCCGTACCGCCCGCCGGATGTCTGCTTTGAGGGGTAGAACGGAGGTCCGCGTTGGCCAGTTCGACTTCTGAGTTTGACCCGAAGCAGACATTTTCTCTGCTAGGATCGGTAAGATGGTCAGCGACCATCCTTACCGCAAAGTGAGCCGGATGCGATATTGGCTGAATTTGATCATTATGAGTGCGTTGGCGGCCATTGTCGTTGCTGTCCCATATGTCACGTATCGCCTTATCGATCCGCTGCCGCCGCGTCGCTTCGCCATCGCGGCTGGGGCGGCAGGATCGGGGTACGATAACTATGCGAGGCAATACGCTCGCATACTCGCGCGCCATGGTGTCGAGCTGGAGATCCGAAATTTTGCCGGCGCCATTGAAAATCTTGATCAGTTGCGCGATGCCACCTCCGGGGTGCAGGCTGCCCTTACTACTTTCGGCGTCACACAATCATCGGATGCCGGCACCTTTTATTCGCTGGGTGGGGTGTTCGATGCCGCAATATTCATTTTCTACAAAAGCACGGAGCCTGTTACGCTCTTTGCGCAGTTGAGTGGCAAGCGCCTCTCCATCGGCATGCCAGGAACCGCCCTGCGATTGGCTATGCTAGAAATTCTCAAAGCCACCAATGCGTTGGATGCTTCGACCCAACTATTGGATCATCCCGATTACACACGAGCAATCGACGCATTGATGGCGGGCGAAATCGACGTGCTGGTCATTCCACAGCAGGATCTCAACCGCGTGCAGGATACGCTCGACGCACCTGGCGTTCGGCTAATGAGCGTCGCGCAGGCTGAAGCCATCGCTCAGACGATCCCCGGTCTCAAGCACGTAGTGCTCTGGCGAGGTCTCCTTGACCTAGGCCGAGACATCCCGAATTCAAACGTGGATATGCTCGCTTCCCGCAATAGAATGTTGGTGCGCAAGACCCTTCACCCAGCGTTGCAATATTTGCTGCTGGAAGCGATGCGCGAAGTCCACTGGCCCGCAGGCTCGTTCAATCGCCTCGGCGAGTTTCCGGCCGAGCAACCCAGTGATTTGCCTCTTTCTCCAACGGCAGAGGCCTTTTACCGGTATGGCCCGACCTTCTGGCAACGCTACACGACGTTCTGGCTCTCGTCGCTCCTCAACCGGATAGCATTCTTTATCATTCCAGTCATTTTGACGATTATTCCGCTGGTCGGCTTCGCGCCTCGCATTTATCGGTGGCTCCACGTTCGTCGTATCGACCAATTGCACCGCGCTCTGGGGCACTTGGAACGGGAGCTTGCCCAGAAGCCGGATGCAGCATCCCGGGAGGCCGAGTATCTGCAACGAATGGCCAAGATCGAAGCCGACGTGCGGTCCCTATCGGTTTCGCGTGCATTCGAGGTTGATCTGCAGCGGCTCAAGGCGCACTTGCGGATGGTACAAGAAGAAGTTCGCCAAGTGGGCGCGTTTTCTTGAGAGCATGTCTGCTCTTGGCACTTTTGAGACATGCCGACCGTCTCTGATGATGTCCGTTAATTGGGATAGACCGGAAGTGGTTGGCTATGGGTCAGACCAACGCGAATCAACGAATTCGGACCTATCAGCGGTCCGAAGAGCCATTAGAGTTCGGGTGGCCACGTGAACGATGTAACAAGGGGCAAGCCATGAAAATCGATGGACGGTGTCACTGCGGCTATGTGTCATTCGAGGCTGAAGCCGATCCTGAAACTACGACAATGTGCAACTGCACGGACTGTCAGACAATGAGCGGCGCGCCAATGCGAGCGGTCATTATCGCGCGGCCAGGCACGTTCGTGCTGTTATCGGGCAAGCCCAAGGAATACCTGAAGACAGCCGATAGCGGAGCGGTCCGCCCGCAAGCATTTTGCCCACAGTGCGGCACGGCGCTCTACTCCACTTCAGTTGGTGATGACCCAAAGCCTTACAACGTCCGGGTCGGCGTACTTCGCCAACGCTATGAACTAGCGCCGCGCCGACAGTTATTTGTTCAATCGCAGCAGGCGTGGGTCTACGACCTCAATTCGATCACCAAGTTTGAAAAAATGCCGCCGCCGTCGCGGTGACCGCTCCTATTGGCACCTTTCAACATGCCCGCCTATCCTGAGAATGTCCGTTCACCGTGGTAGACCGGAAGTCGCCGTGATCCGGTCAAACCGACGCGAATGACCCATTTTGGAAGTGAACTGATCGTCCAGACCTGTTTCTGGGCTACCTCCCGGCCTTTCAGACTGCTAGGTTCTGCCGGAGCCACTTTGTCGTGACGGTGGAGCTATCGGCATGAGACGGCGTGAGTTCATTACGCTTCTTGGCTGCGCGACG
Organism: Bradyrhizobium sp. JYMT SZCCT0180; assembly: GCF_018130165.1. Classification (GTDB taxonomy): domain Bacteria; phylum Pseudomonadota; class Alphaproteobacteria; order Rhizobiales; family Xanthobacteraceae; genus Bradyrhizobium. The sequence goes on along the minus strand of NZ_JAFCLZ010000014.1, from coordinate 19,896 downwards.
GCACTGCCGCTCAACGCGCGTGCACAGCAATCGGGTCGGGTCCGCCGCGTCGGGGTTCTCGTATTATACAATGAAGATGATCGGGAAGGTCAGCTTCGAGCGCGAGCCTTTCAGGAAGGGCTTCAAGCGCGTGGCTGGGTTATCGGAAGCAATCTTGTTATCGATTTTCGTTGGGGTGTAGGCGACCTCGATTGGATACGCTCGAAGGTAAATGACTTGATGGACGCCACGCCGGAGGTGATCCTGGCAAATAGCGACCAAATGGCCCGCGCTGTTCAGTCGGTTTCAAAAACAATACCGATTGTGTTTATCGGTGCGAGTGACCCAATTGCTCAGGGCTTCGTCCGGAGCCTCGCACATCCCGGCGGCAATATGACCGGGTTCAGTATCCTAGAGCCCAGCCTCGGGCCAAAGTGGATCGAAATACTCAAGGAGATTGCGCCGCAGGTAAAACGGGTGGCTGTACTTCTTAATTCTGAGAATGCAGGTTCACTGCTTCTGTTCCGCTCGTCTGCCGACGCGGCAAATAAATTTGGCGTGGAAGTATTTTCAACTCAAATCCGCAAACCTGCAGAGATTGAGGCCGCCTTCGAGACGCTCGCAAGGGAAACCGCCATTGGCTTCATTCTTCCACCTGATCCGTCCATCGCGGCACATCGCAAATTGATCGTCGAGATGGCCGCCCGGTACCGAATACCAGGTGTGTATGCTCTGCCTAGCTTTGCCGCCGAGGGGGGCCTGATCTCATACGGCATCATTATTCCAGAGGTATTCCGACAGGCGGCTGATTATGTCGACCGCATACTCCGGGGCGACAAGCCCGGAGACCTTCCCGTCCAGCGCCCAACAAAGTTTGAGTTGACCATCAATATCAAGACCGCGCAGGCGCTTGGTCTGACTGTTTCGCCAACGCTTCTCGCTCGCGCCGACAGGGTAATCGAATGAAGCGGCCACTTCCGGTGTTGGCACGAAGCGGAAGAGCCGAGCCGATCTGGCGATGTCCGTTCACCGTGGTAGACCGGAAGTCGCCGTGATCCGGTCAAACCGACGCGAATGACCCAACCCGGACATTCCACTAGCCCAGTAGTAGACCCCTATGCTTTGATGTTAGGGTTGAACAGACCGACTGCGGGAACATCCCTTGGCGGCGAGTGGGTAGAATGGCCATTCGTTGCGATTTGCGTGATCCTGCATCGTCCGTTTTTGCATAGTCAGCCACGACCATTCGGATGATATTTATTGCGTCCCGCCCCCGCCCGGTGCGCCACAACGTGGAGCTTCGCCATGAAAGCCATCACACGAAGAACTTTTGCCTGCGGGATTGCCGTGCTCCCGGCACTGCGCTTGACCGCAGCCCACGCCCAGGCCGGCGTCACCCCCGTTGAAGCGCGGGCCATCGCAAAGGAGGCCTACGTCTATGGCTTCCCGATGGTAGACAACTATCGCATCCAGCACGCCTATTGGGTGGATCGCACGAACCCGGAATACAAGGGGGGCTTCAACCAAGTCTGGAACGCTTCACGTCTCTTTTCGCCGGCGGACACAGCGATTCAAACGCCCAACTCGGATACGCTTTACTCCATGATCGGCGGTGACCTGCGTGCCGAGCCACTTGTCCTCACTGTGCCGGCGATGGAGAAGGAACGGTATTTCAGCGTCCAGTTCATCGATTACTACACTTTCAACTTCGACTACGCCGGCACTCGCACGACCGGCAACGGAGGCGGTACCTTTCTGCTCGCAGGGCCAAGCTGGAAAGGCGAGATCCCAAAGGGCGTCGATAAGGTTTTTCGCTCGGAGACTGAACTGGTATTCCCGGCGTATCGCACCCAGCTCTTCAACCCTGCCGACATCGAAAATGTGAACAAGGTTCAGGCCGGCTACAAGGTGCAGACGCTATCCGCATTTCTCGGGCAGCCCGCACCAAAGGCCGCACCGGCGATCGATTTCATCAAGCCGCTGACGCCGGATCAGGAGAAAACTTCGATCGAGTTTTTCAATATCCTGAACTTCGTCTTGCAATTCTGCCCGACGGTTCCGTCCGAGGTAGAACTCAGGGCGCGTTTCGCGAATCGGCGTGGGCGCGGGAAAGACCGTGAATGTGAGCTCGCCCGAGATGAAAACGGCCATCGAGCAAGGCATGGCCGATGCGTGGAAGGAATTGGGAGACTTCGAGCGGACCGAGATCAACACCGGCAAGGTAACCCCCGCCAATCTCTTCGGCACCCGGGAATTTCTGAAGAACAACTATCTCAATCGTTGGACGGGCGTCGTTCTCGGCATCTACGCCAACTCCAAGGCTGAGGCGCTGTATCCGATCTACAGGGTGGATGCCGCGGGAGAGAAGCTCGACGCTTCGAAGAACCGCTACACGCTGCGGTTCGCTCCGGGTCAATTGCCGCCGGTCAACGCGTTCTGGTCGCTGACCATGTATGATTTGCCGCAGAGCCTGCTGGTGGCCAATCCGCTCAATCGCTACCTGATCAACTCGCCAATGCTACCGAACCTCAAGCTCGATGCCGACGGCGGGCTGACGATTTACATCCAGCGCGAATCCCCCGGTGCCGACAAAGAGGCCAACTGGCTGCCGGCACCGAAGGAGCTATTCTGGACGGCCCTGCGCCTCTACTGGCCGAAGGAAGAGGCGGTGGATGGCAAGTGGAAACATCCGCCGCTGAATCGGGTGACATAAGGCGGCAGCCTCAAAGCTACGTCTGGGTTTGGCGGCGGGCTCAATTGGTCAGCGCAACACTCTAATCTTTTAGCAAAGATGGAGTGTGGACATGAAACAGCGACGTCGCATTTATTACTCGGCGGCCCAGCGATCAGAAATCTGGGATCGGTGGCAGGCCGGCGAGCCGATGAGTTCGATCGGACGCCGATTTGACCGGGAATCCTCGTCGGTCTTCTCAGTGATCTCGCCGACCGGCGGCATCCGTCCTCCGGATCGGCGCCGTGCCAAGCAGACGCTCAGCCTTTCTGAACGAGAGGAGATCTCTCGATGGCTCAGCATGCGCTGCTCGTTGCGGTCGATCGCGCGCCACTTGGGACGATCTGCGTCGACCATCAGCCGTGAAGTCCAGCGCAATGGTGGGGCGGATCGCTATCGGGCTGCGGGGTCCGATCGGGCCGGGTGGGATAGGGCGCGGCGCCCCAAGCTTTGCAAGCTGGCTTGCCGTCCGTTCCTGAGGCGGACAGTATCAACCTTGCTGCAGCGGCAATGGTCACCGGAGCAAATTGCCGGCTGGCTCAAGCGCACCTATCCGGGGGAACCTCAAAAGCAGGTGTCACACGAGACGATCTATCGCAGCCTGTTCATTCAGGCCCGCGGCGTGCTGAAAAAGGAGCTTCTTGAGCACCTGAGGGCAAGGCGCACGGTCCGCCGATCCAGACATGCCAGCATGAAACGAAACGGGCTCGGGCAGATCAAGAATGCCGTGTCCATCAGCGAGAGGCCGGCATCTGTTGAAGATCGCGCCGTGCCGGGCCACTGGGAGGGCGACCTGATCGGCGGGTCCAGGAATAGCTATGTCGCAACGCTTGTCGAGCGTCATTCGCGCTACGTGATGCTGGTCAAGGTCGCGAACAAGGATACTGAAAGCGTCGTCTCGGCGCTGATCAAACAATCGCAGAGACTGCCCAGTGAACTCTACCGGTCGCTGACTTGGGACAGAGGTAAAGAGCTTGCCGATCACCAGCGCCTGACACTGGCCACCGAGGTCGAGGTCTCGGTCTCCCTGGCAGCGCGGCTCAAACGAAAACACCAACAGATTGCTGCGCCAGTATCTTCCGCGTGGCACCGATCTGTCCTTGCACAGCCAGGCCAGGCTCAGTGCCATCGCAAGGCAACTCAATGAAAGGCCGAGAAAGACCTTGCTCTATCAGACGCCGGCTGAGAAGTTCGCAGAATGTGTTGCAGCGATCGGTTGAACTCGCCGCACTTTTCGGACATGCCGCGATGTCCGAGTTGAGTCCGCTTTCGGGGGCACAGCGGAAGTTGGCCTTCGGGGCTGTCAGGGCAGCTTTTGACCCATTTGGGACATTGGCCCTAGCCGAAGGGCAACGCATTATGGTTTGATAATGTCGGACGGATCTACTGATCTCGGGGAGCAGTTATTGCCCGACAATCGCGTGATACGGCGGCTTGCGGCAATTTTGGCGGCGGATGTTGCCGGATACAGCCGCTTGATGGGTCGCGACGAAGAACGCACGCTCGCCGATCTGAAATTAACCCGAAAGACGCTTGTCGATCCCGAGATCGCCTCGCACCGTGGTCGCATCGTCAAGACCACCGGCGATGGCATGCTGGTCGAGTTCGCCAGCGCCGTGGATGCGGCACGATGTGCGGTCGAAGTCCAGCGCGGCATGGCCAAGCAAAACGCCGACGTGCCACAGGATGTCAGGATCGAATTCCGCGTCGGCATTCATGTCGGCGACATCATCATCGACGACAATGATATTTTCGGCGACGGCGTCAATATTTTGGCGCGCCTTGAGGGGATTGCGGAGTCCGGTGGAATATGCATCTCGGACGATGCTTACCGCCAAATCCGTGGCAAAATTGATTTCGCATTCGACGATATGGGATCGCAGAACCTGAAAAATATCGCCGAGCCGATGCGAGCGTGGCGCCTTCGGATTGACGAGAATTCCTGTTCGCCAACGGCGGCGAAACCGCCGAACGAAAACGCTCGACCGCTCGCGCTCCCTGACAAGCCTTCCATCGCCGTGCTTCCATTCCAGAACATGAGCGGCGATCCAGAGCAGGAATATTTTGCCGACGGTATGGTCGAGGACATCATCACCGCACTGTCCCGTTTCAAGGCGCTGTTCGTCATCGCCCGCAACTCGAGTTTCACGTACAAGGGGCGCGCCGTCGACGTAAAGCAGGTGGGGAGCGAGCTTGGGGTGCGCTACGTGTTGGAAGGGAGCGTTCGCAAAACGGCAAACCGAGTCCGTATCACGGGACAACTCATCGATGCCGCCACTGGGATGCATCTTTGGGCGGACCGGTTTGATGGAGGGCTCGGCGAAATCTTCGATCTGCAGGATCAGGTGACTGAGAGCGTTGTCTGGGCGATCGCGCCTACCGTGGAAAAAGCCGAGATCGAGCGTGCCAAGCGCAAACCGACCGAGAGTCTCGACGCCTATACCCTCTATTTACGCGGTTTGGCTAGGCTTTATCAGTTTGCTAACCGGCAAGCGAACGACGAGGCGTTGCGCCTGTTCTACGGTGCGATTGAGCTCGACCCAGATTTTGCGTCCGTCTACAGCCGCGCCGCCCTTTGCTATGCCGGCGCCAAGGCCTATGGCTGGATTTCAGGCACAGGGAGCGAGATTGCGGAAGTGACGAGGCTCGCTCAGTTGGCGGTTGAGTTGGGCAAAGATGATGCGATGGCGCTTGCCTTCAGCGGCGGGGCGTTAGCGTATGTTGCTCGCGATCTTGAGAGGGGCGCCGCCTTAATCGATCGCGCGCTTGTGCTCAATTCCAATTTGGCCGAGGCGTGGATTTGCGGTGGTTGGGTAAAAAATTGGCTCGGAGAGCCGAAACTGGCGATAGAGCGTTTTACTCATGCCATGCGCCTGAGCCCCCTTGATCCGATGGTTTTAGACATGCGAAACGGGACCGCTCATGCGCAGTTCTTCCTGGGCCGCTATGACGAAGCGGCATCGTGGGCGGCAATGGCCTTGCAGGATTTTGCAGATTATCAACCTGGATTACGGATCGGCGCCGCAAGCAATGCGATAGCGGGACGGATCGAGCAAGCACATAAGGCATTGACTCGGCTGCGACAGCTGAATCCCACGCTACGTGTTTCCAATCTCAAAGAGGTGCTAGGCCCTTATCGGCCCGAAGACCTCTCGCTGTACGAGGAGGGGTTGCGCAAAGCCGGGCTGCCCGAATGACCGTCGCGGCCAGGTGCTCGCCCGTGGCGACGAGGTGATCGAACGAGAGCGGCGACTTCCGCCTTTGGCACGAACCGGACCAAACGGGCCGGTCCGTTGATGTCCGTTCGCGGGGGTAGACCTGAAGTGAGCGTCGCACGCTCAAAGTGACGCGATTAACCCGGACCGGACATCAGCCGCTTGGACTGGGCCCAAAAAATGCCTACGCTCGGGTTGAGGCATCGCAGGCGGAATTGGCAATGAAGCGACGCGGGTTCATCACGCTGATTGGCGGCGCGCCGTGAGGTCGCTTAAACGCTTATTCCAGCGCTTGTTGATCCTGGGGTTGGGCATCCTCAGTATCTGGGTGATCGTCTTTGTGATCTTTGAAACTGCGGACCGCAGGCTACCGTGGCTTCTGGCCTTGGGCCTCACTTATGGAATCGCAGCGTATATTGTCCTCCCCCGCGCCATTCGCATCGGCCTCAAAATCCTCCAGCACAAACTTGTGCCTAGCTTCACAATTACGGGCGATGGACTGCCTGGTGACCCCGTCAACATCGCGCTCATTGGCACAATCCCGCAGCTCCGTACCGCCTTTGCAGCCCTCGGTTGGTCAGAAGCAGATCGATTGAGCGTGGCAAGCTCGTGGCGCATGACGCGCGCGTTCGTATTCAACTCGCCCTATCCGACCGCCCCGTTTAGTACCCTCTATCTCTTCGGACGTGGCCAAGACATTGGTTTCCAGAAGGCAATTGATAACAGTCCGCGAAAGCGCCATCACATACGATTCTGGGCGTTGAGCCTAACGCGTGCTCAGGACACCTGGGGAGCACCAGGCTTCTGGCTAAACACTGACCGGCCACCGGACAATGAACACGTTCTCTGGGTCGGAGCCGGCACCAGAGATACAGGTTTGTCGTTAACTCGACTCACTTTCCAGATAACCCATGCGACCGATTCGGATACGAATGCTGAGCGAGACTACATCATTGCTGAGTTAATAAAAAATCGAGTCATCCAGGCGGTGAAAGTAGTTCAGTCCGGCCAACGTCTGCCCGCGGAACGCGTCAACCACTACATTACTGATGGGGAAGTTACGTTGGCCAGCCTGGTGGTAAATGACGCTTGATACCCGGTTCGCGCTCGTTGCCGTGCTGCATGAGTCTGATTCTGGCACCCTTGAGACGTGCTGCGATGTCCGCTATTCGGTCGCTATCGGGGGTAAACCGGACATGTCGCCGACAACTCATTTCGGTAGCGAATGACCCACAACAGACATCACCACCTGCAGGTTCTCAGACCCTATCGGGCAGTCCAGCGTAGAAGTTAAAGGCCATAGTTCCCGCGTATTTGATCAGCACGATCGATACATCTCCTGCAGAGGCCTTCCGCGCAGGAAGATAGTGTAGGAGTCTTCGCGGCGGAGCCTCTAGACTGTCCAAGGGCTCGCCGAAGCAGTTTAGGGGCCCCCCCGAGCGGGGTCCATGCGTAGCTGCTTGTTGCAAACTGCGCCCTATGAGACTTGCCTCTCAGGTCAGCTTTCGTACAAGATGGCCTCGCAAGAGGAAACGTGCTTGCCATGGAGCACGAGCAACCAGGTCGTGTCGGACGCAGGCTCGCCGCCATAGTCGCGGCTGACGTCGCGGGCTACTCGCGGCTCATGGGGCTCGACGAGGTCGGCACGGTCCGCACGCTCCGCGAACACCGTAGGGTCACCGATGCACTCGTGGAGAAGCACGGTGGACGGCTTGTGAAGAGCACGGGAGACGGTGTGCTGCTTGAGTTTCCTTCGGTGGTCGATGCGGTCGAGTGCGCGGTAGTCGTGCAAGCAGTAATCGCCCAGAGGAACGAAGGCATCCCGCAGGACCGGCGTATGCTGTTTCGGATCGGGATTAACCTTGGAGACATCCTGATCGACGGAGACGACATTCTTGGCGATGGTGTGAACGTCGCCGCTCGGCTTGAAGGCATCGCTGAACCGGGTGGCATCTGTATCTCTTCTTCCGCGTACGAACAGGTTCGTGGGAAGGTTACGGTCGAGTTCACTGACATCGGCGAGCAAATCCTCAAGAACATAACCTGTCCGATCCGTGCCTACGTGGTTGGCCAGACCGCAAAGGCTCATCAGGCCGCCCCCCTGTCATCTTCAGCACCGCATTTGTCTGTAGTGGTTCTGCCATTCGGAAACCTCGGCCGCGATCCCGAGCAAGAATACTTCGTCGATGGCGTCACCGAGAGCCTGACAACAGACTTATCGCGCATCAGTGGGGCGTTCGTGATTGCGCGCAACACGGCGTTCACGTTCAAGGGCAGACCCGTGAACGTAAAGGAAGTCGGACGTGAGCTGAACGTCCGTTATGTGCTCGAAGGTTCTGTGCAGCGCGGAGGTAACCGGCTTCGAGTGAACGTGCAGCTGATCGACGCCGAAACCGGCAATCACCTGTGGGCTGAGCGTTTTGACAAGTTTGTGGCCGATCTGTTCGACATGCAAGACGAAATCGTTTCGAGGCTCGCCAATGCGCTCGATGCCGAACTTATCGCTGCCGAGGCCCGCCGAGCGGAGCGTTCACCGCATCCGGACGCGATGGACTTGGTGTTCCAGGGTAGCAGTTGGTTCAACAAGGGGCTGACACCCGATAGCCTGACACGAGCGCGCGGCTTTTTCGAGAAGGCCATTGCGCTCGATCCCGACAACATCGAGGCCATGGTCGGATTGGCACGGGTCGATGGCTACCTAGGCGCTTCGTTTATGACCGATGACTATTCAGAGCGGCTCGCGGCGGCGGAGACGACCATTAGGAGGGTACTATCCCTCGCACCAAACCACGCTTTGGCCCACGTGACTTTGGGCTTCGTGCAGGTATTTACGAACCGCGCAGCCCAAGGTATCGCGGAATGCCAGCAGGCTTTGACGCTGGATCGCAATTCGGCCCGCGCTCATGCTCTCATCGGGTTTGCCAAGTTCTTCCTTGGTCGCGGCGAAGAAACCGAAACTCACATCAACGAGGCCTTCCGTCTTTCTCCTCGCGACACCGCTGCCGCTCGTTGGCTGGGGTATGTCGGCCTTGCCAAGGCGCAGCTCGGTGCAGATGAGGAAGCGGTCATCTGGATGCGTCGGGGCCTCGAAGCAAACCGAAACCATTCGTTTGCGCATTTCCCTCTCGCGGCAATGCTGGCGCGGCTTGGCGAGTTGGACGAGGCGCGCGCCACGGTACAGGCGGGACTTGCGCTTGATCCGAGCTTCACTATCCGTCGGTTCCGCGCTCACGTACCGAGCGACAATCAGATTCTCATTGCTGTCCACGAACGCATCGTTGCGGGAATGCGGCTGGCCGGGGTGCCGGAAGGGTAGCGTCGTCGGCGACAACATTGACACTTCAAGTTGACGGCACCAGCCAGAGCCCACACTGGCCGGTGGCCCTAATGTCTTATGATCCTGACCTGATCGATCAGTATCGCCGCGTAGCTGGCTATGTCGACCGCATTCTCAAAGGTGAGAGGCCGCACGACCTGCCGGTTCAGGAACCGACTAAGTTCGAGTTGGCGATCAACCTGAAGTCTGCCAAGGCACTCGGTCTCACTGTGCCGCAGACCGTTGCTCGCTCGCGCTGGCGAGATGATCGAATAACAATCCGTTTGCTGCACTGCATGGGTCCGTGTTTGACCGACCCAAAGCAGACATTCCGCCGCATGGACCGGTGCCGAAATGTGATTACGCTGGAAGCGTCATCCAAGGAGTAACGGATGAGGCGGAGAGAGTTCATCGCGGGTGCTGCGGCGTCGCTCGTTTTGCCATTGTCTGCGCCTGCGCAGGAGACCCGACGTCGGATCGGCTTGCTTTTTGTAAACGAGTTGCCACCGACTTGGCAGAGTGCGTGGCTCGACGGTTTGCGAAGCCACGGCTGGGTTGATGGAAAGAACCTGACCCTCGAACCCCGATTTGCCCGATCCCGGGACCGCTTGCCAGCGATGGCAGCAGAACTGGTCACTCTCGGCGCAAATGTGCTTATGGCCGGCAACCCCACAATCGGCCATAGCCCTGAAATCGGCAACCACAACTATACCGATTGTATTTGTGGGGGTGGCTGATCCGGTCGGGATAGGATTGGTGCAAAGCCTCGCCCGTCCCGGCGGCAACATCACAGGTCTTGCGACGTTCGTGCCGGGGCAGTTCATCAGCAAACAGCTACAAATAATTCGGGAGCTGGTTCCGGCGGCTTCGAAAGTCGCCGTTCTTAGCAATCCAGGCAATCTCATACACAGAAGGGTAATCGCCGATGAGCTGCCGCAAGCGGCCCGGCAACTCGGCGTAACCCTACCAGTCTTAGAAGCGACCAAGGAGGAAGAACTTGTTGGAGCCTTCACCTCGGCAGCAGCTCAGCAAGCAGATGCAAGAATCGTTTTTGGTGATCCAATAACCTTACGCAACGCCGGGAAGATTGCTGCGCTGGCTGCCCAACATCGCTTGCCTGCAGTTTATCTTGGTCGAAACTACGTCACGGATGGTGGATTGATTTCGTATAGCCCCGATTATCAAGACCTGTGGCTCCGCGCGGGCGGCTACGTCGGTAGAATCCTCAAAGGTACCAAGCCGGCCGAGTTGCCGGTCGAGCAACCTGCCAAATACGAGCTGGTGATCAATCTCAAGACCGCCAAGGCGTTAGGCCTTACTGTGCCACCCTCCTTGCTTGCAACCGCCGACGAGTTGGTCGAGTAGATGCGGCATATCTACTGTTGGCACGTTTGAGACTTACCCGCCAATCCTGAGAATGTCCGTTCACGGGTCAGACCGGAAGTCGCCGTGGTGCGGCCAAACCGACGCGAATGACCCTTAGCGGTCATGGCACAATGCAGAAGAGCGGATTGCCGCGCTCGACATCCTGCGCCTCCAACACCCGGACTCCCATGGCGCGATGTGGTATGCTTCGAGCTGGATTTAGCGTGGTCCTGAGCCTCCTTGGAGGGCTGCATGAGACGACGCGGTTTCATCAGTGGCGGTGCGGCGGTGGCATGGCCGCTCGCTGCGACGGCACAGCAGAGCGCCAATAAGAAACGTCTTGCTATCTTCAGCCCGTCAGAGCCAAGCGCGGACTTGCATGAGCATAGCGAACGCAAAAAGTACCGAACCTTTTTCGCCGAGCTTCGGCGGTTGGGATGGATCGAGGGACACAACCTCAAGGTCGAACGTTACGGCCGAGAGCAAAACACGTCCGGCCCCGAAGCCCTGGCGACGGAAATCGTTCGGAGCAACCCGGATGTCATCCACGTCGTTGGCCCTGGCGCAGTCATCTTCAAAAAGCTAACATCGCGTATTCCAATCGTTGTGATAACTAGCGACCCCGTTAAGCAAGGGATCGCCGAAAGTCTGGCACATCCGGGCGGCAATTTCACCGGAGCTAGTGTCGACGTTGGTCCATCCATTTATGGAAAACGGTTCGCACTGTTGCGCGAGATGGTTCCAACGATGACGAAACTTGGCTGTCTCGCTCTTGGATTGCAATGGAATGGGCCAACCATAGGTCCCGCAATCCGCGCAGCGGCCGAAACGGCAGGCCTCTCTCTCGCGGTGTCGTTACTGGAACTTGGTACCAGCGAAGCAGGCTATCGGGCGGCGATCGAGAGCATCACCCGCGATGATGCAAATGCGGTCCTAGTCGTCGAGTCGCCTGAGACCGATCAAAACAGCACTTTGCTCGCTAAGTTGGTCGGCGACGCGAAGCTTCCGGCGGATTTTTGGAGTTCCTGAACCCGTCGAGGCCGGGGGCTTAATGGCCTATTCCTTCGATCTAATCGAGGTGCATAAGCGCGCCGCCAATAACATCGACGCAATTCTCCGAGGAGCAAAGCCCGAGCGACATCCCGATCTACCAAGTAACCAAATTCGAGTTGTCCATCAACCTCAAGACAGCCAGCAGCTGGGGCTTTCCGTACCTCCTGCGCTCGTTGCGAGTGCCGATAAGGTAATTGAGTGAACCAAAGGTCCGGTGATGGCACCTTTGAGACATGGCGACCGGTCCAGACGATGTCCGTTTCCAGGGGAAGAGCGGAAGTTCGCGGCGCGCTGTCAAAGTGACGCGATTGACCCAAACCAGACATCAGCACTCATTTGCAGCTCTACGCGGCTGGACAAGTCAGACGTCGGGGGATTGATATGCCGTCTGTTGGCCTGGATGTACGAGGGAGAGCCGGTTATTAACCGTTTCGACATCAAGACCCGCGGCCGCAGCGAACGAGTTGGCGATGGAAGCCAGTTCGTGCCGCGAAATCACGTCTTCGATCCGGACGAAGCCATTTGGCGCGCGCTCTTCCACCAGCTGCATGGCGGCCTCCGGCCCAAAGCTCCGATTACGCAGGGTTATGTCGTTCATGACGGGCCGTCGCGTCGCGTCGTAGTACCGCAGTGCCTCTACTGGATTCGCAGTTTCGATAAGCGCGGCTGTAAGCAACCGAGCGTCGAGAACTGCCTGGGAGCCGGCTTGGCTGCCAATCGGTTGCATCGGATGCGCGGCATCGCCGATCAGGGTGACGCGGCCGAGCGTCCATGCCGAAACCGGGTCGCGATCGACCAGCGGAAACTCAAAGATGTCCGGTGATTGCTCGATCAGCGCCGGCACATCGAGCCAGGGAAACCGCCAGCCGCCGAATGCCGCCAATATCTTGTCTTTGGCGGCACGCCTGTTCCAGTCCTCGCGTGGCGGTGCCTCGTCAGTCACCGTCATTTGGCAAATCCAGTTGGTGAGCAATTTGCCACCAGCCGCTTTGGCGACGGGATAGGCGATGATCCGCTGATGGAAATGTCCGGCGATGACCATCGTGAGGCCGTCCAGGAATGCCTCAGCGTCGACGGCGGCGCGCCATAGCAGCTGTTTCGCAAAGCGAGGACCGCCTTCGGCCGGATAGAGTTGCCGTCGGACCGCGGAATGGATGCCGTCCGCGCCGATCAGCACATCCGCTTCGTCGATCACCTCCGCGCCCGATGCGCGATCATGGAAGCGGCCACGGACCCTGCCGCCAATTTGCTCGAACGCAGTGAACGTCAGTCCGCCGCGGAAATGATCATAGCCGATGCGTTCGCGAACGGCCTTTAGCAGTAGCTGCTGCAGACGTCCGCGATGGAGCGAATATTGCGGCCATCGATATCCGGCCGCCATTCCCCTGGGCTCGCTGCGGATCAGCTGTCCGAACTTGTTGTACAGGTTCAACCGCTGGGTGGCGATGCCGGTCTCGGCGAGGGCATCGCCGAGCCCGAGCTCGACGAGTTCGCGCACGGCGGTCGATTGAAGGTTGATGCCGACCCCGAGCGGCGAGAGATCGCGCACCGCCTCATAGACCCGGACCTTGAAGCCGGCCTGATGCAGGCTGAGCGCAAGGCTCAGCCCGCCGATGCCGCCTCCGACAACGATTATTTCCATCTTTTTCATTTTGCCGCGACGCGGGGATCCCTGACGTTGTTGAAGGTTACAAACTCGACGTTGCGAAGTTCGCCATCCACCTTCTCGACTTTGCGGATGTAGATGTTGTGGACGACCTCGCCGGTTGCACTGTCGATCGACATCGGGCCGCGCGGGCTCTCCCATGCGGTGCCCTTCATGGCCGAGACCAGCGTCTTGCCGTCGGTCGAGCCGCCGGTCTTTTTCAGCGCCTCATAGATCACGTGCATGCCGTCGTAGCCGCTTGCCGCCATGAAGTTGGCGCGAACATGGTTGTCTTTTTGGTATTCGTCGGCGAAGGCCTTGTTCATCGCGGAGGGATGCGCGGCCGAGTAAAAATGCGCGGTTACAGCGCCCAGCATAGCGTCGCCCATGTTCGATAACGCTTCGTCGTCGGTCAGGTCGCCGGGGCCAATCAGCTTGATCCCGGCCTTGTCGAGACCGCGCTCCACGAACTGCTTGGCGAAGGTGGCGGCCTGGACCGATGGAATGAACACGAACAAGGTCTGCGGAGCCGCATCCCGCACCCGTTGCAGGAACGGCGCGAAATCGGGGCTTCGCAAGGGTACGCGGATCATTTCGGCGATCTGACCGCCGGCAGCCTTGAAGTTGTTGGTGAAGGTCTCTTCCGCTTCCAGTCCCGGCGCAAATTCCGTTACCAGGGTCACGGCCTTGCCGAGACCGTTTCGGATCGCCCAGTCCGCCATGATGGCGGACGATTGCGCCAGCGTGCCGCTGGTCCGGACAAAGTAGGGCGATTTTTCAATCACGGCGGTCGTGCTCGATATCATGATGACGGCCGGCTTCTGTGCCTCGGTGAGGAGGGGCGCGCTGGCCATCAGGTCCGCCGTCGGACCGCCGCCGATGACGTCGACCTTTTCGTTGACGATGAGTTCCTGAATCAGCCGCTTTCCGTTTTCGCCGGACGAGGCGTTGTCCTTGACGATCAATTCGATCTGCCTGCCGGCCACGGTGGCGCCGTGCTGCTTGATGTAGAGCCGGGCGCCGGCGATCACTTGCTGGCCCGCGCTCGCCAGCGTCCCGGTCATCGGCATGACCATGCCGATCTTGACCGCGTTTTGCGCGTACGCGCCGCTCGTCGCGGCGGCGGTCATGCCGAGGATTGCAATGGTTCGAGCGACATATTTGCTCAACATGGCCGTTCTCCCTCTGGGTTGTCGGACTGTTTCGCGGGCGCTGATATCCCTGAATCGGGTTTGGTTTGAAATGGCAGTTGTATTATGGCCGCCGGTGGCTGTAGTTTGGAAGTTCGATTTTCCGGCATCCCTGTAGCCTGCAGACTAAGGGGCGAAAATGGACTGGTCAGATCGGATCGGCCGTCGCGTCCGTCTGCGCGACCTTCACATCGTGCTCGCGGTGGCCGAGGCCGGCAGCATGGCGAAGGCGTCCACCAGGCTTGCTATCTCGCATCCCGTTGTCTCCAAGGCGATTTCCGAGCTGGAGCACACCCTCGGCGTCAGCCTGTTCGACCGTAGCGCCCAGGGCGTTGAGCCAACGGCGTATGGAAGGGCATTGCTCGATGCTGCCGTCAACGTATTCGACGAGATGCGCCAGGGGTTCAAGCGCATTGAGTTCCTCGCCGACCCCACCGCGGGCGAACTCGCCGTCGGCTGCCCCGAAATCATCCTGGCCGGTGTGCTGCCGGCGATCACGGAGCATTTTCTTGGCCAACATCCCCGAGTGCAGCTGAGGGTCATTCACGCCGACACCGCGCTGATGCAGTTCGACCAGTTGCGCAAGCACAATGTCGAACTCCTGATCGGGCGTATGCCGATGCCGTTCGTCGAGGAGGATCTCGTCTCGGAGCCGTTGTTCGACGAACCCTTCTCCGTTGTGGCGGGGATCGACAGCCAATGGGCGCGGCGTCGCCAGATCGAACTGGCAGAACTTGCCGGGGAAGCCTGGGTGCTGCCGCCCCCCGACAGTGTTCCGGGCGTGCTGATCGCCCAGATCTTTCGCGAGCATGGTCTGCAGCAGCCGCGCGCCGGCATCCTCACTTTGTCGGTTCAATTGACGACGACCGTGATTGCCACCGGGAGGTTTGTCGGACTGCTGCCGGGTTCGGTGGCGCGATTTAGTGCTGGGCGGGTAGGCCTCAAGATATTGCCGGTCAAGGTGCCGACCGTACTGGGCTCGGTCAACGTCATCACCGTCAAGAACCGCACCCCCAGTCCGCTCGCCCAGCTGTTCATTAGTTCGGCGCGCGCGGTGGCAAAATCGATCTCGGCGCCGGGGACGCGAAGGACACTTGCCGGAAAGTAGTGCGATATCGTGGCGTCTGCATGTGGCACCTTTGAGACATGCCCGCCTTTCCTGAGAATGTACGTTCACCGGGGTAGACCCGAAGTCTCCGTGGTCCAGCCAAACCGACGTGATTGACCCGAAGCGGACTTCAACTTTCTTCAATGGGCAAATGCAGCTAGCCAGTACGAAACACGACAACAAGCTGAATCATACGCACAGTTGCCACGACGTAGAAGCCTATCGCGAGGATTCGAACTCCAAGATGTAGCTGTTGCTTGTTAAGCTGATGTAAGCCACTGAGCGCGTTTAGGATCGCAAGAAGAACTCCGATAGCCAGCACGATAAAGCCAACCAACTCGTCAAATAAAACCCCAAACAGGTCTACGGCCACACCGTGTCTTGTTGCGTAACTTCCCGCAGCCATGATGAGCGCTGCCATAAGAAGATTCCTGACGTGATCGAACAGGTCTTTCAGGCCGCCTTCATCGAACAGTCTTGCCTTAGTAGATAAGAAAAAATCGGACATCATTCCTCCATGACCTGCAGTTAGCCGTTACGCAGGGCGCGCCGACATTCCCATCGACGAAGGCGTCGAGGTAAATGATCCAATCAGCACTAGCAGCTTAAGGGGCCGGTTTTGAGACAGCTGCGATGTCCGCTACTGGCGGATTTTGTTGCAAAAGTCATTGAGACAGGCCGTGAAGCGTGATTCCGTTGTGTTGACGCTATTCTCGGTGGGGTCGATCCATGATGGGCCGTCTGAAGAGTGACCAAGGTCAACTGTTCTACGAGTTTCATCTTGGCGACGCGGTTCCCGAAGATCACCTAGTGCGGAAGATCGATGCTGCGCTCGATCTATCCTGGCTTCGCGGCAAACTTGCACCTCACCATTCGTCGATGGGCCGCCCGTCGATCGATCCGGAACTAATGATTCGGATGCTGGTCGTGGGGTATGTGTTTGCGATCCGCTCGGAGCGGCCGATCTGCCGTTAAGTGCAGGTGAACTTGGCCTATCGCTGGTTCTGCAAGCTCGGTATCGAAGATGCTATCCCGGATCATTCGGCATTTTCGCGCGCCCGCAACGAGCGTTTCCGCGATGGAGATGTTTTCCGCCACATGTTCGTGCATCGCGGTCGGTCTGGTTGGCGGTGAAGGCTTTGCCGTCGATGCGAGCCTGATTGCGGCCGACGCCAACAAGCAACGCTCAATCACGGGTCAGGATTGGCGCAAGGATCGCGATCCGGCGAGGTCCAGTCGCGCGGTGAAGGAGTATCTGGCGACCCTCGACGATACGGAGTGGGGCGCCGCCAGCGACGTTGTCGAGGCAGGCATCACGTTGACCCTGCCCAAGCCGCAGACGTCCGGTGCCAAGTCAGATGGCCGCTTCGGCAAGCAGGACTTTGTCTATTTGCCTGAGGAGGACGCCTATCGCTGTCCTGCTGGGGAGCAACTGCCATATCGCTCTACGAACGAGGAAGACGGCAGCGGTTACGACGCTACTGGACCACAGCCTGTCAAGATTGCTCGCTTAAATAGCAGTGCGCGACAGGCCAGAGCGGCGGATTCCACGATGGGAGCATGAGCATCTGCTCGAAGCTGTACAGCAGCGCCTTGATGCAAACCCACAAGCTATGCGCGTGCGTCGCGAGACGGTCGAGCATCCGTTCGGCACGATGAAGGCCCGTATGGGAGCGACACACTTCCTCACCAAAACGCTTCCAAAAGTAGCCGCCGAGATGGCTCTCTCGGTCCTAGCCTATAACCTGACACGGGTCATGAACACCGTCGGGACCAAGCCGCTGATGGCTGCGATCGTAGCCTGAGACCGAACTGGTCCTGGCTTCTCTCCGACTTCCTTGGAAGGGTGTTTTTACACGGCCAAGACTCATAGCGGACGTGCAGCAAGCGATGGCCATTTTCCTGAATTGGTCCACGGGCACGATCCGTTCCTATGGGCGGTGGGGTGCTGGCCCCTTTCCATCCCTTCGCCAAGTTAATGGTCCCTTTTGATTTTTAACGTTGGTCCCTTTTGGACCTCATCAGCGCCGCGCTGCTGCCGCGCTCTGTTCATCAGCCATAGTGGGTAGTCCCGGAACGGAGCAAGGCGGTATCGGCCTATATTTAGAACCCTATTGGCCTAGTTTGGAAACAGTGGCTTAATTTGAAGTGTGACGCACGTCACTGTGAGCCCGGTCACGGCCCGGCATAGTCCCCTCACATTAACGGCGTACAGCGCCGCATGGAGGGACCCCAAATGCACAACCTGGATAGCACGCTCAACAATCGCCAACTGAACGTCGAGGAGTTGGACTATGCGTCCGGTGGTTGGACAACGATGCACTTGGCGAGCGAGCGCGCGCCGAGGTTCATAAAGAATTCAAGGGAAGACAGGAAGATTGAGAATTGGACTGGCCCGACCTGACGCGGCCTTACTTTCATTTGGCCCGTAGTCGTCCCACAAACAGAGAGTTAAGAGGGCCTCAGTTCGCGAGGATATTGGATTTGCCGTACCCAAAGCAATAGGTATTGGCCTGTTTTGATCCCAGTTGGCCGGTGGCGGGTCGCGCGCTCCATTAAACTATTGTGCAGTGCGGAATTTAGTGTCCTTATGTGCGCAATCGTGCGCATGTGATTCATCACCGCCCGGCTTTCGGTATCTATCGGTGACTGCGAGTTCGGTAGTGCTCCCGCCCAATCCAGAGGGAGCAGCATCATGCCGGAATACCGAGCCTACATCATAAGCCCTGACGGCCATTTCCAATCGGCTGTTCCAATAGTTTGCCCAGACGACGAGGCCGCAAAAGAGCAGGCTGAGCAACTTGTCGATGGCCACGATGTTGAGTTGTGGCAATATACCCGCAAGGTGGCCAGGTTCGAGCGTAAGTCCTAATGTCGGAAAATGACGACCGGAGGGAATTGGAGCGTCGGCTGGAGCAAGTCCGCAGAATATCGCGCTCCATTACCGATCCTGTCGCGCTGCTTCACCCGGTTGACCAATGGCTTTAGCAAGAAGCTGGACAACCACGTCGCAGCCGTCGCGTTGTACGTCGCTCACTACAATCTGTGCCGCACTCACGAACCCTGGCAATCCATGCTCAATGATTTTTGCGCGTCGCACTACAACGCTCCAGAGCGAGATATTATTCGCGCGGCTTTGGATTTCTTCATTCAAAACAGACTGGATGCAGAGCCGGAGGTAAGGAAGCGCTATGAGGAAGCGCGCCGCAGGCGGCTTAGCTTATCCGATTCTTTGGTTCGTATCGTCCCCAAAGAGAATGAGTGATTTCCCCGGTGTGCGACCTATCCACAGGGCTGTTCCGGGGCCGCGCAGCGGACATCAAAAGAAACGGCCCCAGCGAGGGGTCTGAATTCCCACTGAGGCCGTTAGCTTGGGGTAGGTCCCCGAGGTCTCGCAGGTCCCGGGTCTGAGGACTGTAATCTCTATTCCTCAAGAAAAAGGAAACGGCCCCAGCGCCTGTCGGGGGACTTCGCGCTGAGGCCGTTTTGATATGTCCGGGTTGTCTCACTCCAGACATGCGGCCTCAACGCAAAGTCATAGCCACTTGTTCCCGAAATTAACTCACGCATATTCAGAACCTTATGCCGCCGCAGGCGTAACCATTAAGCTGGGGCATTGCAATTTCCAGCTCGGAGCAGCGCCACCAAGCAATATTTGGCTTGGGGGCGCTGTTTCCGTAAGTGGCCTGTTTTAAATCTGCGAGTGGCGCTTATGCCGTAGGCGGGCGCGTTCGGGTAGGCATAACAAGCTTCGCCTTGCCGCTTTCGAAGAATCCGGACAGATCGGCAGAGCGCTCTAACACCCGCCGCGCGCGGTCTTTTTGCTTTCAGGCAACTGCGTAGGTCCGTTTGAGTGTGTGAGAAGAATCAAGCCTTCTTAGTACCCTCAGGGCCAGACAAACATCTTTATGTTGTCATCACTGAAGCTGATGACTCTGGATGCATGTGCTAGCCAACATCACATCGATGGACCCCGATATCCCTTATGACAACCCGGAAGACACTTGCTCACATTGAGTTCTTCTCACTTTGGCACTTTTGAGACATGCCTGCTCGTCCTGAGAATGTCCGTTCACCGGGGTAGACCGGAAGTCGCCGTGATCGGGGCAAACCGACGCGAATGAACCCAACTGCGACATCAAGGCTGATCGCCTTTGAGGCGAAAGGGGTGTCATTCTTCTCGCTGGCCGGTCGCAGAGTATCGCACGAAGCTTTTCCAGGAGGCACATGCAACGCCGCGATTTCATCGCGATTCTTGGCGGCACAACGGCGTTTTGGCCGCTTGGCGCACGCG
>NZ_JAFCLZ010000013.1 GCF_018130165.1 Bradyrhizobium sp. JYMT SZCCT0180 | reverse complement strand
CAAGCCCAATGACCTGACACCATCGACCTTGAAAGCAGCCTCCGATCGCCAGCGCCCTACCGCGCCAAATACCGCGCCCGCAAATCATAGGGTCACAAGCTCTCAGGATGACGGCGGTGCACGTGGCAACAAAAAAGCCCCCGCAGGGGCTTTTCCGAATTGCGATGAACCCAGCGCTTAGTGCGCGTTGGCCCAGACCTTCTTCTTGGTGAAGTAGAGCAGGCCCGTGAGCAGGATCAGGAACACGAACACCTGCAGACCAAGCCGCTTGCGCGCCTCCATGTGCGGTTCCGCGGTCCACATCAGGAACGTGGTGACGTCCTTGGAGTACTGCGCGACGGTGGCCGGCGCGCCGTCGTCATACGTCACCTGGCCGTCACTGATCGGCTTCGGCATCTTGATGGCGTGGCCGGGGAAATACTTGTTGTAGTAGGAACCTTCCGGAAGCGAGAAGCCGGCCGGCGGCTTGTCTTCATAGCCCTGCAGCACGGCCGAAACGTAATCCGGGCCCTGCTCCTGGTACTGGGTGAAGAAGTCGACCAGGAACATCGGGAAGCCGCGCTTGTAGGAGCGCGCCTTGGTGATCAGCGACAGGTCCGGCGGAAATGCGCCGCCATTGGCGGCCCGCGCCGCGTTCTCGTTCGGGAACGGCGACGGGAAATAGTCGGCCGGCCGGCCCGGCCGCTCGAACATCTCGCCCTTGTCGTCCGGACCGTCCTTGACCTTGTAATCGGACGCGAACGCTGCGGCCTGCGCCACCGAGTAACCGGGACCGCCGGCTTCGGCGAGGTTGCGGAAGGCGACGTAGGACAGCCCGTGGCAGGACGCACAGACTTCCTTGTAGACCTTCAGGCCGCGCTGCAGCGCGCCACGATCGAACTTGCCCATCGGGCCGGAGAACGACCACTTGTTTCCGGGCGGGGCGACGCCATGGTCCTCGGCGCGTGCGTTCTGCGTACCACCTACCAGGAGACCGCCAGCGACGACGAGCGCGACCAGCACTGAGGCCACCTTGCTGCCGTGCTTGGCCAGCACGTCGTCAGCGATCGAGTTCGGCACCGGACGCGGCGTCTCGATCCGGCTCAAGAGCGGCAGCAGGATCAGGAAATAGGCGAAGTACAAGAAGGTCAGGATACGGCCGGCGATCACGTAGATGCCTTCCGGCGGCTGCGAGCCGAGATAGCCGAGCCCGAGGCAGACCACGACGAAGATCCAGAAGAACTGCTTCGCCAGCGGACGATACTTCGAGGAACGGGTCCGGGCATTATCGAGCCAGGGCAGGAACGCCAGGATGACGATCGCGCCGAACATCGCCACCACACCGGCGAGCTTGTTCGGGATCGAGCGCAGGATCGCGTAGAACGGCAGATAGTACCATTCGGGCACGATGTGCGCGGGTGTCACGCCGGGATTGGCGGGGATGTAGTTGTCGGCATCGCCGAGATAGTTCGGCATGTAGAAGATGAACCAGGCGAAGAACAGCAGGAAGCAGGAGACGCCGAACGCATCCTTGATGGTCGCGTAGGGCGTGAAAGGCACGGTGTCCTTTTCGGTCTTCGCCTCGACGCCGGCCGGATTATTCTGGCCCGCAACGTGCAGCGCCCAGATGTGCAGCACGACCACGCCGGCGATCACGAACGGCAAGAGATAGTGCAGCGAGAAGAACCGGTTCAGCGTCGGGTTGCCGACCGCATAGCCGCCCCACAGCAGCGTCACGATGCTCTCGCCGAAATACGGCACGGCCGAGAACAGATTGGTGATGACGGTGGCGCCCCAGAAGCTCATCTGGCCCCACGGCAGCACGTAGCCCATGAAGCCAGTCGCCATCATCAGCAGGTAGATGATGACGCCGAGGATCCAGAGGATTTCGCGCGGCTCCTTGTACGACCCATAATAGAGGCCGCGGAACATGTGAATATAGACGGCGAAGAAGAACATCGAGGCGCCGCAGGCGTGCATGTTGCGCAGCAGCCAGCCGTAATTGACGTCGCGGACGATCAGTTCGATCGACTTGAAGGCCATGTCGGCATGCGGCGTGTAGTGCATCGCCAGGATCACGCCGGTCAGGATCTGCAGGGCCAGCATCATCGAGAGGATGGCGCCGAAGGTCCACCAGTAGTTCAGGTTACGCGGCGTCGGATAGGCCACGAACGAGGAATGGACGAGGCCCATGATCGGGAGACGCCGTTCGATCCACTTCAAGGCGGGATTGGTCGGCTGGAAATCGGATGGTCCGCTCATTGATGCGATCCTGAGGAAGTAAAACGACGCGACGGATTGAGGTCCCGGACGGGCGTCCGGGCCTTAGCCGATCTGGATTTTGGTGTCGGAAACGAACGTGTAGGGCGGCACCGGCAGGTTGCTGGGCGCCGGTCCCGAGCGGATGCGGCCCGAGGTGTCGTACACCGAACCGTGGCAGGGGCAGAAGAAGCCGTCGTAACTGCCCTCATGGGCGATCGGGATGCAGCCGAGATGGGTGCAGATGCCGATCACGACCAGCCACTGGTCGTGGCCCGCCTTGACGCGTGCCGAGTCGGGCTGCGGATCGGGCAGGCTCGACAGCGAGACCTTCTGCGCCTCTTCGATCTGCTTCTTGGTGCGGTGGCTGATGTAGATCGGCTTGCCGCGCCAGAACACCTTGATGTCCTGCCCCTCGGCGATCGGCGTCAGATCGACCTCGATCGGCGCACCGGCCGCAATCGTCGCGGCGTCCGGGTTCATCTGGGCAACGAGCGGCCAAACTGCGGCCGCGGCGCCTACGGCGGCGACGGCTCCCGTTGCAACAAAAAGAAAATCACGGCGTGTCGGATGGTCCGCCGAAGACGCTGTCGTCACGATTCCAAGCCCTTTCTCATCTGCAGCCAGCGGAACCGCCCCTGAAACGCTGAAAACGCACCCAGAAGAGGCTGCCGGCGCCCGCGGCCCCCGCGGCGGCAGAAAGACCACTTTTCCCCGCCAAATCCGGCGGAACAAGCAATCCAGAATCGTTCTATTGGCACCCTTGCCGTAAGAGCGCAAGCCCGCTATCGGCTCGCAAGCGTGCAATGCACTAAATCCGCGCCGAGCTGTGATTTTTCAGTCATTTCATCAGGGCTTCATCATAGCGTTTTCCAGCGAAGTGGACCCGGTTCGCGTCAAGAAAACGCGTCAAAATAGGGAATCTGGAGTCCCGTTTCGATTCCATCGAAGCGGGGGCTCCAGCCGCCAACATCATGCAGATTGCGCTTTTCCAGCCCGATATCCCCCAGAACACCGGAACGATTCTGCGCCTGTGCGCATGCCTGGATGTCACGGCCCACATTATCGAGCCCGCGGGCTTTCCGGTCTCCGACCGGCATTTCCGCCGCTCCGGCATGGACTATCTCGACCATGTCGCTATTACACGCCACGACTCATGGTCAAAATTCGAACAATGGCGTAACGACGGGGGTTTCCGGCTGGTCCTGCTTACGACCAAGGGAGCCAGTTCCTATCTGGAGTACCGCTACCAGCAGGACGACATCCTGCTGTTCGGGCGGGAATCCGCAGGGGTCCCCGACGAGGTCGCCGGCGTCGCCGACGCGCGGCTGGTGATCCCGATCAAGCCGGGCCTGCGTTCGCTCAACGTCGCGATGGCGGCCGCCATGGTATTGGGCGAGGCGCTGCGACAAACCGGTTCCAAGACCTGATGGAGAGATGGTGAGTTACGCGGTCAAAGAGATCTTTCTGACCCTGCAGGGCGAAGGCGCGCATGCCGGCCGTGCGGCCGTGTTTTGCCGTTTCGCCGGCTGCAACCTCTGGACCGGCCGTGAACAGGACCGCAGCTCCGCCACTTGCAAATTCTGCGACACCGATTTCGTCGGCACCGACGGCACGCTGGGCGGCCGCTACGCCTCGGCCGACGAGCTCGCCGATACCATCGCCGCGCAATGGACCGGTGCCAACGCCAACCGCTACGTCGTGCTGACCGGCGGCGAGCCGCTGCTGCAGGTGGACAGGCCGTTCATCGACGCGCTGCATGCGCGCGGCTTCGAGATCGGCATCGAAACCAACGGCACCATCGAGCCGCCCGAGGGCATGGACTGGGTCTGCGTCAGCCCGAAAGCCGGCTCCGATCTCGTGGTGCGCCGGGGCCACGAATTGAAGCTGGTCTATCCGCAACCGGGCGCTGCCCCCGAGCAATTCGAAGGTCTCGCCTTCGAGCGGTTCTCGCTGCAGCCGATGGATGGACCCGACGTGACCGCAAACACCGCGCGCGCGATCGACTATTGCCTGCAGCACCCGCAATGGCGGCTCAGCCTGCAGACACACAAGACACTCGGTATCAGGTAGTACTGGCATCAGACAGGATTTGAGCTTTCACAATGTGGGAACTGACAAAATCGTTTCGCTTCGAGGCCGCGCATTCGCTGCCGGGAACGACGTTTGGCGAGGCCAGTGAGGAAATCCACGGCCACTCGTTTCGCGCCGAAGTGAGCATGCGCGGCACGCCCGATCCCGCCACGGGGATGGTATTCGATCTCGGCCTGCTCGAACGCAGCATGGCGGAGGTCCAGAAGACGCTCGACCACAAGCTCCTCAACAAGGTCGAGGCGCTCGGCCCGCCGACGCTGGAAAACCTGTCCCGCTTCATCTGGGAGCGGGTCCAGCACGCCGGAAAGATCACCCGCGTCAGCGTTCACCGCGACAGCTGCAACGAGAGCTGCACGTATTACGGCCCGCAGGCGTGACCGTACGCAGCCGATTGCGTCAAACCGACCCTAGCGTGTAATCCAAACTTCTGGCAACTTACACCCACGCCTCGCGGGCATCCCGCTCCGCGCGCCCGGCTTGGTGATTGAGATGGCCCGTGTTGATCCGCAGACACAGCAAGCGAACGACCAAGCCGGTTTGACGCTGGCAGCAAAGGAAGCTGTCGACAAGCAGAAGGCTGAGGATCGGAAAGCGCCGAAGTCTGACCCGTCCATCGAATCCAAATTGGCCGAGATCGATACTGCGGCTCGCATCGCCTTCAGGCTCGACCTGATCAGCCGCAACGATCCGAAAGCACTCGAGCGACTGATCGGCAAGCGCAATATCGTGAGCGTGAATTTCTTTGCGCGCGGGCTTCAGACCGCCAAGGCGGTCTGCCGTATCAAAACGCTCGGCCAGGTAGCGGGCCCACCGGATTACGCGACCGGATTTCTAATCACGCCGAACCTGCTGATAACCAATAATCACGTCCTGCCCGATCCGGAAACCGCCAGCCGCAGTCTCGCTGAATTCGACTATCAGCTCGATTCCAACTTTGTCGAAACCCGGGGACGCATTTTTCCGTTCATACCGGGTGAAGCCTTTTACACCAGCGTCGATCTTGACTTCACAATCGTCGGCATCTCGCCAATGGGCCACGACGGCACACCAATCACCGATTTCGGCGTGCTGCCGCTCATGCCCGTCAGCGGCAAGGGCCTCATCAATGAGCATGTCTCGATTATCCAGCATCCCCAGGGCGGCACCAAGCAGGTAGTCGTGCGAGAAAATCGCATCATCGAACTCGACAAGGCGAAGTTTCCCAACCTCAATCCGGCCTTCATGCACTATACGGCCGATACCGAACCCGGATCGTCCGGCTCGCCGATTTTCAACGACCAATGGGATGTGGTCGCGATCCACCACCAGGCCATCGGCGACCGCGACGCGCAAAACCGGCCAATCAACAAACGCGGCGAAGTCTGGACCGAGGACCAGGGTGAAGACGCGAGGGTCTGGATTGCCAACGAAGGCATTCGGATCAGCGCCTTGTGGGATAGCATCAAGACTGCTGCCCCGTTCAACGCCGATGCGGCGAAGATTATGGCCATGCTCGCGTACGATCCGCGCGTCGGACAGCGGCCACGCCGCTCCCGCGACGAGCGGGCTCCGCAAAAGTGGGAAGCAATTCCGAATATCCCCGACGCACCGGCCTTCGAATCCACGCGCTTTACGGATCGCGCTTTTGTCGCTTCGCTCGGCTACGATCCGAAATTTCTGGGTGCGGATCTGCCCGTGCCGCTGCCGAAAACGGGAAGCACTTTCAAGGGAACGCTGGCGACCAACAACACCAACAACAAGACGGTGTTCGATTACACCCATTTCAGCCTGGCCATGCATGCCGAACGGCGTCTGGCGGCCTGGACCGCCGTGAATATTGAGGGGAAGACGCTGAAATCGTCGAACGCCAGTCCCGGCTGGAGGCGTGACAAACGCTTGCCAGACAGCGAACAAACCCTGGCGGAGGTCTACGGCAAGGTGCCGGGCAAGACCGTTCAGATTGACCGCGGCCATTTGGTACGCCGCCTTGACCCGGTTTGGGGAACGCAAGAGGTGGCCGATCGCGCAGCGGCGGATACCTATCACTACACCAACGCAGCGCCTCAGGAGCACGTTTACAACAGCGAAACATGGGGCAATCTTGAGGATTTCGTTCTGGCGCGGGCCGATCAGCGCGACCACAAAGTGTCGATCATGACCGGGCCCATCCTGAGACCAGATGACAGCTTCTACGGTGAAGGCCTCAAGGGAGGCCCCTGGCAAATTCCCTGGTCGTTCTGGAAAATAGCCGTGTTCAAGCGCGCCGATGGCTCGGCGTCGGTTACGGGGTTCATCGTGGAACAGACCTCCACGATCAAGCCGATCTTCGAAGCGACGCGCTACAATCCGTACAGCGTCGATGAGGCGCGCGTATTCCAGCGCCCGATTGCGTTGATCGAGGAACTGACGGGTCTCGACTTCGGCAAGCTTCGCAGGATGGACCGTATGGGTAGCGTCGAGACAACTACCGCAGCCTCGGCTCGTCCGATCCGCGGGCCGGAGGACATTGCGTTCTGAGTTCCACGTCCTCGCGTCCGAGGCCATCATCCGAACCACCGCGCTTGCCAAGTCGCGCGCGGCTGCATAACGCGGCTGCGTGATCTCGCAAGAGACATCCCGCCAATTGTGGGATACCAAAGCCGCGCGCGCCTTGCCGCAGTGCTATGCAAGGCCCACGATGGTTGCAGCCGGAGGATATCGCTTGCGATGTCAATGATCGACGTTCAAAAACAGCGGGCGCGGAGCTGGTTCGAGGCGCTGCGCAACGACATCTGCGCGGCCTTCGAACGGCTGGAAGACGATGCGCCCGCCTCGCTCTATCCCGGCAGCGCGGGACGCTTCGTGCGCACGCCGTGGGACCGTGCCGACCACACCGGCAATCCCGGTGGCGGCGGCGTGATGTCGATGATGTACGGACGGCTGTTCGAGAAGGTCGGCGTGCATTGCTCGACGGTTCATGGCGAATTCAGCCCCGAATTCCGCTCGCAGATTCCGGGCGCCACCGATGACCCCAGGTTCTGGGCATCCGGCATTTCTGTCATCGCGCATATGCGCAACCCGCACGTTCCCGCCGTGCATATGAATACCCGCTTCGTGGTGACGACGAAGGCGTGGTTCGGCGGCGGCGCCGACCTGACGCCGGTGCTCGACCGGCGCCGCAGCCAGGAAGACGCCGACACCATCGCCTTTCACGCGGCGATGAAGCAGGCCTGCACCGGGCCGAACGGCGTTGCCGATTACGACCGATACAAGAAATGGTGCGACGAATATTTCTACCTGCCGCATCGCAAGGAAGCGCGCGGCATCGGCGGTATTTTCTATGATCATCACGATTCCGGCGACTGGGATGCCGACCTCGCCTTCACCCAGGACGTCGGCCGCGCTTTTTTGAAAATCTATCCCGAGCTGGTACGGAAGAACTTCGAAACACCATGGACGCCGGCGGATCGCGAGGAGCAACTGGTGCGCCGCGGACGCTACGTCGAATTCAACCTGCTCTATGATCGCGGCACCACCTTTGGCCTGAAGACCGGCGGCAACGTCGATTCAATCCTGTCGTCGATGCCGCCCGAAGTGAAATGGCCCTGAACAGGATGGCCCTGAACAAGATGACAAACCTGCCCCGCGCCATGCTGATCGACATGGACGACACCATCCTGTCGGCCTATGGCCGCCCCGAAATCGCCTGGAACAATGTCGCGGCGGAATTTGCCGATGAGCTGGGCTCCGTCTCATCGCAACAGGTCGCCGCAGCGATCGTGGAGTCCGGCCGGAAATTCTGGGCAGCGGCCGCGGCCGAATGGCGGCTGAAGCTCGAGGAGGCCCGGCACGTGGTGGTCGGCAACGGATTTGCAGCGCTTGCCGCCGCCGGCCACGCGCCGCTGTCGCCGGATCTGGCCGCACGGCTCGCCATCCGGTTCCACGCCTACCGCGAGGAGGAAATGTTCGTCTTCCCGGGCGCGCATGACGCGATCGACGCGTTGAAGGCACACGGGGTCAAGCTGGCACTGGTGACCAACGGCGCCGCCGGTCCGCAACGCGCCAAGGTCGAACGCTTCGCGCTGTCGCACCGGTTCGATCACATCCAGATCGAGGGCGAGCACGGTTTCGGCAAACCGGAGGAGCGCGCCTATCTCCACGCGATGGAGGCCCTCGGCGTCACCGCCCCCGAGACCTGGATGATCGGCGACAATCTGGAATGGGAAGTTGTGGCGCCGCAGCGCCTCGGCATCTACGCGATCTGGATCGACGTGCACGGCGACGGCCTGCCCGCGGATTCGACGATCAAGCCCGACCGCATCATCCGCTCGCTGACCGAGTTGCTGCCGTAGAGCGTTTTCGAGCGAAGTGGATACCGGTTCGCATAGCAATCAAGCTTGCGCAGATTGCGTAGACTTATCTGCGGTAGAAAACGCGTCAAACAAGAGTCTAGACGCGTCGGTTCCACCGCTCAAATCTCCACCGCGAAAACGACCGGTCGTGATCCGTCTGTCATGACAGATCGATAGCCTGTTCGTCGCGTCAATCAGCGCGGAGGGAAGATCATGGAATTGAAGCCAGGCGACGTTGTTATTCTGAAATCCGGCGGTCACCCGCTGACGGTGGCCGAGGTCAACGACGACACGGTCGAGTGCCTGTGGATGGGTGGCGAGGGCGATCTGTTTCGCGAAACGCTTCCCAAAGCGGTCCTCGAGCCCGCCGAAATCGATGATACGGAAGACGACGATCAGGACGAAGACGATCAGGATGAAGACGAGAGCGAAGACGACGAAGATGAGGACGACGACCACAAGAAGAAAAAGAGCAAGAAGGTAGCGTAACAACTCCCTGCGATACCGCCGGGTCGGAATACCCGGCGGTATCGTTTTCCCGGCTAACCGAAGAGCGACCGCGCAGCAGTTGAGATCATCACCACGCCGCCGGTGATGACGGCGGCGTCGAGGATCGCGGTGTGGATGTGCACCGGCATGCGCTCGACGAAGGCCTTGGCGAGGAACGCGCCGGGGATCGAGATAGCCCCGATCAGGATTGCAAAGGCGAGCACCTGCGCGGTGACGGCGCCGGCCAGGCCAAACACCGAAATCTTGATGATTGAGGTCGCAACCGAGATCACGGCATCGGTGGCGATTACGGCTGCGCCTTCGAGGCCGACCGCCATCAACAGCGACAGCAGGATCACGCCGGAGCCCGAGGTGCCGCCGACCACCACGCCATACCCGACCGCGCTGGCGCCAAGTCCGGCGTCGCTGATCCTGATATCGCGGCGTTTGGCAAAACGGCGCAGCGGTACGCTCAGGATCAGCATGCTGCCGATCACCAGCGCCGCGCCGGCTCCGGACAGCCGCGTATAACCGTAAGCGCCGAGCGCCGTGGTCAGCGCCGCGGCCGATATCACGATCAGCGCGCGGCGGCGGTCGGCATAGCGGACATAGGCGACGAAGCGGCTGATATTGGTGAAGATCGAGGAGATCGCAATGATCGGCACCACCGGCTCGGCGCCGATCAACGGTACCAGCACTAGCGGCATCAGTGCGCCGGTGCCGTATCCGGCGAGGCCGCCGACCACGGAAGCAAACAGCGCCACACCGGCGACCAGCAACAGCTGGACGATCGAGATGTCGGCAAAGCCTGCGAGAATATTCACGGGTGCCGTTTCACAGCCTGTGGTCGCGGGTGAAGCGGGCGACGGTCTGGTCGGCAATGGCCGACAGCGCGGGCTGATCGAGCGGAAAATCCGCCGCCAGCCAGGCGTCCTCCGCCAGCGTCAGCACGTGGCCGAGCGCCGGGCCCTCGGCTATGCCGCGGGCGATGAAATCAGCCGCCTTCAGCGGGAATTTCGGCGCGCTCCAGCGCTGCGGCAGGGTGGCAAATTCACGCCAATAGGCGGCGCGATTGTCAGCGAAGTCCTGGCTCCCCCCTGAGCGCGCCCAGGCCAGCAGCAGCCGATCGCGATATTGTTCCTCGCCGAGCCGGTAGAGCCGCCGCCGCGCCCTCGCCTCGTCCATGTCGGCGAGCCGCCACCAGCGGTGACCCATGGAGTCGAGCGCCTTGGCCTCGGCGTTGGTCAGACGCAGCCGCGCCGCGACACGTTTGGCGTCCTCGGTTACCGCCACCGAGAGCGCGCCAAGCCTGCGAACCGGGCTCGGCGTCAGCCCCAGCACACGCTCCGCCGATATCATCGCAGCCATCGGTCCCGTGTAGGTGACGCCGCCGAAGATCGCTTGCAGAAGACCGGCATCCGCCATCGCGGTGACGGCAACCAGCGCCCCTTCCGCGACCATGATCTTCAACATTTCCATCCGCACGCGTTCGGCGGAGAGACTGGCCAGTCCCGCACGGCCGCCGATGCAGGCGAGATAGCCGACGCGGTCGGGCGCGCCCACGCCATAGACGGCGTTCATGCGGAAGAACCGCAGGATGCGCAAATAATCCTCGGCGATGCGCTGGCCGGCGTCGCCGATGAAGCGCACGCGACGGGCCGCGATGTCGGCGAGCCCGCCGACATGATCGTGCACGACGCCGTCGGCATCGACGGACAGGCCGTTGATGGTGAAGTCGCGCCGTTCCGCATCGCGAACCCAGTCGCGGCCGAACGCGACCTTGGCCTTGCGGCCAAAGGTCTCGGTATCCTCGCGCAAGGTCGTGACCTCGAACGGCACGGCGTCGACCACCAGCGTCACGGTGCCATGCTCGATGCCGGTCGGCACGCATTTGATGCCCGCCGCTTTGGCGCGACGCGCCACTTCATCAGGCAGCGCCGTGGTGGCGATGTCGAGATCGCCGGGCGGGATGTTCAGAAGCGCATTGCGGACGGCACCGCCGACCACGCGAGCCTCCTCGCCATCGCCATTGAGCAGAGCGAGCACGCGGGCAGCCGGTCCTGATTTGAGCCAGGGCGTGTTGGCGAGCACGCGCACCTCGCTCATTTTCCGGCTCCAGGTCTATCGGTCCCCGGAACGAATTTGCCGTTCTCAAGGTGCGCGGGAACGTAGGTCGAATCCGGCGGCGCGCCTCTGAAATGCGCGAGCAGGACGAAACTGATGATCACAAGCAGCAGCGACCCCAGCACGAGCTTGGCGACGAGATGCGCCGGCCAGGAAGATTTCGCCAGCACGCCGGAACGCGTTGCAAGCAGGAACAGTGCATAGGCCGCGAACGGGATCAGGAAAATTGCAAGTTCGGTCAGTACCGGACGGATCATGCGAGATAAATCCGCTCGTACAATACCCGCAGGATGCCGGCGGTCGCGCCCCAGATGTAACGTTCGGCGAACGGCATCGCGTAATAGGAGCGCTCCATGCCGCGGAATTCCTTGGAGTGGATCTGGTGGTTTTCCGGGTTCATCAGGAACGCCAGCGGCACCTCGAAGGCGTCAACGACCTCGCCCTCGTTGATGTCAAGTTTGAACCCGGGCTTCACCCGCGCCACCGTCGGCAGGATGCGAAAGCCGAACGCGGTGCCATAGAGATCGAGATAGCCGATCGGCTCGATGAAGTCGCGCTTCAGCCCGACCTCCTCGTCGGCCTCGCGCAAGGCGGCGTCCATCGGCGAAGCATCGGTCGCATCGATCTTACCGCCGGGAAAGGAAATCTGGCCGGCATGGCTGCTCAGATGCTCGGAGCGCTGCGTCAGCAGCACCGTCGGCTCCGGATGATCGACCACCGGGATCAACACCGCCGCCGGCCGCACCGGCTGTTCCTGGGCGATGATCTCGAGCATCCGATCATTGCCCTCGTCGCCGGTTCTGGGAATGATATTCGGGTCGATCAGGCCGGGCGGGACGTCGAAGTTCAGCCGCGCCTTGGTCCGCGCGAAGAATTCCGCCGAGCTGACCGCACCCGGTTCCAACTTCTTCAGCATCGGCTCGTTCAAAGCGCGTCCCTCACCTGCTTCGCATCGGCCATCGCGAAGAATTCGCCGCCGGATTCGATTCCGAACATTGGCTGTCCATCGACCACCCGCTCTTCCCCCATGTCAACCAGATCGTAGTAGAGCGCGCGGGTGACCTTGGCCCAGAGATCGCTGCGCACGTGGAGATAGGGCGTGAGCCCGCCATCGGCAGCCATCTCGAACCGCAACCGGTGCCCGGCATCACAAGGCACCCAATCGTCCACATTGGTGCGGAAGCGCAGCAGGCGGCCACCGCCCTCGCTCTGCTCGTTCTGCATTTCGACCGCCAGGAACGGCGCGTCGTCGACACGGATGCCGACCTTCTCGACCGGGGTCACGAGAAAGTGCTTGCCGTCCTCGCGCTTCAGGATGGTTGAAAACAGCCGAACCAGCGCCGGCCGGCCGATTGGCGTGCCCATGTAGAACCACGTGCCATCGCCGGCGATTCGCATGTCGAGATCGCCGCAAAACGGCGGATTCCACAGATGCACCGGCGGCAGACCGCGTCCTGCGGGGCTGGCCTTTGCCGCATCGGTCGCTGCAGCGGTCAGACCTTCGAGACCGGTGTTTTCACGGCCTGGTTTGCTGGTTTGCCCTTGCTTCGCCATTGTTTGCCTTAAAGCTTCTGCGGCTCAATCTGGCACGATTGGTGCACGTCCGAGAGACGTGAGCGGGAACAATATTCTCGCCATATCGTGATGCCGTTCATACCCCCATATACCGATAATGTGGGGATAGTTTAATTCAGCGAATACATGGCCTTTGCGCAGGTTTAGCATGAGGTTCGTGGCATGACGACGCATTCGGCGGGTTCATGAAGCGGTGAAGGAGATGGATATGCCTGGCGCAGATGGTGTCGAAAAGCTCGAGGACGCAATCGTCCGTTCGGCCGAACAAGTCGCCGGCCAGATCAAGGCCGCGAAAGAAGCCATCTCCACCGTCATTTTCGGCCAGGAACGGGTGATCGAAAACACCCTGGTGACGATCCTGTCCGGCGGTCATGCGCTCCTGATCGGCGTCCCCGGCCTCGCCAAGACCAAGCTGGTCGAAACCCTCGGCATCACGCTCGGTCTGGATGCCAAGCGCATCCAGTTCACGCCTGACCTGATGCCGTCGGACATTCTCGGCGCCGAGGTGCTGGACGAGAGCAACTCCGGCAAACGCTCGTTCCGCTTCATCTCGGGTCCGGTATTCGCGCAGCTTCTGATGGCCGACGAAATCAACCGTGCCAGCCCGCGCACCCAGTCGGCCCTGCTGCAAGCCATGCAGGAACAGCACATCACCGTTGCAGGCGCGCGGCACGATCTGCCCAAGCCGTTCCATGTGCTCGCGACCCAGAACCCGCTGGAACAGGAAGGCACCTATCCGCTGCCGGAAGCCCAGCTCGACCGCTTCCTGATGGAAATCGACGTCGACTATCCCGACCGCGACGCCGAGCGCCGCATCCTGTTCGAGACCACGGGCGCGGATGAGACGCTCGCCAAGGCGTCCATGAACGCGGAAATCCTGATCACCGCCCAGCGACTGGTGCGCCGCCTGCCGGTCGGCGACAGCGTCGTCGAGGCCATTCTTTCGCTGGTGCGGGCCGCGCGTCCCAATCCGGATGGCGAGAGCGAGAAGCTGATCGCCTGGGGCCCTGGTCCGCGCGCCAGCCAGTCGCTGATGCTGGCGGTCCGCGCCCGCGCGTTGCTCGACGGCCGCCTTGCGCCTTCGATCGACGACGTGCTCGACCTCGCCGAACCGGTGCTCAAGCACCGCATGGCGCTGACCTTCTCGGCGCGCGCGGAAGGCCGCACCATTCCTGACGTGATCAAGCAATTGAAGACGCGGATCGGTTGATGGCCGCAGAGACCAAGCACGCCAACGGGGAGATCACAGCAATCCGACGTGCCGATGGCGAAAGCCGTACGCTCGCCGCATCGCTGCCGCGTCTCGTGCTTGAAGCCCGCCGCATCGCCGCCAACGTCATTCACGGCCTGCACGGCCGCCGCCGCGCCGGCTCCGGCGAGAGTTTCTGGCAATACCGCCGCTTCGTCTCGGGCGAGCCGTCGCAGAACGTCGACTGGCGCCGTTCGGCGCGCGACGATCACCTTTATGTCCGCGAGCAGGAATGGGAGGCCGCGCATACCGTATGGGTGTGGCCCGACCGCTCGCCGTCGATGGCCTTTGCCTCGAAGCAGGCCCGCGACAGCAAGCTGGAGCGCGGCCTGATCGTGACCTTCGCGCTCGCCGAACTTTTGGTCGCGGGCGGCGAACGCGTCGGCATCCCCGGCCTGATGAACCCGACCGCCAGCCGCAGCGTGATCGACAAGATGGCGCAGGCGATGCTGCATGACGATGCCGCGCGCGCGAGCCTGCCGCCCTCGTTCATCCCGTCGGCGCTGGCCGAGATCGTGGTGCTGTCGGATTTCTGGTCGCCGATGAGCGAAATACACACCATGCTCGCGGGCCTGTCGGCCTCCGGCGCGCATGGCACGCTGATCCAGATCGTCGATCCCGCCGAAGAGACCTTTCCCTATTCCGGACGCGTCGAGTTCGTCGAACCGGAAAGCGGCGGCGTCATCACCGCCGGCCGTGCCGAGAGCTGGGCCAGCGACTATGTCGCGCGCGTGGCGCTGCACCGCGACGAGATCCGGGGCGAGACCAACAAGCTCGACTGGCTGTTTTCAACCCATACCACCAGCCGCTCCGCGGCCGAGCTGTTGTTGTTCCTGCACTCGGGCATGATGGTGAGCAAGGGTGCGACGCGTTCCTACACCGTCAAAGCGGGGCGAAGCGCATGATCGCGGGCCTGCCCCTCTCCTTTGCCCAACCGCTGCTGCTGCTGGGTCTGTTGTCCCTTCCGGTGCTGTGGTGGCTGCTGCGGGTGATGCCGCCGCGTCCGAGACGGATCGAGTTTCCGCCGACGCGGCTATTGTTCGACATCAAGCCCAAGGAAGAAACCCCGTCGCGGACACCGTGGTGGCTGACGCTGCTGCGCCTGACTGCAGCGGCCCTGGTGATCCTCGCCGCCGCAGGTCCGATCTGGAATCCGCAGACCGCCGCCGGCGGCAGCAGGGCGCCGCTGGTGATCCTGCTCGATGACGGCTGGAGCGCGGCCTCGAGCTGGGAAACGCGGATCAAGGCCGCCGACGAATTGATCGCCAATGCCGACAATGACCGCCGCGGCGTCGCGCTGGTACCATTGTCCGAGCCTGCGCGCGACGTCACGCTGATGCCGGGCGGCACGGCGCGCGTCGCACTGCGCCAGCTGGCGCCAAA
This sequence comes from Bradyrhizobium sp. JYMT SZCCT0180, assembly GCF_018130165.1. Taxonomy (GTDB): domain Bacteria; phylum Pseudomonadota; class Alphaproteobacteria; order Rhizobiales; family Xanthobacteraceae; genus Bradyrhizobium. Next base: position 232,344 of record NZ_JAFCLZ010000013.1, on the reverse strand, counting down.
GCCCTATTCGATCGAGCGCGTCGAAACGCTCGCCGCACTCGACCGCTTCCTCAAGACCACCGGCGATGCCGAACTCGCCTGGCTGTCCGACGGCGTCGACACCGGACGCGGCACCGAATTTCTGGAAGCGCTGGCCAAGACGGTCGGCGACCGCACGCTGACGATCTATGAGGGCGGCGCAGCGCCGGCCCTGGCGCTGGTCGCCGCCGAAAACGCCGCGGCGAAGATGACGGTGAAAATATTGCGCACCAACAGCGGCATTGCCGCCGGCGTGGTGCGTGCGATCGACGCCAAGGGTTCGCCGATCGGCGAGGCCCGTTACGCGTTCGGACCGCAGGACCGCGAAGCCGAAGCCGCGTTCGAGCTGCCGGTCGAGTTGCGCAACGACATCTCGCGGCTGGAAATCGCCGGAGAGCGATCCGCCGGCGCCGTGCAGCTGCTCGACAAGCGATGGCGGCGGCGCGCGATCGGCGTCGTCACGGGCGCCACCAGCGACACCGCGCAGCCGCTGCTCGCCTCGACCTTCTATCTCACCCGCGCGCTGTCGCCGTTCGCCGACGTGCGGCTCGGCGACCGCGGCGCACCGCAGCAGGTGATCGGGCAGTTCCTCGATCAGCGGCTGCCGATGATCGTGCTGGCCGATGTCGGCACGCTGTCGCCGGAAATCCGCGAACGCCTCAACGCCTGGATCGATCAGGGCGGCGTGCTGGTGCGTTTCGCAGGTCCCCGCCTCGCTCAGGCCGATGACGATCTGGTGCCGGTCAAGCTGCGCCGCGGCGGCCGCAGCCTTGGCGGCAGCCTGACCTGGGAAAAGCCGCAGCATATGGCCTCGTTCGCCGCCGACGGTCCGTTCGCGGGCTTGCAGGTACCGAAGGACGTCACCGTCAACCGCCAGGTTCTGGCCGAGCCCGACGCCGTGCTGGCAACCAAGAGCTGGGCCTCGCTGGAAGACGGCACACCGCTGGTGACCGGCGAACATCGCGGCAAGGGCATCCTCAGCCTGTTCCATGTCGGGGCCGACTCGCGCTGGTCCGACCTGCCGATGTCCGGCAGCTTCGTCGAGATGCTGCGGCGGCTGGTCGACACCTCCGGCTACACGCAAAAGCCGGGCGCGGGCGTCGCCAGCGAAGCGACCAATGTCGAGACCGTGGCGCCGCTGCGCACGCTCGATGGTTTTGGCGCGTTCGGCCCGCCACCCTCCACCGCCAAGCCGATGCCGGCCGATTACCGCGACCGCGCCACCGCGGATCATCCGCCGGGTTTCTATGGCGCGGCCGAAGGTCCGATCGCCGTCAACACGCTGGCCTCCGCCGATCGTATCGCAGCACTCGACACGACGGCGCTGCGCGCCCGGCGCGCCAGCTACACCAACGCCGAACCGCGCGATCTCAGAGGCATCCTGTTGTCGTCATCGCTGGCGCTGTTCCTGATCGATGCGATCGTGGTCGCCATGCTCGGCGCGGGCCTTGCCGCGCTGTGGCGGCGCCGTGCCGCACCCGCAGCATTGGTGTTGGCGATGATCCTGGCCGCAACGTCGATCGCCCCCGCCCCGCTCCGCGCCGCCGACAATGACGATTTTGCGATCAAGTCGGTCTCGCAGACGCGCCTCGCTTATGTCGTGACCGGCAATGCCGACGTCGACTCCATCGTCAAGTCAGGCATGTCGGGACTGACGCTGTTTCTCGCCCAGCGCACCGCGCTGGAAGCCGGCGACCCCGTCGGCATCGATCCCGCGCGCGACGAGCTGGCGTTCTTCCCGCTGATCTACTGGCCGGTGGTACCGGGCGCGCCGAAACCGCCGCAGGACGCCATCAACCGCATCGACGCCTATATGAAGCAGGGCGGCACGGTCGTGTTCGACACCCGCGACGCCATCGAGGCGCCGCCGGGCGAAAACGGCGCATCGCAGACGGCGGGCATGCGGACCTTGCGCGAGATCCTCTCCTCGCTCGACGTGCCCGAGCTCGAGCCGGTGCCGCGCGAGCACGTGCTGACCAAGACGTTTTATCTGCTGCGGGATTTTCCGGGCCGGTTCACCTCGGGCCAGACCTGGGTCGAAACCCTGCCGCGCGAGGATGACGACGAAGCTGCATCGCGGCCCGCGCGCGGCGGCGACGGCGTCTCGCCGATCATCATCACCTCGAACGATCTTGCCGGCGCCTGGGCGATCCGTCCCGACGGCCAGCCGATGCTGCCGCTGTCGCCGAGCGAGCCGCGCCAGCGCGAATTCGCCTTCCGCGCCGGCGTCAACATCGTGATGTACACGCTGACCGGCAACTACAAGGCCGACCAGGTGCACGCGCCTGCCCTCATCGAACGGTTGGGGCAATAACGGCATGCAGTACGGCATCGCGTTCACCCCCCTCGTCCCCACCCTCGTGCTGTGGATTGCGCTGGCCGCGATCGTCGCGATATCCGTGCTGCTACTGATCGGCCGCGCGCGGGGCGCTGCGGTGCGCGTCACCGCGCTGGCGCTGATCTTGCTCGCGCTCGCTAACCCTTCTTTCACGCGCGAAGACCGCGAGCCGTTGTCGTCGGTCGCCGCCGTGGTCATCGACAAGAGCCCGAGCCAGAATTTCGGCACCCGCAATGAGGAGACGGCAAAGGCGCAGGAGGCCCTGGTCGACAGCCTCAAGAAGGTCAAGGGACTGGAAGTGCGTGTCGTCGATGCCGGACAGGCCGACGGCGAAACCGACGGCACCAAACTGTTCGGCGCGTTGTCGTCGGCGCTTTCGGATGTTCCCGTCGATCGCGTCGCCGGCGCCTTCCTGATCACCGACGGCCGGGTCCACGACATTCCCGCCAACGCCGCGGCGCTCGGCTTCCAGGCGCCGGTGCATGCGCTGGTCACCGGCCGCAAGGACGAGCGCGACCGTCGCGTCGCGATTTCGGCCGCGCCAAGATTTGGCATCGTCGGCCAGCCCCAGACCATCACCTACCGTCTGGACGACCAGGGCGTCACCGGCCAGCGCGCCAGGATCGTCGTGCGCCGCGACGGCGAAGTGATCAACGAACGCACCTTGCAGAGCGGCCAGACCGCCAATGTTGATATCGACATCAAACATGCCGGCTCCAACATCGTCGAGATCGAGGCTTCGCCACTCGAGAACGAACTGACGCTGGTCAACAACCGCGCCGTGGTCGCGATCGAAGGCGTGCGCGATAAATTGCGGGTGCTGCTGGTATCCGGCGAGCCGCATTCCGGCGAACGCACCTGGCGCAATCTGTTGAAGTCGGACGCCAGCATCGACCTCGTGCATTTCACCATTCTGCGACCGCCGGAGAAGCAGGACGGCACGCCGATCAACGAGCTGTCGCTGATCGCATTCCCGACCCGCGAACTGTTCCAGCAGAAGATCAACGAATTCCAGCTGATCATCTTCGACCGCTACGCCCGCCAGGGCGTGCTGCCGATTCCCTATTTCGAGAATATGGCGCGCTACGTGCGGGCCGGCGGCGCCGTGCTGGTGTCGGCCGGGCCGGACTACGCCTCGACCAGCAGCATCTGGCGCACGCCTTTGGATTCGGTGCTGCCGGCCGAACCCGTCGGCGTCTCCGAGAAGCCGTTTTATGCACGTCTGAGCGACATCGGTAAACGTCATCCGGTCACGCGCGGCCTCGAAGGCTCCGCCAACGAACCGCCGCGCTGGAGCCGGTTCTTCCGCACCGTGGAGACCCGCAACGCCATCACGCCCCCGGTCATGACCGGCGCCGACGGCAAGCCGCTTCTGCTGCTGTCGCGTTTCGGCGAGGGCCGCGTCGCGCTGCTGCTGTCTGACCATATCTGGCTGTGGGCGCGCGGCTATGAAGGTGGCGGCCCGCATCTCGACCTGCTGCGACGGATGTCGCATTGGCTGATGAAGCAGCCCGATCTGGATGAAGAGGCACTGCGCCTGCAGATCCAGGGCAAGGACCTCGTGGTGTTGCGGCAGACCATGGCCGACACCGTCGCACCCGTAACGGTGACGTCGCCGAGCGGTGCCACGCGCGAATTGACATTGACCGCGAGCGATCCCGGCACGTGGCGTTCGACCCTGCCGGCGAACGAACTCGGACTGTGGCAGGCCACCGACGGCACGCTGAAAGCGCTGATCAATGTCGGGCCGACCAACCCGAGGGAATTTTCCGAAGTCACTTCGACGATTGAAATGCTCAAGCCGCTGGCGCAAGCGACCGGCGGCGACGCACGACGCGTGGTCGACGGGTCAAGCATCGACCTGCCCCGCATCGTGCCGGTGCGCTCCACCAGCATCTTCCGCGGCGACGGCTGGATGGGCGTGAAGATGCGCGACGCCAGCGTCGTCAAGGGCGTCGGCGTGCTGCCGATGTTCGCCGGCCTGATCGGCCTGCTGCTGCTGCTCGGCGCCTTCGCCGCGACCTGGATCCGCGAAGGGCGTTGATTTTGCGGAACGATGGCGCAAACGCCTGGCTGATCAAAATCACCGCTTTCTTCGTTCCTTTTTGCATCAGCAATTCAGCCCCGAGCCACGCGGCCCAGCGAAGTGTTCCGCCTCCCGAGATTGTCCAAATTCCCGTCAGGCCATTGCCATTCGACCTGCAGGGCTTGCTTCGGCGTCCCGAAGGCGCGGACCGTCCACCCGCCATCGTGCTTCTCCCCTCATGCGGCGAACATGCCAGTGCCAAGCCACTCGATGAACATTGGGGAGCAAAAATATCGTCGTGGGGTTACGTCACGTTGACAATCGACAGCTTCGGTCCGCGAGGGATCAAGAATTGCGACCTTGGCGTTTACTCCGACCTGGCCGTTGATGCGTATCGGGTTTGAATTTTCTCATTCAAAAACGTTTCATCGATCCAAAACGCGTTGCGATCGTGGGCTTCGCGGCGGGCGCCTGGCAAACCCTTTCGGCGGTCGAACGGGGCGCGATTGAACAGGCGTCCGGATCAAAATTTCGGGCGGCGGCTGCGTTCTATCCGCCCTGCCTCGGCTTTAAAGGCATCATGACCGTGCCCACCTTGATCCTGATCGGCGAGCGCGATGATTTCGCCGGTGTCGATGCGTGCCGGAAAATGGCTGCTGGCGAAGACGACATAGGGATTTCCCGGCAGAAGGGCGAAGGTGCCCCGGTTCGGCTGATCACCTATCCCGAAGCGTATTTCGGGTTTGACCTTTCGACCCTTACGACCGCGATCTGGTATCGCGGACACCGTGTGGAGTTCAACAAATCAGCAACCGATCAATCGAGCGAAGCGCTTCGGGAGTTTCTCAACTCGACCGTTGGACCCGTTGCTAACCAGTAAGAGCGGGCACCCGGAACCGTCGGCTGCCGAGCCCCCGGTGCACTGGGAATCCCTAAGCAGCCTCATCGGCGCGCCGCCATCTCGGGAACGGGTCGGGCAGACTAGCCCATTCCTCGATGTGCATGCCGGACTTTCCCGGAACAAGACATGCGTCGAGGCGCGCCGTGATGGCGTCCTGGTCCATGGCGGTGCCGATGAAGACGATCTCCTGCCGGCGATCGCCGTACAGTTCGTTCCAGTTCTTCTTGAGCGACTGCCGCCAGAACGGATCGTCCGGCCAGCGGTCGGAGGGCACATTGGCCCACCAAAATCCCAGGCCTTCGGTTCGGACGATCGCGCCGGCCTGACTTAATTCACCCAGCCATTGCGGACGCGTGGCGATCCAGAAATGGCCCTTTGCCCGAATGACTCCGGCCCAGCTTTCCCTCAGAAATTGATGGAACTTCGCCGGCTCGAACGGTCGACGCGCGCGATAGACGAAGCTGCCGACGCCGTATTGTTCAGTCTCCGGCGTATGGTTGGCAAAGCCGTATAGCTCCTTGAACCAGAGCGGATGCTGTTGCGCCCGCTCAAAATCAAAACGCCCGGTATTGAGAATGCGCTCGAACGGCGCATTGGAGAAATCGGTCTCCACGATGTCGGCGGCGGGGTTCAGCGCGCGAATGATTTTGCGGGCGGCCTCCAACTGGTCATTGGAAGCATCACCGATCTTGTTGAGCACCACCACGTCAGCGAATTCGATCTGCTCAACCAGCAGATCCACCATCGTTCGCTTGTCATCAGCGCCGAGCGATTCACCGCGATCCCTGATGAAGTCGGTTGAGGAATAGTCCCGCAGCAGGTTTACCGCATCGACCACCGTCACCATGGTGTCGAGCACCGCCACGTCGGAAAGACTGTCGCCCTCCTCGGTCCGGAAATCGAACGTCGCCGCAACCGGAAGCGGTTCGGAAATGCCGGTCGATTCGATCAGGAGGTAGTCGAACCTGTCGCTTTCGGCGAGCCCACGGATTTCCTTCAAGAGATCGTCTCGCAGCGTGCAGCAAATGCACCCGTTGGTCATTTCAACCAGTTTTTCGTCCGTCCGCGACAGGTTCGCACCGCCATCGCGGACCAGGTCGGCGTCGATGTTGACCTCGCTCATGTCGTTCACAATCACCGCCACTTTCAGGCCGCGACGGTTGTTCAGCACGTGGTTTAGCAAAGTTGTCTTTCCAGCCCCGAGGAAGCCGGACAAGACGGTGACGGGGAGCTTTCGCATCGAGGTCAAAGAGCCTGTTCAGTTCACGGAATCCCAAACGACGACGGCGAGGCATGGATGATCCGCAAATATGTAATGTTATAACATAACAATCCGAACGCGGCTCGGCTGTCAACCGGGAAAACTGAGGGACGCCAGGTGCGCTCAATCGACGATGGTCCCCTCGATACGCATACCGTTGCGTGAATCACACACACGCTTTGAATTGCGTCGGCACCCGGACCGAGCACGGTTGACCCCGCGGACCACCGCTGATGTTATAATATAACATTGGGAAGGCCGAGACACCTTGGCCGGCCCGGGACAAGGCCTCCATCGTCGTGAAGTGGTTCCGGAATAACGTCAAACACGGCTCGCGGCTGGCGCTGTTCGCGCTCGCGATCCAGTTTGCGCTGTCGTTCGGGCATTTCCACCCGGTCGCGGCCGCGCCTGCGATCGCGACCAGCCTGGCGCAGGTTGATCTCGATCATGCGCAGATTCCCGCCGCACCGGATGCGGCAGGCCAAGCCGCCCAGACGCAGCTACCGTCCAGTCACGACACCGATCATCCAGCTGAGGCTTGCGCGATCTGCGCCGTCATTTCGCTGGCCAACAACCTCGTATTCTCGGCACCGCCGCTGTTGCTGGTGCCGCAGGCCATCGAACTTCTGTACCTGACGACCGACGCCGAATTCGCGCATCTGAGTTCGGTCCGCTCGCCGTTCCAGTCCCGCGCCCCTCCCGCCTCCTGACATCGATTGACTGATGCGCCCGAAGGGGATCGCCGCGTGACACGTGGCCGATCCGACAAGGGATAATCGAATCGATCCGTCGCTTGACGGAATCAGGATCGGGACAAATGACATTCACCAAAAGACGAGCGTTCCACATCGGTGGCGCAAGCTGGCTATTCCTGTGCGCGGTCGGCAATGGCGCGATGGCCCAGGACGCGGCCGCGCCATCCTCCTCGACACAACTGCCGGAAATCACCGTGACGGCACCAAGCCCGATCGTGCGGCGAAACGTGACCCCGGCGCGAAAGCCGGCGCGCGTCGCCCGCGGCGTGCCCGGCCGCAATCGCGAACGCGATACCGAGCCGCAACCGGTCCCCGTCGCCGCCGCGCCTCAACAGGGCGTGCTGCCGGTCGTGACCGACCAGTTCGCAACCGTCACCGTCATGCCCAACGAGGAAATCCGCCGGCAGGGCGGTGGCACGCTCGGCGATCTCCTGTTCTCCAAGCCGGGGATCACCGGCTCGAGCTTTGCACCCGGAGCGTCAAGCCGGCCGATCATCAGGGGTCTCGATGTCAACCGCGTCGGCATCGTCGAGAACGGCATCGGCAGCAACGGTGCGTCGGACCTCGGCGAAGATCACTTCGTGCCGATCGATCCGCTTTCGACCAACCAGATCGAGGTCATCCGCGGTCCGGCAACCCTGCGTTACGGGTCCACGGCGATCGGTGGCGTTGTCAGCGCCACCAACAACCGTATTCCGGACGCTTTGCCCACCTGCGCGGCACCCGCATTTCAGACCTATGGGCTTCCGGTGAAGGCGCCGCTCGCCAATGCCGCATCGCCGGGCTGCGTGAACGTCGAGACCCGCACCGCGGTCAATTCGGTCGATCGCGGCGTCGAAGGCGGCATTCTGCTCGACGCCGGCGGCGGCAATGTTGCGATTCATGCCGACGCCTACGGACGCAAGTCGGGCGATTACAGCATTCCGAGCTATCCCTATCTGTTCGATCAGACCCGCCCCGTCGATGGACGCCAGCCGAATTCCGCGGCGCAGGCCACCGGCGCATCGATCGGCGGCTCATATTTCTTCCATGGCGGCTTCATCGGCGCGGCCGTCACGCAGAACGACACGCTCTATCACATACCCGGCATCGACGGCGCCGATCACCAGACCCGGATCGACGCGCGTCAAACCAAGTTCACGGCCAAGGGTGAATACCGGCCGGACGCTGCGGCAATCGATGCGATCCGTTTCTGGGCGGGCGCCACCGACTATAAGCACAATGAGATCGGCCTCGCCGACCCCGCCGACCTGACGACGCTGGGCGTGCGCCAGACCTTCACCAACAAGGAGCAGGAAGGCCGCGTCGAGGTGCAGCTGGCGCCATTCAACGTCCGCTTCGCCGCCCTCACCACGGCTGTCGGCATCCAGGCGTCGCATCAGGAACTCACAGCACCAAGCCCGGATGATATCGGCAGTCCAGTGAACGGCTTGTGGGATCCAAACAAGAACACCAAGGTCGCCGGATACATCTTCAACGAACTGAAATTCAGCGATACGACAAAGGCGCAGATTGCCGGGCGTATCGAGCACGCCCACCTGACTGGAACGACGCCGGCCTTCATTCCCGATGAGTTCGACCTCAACGTCGATCCCGGTGCCATTGGTCCCGCCACGCCGCGCAACCTCAACTTCGCGCCGAAGAGCGGGAGTATCGGCCTGATCCAGAATCTTCCATGGAATCTGGTTGCGAGCATCACCGGCCAATATGTCGAGCGCGCCCCCAAACCCGCCGAGCTGTTTTCACGCGGCGGTCACGATGCGACCGTCACGTTCGATATCGGCAATCCCAATCTGGGAATCGAGACCGCGAAATCCGTCGAAGTCGGATTGCGACGGGCAACAGGTCCCTTGCGATTTGAAATCACCGGCTATTACACAAAGTTCAACGGCTTCATCTATCGGCGGCTGACCGGCAACACATGCGAAGACGGCGTGTGCCAGGCAGGCCCAGGCCTCGAACTCAACCAGGCGATCTACTCCCAGCGCGACGCCACCTTCCGCGGCGGCGAATTCCAGTTTCAGTACGATGTGCTGCCGGTCTGGAACGGTCTGTTCGGGATCGAGGGACAATACGATATTGTCCGCGCGACCTTCGAGGACGGGACCAACGTACCGCGGATTCCACCGCAGCGGCTCGGGGGCGGCCTGTTCTATCGCGACGCCAACTGGCTGGCGCGCGTCAATCTGCTGCACGCCTTCGCGCAGAACGATATCGCCGTGATCGGCGAGACGCCGACGGCGGGATATAATCTGTTGAAGGCCGAGCTCAGTTACAGGACCAAGCTCGATGCGTCCTGGTTCGGCGCGCGGGAAATGACGGTTGGCCTGGTCGGCAACAATCTGTTGAACGAAAACATCCGCAACTCGGTGTCGTACAACAAGGACGAGGTTCTGCTGCCAGGCATTGGCGTACGCGCTTTTGCGAACTTGAAGTTCTAGACTTCGTAGGGTGGGCGAAGCGTGCCCACCATTGCGTGCACCGAATGGGCGATGGTGGGCACGGCGCAAGAGCGCCTTTGCCCACCCTACACACTGCTTACCGCGCCTTGCTCCAGTCCGGGCGAATGGCACCGGAGACACCGTCGAAGGCGCCGTCGACGAGTTCGGCGACCAGGAGGCGGCTGTAATCGACCGGGCCAGGCATGGTCATCCGCCCCTTCGGCACGGCCTTGAATCCGACACGGCTGTAATAGGCCTCGTCGCCGACCAGAATGACCAGGCGATGGCCCTTTGCCTTGGCATCCGCAAGAGCGCGATCGAGCAGCATGCGCCCGACGCCGCGGCTGCGAAACGGCGGCTCGACCGTCAACGGCCCGAGCATCAAGGCGGGGGTATCGCCGATGCAAACCGGCAACTGGCGCACCGAGCCGACCATCAGCGTACCGATCCGCGCCGTGAACGACAGATCGAGCAGATGATCGACGTGCTCGCGCAGCCGGTAGGCACTCAGCACGAAGCGGCCGGGGCCGAAGGTGCGTTCGAGCAGGCGCTCGATCGCCTGCGCGTCCTTTGGCGTTTCGGGCAATATGGTGACGGAAAGTTCGCTCATGGTAAGGCGCGGAATAGCATCTGGCAGCGGCGCGGTCCATTGCCGCCAGCGCTAAAGCCCGCTTTGTCTCATTTCTTGTTAATCGCCGGTTGCGACAGATAGGCCAGCAGTTTCATCTCGCGGCGGCCGCGCGTCACCGTGTCCAGCACCAGCCCGGATGAAACCGACAGCACCGCCATAATCATCAGCCCCATCGACAAAACCGCGGTCGGTAGCCGCGGAACGAGACCGTGCTCTAGATAGGTGATGATGACGGGGATCGCGAGGACGACGGAAATCACCATCAGGAACACGCCGATCGCGGTGAAGAACCGCAGCGGCTTTTCCGAGCGATAGAGTTTCAGGATGGTGCCGAGGATCCGGAAGCCGTCGCGCCAGGTGTTCAGCTTGCTGAACGACCCCTCCGGCCGGGCGAAATAGGGTGTCTCGATTTCGGCCACCGGCAGCGCCAGTTCGAGCGCATGCACGCTGAGCTCGGTTTCGATCTCGAAGCCGTCCGACAGCACCGGAAACGATTTGACGAAGCGGCGCGAGAACACACGGTAGCCGGAAAGGATATCCTTGAACGCCTGACCGAACACCATCGAAAGGAATCCGGTCAGCATCCAGTTTCCGGTGCGGTGGCCGGGCCGGTAGGCGGCGGCCGATTGATCGACGCGAAAGCCCACCACCATGTCGAGGTGGTCGTTGACCAGAGCCTCGATCATGCGTGGGGCGCTGGCGGCGTCGTAGGTCGCGTCGCCGTCGACCAGCACATAGATGTCGGCCTCGATATCGGCAAACATCCGCCGGATGACATGACCCTTGCCCTGACGGCGTTCGCTGCGCACCTGCGCGCCGGCCGTCCGCGCGACGTCGGCGGTGCGATCTGTTGAATTGTTGTCATAGACGAAGATTTCGGCCGTCGGCAGCACTTTGCGAAAATCGGCGACCACGGTCGTGACGGCCGCCTCCTCATTGAAGCACGGCACCAGAACCGCAACTCGCAACGCCGGTGTCGTCATCGCGGACCTGCCGGGCCAAGGTGGACCATGGATCGCCTATGCCGCTTCAGGGCCTCTTCCAGTTGAGGGACGCCCGGCTCTGCAGCGGCCCTGCCGCGCAGATCGAGCGTTGCGAACAGCAGCGTCCACAGCGTCAGCATGTCGATCGGCATAACGTAGTAGGGCGTGAAGATCGGATGCGTCATGAAGAAAATCGCGTTCACCACCAGATTGGTGGCGAGCAAAATGGCGGCCTGCCTCGCGCCCCCCTGACTGTAGCGCCACAGCCAGGCGGTCCATGCCGCCGCGATCGCCAGCAAGGTGAACTGCACGTCGCCGAAATACTGCCAGAGGATACCTGCATCCAGCTCCCGCGGCGCGACGTCTTGTCCGCCATAGGTCGTCGTGAAGGGACTTCCCGCATTGATCGCATGCGCGATCAGCGTCGGCGCCATGCCGATCAGGAACGCAACGCCGAATGCCGCCCCTTGCAGGAACGTCTCCCTGCTTCGCGCCAGCAGGAACGCGCCGGCGAGATACAGGCAATAGCCCGCCGACAGGAACAGGTTCGGCAGGCGCAAATTCACGGACAGGCCGATCAGCAGCCCCACCAGTGCGAGCAGCACAAGCCGGTGCCGCGACCGATCCGCGAACAGCTTCGCGGTGAGCCAGCCCGCGAGCGCGCAGACCATCATGGTCGGCGCAACCGAATAGCTCGCCTTGGTCGGATTGATCATCAGGTAGATCGCGACGTCCCCGAAGACGGCCACCAATGCGAGCGAAGCGAGCGTTGATGCATAAGTCATTGCAAGGAACGCAAAACCGACGATCACGATCGACGCCAGAACATAAAGCGGCATGACCTGAAAGCCTTCCGGGAATAACGCCAGCATGAACCCGGTGCCAGGTGGATATTGAAGGACGGTTTTTTTCGTCTTCTCCATCCAGACGTGACAGGGAGCCCGCGTCGTCACGTTCCACTCGGGATAGTCCATTTCCTTCAGCTTGTTGGCGAGATATTGGTCGTCCTCACGCTTGAGGTCGGTGTTGAGCCCATCCAGGCCAAATCGCTGAAACAGATGCGCCTGCCGCAGATAGCAGATGTCGTCATAAACCCCGCGGCTTTCGCTCCAGCGCGAGATGGTCAAGATATTGCTCGCCAGCACCACCAGGAAGCCGATGCCGCAGAGAAGTTTAATCAGTTTCATCCTGTCCGGCCCCCGCTCGACTGCTCCGCTTCTAGGGGCTGTGATGGCGGGGCGCAACCGAGCGCCTGCGCAAAAATCAGCGCCAGGTCGCGGTCCGCGCCTTGAAATCCAGCACTTCGGCGATCCGAAGGCGCGTACCTCGGGTAGTGTCCGCCGGCAGCGCAGCCGCATCGTAGAACCCGCACTCCACGATCTCGCGGTTGGGCTGCGGCAAGCGGTCCTGGCGGAATTGCTTCACGACATAGACCGCGACATGGTCGCGGGGCGATACGTGGACGTTGAAAAACAGGCCATGCAAGGGTGGTTCGTTGGTGAGTTCGATCCGCCCCTCCTCCATGAGTTCGCGCCGCAATGCCTCGAGGAACGTCTCGCCGACCTCGACCCCGCCGCCCGGCAGATGCCAGCCGGAGATATAGCTGTGTTTGACCAGAAACACCCTGTTGCCGCCGTCGAGCACGACGCCGCGGACCCCGAGCGTCATGCCGCGGGCGATCCGCCAATAGAGATGCATTACCCGCCGCAGCTGCGGCTCGAAGCGTTTTCGAAGATTCTGCAGAGCGGTCACAAATACCTCAGATGCCGGACATGATGTTTGATCCTTGCGCAGATACGGTTGGCTTGCCAATACATTGCAGGGTTTCTGGCAAGGTTTCTCGCAAGGATTCCTGACGAGGTTTTTGATGGCCGCATTCACGCTGGCGCATTTGTCCGATCCGCACCTGCCGCCGCTGCCGGCGGCACGCTTTCGCGATCTCGCGGGCAAGCGCGCGCTCGGCTATCTCAACTGGACCCGCAACCGCCACAAATACCACCGCCGCGAGGTGCTCGACGCGTTGGTCGCGGACATGCAGGTCCAGCAGCCTGACCATATCGCGGTCACCGGCGATCTGGTCAATCTCGCGCTGGAAGCCGAGTTCTCGCCGGCGCAGGCCTGGCTTGAAAGCGTCGGCGCGCCGCAGGAAGTCACGGTGATTCCCGGCAACCACGACGCCTACGTGCGCGCCACCAGGAATCGTTTCGCCGGAACGTTCGGCGACTATCTGCGCGGCGATGCCGGGCCCAACGGTGCGACGTTTCCGTTCGTGCGCCGGCGCGGCCCGCTGGCGCTGATCGGCGTATCCTCGGCAGTGCCGACGCTGCCGCTGATGGCGACCGGCAGGCTCGGGCGGGCCCAGCTCGATGAACTGGATCAAATCCTGACGCAATTGTCGTCCGAACAGGCATTCCGGGTGCTGCTGGTCCATCACCCCCTGCATTCGGATTCCCGCATCAAGCGGCTGACGGATTCGCGGCAGCTGCGCGCGCTCCTGAAGCGCCATGGCGTGGAACTGGTGCTGCACGGTCACGACCACATCCATTCGACCATGTGGATCGAAGGCACTGACCGCCAGATTCCCGCGATCGGCGTGCCTTCGGCGTCGGCGCTGGCGCACCGGCACTATCCCGCTGCGGCCTATAATCTGTTTTCGATCGAGCGCGACGGCGACCATTGGCGCTGCGTGCAGACCGTGCGCGGCTTTGGCGATGACAATGTGATCCGGCAGTTGGCGCAAGTCAGGTTGTCGTAACTGGTTCAGGCAGGGCTAGTCCCCGCCCCCACCGCCGCAACCTCCGCCGCCGTCTCCACCACCACCCCCATCGCTACCTCCGGCATCGCCGCTAGCGTGGCCGCCGTCGCCATCGCCGAAGCCGGACGACGAACCATCGACCGACGTGTCCGCGAAATCACCGCCGCAGTATGCGGTACCGCTGCCGTTCTTGCGCAACTCCTCGCAGTCGGGGTGATAGACAAAGCCGTTGGCGATCTTGAACTTGCTGTCGAGCGCAAACAACAGCGGCAGCCGGCTCGGCCTGACAGGATCGATACTCTCGTACTTGCAGCAGTACCACCAGACCCGCCGCAGGCCCTCGTTGCTTTTGCGATGCTCGCTCAGCACCACCGCCGGGGTGTGATGCAGGAAACCGCCGAACGCGCGGCGGCAAAACGCATCGTACTCGCGCGTGTAGAGGATAAACTCGTGCCACAGATCGTCCGCGACTTGCGAGGGCATCGAGACGTAGCGCTTGCCGCTCATGAGATAGGCGAGGAAAAACTGCCGCAGGCCGCGCGAGACCAGCGCGCTGTCCTTGCGCTGGAAGCCCGGGTGATGCTGCTCCAGCCGCTGCAGCAGCCCGCTTGGCCAGCGGAACGTGCGGATATATTCGGCACGCCTCAACGTCAGCCATTTGCCGTACAGGCTCGCGGCGATGACCAGGACGATCACCGCCACGATGGCGTTGCCGATGATGATGGCTGGCACGAGGTCCCCTTCAGGCTCCGCGCTAGAGGTTTCTCAGGCTGGCAAACAGCGCGAGGCCGAACAGGGCTGCGGCGCCGAGCAGGAAGCCGAGCACGAACATCCCGAAGCCGCCGCGGCGTTTCGGCGGCTCTTCGGCTGCCGGCTCGACCATCGGCGTTGCCACCATCGCATGCTCGCGCTCGATCATGCGGCGCGCGACATAGTCGGTGACGGCATCGACGATGACGGGCACGTCGTGGGATTCGGCCAGCACGATGCGGCCGAAGCGGGTGTCCTGCACGAAGCGGTAGATGCGCTTGTCGCGTCCCATCAGGATATGCGCGACCACGTCGATCCACAGCCGCGGCGTCTCGCCCTGGCTGACGCCGCGATCGAACAGGTCGACCTTTTCGGGGACCTGCGCAAACAACGGATCGAGCGCCTCGTTCATGATTTCGAGCCGCGCCACTTCGGCGTCGCGCAATTCGACGACGACGCCGGTGCGGTCAGCGGCCTCGATCCGCGCCTTGCGCAGCGCGTCGCGCAGCCGCGTCGGTTGCGGCTCAATAGGGGCGGTACTCTGTACGTCTGACATCTCACGACCCGCCTTTGTCCTGAAGGGTTGGCGGCGGTTAACCTAGCAGTAACCATGTTTTCCGCAAAGGTCGTTTGTTCCCAATGACTTAGGTTTCGGTTGAAAAGCCGGGCTTCGGTTGAAAACAGCAGAACGGCCCCACCCGGAGATCCGGATGGGGCCGCCCACTTACGTTTTCCTTGGACGTTTCTTCTAGTTGGTCGGCAGCAGCCGCTCAGGCCGAGATGCGGGAGGGCTCTTCGACGATCGAAAAGCGCACGCCGGCCTTGTGACGGTTCTCTTCCGAGACCGCGCGCCAGGCATCCTCTGCCTCTTTGCGGGTCTTGAAAGGTCCCTGTACCTGAGCCGAGCCTTCCACGAGCTTGTGGAAGTTCATCGAGCCGAACTCGCCGCCAATCACCCAGAAATTGCTCTTCGTCATGACTAGTCTCCTGCTTGTTACCGTTAGCCGAACTGGTTCATCGTGTTGTGGGCGCCGCCCGCCTTCAGAGCGGCTTCCCCGGCGAAATATTCCTTGTGCTCGTCACCGATATCGGAGCCGGCCATGTTCTGATGCTTGGCGCAGGCGATGCCCTGACGGATCTCCTGACGCTGAACATTCTTCACATAGCCCAGCATGCCCTGCTCGCCGAAATACTCCCGCGCGAGATTATCAGTCGACAGCGCTGCCGTGTGATAGGTCGGCAACGTGATCAGATGGTGGAAGATGCCGGCGCGCTTGGCTGAATCGGCCTGGAAGGTCCGGATGCGCTCGTCGGCTTCAATGCCCAGCGGCGTATCGTCGTATTCCGGCTTCATCAATTCGGCGCGGTTGTACTTGCTGACATCCTTGCCGGCTTCCTTCATCGCGTCGTAGACCTGCCAACGGAAGTTGAGCGTCCAGTTGAACGACGGCGAGTTGTTGTAGGCCAGCTTCGCGTTCGGAACGACCTCGCGAATGCGATCGACCATCTTGGCGATCTGCTCGATGTGCGGCTTCTCGGTCTCGATCCACAACAGGTCGGCGCCGTTCTGCAGCGAGGTGATGCTGTCGAGCACGCAGCGGTCTTCGCCCGTGCCGGCACGGAACTGATAGAGGTTGCTGGCGAGCCGCTTCGGACGCAGCATCTTGCCGTTGCGGTTGATGATGACATCGCCATTCCGGGCGTTCTCGGCCGTGATTTCCTCGCAATCCAGGAAGCTGTTGTACTGATCGCCGATGTCGCCGGGCTTGTGGCTGACGGCGATCTGCTGCGTCAGACCGGCACCCAGCGAGTCGGTGCGGGTCACGACGATGCCGTCTTCGACGCCGAGTTCGAGGAAGGCATGGCGGCACGCCCGGATCTTCGCCAGGAACACCTCGTGCGGCACAGTCACCTTGCCGTCCTGGTGGCCGCACTGCTTTTCGTCGGAGACCTGGTTTTCGATCTGCAGCGCGCACGCACCTGCTTCAATCATCTTCTTGGCGAGCAGATAGGTCGCCTCCGCATTGCCGAAGCCGGCGTCGATGTCGGCGATCACAGGCACGACATGGGTCTGGAAGTTGTCGACCTTCTCGATCAGTTCCTTTTCCTTCGCCTTGTCGCCTGCCTTGCGGGCGGCGTCGATGGCGCGGAAGATATCGTTGAGCTCACGGGAGTCGGCCTGACGGAGGAAGGTGTAGAGCTCTTCGATCAGCGCCGGCACCGAGGTCTTCTCGTGCATCGACTGGTCGGGCAGCGGTCCGAACTCGGAACGCAGCGCGGCGATCATCCAGCCGGACAAATAGAGATAGCGGCGATCGGTCTTGCCGCCGAAATGCTTCTTCACCGAGATCAGCTTCTGCTGCGCGATGAAGCCATGCCAGCAACCCAGCGACTGGGTGTACTTGGTCGGATCGGCGTCATAGGCAGCCATATCGCTGCGCATCAGCGCCGCGGTGTAGCGGGCGATGTCCAGGCCGGTCTTGAAGCGGTTCTGCAGACGCATGCGCGCCACGGCTTCGGCGGTGACGCCGTTCCAGGTCGGCTGGGTCTCGAGCAGCGCCTTGGCAGCGGCAAGCTCGCTCGCGTAGGAAGCGGGTCCCTTGATGGCCTGGTCGATGGCACGTGGCTGATAGTTCATTTGCTTAATCCTTTCGGTGACGACTAATTTGCCGCATTCGCCACTCTTTGCCGTAATCGACATTCATGACAGTGCATTGCAAAAACGTACCGAGAGCTAAACGCCAAAATCCTGATTTCGTATAGATAGCTTGATTCTGAATGGTGATGTCATGTAACATCTGAACATGTCACAGATGTCATTTTGTTAATTTTGTCACAAAATCCGTCAGAAGGGCTGACATGGCTGGTGAGTCCGGAAAGAAGCTGTTTGTCGGTCCGCGGTTTCGCCGGATCCGCCAGCAGCTCGGCCTGTCGCAGACCCAGATGGCTGAGGGTCTGGAGATTTCTCCGAGCTATATCAACCTGATAGAGCGCAACCAGCGCCCGGTGACCGCGCAGCTGCTGCTCCGGCTGGCGGAGACCTATGACCTCGATTTGCGCGATCTTGCGACCGCTGACGAAGATCGCTTTTTCGCCGAACTGAACGAGATATTCTCCGATCCGTTGTTCCGGCAAATCGACCTGCCGAAGCAGGAATTGCGCGATCTGGCTGAATTGTGCCCCGGTGTGACTCATTCCCTGCAACGGCTGTACGCCGCCTATACCGAGGCCCGCCGCGGCGAAACGCTGGTCGCGGCGCAAATGGCCGACCGCGACGAGGGAACCCGATTCGAGACCAATCCGATCGAGCGGGTGCGCGACCTGATCGAGGCCAACCGCAACTACTTTCCCGAACTCGAACAGGCCGCGGAAAGCCTGCGCGATGAACTCGGCGTGCCGTCCGAGGAATTGTTTGCGGCCCTCGCCGCGCGATTGCGCGAAAAGCATTCGATCGTCACCCGCATCATGCCTGTCGACGTGATGCGCGAGACGCTGCGGCGGTTCGACCGCCATCGCCGGCAGCTGCTGGTCTCCGAACTGGTCGACGGTCCCGGCCGCGCCTTCCAGCTCGCGCTGCAGATCGGGCTTGCCGAATGCAGCGCCAGCATCGATGCCATCGTCAACCGTGCCGGCCCGCTCGATGACACGCCACGAAGGCTCTACCGGATTACGCTGGCGAATTATTTCGCCGCCGCCACCATGATGCCCTACCAGGCGTTTCATGCCGCGGCCGAAGCGCTGAACTACGACGTGCACGTGCTGGCGCAGCGCTTCAATGCCGGTTTCGAGCAGGTCTGCCATCGCCTGACCACGCTGCAGCGGCCGAACGCGCGCGGCGTGCCGTTCTTCCTGCTGCGCGTCGACAATGCCGGCAATGTTTCCAAGCGGTTTTCCTCCGGCACGTTTCCGTTCTCGAAATTCGGCGGCACCTGCCCGCTGTGGAACGTGCATTCGACCTTCGACACGCCGGACCGGCTGCTCAAGCAGGTCATCGAATTGCCAGATGGCACCCGTTACTTCTCGATCGCGCAGATGGTGCGCCGGCCGGTGGCGCCGCACCCGCAGCCGCAGCCGCGCTTTGCGATCGGTCTGGGGTGCGAAATCCGCCATGCCGCCAAACTGGTTTATGCCGCCGGCATGGACCTGGAGAAAACCGAGGGCACGCCGATCGGGGTCAACTGCCGGCTCTGCGAGCGCGAAAACTGCAGCCAGCGCGCCGAGCCGCCGATCACGCGCACCCTGATCCTGGATGAAAACACGCGGCGCGTGTCGTCGTTTGCGTTCAGTAACGCGAGAGAGTTGTGAGTGTGTCGCTCCAAATGCCACCGTCATACCCCGCGAAGGCGGGGTATCCAGTACGCTGCGGCTTTTCGGGCCTGTCACTGGCGCCGCGGAGTACTGGATCGCCCGCATTCGCGGGCGATGACAACTGAGAATCCTCTGACCTGAGAGACAACCGAATGTTCGTTTCATTCTTCCCCCGCCCGAAAATCTTCTTTCTGTCGGCGATCGCCTGGACGGCGCTGGCGATGACGCTCTGGTACAGCTTCGCCAGCGAACTGTACGGGTCGTCGGGGCCGGGAGGCGTCGGCGTCGCCATCTTCTGGTCGGAACGGTCGCTGTGGTTCGATCTCTACTTTGTCCTTTTCGTCGGCGCGTTCGCCGCCTTCTGGATGTGGTTCGAGCCGCATCCCTGGTCGTTCTGGTCCATTCTGGGCTCCGCGCTGATCCTGTTCGCCACCTATTTTCAGGTCCAGGTCAGCGTCGCCGTCAACACCTGGTACGGGCCGTTCTACAACATGATCCAGGCGGCGCTCTCGAAATCCGCCCCGGTCACGGTCGAACAGTTCTACGCCCAATTGTCGACGTTTGCCGGCATTGCGCTTGTGGCCGTCATCGTCGGCGTGCTGACGCGGTTCTTCGTCAGCCACTACATCTTCCGCTGGCGCACCGCGATGAACGATTTTTACATCTCGAACTGGCCGCGGCTGCGCACCATCGAGGGCGCCTCGCAGCGGGTGCAGGAAGACACCATGCGATTCGCCACCATCACCGAACAGCTCGGCGTCAACTTCATCAGCGCGGTGCTGACGCTGATCGCCTTCCTGCCTGTGCTGGTGAAGCTGTCCGCCGACATCACCGAACTGCCCCTGATCGGCGCCATTCCCTACCCGCTGGTGTTCGCTGCAATCATCTGGTCGATCCTCGGCACCGGCGCACTGGCCTTGATCGGCATCAAGCTGCCAGGCATCGAGTTCTTCAACCAGCGCGTCGAAGCGGCCTACCGCAAGGAGCTCGTGCTCGGCGAAGACGATCCGGCCCGCGCCGATCCGCCGACGCTCGACGAGCTTTTCCTCAACATACGGAAAAACTACTTCCGGCTCTATTTGAACTTTCTTTACTTCAACATCGGCCGCATCGTGTATCTGCAGACCGACGTCGTCTTTCCCTACATCCTGCTGGGGCCGACGATCGTGGCCGGCAAGATCACGCTCGGCACCCTGAACCAGATCCTCAATGCGTTCACGCAAGTGAGAAACGCGTTTCAATACCTCATCAACTCCTGGAGCACGATCGTCGACCTGATCTCGATCTATCAACGACTGCGCGGCTTCGAAGCCATGATCGCCGGCGCCCCGTTGCCCGATATCGAGCACGTGAAGGAGCCGGCGGGGATTTGAGGAAAGTGCTGCCAAAATCTCAGTTGTCGTCCCGGCGAACGCCGGGACCCATACGCCGCGGTAGTCATTGTTTGTAGAAGGTCGCTAACGCCAGAGCTCTCACCGATGGGCCGCGGCGTATGGGTCCCCCGATGCGCAATTGCGCATCTGAGGTCAAGCCCGGGACGACGGCGGTGTTTGTTGTTGCGCCATTATTCAAAACACACTTTCGCATTCTCGCGGCGCATTGCGCCCGAGCTTTGCTGGAAACTTCCCGCCCTCAAAAATTCAGAGGGCGCAGGGAATGCCGGATGCGCGCTGCACCCGCGGTCTCATGTGCGATTGTGCATAAGAATGCTGCACATGAGCATACAGGGCAGCGGAGAACATCCGACACTCCCTGCGCAATGGCTTTACGGCTTATGACGCGCTCTCCCCGGTGAGACGGCCTCTATTGCCACCGTCACCCCTCGGAAGCGTTAGCTTCTTCGGAGCTTGACGCCGTTACGGGCGCCAGGACCACACGCTTTCACCGTACGCATCAGCCGCGACCGTCAATCGCAACCTCAGCGTCCACCGCGACCCGCCCCTCGTTGTGACGATGGCCAACGCCCCTCTGAATGGGACGGGATGGCGAGAATAAACCGGTGATTTGGGGTCGAAGGAAAGAGAAATATTTTTGGTTTTCGGAAATTTAGGGCTTGACACAATTTCTGAAAATCAAAACTGATTTGCCCGTCGGGCCGTTTTGTCGCACCTCGCCGTCATTGCGAGCGAAGCGAAGCAATCCATTCCTCGGCTTGGCGCACCATGGATTGCTTCGCTCCGCTCGCAATGACGGGGAGAGAGCGGCATCTCACATCAAGCCGTCTTTCCGGGGCTTGCGAAGCTTTGCACGGATCCCGAACATCGCTCATGTACCGAACGTCGTCATGCCCGGCCTTGTGCCGGGCATCCACGTCTTACCTTCGATTAGCAAGAAAGACGTGGATGGCCGGGACAAGCCCGGCCATGACGAATAGGAGATGACTCGGCACGCCTCTCAGACCGCGCGGCGGCGACCGGCGACCATGCTGTAGACGAGCAGGACCACGATAGCGCCGACGACAGCGCCGATCAGGCCGGCGCCCTCGCCGGGCCGATACCAGCCGAGTGCCTGCCCGAGAAACGACGCAACAAACGCCCCGACGATACCGAGGATCGTCGTGAGGATGAACCCCGAGGGCTCGTTGTCTCCGGGCATGATGAACTTCGCTATCACGCCGGCCACGAAACCAATAATGATCGTCCAGATAATGCCCATATCAAAATCCTCGGTTTGTGAGCGTCAGCTCGGAAGGCGTCCGTCGGGCGTGTATTGATCGACGGCGGTCGGGAGTTCGCGCGAAAGCCTTGCCAGCAGTTCTTCCTGCGACAGGCCGGTTTGCTGTTCCAGCGCCGCCAGCACATCCGCGCCGATGGCTTGTTTCAGTTGCGGGGCAGGAAGCTCCTTGTTCGGTCCCTTGCCGACCCAGGACTCGGCGGCATCGCCCTGGCCGTTCTCCTTGAAGCGTTCGAGCAACTCACCGAGCCCGCCGCCCAGCAGTCCGCCGACGCCGGCGCCGCCGAGAGCCCCGCTGAGATTGCCGAGCAGGCCGCCCAAGGGATTGTTCGAGGGATTGTCCGAGGCACCTTGCTGGCCTGGCTGCGTATTGCCGGTCGCGCCTTTCAACATCTCGGCGATCTTGTCCCTGTTCTGGTAGCCCGCCAAAGCGAGCAAGCCCAATAGCGCTGTCATCGATGGCATCCCGCGGGACATGTGCGTCTCCTTCTTTGAATCACTGAATCCCCGCGCCTGTAACGTGCCAGTTCCCGGCGGGTTCCACGCCAGCCGTCAGATGGGTTCGATTGTCGTCTGCATTTGTCCATTCGCACAGCGGCGGCACTGACCGCCACGAAAGCCGCCAACGATCATACTGACCGGTCGCGTGGCGCCGGACGAAAGACGCATAACGTCGCGATGCGAGGAACCAAAGACATAACGAGAGATTAGGCCCGCTCCTGAAACTCTGGAGAAAATTATGAAACGCTCAGTTCTTTTCGTTTGTATCGGATTGCTGGCGGCCACCACGGCCTCGGCGCAAAATCCGCCGGCGCAGTCCGGACCGAACAACAACGCGGTCAACAGCGCCGGACAAAACAATTCCAACGCTCCTGTCGCGGGTCGCAACAGTTTCACCGAAGGACAAGCCAAGTCGAAAATCGAGGATGCCGGCTACACCAACGTCACCGAACTCAAGAAGGACGACAATGGCGTGTGGCGCGGCAAGGCCAGCAAGAGCGGGTCCGCTACTGCGGTGAGCGTCGATTTTCAAGGCAACGTCAATACTGCCAAGTAAGGAACAATAAAAATGACCGTCACAATCTCGCGCCTATACGACAATCACGCTGACGCTCGGCAAGCCGTGCAGCGCCTCGAGACCGCCGGCGTGCCGCACTCGGACATCAGTCTGGTCGCCAACAATTCCGACGGCTGGTTCAACACCGACAAGAAGGTGGATCGCGACCGCGATGGCACCGACGACCGCGCCGAAGGTGCCGGCACGGGTGCCGGCATCGGCGCCGGCGTCGGTGGCGCAGCCGGCCTGCTCGCCGGACTGGGCTTGCTGGCGATCCCCGGACTGGGGCCCGTTGTTGCGGCCGGTTGGCTCGCCGCAACGGCGGTTGGCGCGGCCGCGGGCGCCGCCACCGGCGGTATCGTCGGCGCGCTCACGCAAGCCGGCGTTTCGGAAGCCGATGCTCACTCCTATGCCGAAGGCATTCGCCGAGGCGGCACGCTGGTGTCGGCACGGGTTGCCGAAGCGGACCGTTCCCGCTTTGAGACGGCATTGAACGAGTCTGCCGTCAACCTGCGCGACCGCAGCGCCGCCTGGCAGAAGACCGGGTGGAAGTCGTTCGATCCCGCCAGCAAGCCCTACGGCGCGGATGAGGTCCGAAAGGAACGCGCGCTGTACGGCGGCGGAGTTCGATAGGCGAAACCACGAGACGGCCCGCTACGGCGGGCCGTTTTTTTTGGCCGAACCCGAGGTTCTGACCTTGATTGGCACCGTATACCATCCATATGACATCCATACAGATGGCCTATGGAGTTAAGTGATGATGGCGAGCAATGTACAGGAGTTTCGACCTAAGCCCCCTGACACCGAAAAAATCACGATCAATCTTGGTTATGTCGACCTTGGTCATGTCGATCTAATGGTTCAGGAAGGATTCTATTCGAACCGAACTGATTTCATCCGGACAGCGATCCGGAACCAACTCGAACGTCACGCAGACGTTGTAAAGCAGTCAACGGCCCGAAAAAGTCTGGACCTCGGTCTGCGGAACTACAGCCGCGAGGACCTTGAAGCAGCACGACGAGCCGGTGAGACACTCCACATCAATGTCCTCGGCCTTGCCAGTATCGCCCAAGACGTCACGCCCGAGCTTGCGCGCGCGACCATAGCCTCCGTCTCCGTGCTGGGAGCTTTGCATGCCAGTCCGGCGGTCAAAGCGGCTCTCGCCGACAGGATGCGGTGACGGCATGATTAAGCAGGACATTGTTCGCGAAGCCACCCGCCTCACACGCGCAGGCCAACTCGTTGAGGCCACCGCACTCCTTCAGCGCATGCTTCGTGGGGAGAGCGCGCCAGACGCGACATGGCGCAGCGGTGCGCTGATCATCGACGCCAAGGCCAATCCCATTGAGGAGACGGATAGTCCTCAATTGGCTGGGTCCGCATCTTCCCAACCGCGTATGCTCCGAGCGCTGCTGAATCGCGCAAAGGAGCACTCGGGGATCGGGCTGCGAGATGTGTTGAATCGCACGCCGCTGTCCAATCCGGACATCGTGCCGGCGGGCGCGAGATTCATCGAGGGTGCCTACAGCAATCCGGCGGGAGGTCGCGCCTACAGGCTTTTCATCCCCAGCCGCTATCAGGGACAACCACTTCCTTTGGTCGTCATGCTTCACGGCTGCACCCAGTCACCGGACGATTTCGCTGCCGGTACCAGAATGAACTTTGTTGCAGAAGAACAAAATTGCTTCGTGGTCTATCCTGCACAGCACAGCAAGGCCAACCAAGCGAAATGCTGGAATTGGTTTCGCACGGCAGACCAGCAGCGGGACAGAGGTGAACCTTCGCTTATCGCAGGTATCACGCGTCAAATCATGCACGACTATTCGGTCGATCAAAGGCGCGTCTATGTCGGCGGCCTGTCGGCCGGGGCCGCCGCTGCGGCTATCATGGGAGCAACCTACAAAGATCTGTATGCGGCGGTTGGAATCCATTCCGGCCTCGCCTGCGGAGCCGCCACGGACATACCCTCTGCATTTGCCGCCATGCGGCAAGGTGGCAGCCCCGGTAGCGTCATTTCAGGTGACGGACCACCTGTCCCGACCATTGTTTTTCACGGCGATCGCGACACTACGGTGCATCCAAACAACGGCGACCAAATTCTCAAGTCTATGAGAACGAGGAGGACACAAGAGAAGGTGCACCGCGGGCAGGTAGCGGGGGGCCATGCCTATACCCGCACAATTCATAGCGACGCGAACGGGCGCGCAATGTTGGAGCATTGGAATGTGCACGGTGCCGGACACGCATGGTCGGGAGGCAGCCCCGCGGGCTCCTATACTGATCCGCGAGGACCCGATGCCACAAGGGAAATACTGCGTTTTTTCCTCGAGCATTCGCTCCCGTCGCCGCCCGTCGCATAGCTGAATCAAAGCAGCTGCAACGCGGCATGTTGTAAGGAAAACAGCCCGCATTGCTGCGGGCTGCGGCTGCGGCATGCGTAAGAGCGAAAAAGCCGCAAAACAGTTGAGGCTGCTGGCGGAGCAATCGACGAGCCGAAAACCGCAGCTGGCGCCCAAGCCGAGAGGAGCGGCACGAGCGCATAGCCGGGAGCTATGTGTACCGGCTCGGGGGACACAAATTCTAGTCGTCGTCCGCAGCCCAGGGGACGGTGCCGCTCTTCCACTTGCCTTCGACCTTGTCTGTATCCTCGATCAGTTGATCGATGACGCTGATCGGCTTCTTGCCCGGGTTTTTCTGGCAGAATTCGTAGATCAGCGGGAGGATCTTCTTTTCGTTCATCAAATAGAGGTCGACATACTGGCTGTCGCCCTCGAGCAACGCGATGTTGGCGGCGCTCATATAGCCCTGGACCCAATAGAATATCAGGGAGTTGGTCACGTTATTGAAGCCCTCTTCCGGCTTCATCTCCTTGGCCAGCTTTTCGCAGGACGCGACGCCGATCCCGTTGGTCGCCAATGGTTGTGCGCCGGCCGGCGCGGCGAAGGTGAAGAAGCAGGCCGCAACGGCCGATAGTCCGGAAGGAATGCGATTGATAGCGCTCATGGAAGCTCCGTTTGTGCGCGCAATGGCTGCAAGTATGTCATGCAGATTGCCCCATCGGCGGATTCGAGTCGACTCTCCGGCTCCCTAAGGTAAGCGATTCTGCCCCAACGGCGGTGCGGCCGCTCCGCCTATCTCAACGCGCGCACCATGCCTCGGATATTCCAGCTGCATCGCGACGAAGTCGGCGGTCGGCATGCCGTAACGCGCCTCGATTGCGGCAAGCGTCTGGTCCAGCGCCTTGGCCGGCGGCGAAGCACCGATATCGGGCAGCCGCCGCTCCGCGGGCCAGTTGGCGGCGACCTGATCGGGCACAACGCGGATGCCGGTGCGGGTCTCCTGCACGCCGGCGGTAGCGGCAAACGTTACTGCGCGTGAGCGATAGGTGCGCGACCAGGCGTCCGCGACGAGGGCCAGCGACACTTCGTCCATGCCGGGCGAAAGTTCGATGCCAAGCTGCTCGCGATTCCAGAAGGCCATGACGTTGCGCATCGCCGTCAGCGCGAACGGGCGCGTGAACTGAAAGGCGCTGCTGTCGTGACGCGCGTCCCAGTCGGCAAGGCCGATGTCGCGGCCGACGGCTTTGGCCTTGTCGCGGCCGGCGATGGCCTCGATCAGGGTCAGCGACATCGGCATCGACGCTGATATTCCCGTCGTCGTAGCAACCGCGCCGTCGACCACCAGCCGCCGGTTCGCGAAATAGCGGATCGACGGATGCCTGCCCTGCAATTCCTTCAGCGAATACCAATGCGTCGTCGCCCGCTTGCCGTGGAGCAATCCGGCGTCGCCGACGACTTTTGCTCCGGCACAGACGCCGATGACGATCGCACCCTTGCCGGCCTGACTCCGGATCCATTGCAGCGCAGATGGATCATCGTCCCGGCTCATGGCGGGGACGATGACATAATCGGCTCCATCAGGATGCTGCGCGTCGAAATAAGCGGTGGTCGCCTGCGGCTCTATCTTGAGCGCCGGGAATAGCGACATCGGACCCGCACCCGTTGCCAGCGTCACCACATCGGCGACATCGGCGCGCCGCAGAATGCCATAGGGCATCAGATAATCCGTGGTTTCCGTGGCGTCATTGATGCCGATGATCGCGATCAGCGGACGCTGACGTTTCGGCGGCTTCAGCGCGGCAAGGGTGGCCTCGGCCTCCTCTTTCGCGATCGGCGGCGGCGCCGCAAACGAAGCCGCCGGAGGCAGCGTAAAAATCCAGCCCGCAAAGACGAGTGCGAACAGCGCCGGGGCGCCGACGCCGATCCATTTTACAAGTCGCCAGTTCATGGTTGCTTGGCTCTGACATCCGTTGCGATTCGGCGCGCAAGCTACTGCGCGCCTGGCCGAGCCGAAATGGCGTAAATCGCGCAAAACGGACATGCGGCGGGAACGCAATCATCGTTCACGAATTCATGAACGAGAGCCTCACTGCCGGTTCCCGGTGGCGGTCATCATCTTGCCAACGTTATAGCCTGAACAGGATTTCGGTTGGTTGAACGGCGCAGGAGCCCGCGCGTTGCGCACACCCAGTACGATCGACCAAGCCAGAGGATAGCGTTGTCGGAATCTCCCCTCATTCTCGTCGTCGAAGACGAGTACCCGTTGCAGGGTATCGTCGAAGCAGCGCTGATCGACGGCGGTTTTGCAACCGACATTCTGTCGTCAGGCGAAGAGGCGCTGACCCTGGTCAGGGGCCGGGTCAAGAGCTACCGGGCGCTCGTCACCGATGTCAGCCTGAAGGGCGCGATGAGCGGCTGGGACGTGGCGCGACAGGTCAGGGAGATCGACCCGCATTGTCCGGTCATCTACATGACGGGCCTGGCCGCGGATGAATGGTCATCGCGCGGCGTGCCCAACAGCGTGCTGGTGCAGAAGCCGTTCGCGCCGGCGCAACTCGTCACGGCGGTTTCCCAGCTGCTGAATGCCGGCCCGGCACCCGCGTAGGCAACGGCCGAACGCACCCTGATTTCACGTTGCCCGATAAGCCCGACGTCAATCACTTCCCTATTCCGGCCTGCGCTGTTACGTTCGACCTCGCAAAAAACAGGACAAAACGTCGCCGGTCGCTCGGCGCAACTTTGGGGAGAAAGACATTATGTTTTCGCACGTCATGATCGGGACCAACGATCTGGAAAAAGCCAAGGTGTTTTATGACGCCTTGCTGGGCACGCTCGACATTCCGCCCGGGCGGGTCGACCGCCACCGCATCTTCTACCGCAGCAAGACCGGCACCTTCTCGGTGTCGAAGCCGATCGACGGCAAGGAAGCATGCCACGCCAATGGCGGCACGATCGGCTTTACCGCCAATTCGCCCGAACAGGCCGACGCGTTTCATGCCGCGGGCCTCGCCCATGGCGGCAAGACCTGCGAGGATCCGCCCGGCATCCGCGAAGGCAGCGGGGTGAAGCTCTACATCGCCTATCTGCGCGACCCTGACGGCAACAAGCTCTGCGCGCTGCACCGCGTGGCGTGAAAAAGACTTCGTCATGGCCGGGCTTGTCCCGGCCATCCACGTCTTTCTTGCTTAGTGGAGGCCAAGACGTGGATGCCCGGGACAAGCCCGGGCATGACGAAACTTTTTTGCTATGCGACCTGTGCGTCGAACTCAGAGGCGCGTCGAATCTTCGCAGGAACAATTCGTGATTCCGCCGGTTGCTCGTTCTCAAACAATGGAGGAGCAACATGGTTACGGAAGCAAGAGAAACCGGTTCCCTGATCGGCAGCGATAAGGTGGAAGGAACCGCCGTGTACGGCGCCGATGACACCAAGATCGGATCGATCGAACGCGTCATGATCGACAAGATGAGCGGCAAGGTCTCGTATGCGGTGTTGAGCTTTGGCGGCTTTCTCGGGATCGGTGATGAGCATTATCCGCTGCCCTGGCAGTCGCTGAAATACGACACCAATCTCGGCGGCTATCGCACCGGCATTACCGAGAGCCAGCTGCAGGGCGCGCCGAAATACGGCAATGACAACGCCTGGAATTGGTCCGACCCTGCGCGCGTGCGCACGGTCAACGACTATTACGGCATCGCGATCTAGCAACCGATGCAATGACGGGAAGGCCCGCTCTCAGGCGGGCCTTTTCGTTTGGCGAGACGGAGTTTCGGAACGGTTAATCATAAGCTTAAAGCATTGGCCTGGAATCGCATTGCCGAAAGCTAAATGGCGACAGGATGCGAGGACGATCTCTTAAGGAAGCTCCGGTACAGCTGCCCGATAATCGACCTTCCAAACAAGACGGGTAACGGCCCGCGGCCCAGGGACCAGACGATGGACGATTCGGTTCAAATCCGCTGCCACCGCTGCAAATCGTGTTTTCGCGAAAAGGCGCGACGGCTGCAGAGCGGCTATTCCCGCCAGTGCATCAGCTGCGAAACGATGCTGTTCTTTGACGACGGCTCCGCCGACAAGAACATCCAGCGGACGCTGCGGGAAGCGAGAAGAATTCGCAAGGAGCTTCGCGAAGCCGAAGCCGTGAAGTTTGCCACCTCGGCGCTGGTGTCCTCAAGCCGTGAGTCCTCAGGCGCAAGGTCCACGACCTCGGGTCGCGAAAACTAGGCCAGCCTCTGGAATTGAGCTAGCATTGGCGTTCCCGGGGGGCACGCCCATGACAATTCACCGTCAAATTCATCGCCGACATTTCCTGCAGTTCACGGCCGCCGGCCTCGCCGCGCCGGCGTTTCCGCATGCAGCCATGGCGGAGGATTACCCGTCCCGGCCGGTGCGCATCGTTGCCGGCTTTGCCGCCGGCGGCGGCGTCGACATTACGGCGCGGCTGATCGGCCAGTGGCTCAACGAGCGGCTCGGGCAATCCTTCGTGGTCGAAAACCGCACCGGCGCCGGTGGCAATATCGGCACCGAGGCCGTGGTCGGCGCCGCGCCCGACGGCTACACGTTGCTGCTCGCCACCGTGCCGAACGCGGTCAATGCTGCGCTCTACAATAATCTGAAATTCAACTTCATCCGCGACATCGCTCCGGTCGCCGGCATCATCCGCGTGCCGATGATCATCCTGCTGCACCCGTCCATGCCGGTGAAAACCGTCCCTGAATTGATCGCCTATGCCAAGGCCAATCCGGGCAAGGTCAACATGGCCTCCGCCGGCAATGGCAGCGCGCCGCATATGGCGGGCGAGCTGTTCAAGATGATGACCGGCGTCAACATGGTGCACGTGCCCTATCGCGGCCAGGGCCCGGCGCTGACCGATCTGCTCGGCGGCGAGGTGCAGGTGCTGTTTGCGACCGCGCCGGGCACGACGGATTATATCGCGAGCGGCAGACTGCGAGCGCTGGCGGTGACCACGGCGGCGCGGGCGGAAGTGGCACCGGAGCTGCCGCCGGTCGGCGATTTCGTGCCGGGCTATGAAACCAGCCAGTGGTACGGCATGTGCGCGCCCGCCAGGACGCCAACGGAGATCATCGCCAAGCTCAACAAGGAAATCAACGCAGGCATCGCCGACGCCCGCATGAAAGTCCGCCTCGCCGCAATCGGCGGCGAACCGCTGCCGGGCACGCCGGCCGATTTCGGCAAACTGATCGCGGAAGAGACGGTAAAATGGGCCAAGGTGGTTCAAGCGGGCGGGTTGAAGCCGGATTGAAGGTTGGCCGCGGACTGTAGGGTGGGCAAAGCGAAGCGTGCCCACCACAACGCCCCGAGAGTAGATGGTGGGTACGGCGCAAGCGCGCCTTTGCCCACCCTACGAAGTCTTACCGTCCCTTATAAACCGCGCGGCGCTTTTCCTTGACCGCGGCGGCGGCCTCGATCGCGTCTTCGCTTTCCTTTACTTCATGAAGCTGGCGCTGGGCGCGGCCGGAT
Organism: Bradyrhizobium sp. JYMT SZCCT0180; assembly: GCF_018130165.1. Taxonomy (GTDB): domain Bacteria; phylum Pseudomonadota; class Alphaproteobacteria; order Rhizobiales; family Xanthobacteraceae; genus Bradyrhizobium. Next base: position 201,629 of record NZ_JAFCLZ010000013.1, on the reverse strand, counting down.
TGTTCGGAGGGTCCGTGCGGCAGGACGCCTTCGGTGACGAAGCGCTTCAGGGTTTTCAGCACCAGCGGCGAGAACTCGGTCATCTCGCGCGCCATCTTCAGCGCGACCTCGACCTGCTGCCCGGCCGGCACCACCTCGTTGACGAGGCCGATATTCCAGGCGCGCTGCACCTCGACGATACGGCACAGCAGCATCATCTCCATCGCGATCTTGTGCGGGATCCGCGCAGCTAACCCCGCGATCATGCCGCCGGTAAATCCCATCCGCGCTTCGGGGTAGGAGAATTTGGCGTTCTCGGCCGCGACCGTCAGATCGCACATCATCGACAGCACCAGCGCGCCGCCGACGCACCAGCCGCCCACCGCCGAGATGATCGGCTTTGTCGTCTCGAACCCGACGGTCGGGATGCAGCGCCACAGTTCCGGAAAATTGCCGGTGTCGGCGCCGCCGGAAAACGCCTCATTGCCGGCGCCGGTCAATACCGCGGCCTTCTGCGTCGGCGAGCGCTCGAATTCCTGAAAAGCTTTCTGCAGCAACAGCGCCGTCTCGGCGCAGATGGCGTTGCGGCGCTCCGGCCGGTTGATCGTGACCAGCGTGGTGCCGTCGGCATTGTTCTCGACCAGAACTTTTTGCATTTTTGTTTTCCTCCCCGGATGCGGGGAGCGTAGCATCGGGCGGGCGCCTGTGCGACCCGCCCGGAAGGCGCGCCGGTGCCCGCTCAGCGCATGCGCCAGCTCTTGTCGATGTAGCGCTGGCGGTCGAGTTCGGTCAGCTGCAACGCGGCGCGATAGCTGTCGTCATCGGTCTTGACGAAATAGGTTTTGACCTGGATCGGCACCTGTTCCTCATCGGGGCCACCGACGAAGGCCTCGCGCAGCGGCCGTCCATCAAAGCGGCTGAGGTCGACCTCGCCGTCAAGATTCATCAGTGCCAGCAAGGTCGGCGCAAGGTCGACATTGCTCGAGGGCGTGCGCACGGTCACGCCACGCTTGAAATCGGCGCCCCAGGCCAGGAACGTGTTGCGGACGGTCCATGGGCTCATGCTGCCGTGGTTGCCGGCGGTGCCGGTGAGCGGCCCGGTGGTGGCCGCCTCGGTGTAATCAGTTCCGGATACGCCCGACGGACTCTTGGCCGAACTCCAGGGAAAGGTGAACACGATGTTGGGACCGCGTTCGCTGTTGGCGAGGTGAACCAGTTCCAGCGCAAACGTGCCGGGCATCTGCCCTTCCACCGGCACGCCCGAGCCGCCTTGTTTGCCCGCGGTGAAAAGCACACCGACCCATTGCTGCCGCTGCAGGAAGGAAACAATGGCGCCGATCCGTTCCGGATTTCGATCGCGGACATGCAGCGACATGGTCTGTCCGCTGCTGGCGAGGACGACGTCATCGCTGTCGGGACCGAGCTTGAGCCCGGCCTTGATCAGTTCATCAGCGACATTGACGCCGAAGATGCCGTGACCAAAGCCATGGTCGGAAACGACGATGATATTGGTCTTGTCGATCAGCCCGAGCTCGCGCAACCGGTCGAGCACGAGGCCGACCTCGCGATCGTCATGACGAATGGCCGCGCGGGCCTCCGTGGAGCCTGCGCCGGCCGCATGCTGGACGTGGTCGGGCTCGGTGAGCCAGTTGACGATCACGTCGGGCTTGAGCTCTGATAGCACGTAGTCGCGCAGCACCTGCCCGGTCCAGCTGACCTGATCGAGATACGGATCCTTGGCGCCGCCCTTTTTCGGTGCGGCCGGAAAGCGGCGCAGGATTGCCTCGTTCGCTTTGTCGGGGAATGCCACCCGCACGCCCGGCTCCCAATCGGCATTCACGAGCACGCCGACGCCCTTTGGCGCACGCGGATTGACCAACAGCGCGCTCCCGGTCGAGCCCGAGCTGACGACGGCCAGGGTCTTGCCGCGCTCGGCGAGAATTTCACCCAGGGTCTTGGTCAGCACCATGCGCTCGCCGGTGACGGCATCGAGCCGGAGCAGGTTCTTGTGATTATCGTTGTTGAACGCCCGATTCGGATCGACCTGCCGGACATAGAGTCGATTGCCGAAAATGCCGTTGCGGTCGGGATAGACGCCGGTCCCGATTGCTGCCGCGTTGGCACGGGTCACGGTCGGGAATACCGCGTGACCGTTTGGAAAATTCACCCCCTCCTCGCGCAGCCGCCAAAGATTGGGGGTTTCCTGCTCGGTAATGGAATCGGGCCGCAAGCCGTCGAGCACAAGCACGAGATTTAGGGTCGCTTTGCCGGCCACTGCCGGGCCGGCCGCGGTCGCGGCCGCGATGGTGGCGGCAATTGCAACCACGAAGGAAGGCTTCATCATCGATCGTCCCCGCTAAGCGCATTTTTCAGGATTGGCGCTGCGCGTGGGTTAGCCAAAAGCTGTTGCAGTTCGATGACTTGCAGGCCGAATGGCAAGAACCGTTCCGCACCATCAAGCCGCGGCCCTTAGCTCGGATACTTCGCCTCGACGAGTTGTGGAATGGTTCGTATCAGCCCGCCAAGCTCGCCTGACGTCAGCAACAGAACAACATCATCCGGCCGCAAGATGTCGCCCAATCTCGCCAATGCCCCGTCCGGGTCGCTTATCGCCTCGGCATCGTAGTTCGCCGCCCTGACGCGGGCGACGATTTCGTCCTGGGTCAGTTGGGCATGGGTGCCGGCGCCCTGCGAAGCCGGCTGATAGATGAAAATCCTGGACGCTCCGGCAAACGCGTCGTCATAGGCCGATATCGCCGCCCGGTTTCGCCAGGTGAACGTATGCGGCTCGAACACGATGATCAGCCGACGATCGGGGAAGTGCAGTTTTGTGGCGACGATGGCGCTCCGGGCTTTTTCGTAGGACGAGCCAAAACCTTCGTAGACCGGCACCTTCGATGCGGGCGAGAGCAATTCCATGCGGCGCTTGACGCCCAGGAACGTGCTCATGCCGGCGTTCAGCTCCTCGGGCGACAGCAGCTTCTTCTCCAGCAGCATCGCGCTGACGCCGACGATATTTTCGATGTTGTGATCGCCGAGCATGCGGGTCGAGAGGCGAATGATCTTTTCGCTGCCGCGCATCAGGTCGAAACCGGTTTCCGCGCCGCGCGCGATGTTGGCGGCATGCCAATGCGCCTTGTCGTCCAAGGCATAAAAAACCGTGGCGCAGGCGAGGCCTTCGGAAAGGGCGCGCGCGTGAGGCTCGCTGCTGCAGACCACCAGAAGTCCGTCTGCAGGCAGTGAGCCAACCAGGCTTTGATACGGGGCCAGATAATCCGCGTGCGTCGGAAAGACGTTGATGTGGTCGTGGGTCGCCGATGTAAGCAGGACGTTCTTTGCGTTGTAGCGAAGGAATTTCGACCTGTTGTCCCAGTTCGATGCCGGGTATTCGTCGCCTTCGAGAACGAACGTCGGGCCTTGCCCGCGGTGCGCGTGCCGTTCGAACCCGTTGGTGATCTCACCGATAAAATAGCTCGGATCCCTGTTCGATACCTTCAGGCACCACGCCAGCAGCGCAGAGCAAGTCGACTTGCCGTAGCTTCCTGCGGCAACGATCGTCTCGGAACCCGCGGTCATGTCGTGCAGCAAATCCGCAAACGATCGCACCAGCTTTCCGCTGTCCATCGCCGCGCGAACTTCTTCATTGCTGTCAGGCTGAAGCTTTGCGTTCTTGCCGATCACGATGACATCGGCATCGTCAGGAATGTTCTCTTTGCGGTATCCTGCGGCAAACGGGATCTTCTCGTTCCTGAGATAGTCGCTGACCGGCGGGTAAAAGCCTTCGTCGGAGCCGCTGATCTGCACGCCCATCTGCCGGAGCAGCAGCGCGGTCGCGCTCATGCCCTTTCCGGCAATGCCAATGAAATGCGCTTTCGAAAAATTCATCTGCCCCCCTGATTCGGGGATATTAGAGCGTTTTCCAGCGAAGTGGATACCGGTTCGCGTCAAGAAAACGCGTCACATCCAGAATCTGGAGCCCCGTTCCGATTCAATCGGAACGGGGTCTGGCGCTTACCGAGGGGTGAAGAAACCGGTTCGGTGCCAACCCGTGACGCGTATTCGCGCGGCCGGGCAGCTCCATCTTCCCGGGCTGCCATGCAAAAAAGGGCCCCCGCGTATCACGAGGGCCCCGTCCGCCTAGTCCTCTGTTGTCTGCAATTCCTTTGTCTCGACCTTATCCGACGAAGACCTGATCCGCTCCAGCAGTTGCAGGAATTCAGCGGTTTCGTCCGCGATCGATTTCGGCTGGGGCTTGGGTGGGAACGGTATCACTTCAGACATGGGCAAACCTCCCTGGGTGCCATTCCGCGCGGCATGTCCTTCTCATGCGAAATTGGCGCGTTTGTGCGGCGCGCCGTTTCGCGCGCGCCCGGAAGCCGCCTTAAATAATTCCAATTCTGCTCGGACGCGATCAGCCCCTGGACAATCCACGCACACCGGGATTGCGGACCGGGCGCCTGGCACCGAAGCCATCAGGCAATTTTCCTGCGCGGCTTCGATCGGGTTCAGGCGACTGTTCTTCGCGGGGGATCAGCGTAGCCTCGAACGGCAGGCCCGGCGCCTGCTTGGCCGTTCCCGAGCACGACGCCAGCCTGCCCTTGAATCTCCCCGCAAGCTCTACGTCGACCACGTCGAGGCCGAACAGCGTGGGCGGACCTGCCGTATGCCGCGTGGTCGTCAACACCGCGGTGAAATTGTCGTTATCGACCTGGTAGGAGCCGCTATAGGTGAAGCAGCAGTCCCCGCCCGATATAACACCATCTGCCAGGTGCACGATGCCGGTGCCTTCGCCACGCGAGGTCTTGTACCAAACCGCATATTGGCCGTCTCTGCGCATGAAAAAAACTCTCGCATGAGGAGAACTAACAATCGGTACCAACTAAGGGTTGGCGCATCGAACCGCTACAAAGGCGTCGCGCGGTAGTTAACGATCCAGAAAACGCGAGACGAAAATTGTAATCGCGAGCATGAACTGATTTGCAAGCTGAATGCACGTGCCGATCCGCGCGCGCGAAAGGCGATCGCCGGTCACGACGCACGGCCTTCCCGGCCGCTTCAGATGTTCACGTGAGTTACCGTTAACAGAAGCCTTCGCAAATGCCGCGGCTTCCTTTCCTGAACAACACAACCGTCACGCGTGACGACATCACCGCAGGGATCGACCGCCGAAAATAGCGCTGTAGCGTGCAATACATAACGAATCCGGCAAGAGAGGTTAGCAAGTTTAGGTTGTGAAGTTAAGGAGTGCGTAAACTTTCCTCAGTATTTTCCCTTATAGAACTGCCAGGGTCCCGGAAAGAACCCATGGCTGCGGCGGTTCAGTTACAACAACCGTCGCGGCTGCGCCGCACAAGGGGGCTTTGTTGGCACTGCCGTTTCCATACAATCCAGCATTGGATGGATTGCGGGCGGTCGCAGTGCTTCTGGTCATCGCAGATCATTGCGACGTTACGGTATTCGACCAGGGTTATTTTGGCGTCGATCTGTTTTTCGTTCTGAGCGGCTTTCTGATTACGCGGCTTCTCGTGGACGAAGTTGGCGTGACGGGACGGATCGACCTGTGGAAATTCTATCTGCGCCGGTTGCTCCGTCTCACCCCGCCGCTGCTACTGTTTCTGGCGGTGTACCTGCTGATTGCCCCGCTGCTCTGGCCGCAGCTCGACCTCATGTCGCATGTGCGCGACGCCGCGCTGGTGGCATTTTATCTGACCGATTATTCGCAGGCCTTCTGGCACAATCCGAAAGTGCTGATTCACACATGGTCGCTCTCGGTCGAGGAGCACTTTTACCTGATCTGGCCGTTCGCAGTTCTGCTGCTGGCGCGCATCGGGCCTCGCGGGCGTCTGGTCGTTCTCTTCGGCCTCTATTTGCTCGCCAGCGCATGGCGCATATACATTTATGAAACCCAGGGATGGGACGCGACGTATTATCGCTTTGATACGCGGATCGACGGCCTGATTTGTGGCGCGCTGCTGGCGACAGCCCTGCGGCACAAGGACCTGATCTCGGAAAGAGCAGCCAATGTCGCGGGCGTCGTCGCCTGGGCAGCACTCACCGTCTGCCTCTCGATCGGCTTCTGGCGCGCGCCCTGGTCGTTGGTGATCATGACCAACGTTGCCCATGTCGCCGCCGCAGGTTTGCTGATCTCGGCCTCGACAAGAGAATCGAGGGTCAGTCTGGTGTTGTCCGCACCCCCGCTGGTTGGCATCGGCCTCATCTCTTACGGCATGTATCTGTGGCATTATCCGGCAGCCATCTACTTCAGGGAGTTGTTTCCCTGGTACGTGACCGGTCCGATCGTCCTCGGTTTTTCGATCGCCATGGCCACGGTCAGCTACCTGGCTGTTGAACAGCCACTGCAACGCTATCGCCGCAGTCTCGGAGGAGATCAGCACAACGCCGCGACCAAGCCCGCATCCGTGGGCGGCGAGCAAGTGCCACAGACCGCAGTTGTCGCCACGACGACGTAGCGAGCAAGGGCGGGATCAAGCTTATGGAGACAGTCGTTGCGACAGATTCCGCATCGCCATCTGCTGATCGGTGCCAGCTTGCTGTTCCTGCTCGGACCAGTGCCGGCGCTATCGGAGGATACTGACCGGCTGCATATTTGCATCGCCCGCGCATTGCCGGAGATGGAGGTAACGATCGGCTTCACCCCAACCGTCACCGTCAACATTCCACGCTACAGCACCGACAAGAGCTGGTTTCAGCAGGTCAAGAACCTGTTTTGGCGGATCCGTGTTCCAGCAAGAGAAAGACTATTCAAGGCGCCCGACCGCCCCGAAATCACGACCCGACTTTACGAGACGGTGCAGTACCCGCAGATGGTATGGGCCGCGCCGGTCAACGCCGAACTGCGAAGAATGCAGGACAAACCCGGTGTGGGCGATGTCCCGCCACAAGGCGATTGTCTGCAATACGCTGACTTGTCGCCGAGGGAAATCCGGGATGACCAGCTATTCATTGGGATCGGGACACCAACCTACGGGCCGCCATGGCAGCCGGTGCGAACCGGCGACTGCGAAGACGAAACCCCTGTGCGAAGCGCGACCAGAACGCCCGAACTTGACTTCGACAACTTCAAGGCATGCCGCTATCAGCAGACCTCGCTCGGCATGGCTCACGACGTCGCGATCAGGTATTTCGGCCCCGACAAGACATATCCGTCCCTCTCCTGCCCTGTGCAGGCACTCGATTGCACAATGGGCCTGAACCGGGATGGTTGGTCATTCAATGTGAGTTTCCGCAAACAGAAGCTTCCGGAATGGCGTGCCATCGCGCGCGCCACGGCGGAATTCGTGGACAAGGTAACCGTCTCGCGCGACGACATCACCGCCGCGAGGATCGACCCTAGGCCGTAGGACGCAGCAGTGCTAACGCACGCTCACCTCGACAGCGCCAAGGCCGTCGAACGCAAATCGATAGAGGGCGCCGCTATCCGGAAACACTGTCTTCATGACGCTGCCGGTCATCACAACCTGCCCCGCCTTCAAGCCCACTCCACGCGCATTGAGTTGCGTGGCGAGCCAGGCGACGGAATTGAAGGGATGGCCGAGAATATCGCGGCCGTAACCCTCGCCGAACATGACGCCGTCCTTTGCCGCCCGGCCCAGAGCGGACTCCAGGTCGGGCCATTTCGCCGCGAATTCCGACAGGACGATGCCGCCGTTCCAGGAATTATCCGACACCAGCGAAAGCACATCGAGATTGCCGTAATCGGCGTTGCGGTCATCCACCATTTCGATGGCAGCGCAGACGCCGCCGACATGCGGGGCAATCATTTCAGCGCTCACCGGCGCCGCCGCGACCGGCACATCGGATTTGATGCGAACGGCGATTTCGAACTCGAGGCCGAGCCGCCCGAAATCCGCACGGCGGATGGTCGCGCCGGATCGATGCACGCGGCTTGCGAGCACCACGCCGGCGATGGGGTGGTCGATCCCGCAGAACTTCTGCATCGTCGCCGACGTCAGCCCGACCTTGTAGCCCACGGTGTCGCCGTGTTCACCGCGAAGCAGCGCGACATAGCTGTCCTGAATGTCATAGGCGTCCGAGATCGTGGCGGGTTTGTCCGGCGGAGCAAGCGAGGTAAACTGCAAATTGGCCTTGTGTGCCGCAAGCAGCGATTGCGCCGCGCGCCGGGCTGATGCGTCATCCATGGTGGTCTCCCCTGTTGTTTTCTTGTTCGTAGGGTGGGTTAGCGAAGCGTAACCCACCACTTCATTCATCGGAACAACTGGTGGGTATCGCTTCCGCCTTCGCTCTTTGAGCTACGGCGGACAAGTCGCTCCACCCACCCTACGCAGTGCGTAGGGCGGGTTAGCCGAAGGCGTAACCCGCCGCGTTGGCGCAACGAAAAGGCGGGTTACGCTTACGCTAACCCGCCCTACGAAGCTAAACAACGACGCTGGCTTACTCCGCCGCCTGCCGCGTCTCCGGCGCATCGATCACTTCCAGCACCTTCGGCGGCGACATCGGCAGGGCGTAAAAGCGTTTGCCGAGCGCGTTGTAGATCGCATTCGCCACCGCGGCCATCACGGGGACCAGCGGCACTTCGCCAACGCCCTTGACGCCTTGCGGGTGTTTCGGGTTGGGCACCTCGACCATGATGCAGTCGATCATCGGCAGGTCCGAACAAACAGGCATGCGATAGTCGAGGAAGCCGGGATTATCGACCTTGCCCTCCTTGGTGTAGATGTATTCCTCATTCAGCGCCCAGCCGATGCCTTGCGCGACGCCGCCCTGCAGCTGGCCCTCGACATAGCCGGGGTGGATGGCGCGGCCGACATCCTGCACGGCGGTGTAGCGGGTCACCCGCGCGATGCCGAGATCGACGTCGACCTCGACGTCGCAGATATGCGTGCCGAAGCCGCCGTCCGCGCCCGTGGTGTTGAGCTGCACGCCGGCGCCGATCGGGCCGCCCATCGCGGGCGCTTTCTCGGCGAGATCTTTTAGCGTCAGCGGCGGAAACTGGCCGGCATTCGGGCTCACGGGATGCGCCGCGCCGTCTTCCCACTTCACCGCCTCGGGATCGATCTCCCAGATTTTTGCAGCACGCTCGCGCAAGGTCTTGATGATCTGTTCGGTCGACTGCGTCACCACGATCGAGGAGGCGAACAGCACGCGGCTGCCGCCGGTGAGATTCGAGAAGCCGATGGTTTGGGTATCGCCGATGATGACGGAGACGCGGCGATAGTCGATGCCGAGCAGTTCGGCGCAGATGTTGGCGATGCCGGCGCGCGAGCCGCCGATATCGGGATGGCCCGTGGTGACGACGACGTTGCCGTCCTCGGTGATGTTGACCTGCGCGGAGGATTCGCCGCCGGCGTTGAACCAGAAGCCGGAGGCGACGCCGCGTCCTTGAAGTTTTCCGAGCGGCGCCTTGTAGTGATCCGACGCCTTTGCCGCTTCCACCGTCTCGATGTAGCCGATGCGCGGGAAGGTCGGGCCGTGCGCGGCTTTCGTTCCTTCCTTGGCGGCGTTCTTCAGGCGGAAGTCGAGCGGGTCCATCTTCAGCACCTCGGCGACTTCGTCGAGCACGCATTCCACCGCATAGGCGCCGATCGGCGCGCCCGGCGCGCGATAGGCCGCCACTTTCGAGCGGTTGGAGCAGACGTCATAACCTTCCGACAGCAGGTTCGGAATGTCGTAGGGTGTGAAGCTGCAGCCGACGGCGCCGCGGATCGGCGAGCCCGGCAGCGCGCCAGCCTGCAGATAGAAGGTGCCGTGCGCGGCGACGATCTTGCCGTCCTTGGTGGCGCCGATCTTCACCGTGCTCTTCGAGCCTGACGTCGGCCCGGTCGCGCGCATCACTTCCTCGCGCGTCATCACCATCTTCACCGGACGGCCGGACTTTTTCGCCAGCAGCGTCGCCAGCGGCTCGAGATAGACGATGGTCTTGCCGCCAAAACCGCCGCCGATCTCGGCGGGGATGGCGCGGATGTCGCTCTGCGGGATGCCGGTGAGATGGGCCGTCATCGCGCGGACCATGAACTGGCCCTGGCTGGAGCTCCAGATCGTGGTCTTGCCATCGGGCGCGACGCTGATCAGACAGGCATGCGGCTCGATATAGCCCTGATGCACCGGGCGCGTCGTGAAGCTGCGCTCGATGACGATGTCGGCCTTCTTGAAGCCTTCGGCGAGATCGCCCTTCTTGTGCTCGATCCGGCCGGCGATGTTGGAGGGCTTGCCTTCGAACTTGTTGAACTCGTGCAGGATCGGCGCGTCGGATTTGATCGCGTCCTCGATCTCGATCGCGAAGGGCAGCACTTCGTAGTCGACCTCGATCAGGTTGCAGGCTTCCGCCGCGATCGCTTCTGATGTAGCGGCAACGGCCGCAATGGGGTGCCCGGGAAACAGCGCCTTTTCGCGCGCCATCACGTTGCGGCACATCCAGCGCATGTCCTGGATGCCGAGCATGACGGCGCCCTTCTCGATCGGGAAATCGACGATGTCGCGCGCGGTGACGACGGCCTTGACGCCGGGCAGCGCTTCCGCCTTCGCCGTGTTGATCGATTTGATGCGCGCATGCGCGTGCGGGCTGCGCAACACCTTGCCCCAGATCATGCCGGGCATATTGGTGTCGGCGGCGAACTGCGCGCGGCCGGTCACCTTGTCCATACCATCAGGACGAATGGTGCGCTGGCCGATCCACTTGTTGTTGGTGACGACGGTCATGTTGCTGGCTCCGGCTGTTATTGGGCGCGCATTTCGGCCGCGGTGTCCATGACAGCGCGAACGATCTTGTCATAACCGGTGCACCGGCACAGATTGCCGGCGAGCCAGAAGCGAACTTCTTCCTCGCTCGGCTTCGGATTCCGCTTCAGCAGCGCATCCGATGCCACCAGCATGCCCGAGGTGCAGATGCCGCACTGAAGCGCGGCCATTTCCAGAAACTTCTGCTGCAGCGGATGCAGTTTTTCGCCCTGGGCCATGCCTTCGATGGTGCGGAGCTCGTGGCCTTCGGATTCGACCGCGAGCATCAGGCAGGAACAGATGAGGTTGTCATCGACCGTGATGCTGCACGCGCCGCAATCGCCGGAGGCGCAGCCCTCCTTGGAGCCGGTGAGCCCGAGCGGCCCGCGCAGCGCATCGAGCATGGTGTCGTTCGGCTCGCAGAGGAACTCTGATGGTTCGCCGTTGATGGTGGTTGACACGTGGACCTTGGCCATGAAGCTTAATTCCCTTTGGCGCGTTGGGCGGCAATCGCGGTGGTGCGCTTGAGCAGCACACCGGCCACTTTGGTGCGGTAAGCGATCGTGCCGCGCTTGTCGTCGATCGGACGGCAGGCGGCGGAACAGGCGGCGGCTGCCGCATTGAGCGCGGCTTCGTCGAGCTTGCTGCCGATCAGGGCTTTGGCGGCCGCTTCGACCAGCAGCACGGTCGGCGCCACCGCGCCGAGGCCGACGCGGGCGGCGGTGCAGACGCCGTCCTTCAGCGTCAGGCTGACGCCGAGGCCAACCACGGCGATGTCCATTTCAGTGCGGGGGATCATGCGCAGATACGCGTCGCTCGAGCCTTTCGGCCGCGGCGGCAGCGTGAAGCTGACGAGGATTTCGCCGGGCTTGAAATTGGTGCGGCCGGGACCGGCCGGCACCTGTTCCACCGGCATTTCGCGGCGGCCATCCGGCCCTTGCACCGTGACGATGGCGCCAGCCGCGACCATGGCCGGCACGCTGTCGCCGGCCGGCGAGCCGTTGCAGAGATTGCCGCCAGCGGACGCCCGCCCCTGGACCTGCTTGGAGCCGATCAGGTTGACGGCCTCCAGCACGCCGGGCCAGACCTTGCCGAAACTGGCATGATCATGCAGCGCCATGCCGGAAACGGCGGCGCCGACGCGAAACCCGCCATCGGCGGTTTGCTCGATTTCCGTCATCTCGGCGATTTTCTTGATGTCGACGATCAGGCCCGGTTTCACGACGCCGGCGCGCATTTGCACCAGAAGATCGGTACCGCCGGCTAGGATGCGCCCTGCACTTCCGGCCGCGGCGAACGCCTTGATCGCTTCATCAAGCGAATTGGGCGCCAAATATCGGAGTTCCGTCATGGTTGTCCGTCATCTCCCCTTATTCTGCCCGCCCCATATGGACGTCGGCCTTTTTGGCCGGCAGTTGCACCAGCCTACACGGGCGATGCGGGTTGGAACAGCCTCCGGGCTGCGGTTCTGGCGGCAGGCTCCTATGCAGGAAGCGGGCTTGTTCTCACATCGTCGGAAGCACGGATATCCTTGACGCCAGCGCCCGCCACGTGGCCTCGTCTACCCGCCCATCTGTCCATGCCCTCCCCTGGAGGGTGAACAGCACCTTTCGCCGTTTGCTCGGAAACTGCATGCGAAATTTTTCAACGACCCATTTCCTTCCTGGCGCAGTCCTGCTGGCGATCCTCTCCGGACCGCAGCAGGCCTTGTCCCAACCAGCCCCGGCTCCCGTGCGGCCCGCTCCCGCCAGACCTGCCGTTGCGCCCCAGCCCAGGCCCGCTGCGGTGCCGGGCCAGCAGCCGGCCGCGCGACCCGTCGCCGCGGCTCCGCGCGGCGGTGCGGCGTGCCACAACGGCATGAGTTTCGATCGCTTCCTCACTGAGCTGAAGCAGAAGGCGGTGGCGGAAGGCGTCTCGCAGCGCGCGATGGCGGAAGCCGCCCCCTACCTCGTCTACGACCAGAGCATCGTCAACCGCGACCGCGGCCAGCGCGTGTTCGGCCAGGTGTTCACCGAGTTTTCCAGAAACCGAGCCTCCGACGGCGCGGCGAAAAATGCGCAGGCGCGAATCCGGATGCATCAGGCCGCGTTCAATCGCGCCGAGAAGGAGTACGGCGTGCCGCCGGCCGTGATCGCCGCGTTCTGGGGGCTGGAGAGCAGTTTTGGCGCCGAGCTCGGCAAGCTGCATACGCTCCCCTCGCTGGTGTCGCTGGCGTATGACTGCCGCCGCTCGGAGATGTTCCAGAAGGAAACCATCGCCGCGCTGAAGATCGTCGATCGCGGCGACCTCACGGCAAGCGAGATGATTGGGTCGTGGGCCGGCGAACTCGGGCAGACGCAGTTTTTGCCGACGCATTATTTCAACTATGCGGTCGATTACGACGGCGACGGCCATCGCAATCTCCTGAGCAGCGCGCCCGACGTGATCGGCTCGACCGCGAACTACATCGCCAACGGTTTGAAATGGCGGCGCGGCGAGCCGTGGCTGCAGGAAGTGCGCGCGCCGCAGAACCTGCCCTGGGATCAGGCCGATCTGACGATCAAACTGCCGCGCTCGAAATGGGCGCAGCTCGGCGTCACCTTTGCCGACAGCAAGCCGTTGCCGAACGACGATCTGCCGGCGTCGATGCTGCTGCCGATGGGCCGCACCGGTCCGGCGTTCCTGGCCTACGCGAATTTCGCCGCCTACACCGAATGGAACAACTCGCTGATCTATTCGACCACCGCGGGCTATCTCGCGGCCCGCATCGCGGGTGCCGCACCGATGCGCCAGCCCAGCGCGCCGGTGGCGCAACTGCCGCTCAACGAGCTCAAGGAATTGCAGCAACTGTTGGTGCGCGCCGGTTTCAACGTCGGCAAGGTCGACGGCATCATGGGACAGCTCAGCCGCACCGCCGTGAAGACGATGCAGATCAAATACGGCCTGCCGGCGGATTCCTGGCCGACCGCGGAGTTATTGGCGCGGATGCGCGGCACGCGCGCCGAGCCGGCGGCCGCGGTGATGCCGCAGGGACGGTGATGCGAACCCCTCATGGTGAGGAGCGCGTCTTCGCGCGTCTCGAACCATGAGGCCACAGGCGGGCCTGCATCCTTCGAGACGCGGCCAAGGGGCCGCTCCTCAGGATGAGGGGCACAGAGATGTACAGGCAGCGATCAGAAAATATTTGACTACATCGCACCCCTTCCCGGCGTTGCAATCTCCTCTCCCCCGCCCCACCTGCAGCACGCAGTCTCTGCATGCCATAAAATTCCACAACACGAAAAGAGCATCACATGTCCTTTTACGACGCCACCGTTCCGGCCTATCTGCAAATTCTAGGTAGCCTCTCCGGCTTGCTCACCAAGGCAGAAGCGCATTGCGAGGCAAAGAAGATCCAGCCCGAGGTGCTGTTAGGTTCGCGCCTCTATCCGGACATGCTGCCGCTCTCGAAGCAGATCCAGCTCGCCACCGATTTTGCGGTCAGGGGCTGTGCCCGCGTCACCCACAGCGAAGTGCCGTCGACACCCGATACCGAAAAGACCTTTGAGGAATTGCGCCAGCGGCTCGCGAAAACCATCGACTACGTCAAGTCGTTCAAATCAGAGCAGTTCGAGGGCGCCGACACCAAAGACGTCACCTTTCCGATGGGGCCGGACAAGACCATGACGCTGAAGGGCCAGCAGTTCATCTCGAACTTCTCTCTCCCCCAATTCTATTTCCATGCCGCCATCGCCCACGGCATCCTGCGCCATAATGGCGTCGAGGTCGGCAAGCGCGATTACATGGGCGCGAATTGATGCCTCACCTCATGGTGAGGAGGCGCGCAGCGCCGTCTCCGGACGATGCTTCGCATCGCCGGGCGAACCATGAGGCCACAGACGGGCCTACATCCTTCGAGACGCGGCCAAGCGGCCGCTCCTCAGGATGAGGGGTTAGTTATCTCCCCGTCATTGCGAGGAGCGAAGCGACGAAGCAATCCATCTATCTTGACGGGATCGGCATGGATTGCTTCGCTTGCGCTCGCAATGACGGAATAAACAATAAAAAAACAATCAGGGAGACTGCCGATGTCCACCACCACGCAAGCACCAAAGCAACTCGATCCCGCCGCTTCGCTTCACGCGGAGACGCTCGGGCTCGCGAAAGGTCGCGGCCGGCTGGAAGGGCGCCGCATCATCGTGGTCGGGGCCGGCCAGCGCAACATCGTCGACGAGGAACCGCCGATCGGTAATGGCCGCGCGATGTCGGTACTCTTCGCGCGCGAGGGCGCGCATGTGGCCTGCATCGACATCAACAAGGAAGCCGCCGACGATACGGTCAAGCAGATCACCAGCGAAGGTGGCAAGGCCTTCACCGACGTGGTCGACGTCTCCGACGCATCAGCGATTGGCCCTGCGATCGCGCGCTGCGCCAAACAACTCGGCGGCCTCGATGGTCTCGCGCTGAACGTCGGCATTTCCTGCGGGCTGTCGCTGCCGAAGATGACGGCGGAAGCCTGGGACAAGGATTACGCCGTCAACGTGCGCAGCCACATGCTGTTCGCGCAAGCGGCACTCGAAATGATGTCGCCCGGCGGCGCGATCACGCTGACCTCGTCGATGGCGAGCCAGCGCGCCAATGGCCGCAACCCGGCCTATGAATCCTCCAAGGCCGCCCAGATCGCGCTCGGCCGCGCCATCGCGCGGGCCGGCGAGGAAAAGGGCATTCGCTGCAATGTGATCGCGCCGGGCTTCATCGATTCCCCGATGGGCCGCGATGCCAGCCGCAGGCGCGCCGACCGCGCGCTGACGGTGCCGTTCGGCCGCCAGGGCACCGGCTGGGAGGTCGCCTATGCTGCGCTGTTCCTGATTTCGAATGAATCATCCTACGTCAACGCCCACACCCTGTTCCTCGACGCCGGCCACATGGCCGGAATTGTGCGGGCCTAGCCCGCAGCAACCGAATGGCTTCCGAGTACCTTTGGGCATTGCGCAATCCGCCGTAATGCCCAACTCTTCCCTATCATCCATCCATCGGAAATCCCTTCATGAGCCAGACCAAACTATTCGAGCCCTACAAGCTTGGTGGAATCACGCTGCCGAACCGCCTCGTCATGGCGCCGCTGACCCGCAACCGCGCGGTGCCTGGCAGCTTTGTGCCGAGCGAGCTTGCCATCGACTATTACGGCCAGCGCGCTTCCGCGGGATTGCTGATCACCGAGGCCAGCCAGATCTCGCAGCAGGGCCAGGGTTATCAGGACACGCCCGGCATCTATTCCAAGGAGCAGGTCGCGGGCTGGCGCAAGGTCACCGACCGCGTGCATGAAAACGGCGGACGCATCTTCATCCAGATCTGGCATGTCGGCCGCATCTCGCATGATTCATTGCAGCCCGGCGGCGGCAAGCCGGTGGCGCCATCAGCGATCCGCGCCAAGGGCAAGACCTTTGTCAACGGCACCTTCGCCGACATCTCCGAACCGCGCGAGCTCGAGCTGTCGGAAATTCCAGGGATCATCGAAGACTTCAAGCGCGGCACCGAGAATGCGCTCGCCGCCGGTTTCGACGGCATCGAAATCCACGGCGCCAACGGCTATCTGCTTGAGCAATTCGCCAAGGACGGCACCAACAAGCGCACCGATGCCTATGGCGGCGGAATCGAGAACCGCGCGCGGCTGATGCTTGAAATCTCCAAGGCCGTGGCCGCGGTCGCAGGCGCTGAGCGTACCGGCATCCGCATCTCGCCGGTGACGCCGGCCAATGATGTATCCGACAGCAATCCGCAGCCGCTGTACGATTACATCGTCGACGGGCTCAACGCGCTGAAGCTGACCTACATCCACGTCGTCGAGGGCGCAACCGGCGGCCCGCGCGACGTCGCGCCGTTCGACTACGGTAGCTTACGCAAGCGCTTCAAGCAGGCCTACGTCGCCAACAACGGCTACGATTTCGATCTGGCGACAAAGCAACTCGATGCCAACGCGGCCGACCTGATCGCATTTGGAAAACCGTTCATCTCCAACCCCGACCTGGTCGAGCGGCTGAAGAAGGGTGCACCGCTGAACGCGTTCGACAAGGCGACGTTCTATGGCGGCGGCGCCAAGGGCTATACGGACTATCCGACGCTCGGCGCGAAGCAGGCGGCGGAGTAGGAACGCAATGGAGTGTCATGCCCCGCGAAGGCGGGGCATCCAGTAATCGCAGGCGTTGGCGATTGAGCCGAGGAGCCGCGGCGTACTGGATCGTCCGCCTTCGCGGACGATGACAACGGAGCAAAGAAAAAAGGCCGGGATCGCTCCCGGCCTTTAGTTTTTGCATCACTCACAATGGCGAAGTTTACTTCGCTTCCGCCCGCTTCGGCGGCGTTGCCGGCCACGACTTCACCAGTGTGTCGTAGTCGACGGTTTCGCCCTTCGGCTTCTCGTTCGCCAGCTTGCGCTGCGGAGCGACGTTGCCGTCCTTCTCCGACTTGGCGAACCAGAACTCCGCGGTCTCCTTCTTGTTCAGCTTCGGTCCGCAGGCGCCCTGCACGTTGGATTTCTCCAGACGCTCGAGCACGGAGTCCTGGGCTGCCGCCAGGGCGTCCATCGCGGCTTGCGGCGTCTTCGCACCGGACGACGCATCGCCGATGTTCTGCCACCACAATTGCGCGAGCTTCGGATAGTCAGGCACGTTGTTGCCGGTCGGGGTCCACTGCACGCGCGCGGGCGAGCGGTAGAACTCGATCAGGCCGCCGAGCTTCGGCGCACGCTCGGTGAACGACTTGTCCCAGATGTCGGATTCACGAATGAACGTGAGACCGACATGGCTCTTCTTCAGGCTCACCGTCTTGGAAGTGATGAACTGCAGATAGAGCCAGGCCGCCTTGCGGCGGTCCGCCGGGGTCGACTTCAGGAGCGTCGCCGAACCGGCGTCCTGGTAGCCGAGCTTCATGCCTTCCTTCCAGTACGAGCCGTGCGGCGACGGCGCCATACGCCACTTCGGCGAACCGTCGGCGTTCACGACCGCAATACCGGGCTTCACCATGTCGGCGGTGAAGGCGGTGTACCAGAAGATCTGCTGGGCGATGTTGCCTTGCGCCGGTACCGGTCCGGCTTCGCCGAAGGTCATGCCTTGCGCCTGCGGCGGGGCATACTTCTTCATCCAGTCGAGATATTTGGCGATCGAATAGACCGCCGCCGGACCGTTGGTGTCACCGCCGCGCTCGACGGATGAACCCACCGGACGGCAGCCTTCCATGCGGATGCCCCATTCGTCGACCGGCTTGCCGTTCGGGATGCCCTTGTCGCCGTTGCCGGCCATCGACAGCCAGGCATCGGTGAACCGCCAGCCGAGCGAGGGATCCTTCTTGCCGTAGTCCATGTGACCATAGACCTTGGTGCCGTTGATCTCCTTGATGTCGTTGGTGAAGAACTCGGCGATGTCTTCATAGGCCGACCAGTTCACGGGAACACCGAGATCGTAGCCATATTTGGCCTTGAACTTGGCCTTGTAGTCCGGATTGGAGAACCAGTCGTAACGGAACCAATAGAGGTTCGCGAACTGCTGGACGGGCAGCTGATAGAGCTTGCCGTCGGGGCCCGTCGTGAAGGACTTGCCGATGAAGTCGTTGACGTCGAGATTGGGATTGGTGACGTCCTTGCCTTCGCCGGTCATGTAGTCCGACAGCACGACCGTCTGGTTGTAGCGGAAGTGGGTGCCGATCAAATCGGAGTCGTTGATCCAGCCGTCATAGACGTTCTTGCCGGACTGCATCTGGGTCTGCAGCTTTTCGACCACGTCGCCTTCCTGGATCAAGTCGTGCTTGAGCTTGATGCCGGTGATCTCGGTGAAAGCCTTCGCCAGAGTCTTGGATTCATATTCATGCGTGGTGATGGTTTCCGACACCACGTTGATTTCCATCCCCTTGAAGGGCTGGGCGGCCTTTTCGAACCACTGCAGTTCCTTCAGCTGGTCGGCCTTCGACAGCGTCGAGGGCTGGAATTCGCTGTCGATCCAGCGCTGATTGACCGCATCGTCCGCACGGGCAGGTGCGGCGATCGTCACGGAAGCTGCGATCAGCGCAGCCGCGCTGGTCATCGTCAGAAAGCTCTCCTTGGTCAATGGGCCGTTCCTTCCTCTAAAACGTCGCATGTTGAGTCCTCCGGTTGCAGCGACAAACAATTTTCAGGCCCGGGTTGATCCCGGATCTGTCTTTTTTCGCTTCATCAGACGGTGCGGAAAACCGCCACGGCCGAAACAAGCGAAATCACGGTAGCGAGCCACAGGCTCGATATTTCAACGCCCTCTCCGATCGGCAGCGTCGCGATCGCATCCGTGCCGACAAAGGCGATCCACAACAGGTGGATGACCGCGGCGAGCACCAGCGAGATGAACAGCCGGTCACCGCGCGTGGTCGGAATCCGCAACACGCCGACGCGCTCGGCCTCCGGATACGCCGCCGCAAGCCAGGTCATCACACCCAGCGTCAGCGACAGCATCACGAAGAAGATCGCGGTCGGAAGCGTCCAGGCCATCCATGCAATGTGTTCCATGAATGCCCCCTACACCCGTCCGAGCGCAAAACCGCGCGCGATGTAGTTGCGGACGAACCAGATCACCAGCGCACCGGGGATGATGGTGAGCACGCCGGCCGCAGCCAGCAGGCCCCAATCCATGCCGGCCGCCGAGACGGTGCGGGTCATGATCGCCGAGATCGGTTTTGCGTTCACCGACGTCAGCGTGCGCGCCAGCAGCAGTTCGACCCAGGAGAACATGAAGCAGAAGAACGCCGCGACGCCGATGCCGCTCGCGATCAAGGGCACCAGGATCTTGATGAAGAAGCGCGGGAACGAATAACCGTCGAGGAACGCCGTCTCGTCGATCTCGCGTGGCACGCCCGAGACAAAACCTTCGAGGATCCAGACCGCGAGCGGGACGTTGAAGATGCAATGCGCGAGCGCCACCGCCCACGGCGTATCGAACAGATTGATCGCCGAATAGAGGTTGAAGAACGGCAGCGCGTAGACCGCCGCCGGCGCCATCCGGTTCGACAGCAGCCAGAAGAACAGATGCTTGTCGCCGAGAAAACGGTAGCGCGAAAAGCCGTAAGCCGCCGGCAGCGCCACCGCGATCGAGATTACGGTGTTGATCAGGACATAGGTCAGCGAGTTGATGTAGCCGGAATACCAGCTCTCGTCGGTGAAGATGCGCTTGTAGTTTTCCAGCGTCGGCTGGTGCGGCCACAGCGTCATCGTGCTGACGATCTCGGCATTGGTCTTGAAGCTCATGTTGACGAGCCAGTAGATCGGCAACAGCAGGAAGATCAGGAAGGTGATGAGAATGACGCGGCGTCCGGGAATCGAATGCATCATTCAGCTCCCTGTTTGACCGGGCGTTCGGCCCCGGCGTTTGTCATCACGGTATAGAACACCCAGCACACGATTAGGATGATGAGGTTGTAGACCAGCGAGAGCGCCGCGGCCTTGCCGAGGTCGAACTGGCCGAGCGCGATCTTGACCAGTTCGATCGAGACGAAGGTGGTCGAATTGCCGGGACCGCCGCCGGTCACCACGAACGGTTCGGTGTAGATCATGAAACTGTCCATGAAGCGAAGCAGCACCGCGATCAGCAGCACGCGGTTCATCTTCGGCAACTGGATCGCCGTGAACACCGCCCAGCGCGAGGCGCCGTCGATCTGCGCCGCCTGGTAATAGGCGTCGGGGATCGACTTCAGTCCGGCGTAGCACAACAGCGCGACCAGGCTGGTCCAGTGCCAGACATCCATCACGATGACGGTGGCCCAGGCGTCGAACTCGTTGGAGACGTAGTTGTAGTTGATGCCGAGGCTGTTCAGCGTGTAGCCGAGCAGGCCGATGTCGGGCCGACCGAAGATCTGCCAGATGGTGCCGACCACGTTCCACGGAATCAGAAGCGGCAGCGCCAGGATCACGAGGCAGGCGGCGACGCTCCAGCCGTCGCGCGGCATCGACAGCGCGACCACGATCCCGAGCGGCACCTCGATCGCGAGAATGATGGCCGAGAACAGCAGGTTGCGGCCGAGCGACGCCAGGAAGCGTCCACCGAGATCGGTCGACGGATCGAGCAATTCCTTGAACCAGCCGACGCCGTTCCAGAAGAACTGGTTGTTGCCGAAGGTGTCCTGCATCGAATAGTTCACCACCGTCATCAGCGGCAGGATCGCGGAGAACGCGACCACCAGAAACACCGGCAGCACCAGGAACCAGGCTTTTTGGTTGATCGTCTTGTCCATCAGGCTGTCCCCTCGACCAGACGGCTGTCGGCATAGACGTGAACATGCGACGGATTGAAAACCAGTCCGGCGGTTTCGCCGGAGACTGAAAACCCGGGTGGTACGCGCGCAGCGAACTTGGCGTCGCCGATGCGCACGCGTGCGAAACGGACGCGGCCGAGATCGTCGATGCGCTCGATATTGGCGGACAGCAATCCCGGCGCGGGCGCGGCGACGTCGACGAATTCCGGACGCACGCCGACTTCGA
The DNA here is from genome assembly GCF_018130165.1 of Bradyrhizobium sp. JYMT SZCCT0180. Lineage (GTDB taxonomy): Bacteria > Pseudomonadota > Alphaproteobacteria > Rhizobiales > Xanthobacteraceae > Bradyrhizobium. The sequence goes on along the minus strand of NZ_JAFCLZ010000013.1, from coordinate 180,502 downwards.
TCTTCGCGCCCGGCGGCAGCGTGTCATAGCTGCGGCTCAGCGCGATCGGGTGGCCGCTGATCCGGGCCTCGCGGCCCCTCACCTCGGCCGGCACGATGTTCATGCCGGGCGAGCCGATGAAGTAGCCGACGAAGGTATGCGCGGGCTTGTCGAACAGTTCGGCCGGCGTGCCGCTCTGCACCACCCTGCCGTCATGCATCACGACCACCGTGTCGGCAAAGGTCAGCGCCTCGGTCTGGTCATGGGTGACGTAGATCATCGTGAGATCGAGGTCGCGATGCAGCGCCTTGAGTTTGGAGCGCAACTGCCACTTCAATTCGGGATCGATCACCGTCAGCGGTTCGTCGAACAGGATCGCGGCGACGTCTGACCGCACCAGGCCGCGGCCGAGCGAGATCTTCTGCTTGGCGTCCGCGGTCAGCCGCGTTGCCTTGCGATCGAGATGCGGCGTGAGGTCGAGCAGGTCGGCGATCTGCTTCACGCGCGCGTCGATTTCGGCTTTCGGGACGCCGCGGTTCTTCAAGGGAAATGCGAGGTTCTGCCCGACCGTCATGGTGTCGTAGATCACCGGAAACTGGAACACCTGTGCGATATTGCGCTTCTGGGTTGACAGCGGTGTGATATCGGCGCCGTCGAACAGTATCTGGCCGCGGGACGGCGTCACGATCCCGGAAATCAGGTTGAGCAGCGTGGTCTTGCCGCAGCCGGACGGCCCGAGCAGCGCATAGGCGCCGCCCTGCCGCCAGGTCATCGTCACCGGCTTCAGCGCAAATGATTCGGGCGCGGCGTCATTGCCGCCGTAGGAATGCGCAAGATCGACGAGGTCAATGCGGGCCATGCGGCATCTCCCTCACGCGTTGTCTTGGCTCGGCGCGGCGACCAGACGGTCGGCCGCGTCGAACACGAAAAGATTGTTAGGATCGAGCACGGCGTCGAGCACGTGGCCCGGCTCGAACTCGTGGACGCCCTGCAGCACCGCGACCCAGTTCGACGCGTCGCGGTTGAGGTGAACGAAGCTTTCCGAACCGGTGATTTCGGTCACGGTGACGGTGGCCTGAAACGCATGGCGGCCGGCGATGCCATTGGCGACTTCAAGCTGATGGGCGCGGAATCCGACGCGATAGGGCCCATCGGCAAGCGAGGCATAGAGCCCGCTGGCCGGCGCCTGGATGCCGCCGGCATATTGCACCGTGCCGTTCTTCTTTTCGATGCCGACAATATTGAGCGGCGGATCGGAAAACACCTGCGCCACGCGCAGCGTATCGGGATGCCGGTAGACCTTCGGGGTGTCGCCGACCTGCAGGACCTGGCCTTCCCACATGCAGACGGTTCGGCCACCGAGCAGCAGGGCTTCGGAAGGCTCGGTGGTCGCATAGACGAAGATCGCGCCCGACGCCTCGAAGATGCGCGGCAATTCGGTGCGCAGCTCTTCGCGCAGCTTGTAGTCGAGATTGGCGAGCGGCTCGTCGAGCAGCACCAGATCCGCGCCCTTGACCAGCGCGCGCGCAATCGCAGTGCGCTGCTGCTGGCCGCCGGACAGTTGCAATGGCGTGCGGTGCAGATACGGATCGAGCTTCAGGAGGCGCGATGCCTCCTGGACGCGCTTTTCGATTTCCGCGCGCGGCTTGCCCTGCACCCGGAGCGGCGAGGCGATGTTCTCATAGACCGTCAGCGAGGGATAATTGATGAACTGCTGATAGACCATCGCGACCGAACGCTTGCGCACGTCGAAGCCGGTGACATCGTTGCCGTCGACCAGCACGCGGCCTGATGCCGGCTTGTCGAGCCCGGCGAGCAGCCGCATGATCGAGGTCTTGCCGGAAAGCGTCGGCCCGAGCAGTACGCTGAGCGTGCCGCGCTCAAGCGCCAACGACACATCGCGGATGGTCGCGATGCCGTCGACGGTTCGCGTGACGTGTTCGAGCGTGACGCTCATGTCCGTCCTCCCGCTTCACGCAGGGGTCGTTCACCGGACGTGCGATGGGCGGCCATCCATTCATCGAGGACGGCGATTTCGCCCGCGGACAGCCGCAATCCGAGCTTGGAGCGGCGCCACGCGACGTCTTCGGCGGTGCAGGCCCATTCGGCCGACATCAGGTACCTGACTTCGCTCTCCGTCAAGGTCGCGCCAAAGGACTGGCCGAGATCGGCCGCCGATTTCGCGTTGCCGAGCAGCTTGCTGGCGCGGGTGCCATAGGCATGCGCCAACCGCTTCGCATGTGCGGGAACGAGGAACGGATAGTCCCGCGTCAGTTCTGCGGTCAGCGCCGCGATCGCGGAAACATCCATGTCGCCGCCGGGCAGCGCGGCCTTGCCGGTCCAGCCTTCCTTTGCCTTGAAGTCCTCGCGGGGCGCGGAACTGCGCAAATAGGGCGCCAGCCGTTCCAGCGCTTCTTCGGCCAGCCGCCGATAGGTCGTGATCTTGCCGCCATAGATCGACAGCAGCGGCGCGCCGCCGGGCGTATCGAGTTCGAACACATAATCGCGGGTCGCGGCCTTGGCTTCGCTGGCGCCGTCGTCATAGAGCGGACGAACGCCCGAATAAGTCCAGACCACGTCTTCCGGCTTTACCGGTTTGGCGAGGTATTCGCTGGCGGAGGCGCAGAGATAGGCGATCTCTTCGGTGGAGGCTTTCACCTTGGCCGGGTCGCCGTCGTAATCGCGATCGGTGGTGCCGATCAGCGTGAAATCGTCCTGATAGGGGATGACGAAGATGATCCGGCCGTCGGCGTTCTGGAAAATGTAGGCACGGTCGTGGTCGTAGAGCTTGCGCACCACGATGTGCGAGCCCTGCACCAGGCGAACCTTTGCGCGCGCATTGACGCCCGATCCCGACGACAGCACCTGTTCGACCCAGGGCCCGCCGGCATTGACCAGCGCGCGCGCCTGGATCGTGGTGCGCGTGCCGCTTGACGTATCCTCGACGGTGAGCTGCCAGATGCCGTCGACCTGTCTGATCTCGACCGCCCGCGTGCGCGTGTGGATCTCGGCGCCGCGATCGGCCGCGTCCCGCGCGGTGAGCACGACCAGGCGCGCGTCATCGACAAAGCAGTCGGAATACTCAAAGCCTTTGGTGTAGCGGTTGGCGATCAAGGGTTTCCCCACCTCGTCGCGAGCAAGATCCACCGAACGTGTCGGCGGCAGCAGATGACGGCCGCCGATATGGTCGTACAGGAACAACCCTAGCCTCAGCAGCCAGGCCGGCCGCAACCCCGCATGGTGCGGCAAAACGAAACGCAGCGGGCGGATGATGTGGGGTGCGATCTGCCAGAGGATTTCGCGTTCGATCAGCGCCTCGCGCACCAAACGAAACTCGTAATATTCGAGGTAGCGCAGGCCGCCGTGCACCAGCTTGGTCGACCAGGACGACGTCCCGCTCGCCAAATCGTTCATTTCACAGAGGAAAACGGAATTACCCCGGCCCACCGCGTCGCGCGCGATGCCGCAGCCGTTGATGCCGCCTCCGATGATGGCGAGGTCGAAAATCCGATCCAACAGACGCTTCCCCGGCGATCGCCTCTTCACTTCGGCGATTTAACTTTCGGATCGGAGTTAATCACAAAGAAAAACGAAAGCAAATCGAAAATGGGGAACCAGCCGGTTTTCTCTACGGCGCAAATTGACCCGAAGCTGTCAGTTCCGGCTACGCGGCAGCGGACCTCCACTGACGACGTAAACGCCGGCGGAAATGCCTGCGATGGCGATCCAGTCCATTGCCGTCGGCCATTCACCCAGAATTGGAATGGCCATGACGGCCGTCAGCGCCGGCGACAGCGCTGCGAACGCCGCGCCGCTGGAGGCGCCGAGGAGGCTGACCGCACGTCCATAGAAAACGAGTGAAACGATCGCCGTCAGAAGCCCCTGCACGATTGCCTGAAGGGCCAGATCTTCCCAAGGGGCCTTGGCGAGACTGATACCTTCCACGGCGAAATAGACGGGTATGTAGAGAAACAAAGCGCCGACCGCGGCGATACCAGCCGCATGCAGGCCATCGAGCCGCGCGCGACGCATCGCGACCGTGTAGCAGGCCCATGCCACGGCGGACCCGAGAAACAGCGCGTGCCCGATCGTTTGCCCGGAGCCGACTGCGCCGCCAGCGTTCCAGGCGATGGCGAAGACGCCGAGCAGGATCAGCACGAAGCCAAGTTTTTTCGCATCGGTGAACGGCTCGTGCAGGATGGCAGCAGCCAGCAGCGCCACCGCCAGCGGCATGACGCCGGGAAACAGCGCGCCCGCATGCGCCGCTGGCGCGAACAACAGGCCGGCGTTCGCCAACAGGACCGGAGCGCCGCCGCCAATCACGATCGCCGCCAGCCCGATCCAGCCGAGCCTCTCGAACGCGAGCCCCCGTCGCATCACATAGGGCAGCAGGAGCAAGCCGGCCACGCCAAAGCGAAGCGCAGCGATGTCCCATGGCGTCAGGCTGGTCCGCAATCCGAGGCGCGCGACCACGATCCAACCTGACCAGATGCTGACGGCGGCAAGGCCGTAGAGAGCGCCCCGGAGATATTGCGCGGCAGTGCGGCCGCCGACGGTGAGATCAGTCATCATCGCCTCCACCGCAATGGACGTAATAACCCTTTTAATGTACTTTACAGGTTATGATGGAGTACAACATGAGGCAAGCAGGATGAGTGGCCGCGCCAATCCGTTCGAATGGAGCGGCGGCCACCCGGCGCTGGATCTCGTGAACACCCTGGACGAGCGGCCCTCGGCCGCGCCAATCGAGAACCTGGCAACGTATCGTGACCTGACACGGTTCGCTGCGCTGGCGGGCCTGATCGACGATCGGACGGCCGCACGCCTGAAGCAGCCTGGAAACAGCGGCTCGCATATTGCGAAACGCGCGCGCAAGCTTCGTGAACACCTTCACGATGTCCTCGCTGCCGCACATGCTCGGCGGCCAGCGCGGCAGTCCGATCTCGATGCGCTGTCCGCCGCGATCCAGGCGGCACATGCGGCCCGGATGCTGGTCGCATCGCCCTCACCCGGGTTGGCCGACCGCCGCTGGTCGCCCGCGCTTGCGCGTGAAATCCCGCTGCATGCCTGTGCGCTCGCGATCGAGCGTCTGCTCGTTGACGAGGAACGCAAGAGAATCCGCAAATGCGGAGCCTTCGACTGCGACGTCTATTACCTCGACACCAGCAAGGGCCAGCGCCGGCAATGGTGCAGCATGATCGGTTGCGGCAATCGCGAAAAGCAGCGGCGATGGCGCTGCGCAACGCACTAGAAAAACTTCAGCCCGCAGCCACCGCCTCGATCTCAAGCAGCCAAGCCTCGTCGAAGATTCCCGCGATGACGACGGTCAGCGCGGTTTCCCGGCTGCCAAGGACCTCGCTTCGCACCGTGCGATTGATCATGGTGTAACGCCGGTCCGCGAGGTAGGTCCGGTGCATGACCAGATTGTCGAGCGTCATGCCGGCGGCCTTGAGCTGCGCTTCGACGTTGCTCCAGGCGAGCCTGCACTGCGCTTCAAAGCCCTCGGGCACCGTGCCGTCAGCCGCGGCCGGGATTTGGCCGCTGACGAACAGCATCCTGGTATGGCCTGTAACCTCAAGCGCCTGGCTATAACCGGTCGTCGGCACGAGGGCCGCTTCGGAATTGATCCGTCGGATTCGCATTCGGTTCTCCTTTTTCCTGAGAGAACCTCGTGCACCGGTCGATCCAGCACAAACCATTTTTCCTGCACTGCTGGATTAGTTTTTCTATTCCAAGTCGGAATTCTCATGAAAATGCCCCGGACGATGCCGGGGCCTTTTCATGCTGAGACGACGCGAAGGGCTTTCCGCGTCTAGCGCAGCCGCGTGACGGTCAAAGCCGCCTCTGCCACCGGCTCATCGATATCGGGGGCCGGCTTGTCCATCGCCTCGACCACGTCGATGCCGCGGGTGTGGCAGATGTTGGCGAGACCTGCGGGAAGCGCGGCGTCGGTCACGAAGGTCTGGATCTGGCTGAGATGGGCGATACGCACCGGCGCGCTGCGCCTGAGCTTGGTCGAGTCGGCGACCAGCATCACGCTGCGCGCGTTCGCGATGATCGCCTGCGCGGCCTGCACTTCGCGGTAGTCGAAATCCAGCAGCGCGCCCTCCTCGTCGATCGCGGAGGCGCCGATGATGGCGTAGTCGACCTTGAACTGGCCGATCAGACTGATCGCGGTCGAGCCGATCACCGCACCGTCGGCGCGGCGCACCGCGCCACCAGCCACGATCACCTCGATGCGCGGATGGCGATACAGCAGCATCGCGACGTTGAGGTTGTTGGTGATGACAAGTAGGTCCTCATGCGAGGTCAGCGCGCTGGCGACTTCTTCGGTCGTGGTGCCGATGTTGATGAACAGCGAGCAGCCGTTCGGAATCCGCGAGGCGGCGGCAATGCCGATTGCCCGCTTCTCCTCGGCGGCGACGAAGCGGCGCGCTTCATAGGCGAGGTTCTCGACGCCGGAGGCAATGATGGCGCCGCCATGGATCCGCGTCAGCGAGCGCTGGTCGCAGAGATCGTTGAGGTCCTTGCGGATGGTCTGCGCCGAAACCTCGAAACGCTTGGCGAGATCCTCCACCATCACCCGGCCGAAGGCGCGGGCAATGTTGAGAATTTCAGTCTGGCGGTTGGACAGTCCGGCCACGGGTGGCACCTCAAGGGAAAAGTTTCTTATCGTGCGGTGGTTTGTCGTTCCGGTCAACGCGGCCGAAACCGGATGCGCCTGACATCATGGTTAACCGTCGGTTAAAAAGGCGGTGCGCGAGAGGCATGATAAGCCCATTGGCATTGGGCCAGCCGTATTTTACCGGTGCGATTTTGCCGTTCTTAACGGTTTCGTGATTGCATTGCCGTCGCTGGCCCGGAAAACGGGCCAGATATCGGAAAATCGCTGCGATGCGGGTCGATCGAATCTGGGAATTCCTCCAGCGGTTGAGCCCGCTGACGCGCAGCTGCCTGCTCACCGAGCTGGAGCGGCTGGAGGCGTGCGGCGTCGACATGCCGGGCACCGCGGACCTGCAGGCCAGGCTGCGGGCCGAACTGCGCCCGGACGGACCTAACGAAGCTCCAACGCCGTCCAAATATTTCTTCGCGCCGCTGGAGGCGCTGGTCGTCGCCGGTGCGCCGGAGCATGCCAATACGGGCCGGATTGCGCGGAGTTCACTCGTTCCGATCTGGGAATGGATCAACCGCGATCTGCTGCCGATCATGGCCCGCGACTACGAAGACCAGATGAAGGGGTTTATCGCTTCCAACCGGCCGCGCGACGCGCAGCAGGCCGCATCGATCTTCCAGACCAAGGTCGCAAAATCGCTGGAGGGAAACCTCGCTTCGGCCGATGGCGCGGAGCGGGCACGCACCAGGCTTGCGGCCTACACGGCTTCGCCGTCGGTCTATAGCGACCTCGTCAAGATCATGGGCGCGCTTCGCGCACGCGAGGCGCTCGCAGGGTTCGGCAAAGCCTTGCCGGAAAAGATCCCCAAATTCAACGACGCGCAGGTCGACAAGATCACGGCGCTGCTGGATGCATTCCGCAAAAAGGACCCCGGCGCGGTGCCGTTTGCACTGGCGCTGGTTGCTGGACGTCTCAAGACGCCCCGCGAGTTGCTCCGTCTTGCCACCAAACCCGCGCGCAGCCGGCGCGCGACCGACGTCGCAGCGACGCCCTATGCGATATCCGTCTCGATGGTGCTGGACCAGATCGACGACAAACGCATCGCCTTGCGCGTTGCCCTGAAGAAAAACCGTGTCGTCGACGCGCGCGACATGCTGGCCGACATCGACAAGACAGAAGCAGCGGTGCAGGCCGCCATCCGCGAACTCGCTGCCTCCGAGTGGGGCGCGCGGCTGCGCGACATCAGGAGCGCGATCGTGGCCGATGTGGAGACTGAAGTGAGCCGGTTTCCCGATGAAGTCGGCCACATCCTGCAACTGCGCGGCGCGCGCGGCAATGGATTGTTGTCCGGCCTGGCCTGGAAGGGCCGCGATGCGATCAGCGACAGCGCCGCATTCTGCAAGCGGCTGATCGGCCAGAGCTGAACGCGGCTTCTACGCGGCCAGCGTCAGATCGCCGGTGGCAAGACGCCTCGCCGCGCGCTCGGCTTCGCGGGCATTGCGGAACAGCTGGCCTTCCAGCTGGTCGAAACGACGAGAGGCCGCGAAGAAGCGGTACCCGCCCGGGCCACGCACGACGATCCCGGCGGTCTGCGAACCGACTTCGATAATGTAGGTATCCGACATATTTTCCAGCCTCGATGGCATTCCGCGCAAACAACCGAGCGCCTGCCGAAATGTTCCTCAGCCCGGCAAGCGCGCCTACACGGAAACGTCATCGAGGATTGTCTGGCGAATCAGCGCCCGGCAAGGCCGGTCCAATACGGATTCGTGGGAAAAACGGCCCCTCCGCAGGCTTGACCTGCGACAAAGTCGCCGCCAGTGTTCCCCGCGAATCCAGTGATTTGCGACAAACAGGCCGGAGAACGGACATGGTATCGAAATTGGCGGTTACGACGCTGCTGGCCCTTGCGATTTGCGCACCGGTCCAGCAGGCCGCGGCGCAGGACGCGATCGGCGGTGCGATCGTCGGCGGCGTGCTTGGCGGTGTCGTCGGCGGCGCCCTCGGTGGCCGCGGCGGCGCGGCCGCAGGCGCCATCATCGGCGCCGGCACGGGAGCGGCGATTGCATCCCAGGGCGAGGCCCGCCCGGGCGGCTACCGCTATTACAACAACGGCTGTTATGTGGAGCAGCCCGGCGGCTGGGTGGCGGTTTCGCCGCGTTATTGCGGCGTCCAGGCACAATATGCGCCGCCCCCGCCCCAGCAGTATTACGACGACACGCCGCGCTGCATGCGTGCACGGAGCTACGATCCGCGCCGTGGCACGTTCATCGGTCGTGACGGCTACGAGCGTCCCTGCCCGTAAGAGTCATATGGCTCAAGTCGAGATTGGAGCCCCCTCACGCTCGATGGCCTGAGGGTGGCCCTGCTCGTCGATCGAGACGTAGGTAAAATTGCCGTCGGTGACCAGGATCGACTCCTGGGGCATATCCTTGCGGCGCAGCACCCAGGCCTCGAGATGAACGGTGATCGAGGTCCGGCCGATCCGGACCAGATTGGCGTGCACCGAGACGAGATCGCCGACATAGACGGCTTTCCGAAAATTCATCGCATCGATCGCGACGGTGACGGTCCGCGACTTCGCAATTTTTGAGGCGAACACGCCGCCGCCGATATCCATCTGGCTGAGCAGCCAGCCGCCAAAGATGTCGCCATTGGCGTTGGTGTCAGCGGGCATCGCCAGCGTGCGGGTGCAGAGATCGCCGCGCGGCTCGGTTTCCGTATTCAGCGGGGCATGCGTCTCGGTCACTTGAAATTCTCCCAGCCCGCATCGGGCGTGAATCGGCCGCCGAATTTTTCCGTAAGCGCGCGCAAGGTCGAGACAACGTTGTCCACGCCGCGGGTGCGGGCATAATTCAGCGGGCCGCCGCGGAACGGCGCATAACCGGTGCCGAAGATGACGGCGCCGTCGACCACATCGGCATTGTCGACGATGCCTTCGTGCAGGCACGCGACGCAGACATTCGACATCGGCAGCATCAGGCGATCGATCATTTCGGCCGATGGCTCCGTCGTGGATGGCGCGGACGAAGAAGTGTCCGCCTTGCCGTCCTTCCAGACATAAAATCCCTTGCCGGACTTGCGGCCGAGCTCGCCCTTGGCGACTTTTTCGCGCAGCCATGCCGGCGTCGGCGGCAGAGCGTCACCGAATTTCGAACGCAGCATGTCGCCGACATCGAGGCAGATATCGAGGCCGACCTGGTCGGCGAGCTCGATCGGACCCATCGGCATGCCGAATTTTTTCGCCGCGGCGTCGATGACCGATTTGTCGATCTTCTCGTCGAGCATCACCATGGCTTCCAGCATGTAGGGCGTCAGCGCACGGTTGACGAGGAAGCCCGGCGAAGACTTGACCGGCAGCGGCAGACGGTCGATGGCGCCGACGAACGCCAGCGCCTCCTTCAGGAGTTGCGCGTCGGTGCCGTCGTGACTGACCACTTCGACGAGCTGCAGCCGCGACACCGGGTTGAAGAAATGCAGGCCGAGCAGCCGCTCCGGCTTTTGCAGACTGGTGCGCAAATCCTGCAGCGGAATGCTCGACGTGTTGGTGGCGAGTATCGCGCCGGGCTTCATGATGGGCTCAAGCCCGGCATAGACCTTCTGCTTCAGAGCAAGCTTTTCCGGCACCGCCTCGATGATAAGATCGGCGCTGCGGACACCCTCGCCGCCCATGTCGGGTATCAATCGATCCAGCGCATCGCGCACGCTAGTGCGCTTGCGCAGGATCTTGCCGAACAAGTCAGACGCGCGCTTGATCGCGCCGGCGATCGGCTCGGGCTTCATGTCGGCCAGAGTCACCCGCATGTCCTGACCTGCACACCAGGCCGCGATATCGCCGCCCATCGCGCCGGCGCCGATGACGTGAACGTGGTTGATCTTGTTGCCGCTGCCGGCGAGCTTCTTCATCTGCTCGCGCAGGAAGAATACCCGGATCAGGTTCTGCGCCGTCGGCGTCACCATCAATTTGGCGAACGAGGCTTGTTCGGCGCGCAGCATGCCGTACCTGTCACCGCCGTAGCTTTCCCAGAGATCGATCAGCGCATAGGGCGCGGGGTAATGTTCCTGCGGCGCCGCCTTGGCCGCCTCGCTGCGCATCCGCGAGGCGAGGAGTTTGCGCGCCGGCTCCCAGTTCAGGACCGAGGTGAGCAGGCCGGGTGCAGCGCGCTTCAGCCGTCCGAACACGGCATCCTTCACCGCGCTGCGAACGTGCCGCTCCTGCGTCACCGCGTCGACCAGACCCAGCGATTTGGCCTTGCGGGCATCGATGGTCTTGCCGGTCAGCATCAACGGCATCGACTGCATCGGATTGACCAGCTGCGTGAAACGCACGGTGCCGCCGAGACCGGGATGCAGACCGAGCATCACCTCGGGAAAGCCAAAGCGCGCATCATCGATCGCGATCCGCATCTGGCAGGCCAGCGCAACCTCCAAGCCACCACCGAGACAGAAGCCGTGGATCACGGCGACCGTGGGGATCCGCAGCGCTTCGAGCCGGTCGATCACCTTATGCGCGCGGCCGATTTCGGTCTCGACTTCAAGCACATCGCTCGCGCCGCGAAACGCGTTGACATCGGCGCCGGCGATGAAGCCGGATTCCTTCGCGGAACGGATCACGAGGCCGCCGGGCCGCGCGCTTTCCAGCTCAGCAATCACCTTGTTGAGTTCTTCGATCAGATCCGCCGACAGCGTATTGGCGCTGGCGCCTTCGCGGTCGAACAGCAGCCAGGCGATCCCGTCGGAATCGCGGGTCAGTTTGAAATTCCTGTACGGCCCGCTTGCGTCGGGCTTCGGCCCGAGTTCGAGCACGCGATCGCCGAGAACGTCCATGATCCTTGATTCCATGATCACACCGTCTCTATCAGCATCGCGCCGCCCTGCCCGCCGCCGATACATTCGGTGGCGATGCCGCGCCGCGTGCCGAGCCGCTTCATGGCGTTGACGAGATGCAGCACGATGCGGTTGCCACTGCAGCCGACGGGATGGCCGAGGCTGATCGCGCCGCCATCGACATTCATTTTGGTCTGGTCGATGGCGCCGGCCGCACCGTCGAGGCCCAGAATCTCCTTGCAGAACTCTTCGTCGTTCCAGGCTGCGAGACAGCCCAGCACCTGCGTCGCAAAGGCTTCGTTCAATTCCCAGGTCTCGATATCGCCGAGCGTCAACTCGTTGCGCTTCAACAGTTCAGTTGCCGACAGCACCGGCCCGAGGCCCATGATCGAGGGATCGAGCGCCGACCATTGGCTGTCGAGGATGACGGCCTTCGGCGTCAGGCCATGCCTGGCAACGGCTTTCTCGGAAGCGAGGATCACCCAGGACGCACCGTCGGTGATCTGCGAGGAATTGCCGGCGGTGACCTTGCCCCAGGGCCGTTCGAACACCGGCTTCAGTTTTGCCAGTGTCTCGGCCGTGGAATCCGGCCGCACGCCGTCGTCATGGTCATAGAATTTGCCGTCGCGGGCAAAAGCGGTTTCGACCTCGCCCTTCAGCCAGCCCTGGCTCTGGGCATTGGCGAGCCGCTTGTGGCTCTCGGCGGCATAGGCATCGGACTGCGCGCGGGTGATGCCGAAGAGATGCCCGACCACCTCGGCGGTCTGGCCCATGTTGAGGTCGGTGATGGGATCCGTCAGCCCGCGTTCGAGGCCGATGATCGGCTTGAAATAAGACGGCCGCACCTTGAGCGCGGCCATGATCTTGGCGCCGATACCCCGGGCACCGGCAAGGCCGGCGAACCAGCGCACGCCCTGCTGCGGCCACACCAGCGGCGCGTGGCTCAGCGCCTCGGCGCCGCCGGCCAGGATCAGGTCGGAGACGCCTTCGCGGATGTAGCGGTAGCCCGTGTCGATCGACTGCATGCCAGAGCCGCAATTGATCTGCACGGTGAAGGCGACCATTTTTTCGCCCATGCCGAGCCGCAGCGCTGCGACCCGCGCCGGGTTCATCTCGTCGGCAATGACGTTGACGCAGCCCAAGATCACCTGATCGAAGGCGGTGGGCGCAAAGGGCTGCTGGGCCAATAGCGGCCGGCCGCATTGCACGGCGAGATCGACCGGGGTGAAGGGTCCGGGACCGGAACGCGTTTTCAGGAACGGCGTCCGGCTGCCGTCGACAATAAAAACCGGTCGCGCCATCAGCTCGCCGCCCTTTGCTCACCCAATTCCTGGAAGAATTGATGCACGTCGGCGGCTTTCCTGTAAATCGGCGACAGCGCCTCCGGCGCAAAATCGTCGACCTCGATCACTTTTGCGACAGCTTCATGCGCCGCGGCGAGCCTTTCGCCCTCGGACTGGGTGATGACGCCCTTCTGCACCGCCTCTTTCCAGTCATGCAATCGCGCGGCGTGCAGTTGCTTCGCGGGGCCCTCTGCGGCGGTCACCAGCAGGAACGCCTTTTCCAGCCGGGCGACGCCGCGATCGTCATCGACGTGTGACAAATCCGCCGTCAGCCGGTCACGCGCCGCCGACGGCGACAGCACCAGCTGCGCGCAGAGATGGACGACCCGGTCGGACGGACCGACCACCCGCGCCCCGAACGGCTGGATCAGGAATTTCAGGATGATTGCGACGAAGCGATTGGGCAGATTGCCGAGGATTTCGGCAAAGCGGTTCTCGATGGTTTTGAAGCCGCTCGCCATGCACCATTCCAGTGCGGCGAAATCGGCTTGCTGGCGGCCTTCGTCCTGCCAGCGCTTCAGCGCGGCCGAAAGCAGATAGAGTTCGGAGAGGATATCGCCGAACCGGGCCGAGAGCATTTCCTTGCGCTTGAGCGCACCGCCCAGGGTCAGCAGTGCCATGTCGGCGCAGAGCGCGAACGCCGAGGAATAGCGCGAGAGCTGGCGATAGAATTTGGTCGCATCCCCCGCATCCGGCGCCGGCGCGAACATGCCGAAGCTCCAGCTACGGCCCCAGGCACGGAACATGGTCTTGAAGCTGTGGCCGACATGGCTCCAGAACGCCTTGTCGAAGGCATGCAGCCCCTTGATGCGGTCTTGCTCGCCAAGTGCGTTCATCTCGTCGAGCAGATAGGGATGGGCGCGGATCGCGCCCTGCCCGAACACGATCAGATTGCGGGTCAGAATGTTGGCGCCTTCGACGGTGATGCCGACCGGCACCGAACGGTAGAGATGGCCCAAATAATTCTGCGGGCCGTCGATGACCGCCTTGCCGCCATGGATGTCCATGGCGTCGTCGATCGCGATCCGCATCCGCTCGGTGGCGTGCAGCTTCATGATGCCGGAAATGACCGCGGGATGATGGCCCTGGTTGAGTGCCGCACAGGTCAGCCGCCGCGCGGCGTCGAGCAAATAGGCCGTGCCGGCAATGCGCGCCAGCGGCTCCTCGATGCCTTCGAATTTCGAGATCGAGATGCCGAACTGTTCGCGGATGCGGGCATAGGCGCCAGAGGTGCGCGCGGCATAGGCCGCACCGGCGGCCGACAATGACGGCAGCGAGATGCCGCGGCCGGCGGCGAGCGCCGTCATCAGCATCTTCCAGCCCTGACCGAGGCGCTCCTGGCCACCGATGATGTAATCCATCGGGATAAAGACATCGTGGCCCCAGTTCGGGCCGTTCTGGAACACCTGCATCGCCGGCAGATGGCGCTTGCCGATTTCGACGCCCGGAAGATGCGTCGGGATCAGCGCCACGGTGATGCCGAGCTCTTCCTGCGAGCCCACCAGATGATCGGGGTCGTAGGCCTTGAAGGCGAGGCCGAGCAACGTCGCGACCGGGCCGAGCGTGATGTAGCGCTTGTGCCAGTTGAGGCGCAGCCCCAAGACTTCGCGGCCTTCAAATGTACCCTTGCAGATGATGCCGGTGTCGATCATCGAGGCGGCGTCGGAGCCTGCTTCCGGACTGGTCAGCCCGAAGCAGGGAATGTCGCGGCCGTCGGCCAGCCGCGGCAGCCATTGCTGCTGCTGTTCCTTGGTGCCGAAGCGCATCAGGAGTTCGCCGGGCCCGAGCGAGTTCGGCACCATCACCGTGACGGCGGCGGTGAGCGAACGCGACGACAGTTTTCGCACCACCTCGGAATGCGCGTAAGGCGAGAAGCCGAGGCCGCCATACTCTTTGGGAATGATCATGCCGAAGAATTTGTGGCGCTTGATGAAGGCCCACGCCTCCGGCGGCAGGTCGCGCCACTCCCAATTGATCTTCCAGTCGTCGAGCATCGCGCAGAGTTCATCGACCGGGCCATGCAGGAAGGCTTCTTCTTCCGCCGTCAGCGTCGCCGGCGCGTAGCCAAGCAATTTCGACCAGTCGGGATTGCCGGTGAAGAGATCGGCGTCCCACCAGACGTCGCCCGCCTCCAGCGCCTCGCGCTCGGTGTCGGACATCGACGGCAACACGCCGCGGGCCCAGGAGAAGATCGGTTTGGTGATGAAATCGCGGCGGAAGCTCATGGCGGTCCTCATGGATCGGCGGCGCGGAAGGCTATTTTAGCTGATGATGCGGGGTTTGGGTGAACACTTCGCCTTGAAAATAGGGCGAAATTGACGCGGCCGGGCGGCGGGAGATAACCGCCGTGAGGCGTGTCGGTTCCGGCTATGCGATGGCGCTGCCCACCCATCGCTGTCGTCCTCCGCGAAAGCGGGGGACCCAGTACGCCGCGGCCTATCGACTCAATCACTGCTGTCTCTGGGATACTGGGTCACCCGCCCCCCGTGCGCAATTGCGCACTCGGGCGGGTGACGACACCTGAAAATGCCGCCGCATTCTCGCGACGCATTGCGCCCGAAGTTTTGCAAATCGTTTCGCCCTTCAATTCAGAGGGCGCAGGGAATGCCGGATGCGCGCTGCACCCGCGGTCTCGTGTGCGAATAGTGCAAACAAAGCTGCACACGAGCATACAGGGCAGCGGAGAGCATCCGACATTCCCTGCGCAATGGCTTTACGACTTATAGCGCGCTCTCCCCGGTGAGACGGCCTCTATTGCCACCGTCGCCCCTCGGAAGCGTTAGCTCCCGAAAGACTTGACGCCGTTACGGGCGCCAGGACCACACGCTTTCGCCGTACGCCTCAGCCGCGACCGTCAATCGCAACTGTTGCGTCCACCGCGACCCGCCCCTCGTTGTGACGATGGCCAACGCCCCTCTGAGTGGGACGGGATGGCGTTAGATGCGCACTGATTTGGGCCGGACGACAACAGAAATATTTTTGATTTACGGAAATTTTCTACTTGACATTATTTCGCTAAATCGGAAGTGCTTTGCCCCGGCTTCGCCAAGGCTACGCCGGGCGCAGCCGTCGGGTCAATTTGTCGCGGGAAAGCGCAAGACCATGCGGACCGCCGATGAAGCAGCGACGAGGCGCGCAAGTGGTCAATCATAAACCTAAGTATCATCGTCCCAAACGAATGTAAGGCACTGATGAACGTCCGTGCAATGGCCCGATCCGTCCCTCTGCGAGAGGTTGTCGTTCGACGGCGTTACGCCGTTCGAACTGAGCGCTGGGCGGAGTAACGACCACAAAACTTGCAAGCCGGAAGGGAAACACTGTCATGGACGTCATCATCGAGAAGATCAACGGCTTGTGGCACCTCATCGTCGGGTCGTGTCAGATCCGGACTCCGTTCCTCGAGACGCAGCACCGCTCGCTGGTCGTTGCCTACGCCCGCCAGGTCTACCCCGGCGCCAAGATCCTCGAACGCGACTGAGCACCCACGCAGATCAAGTGCGCTGCGCCGGCGCTCGGACCCGCTGATCTGCTAGCTGAAACCTGCATCCAGAGCGTTGCCGTTGTGCTCGGCCAATGTCTCAGTTGGGTCATTCGCGTCGATGCTGGCGTGCCCGTCGATGTCCGCTCACCGGGGCAACTCGAACATGCCGGGCGGATCGCACCATGGCCGACGAGTGCCATGAGCGGAAGTTAGCGCCACTCTGCGACGAAGTCCGGCGTGTCGCGGACCTTGAATTTCGGATCATCGCCCTGGCGTTCGACCGGATCGTCGGCAGCCAGCGCGCCACGCGCGGCCTCGTACATCATCGTGAGGCTTTCGTTCGTGAACGCCTGATAGTCCACCGGATTACCTCACGAAAAAGCCGCCGCTGGGTTCGCTGAGCGACGGCCTTAACTCAAGCGTGACCACCAGAAGGTCACGAGGATCGTGATGGATCTTGGTTAACAAAACAGCAAGGCTGCTGTCCTAAGATGTAACTACTCGCTTATGGGGGCCGGAATGACCGAATACGTCATCACGGAAGTTGGCCATCATCAATGGCTCGTGTTTGCGAATAGGCAGAGCATTGCTTTTTGCGCCGACGAAAACGAGGCGGTGAAAGCAATGACCGAACATAGCGCACGCAGCCGTCAATCACGTGGGTCTGCGCAAACTTCGCCAGAACAAAGCCCGCCGTCGTGAACCAGCGGGCCTGATTCACCCGACTCTTAGATTTTCCGCGGACGTTTTGCCCCGGTTGCTCATTTCTTCATAGCTCACCTTGGCACCCTCATTGAGGCTGCTCAGGCCGGCTTTCTCAACAGCTGAAATGTGGACGAAAACATCCTTGCCGCCGCCGTCGGGTTGGATAAA
Source organism: Bradyrhizobium sp. JYMT SZCCT0180 (assembly GCF_018130165.1). Classification (GTDB taxonomy): domain Bacteria; phylum Pseudomonadota; class Alphaproteobacteria; order Rhizobiales; family Xanthobacteraceae; genus Bradyrhizobium. The sequence continues at coordinate 163,386 of NZ_JAFCLZ010000013.1, read as the reverse complement.
CCCGTACCCTTTGGTTGCATTAAACCACTTCACTGTCCCTATCGCCACTTCAGTATCTCCCGCTAATGAAAAGGTGGGATTCAAACACGCGCGATTCGTTGGCCAAGCTGGTGGCACGTTGGTGGCAAAAAGCGGGCGCTATGACGATTTTGCGACGGCCTTGCCCTAGGCGTTACGAGATCATTACCGTCTGAGCCTTCGCGCGTGCGAGGCCAGCCGCCGCCGGTTGCGCTTCCTGATCGATCGGCGCCGGCGCTTCATGACGGCTGCCTCTCGTCGTGCCAGCGCTTGTAGTAGAGGACCTTGAAGTCCCGCAGCATCTTGGCCTGCTGCGTGACGGCAAAGGTGGAGAGTTCCAGCGCGCGAAAGCCAGCCCGAGCTTACAGGCGTGCTCAAACATCTGGCCGATCACGTCCATTGTGGTGCCATACAAATGGGCAGCTTGAGATTAGCCAACGCTAATCTACCCTAGAAATTGGAGCACCCGGTGGCGCGTGTGCTGGCTTACGGCCAGCCTAAGGGTAGGCATGGAAAATGGCCTTAGACCCGGAAGAGCTTGTTGCCCTGGCCAATCACGGCATCATGAAACTTCGTTCCGCAGTGGCGCGAGGGATGATGTTGCCCCCCGAAGAGCGCGATGCGGCGGCGATAATCGTCCGAAAAGGCGCCTCCCTGGCACAGTCGACCCTCGATTTCGAGCAGATCAAGCAGCTTGCGGCGCGGTGGAAGCAGGAGGAGCAGCCCGCACCTTCCAGCCAGACCACCCCGTGCCATCGATGAAGAAGGATTATGTCCGAAAGCTTTTGGCCGTCTTGCTGATCAGCGGATTGGACCAGTCATAGTCGGTGTCGCGGGTCGTGGAGATAAACGGGCCACTTTAGAGCGTGCTATGGAGCGTTACCTCCTAAGAAGGGGCGTTTTAGCCGGGACTTGGATGGTGTGGGACCGGCTGAAGCGCGGTCCCGCGACTAGGGATGATCGTGAGCTCATTCGGCTGTCGCGAGAAGAAGCTGACGCTGAGTTTGCGAGATTGATTGGGCGGGGTGACCGCGATGCCCCCGAGCCATCGGCTACACCTAAGCCATCGGCTAAGTGGGTAATAAGCTATGGCGGGCTGACGATTGAATGCCGTGACGAGCACGATGCTAAGAAGGTGGCGGGCGATCTCTACAGGAAGGGGCATCGCGTTTCTGCCAGGAGATGCAAACCCGAGCGGTCTATCGAGCCAAGTCAAATGCGCGGTTGGCTCTCGGAAAAGCTCCCGACAAAGGTTAAGCATAAGCTCCACTAGCCTAACCCCTGGACATTTTCCAAAATCCGCCGAAAATCGGGGCCCGGGGCACGGCACATGTGTCGCAGATTAGATGCCACCCACTCCGCTATTTGACATGGGTCAAGATCAATCTGAGAGTGATCATCGTCAGGCTCGACTTCGCCTAAGGTGTTGCGAGGTCCGGTATGGGTCAATCGCGTCGGTCTGACGGTCGGCCAGCGACTTCCGGTCTACCCCCCGTTAACGGACATCGCCACCACCGCAGCCATTGTGTTCCTACTCAATCACCTCGTCGGCGCGGGCAAACAGCGTTGGCGGAATGGCGAGGCCGAGTGCTTTGGCAGTCTTGAGGTTGATGGCCAGTTCGAACGTCGTCGGCTGCTGAACTGGAAGATCGACAGGCTTGAGACCTTTGAGAATTTTGTCGACGTAACTGGCGGCGCGCCGACTCAAATCACGCAGGTTTGCCCCATAGGAAATGAGGGCACCGGCTTTCACATCTTCGATAATTCCGTGAAGCGACGGCAATCGCTCAGTAACCGCAAAGTCTGCAATGCGCTTTCGATAAGTAAAGGTGAGAGGGTCTTCGACAGTAATCAACGCGTCGGGACGGTGCTGTCTTGCCGCCGCGAATGCGCCATCGAAGTCGTCCGGCCCCCGCACGTCTAAGGATCGAACGTCTATTCCCAGAGCCCGTCCTGCGGCCTGTGTCTCTTTGAAGACGATGGCGGGATACGGATTAGCCGCATTCCAAAGCACAGCCACGTTAGAGACTCGAGGAAGCAGCTCTCTGAGCAATTCCAGGCGCTTCCCACCGAGGTCCGGCGCCATGAGGCTCATGCCCGTTACGTTGCCGCCCGGTTGCGCCAGACTGGCGACGAGCCCGCTCCCCAACGGGTCGCCGGCGGCTGTCATGACGATTGGAATCGTCGAGGTGGCCCGCTTGGCCGCTAACGGCCCAGGTGTTCCGGTCGCCACGATGACGTCAACGTTGAGGCGAACCAGCTCTGCTGCGAACTCAGCCAGCCGTTCAAGCCGATTCTCCGCGAAACGGCGTTCGAAGACCACGTTTTTTCCTTTGAGCCATCCCAAATCTCGCAAATCATCCTGGAGCCAATTTCCTAAGCGCGCTGACTCATCAGAACCTGGGCTGAGCACGCCGATGCGCCGCATACGCTCGGGCTGCTGCGCACTTCCCGCGAGCGGCCACGTAGCCGCCGCACCGCCAAATATCGTGATGAAGTCGCGTCGCTTCATATCTGCCCCAAGTCGCAGCAGAGAGCATCCTAACGGCTCAAACAAGCACTTTGAAAGAGGCTGACCCTGCATTCAAGCCATTGCCGCAGTGCACAGCCAACGTCTCAGTTGGGTCATTCGCGTCGATGCTGAAGGACCCGTCGATGTCCACTCACCGGGGCAACTCGGACATGCCGGGTGGATCGCACCATGTCCGACAAGTGCCATGAGCGGACAATAAGTCGCCCGTCACTGATGTTTGCTAGACGGGGTAGCGCCACCGCAGAGCGCGGCGGACGACAACCAGCCAGTACATTTGCAGGGAGGCTAAACCAAAGGATGGCCGGGACCGATAACGCGATGGATGCGTGGATCAGGTAAATGACCTGCCCGATCAGGCCCGCAAGCAGCCCGACTCTGGTCCAGCCCAATAGTGTTCGCGGTATCCAATCATCGGACTCGCCGACCAGGTATGCTGCGATCCATGCCGACAAGGACTCCATGGCCTGCTGTAACACCTGCTCCTTCACGGGCACTTAACAACTCGCACTGCCGGGCAGCGACGAAGCTTACCCGTGTCTTCGCACGTAGAGCGCGATAAACCGGTCGATCATCGGGTTGATCTGCTCCGGCACTTCCAGCGACAGGAAATGCCCGGAGCCGACGGCCTTGGCCGTGACCAGTTGCGGGCACAGCTCCGCAAAACGATCCAGATCCGCGAGCCGATGGGCCGCTTCGATGTAGAGCACCGGGGCCTGGCACGCCTGGGCGCACTCACGCGCCCGATGCACATCCCAGGGGAACAGACTTGTAAACGTGGACACCAGCACGTGCTGTGGCGTCGCCAGAAAGGTCTGTTCAACATGAGCGCGGCATCTGTCGGTCGGCAGACAGGAGTCCGCCACAATTTTCCGCACTTCGCTCGCAAAATCGGCGCCCCTTAAGCCCTCCAGATATCCGGCGAACACCGTCCCTGCCGAGGCAGGGAAGAGAACCCCTGAATCGAGCAACACCAGGCCTGCAGGAAAGTCCGGATAGCGGGCGGCGATTTCGAGCGCCATGTTGCCACCCATGCTTTGACCCACGATGACCGGATTTGAGATCTGCTGCTGGTTGCACAGCCAGACGAGATCATCGGCGAAGCCTTCGATCGAATACGCCTGTTGTGGCTTGTCGCTCTCACCATGCCCCCGCAGTTCGGCATTCAACGCCCGACCTTGACGGGCGAAATACTCCACCTGCGGTGCAAAATGCGTGCGATCCCCGCCCAAGCCATGGACGAACAGGAATTGAAGCGGTCCCGCCCCGGCGATGTCAAAGGACAGCTGCACGCCATCATGCGCGAGTTTCATGGGGCATCTCCAAATCACTATCCCGTCGAACAGTACCTTGCCAATGTCCACTGCTAGCCGCAGCAGCGGATACCCAGGACGAGGAGTAGCAGAACCAGCATTAGACGTATCTTATCTTCTTCGACATGAGAGGCCATAGCATTCGCACCGAGCGCCATGGATCGAACAAAAGGCCATGGTGACAACTGGACACCTTCGGCGCTTCCGCACTTTCTCAACGGGGCGTCCGCTCTACCATTAAAGACGGACGTCGCCGATCCGGTTGCCATGTCGGCTAAGGGTCATCCGCGTCGATGCTGGCGTGCCCATCGATGTCCGCCCACCGGGGCAGTTCGGACCAGGCCGGGCGGATCGCACCATGGCCGACAAGTGCAGCAGCGGATTCATGCACTCCAACAAGCTCACTCAATCACTTCGTCGGCGCGGCCAAGCAGCGAAGTTGGTACACCAAGGCCCAGCGCCTTTGCTGTCTTCATGTTGATGACGAGTTCGAATTTTGTGACTTGCTGGACCGGCAGGTTTTCCGGATTTTCGCCGTTCAGAACCCGGCCAAGATAAGCGCCCACCTGTCGGCGGGCCTCGGCGTAGTTTGGTCCGTAACTTACCAATCCGCCATCAGCAGCGAATTCACGAATTGGATAGAGTGCCGGTATGCGGTGTTGAGCTGTCAGACCAACAAGGCTTTCGCGGTTTCGAAGCATCAATGCGTCAGCCGAAATCAACAATGCATCCGGCCGCACGCCAGCCATCCTTGCGAAAGCCTCCTTGAAATCATCGGGGCCTCCTGTCTCGACACGGAGCAGCTTCACTCCCAAGGTATCAGCCGCCAGTTCCAATCTCCTCAGAGTGTCCTCGTACGCTGATACGAGGCTTGTTGGATTATAGAAGAACCCAATGGACTTCGCCGTCGGCACCAGTTCACAAAGCATCTGCAGCCGTTTGGCCATTACCTCTACATTGAGAACTGAAACCCCCGTCGCGTTGCCGCCCGGTCTGTTCAGGCTTACGACGAAACCGCTCGCGACAGGGTCAAAACCGGTCAGAAAAATGATCGGAATTGACGTGGTGGCGGCCTTGGCGGCCATGATTGACGGCCCAGCAAAAACAGCAATGGCATTTACTCGATGCCGAGCCAGATCACGGGCCAACTCACCCAGTCGGTCCTCGTGACTATCGGCGCAACGGTATTCAAGCGCGAGATTTCGGCCCTCGACATAGCCCATTTCGGCCAAGCGTTCCTGGACCGAACCAAAATTTCTCCGTGCCCCCTCGAGCGATCCAACGTCAAGGACGCCCAGAGTCCGCGAAGCCGCCTGTTGTCCCAGAGCAGGAAGCGACCACGCGGCCGCGCTCCCAATTGCAGCGATGAACTCGCGCCGCCTCATCGATTTTTCCTCGGCCCACGACCGGCATTGTAGTCACTCCGACCGGCCATCTGGAAGTAGGCAGATTGAAGTCCAACAACGTCGGCTAAGGGTCATTCGCGTCAATGCTGGCGTGCCCATCGATGTCCGCCCACCGGGGTAGTTCGGACCAGGCCGGGCGGATCGCGCCATGACCGACAAGTGCCAGCAGCGAAATCATGCACTGCAAAAAATTGCATCCCTATTCAAGCACCTCATCAGCGCGGGCTAGCAGCGCTGGAGGCATAATAATGCCAAGCGCTTTCGCGGTCCTCAAATTGATCACCAGCTCGAACCTGGTCGGTTGTTCGACCGGCAGGTCGGCAGGCTTTGCACCCTTGAAAATCTTGTCGACGAAGGCGGCGGATCGACGAAATCCATCTCGTAAGTCAATCCCGTACGTCAGAAGAAAATCCGTCTCAGCATATTCTCTTGCGGCAGCGATTGCCGGCAGCCGATCTCTGACGGCCATGACGCCAATCTGTCCACGAAAATTGAAGAGCACGCCATCGCTCAGTACGACGAGCGCCTGCGCGCGCTCCCTCACCATCGTCGCGAACGCTTGTTCGAGTGCGTCCAGCCCGCGTGCTTCGGCCGGGACAAGGGTCAAGCCGAGCGCCGGGGCAGCCTCCCGCATCGACGACAGCCGGGCGGGATTGGGCGCAAATTCCGGATTCCACAGAACGCCCACGCGCGAGACGTTCGGCAATGTGTCCTTCACCAACTCGAGCCGCTTGACATGTTGCTCACCGCCCGTGTCCTGAGCGATCCCGGTCACGTTCCCGCCGGGGCGCGCCAGACTGGCGACAAGCCCCGCACTAACTGGATCGGCACTGCTGGCCACGACGATCGGGATCGTCGTGGTCACCTTCATGGCGGCAACCGTATTTGTATTGTTCCCGGCAACGATGACGTCGACACCGAGCCGGACCAGGTCTGTGGCGAGCGCGGATAGCCGTCCCATCTCGCCATCGGCAAAGCGGTACTCGATAGCGACATTCTCGCCAACGCGGTAGCCGAGGCTCCGCAGGCCCTCTTCGAACGCCTTCATGAGATGGAGCGATCGTTCCCGCGAGCTGGTTGCGAGGTAACCCACCCGGTAGACCCGCCCTGCGGGCTGCTGCGCGCGCGCGGCCAGCGGCCAAGCTGCCGCCGCAGCTCCCAGCAACGTTATGAACTCGCGTCGCCGCATGCATCCCCCAAGAACACGTCTCTTCCCGGGCCTAAAGCCTAGCACTTTGCGAATGCGCTGCGGTGAGAAATGGCGCCCGAACGGCCTCAGATACTGGTCAGGCTCGGATGTCTCGGTTGGGTCATTTGCGGAAGTCATCGCCTGCATCGGCGGGGGCCGTTCGGCTCCCATAAACGGACGTGATCGGTTCGGTTGCGCAAGTCTGACAAGCGCCGCAACCCGTCCTTCTTCCTCCTTCGGATTCGCACGAAGTTGGTGTAGCTTGCCGCGAGATGCCAGCCAGGGCACGCCGAAGTCCCGTTGGTTCACTGGTGCCGATGGCGGCCGAAGAATTTTTGGTCAGTGGCAGGCGGCGAATGCCGCTGCCGTTCGCGTGTCGGCGTGCGCCCGCCACTGCGTTGCGATTTCGCAATCCTCATTTGGGAGGATAAAATGCGACGGCGCGATTTTGTTTTCGGTTCTTCGGGCGCGGCTCTTGCGATGCTGGACAGCGCGCGCGCCCAACCCGTTGGGCGGGTATGGCGCGTGGGCACTGTCGGGCCGGAGCCGCGTGACAGGGGGCAATATCTGTTCGACGCCTTCTCACAAAAATTGGCCGAGTACGGCTACCAGCAAGGGCGCAATGTTGATCTGACCGCACACTTCACTGAAGCTCGCATCGAAAAATTCGCGGAACTTCTTGGCCCCTTGGTGGCCAATCTCGACCTTTTGGTTGTTTGGACCACGATCGGCCTGATCGCCGCCAAGAAAGTTGTTCCTCCCGCTTTGCCAGCCATTTTTCTTGGTGTGGGCGATCCGGTGCGCATAGGCGCGGTTCAGAGCCTTTCGCACCCCGGAGGAAACATGACCGGGGTGACGTATGAGTCGGCGACCGAGACATGGGCAAAGCGAATTGAGCTCCTCAAGGAGATCGTGCCCCATCTCGACAGAGTCGGCGTTCTGAAAGCGGGAAATGATCCAAATTCAGTATACGCCATGGCTTCGCTGGAGCCGTGGCTGCCGGCACTCGGCGTCACATTGGTGCCGGTGGATTTTACGTCGACCGACGAGCTGGACGCTGCATTCTCTGAAATGATGCGAAACAACGTCAAAGGCGTGTTGGTGATTTCCGGAGCTCTTACGTTCGTCAACGGCAAGCGGATTTCGGAGCTCGCATTGGAGCATGGATTGCCGTCCGTTCACGGATTCAGGGAGACCGTTGCACTGGGAGGATTGGTGAGCCTCGGACCGGAGCTTGTCGCAATCGCCCGGCAGGGCGCGCGGCTCGCAGACAAGATCATGAAAGGGGAGAAACCGGCCAATATCCCCGTCGAAGAGCCTACTGTTTATGAAGTATGGCTCAATTTGCGCACCGCGCGCGTACTCAACATCACGATACCGGCGTCCGTTACCGCCCGCGCCGACCGTGTGATCGAATGAGCCACCAAGTACGTCGCCCCCATGCGGGCCCTCATCGTGCCGAACGGATGCTCGACTGGCGGTGCGTGCAAGCGCCCGCTGGACGGCCGGGTTTTGGCTATTAGTATAGGCGCTGGGAAAACGAGGGGAAGCCAATGCTTTTCAAGCGATTTCGTCGGGCCGTTGAGCCTAGTCCCAGCAAATGGAAGCGAATAGAGGAAACACCGATACCGTTGAGCCTCGGCCGGATTTGGCTCGTTGATCTTGATGGCAGTATCACGCGGGCGATGGCATTTACCTGGCCGATCCTCAAACGCCGCGAGCCGCGCAAATATCGGTTATGGATGTCTCGTGAGCCTCACGCACGAGAGCCTTCCGCTGAAGCTATTGCGGCTCTCAGAGTGCTCAAAGCCAAATAGACCGGCGCCGAGCCTCGGTCACGGAAAGCGCGAAGCCATTTCAATCGCCAACCGCGCGCTCTGCATCGCCAGACGTGACATTTTCTCAAGCAGGCTTCGCTGCTCGTTGGCGAGCTTGTAGAGACGAGCGGATTCGGGCCCCGCGGAGAACTCCGAAAAGCGCCGACAGCGGAGGCTCAGGTCTTTGGGAGCCACCACCCGAATATCGCAACAACGACGCACGCAGCCAGGGTGATCAAATTCCAGCCCATTGAGATCCAGTAACGGACCGGCGCTTCGTCTTTTTGAAAAATCCAGGTCTCGTAGTCCAGAATATCCTCACCGGTGACCTCGATTTTTCTTTCGACGAGGCCATTCCAGAACCTGCGGCTGCAATCGAAGCAAAAATAGATCGCGACGAGGCGAGCGACGATCTCACAAAGGAAAAACTGCATTCGACACCCGTCATCAAGCGCTGCTTCGATGACCAGGCCGCAATCGGCCGGGTCACGGCAGTCGTTGCATCCGCGCTACACGGCTTGGGTGTAGCCGGACGAGGTGTTGGTTCAATTGCAGGAACGATTTGTGGACCCCGCGAAGCGCCGGGCGTGAGGCGATCAATCCGGACGGATCATCTCGAACATGTTTTCCGGCTTGATCTCGAAATAATCGCCGCTGCGGCCGGCGCGGACGATCGGGCGGGCCAGCGCAGTCTGGTAGACGCCGTCCTTGATCATGGCCTTGTCGATGTGGACGGCGACGACTTCGCCGAGCGTCAGCCAGGCCTGCGCCTTGTCGCCGTTGGCGCCCTGCAGCTGGATGATCTGCGTCAGCCTGCACTCGAACGCCACCGGGCTTTCGGCGACGCGCGGCACGTTGACGAGCTTGCCGGGTACCGCCGTGAGGCCGGCGATATTGAACTCGCTGACGTCGCGGGCGACGTGGGCCGCGGTGGCGTTCATCTGCTGCGCCAGATCCTTGGTGGCGAGATTCCAGACGAACTCCTTGGTCTCCTGGATGTTGGCGGCGCTGTCCTTCCAGTTGGTGGAGGAGAAGCCGATGATCGGCGGCTTGTAGCAGAACGCGTTGAAGAAGCTGTAGGGCGCCAGGTTGACGTTGCCCTCGGTATCGCGCGACGAAATCCACCCGATCGGGCGCGGCGCGATGATGGCGTTGAAGGGGTCGTGCTTGAGGCCGTGGCCCTTGGCGGGTTCGTAAAAATGCAGGTCTTTGGGGCTCTTGGCGTCCATTTTCCGGTGTTTCCTTCAATCGCAGGGTCGGCAAAGCGTAGCCTTCCCGCCGACTTTATTGAAGTAACAATGGTGGGCACGGCGCATGCGCCTTTGCCCACCCTACGTCGGAAATCCGGCTATTTCGCCTGCCGCGGCTCCAGCGCGCGGAACAGGAAATCGATCATCTGGTCGATTGTGGCGGTAGGCTTGTTGACGGCCTGCGCGATCATCTGCGGGTGGAAAAAGCGGATCATGCCGGTGCAGGTGCAGAGCGCGGTCAGTGGCAGGTCAGGGGCCTCGAACTCGCCGGACGCCACGCCCTGCCCGATCACCTCGCCGATCATGCCGGTGACGCACTCGATATGGGCGACGCAGACGTCCCAGTCCTCCTCCATCGCGATCGCGACCATCTCATGCAGCTTGTTATCGCCGACATAGCGCTCCGAGTTCATGCGATTGATGGTCGTGAGCAGATCGCGCAGACGCTGCTTGGCCGGACCGGGTGCAGCCACAATCCGCCGCGCCTCGACCTCGACCTCGCCCATCAGGGTGCGCGCCACGCCTTCGTGGATCGACTTCTTCGAATCGAAGAAGCGATAGACGTTGGCCGGACTCATGCGCAGTTCTTTGGCGATGTCGGCGACCGTCGTCTTCTGGTAGCCGAGCTGTCTGAACAGACGCTCCGCCACGACGAGAATACGCTCCCGCGTGTCGGTTTCCACATTTTCAGCAATCAGCGTCATGTCAGAACCAATGTTCAATTATTCCGCCGCGTCGGCAAGCGGAAATGCGAGTGGAGACGTGCTCAGCTCCTTGGCGGCATGTTGCGGCGCAAGATCGGGCTGCTTGGCTTGGCCGCTTTCTTCCAGGCTCTTGCGGAACCAGAGCGCGTAGAGGCCCGGCAGGTACAGCAAGGTCAGGAAGGTTGCAACGAACAAACCGCCCATGATGGTGATCGCCATCGGGCCCCAGAAGGCCGAACGCGACAGCGGGATCATGGCCAGGATGGCGGCCAGCGCCGTCAGGATCACCGGCCGGGCACGCCGCACGGTGGCTTCGACGATGGCCTCCTTGCGCGTCATGCCATGGGAAACGTCGGTCTCGATCTGGTCGACCAGAATCACCGCGTTGCGCATGATCATGCCGGCCAGCGCGATCAGCCCGAGCAGCGCCACGAAGCCGAACGGCTGGCCCGCGATGTTGAGGCCGAGCGAGGCGCCGACGATGCCGAGCGGCGCCGTCAAGAACACCAGGATCAGGCGCGAGAAGCTCTGCAGCTGGATCATCAGCAGCGTCAGCATCACCAGCGCCATCAGGGGAAACAGCACGGCGATCGAGGCGTTGCCCTTGGCGGATTCCTCGAACGCGCCGCCCGGCTCGATCCGGTAGGCCGGCTCGAGGCTGTCGCGGATCTGCTGCAGTTTCGGCCAGATCTGGTTGGTGACATCGGGCGCCTGCACGCCGTCGGCGACGTCGGTACGCACGGTGATCGCCATGTCGCGGTTACGCCGCCACAGGATCGGCTCCTCATGGGCGTATTCGATTTTTGCAATTTGCTGCAGCGGCACGGCGACGCCATTGCGCGAGGTGACCGTGAGGTCGCCGACATGGCCGAGATCGAGCCGCTCGGACGGCACGGCGCGGGCGACCACGCCGACCTTCTCGATGCCGTCGCGGATGGTCGTCACCGGCGCACCCGAGATCAGCATGCTGAGCGCCTGCGAGACGTCCTGCGGGGTAAGACCCAGCGCGCGGGCACGGTCCTGATCGACCACGAGCTTGAGGTAGGGCGACTGCTCGTTCCAGTCGAGCTGCGGCTCGAGCGCATTGGGATTCTGCCGCATCACGTCACGCACCTGATAGGCGATGTCGCGGACCTTGTTGGGGTCGGGGCCGATCACGCGGAACTGGACCGGGAAGCCGACCGGCGGGCCGAAATTGAAGCGGTCGATGCGCACGCGCGCCTCGGAGAGGTCGCCGCCGGCGACCGCCTTCTCCAGCCGCGCCTTGATGCGCTCGCGGGCGTCGACGTCCTTCGACACGATCACGATTTCGGCGAAGGCCTCGTTCGGCAGTTGCGGGTTGAGGCCGAGCCAGAAACGCGGCGAACCCTGGCCGACATAGGAGGTGTAGGTCGCGATGTCCTTGTCGTCCTTGAGCAGCGCCTCGGCCTTCTTCACCGACTTCTCGGTGACGTTGAAGGCGGTGCCTTCGGGCAGGCGCAGCTGCAGGAACAGTTCGGGACGTTCCGACAGCGGGAAGAACTGCTGCTGGACGTTACCGAAGCCGACGATCGAGAGCGCGAACACGCCGACGGTTGCCACCACCACCTTGATGCGGTGGTCGACGCACCACTGCACCATGCTGCGCAGGATGCGGTAGACGCGGGTCTCATAGACCGCGTGCGGATCGTGGTTGTGGTGGACCTTGATGTTCGGCAGCAGCTTGACGCCGATATAGGGCGTGAAGATCACCGCGACGAACCAGGACGCCACCAGCGAAATCGCCACGATCCAGAAAATGCCGCCGGCATATTCGCCGACCGCGGAATTGGCAAAGCCGATGGGGAGGAAGCCAGCGGCCGTGACCAGCGTACCCGTGAGCATCGGAAACGCAGTAGATTCCCAGGCAAAGGACGCCGCGCGAACGCGGTCCCAGCCCTGCTCCATCTTCACCACCATCATCTCAACCGCGATGATGGCGTCATCGACGAGCAGGCCGAGCGCGATGATCAGCGCGCCCAATGTAATACGGTGCAGATCGATCGACATCGCGTTCATGACGATAAAGACGATCGCCAGCACCAGCGGCACCGACATGGCCACCACGATGCCGGTTCGCCAGCCGAGCGCCAAAAACGAGACGAACAGCACGATCGCCAGCGCCTCGAGGAAGGAGTGCACGAACTCGCCGACGGCGCGTTCGACCACCTTCGGCTGGTCGGCGATCTGCTCGACATTGATGCCCTGCGGCACCGCCTTCATGAAGTCATTGGTCGCGTTCTCGACTTCCTTGCCGAGCTCGAGGATGTTGGCGCCCTTGGCGGTAACCACGCCGATACCGAGCGCGGGCTTGCCTTCCTGGCGCGCCTTGAAGGTCGGCGGATCGACGAAGCCGTGGGTGACGGTGGCGATATCGCCGAGGCGGAAGATCCGGCCGTTGCTCTCGACCGGTGTCTCGGCAACCGCCTTGGCGCCGTCGAGCGCGCCGGTGACGCGCAGCGGCACGCGCTGCGAGGAGGTTTCGACCGTGCCGGCCGGCGTGACGTTGTTCTGCTTGGCCAGCGAATCGAACAGCGCCTGCGGCGTGATGCCAAGCGTCGCCAGCTTGGCGTGCGAGAATTCGACGAAGATGCGCTCGTCCTGGGTGCCGTAGAGGTTGACCTTGGTGACGCCATTCACCTTCAGCAGCCGCTGGCGCATGCCTTCGGCGGCCTTCTTCAGCTGCGCGTAATCGGCGCCCTCGCCGGTCATCATATAAAGGATGGAGTCGACGTCGCTGAACTCGTCGTTGACGACGGGACCGAGCAGGCCTGCTGGCAACTGGCCCTGCACGTCGACCAGCTTCTTGCGCAGCATGTAAAACAGATACGGCACGTCCTTGGGCGGCGTCGAATCCTTGAACGTGACCTGCATCGCGGTGAACGCGGGCTTGGAATAGGTCTGCACCTTCTCGAAGTAAGGCAGTTCCTGCAGCTTCTTCTCGATGGGATCGGCGACCTGGGTCTGCATCTCCTGCGCCGTGGCGCCCGGCCAGATCGCGGAGACGTTGACCACCTTCACGGTGAAGAACGGATCCTCGGCGCGGCCAAGCCGCTCGTAGGAGAAGTAGCCGGCCACACCCAGTGCGATCATCAGGAACAGGATCAGCGTCGGATGGCTTACCGCCCAGCCCGACAGATTGAAGCGCTTCATGTCACTCTCCAACGTATTCCGTTGTTACCGACCGCGGATCAGAACGACAGCGACGAGACGACCCGAACCTTCTGGGCCGGATCGAGCTTCTGCACACCGAGCGCGACAACCTTGGCGCCTTCAGGCACGCCGCCGGTGATGACGACGGAATTGCTCTCGTAGGATTTCACGACGACCGGCTTCAGCGTCACGGCGCCGGCATCGTCCACGATGTAGAGCGAGGGATTGCCGCCCTGGCTGTACAGCGCCGACAGCGGCAGCTTCGCGACGTTCTCGGTGGCGGGATCGGACAGCGTCAGCGTTGCGGTCATGCCGAGCGAAACGCTGTCGCCGGCGCCGGGCAGCGAGAACTTTGCCAAATAGGTGCGCGTTGCCGGATCCGCCGTCGGCGCGATCTCGCGCAGTTTTGCGACATACTTCTTGTTGGCGTCCGACCACAGCGTGACGGAGGCGGCACCATCCTTGGCGCGGCCCACCAGAGTTTCCGGGATCGCGACCACGGCCTCCTTTTCGGCAAAGCGCGCGACACGGACCGCGGTCTGGCCGGAGGCGACCACCTGGCCGGCATCGATCAGGGTCGCGGTGACGACGCCGCGGGTATCGGCGACCAGCGTCGCATAAGAGAGCGAGTTCTTGGTCAGTTCGACCGAACGTTCGGCACGATAGAAGCGCGCGCGGGCCTCATCGGCGGCCGCGCGGCTCTGATCCATTTGCGCGTCCGTGGTCCAGCCCTTGGCGCGCAGATCCTTGGCGCGCTGCTCGGATGCAGAGGCCTGCGCCAGCACGCCGGTCGCGGCGCGGTATTCCGCTTCGGACTGCTCGGCCTGTAGCTTCAGATCGACTTCATCGAGGGTGGCGAGCGGCTGGCCGACATCAACGGTCTGGCCGACTTCCACGAGGCGCTTTGCGACCTTGCCCGGGACCCGGAAACCCATGTCGGTCTCGATCCGGGGCCTGATGGTGCCAACAAAGCTGCGTTCCGGCGTTTCCGCCTCATAATGCACGGTGGCGACCAGAACCGGGCGCCCGGGAGCGGCCTTTTCGGCTGCCTTTTCATTGCAGCCGGTCAGCGAAAACACCGCCAACGCCAGCGCCGCTCCGGTCAAGAGCTTGTAATAGCTGGAAAAAATGGATCGGGCGAACATCGGTTTCTCCATCGGCTACATGCTGATGAAGATTATTGAATGTTCACTGACGAATGTCAATATTCGTCAGTGAACACCAATTCGTGAGTTAACGGGTGTTAAGGAACCCAACTTTCCCGTCGCCCCTGCGAACGCAGGGGCCCATAGCCACAAATGCCGATGAGGCGGAAGACCACTGGCCGCGTGCCCTTCCCCGGGGCCGCGGCGTATGGGCCCCTGCGTTCGCAGGGGCGACGGGTAAAGCTATTTCCCCTGCCCTGCTCCACCGAACTCGGTCTTGGTGTCGTGCCCGGCCAGAAACACCAGCAGCCCCGCCGCCAGCGGCAGCAGCGAGAGCACCAGCAAACCGGTCGACGTGCTCCCGGTGGCTTCCTTGACCCAGCCGACCAGATACGGCCCGCCAAAGCCCGCAAGGTTGCCGATCGAGTTGATCAGCGCGATCGCGCCCGCTGCGGCGGTACCCGACAGCCACGCGGTCGGCAATGTCCAGAACACCGCAAACGTGCAGAACACGCCGATCGCGGCGATCGTCAGCAGCACCATCGTCGTGACGGGATCGGAGATGTAGCTGGAGGCGCCGAGTGCTACGGCGGTGAGCAGCAGCGGCCCACCGACATGGGCGACGCGCTCGCGCGTGGCGTCGGAGTGCCGCGCCCACAGGATCATCGCGATGGTGCCGAACAGGAACGGGATCGCGGTGACGAAACCGGTCTGCGCATTGCTGAGGCCGAATGCTTTGACGATTTGCGGCAGCCAGAACTGCATGCCGTAGAGCGCGCCGACGAAGCCGAAATAAACGATGCTCAACATGAGCACCTTCGGCGATGACAGCGCCTGCCCGAGCGTCAGGTGCTTTGCCGCCTGCTTGGTCGCGATCTCCGCCTGCAGCTTTGCCGCCAGCCACGCCTTCTGTTCAGACGTCAGCCAGTCCGCCTTGTCAGGTCTGTCGGTGAGATAGAACCAGGTGACGATGCCGAGCAGCACCGAGGGAATGCCCTCGAGAATGAACAGCCACTGCCAGCCCTTCAGCCCCATCATGCCGTCGAGCCCGAGCAGCAGGCCCGAGATCGGCGCGCCGATCACGGTGGAGACGGGAACGGCGATCGCAAACGCGGCGAGGAACCGCGCGCGATATTCCGCCGGATACCAATAGGTCAGATAGAGAATGATGCCAGGAAAGAAGCCGGCTTCGGCGACGCCAAGCAGAAAGCGCAGCACGTAAAAACTCAGTTCGCCGCTCACCAGCGCCATCGCCGCCGAGATGATGCCCCAGGTCACCATGATGCGGGCGATCCAGCGGCTGGCGCCGAATTTTTCCAGCGCGAGGTTACTCGGCACCTCAAAGATGAAATAACCGATGAAGAAGATGCCGGCGCCCCAGGCGAAGATCAGCGGCGTGAAGTTCAGTTCCGCGTTCATGGTGAGCGCGGCGAAGCCGAGATTGACGCGGTCGAGATAGGAGAAGAAATAGGCCAGGATCAGGAATGGAATGAGCCGCCATGAGATCGTGCGGATGGTCGAGGTTTCGATGTCGCTGCTGGCGCCGCCGGCGGCGACTGACGTGGTGGCAAGACTCATAAGTTTGTTCCCGGGCCGTTTGTTGCTGTTGCCGGGGTTTTGAGCATTGGCAAAACGGTGTCAATCCGATTTGCGGGAGCAGCGCATCCGCAATCGGATGGGGGCAATGCGCGGGACGCAATGGCTGGGCTTCACTCCGCCAGCTGAAACCGCTCGAAGCGATGCAGCTCTTCCTCGATGCGGCGCTTGAGCTCCTTGCGCGGAGCCTTCGCGGCGCCCTTGCCGACCCAGTTCCATTTCTGCATCAGCAATTTCTTTTCCTTGCGGTCGGTCTTCAGATCGATCGCGGCAACGATGTCTTCGCCGACCAGCACCGGCAGCGCGAAATAACCGAACAGGCGCTTTTGCTTCGGCACATAGGCCTCGAAACGATGGCCGTAGTCGAAGAACAATTCGGTGCGCTTGCGCTGGATGATCAGGGGATCGAACGGCGAAAGGATGTGCACCAGGCCGCCATCGCCCTCGCCCGTGGGTTGCTCCAGCGTCTCTGCCCGCGCCCAATGTTCCTGCTTGCCCGCGCCTTCGAGGGCGATCGCCACCATCTCCTTGCGGCGGACGCGCGCCTCGATCAGGCGGCGGACGGCGGCCTTGCTCGGCGCATCGAGATGGCAGATCGAATCGAGGCTGACGAGCCCCTGCGCGCGCAAGGCACGATCGAGCAGATAGGTGGTCGTCTCGAGGTTCGATGCCGGCTTCGGCGGCTTGTCCCAGCCGAAATGCCGCGTCATCAGCTCATACGTCTTCAGCATGCCGGTGCGTTCGGAGATCGTGACCGCGCCGGTATAGAACGCCAGCTGCAGCGCGCGCTTGGACGGCTTGCGGCTCGCCCACAGGTGCTCCTTCTCGGTCAGCACGTCGTCCTCGATGTCGCGGATGGTCAGCGCGCCGTCCCGCTTGAGCAGCCGCATCACCTTGCGGGTGTCGGCGGGGCTGACGGACGCGAACCATCTATGGCCCTCGCGCTTGTGCAGCTTCATGCCCGGCACGAAGAAGCGAAAGTCTTTCGACGGCACATAGGACAGCGCATGGGTCCAGTATTCGAACACGCTCTTGTCGATGCTCTGGGCCTGCCGCAGGTCCGCGCGGCGATAGTTGGGGATGCGGCTGAAGAGAATGTGGTGGTGGCAGCGCTCGATCACGTTGATGGTGTCGATCTGCACATAGCCGAGATGCTCCACCGCGGCGGCAGTGGCTGCTGGCCCCTCGCCGAACGGGTCAGGCGTATCGAGCCGCTGGGCACGCAGCCAGATTCGCCGGGCCTCGGTCTTGGTCAGGGGGTGGGGTTTTGTCGCGCGGGGCATTGTCCCGCAATGTAATCGGATTCGCTGATTGGAGAAGTCCCGGAATCGGGATGGGGAACGGACTCTTTGTTTGACGCGTTTCTTAAACGCGAACCGGTACCCACCCCGGATCAAGTCCGGGGCAGGCGTCGCTCGAAAACGCTATCTCTTCGGCCGGTCCGGGACGCTGCCGGTTGCGATATCCGCCTCGCAGGACGCCTTGCCATGGTCCGGGGCGCGGCATTTGTAGACGCTGCCAGTCAGGCGATCGACCAGCCACGCGCTCTCTTCGCTCGGACCTTCGACGGCGGTATAGCGGGTGCCGAGCGCGTTGATGAACGTCGACAGCAGGATCGCCGCCGCGATCATCGCCGCGCCGATCAAGGTCGGCATCGAACTTGCCGAGCCCGTGAGCTCCGGTGGAACGTTACGATAATTTTGATACTCACGTTGACGCTTTACCGACTGAAACACCCGCCCGCCTGCTCTTGCTTGCCCAAACCTTTTCTTCTGATTTTCTTTTGGGATTCTCTTCGTGGAGAATCTTGCTAGGTGTCCATCATGCCGATTTGTTGTTCGCAGATCGGCGCTGACGCGACGGCTTTGCGACCAGCAAACAGCAACGAAGAGGCCGGGAAGCGGCACGGGTTCGCTGATACCTGCAACACGAGGCCATTGCGCTTTGGATCATTGCAGGCGGATCGCAAGCGTCCTTTACTGAAGCCGCAGGGAACGCAGTGATCTAGATCACACAGAGTAACGCAGCGACCCCATATCAAGGAAAACCGGCTGCTTCCAACGTGACCTAGATCACATTAGTCGGTTTGAACCTGTCTTATCGTCGCAGCATCAAACCGCCAACCAGCCAATCTGGCAGGCGTAACAATGAGGAAGACGACAATGACCCGCATTAAAGGATTTTCCATCCTGACATTCGGCGCCGTGCTGTCGATGACAGCGGGCGTTGCGTTTGCCGGCGAGACCGTCTCGGCAGACAAGATCATCCGCGCGTTGAAGCCGACATCGGCAACCCGCAGCCTCTCGATGACCCCGCAGGTAGACACCGCCAAGCAGGCAAAAGAAGCCAGCTTCGTTAATTCGCTGCGCAACCGGAAGACCCGGTCGCTCTCATTCGACGAGCGCCAGGAAATGGCCGAGCTCGCCGCGACCAAACCCAAGATCGATCTCGAAATCCGGTTCGATTACAACTCGGCCGCAATCAGCAAGAGTTCCGAGCAGGCGGTGGGAGAACTCGGCAAGGCGCTCTCGGACCCCGCCCTGAAGGGCTCGACCTTCATGGTCGCCGGTCATACCGATGCGGTCGGCGGCGAGGCCTACAACCAGGACCTCTCCGAGCGCCGCGCCGATACGATCAAGAGGGTGCTGACCGAGGAGTTCGGCATCAACGGCTCTGATCTCGTGACCGTCGGCTACGGCAAGACCAAGCCGAAGGATGCGAACGCGCCGCTGGACCCGGCCAACCGCCGCGTCCAGGTCGTCAACATGGATACCAAGACCGCCGCGAAGTAAGTTCGCGCGCTTCGATCCGCCTGCCGGAAACGGCAGGCGGATTTTGCGTTTATATCCAGTTCTGGAAAATCATCAGGCGGTTGAACGTCGCCATCGATGTTTCCACGAACGCGGCCGAGATCGGCAGCATCACGGCGAAGCCCGCCGCTCCGACAGCGACAAAGCCCCATAGCAGCCAGCCCGGCGTGTTGCCGCGGCGGAGCGCATAGACCAGCACGAAACTCGCGGTGGTCGCGGCCGGCAGATAGTAATAGATGAAGCCGAGCGTTCGCGGCAGCAACGCCCAGGCGAGATACGGGCCGAGAAAAAACGCCAGCACCAGAAACGCATCAGCTCGCCGCGTTACGATCCAGTCGCGCAGGCAAACCAATAGCGCAATCAGCGCCGGCCACAGGATCAGGGGATTGCCGAGAAAGACCACGGCCGAGATCCTGTCGTCTCCGACCTTGTCGAACAGATACCAGACCGGGCGCACCAGGAACGGCCAGGACGGCCACGAGCTCATATAGGTGTGGCCCGCGATCGCGGTCGTGGTGTTGTCGCTGAAAATCCGCCGTTGCGCCTCGATGATGTCAGGGACCGACAAGCCGTAGAGCGGGACGAAGGTCGAGAGATAGGCCAGCGCCGGGATCAGCAGGAAGCACGCCGCGAAATGCCAGGCCTTGAAACCGGGCCACAGGTCGGGCCGATACCAGTCGTCGGCATTGCCGTCGGCAAATTGCGTACGCCAGCTTTGCAACAGGCGGATCACCGCCACGATGACGACGCAGACCGCGAGCACGAACAGCCCGCTCCATTTGCAGCCGATCGCAAAACCGCAAAACAGCCCGGTCAGCGCGAACCACAGATGCGGCCGCTGCTGCCGGAAGCCGTGCATGAACGCGGCGATGGCGAACAGACTGAAAGTCAGCGCGAAAATATCCAGCATCGCGATCCGCGATTGCACGAACAGCATCTGGTTGAAAAAGGCGAGCAGGCTCGCGGCGATGGCCGGCCCCTGTGCCGCGAACAATGCGAGGCCGCACAGATACACCGCGACGATGGCGAGCGCGCCTGCCAGCACCGCAGGATAACGCCAGCCCAGCGGCACGTCGCCGAAGGTGTGGATCGACAGCGCGATGAATTGCTTGGCCAGCGGCGGGTGCATCGGGTTGAGCATCGGCTGCGGCATCACGGGCAGAAGCATCTGCCGCGCCGCCGGCACGTAATGCACCTCGTCGAAGTAGAACTTTTCGGGCGTGGTGATGCCGATCAGCATCGCGAAATGCGCGAAGAAAAACAGGGTACCCGCGATGATAGCGGTGCGCGCAATCGTCTGATTGGGAATAGAAGTTGGTGATTCTGGCACTGTCTTCACGAACTGAATGAAATTGCGGCAGAATTGAGTGTGGTCGGTACAGATTTTTATGTCCATCGCATTGAACGCAATTCGAATCCGACGGCACTAACCGACGGGCTAGTAAGGCGCCGCTTGTGATAATTCTGCCACATCGCTTGCGCGCGTGATCCGGTACGATGTCGGGATAATCGATCGGCTTTGAAATGAAATCGCGTAACTACTCTTTTTTTCTTTTTGTGCTTGGCGCAATCGCGGTGCTGGCGGCAAGTCCGCTCTCAGCGCAAACGCGCGTCGGTGAAGCCGCCGTCGTCAAGAATCAGGTTCTCCGAGTTGCCGGATCGGCAACCAGCCAGCTCAATGTCGGCGACGGATTGCTGCGCGACGAAATCGTGCGCACCGGCCTCGACAGCGCCGCGCGGCTGGTGATGTCCGACAGCACCAACCTTTCGCTCGGGCCGAGCGCGTCGCTCAAGCTCGACCGCACCGTGTTCGACGACGAGACCCATTATCGCGACGTTGCGATCCGCCTGACCTCCGGCGCGTTCCGATTCGTCACCGGTAATTCGGAAAAAGCCGCCTACAAGATCACGACGCCGCTTGCGACCATCGGCGTCCGCGGCACCACGCTCGACATCCTGTCGCAGCGCGGCCAGACCGTCGTCAACTTGCGGGAAGGCCAGGCCTCGGTCTGTACCGTCAGCTTCGAATGCGTCCAGCTCACCAATCCCGGCGATACCGCCGTCATCACCCTGAGCGGCGGCAAGACCACCATCAAGAAGACCAACAACCCGCCATGGACCTTCGCCAAGACCTGCAGCGCCGCGGCGGGGCTTTGCAGCGCGACGCAATATGCCAACGCCTCGCCGACGGTGACGCCGCCGGTCGATGACGGCGGCATGCTGTGCGGACGCTGATGATGTCAAACCGCATCAAGGGCTTCATTGTATCGGCCGCGCTGACCGCGGGGGTTTTGTTGACGCCGATGCTGATCGCGCCCGCGTCGGCGCAATCGCCGTCACCAACGTATTCGCCGTCACCAACACCAACCCCCACATATTCACCCACACCGACGCCCTCGCCGTCGCCGACCCCCATTGCGGCGCCAACGCCGACGCCAACGCCGAGTCCAGGCCCAACCGGCGCGGATTCCAGCGCGGGATCGATCAACGATCTGGCCAAGCAGCGCTTCAACCAGATGATCACCAACCGCGTGCTCGGCACCGTGCTGCTCGGCGTCAACGAGCAGGTCAATTGCGGCGATTGCGTCAGCGCGTTCGGTTCGGCGGGATCGTTCTCGGCCGGCATTCACGGCCGCAAGAACCTGACCGCCAATCTGTCGCTGCTGGCGGGCATCGCCTACACCCATTACAGCGAAGGCGGCTACAGCGTCACGGCAGCCCCGATCGGCGCGTTCGCACTGCGTTACGATTTCGCCGACTGGGGATCGTCACGGCCGTTCTTCGACATCGGCGCCATCCTGACGCCCTATGAGAAGATACGCTATCGCCGCACCTATGCGACGAGCCTGGGGGCGGTATCGCTGGACAGCCACACGACCGGCGACAATTACGGCGTCTATGGCCGCGCAGGCTGGATCAGCCGGCTGTCGCCGCGCGACGAGGTCGCCGCTTCCGTCGAGGTCTGGCAATTGTGGCAGCGCGTGAAGGGCTATACCGATCCCGCCGCCGCGTTCAATCCGTTCGACGCCTCGATATCAGGCGGCACCGACAAGACCAATCTGGTCAAGATCGGCGGACAGTGGACGCATCTGTTCAGCAACAATGTCGAGGCCAATATCAATGGCGGGTACGTGCAATCGTTCGGCACGCAATCCGGCATCGTCGCCACCGTGACCGGCAACGGCACCGTGGTGCCGACGATCGGCAACCAGGGCTGGTTCGAATATGGCGGCCGCCTCGGCTTCCGGATCAGCAAGGGCTGGGTCGCCGACCTCTTCGTCAACGGCACCGCCGGCCCGCAGCCGGTGGGCAACACGCTGCATGGCGGCCTCGGCTTGCGGATTACGTATTAGGCCGTGGACTCGTAAGCGCCTCGGGCAGGTCCCGCCATGGTGCGCCCGAACGCTTGGCCGCTCCGATGAAGCGAGCACTACAATCCCGGTGATCTCGCCGCCCAAGCCTTGGTGGCCTGGCAGCTTTCCATCGCTCGGGCGTAGGCAGGGCGTGCCGTCGTGCGGGCGAGATAGTCCCGCTCGGTAGAACCGGGGACGTAGTTGCCGGTTCGCAGGCCGAGCAGGAGGGCGTAGCTCACCGAGATATCGGCAGCAGTGAATCGGTCGCCGGCGAGATAGGGGCAAGCCGCGAGGCGGCGGATAACCAACCCCAGCCGGCTCTCGAAGGTCTCGAGTGCCCAGCAGGTAACCCGGGCATTTCGCTCGGCTTCGGGCGCCAGTTGGCGACCGACCAAGACGGCGTTCATCGGCCCGGCGAGCCCGGCTTCGCCTAAGTGGAGAAATTGCAGATAGGAAGCGAAGGTGGGATCGTCCGGGGCGACGGCAAGCGAAGCTGAGCCGTGGCGGGCGAGCAGGTACTCAAGAATCGCGATCGATTCGACCATGATCGTCTCGCCGTCCTGCAGTGCGGGAATGAAGCCGGCGGGGTTGATCGCGAGGAAATCGCGATCAACCTCGGCTGCCAGCAGATCGACCGGGCGCAGCCGATAAGCCAATCCTAATTCCTCAAGCAGCCAAACAACACGGAAGCCACGACCTTCGCCATAGACGGTGAGCATAGTTAAGCGTTCCTGGATTGGGCTAGATATACACCCGGGATAGATGGTGGGCACGGCGCGAAGCACGCCTTTGCCCACCCTGCGCCCCTCGCCTTACGCCGCCGCGATGACAGTGAGATCAGGCGCTGGCCGCAGCCGGTTGCGCCGCATTCGCGGCCGCGACGTCCATCCACATCACTTCCCAGATATGGCCGTCGGGATCCTCAAAGCTGCGGCCGTACATGAAGCCGTAATCCTGCTTCGGGCAGGGATCGACGCCGCCGCCCGCCCTCTCGGCCTTGCCGACGAGATCGTCGACTTCCGCCCGGCTGTCGGCCGAAACACAGATCAGCACCTCGCAGGATGTCTTCGTGTCCGCGATCTTCCTCGGCGAGAACTGCATGAACTTCTCGTGAGTCAGCAGCATCGCGTAAATGGTCTCGGAAAACACCATGCAGGACGCGGTGTCGTCGCAGAACTGGTCGTTCTTCACGGCGCCGATCGCCTGGTAGAACGCGGTGGCGCGGGCAAGGTCGCTGACCGGCAGGTTGACGAAGATCATTTTGGCCATGAATGGGCTCCTTTCGAGGGGTTCGGATCGAGGACGAACCAGCCGGGACCGATCCGACATCGGCTTTGGAGATTTTTCTCGGGCTGATTTTCCGTACCGCGACGGGGCTTTAGCAAGACTTCGGCAAACAACGAAAATGCCCGGCGCGAGGCCGGGCATGACAAATTTAACCGTCATCGCGAAGGGCGACGAGAAGCTACGATTTCTTCTCCGCGGGATCCCGGTGCACGGGATCGACCCACAGCACGGTCTCCGGCTTTTCGATCGGCTCGATGTCGAGGTTGATCGCGACCGCTTCGCCGTCGCTGCGCACCAGCACGCATTCCAGCACCTCGTCACGGCTGGCGTTGATCTCCTGGTGCGGCACATAGGGCGGCACAAAGATGAAATCGCCGGGACCGGCTTCGGCGGTGAACTGCAGCTGCTCGCCCCAGCGCATCCGCGCCTTGCCCTTCACGACATAGATGATGCTTTCGAGATGGCCGTGATGATGCGCGCCGGTCTTGGCGTCGGGGCGGATCGTCACGGTGCCCGCCCATAATTTCTGCGCGCCGACGCGGGCGAAATTGATCGCGGCCTTGCGGTCCATGCCCGCGGTCGACGGCACGTTGGGATCGAGCTGATTGCCGGGAATGACGCGGACGCCATCATGCTTCCAGCGATCGGCGTCGTGGCTGTGCGAGTGATCGCCATGAGAATGATCATGAGAATGATCGTGCGAGTGATCGTGTGTGTGGTCGTGAGGGCCTGACATCGCGCTGCTTTCCGTAAAATCGTTCGGTGGCCGAGCGTACATAAAAACGTGAACAGAAACCAGCGTTTAGAGGAACCGCCGGCGCATTGGTGCGTTGTCCTATCGAAGTACAGACATCAAAAGGAATGTTCCATGGGTAGCACGGCAGACAAGATCAAAGGCGCCACCAACGAAGCGATCGGCAAGGCCAAGCAGGGCATCGGCGAAGCCACCGGTTCTGAGCAACTGCAGGGCGAAGGCGTGATCCAGGAAGTCAAAGGCAAGGGCCAGAAGGCCATGGGCGACGCCAAGGAAGCCACCAAGGAGGCCCTCGACAAGGCCGCCAACGCGGCGAACAAGAACCTCTGATCGCGCTGATTGCGTGAAACTGAAAGACCGGTCCTTTGGGACCGGTCTTTTTTGTTTGCACCATAGGGGCGCAGCAAGCGAGAAGCGGCGGTTACTTCACCGCCAGCAATTCGACATCGAACATCAGCGTGGCGTTGGGCGGAATGACGCCGCCGGCGCCGCGCGCGCCATAGCCCAGCGCGGGCGGAATGATCAGCGTGCGCTTGCCGCCGACCTTCATCGAGGCGACGCCCTCGTCCCAACCCTTGATGACGCGGCCCTGGCCGATCGGAAAATCGAACGGCTCGTTGCGGTCGACCGAAGAGTCGAACTTCTTGCCCTTCTGGCCATTTTCATAGAGCCAGCCGGTGTAGTGCATGACGCAGGTCTGGCCGGGTTTCGGCGAAGCGCCGGTGCCGACCGTGCTGTCAATGATCTGCAAACCTGAAGCTGTGGTCATGGGTTTTCCTGCGGTCTGGGCCGATGCCGGGGCCGGAATAAGGGTTGAAGTAGCAGCCGCCGCCACGGCGGCAAAAGCGCTCTGAATGATCGTGCGTCTGGAAGATCGCATCTCGTTACCTTTCTCGATAAGCCGGAACGTGTCTAGCGCAACGGAGCTGACGTTGTCACCCCGTCGGCGCAGCCAAATACGCATGGAATCGGCGCGCATCCGGCGTGGTCAATCGACATCCTTATTCACTTCTTTATCCCGATGCCGCTCAATCTCTTCAGGCTCCTGCTCGTCGAGGTGAGTAAGCTCCGACCTCGCATCGCAATCCACGCGCAAAAGCTCATCCAGCTTGGCATGAAGTGCGAGATTATCGCGCCGGTTGGTGCGCTGGATGAACAGCGTCATCATAAAAACCGCCAGGGTGCCGACGGCCTCCCAACCGAAGGTATCCCCAGCAAAGGCGAACCACAGCGCACCGTAGGTGACGACCCCGAGGAAGGCGGCGGGGTGTCCCGCCGCTTGCCCGATGTGGGTTGTCCAGTGCTGCTCAGGTACCTTCGCCATCGCTGCTGCTATTTCATCTTGACGCTGGGCTCCCGGCCCCAAACCCGCAATTGACCGAGCTTGCCGACAAAGTCTGCCGCGTCCTTTGGCGATGCCAGCGAAATGAAGCCTTCGTCGATATCGGCCTCGGCGATCCCGGCCTTCGCAAACAGCGGTGTTGCCGCTTCCACGTGGCCGATGAACTTGCAATGGGCGAACGCGTCGGCGACGAAATCGCGCGCGGTGGATTCCTGCAGCAGATCGTCCATTGCCGCAGCCGCCGGCAGCAGCGCAACCGCGTCGTACAATACCGACGGAGCGCCGTCGATCATCTGATCGGCCTCGATCCAGGTGCCGTCGCCGGCCTTGGCTCCCCCGACCTTCGGGGCGATGATTTCGAAAGTGGCGCCTTCCTTGGTGAGCACCTTCTGCAAAGCTTTCAGCAGTGCCGCATCGGTACCGTCGGTGACGAGAATACCGAGCTTGCGGCCTTCGAAGCGTTCCGGCCCGTTTTCGACGATGCTCAGTTTTGGGGACGGATCGAGGTCCTGCCGCGTCGGCATGGCCGCAGCGGCCGGCTTGGGCATCGCTTTGAGCCCGAGCCCTGCTCCGACCTTGCCCGCCAGCGACTCGTCGATGTTGAGCAAATGCGACACCATCCGCTCGCGAATGACAGGGGTTTTCACCTTGCTGAGTTCGAAGGTCAGCGCCGCCGCGATATGATGCTGCTCGCCGCGGGTTTGGCTGATCAAGAACTGCCGCGCCTGGCTGTAGTGATCGGCAAAGCTCTCCGCGCGCAGGCGGCGTTTGGCGCCCTGCTCCACGTCCGCAAATGGCACGAAGCCGCGCTGCGGGGACTCGCGTGGGCCTTCGCCGAATGAATTCGGCTGATAGTTGACGCGCCCGACCGGGTTGCGCACCGCCATATGACCATCCTGCTGGAAATGAGCGAACGGACATTTCGGTGCGTTGATCGGAATATGGGTAAAGTTCGGGCCGCCCAGCCGCTTCAACTGGGTGTCGAGATAGGAAAAATTGCGTCCCTGCAGCAGCGGATCGTTGGAGAAGTCGATGCCGGGCGGCACGTTCTGGGTCATGAACGCGACCTGTTCGGTCTCGGCGAAGAAATTATCCGGCATCCGGTCCAGCACCAGACGGCCGACCGGGATCGGCGGCAGCATCTCTTCCGGAATGATCTTGGTGGGATCGAGGACATCAAACTCGAAACGGTCCGCGAAGGCCTGATCGAACAGCTGAAACTGCAGTTCCCATTCCGGAAAGTTTCCGGTCTGTATGGCCGTCCAGAGGTCGCGGCGATGGAAATCCGGATCGGCGCCGTTGATCTTCACGGCCTCGTTCCACAACACCGACTGCAGTCCGAGTTTGGGCTTCCAGTGGAATTTGACGAACGTCGACTCGTTCTTCGCATTGACGAGGCGGAATGTATGAACGCCGAACCCTTCCATGAAGCGGAACGAGCGCGGGATGGCACGGTCCGACATCACCCACATGATCATGTGCATGCTTTCGGGGGTCAGGCTGATGAAATCCCAGAAATTGTCGTGGGCGGATTGGGCCTGGGGAAACGCGCAGTCCGGCTCTTCCTTCACCGCATGAACGAGGTCCGGAAACTTGATCGCGTCCTGGATGAAGAACACCGGAATGTTGTTGCCGACGATGTCCCAGTTGCCTTCCTGCGTATAAAGCTTGACGGCAAACCCGCGCACATCGCGCGCCAGATCGGACGAGCCCTTGGCGCCCGCTACCGTCGAGAACCGCACAAAGGCCGGCGTTCGCTCGCCTGCGCGCTGAAACAGGTCGGCACGGGTGTATTTCGAAAGCGGCTTGTAGGTCTCGAAGAAGCCGTGTGCGCCGTAGCCGCGGGCGTGAACGACCCGCTCCGGAATGCGCTCGTGGTCGAAGTGGAAGATCTTTTCGCGGAAATGGAAATCTTCGAGCAGGGTTGGTCCGCGGGGGCCGATCCTCAGCGAGTTCTGATCGTCCGACACCGGACCGCCCTGGGCGGTGGTCAGCACCGGAACATCAGCCGTCGCAACCTGATGCAGTTCGCCACCCTCGCCGCGACCGAGTTTCTGATCGTGAATCGTTACTGATCGGGCGGATATTGCTTTGCCGTTGACGGCGGACTTGGAAGATTTGGCCATGAATTTTCCTGGTAGAAACAATGGCACCAAGCGTCGGTCCATCGGAATGACGGGAAGGCAAAAATCCCCCGCGACCGCGGGGGATTTTCAGCTCTGGTTTCAACTGCCTATCGCAGCAGCAGGATCAGGATGATCAGCGGAATCGGAATTCCGACGAGCCAAAGAAGAATGGGCATGGGACGTTCCTTTCATTTTGCAAAATTAGCGGTGAGCGGCGCGTCGCCATGTACCGTCGCGAAGGGCACCGCCTTCGGTCGCAGCAAGGCTTGCGCAGAACGCTCCGATCAGAAGTGACGCCACGAGCCAGAACGCGAGTTGCGCGGTGGCCTTGCGGGCCGCATCAGCATCGGCCTTGATCTGCGTGACGACATCATTGACGCGCTTTTCGGCATCGGCCTGGCTCAGGCCCGTTCGCGCAGCAATGACCTTGGCAACGTAAGTCTTGTCGGGCGCTTTCAGTTCACCGCCGTTGCGGAAGCTTGAAGTGAACAAGCGAGTCACTTCACCACGCGGATCCTGCGCATTGCCGGTGCTGGCCGGCGCCGGGGTGTCCGCACGCAGCAGCGTGTCGACGTAACCGTCCATCGGGCCGGACTGGCTGGCCGCTGATGTCGCCGCCTGGCTTACGCCGGACGCCGCGCCGCCAATCAAGCTGCTCGCCGGCGAGGCCAGAAGGATCGCGCCGAGCACGGAAGCGAACGCCCAGGCGATGAAGCCATGGGCGGTGTCACGAAAATAGACCTCATCGGTGTGAACGCCGGTCCATCGCGTCCGCAGGCGACCGGCGATATAGCCCCCGATCGAGGACGCGAGCATGGCAATGACGATGAGATAAAGGCCAGTTCCGATTTTGAAGGTCGTTGCCGACACGCCCGAGCCGCTCCAGGGCGACACGACGGAGAGACCAAGACCGATGCCGAACGCCAGCAATACCAGCGTGAGCGCACAACTGACGACGGCACCAGCGGTAACCGCGGGCCATGAAACGCCGGAGACGGACGGCTCGGCCGTATCGACTCCCGGTTGAATAACGACTGCATCCATAATAGCGCGCTCCCAGCTGACGGCAGATATTTCAAGTGCCGCATAATTGTTCAGATGCCGCACCAATGTGCCGAAAGATCATTGGTTCCAGAGCATTGCCTTCTTCTTGCCGGAAAGAGACGGAAGCACCGAGTGAGCACGAGAACGAGGACACCCTTGGTTTTTTCCGAGGGCGCGTGATCGATATTGTCTCTGTGTGACGATGGATCGGCCTAGTCTACCGCGCGATCCGCAGCCTCTTTGGCTTTCTTGCCTGTCTTCTTCACAGATTCTTCCCCGGCCTTTTCAGCTTCGGCGCGCCGTTCGCATCTGTCTCGGATTTCCTCGAGTTCGTCATCGGTGAGGTGTTCTATTCCGACAAAGGAATTCTGCGCGGTGCTGACGCGAATAAGTTCGTCCAGCTTGACCTGAATGGCCGCGCTGTCGCGGTTCTGGGAGTTCTGGATCAGAAACACCATCAGGAAGGTGACGATCGTCGTGCCGGTATTGATGACGAGTTGCCAGGTGTCAGAATATTGAAACAACGGGCCTGTAATCGCCCAGACCAAAACGACTCCCGCCGCGACCATGAACGCGGAGGCGCGGCCAGCCGCCAGCGACGTCTTGTTCGCGAGATCACCGAAGAAGCGACTGAACCCCCCGCGATGCTCTGCGGATCTGTTATCCTGCGGATAGGCGTTTTGGCCGGCCATCGACGAAATCTGCTCCTTTAATGCCTGACCGCCCAGCGCGACGCGCCGGGCGGCACGATAGGCGAGTTTCAGCTCGCGGCCTTGCGATTGACGCCCTTGCGGAGCGCTGCGGTATTAAGCTTGGCATTGGCGGCCTTTTCCTCGTTCAGGTTCGTCGTCAGGAACCGGACGATATCGTCGTGGCCAAGTTCTTCCGCCCAGGCGATTAGCGTGCCATAGCGGGCGATCTCGTAATGCTCGACCGCCTGCGCGTTCGCCACGATCGCGGCGTCCAGCACCGACTTGTCTTCGATCTCGCTTGCGGTTGCATTGGCTTCCTTGATCAGGCCGTCGATCGCCGGGCAATCGGTACCAGTCGGTTGTTTGCCCAGCTTCTTGAACACCTGATCAAGTCGCTCGATCTGCTTGTTGGTCTCTTCAAGGTGCAGTTTGAGCCCCTGTGCCAGATCACGGTTGGTCGCCTGATCGATCATCTTCGGCAGCGCCTTGGTAATCTGCTGCTCTGCGTAATAGATGTCCTGCAAGCCGTGCAGCAACAAATCGTCCATCGTCTTTATGTCTTTTGAGAACAGTCCCATATGCATCTCCTGAGCTAAAATCTGGATTGGATGCGCGTTAAACATTGCCGGATGCGCAATGTTCCTACCGATGTTCATTGAGATGGCGTCGAATTCTCGGGACTAGTTTCCGGCGCGCAGGTCGCGATACTTGAAGGCGAGGACGCTGGCCGAGAGTGCGGCTCCGACGCTGTTAGCAGCGACGATAACCCAGTCTGCTTTCAACAAGCCGTAACCGATCCAGCACACCAAACCTGACGTCAGAACGACGAGCATGGTCAGCGACAGATCGTCGGTCGATCCACGCGGCCACGCCTTCTGCACCTGCGGAATATAAGACAGGGAGGTAAGAGCGGCGGCGCAGGCTCCGATCCACGGAGCGAAGTCCTGGATCATTTCGACGGCGCCATAAGGTGGAAAAGGGGCATCCGGAACCTCACTGCGGAATTGTCCGTCGGGGGCTCCGGACGCTCAGTACCTAGCGATTCATGAATAGAGCAAGAAGCAAAATGATCGGAAGCGGAATTCCGATTAACCAGAGAAGCGCGCCTTTTCCGAAACCCATGTCAGCCTCCGTGTATTGATGACTGAATGGACAACGCGTGGCGCTGAGCCAAGTTCCAATAGCGCAACCGGTCAACCGATCGATCCGCCATCCCGGTCCAGCGCGAAATCGCGCAGCAAGGGCGAGGTCGCACCCGCGATCAGGTCGCCGATCAGGTGCGCGGCGAGATAGCTGAACGTGATCCCGTTGCCGCCATAGCCGTACGCCGCAAAGACGCCCTTGTGTCCCGGCACCGGGCCGATCAGCGGCAGGCCGTCGCGCGTGGTGTCGAACGTGCCGGACCAGCGGAATTCGATTTCGGTGTTCGCGATCGGCCACAGCGCCGCGAGCTCTTGTGCGAGAATCCTGGACTTCTCGGGGATCAGGCGGTCGCGCGCCTCCGGCTCGATCACATCCTCGCTGTCCTCGCCGCCGATGATGATCCGCCCTGCCCGCGTCGTGCGCGCATAATGATAATCCTTACTGTTCTCCCAGATCAGCACGGCATCTTTCCAGATGTTCTGCGGCTGCGGCGTGGTCGCAATCGCCCAGCTCGACGACACCGCATGCACCGTCGAATGCACGATGTCGGGCATCGTATAACCGGTCGCGAGTATCACCGAACGCGCCTCGATCTCGCGGCCATTGGCCATGGCGACGCCAACCGAGCGGCCGGCGGCATCGAACGCCACGGCCTCGCCGTCGAACAAACGCGCGCCACGCGCAACGCACGCGTTGAGGAGCCCGCGCGCCAGTTGCATCGGATCGGAATCGGCGGCGCCCTTTGATACGATCGCACCGGCCCGCGCAATTCCATAAATTTCCAGCAATCTGGCGTGGTCGAGATAATCGCCCGGCAGACCGGCGCGTTGGCGCAGGCGATTCTCTTCGATCAACTCGCCGCCGGTGTCACCGGCCGCCAGATAAAGCGAATCCCTGTCATGCATGTCGCAGGCGATGCCGAGCTGTGCTACCAGCGATTTCAGGCCGGTGACCGCGTTCAGGCTGGCGCGATAGGCGCGCGAGGCGCGCTCGAAACCATAGGCCTCCGTCAGCTCCGTCAGCGAGCGGTCGATTTCCCACAGCAGCATCGAGGTGCTCGCCGCGGTGCTGCCGCGGCCGGGTAATTCGCGATCGACAATGACGACGTCGAGGCCCTGGCGCGTCAGGCGCTCGCCGACCAGCGATCCCGTGATCCCCGCGCCGACGATCAGCGCATCGCATTTGAGACTCTCGCTGACCTCACGGCGCGCCGGATGTCCGGCCGCCGCGAACCACGGCGATTGCCCGCCGTGCAGATCGGCCTGTTCGGTGTCGTCGGTATCGAGAACGCTGATGGCGGACCTCAGGGGGCTGACGCAGGAGAAAATCCGGCGCACGCCTGCGCCCATCGCTTAACGAAAGCGATGGGAACTGGTTCCGATATCTGGGGTTGGCAACCCGCTCGATCGTCTTAGTAGCCGAGCGCGCAGCCGTCCTTGCGGGGATCGGAACCGCCGGCCAGCGTGCCCTTGTCCCAGTCGATCCAGATCGCCTGGCCGCCGCCGAGCGGGCCGACCACACTGGTGGTCTTGTGCCCGATCTTCTTCAGGCCCTCGACGATGTCAGCCGGCACGCTGTCCTCGAGCTGGTAGAAGCCCTCGTAATGCAGGCCGCGCGGCATATCGATCGCTTCCTGCACGTCGCAGCCATAGTCGAGCATGTTGGTCAGCACATGGCTCTGGCCCACCGGCTGATACTGCCCGCCCATCACGCCGAACGGCATCAGCGCGCGGCCGTTTTTGGTCACGAGGCTCGGGATGATCGTATGCAGCGGCCGCTTGCCCGGCGCGATGCAATTGGGATGGCCGGGCTGGATCCGGAAACCGCCGGCGCGGTTCTGCAGCAACACGCCTGTCTTGTTGGAAACGATCGCCGATCCGAACGAGTGCGCGATCGAGTTGATGAACGAGCAGACGTTGCGGTCCTTGTCGACCACGGTGATGTACACGGTGGACGGGTTCATCGGCGGCGCGACGTTGGGCAGGTCGAGCAGTCCGTCCATCCGGATCTTGCTGATGTGCTCTTCGGCGAACTCCTTGGCGAGGATGCCGGCGACATCGACATGAACCTGGGCGGGATCGCCGATACATTGCTCGCGCATCATGTAGGCGATGCGCGCGGCCTCGGCCTCGAGATGAAAACGTTCGACGCTGAGCGCGGGATATTTCGTCAGGTCGAAGCGCGAGAGGATGTTGAGCATGACCAGCATGGTGATGCCCGGGCCGTTCGGCGGGCACTGCCAGACGTCGTGGCCCTTATAGATCGTGCCGATCGGCGAGGTCGTCTCGGTAGAGTGGGCTGCGAAATCCTCCAGCGTGTGCAGACCGCCGATGCCGCGCAGGGTATCGACCATGTCGGCGGCGATCTCGCCGGTATAGAACGCGTCGCGGCCATTCTTGGCGATCGCGCGCAGCGTCTTGCCCAACTCAGGCTGATGAATCACATCGCCAGCGGCGGCCGGCTTGCCGTGCGGCAGCAAATAGCGCTCGGTGTTGGTGCCGTTCTTGAGTTTCTCGAAACCGTTCTTCCAGTCGAATGCGATGCGCGGGGCGACGATATAGCCTTCTTCGGCGGCCTTGATCGCCGGCTGCAGCAGGGTATCGAGGCCCATCTTGCCGTGATCGCGCAGGATCGTATCCCAGGCGTCGATGCTGCCTGGAATGCTGACCGCGTGCGCCGAGGTCAGCGGCACCGAGTTGATCTTGCGCTCGAGATACCACTCGGCGTTTGCCGCCATCGGCGCGCGGCCGGAGCCGTTATAGGCTGTTATCTTGCCCTCGCCCTTGGGCTGGATCAGCGCAAAACAATCGCCGCCGATGCCGGTCGATTGCGGCTCGATGACCCCAAGCAGCGCGCAGGCCGCCACCGCGGCATCCGCGGCGGTGCCGCCAGCGCGCATCACGTCGACCGCCACCAGCGCCGCGGCGGGATGCGAGGTCGCCACCATCGCGTTCTGGGCATGGACCGTCGAGCGGCCGGCGAAATGGAAATTCCTCATCAGGAAAGCTTTCTTTTCAGCGTTTTCTTTGGCCACGCCGGGGTCAGGCGCGGGCTAAGTGTGGGTTCTTTGCATATTCATCCCGGGCAGGGCAATGGCTGGTATGCCAGAGATCTGGCCACGACAGCAGGCCGGCAAACGCAGGGGCTGGCGGCTGATTTTGCAGGGTTTCCCCCTCCCAGCCCGCCTGATAAACGGTCGCCATGCCCCTCAAGGTCGCCGCCTTCTACCAATTCGCCGCGCTGCCGGATTTCCGTGAGCTGCGCGAGCCCCTGCGCGCGATCTGCGCGGGGCTCGGGCTGAAAGGCAGCGTGCTGCTGGCGCATGAGGGCATCAACGGCACCTTGGCCGGAGACGCCATCGCGATCGACGCCCTGGCCGAAGAGTTGCAGACCGGCGCCCTGTTCGGCGGTCGGCTCGACGACCTCGAACTGAAATTCTCGCAGGCCGCCGCGATGCCGTTTGCGCGGCTGAAGATCCGGCTCAAGAAGGAAATCGTCACGCTGGGCGACGCGATTGCCGATCCGACGCGGCGGGTCGGCACCTATGTGGAGCCGGCCGACTGGAACGCGCTGATATCAGCGCCCGATACCCTCGTGATCGACACCCGCAACGCCTTCGAGGTCGCGATGGGGACGTTCGAAGGCGCGCTCGATCCCGGCATCAGGAGTTTTGGGCAGTTCAAGGATTTTGCCGCGCGGCAGCTTGATCCGGCCAAGCACCGCAAGATCGCGATGTTCTGCACCGGCGGGATTCGCTGCGAGAAGGCCAGCGCCTATTTGCTGGCGCATGGATTTAACGAAGTCTATCACCTCAAGGGCGGTATCCTGCGTTATCTGGAAGGCGTGCCGAAAGAACAAAGCCGCTGGCGCGGCGAATGCTTCGTGTTCGACGAGCGCGTGGCGCTGGGGCATGGCTTGCAGGAACGGCAGATCAGCGAGGGCTCTCATGAGTGATGCCAACGCACTTGGCGAGCGCATCGACGCGCTGGAGATGCGGCTGACGTTTCAAGACGTCACCATCGAGACGCTGAACCAGACCATCACCGAGCAATGGAAGCAGATCGACGCCCTGACGCGCCAGCTCGCGGAGCTGAAGGAGCGGCTGCAGGACGCCGAAAGCAACATCACCGGTCCGGTCAACGAGCGGCCGCCGCATTATTGAGACAACAAAGGGAAACGGCCCCCGCCAGGGAGGCCGTTTCGTCAAACTCAACGCGGGGTGATAAAAACCTACGCTGGTTAGTACCGCTCGCGCTCGATGATGACCCTGCGGTCGGGATCGTAATCGCGCTTGCGCTTGATCACCACGGTCTCGTCGCGATCACGGTACTCACGCTCACGGATCACCTCACGGTCGCGATAGCGGTCACGGTCGACGCGGCCAACGGTGACACCAGCGCCGCCCGGTCCTACGCCTACGCCGACGCCGACATCCTGCGCACTCACCGGCTGAACGAAGGAAATTCCGGCTACCGCGACGGCAGCCATTACAAGATGCTTGATCATCGCATGTTCCTCTCTCTTGAATTTATCTCTTTGAGTTATCCGGGAGCAATTCGCGGTGATATGAATCGTTCCGGCGCAATCAGCGCGCTGCAATGGCACTACGCGCGCATGCCAAACCAGATCGCGAGCGCGATCATGGCAGCCACGATCGCGGCCCCGACCACCGGCGTGACTTTCTTCGAACTGCCGCTACGCGGCGAGTTGTTGGCGGCATGGTTGAATTCAGTCTTCATCACATCATGCGCCAATGAGTGCTAACGGAAAACCGCGAGTACCTTGTCCCACAGCGTTTCGTTGGCGCGATCGCCGTCATGTTTCGACGGCGCCGGTTGCGCGGCGCTGGCGGGGTCGGAGGCTGGAAAACTGCCCTCCAGCCCGGCATCGAGCTTTTCGTGCATTTCCCGATCGGCCAACAGCGCCTCACCGGGGTCATCGGCGTGCTTGTCATGCGCCGCGGGATTGAATTTCTCAGCCATGTGGTTCCTCCATGGGAAGACAACCATGCCAATCGAGCGGAGTTCCGCCCGTTCACTCCCAAAACTATTTCAAACAAGCGGAACTTCCGCCGGTTTCCACTGTATGCTGGAGCCGCGATTGCGAGACGGGGAAACTCTGAGAGACTTCGCTGATGTCCACACCTGAAGAGCCGACTCCCCGCCCCTTATGTCCCAAATGCAAGATGAGAATGATGCCGGGTTCCGCCCGGCAGACTCCGCGAATGCTGGAGTGTCTGCGCTGCGGCCACAAAGAACCCGTTTCAGAAAATCACTAGAGCTTCGGTTCTGATTGAATCAGAACCGAAGCTCCAGACTCTTGTCTTGACGCGTTTTCTACCGCAGATAAGTCTACGCAATCTGCGTAAACTTGATTGCTATGCGAACCGGTATCCACCCCGGATCAAGTCCGGGGCAGGCTTCGCTCGAAAACGCTCTAGCCTTCGGCCTGGTCGCCGCTTCCTGCGACGCCACCGAAAAACAGCGCGGATAGCTGCTTCATGACGACCCGGGCATGGTCGTTGTCCAGCTCCAGCTTCGCGCAAAGCAACCCTTTGATGGGAGGCAGCGGAGGCAAATAATATTCCTTTGCGTAAACCAGGTCTGGCGGAATCATGCGTCTGGGAATTGCGGTAATGCCGATGCCCGCCCTTAGCGCCGCCAGCTTCGCATGAAAATCGGGGCTATTGAAAACGATCCTGTAGGAAAGCCCCTGCTTCACCATCGTCCTAATCATCCAATCGTCACCGGGCCATGTCAGCAGCGGGATCGGAGCACCGGGACTAAGCACAAAGTCTTTCGAACGTACCCAAAGCATCGGATCTTCGAATTCATTGATGACCAGCTCTTCGACCTCGGCCTTGATCGCCTCATTCTCATAAATGCAGGCCATGTCGATATAGCCGTCGGTCAATCCCTTCCCGATCGCCGTCGAATGATCGGTGTGGATCAAGATGTTTGCCATCGATTGCTGCGTTTGATGCTTGACGAACTCCGGGACGAACAGAGTACTTAGTCCGAGCCGCAGTGGTTTCGGACCGATAGCGTTACCGCCGAGCCGCAACATCTGATCGTTCGCTTCGAGAATCCGCCGCGCATGGTGCAAAGCAAGCTTGCCAAGCTCGGTGGTCGTCGTCCCATTCGCCGTCTTCACGAACAACGAGCCGCCGATCATGCTTTGCAGGCGTTTCACCTGCGAGCTTATCGCCGGCTGGCTTAATCCCAGCCGCTCACCTGCTTTGGACAGGCTTCCGGTCTCTGATATGGCGACTACGGTACGAATGATCTCGATTGGAATATGCATGTGAAAATTTTGCCGGTGCGTCAAAACGCTCCTCCACAACCGCACTAAAATGCCCCGCCCCCGGGATCAATAAGAATCAATATTGGTATTGCAGGCGGTTGTACGCCAATAACTTCACTATCCAACAGGAAAACACATTCCCTGTGACCGCTAGGGTGCATATCCCGTATTTCCCCGGGCGCGTCCTTTCGATCGGGCGCATCCGCCGCTGCATTGCGCGCATTGATGGACCCATAAAAAGCTGAGGTCTCACAGCAATGGATCGACCGCTCCAATTCTCAAAAGAAGTTTTATAGCGCGTGTTCACCCGTCCCTGAGATGCTGAACGAAAATCAGCGTCGTGAGGTACAGGTGATGCGTAAACTGGTTCGTTGCTGCCGTGGAGTATCCGCGATCGAGTTTGCGATACTGGCGCCGGTGTTTCTGCTGCTGGTATTCGGGATAGTCGTCTTTGGCGCCTATCTGGCCATGGTCCACGGTGTGCAGCAGCTGGCCGCCGAAGCCGCCCGTTCGTCCATTGCGGGGATGAATGATAGCGAGCGAAGGAATCTCGCCACGAGTTATGTCATCGCCAATGTATCGACCTATCCACTGCTTACGGCGAATGCGCTCTCCGTCAATGCCGCTGCATCGGCCGGCGACGCCAACGTATACGTCGTCACGGTAAATTATGACGCGTCGCGAAGCTTCATCTATCAATTGCCGTTCGTTCCTGCCCCGCCATCCACGATCGTCCGCTCGGCGGCGATCCCAAATGGAGGGTTCTGACTTGATAACGAAGCCGATATTCCGGCGGTTTCGCGCCGACGAGCGGGGCAACATAGCCATCATGGGTGCCGGCCTGATGGTCCTGGTGATCGGATGCACCGCGCTTGCGGTTGATCTTGGAACGATCTTCGCTGACCGGCGCAAGACCCAGAGCACCGCTGACCTCGCTGCCATCGTTGCTGCCAGCAATCTTTCCAACGCGGTGAACGCTGCGACGGCGACGGTCGTGAAAAACAACTATCCCGCCAGCTCAATGGTAAAGCTCGAACTCGGAACATATACTGCCAACAGCGCCGTTTCGCCACAAACCCGCTTCGTGACACCGGGGATCGGCACCGCGAATGCAGCACGCGTAACCTTGAATACCCAGACGCCGCTGTATTTTGCGCGCGTATTCACTGGCACCGATCAGTTCACGATAAAGACGTCAGCCACCGCGTCGTCGACCGCCATCGCGTCGTTTGCCATCGGCTCGAGACTCCTATCGGTGAACAACGGATTGATCAACGCCATGCTCGGCGCGACCCTCGGAACCAATCTGTCGCTGTCGGTGATGGACTATGAAGCCCTCGTCAGCGCTCGCATCGACGCGCTGGATTTCCTCACCGCGTTGGCGACACGTATCAACCTGACGGGCGCCACCTATGACAGCGTGCTCACCAGCAACGTTAAAGTCGCCGACATCATCGCGGCGGCATTGACCACCCAGCAGACCGCCAATGGAGCGAACGCCGCAACGGCTGCGTTATCGACGATCTCGCAAGCCGTCTCAAGCAGCACGACAAAAATCAAGCCGGGATCACTGATCGACGTCGGTCCGTATGCCAATCTCCCTACCGGACAGAAAGCCAAGGTTGGCGTCGGCGTGTCGGCGCTTGATCTGGTGTCCGCAACGGGCCAGGTCGCAAATGGCACAAACCAGATCGCAACTTCCGTCAACCTCGGTTTGCCGGGCATCGCCAGCGCCTCCCTCACTGCGACCATCGGCGAGCGGCCGGTCGGCTCCGGATGGATTACGCTCGGTACCAAAGGCGCCAGCGTGCACACCGCGCAGACCCGCATTCTGCTGTCGGTACAGTTGGTCGGCAGCGGCGCTGTTCCCGTGGTCAATTTGCCGCTGTATGTCGAAATAGCGTCCGGCACGGCCACACTCAACGCCCTGAACTGCGGGCGCCCGAGTATCAACACATCGACCGTCACGCTCGGCGTAACGCCCGGAATCGTCGATGCATGGATCGGCAACGTGACGACAGCCGAGCTGAAGAACTTCACAAGCAAGCCGAACCCGCCCGCGGCCACGCTGGTCAATCTGGGTGCAGTGACAGTCACCGGTCGCGCCCACGCCGGGATGGGCAACACGACCGCCAAGAACGTCGACTTCAGCTACGCGGACATCCAATCGCAGGTCAAACGTACGGTGACGACCACCAACTTTACCCAGTCTCTCACATCGAGCCTGCTTGGGGATCTGTCGCTGTCGGTGAATGTGGGCCCGTTAGGACTTCCCGTTCCCGGGCTCGGTTCGACAGTCAGCGGCATCCTTGGCGGTGCGACCGGTTCGATCGATCAATTGCTAGCCTCGGTGCTTGCGACGCTCGGTGTCGGAATCGGACAGGCCGACGTGTGGGTGGTTGGAATCCGCTGCGACGGGGCCGTGCTGGTAAACTAGCAATCCTCTCTGAAGGTTGAACCGGATTGGGGAATCCGGCGCCTGACGATAACCATCGATTGAATAGCGATAGCCATCAAACGCTTGGCCAAGCCTTAACTGGCGTGTATCAGGAACGGCAATGTCTCCTGATACATGGCTGGAACCAGAGTTTGACCTCCTCTCC
Source organism: Bradyrhizobium sp. JYMT SZCCT0180 (assembly GCF_018130165.1). Classification (GTDB taxonomy): domain Bacteria; phylum Pseudomonadota; class Alphaproteobacteria; order Rhizobiales; family Xanthobacteraceae; genus Bradyrhizobium. Next base: position 123,790 of record NZ_JAFCLZ010000013.1, on the reverse strand, counting down.
TGCAATCAAGCCGTTTCTCGACGTATTAGCCGGCCACCGTCAGCCGGTGCCCCCGGTCTGGATGATGCGGCAGGCCGGGCGTTATCTGCCCGAGTATCGCGAACTGCGCGCCAAGGCCGGCGGCTTTCTCGATCTGTGCTTCACGCCGGAATACGCCGCCGAAGTGACGCTGCAGCCGATCCGCCGTTTCAACTTCGATGCCGCGATCATCTTTTCCGACATTCTCGTCATCCCCTACGCGCTCGGCCGTTCCGTGCGCTTCGAGGCCGGCGAAGGCCCACGGCTCGACCCCCTGGATACGCCGGAGCAGGTGGCGGGCCTGGCCACGCAGGCCGACTTCAGCAAACTCGAACCGGTGTATGAGGCGCTGAGAAGAGTGCGCCGCGAGCTCGATCCCAACATCGCGCTGATCGGCTTCTGCGGCGCGCCGTGGACGGTGGCGACCTACATGGTCGCAGGCCAGGGCACGCCGGATCAGGCGCCGGCCCGGATGATGGCCTATCGCCATCCCGAGGCGTTCTCGAAAATCATCGACGTGCTGGTCGAGAATTCGATCCAGTATCTGCTCGGCCAGCTCAAGGCCGGCGCCGACGTGCTGCAGATCTTCGATACCTGGGCCGGCGTGCTGCCGCCGCGCGAATTCCAGCGCTGGTCGATCGAGCCCGCCAAACGCATCGTCGCGGGCGTGCGCGCGCAAGCGCCCGATGCCAGGATCATCGGCTTTCCGCGCGGCGCAGGTGCAATGCTGCCTGCTTACGTCGAGGCGACCGCCGTCAATGCGGTCAGCATCGACTGGGCGGCCGAGCCGTCATTGATCCGTGAGCGCGTGCAAAACCGCGTCGCCGTGCAGGGCAATCTCGACCCGCTGGCGCTGATCGCCGGCGGCGCGGCGCTCGATCGCGCGGTCGACGACGTGCTGGCGAATTACGCCAGTGGCCGCCTGATCTTCAATCTCGGCCACGGCATCCAGCCGGAAACTCCGATCGCGCATGTCGAGCAGATGCTGAAGCGGGTGCGGGCGTATAAGGGCTGAGCCAAGCGCGAGACTGTCATACCCGCGAAGGCGGGTATCCAGTACGCAGCAGCTTATCGGTTCAATCACGGACGCCTCTGGAATACTGGATCATCCGCCTTCGCGGATGATGACAGCGAAATTCCTACCGCGCGTCCTCTAAAATCATATCCGAGGCTTTTTCGGCGATCATGATAGTCGGCGCGTTGGTATTCCCGGACATCAGATCCGGCATGATCGAGGCATCGACCACGCGCAGGCCCTCGATGCCACGCACTTTCAGACGCTGATCGACCACCGCCAGCGGATCGTTGCCCATCCGGCAGGTCGAGGTCGGATGATAGACCGTGCTGCCGGTGCGGCGGCAGAAATCCAGCAACTCGTCGTCGCTCGCGACCTTCGGTCCGGGATCGACCTCGCCGACCGCAAACGGCTTTAGCGCGGGCGCCGCGAGAATCTTGCGCAATATCCTGATGCCGTCGATGAAGGCGCGGCGGTCGGTTTCGGTCGCGAGATAATTGATACGGATTTCCGGCGCCACGCTGGGGTCCGCGCTCTTGATGCGCAGCGAGCCGCGGCTTTCCGGGCGCAGCTGGCAGACCGAGGCCGTGAAGCCCGATTGCGCATGCAGCTTCTCGCCCATCTTGTCGGTCGAGAACGGCAGGAAGTGAATCTGGATGTCGGGCGAAGCCAAACGGGGACTGGTCTTGAAGAACGCGCCCGAGGTGCCGGCCGCGATCGTCAGCGCGCCCTTGCGGAACGCCGCATATTGCAGACCGGCGATCACCCGCCGCACCGGGTTGTTGACGATGTCGTTCAGCGTGATGGATTGGGCGCAACGCGTCACCAGCCGAACCTGCAAATGATCCTGCAGGTCGTTGCCGACGCCCTGCGCGTCGAGCACAACCTCGATACCGTGGCTCTTCAGGAGGTCGGCAGGGCCGACGCCGGAGAGCTGCAGCAATTGCGGGGAATTGTATGCGCCGCTGGAGACCAGAATTTCCTTGCGCGCCCGTGCAACGCGCACGCGGCCTTCCTGCTTGTACTCGACCGCGCTGGCGCGGCGGCCTTCGAACAGGATGCGCTGCGCCAATGCCGAGGTTTCGATGTGCAGATTGCTGCGGTTCCTGGCAGGACGAAGATAGGAGAACGCCGAACTGGCGCGGCGGCCGCGCTGCGTCGTGGTCTGGAAAAACCCGGCGCCTTCCTGGGTCGCACCGTTGAAATCGGGATTGGTGGGAATGCCGACCTCGGCGGCCGCGACGACGAACGCTTCCGACAGCGGGTCGTGATGCCGCCAATCCGATACCGGCAGCGGGCCACCTGCGCCGTGATACTTGCCGCCGCCGCGTTGTTGATTTTCGGCCTTCTTGAAATAGGGCAGCACATCGTCAAAGCCCCAGCCGGCATTGCCGCGCTGGCGCCAGCGATCGTAATCCTCGTGCTGGCCGCGCACATAGAGCAGGCCGTTGATCGAACTCGAGCCGCCCAGCACTTTGCCGCGCGGCTGAAACACCTGCCGGCCGTTCAAGCCCGGCTCGGGCTCGGTCTGGTACATCCAGTTGACGGATTTTTCCTTGAACAGCTTGCCGTAGCCGAGCGGCACGTGGATCCAGAGATTGCTGTCCTTTGGTCCGGCCTCCAGCAGCAACACCGAATGCTTGCCGTCCGCGCTCAGCCGGTTGGCGAGCACGCAGCCGGCCGAGCCGGCGCCGACGATGACGTAATCGAACTCGGAAGCGTCATTATTATTGTTCATTGCTTTTCCCCGCCAGCACTTCGCCAGCGGGGAAAAGAGGTAGCGGGGGCGTCCGATAGGGTCAAGTTGCCGCAAGCTTCGAGAAATCCGGCGGGCGGCGCTCGGCGAATGCCGTGAAGGCTTCGCGCGCCTCCATCGTCTTCAACCGTTCCGCGAACCGTTCACTCTCTGCCAGTATCTGCGCCATCAACATCTCGGGATTGCGCATCAGCCGCTTGGTCGTGCTGACGGCACCGGCCGGTTGCCTGGCGAGACGTCCTGCAAGCGCCTTTGCCTCGGCATCGAGCCGGTCGAGCGGCACGACGCGGTTGGCAATGCCCCACGCAAGCGCGGAGGCAGCATTCACGGGTTCGCCGAGCGCAAACATCTCAAAGGCGCGCGCATAACCGATCCGAAGCGGCATCAGCAGGCTGGATGCGGCTTCCGGCACCAGTGCCAGATTGACGAACGGCGTTGAAAGCAGCGCGTTTTCGGCCAGCACCACGAGATCGCAATGCAGCAGCATCGTGGTCCCGACGCCGACGGCGCGGCCCTGGACCGCGGCGACCAGCGGGCGGCTGGATTGTGCGAGTGATTTCAGGAAGCGGCTGACGTGGCGCTCGCCCTGCATCTGGCCAGTGGCAATCGCCGCGAACTCGCCGACGTCGTTGCCGGCGGTGAACATGTCGCCCTCGCCCCGGATCAGGACCACGCGGACGGCGGGATCGGTCTCCGCACCCTGGATTGCGTCGGCCAGCGCGCCATACATCGCGTTTGTCAGCGCGTTTTTCTTGTCGGGCCGCGCCATCGTCAGAATCAGGATGCCGCCATCGTTTTCGACTTTGATGTGTTCGGTCATTGCACTTCTCCTCTTGGAAACCTGGTTTGAAAACTGGTGAGCCAGCGCGCGACGATTTCGATTTCGGCGTCGGTGAATCCCTCGGCGAGGCGCGCGTTGATTTCGGCAAGCCCGGCCTTCGACTGCGCCAGTGCCACGCGCCCGACCGGCGTCAGCCAAAGCCGCCACGCGCGGCCGTCATCCGGATCGGCGCGCCGCTCGATCAGGCGAGCCGCCGTCATCCGGTCCACCAGGCCGCTGATGCCGGGCGGACCGAGGTCCAGCGCCGCACCCGCCTCGCCCATCAACGCCCCGTCGTGTTGACCGAGGATAAAGAGCAGGCCGGACTGCGCGGCCGTCACCCCGTTCCTCTCTGTCTTCGTGGCGACCCATCGCTGCAGCCGGCGCTGCGCGACGTTGAGCAGGAAGACCAGCCGGCGGTCCGGGCGCGAGGTCACTTGCGGACGCGCTTTTGGAATTTAGTTCGCATGCGAAATATATACCCGAAGGCCGGGAGCTTGTCACTACTGAATGTAGTGTCGCACCCTCGGCACCGAGCGAGGTTCCGCGGCCTGCGCTAGTCGATCGCAAGCTCTGCTGCTTTGGATTCGCCATCGGCGCCCGGCTGGAGCGGAGGCGACGCTGCATGAAGCGGCGGCAGCAGATCCGCAATGCCGCCCGGCGGCAGCGGCTTGCTGAACAGGTAACCCTGCATCTCGTCGCAGCCGTGCCGGCGCAGGAACGCTTGCTGCTCGATGGTCTCCACGCCCTCGGCCACGACGGTCATCCCGAGCGCCTTGCCCATGCTGATGATGGCCTGCGCGATCGCCTGGTCCTCCATGTCATCCGCGAGGTCGCGAACGAAGGACCGGTCGATCTTGATGGTGTCGATCGGGAATTGCTTCATCAGCGACATCGAGGAGTGACCGGTGCCAAAATCGTCGATGGCGATATGAATGCCCCGCCCCTCGATCCCGTCCAGCACACGCACGGCACGCGCGACGTTCTGCATCACCATGCTTTCGGTGACCTCGAGCTGGAGCAGGTCCGGCGGCATGCCGCTGATCGCCAGCGCCGCATCGATGTCCTGCAACAGGCGTTCGTCGACAAACTGGCGCGGGGAAAGGTTGACCGCCATCGAGACCGGCCGCATCCCCTGGCGTTGCCACATCATGTTCTGCGCGCAGGCTTCCCTGAGCACCCAACGGCCGATCGGAACGATCAGGCCGGTTTCTTCGGCAAGCGGAATGAACTCGCATGGCGGCAGCATGGCTCCGTCCGGAGCGCGCCAGCGCAACAGCGCCTCGACGCCGGTGATCTCGCCGGTGTTCAGATCGATCTTGGGCTGATAATGCAGCAGCAGCTCGTTGCGCTCCAGCGCATGCCGGAGGTTGGTTTCCATCGTGAGCCGCTCGATGGGCTGGGTCCTGGTGTCGCGGGTAAAAAACCTGAATCCGTCCTTCCCGTCGCCCTTGACGAGATACATCGCCGTGTCGGCATTCGCGGTCAGGGTCTGAATGTCGGTGCCATCAGCCGGATAGATCGCCACGCCAATCGAGGCGGTGACGTTACATTCGTGGCCGCTGAGCTGGATCGGCTCACTCAAAATCCTCAGCAGGTCTCGCGCGACGCCCTCGACGTCCTCCCGCCCGGAAACATCCTCCAGAATGAGGACGAACTCGTCACCGCCAAGCCGGGCGACGACGTCGCAAGCCCGAACGCTGCGCCGCAGCCGGGCGCCGATCTCGGTCAGCAGCCGGTCGCCGGCGTCATGGCCGAGCGAATCGTTGATGACCTTGAAGCGGTCGAGATCGATGAACAACACGGCCAGCTGGCGATCCTGGCGCCGCGCCGACTCGATTGCAAAGTGCAGCAGCTGGTTGAACGATTCGCGGTTCGGTAGATCAGTGAGGCTGTCGTGGGAGGCGAGATATTCGATGCGCTGATCCGCGATCGTTTTCGCGTCGGCGCGCTCGAAATTCTCCAATGCGAACGCGACATTGTCGGCAAGACGCTGCAGCAGCTCGGTCAATTCGGGCGTGAATGCGTTGCGCTCCCTCGACAAAAACAACAGCGCGCCAAGCGCCTCTCCGCCACGCATCAGCGGCAATGCCGCGCCCGACATGGTCGCACGGTCCCTGGCGCGATTGTAGAAATGGCTGTTCACCGGAAAGTCGGCGAGATAGTCATTGCTGATGCACGCCTTGCGCGTACGCATCGCGATGCCGGTAACGCCCTGTCCTTCCGGATGATGCGCGTGCGCGGACAAGCGGAGATCGATCACCTGGTCCCGTCTGGGCCCCGCTGCCGCGACCACCTTCAGAAACTCGTTGTCGGGGTGCGCCAGCGCAATGACCGTGGAGCTGAAATCACCGCCCAGCACCGCCGCTTCGCATACCCGCCGGAACAACTCCTCGCGCGTGGTTGCCCGCATGATCGCTTCGTTGGTGGCGCCCAGGGCGGCCAGCAGGCGCGCAATCCGCTCCTTCTGCCGTTCGGCGGCGCTGCGCTCGGCCTCCTGCGTCAGCCCATCCAGCCCGAACGAGACGTTTTCGACGATCCGCCCCATCAGGGCGGTCATCTCGTCATCGAGCCGGTCGCCACCGCCGAAGAAGAAGTACATGACGCCTACGGTCCTGGCGCCGGCGAACAGCGGGAACACCGCGCACGCCGCCAGCCCTGCTTTTTCCACCAGCGGCAACCACGGGCGCGAGCGCGGATCGTTGGGCACGTCGTTGCTAAGGCAAGGCTTGCCTGTCCGGAATGCCGTCCCGCCCATGCCCTGTCCTTGCGGGATCGAAGGATCGCAGGAGAAACGCAGGCTCGCGGTGATTTCGGGATAGACGCTCGCCTGCGCGGCCAGCCTGAACCAGGTGGTGTCAGGCTCGGGCAGGAAGATGGCGGCGCCGAGCAGTTTTCCCTGATCGACGGCGGCCTCACAAACGCGCGTGAACATCTCGTCTTCCGAACGCGCCCGCATGATCGCTTCGTTGGTCGCGGTGAGCGCGGCAAACATCCGGGTGATGCGCGCCGTGGCATTGTCGCGGTCAAAATTGTCGAGTGCAAAGGAGGCGTTTTCGGCCATGCGCTCGAGCAGACCGACCGTTTCATCGTTCAACGCATCGGGTTGTTCCAGATAAAACAGCAGCACGCCGATCGGTTTCCCGTGCCGCTTGATCGGCACGGCGGCGGCCGACCGGGCTCCGATCTGACGCGCCTGGGTATGCCAGCGTTTTGTTCGCTCATCATTGATGTAATCGTTGGAGACGAACGAGCGGCCGGCGCGATATGCGGACGGTGCCAGGCCCGTGCCATCGTCCGAATCCGCGTGAACCGAACTGGCATTGTCCGCGTTCTTCAGCGTGTCGACGCCAAGGCCGGCGCCGGCAACACAACGCAAACGGCCGTTGCCGTCGGCGAGCAGCATGCCCGTGCCGAGGAACTTGCCGCCAAACACCGCAGCGTCGCAAACCCTCTGAAAAAGCTCATCCTCCGACTTGGCCCGCAGGATGGCTTCATTGGTGGCGCTGAGCGCTCCGAACATGCGCGCCAGGTTGGTACGCAACATCATCGATCCCCCATGTCGCGCGACAAGCTGACGTTTCGCCGCCAAACCGGGGTTATAGAAAGCGGTAAACAAGGAATGAATCGGCCTTAAGAATAATGGGCGGCTAAGATTTCCGGATTAGTCATACGTAGTTCCCCGGACCACCTCTCGACCGGACGCCAGCCTTTGGAAACCGGCGGCCCCGGATGCGAGCAACCGCGCGATCCCCAAGGCCGCGGCCCGGCCCGAGAGAGCGGTCCAGGAGAGCAGCCAAGTCATCGGTTGCCCTTTGGTCCCGGCGGGAGGATGCTGTCGGCATGGGCAAAGGGAGCGCGACATGAGCAAGACAGGTCTCGACAATCGCCACCGCAACCACGATGGCGAAATCAGCCACAAGCACGGCGCCACGCTGGTTGGCACGTTTCGCAAGATTTACGGACAGGGATTCGCCGCCGGTTATCCGGCAACCGAGAAGCTGAGCGACGTCTTGCCTCAGCTCAACGAGACCTCGCTGAGCCAGCTTCGCCGGGATTACGACACCGGCCATCTCGAACACAAAATCGCGAAATCCGCGAAGTAAGGCGCCCGCACAGGTAAAGAACTGCATGGCGAAGATCCTGCTTTCGATGCAAGACTTGCAAGCGCATGCGTTGGCAGAGCTCCGCAATCAACCCGGCTGCTCGAACGTTCGCAGGATCGCCATCAATCGCGCCATGGACGAGCGGGCTGAAAACAATTGGTCGATGTGCGTGTTGTCCGCGGGCGACGCCGACGCCAACACGGCGGCACGCGCCGCGCTCGATATCCAGAAGGCTTTGCGCCATGACTACAATCTGGCGGCGGAGTGACCGCGAGGGGCTCTCAGCCGAGGATTGATCGGTACAGGCCCAGATATCTATCTGCCATGCGGTCTACCGTGAAACGCGCCGATACCGCGGCACGGCAAGCAGCGCGATCAATCTCGTCGATGCGAGCTATCGCATCTACCGCCGCATCGAGGCTGTCGACCAGAAATCCGGTCACGCCATCATCTATGAGCTCGGGCATCGATCCGCGGTTGCGGGCGATGACCGGCGTTCCGCAGGCGAGCGCTTCTACCACCGACAGACCGAACGGCTCGTCGAAATTGATGAGGTGGAGCAGCGCGCGCGCGGAGCCCAGAGTCTTCGCGCGTACCGTTCCGCCAACCGGGCCAAGATAGACCACGGATTCGTCGTCGAGTGCGGGCGCTACCTGCTCGTCGTAGTAATTCTGGTCCTGGACGATGCCGGCCATGATCAATTTCCGGCCGGATCGATCTGCCGCAGCGATCGCTTCAGCCGCCCCCTTGTCCGGGTGAATGCGGCCGAAGAAGAGCAGGTCTTCGCTGCCGTGCGGGTCGAAGGGGAAATCCTCCAGCGGGATGCCATGGTGGATTGTTGCGGCATAGCGCAGGTCCGGATGGCGATCGGCGTCGCTGATGGCAACATAGTGGACGCGTTCTTCGTATTCCTTGTAGGCGGGTAGGATGCGCGCGGAAGAGAAACCGTGGATCGTCGTTACGACAGGGGTTCCGACCAGCCGCGAGAAGGCGAGGGCGACGAAATCGGCCTGATTGTGAATCAAGTCGAACTGACCAGCCTGCTCAAAGACGTGGGCGACATGGAGCATCTCCCACACCTTTGCGTCGATTGCTGGATCCTCGGAATAGGGCGCAGGGCAGATGGCATCGAGCTTGCCTGCCGTCCTGCTGTCCTTGGTGGCGAACAGGGTGACGTCGACGCCGCGCGCGACCAAGGCCTCGGTCAAGAGACTCGTCACCTGCTCCCAGGGGCCGTAATGGCGCGGCGGTGTACGCCAGGAGATCGGCGCCAGCATGGCAATGCGCAAGTGATCATCCTTCTCTGCTGTGGGCTATCCGGCCTCGAGCACGACAGCTTCATTCGACCCTAGCAGGAGGCTGCCGTCTTCGACCAGCCCCGCCTCCTCAATCGTGGACAGGAGCACCCGCCTCCCGCGCCCCCAATCCGGCAACGGCAGTCGATGCGACTGTGCGCCGAGGTTGAGCGCCACAATCAGCCGCTCCGAATCGTGCCGGCGTTCGTAAACCAGCATCTCGTCTTCCACATTCAACAGAGCGAAGTCGCCGATCGACAAAGCGCGGCGATTGCGTCTGAGCGCAAGCAACCGACGATAAAGTGTCAGGATTGAGTGAGGACCTTCCGACATCCGCGCCACGTTGCGCGTCGGACAATCGGCATTGAGCGGCAGCCACGGATTCACTGTGGTGAAACCGGCATTTTCGCTGTCATTCCATGGCATCGGCGTGCGCACGGGATCCCGGCCCAACGCCAGACCGCGCTCACGCAACTCGCGCGGATCCCGTACTTGCGATGCTTCGATCATGACATCGCTCAAACCAAGTTCGTCGCCGTAGTAGAGCGTGGGCGTGCCTCGGAGTGTCAGCAACAACACCGCCGCGACGCGGGCCTGGGCCTGCCCACGCTTGGCCGCAACGCGCGGCCGATCATGGTTGCCGAGCACCCAGTTTGGCCAACCACCCGGCGGTAGTGCTGCTTCATAGCTGGTGATGACAGCCGCCAGCGAGCGCGCCTGCCACGGCGTATCGATGAGCTGGAAATTGAAGGGCAAGTGCACCTCCGGGCGCTCACCGCCGTAATAGTGCATCAGACGATCGACCGGCAGGTAGATCTCACCGATCAGCACCCGTTCGCCTTGTCCCCTGGCGCCATAGCCGTCGGCGATGTCACGCATTTCGGCGGCAATCCGGTGCACCTCGGGCTGGTCTGTGGAATGGAGTTGAAGCAAGCGGTGCATTTCACCCATTTCGGGCCGATAGGCCGGGTTGGGCGGATTGTTCGGGAAGTCTGCGGCCTTCACCATGTGCCAGAGCACGTCGATGCGGAAGCCGTCGACGCCGCGATCGAACCAGAAACGCATCACGTCATACATCGCCGCCCGCACGGCTGGATGACGCCAGTTGAGATCCGGCTGCTCCTTCAGGAAGGCGTGGTAGTAATATTGTCCGGTGGTTTCGTCCCATTCCCAGGCCGAGCCGCCGAAATCGCTGATCCAGTTATTGGGCGGTCCGCCGTCTGCCGCAGCATCGCGCCAGATGTACCAATCTCTTCTCTGATTTCCACGCGAAGCGCGGCTCTCGACGAACCATGGATGCTGGTCGGACGTGTGGTTGGGCACGAAGTCGAGCAGAACCTTGAGCCCCCGCCGATGGGCTTGCATCAGCACGTCGTCGAAGTCTGCCAGTGTCCCAAAGCGTGGATCGACGTCGCAATAGTCCGCAACGTCATAGCCGAAATCAACCATCGGCGACGGATAGATCGGGGAGATCCAGATCGCATCAACGCCCAGGCTGACAAGATAATCGAGCCGCTGCTCGATCCCTCTGAGGTCGCCTATGCCGTCACCGTTGGTGTCCTGAAAGGAACGCGGGTAGATTTGATAGATCACGCCATTCTGCCACCAGGGCGCGGTCATGCCGACACCGCCTCTGGCAGGCGCGCCGGTTGCCGTTTATTGATCACGTGAGGTCGTCAAAACTCGTCCACCCTATCCACCGCGTCGACCCGACGGATTGCGACGAGCAGCGGCAAAACGACTCTGTTCCTGTTGCGATCGGAAGTCGACGGTTTTCTCCCGTTTCTCGCGGCACGAAGCGACACTAGGCCCTATCCAGGCATCCGATTGGCCAACTATGATGCCATCCATGAGGTCAAAAGCCACGACCGCCACCGCCTGCAAGAGGACCGACGCGATAACAACAAGAGCAAGGATACCGTGATGAACCTGCCAACGCATTTGCTGCCGACCACCGTGGTCGGAAGCTATCCGCAGCCGGAATGGCTGGTGGACCGTGCGATGCTGTCGAAGGTGGTGCCGCGTACGCGCATGCATGCGATGTGGCGGCTGCCGCCGGAGCATCTGCAGGAAGCGCAGGACGACGCCACCATCGTGGCTATCCGCGACATGGAGCGCGCCGGCATCGACGTGGTCACCGACGGCGAAATCCGCCGCGAAAGCTATTCCAACCGGTTTGCGACCGCGCTTGAAGGCATCGACGACGAAAAACCGGCGATGATCACCGCGCGGAACGGGACGCAAACACCGGTGCCGCGCGTAGTCGGCCCGGTGAAGCGCAACGAACCGGTCGAGCTCCACGACATAAAATTCCTGCGCAAAAACACCGACCGCGCGGCCAAGATCACGCTGCCCGGTCCGTTCACGATGAGCCAGCAGGCCAGGAACGAGTTCTACAAGGACGACGAAGAACTCGCGATGGCGTTTGCGGATGCCGTCAACGCCGAAGCGCTGGACCTGCAAAAGGCCGGCGCCGACGTGATCCAGCTCGACGAGCCCTGGGTGCGCAACAATCCGGACCTCGCAAGGCGCTATGCCGTCAAGGCCATCAATCGCGCATTGGCCGGCATCACCGTGCCGACGGTCGTGCATCTGTGCTTCGGCTACGCCGCGGTCGTGCCGGGTTCGACCAAGCCGGCGGGTTATTCGTTCCTCGCCGAACTCGCCGACACGACAGCCGAACAGATTTCGATCGAGGCCGCGCAGCCGAAGCTCGATCTCGGTGTGCTCAAGGATCTCTCATCGAAGAAGATCATGCTGGGCGTCCTCGATCTCGGTAATCCCGAGATCGAGACGGCCGCGATCGTCGCCGATCGCATCCGCAACGGCCTCAAGCATGTCGCGGCGGAACGCCTGGTGGTGGCGCCCGATTGCGGCATGAAATACATGCCGCGCCACGTCGCATTCGGAAAGCTGAAGGCGATGTGCGATGCGGCGACGATCGTGCGCAAGGAGATTGGTTAGAGCGGGATGAGATCACTCTGAGTGCGAGACGCGGGGGAAGGTGCGCTCCCTCTCCCGCTTGCGGGGGAGGGCTGGGGTGGGGGTGTCTCCACAACGAACAATCCCCGTGTGGAGAGAGCCCCCACCCGGCGCTTCGCGCCGACCTCCCCCGCAAGCGGGAGAGGTTGAAGCGAGGCCAGTGCGACCTAGTTAAAAATTATCGGGCTTCAACGCTCGGCTTGTGCTCACCGCCTATACCTCGGCGTAGAGTTCGATGACGTTATCCTCGGGGTCGCGGAAGAACAGCGCGCGATGGTGCCAGCTCGGTATATCCCGGGGCGGGCTCAGGATCGTCACTCCCTTGGATTGCAACGTCGCATAACAGGAATCGATCAGATGCGGCGCAACCCGGAAGGCGAGCTGGACCGCAGCCGAGCCGGGCGGAAACGGACCATCGTGCCACGCAGCCCAGGGACCGCGTGGCCTCAAGGTGAGCAGCGCGGAGCCGACCTGAAAGCTGACCCAGTTCTCGCTGTCGTGAGCGAGCGGAAAGCCCATCACGTCGAGATAGAATTGCCTGGTTTCCTGCATCTTCGAACACAGCAGAACGGTGTAGTCGAGATTGCGGATGTCACCGAGACTCATGCAGCTGCCACCTTGAGAAAAATCGATATGAAATGACCGGCCACGCCGCGAGAAATGGCCCAACGAAAGTGATAGCTCTTATCGAACGATCGTCAAAGCAGCTTGGCGCGAACGAACAGCGCGCGCAACGCGGTGGTCGCCTGCACCGTCAGCATCGCATTGTCAGCGGCGCCTTGCAGCGTACGCACCGCATCGGCGTGCAGCGACTTGAACTCGATCCATTCGACCGAGCTCAGCTTGGTGATGAACTGATAGGCCTGGCCGACGGTACCGATCGATACTGTCTTGCCGTTCAAACTGATCTTGAACGTGGCCCGCAGCGGCGTGTCGGAATTAGAGACGTTGTTCGCAATCATGATGGCGACGTCGAACGCCGCGACGCGGTCAAGCCCTCGCTCAGGCTCGGCACCACGACGAGGCGCTTGACCTGCCCGTTTCGATAGGCCTGCAGGAACTTGTCATATTCCTTGATCGAGACGCAGCCGTTGGAATCGCCATTGGGCCCCAGCAAGTACGAATGCACCAGCAATCCGGTCCGTCCGAGCGTGTCGGCATCACCCACCGGCGTCATGCGAAGTGCGGCGACACCATGAAACAGCTTCTCCCGCGGCTTCAGATCATAGACGTTCGGCGGCGTCGCCCCGACCATGCGCATGGCGACCGAGGCTGGATTATCCATCAGGCCGCCGAGGCCTGAATGCGCCTCGAGCTTGACGCCGTTCGGCATGTAAACGGTCCGCGCCGAGATGTCGTAGACCGCGGTAAAGTTGTCATATCCGAGCGCGCCAAGATCGGGCTTGTTGGCGAACAGACCGTCGCCCGGCGTCAACGACGCCAGCGTAAAGCGCATCGGCACCATATCGGCTAGCTTCTGGAACATGGTCCGGTCGTCCGACCGCGCCGGCGGAGGCGGCGGATCACCCCTCAGCGCCAGACTGGCTTCGGCGGGCCGCGACCTCGGCAGCGGAATCGCAGGCCCGGCCGGAGATGCGGGCTGGTCGGCCTGCGCATCCGGCGACAGCTCGGCCAGCTGGCTTTCGATGTGACCGAACTCGGCGTCGAAATCCGTTCGCGCCGGACGGAAAACGGGACGCGAGGGATACCTGATCGCCGGCGCATTGCGCGCCGAGCCCGATCCGAACCTGTCATCGAACGAGAATGCGCCGGCGCTTTTGGCGGCTTGCGGATTTCGTAGCCAGGCAACGAGATCAACTTTCATCGCCCAGGCGGCCAGCGCCGACGTCACCACGAGCAAGGCAGCGGCGAAGGCGGCCTTGCCGACCCATCGAAAACCGCGGCTCGAAGCTGGCCCGGCTGCACTCGTGGTTCTGTAACCCATCCGTCCCCGGCTCGGCGCTTCGGAATCAGACCCGATTCCGCAAGGGATTCACCGAATAAGCCCAAATATAATGCAATTCAAAGTAAGGCATAATCGAGACACCGGACCACGGCTAGGGTCATCAATCGAAACCGCAGCGACCCGGGCAATCTTGGTAAACAGCCGCCGGTTCCGGGTGTGACAATAATGAAGGCCCGCTCAGGGCCGGAGCGTCGGGCTGGTATTCGGCGCAGGTGCCTGTTCCAGCTCGGAATCTTCCGGCAGCCTGTCCGCATGCACCGATAGCGCGGGCCCGATCCAGATCGGATCGGCAAGATGGTCGCGGCGCGGATTGGTCGTGTTCGGGTGGACCAGAACGCTCAGCCTGCCATGATTGAGCATCAGCCAGGGCACCAGTTCAGGGAATACCTCTTTGGCAAAGGCCACCTGGTACATCGCCTGATCGTGGGGACCGACCTTGACGTCGTGCCACCGGCCGAGCGTCACCGAAAAGCGCTCGCCGATCCAGCCGCGCAACTGCTCGGCCTCGCCCCGCGTCGCCGCCGGATCGTAGTAGATGTGGGCATGGTAGCTGGCGATCTCGCTTAGGGGTCGCGCAGCCCCCTTCTCCTGCAACTCGCTCATCGCGACCGCTCCGTCTCCTGCCAATCAAGTACAGCAGCAACCATCGCCTCAAGCGGCGATAGGGTCAATCGGCAGATGGTCACCTTTCCGGCAGCGGCATTTGCGCTGACTTCAGCTGCGCCGCTTACCGCCTTCGAAGACGGTCATCCCGGCGGCGGGATCGAGGTCGGTCTCGGTCGCCTCGGTGAGGCGCGCCATCATCATGTAGAACCCGATCGTCATGATCGATTCGACGATTTCCTGTTCAGAGAAATGCGCGCGCATCCCGGCGAACACCGGCTCAGGCACACGCACATTGTCGACCACTTCCCGGCCGAACGCCAGCAGCGCCTGTTCGGCTGCATTGAACACGGCGGCGGCGTAATTGCCCTGTTCGAGGCAGTCGATCTGCGGCTGCGTGACCCCGACCCCGAGCGCGATCGGGACGTGCTGGCGCCACTCATAGGCACCGCCTTCCCGCTGCGCGGCCTGGAGAATCAGCAGCTCGCGATTGACGTGGCTGAGCTTCTGCTTGTGCAGGATGGAATTGGCGAACCGCATCGCGGGAATGAAATTGGTCTCGGCATGCGCCAGCATCCGGAAGATGTTCAGCTTGACCGGCATCCTGTCGAACGCCGTACGAATGTCGCCGCTGGTCTTCTCGGGGTCGATCAGGGGTAATCTGGCCATGTGCGTTTCCTTGCGTTTGCTGTTCTTGTTTACTGAAGCGTCGGTTCAAGCGTTGGCCAGCACGATCTTGCCAAAATGCTGATTGCGCGCCATCCGCTCGAACGCTTCGGACGCGTCTTCAAGCGCGCATACTTTATCCACGGGCAGCCGCAGCAACCCCGCCGACAGCGCCGGCATTAAAGCGCGCGTCACCCGCTCGTTGATCGCCTCGACCTGCGCCACGCTCCTGGTGCGGAAGGTGACGCCGACATAGGTGATGCGGCGCATCGAATGCAGGTCGAAGTCGATCTCGCCGCGTTCTCCGGCCATGCGGCCGACATTGACGATGCGGCCGCCGATCCGCGTGGCCTTGAGATTTTCGTTCATCAGCGGTCCGGCGACGAGGTCGATGACGAGATCGACGCCTTTGCCATCAGTGGCTTCGAGCACCTGCGCCACCCAGTCCGGTGATCTGGTATCGATGGCCAGATCAGCACCGAACTCCGCGAGCCGGCCGCGCCGTTCGGGCGAGGTCGAGGAGCCGATCACCACTCCCGCCCGCAGGTATTTGGCGATCTGCAGACCCATCAGGCCGACACCCGAGCTGGCGCCCTGGATCAGGACGGATTGTCCCGCCTCGAACAGGCCGTTGGTCACGATGGCATCGTGCATGGTCTGCAGCGCGACCGGCAGCGCCGAGGCCTTTTCAAACGCAAGACCTTTCGGCACGGCGTAGATCAAACGCGCATTTGCAACGGCGTAGTCGGCAAACGCCCCGCCGCCGGCCCCCATGACACGGTCGCCGGCGCGCCAGCGCTTTACGGCACTACCAGCCTCAATCACCTCGCCGGCCCATTCGAGGCCGAGCGTGCCGCCCATGCCGCCGACGCGACCGTGCGCGGCGCCACGAAGCGTCGCGAGATCAGCGCGGTTCAGTGAGCTCGCTTTCACCCGCACCAGAACCTGCTCCGCCGCGGGCGACGGCCGCGGAATGTCCTTCAGGACGGGACCGTCGGCGCTCGATACGATGGCGCGCATGGACTTAGCGCGCCCTGACTTCGCGGATCGGATCGGAACCATCCCAGCCGATCGATGCCTGTTTGACACGCTCGAAGAAGCGGCCCTTGCCGCCGCTGATGTCGGATATCTCGACGATGGTGCCGGGATGGGTTTGCGTATCGAAATAGCAGAAGCGGCCCTGCTCGCCGCCGATCTGGCCTTCGTGCCCTACCTTGTAGCCCAGCGACAGCGCGCGGTCGTAGAGGCCCTGATAGTCCCGGCTCCAGTACGACATGTGCTGCATGCCTTCGCGGCCGGAATCCAGGAACTCCTTGTACATCGAAGGCGCGTCATTCCGTTGCTGGATCAGCTCGATCTGAAGATCGCCGGAATTGGCGATCGCGACGCTCATTTCCATCGCGGAGTCCACACCGCGATGGCGGAACCAATCGGTCTTGACCCGCTCGATGTAGAACCAAGGCCCGACGCCCATCACGTTGATCCAGTGATCCATCGCGGCGCGGATGTCGCGCACGACATATCCGTTCTGACAGACGGCGCCAAAAATGCGGCTCATGTTACCCTCCGTTGTCGGCGGCATTCGCCCGCCTGTTGCGCCTGATGTGGCTTCCGCTTCCGCACTTCAGGTCAGGTGAAAACCTTCATATCCGCGCGCGGCGATCTGGGCGCAGCGGTGCCGGTAGCCTTCCCCGACATAGGGCATGAAGACGCGCGGTTTTCCGGCGATGTTCGCGCCGAGATACCAGGAGTCCGCTTTCGGAAACAACGTGCGTTCGGCCATCTCGGCGACATGCGCCATCCAGGCGCGCTCGGCTACGGGATCGGGCTCGATGATCCGAAAATCCTGCGCGCGCATATGGTCGATGCAGTCGGTCAGCCAGTCGACATGCTGTTCGCAGGCGTTGATCATGTTGCCGATCACCGACGGGCTGCCGGGACCGGTGATGATGAACAGGTTGGGGAAGTCAGCCACCGCGATGCCAAGATAGGCGCGCGGTCCCTCGGCCCAGGCGTCCTGCAGACGAAGCTCTTTTCGTCCGCGAATGTCCATCGCGAACAGCGCCCCGGTGATGGCGTCAAAGCCGGTCGCGAACACCAGCGCGTCCAGATCGAACTGGCGCGCCGAGGTTTTGACGCCGTCGGCCGTCAGCGCCTCGAGCGGCTCTTCCTTGAGATTCACCAGTTCGACATTGTCGCGGTTGAAGGTCTCGTAATAATTCGTATCGACGCAGATGCGCTTGACGCCCAATGGATATCCCGAGGGGCTCAGCGCCGCGGCGGTTTTGGGATTCTTGACGATCTGGCGGATCTTCTCGCGCACGAAATCGCAGGCGACGTCATTGACGGCCTCATGGGTCAGGAGATTCGGGAACGACAGCAAAAACCCGCCGCCACCTTCCTGCCAGAGCTCCTCATAGCGACGCCATTGTTCGTCGCGCGAGGGTATCGGCGCCTCGAACGCGGAAGAGTTTACGCGGCCGGCATTCGGACTTGCGAGGCTCTCGCAGTAGGCCGGAAAGGCCGCATCGAACTGCTCGAAGTCCTCGTCCCCAAGCGCGCGGTTGCGCGCGGGCACCGAGAAATTCGGTGTGCGCTGGAACACCACGACGTGTTTGGCGGCTTCCGCGATCAGCGGAATCGCCTGCACGCCCGATGACCCCGTGCCGACGACGCCGACGCGCAGACCAGAGAAGTCGACCTCCTGTTCCGGCCAGCGGGCGGTGTGGTAGATCGGGCCGCGAAAACTCTCCAGTCCCGGCGTCTTCGGGCTGTTCGGCACCGAGAGTGCACCAGTCGCCATGATGCAGAAGCGGGCGCGGATCTGGTCGCCGCGATCGGTCCGCACCAGCCAGCGTCCGCCGGCTTCATCGAAGGATGCTGAAACGACGCGGGTCTGAAACCGCAGCAGGTCGCGCAGTTGGAAGCGATCGGCGACGAATTTGGCGTAGTCCAGAATCTCGCGCCGTGCCGCGTATTTCTCCGACCAGCGCCACTCCCGCCGCAACTCCTCCGACCATGTGTAGGAGTAATAGAGGCTCGGGACGTCGCAGCGCACGCCGGGATAGCGGTTCCAGTACCAGGTGCCGCCGACTTCGGGGGCGGCCTCGAAGCCGATCACGGACAGGCCCTTCTCGCGCAGCCGGTGCAGCGCATAGAGACCGCCAAAACCAGCACCGACCACGACCGCGTCATAATCGCCTTCGACCGCCGCGCGTTCGGCGCGATCCCCTGTGTCTCGCTTGTTCGCCTGAGTTGCCATGGTCTGCTCCCCGTCAGCCGATCGAACGGCCGCCGTCGATCACAAGCTCGGTGCCCGTGACGTAGCGGCTCTCGTCGCTGGCGAGCCACAGAATGCCATTGGCAATATCTTCCGGCATCGCCTTGAAGCCGAGCGGCACCGCGCGTTCGGTCAGCTTGTCCAGGGTCGCGCCGCGCGGCGGCCCTGAATTCGAACCCTCCTCGGCGGTGCCGATCAGCGTGTCCCAGATCGCGGTTTCGGTGATGCCGGGGTGAAGCGAGTTGACCCGCACCCCGTCCTTGGCGGCGGCGCATTCCAGCGCGACGGACTTTGTGAACAGGCGAACGCCGCCCTTGGTCGCGCAATAGCCAGACACGTTGGGCGAGGCCTTGATGCCCGCAATCGAGGAGACATTGATGATGCTGCCGCCGCCACCTGCGCGCATCAGCGGAAGCGCGGTTTTGACCCCGAGGAAGACGCCATCGAGGTTGACGGCGACCTGGCGTCGCCAGTCGGCAAGCGACATGTCGACGACCGGACTGGAGAGGCCGATCCCGGCGTTGTTGACGAGAACGTCGAGCCGGCCGAACCGCGCCTTGGTTTTTGATATCACCGACTGCCAGTCTTCCTCACTGGTCACATCGTGATGGAAATATTCCGCCTCGCATCCGGCCGATCGCAGTTCGCTTAGCAGGCGCTCACCGTTCTCGTCCTGCAGATCGGTCGCGACGATCTTCGCGCCCTCGCGCGCCAGGACGAGGACCGCGCCCCGCCCGATCCCGTTGGCGGCGCCGGTCACCAGTGCGACCTTGCCTTCGACCCGCCGTTTCATGAGCTAAGCCCGTTCACGCCAAATCCTCCCAGGCCCGGCTGGGCGCTATTCTTGGAAACGTTTCCATGATTGAGCTTGAAGTTTCCAACGATGTCAATATTAATAGGGAAAGTGTTTCAAATAACGTTTCCAGAACAAGCTGATTATTGAGCTGCCCCGGGGTTCGAATGCAAACGAATCCGGGCACTTGCGGCGAGACAGCGGGCAAGCAGGACCGATGGCCAGAACCCAGCCGACCTCCTTCCTTCGGCCGACCATCCGCGATGTCGCCGCGCAAGCCGGCGTGTCGGTCTCTAGCGTCAGCCGGGTGTTGAACCGCGAGCCGCACACGAGTCCTGAACTGCACGCCCGGATCATGCGCGTGGTCGACCGTCTCGGGTTCGAGCCACATTCCGCCGCGCAGGCGCTGCGCTCGCGCGCCAGCAACACGATCGGCTGCATGGTCTCGGATATCTCCAACCCGCTCTACAGCGAGATGGTCAACGCCGCGGAAGAGGAATTGCAACGCGCCGGCTACGTCCTGATGCTCGGCGCAACCCGGCACGCCGAGGAACGCGAAACCGCGTTCATATCCGCGGTGCGCCGGCGGCGGATGGATGGATTGCTGCTGTTCGCCGGAGACAACACCCACAAGGATTTTACAAGCGCGCTGGCTACGCTCGATTTGCCCTGTATCGGGATCGACCGCGAGGTGCCGGGCGCGCCGTCGGTGCGCGCCGATCATCGCGGCGGCGGCTTTGAGGTGACGCGCTATCTCATCGGCCTCGGCCATCGCCGTATCGCGCTGCTGACCGGGCCTGCGGCGGTGCTGCCGAGTACCGAGCGGGTAGCCGGATATCGGCAGGCGCATATCGAAGCCGGACTTGACGTCGATCTCGATCTCGTCCGCCCGCAGGTGCACGGCTCGGGCATCGCCTTCAGCGACGTCTGCCAGTTGCTGCAAGGGCCAGCGCCACCGACCGCCATCATCACGCTGGGAACGCACATGCTCGCCAGCGTGATGGACGCGCTCGCCAGCAACGGCATTCGCTATCCGAGCGACATCTCGCTCGTGTGTATCGGCGACACGGATCTGGCCCGGCACGCGACGCCGGCAATCAGCACGCTGACCTGGGACTTGAGCGAAATCGGCAGGATCGCCGCAAAAACCCTGCTTGAGCGCATACGCGACGGCGATCAGGCCCAGGACACAAGGCCGATTTATCTGCCGACCCGATTCATCCTTCGACATTCCTGCGCCGAGCCGCGCGCCAAGTGATTAGAGGAATTGCCTGCCCTGCCGATCTGCCCAGTTTGACGACCACCAACAAAAAAACAAATACCGGGAAACCCAAGGGAGTTGCGTATGAAGTACCGCACGACGTTGCTGACGTTGCTAATGCTCGTCCTGGCCACCTGTTCGGTACGGGCGCAGGATGCGGCGGACTACCCCTCCAGAAAAATAAAAATGCTGTTGCCGTACGCGGCCGGCGGTGGCGGCGACGTGATCGGCCGCCTGCTGGCGGACAAGATGGGCAAGCGCCTCGGACAAACCATCTTCGTCGAAAACCGCACCGGCGCGGCCGGCACCATCGGCACGCAGATGGTCGCGACCTCGCCGGCGGACGGCTACACCATCATGATCGGCGGCATGACCACGCATGTGCTTGCGCCGGCGTCCTATGCGAGCCTGCCCTATGATCCGATCAAGGATTTCGCAGTGATCGGCCGCATCGGAACGTCGGCGATCCTGATGGTGGCCTCGAAGGATTTTCCGGCGAGCGACCTGCGCGGCCTGATCGCGATGGCGAAAAAGGGCGATCAGATCCAGTACGGATCCTGGGGCGTCGGCTCGACCGGGCATTTCTGCGCGGAGATCCTGTCGCAGAAGGCCGGCATCAAACTCGAACACGTGCCGTTCAGCGGCGCGTCCAAGATTGCCAACGATCTGATCGGCGGCCACATCTCGCTCGGCACGCTGGATATGGCCACAGCGACGCCGCTGGTGAAGGATGGAAAAGTAAAGGCGCTGGGCACATGCGGGGATCGCTCGCCAAGCCTGCCTGAAGTCGCAACCTACAAGGACCAGGGGATCGATTTTGAGCGCAGCCTGTCCTGGGTCATGTACGCGCCCGCAGGCATTCCCGACATCGCCGCGAAGAAGCTTTCAGCAGCACTGCAGGAATCGATCGCCGAAGCGGACATGACCGAAAGGCTGCTCGCGCTCGGCGTCACCGCGGACTTCATTCCCGGAGACCGGCAGCGCGACATCAACGTACGCGACATCGAGGCCTGGAAGGTGGTCGCCAGAGAAGCCAAGATCGAGATCAAGTGAACGCGCGGCGATCCGGCCGAAATTGCCGGCGCGCCGCGCCCCAACCATGCTCAGTTCTTCTTGCCGAACAGCACCGGAAGCTGGCGCGGGCCACGCACCGTGCCTTCCGACCAGGTAACCTTGCCGGCAGGATCAAGCTTGAAGTCCGGAATCCGCTTCAGCCATTCCTCGATCGCGACCGTCATTTCCATGCGGGCGAGGTTGGAGCCGACGCAGCGGTGAATGCCAAGACCAAACGCGGCATGGCGATTCTCCTTGCGGTCGATCACCACCTTGTCGGCGTCGGGGAACATCGCGGGGTCGCGGTTGGCCGCCGGGAACGACAGCAGCACCATGTTGCCCGGCTTGACCGGGCAGCCGCTGATGGTGGTTTCCTTCATCACTTCGCGCGCCATCGTCACCGGCGAATAGGCCCGCAGAAACTCCTCGATCGCGCTCGGCATCAATTCCGGCTCCGCGATCAGGCGGTCGCGGTCCGCGGGCGTATTCGCCAGATGCCACAGCGAGGAGCCGATCGCGCTCCAGGTGGTGTCGATGCCGGCAATCAGCAGCAGCCGCAGCGAACCCAGCACCTGGGAATCTTCCAGCGGATTGCCGTCCTTGTCCTTGGCTTTCATCAGCGTCGAGATCAGATCGTCGGTCGGATGCGTCTTGCGATGCTCGATATGGCCGGCGAAATAGGCGCTCATCTCCTGCACCGCTTGCACCAGCATGCTCTCGTTCTTGATGCTGAGCTCGAGGATCATGTGGATCCACTTGACGAACAGATCGCCATCCTTCTCGGGAATGCCGAGCATGTGCGCGATCGCGCGCACCGGAACATGCTTGGTGTAGCGCGCCGCGGCGTCGCATTGGCCGTCTTCGATGAATTCGTCGATCAGCTCGTTGCAGATGGCGCGGACCCGCGGCTCCAGCTTCGTCATCGCGTCCGGCGTGAACGGCGGAAGCAGCAACTGCTTGGCGGGCTTGTGCTCGGGCGGATCTGACGTGATCGGAGGCGCGGCGTTGCGCTGCACTTCAGGCCGCACGTCGCGTACGATGACGCGCCGCGAGGAGAAATGCTCAGTGTCGTAGGCGATCTCCTTCACCGCCTGATAGGTGGTCGGCAGATAGCAACCGAGGAAACGCTTGGTGTGCACGACAGGGCATTCGTTGCGCAGCTCGTCCCAGATCGGAAACGGATTCTCGGTCCAGCGCGGGTCGGTATGATCGAAATCGTTGACCCAGTCGGTGACCGGAGGATGTTCGGGCATCATGCTGACGGAATCGGACATCGCGCAAATTCCTTTTGCTTAGGTTCGTTCAGGACGAGCTTGATTTCAGGACCGGACTGTCGCCCCTATTCTTCCTGCACTTCGATCGCGATTTCGGGGCAGTTGGTCTGGGCGAGCCAGGCCTTGTCTTCCATGCCAGCAGGGACCGAACCGTCGCCGACTTCATGGGCATTGCCGAATTCGTCGAGCTCGAACAGTTCCGGCGCCAGCGACTTGCAGCGTGCGTGTCCCTGACATTTGTCCTGGTCGACGCGGATCTTCAGCTTTCCCGACATGCGAGCGCTCCTTCAAGCCGCGCGCGCTCAACCAGCGCGTCGCATTTCCTCATGTTGATGTGGGCGCTGCCAGCCGCGGCCGGTCCGCCTCTTCAAGTTATATCCTATTACATTATCGTCGCGATTGTGCTGTCAAGCGGAAAGTTATAGATCATTGCACTGAATGCCGCCTCGCCCCGCACGTAAAGCGCTCAACACCTACCACCATGGGGATCTCCGCGATGCCCTGGTTCAGGCCGCGCTCGGCGAAGTGGAACTCGGCGGCCCCGAAGCGATCAGCATCAGTGCGCTGGCCAAGAGGCTCGGCGTCTCGCAGCCGGCTCCCTACAAGCATTTTGCCGACCGCGAGAGCCTGCTCACGGCGGTAACGGCCGAAGCCTTCCGCCAGTTCAACGCCATCCTGCGCGAGTCGATCGGAAAACCCTCCAGGCGCTCGAAGCTGTCGCGCCTGGCGCAAGCCACATTGGATTTCGGTCTTCGCCGCAACGGCGTCTACCGCCTGATGTTCGCCTCACGGATCATGGCATGCGCACCCAAGGGCAGCGAGCTGCACGTCGCCGCGATGGAAACCTTCGAACTGCTGCTGGAATCCCTCGAAGCGCCCGCGGTGGGATTGCTGCGCGAACGCAGCGCCCTGCAAATCTGGGCCGCGCTGCACGGCGTGGTCATGCTGGCCGAACAGGGACTTCTCACCGGCCAGCTTGCCAATGTCAGCCGGGAAGAGCTGGTCGAAGATATCGTCAAGCAGACCAAGCTGGCGCTGGCGGTGGCCATCAAGGCGGCGGACAAGAACGGCCGATAGCCTCGCGCGGCCATCATGGTGCGGCGTCCGCAAATCCGTTACCATGCGGCCCGTTGCCGGATAGCGGCTGGCGGGTTCGAGTGGGCCGGTGCAAGTTCGATTGAAAACGAGATTTGCGCACACCCGGCCGGCGCGAACCGGCCGGCGGCTGGCGCTCGGGATATTGCTGTCGCTGTGCTGCTCCGGGCTGGCGTTCGGCCAGAACAACAGCAAGGACAATGGCGAGGACGAGGATGAGCCGGCCAAGCCGAAGCCGGTATTGCCGAACATCTATCTCGACTTGCGAACGATCTACACCACCCTGCCGGCAGGTACGCTCTCGATCGGCTTCAGCCCGCCGCCACTATTGTCGAATTTGTCGAACCTGACATCGCTCGGGACCTTGTCCTCGCCGGCCAGCCGAAGCATCAATCTCGACATTCCCCTGACGGTTGACGTCAACGAGTGGCTGTCGGTCTATGGCGGCGTCTCCGGCGCTTCGTCCCAATCGGGCAGCCTGCCCTGGTCGTCGTTCGATATCTACGGTTTTACGGTCGGATTTCAGGCCGACCTCTATCAGCAAAACGGCGGCATGTTTCCAACGGTGACGATACAAAGCAACGCATCGCGATCGATTTCCGGCGCGCCATTGGCGACGACCTCCTACAATACGATCCTCGAATTCGGCTACGCGCTGAACCCGGACGAAACGCGGGGACTGCTCGCCGGCGCGCAGTACACAAAGATCATCGTCGATTCCATTTTCGCTGAAGTGAAGCCCGGCTATATGGGCTATGTCGGCGGCTACTATCAGTGGGACAACAACTGGAAGCTGACCGGCCGCTTCGGCGTGCAATCGTTCGGCGGTGCGCAGCTTCTCAATCTCGCGCCGTTCCCGGCCTTCACCCAGCCGATCGTACGGCTCGATCTCGACCGCATGGACGATGACGACAACCGCCTGTTCGGCGTCACCGCGCAAATTGCCTGGACGCCGAAGCCGTCCTATCAGCTGACGGTGAGAACGCCGCTCTATGCGATCAAGAATTAAGGCGCATTCCATCACCCGCGGATGCCACCCGCGATCACACTGACACATTCACATCCAGGAGAAGACATCATGACATCCAGCGACGGCGCACGGACGCTCAAGGGCAAGGTTGCATTGGTCACCGGCGCGGGCCGCGGGCTCGGCCGCGCCTTCGCGGAAAAACTGGCTGCGATGGGCGCCGACGTCGCCATCCACGGCATGCGCGAGAACGGACCAGCGGAATATGGCGAGGGATCGACGCTGACGGCGGTCGCGGAAGAGATCGCCAACGCGCATGGCGTGCGCACCATTCGCGTGCTCGCCGACCTCACGCAAGGTGCCGACATCGCCCGCGTGGTCGAGACCACGACGCGCGAACTGGGGCCGATCGAGATCCTCGTTCACAACGCCGGCGGCGACATCGCCGCCAAGGGCGGCAAGCCCGATCCGAACGACGCCATCACGATCAAGGAAGAGGACGTGCGCGCGGTGCTCGATCGCAACCTGCTCAGCACGATCCTGACCTGCCAGGCGGTAGCGCAGGAGATGATGAAACGGCGCCAGGGCCGCATCGTCACCATTGGTTCGGTCGCGGCCTTCAAGGGGCGCACCAACGGTTCGATCTATGCCGTCGCCAAAGCCGGCATGACGCATTACACGCGCTGCCTCGCCGATCAGCTGCGCGCCTACGACATCAATGTGAACTGCATCGCGCCGGGCGACACCCGCACCGGCCGCTTCATGGGGACGCGCGCAGTCGATCAGAACAGGATGGTCGAAACCGGCACGCTCGACCGCATCGCCACCGTCGATGAAGTCGCCCGCGTCGTCGAAATGTTCGCAGGTCCGATGGGGGCGTTCGTCTCAGGACAGGTGTTGCGCGTCGACGGCGCCGGGCAGTGCTGGGCGGCCTGACACTCGCTCTCTCAACTGGTCAAATTCGCCGGAATGGTAGGTGGCGCCGTCAGGCGTAACGATTTCGACGTCCCAGCAGCCGTCCGATATCAGTTCATCGGCTTTTTTCATCGCGGCCAGCACCGACTCGCGCCGCAAGGTCACGGTTCCCGATGTATCGAGCGCGGTAATGAGAAATACCATGGACGGCTCCTGTTTCGGATTCGCACCAGTGTGGCTGGGAATACGGCCGGGTCAAGCGGCATGAATTGGGGGCCAGGAGAAGAAAACCCTACCCCGGAACGGCCACGGGAAACGGCCTTCCACGTTCTGGCCGCAGATTGCATACCGCTACCCTTGCTTCCGGGCAGAACTGGGCGACATTAGGGGCTCATTCAATGGAAGCCGTCATGAGCCCGCCCGCCTTCGATCCCTTTGGAGAACTGGTCCCGACCGCCGATTCGGCGGCCGCGCCGGAGCGCGACTCTAACTGGCTGAAGTCGGCCGGTGTCGGGCTGTTCTGGGGGCTGGTTGGCGTCATCGTGCTGGCACGCGCGATGTACTTCGAACCGGGCGCTTTCAGCTTCGGGCAGGCCGTGGCGTGGGCACAGGGCCTGTTCGGGTTGCTCTAGGGGCACGCGATACGCCCGCCCCGGTTGAAGCGGGAAGAAAAATACTCTCCCCATCTCGCTGAATCGAAAATTTATTGGTGAAGCCGAGCAGGCCGGCGCATAAACTGTTCTCCAAAACGGGGGGCATGTGCCGCAACAACAACACGAGTCTGACGGGATAAAATCGGCCCCTGGCGCGTTCGCCCGCAGCCTGGCCCTCATTCCCGGCATCGCACTTTGCGGCGCGATCACCGCCGTTTCGCTTGGCGCCCAACTGGTCGAAGAGCACATCTTCGCCCATCCCTATGTCGAAGCGCTGGTCATCGCGATCCTGCTCGGGATGGCGATTCGCACAGCCTGGCAACCCTCCGAGCGCTGGCGCTCCGGCATTGCCTTCAGTGCCAAACAGCTGCTCGAAGTCGCCGTCATGCTGCTCGGCGCTTCCGTCAGCTTTGCCGCGATCGTGGCGTCCGGCTACCTTCTGGTCGCAGCGATCGTCGCCACCGTCGTCATCATGCTCGCTGTCAGCTACGGCCTCAGCCGGATGCTCGGCCTGCCGACCAAAATGTCGATCCTGATCGCCTGCGGCAATTCGATCTGCGGCAATTCGGCAATCGCCGCGGTGGCGCCCGTGATCGGCGCCGATGGCGACGATGTCGCCTCGTCGATCTCCTTCACCGCGATCCTCGGCGTCCTGATGGTGCTGGGCCTGCCGCTGCTGATCCCGTTGCTCGCGCTGTCCGCGACGCAATACGGCATTCTGGCGGGTCTTACCGTCTATGCCGTTCCGCAGGTGCTGGCGGCAACGGTCCCCGCCGGTATCGTCGCCACGCAGATCGGCACGCTGGTGAAACTGGTGCGCGTGCTGATGCTGGGGCCGATCGTGGTCGCCCTCTCGCTGGTCGCCGCGCACCGCCGCAAGCGCCATGCCGACGCGACCAGGGCGGTTGCGATCAGCCCGTTCAAGCTGGTGCCGTGGTTCATCATCGGCTTTCTGGTGCTCGCCGCGCTGCGCTCGCTGCAGCTCGTGCCGGACATCGCGGTCGCGCCGGTGACAAAAACCGCTGGTATCCTCACCGTGCTGTCGATGGCCGCCCTCGGGCTCGGTGTCGACGTGCGCGTTCTCTCATCGGTCGGCGGAAGGGTCACCGCCGCCGTCACGCTGTCGCTGCTTCTGCTGCTCGGCCTCAGCATCGGGCTGGTCCATTTCTTCAGGTGAAGCGAGCCGTCTACGCCGTTCTCAATCCCTTGGACAGGATCGCCTGCAATCTGGGATCGCTCACCGCGAAGAACGCGGCTTCTATTCGTGCAGTCAGGCTCGGCTGCAACAGCCATTCACCAACGCTTTTGGCCGCATCCTCGTGGCTCTCCAGGTAGGGAGAGTGGAGATAGGTGTTATCCCGCTCCTCGAGCACGTCCTCGAGCAACGCTGACATGTGGATGGCCGCGGCCGGGTCCTCGGCACC
Source organism: Bradyrhizobium sp. JYMT SZCCT0180 (assembly GCF_018130165.1). GTDB lineage: Bacteria > Pseudomonadota > Alphaproteobacteria > Rhizobiales > Xanthobacteraceae > Bradyrhizobium. The sequence goes on along the minus strand of NZ_JAFCLZ010000013.1, from coordinate 95,848 downwards.
GGCCCAATGGTGCAACAGCCGATCGATATCGCCGCCCGCAGTCACAACCATCGTCACGACGTCCTTGATATCGAAGGCGAGGCTATATCCAGCAGGCCACGGCTCCAGGTCGAGGCGGGTCAGGCTGTCGCTCAGGAATACATCGAAGAAGCGGTCGATGCTCTCCACCTCCGCCCGAGGCCACTTGTTCCGGTAGTCGGCCTGACCAAGCCGGCGCAGGCAAATATCCAGTCCGTTATGGTCGGGGTAATCATGCGCGGCGATCAGCTCGAAATAACGTGGCAGGAAGTAGCGTAGCTCCCGGGCGACCTGATCATCGTCATAGTCATGCGCGGAGTTGGTGTACTCGGCCAGCAGACCGGCCGGGATTGACCGCAAGGGCGTGTTGACCAGCTGTCGCTCTTGCTCCTCGGTCATGCAACTACGGCAATGGCATACGACGAGGTCATGGCCCAGTCGATACGCGCCGAAGACGCGGTAGGCTTCCTCGATGGCGGCCGTTAATTCTGAAGACATGTTGACCAGGACGTTTGGTGATGAGTCACAGAACTAGCACAATATCCCGCTCAAGACTGTCATCCCGGAAACTTCCAACCGGACGCAACATCCGAATCCACGATGGCCCGTGCGGGCGCGCGTAATCCTGCAGGGGTCTGGCCGTTACCACCGCGCGGTGGCCGGCTTCAGGATCGATCGAGAAGCGGCCGCTCCAAACAAGGGGTGCACTGTTGCTCAGAAGACCTGAGTGTACCCGCTGGAATCGTTCCTTTCCCGATTCGCATCGCAATGTGAACGACGCGATCAAGCGCCGCGACGATTTGCGTTCAACCCAACTGAAACCGGTCTTGGCGATGACGTCCGCGCTGATCAAACGCACCGATGCCTGTTCGTGCGCGACGCAACGTCGGCGTTGTTCTGCAACGCCTGAAGAGCGAGGGCTTCATGCCCGTTGGTCAGGCATTGCATCTGGCCAGCCCGGCTTCAGCGACCGCCGGTGATCTCAGGGCCCGCAGATCCATGTGCCGGTTCACGTCTTTATACAGCAGGTAGCGGAAGCGATGCGGGCCGCCGGCGTAGCAGGCCTGAGGGCAAAAGGCGCGGAGCCACATGTAATCTCCGGCCTCGACCTCAACCCAATCCTGGTTGAGCCGGTAAACGGCCTTGCCTTCCAGAACATAGAGGCCGTGCTCCATCACATGGGTCTCCGCGAAGGGGATCGACGCACCGGGCTCGAACGTCACGATCGTAATGTGCATGTCGTGTCTAATATCGGATGGATCGACGAAACGCGTCGTCGCCCACCTGCCATCGGTGTGCGGCATCGGCGTCGGCGCAATGGAGTTTTCGTTGGTGACGATGGCATCGGGCACCGCGATATCAGGCACACGCTGATACAGCTTCCGGATCCAGTGAAAATGCACTGAACCGGTGCTCCGGTTTTGCACACTCCAGGAGCTTCCGGGAGGCAGGTAGGCAAAGCCACCGGCCCGCAGCACGTGTTCGGTTCCGGCGAGCCTCAGGGACAGTTCTCCTCCGACGACGAACAGCGCGCCCTCCGCTCCCGCATCGGGTTCCGGCGATTCACTTCCGCCACCTGGCGCCACGTCGATGAGGTAGTGCGAGAATGTTTCGGCAAAGCCGGACAGCGGCCGCGCCAGTACCCAAACCCGCGTATTGTCCCAGTACGGAAGATAACTGGTCACGATGTCGCGGATCACACCTTTTGGTATCACCGCATACGCATCCGTGAAGACCGCGCGGCCGGTCAATAGCTCAGTCTGGAGCGGATGCCCGCCCGGCGGCACGTGATAGGTTCGAGATGACATTCTTTATGACCCCCTGGAGATGGTTGTTGCGGGCTATCGCCGGGCAACTAGCCCTGCTTCGCCGCCGGGTTCGCTGGCGCCACAGCATCGGACGCAACGCGCAGCCAATTCGACTCTTCAAGCCACTTTTCCTCGAGGTTGCTGCCCGTGCCCTTGCGGTCGACAACAATGAACGGACTGGTCTGCCCGACCACAAGCAGCGGATGGTGCCAGCAGTTTCGCGCGTAGTTCACACCCTGTCGTCCCGATGCGGCAAATGCCCGGTAGCTTAAAGGGACGCCCGGATCGGTGCACACGACCACCAGCCAGGGCGCGCCGCCCAGCGGCATGAACAATTGGCTGCCCAGCGGGTGTCGCTCCATGAGCTTGATGACGAGCGGAACTGGCCTTGCCGAGCCGATGAACAGACTGACGTTGACCTCTCCGCCTTCCGCGGCCACGTCAATGTTCGCCAGCTCGTCAAAACGTTCTGCAAAGCCTTCATTGATCAGCTTCGGCTTCACGTCTCCGGTCTCGACCACGTCGCCGAAGGGAGCAAACCCTGCCTTTGTCAAAGGCACAATCGAAAGCGTTAACATCGTTCAACTCCCATCCGTCTCAGATTCGAGAACGGAATCATCGACGATCTGCTCCGGCACGACCACCCCTCGTCTGACCAATGCCGGACCTGCCGATGAACGGCCTCAGGACGTCTGAAGCTGCGCTCCGGCTGCATTGATGCCAACGGGATCGACGGTTAGGTCCAGATCGATGGTAGCGACCTCGCCATTCAGGACGCGATGCGCCTTTTCCCGATCGATGTCGCCTTCCCATGACGCGACGGCAACCGTGGCAACGCAGTTTCCGACATAGTTGCCCAGTGCGCGCGCGATACCGATGAACCAGTCCACCGACAACAGCAGCACCAATCCGATGGCTGGAATGGCCGGAATGGCCGCGAGTGTCGCCGCAAGGACAACGATGGCCGAGCCCGGGACCCCGTGAGCACCTTTCGAGGTCAGGAGTGCGATGCCGAGAATTGCCAGAAGATCACCGGTCGCCAGCGGCGTATTGGTGGCCTGGGCAATGAATACCGCGGCCAGCGTCAGGTAGATCGAGAACGCATCCAGATTGAACGAGTATCCTGTTGGAATGACCAGCCCAACGGTCGACGGCTTGATGCCGAGGAGTTCGAGCTTCCGCATGGTCTGTGGCAGCACGCTGTCTCCGGCCGCCGTGCCAAGGACGATCGTCAACTCCTCGCGGAAGTAGCGGAGCAGCTTGAACAGGCTGAAGCCGCAAAGGCGCATGACCGTACCCAGGACGACGACGACAAAGACGACCACGGCCACGTAGAACAAGCCGACCAGGCCGCCGAGTTGCTTGAGCGAGCCGATGCCATACTTGCCGACGGTAAATGCAATCGCGCCAAAGACACCGATCGGCGCCAACCTGACGACGAAGTTCATCATCTTGAAGACGATGTCACTCACACGTCCGATGAAATCCGCCACCGGCCTGGCCCGCTCGCCGCACAAGGAGAGCGCGCAGCCAAACATGATGGAGACGATCAATACCTGCAGGATGTCACCGGTCGTAAACGCTCCGACCACGGTCGAGGGAATGAGTTTCATGAGGAAATCGGAGACGCCGCCGCCGGCAACCTGAGCTGCCGTCTGACTGAAGCCGCTCAGCGCTTTTGCATCCAGCGTCTTCGGATCGATATTCATGCCAACGCCGGGCTCGAAGTAATAGGCGAGCGCAATGCCGAGCACCAAGGCAATGGTCGTTATGACCTCGAAGTATACGAGCGCGCGCACGCCGACCCGTCCAACCTTCGAGAGATCCCCGGCAGCGGATATACCGTGCACGACAACACAAAACACGATCACGGGAACCAGCATCTTGATGAGCTTGATGAAGCCGTCGCCCAGCGGTTTCATCTGGAGGGCCACATCCGGATAGGCCATACCGAGTGCGATCCCCAGTCCGAGCGCAACAACGACCTGGAAGAACAGTGACTTGAGTATATTCGGCATGGCTTTCCCCGCTTGGTTGGCGTTTCCGTTCAATGCGGCTTGGTCGGCTCACGGCCGATGCCACTATTATTCCGACGGCGACGTTGACGTCGCTTCGAGACCGATTGCTCACCCTGCCGGGCTGGCCGCGCTATCCCACTGCCCGCCTCGAACTTCGCGACCCCTCACCTCACCTCGGTTCAGCGAGCGAAGCAGCCTTTCGGATCATTCGTTGACCATGCCGAACCAAGTGTCCAATATATAGAACGACACGATCAAGAGGATATGGCTATGGATCTCCGCCAGCTCCGCTATTTCATCGCCGTGGCCGAAGAGCGCAGCTTCACCGTCGCGGCGCGGCGGCTTAATCTTTCCCAACCCCCACTCAGCCAACAGATCCAGTCGCTCGAAGCTGCGTTGGGGGCGCAGCTTCTCTATCGAACCAGTCGCAGGGTCGAGTTGACGCAAGCCGGAGAAGCGCTTCTCGCGCGCGCCCGCGCCATTCAGCAGCAGATCAAACTGGCCGAAGACGAGGTCCGCTCGATCGGCGCCGGCCTGGTCGGAACGCTCGATGTCGGAGCCACAGGCTCCATCCTGCGTGGACGCCTGGCCGATTTGCTGGCTGCGTACCGAAAGGTCGCGCCTTCGGTGAAGATGACGGTACATGAACAGGCACCGGCCTTGCAGATCGCGGCCCTTCTCAATCGAACGACAAACATCAGCCTGAATCGAAGCATCCCGACCGAAGACGCTTTGAGCAGTGAACTGGCGTGGCCCGAAGAGATCGTGGTTGCCATGCCAAAAGACCATCCGCTCGCCCGGCGCAAGCGCATCGCCCTCGGCGACCTCGCGTCGGAGGACCACATCGTCCTGCAGCCCGAGAGCTCCCAATTTGCGAGCTACATACAAGAATGCTGTATCGACGCCGGCTTCCTGCCGCGGGTCACTCAGCAGGTCGTCGATGCACAGTCGGTGCCGAGCCTGATCGCAGCGGGTTTCGGAGTTGCGCTGGTTCCACAATCAATCGCCCGCTTCACGACCGACGAGATCGTGTTCAGACCCATCAGGCCCTCGCCGCCGTCCGCCGACGTATTCCTCGTCTTCAGAAAGGATGAGACGTCGACCGTGGTGCGGAATTTCATCAAACTGGCGCGTCATTTCCTTAGCCTGAAGCGGAATTCAGGGAACCTTGTCATCGGCAGATGATTTTCTGCCGTCGCGGCGCTGAAGCATTTCGGCAGTTTGAAGCCGCCTGACGATTGGCGGCGAGAGACCGCTGCCGCCTTTCCCCCACAAGCCATCGCACCTAGTGGGCCTGATGGAAGCGGCTCAAGAACGATTTCAGCCGCTCACTGCGCGGTTGACGGATGATCTCGTCAGGTGTGCCGACTTCAGCCATGACACCATCGTTCATGAAACCGACCCGGCTCGATACGTCGGCGGCAAAGGCCATCTCGTGCGTCACCAAAACCATGGTCATGCCTTCGCTCGCGAGGCTGCTGATCACGGCCAGGACCTCACCGACAAGCTCGGGATCGAGCGCCGACGTCGGCTCGTCGAACAACATCACGTCCGGCTTCATGGCGAGCGCCCGCGCAATCGCAACGCGCTGCTTTTGCCCGCCTGATAGCCGGCTCGGAAAGGTGTCGGCCTTGTCGGCCAATCCCACCTTGGCAAGCAGGTCGCGGCCGAGGTCGTTGGCTTCCGCCTGCGTCATCCCCTTCACCTGCACGGGACCTTCGGTGACGTTACCGAGCACCGACATATGCGGGAACAGGTTGAAGTGCTGAAACACCATGCCGACGCTTCGGCGGAGCAGCGCCAGTTGGCCATCCGTCGGCGCGCGAACGCCCTGGCCGAAGTCGAACCGATGGTTGCCGATGGCGAGTTGGCCCTGCTGCGGCATTTCGAGCAGATTGAGGCAGCGCAGGAACGTCGACTTGCCCGAGCCGCTGGCCCCTATCAAGGTCACGACTTCGCCGCGCGACACCATAAGCGATGCGCCCTTGAGGACCTTGTTGCTGCCGAAAGCCTTGTGAATGTTGTTCGCGGCAAGGGTCGCGTCGTTGGCATTCATCGATGCGCTCCCAACCGCCGCTCGACCTGGTCGGCCACCAGCGTCAGCGGAAACAGCACGGCGAAATAGAGCACCGCAATCGCCGTATAGACCTCCAGCGGCCGATAGCTCGCCGCCGTGATCACGGAGCCCTGATACAGGAGGTCGCCGACCGCGACGACCGATACCAGCGACGTGTTCTTCAATTGCAGGATGGTTTGATTGATGAAGGAGGGAATCATCACCTGGATCGCCTGCGGCAGCACAATGCGCCGGAAGATCTTGCTACGGCGCATGCCGATGGCCCGCCCGGCCTCCCATTGGCCGACGTCCACCGCCTCGATGCCGCCGCGAAAGATCTCGGCATAAAACGCGCCGGCATAGAGCGACAGCGCGAGGAAACAGGCCATCGCAGCCGACATGTCGACCCCGATCAGCACCGGTAGCGCATAGTAGACCCAGACCAGTTGCACGAGGAGCGGCGTGCAGCGGAAGACCTCGATATAGCCACGCAGGGGGATCCTGACCCAGAGCGGCGAGTTCGTGCGCAGGATGCCGACAACGAGCCCGATCACGAGGCCCGCAATCACCGTGGTCAGCGTGTAGGCCACGGTGATGAGGAGGCCGTGCCAGATCAGGCCCCAGTACGGCTTTAGCGCTGCAAAGTCCCAGGCGTACATCGCCGCTCCGTCAGAACTGCACTTCGGGCGGGATGTCCTCTGCGCTCACCTTGACGGCCTCGAAGCCTTTCAGCATCCACTCGCGGGTCTGGCCGAGCGAGCGGTTGTAGTCGGCCCACGCGCTGAGGAAGTCCTTGTAGCGGCGGTCGGCCTCCGCGCGGATTCCCATATTGGTCGGCAGCGTCAAAAGCGGCCGTGGAATCGCCAGTTCGCCGAGATTGGGATTCTTCTTGAGCGTGGACACCGAGAGCACCGCCAGCGACACGTTGCAGTCCGCGCGTCCCGTGGCGACGGCAAGGATCGCCTCGTCCCGGTTCTTGAAGCCGGAGATCGTCGCCTTCGGACAATAGCGGCGCGCGATCATCTCGTGGGTCGATCCGATGTCCACGGCAATCTTGACCTCGGGTTTGTTGAGCTCGGCCCAGGTCTGCGGCTTGGCGAAGCCCTTCTTGGTGATCACCGTGAACGAGTGGACCAGGATCGGCGTCGAGAAGTCGATGACCAGCGCACGCTCGGGCGTCGGGTTCACGGCGAAGGCGAGATCGACCTTGTCGCCCTGCAGATCGAGGATCTGGTTACCCCAGGTCGATTCGACCCTCTCGACCTTGGCGCCGAGCTTCGCGGCAATGTCGTTGGCCATGTCGATACAGGCGCCCGACCACTCGCCGCTCGCGAGATCCTTATGAAAATAGGGCTCCTGGCCGACGATCACCGCGACCCGCAATACGCCGTTCTTCTTGATGCGATCGAGCGTGGATGTCGTCTGAGCACTGGCCGGGGCCGAGGCGGTCGCGGCAAGTGCGGCGCCTGCGAGCGCCACGGTGGTGAGTGCGTCCCTGCGATTCATCGTCAGTCCCTCCTCGCTGTTAACTCCGACCCGTCAAATATTCTGTATTCAGGCCAAAATGCAAGTCCGTATTTTATGAATTGCCCATTTGCGGGTCAAGCGTTCCGACCGCCCGTTATTTTTGCAGCGCACCCAAAAATTCCTTCCGGACGGGGTTGCAAATCGCATTCATCTCTGAATACAAGACTGAACGCAGAAAGACACGATCGCTTGGCGGGGCAAGTTATGTCCGGCGCCTGGCGACGGCCCGCTGCCCGTTCATGATTTGAGGAGATGCCTGTGCGCGCCGTATTCGTGGATGCGAACGACACATTGGCGGCGGTGACGGAAAAGCTGTTGCGCCCCGAAAACCTGCCGGTCGCCATCAACCGCGACCCCGGCATCAAGCCCGATGACCTGCCGCGTCTGCTTGATGGCGCCGAGATCGCAATCGTCGACCACACCGCGGTGCCGACGGCCATCGCGGCGAAGTGCGCCGGCCTCAAGCACGTGGTTTTTCTCGGCACCGGCGCGCGCAGCTACATGAATCCGGAAGAGCTCGCCGAGCGCGGCATCACGGTCCATACCATCAAGGGCTATGGCGACACCGCCGTCGCCGAATGCGCGATCGCGCTGATGTGGGCCTCCGCCAAGAGCTTTGGCGAAATGGATCGGGGGATGCGTGCCGGCAACTGGCTGCGCCGCGACGCGATGCAGCTGACCGGCAAGACGCTCGGGCTGATCGGCTTTGGCGGCATCGCAGCGGAGGCCGCGCGTATGGCGCTCGGCTGCGGCATGAAGGTGATCGCCTGGAACCGGACACCGAAGGCGCATCCGGGTGTCGAGTTCGTCCCGATCGAGCGTCTCCTCGCCGAGAGCCACGTGGTCTCGCTGCATTTGCTGCTGAACGACGACACCAAGAATTTCCTGTCGCGCGAACGTATCGGGATGATGCGGCCCGGCACCATCCTCATCAACACGGCGCGCGGCGCGCTGGTCGACGAGGCCGCCATGCTCGACGCGCTGCGCTCGGGCCATCTCGCCCATGCCGGTCTCGACGTGTTCACGGTCGAGCCGTTGCCGGCCGAACACCCGCTCACCACGCTGCCCAACGTGACGCTGTCGGCGCATTCGGCGTTCCGCACACCGGAGGCCAGCGACAATCTCATTGGTGCCGCACTCGACCATTGCCGCCGCATCATCGCCACCGGCCGGTGACGAAACCTGAACAGGTAGGGATAGCCCATGTCTGAGATCATTCGCATCGATCAGAATGCACGACGCAGCCGCGCCAGCGTGTTCGGCGATCTCGTCTTTCTCGCCGGCCAGGTCGCCGACGACAAAAGCGGCGATATCGCCCAGCAGACCCGCGAGGCGCTGGCGAAAGTCGACGACATGCTGGCACGCGCCGACACCGACAAGTCGCGCCTGCTCAGCGTCCATATCTGGCTCAAGAGCATGGACGATTTCGACGCCATGAACGCGGTCTATGATGCCTGGGTGGTGCCCGGCAACGCGCCGACGCGCGCTTGCGGCAAGGTCGAACTGGCGGATCCCGGCTATCGCATCGAAGTCATCGCCACCGCTGCGCGCCGATGAACCTGTAACCTGGCAACGGAGCGTTCCGTGACGGTCCCGGCTTCACCCGCAACTTTTCTCGCCGCAAAACGTCTCGGCGCGATCGGCGTCTCCGAGATTCTCAAAATCGGCGCGACCGCACAGCGGCTGAAGCGCGAGGGGCGGCCGGTGATCGTGCTCGGCGCCGGCGAGCCGGATTTCGACACGCCCGATCACGTCAAGGCCGCGGCGGAATCGGCCATTCGGGCCGGCCAGACCAAATATACGATCCTCGACGGCACGTCCGAGCTGAAGGCGGCTGTTGCCGAGAAATTCCGTCGCGAGAACGGCCTCATTTATGCCAGCGACGAGATCACCTGCGGTGCCGGCGCCAAGCAGGTGATCCACAACGCCTTCATGGCTACGCTGAGCGCCGGCGACGAAGTCATTCTCGCGGCCCCCTACTGGACGAGCTACGCCGATATGGTGCGGATCGCGGACGGTACGCCGGTCGACGTGCCGTGTCGCGAGGCCAACGGCTTCCGGCTCGACGCCGACGATCTCGAGCGCGCGATTACGCCGCATACGCGCTGGCTGTTGTTGAATTCGCCGTCCAATCCGACCGGCGCCGCCTATTCCGCGGCGCAGCTCCGTCCGATCCTCGACGTGCTGAAACGCCACCCGCAGGTCTGGCTGATGGCGGACGATATCTACGAACATCTGACCTATGACGGCGCGCCCTTCGTCACCGCCGCAGCGCTCTAACCCGGCCTCAAGGCCCGCACGCTCACCATCAATGGCGTCTCCAAGGCTTATGCCATGACCGGCTGGCGCGTCGGCTATGGCGGCGGCCCGCGTGAACTGATCGCAGCCATCGCCGTGGTGCAGAGCCAGAGCACGACCAACCCATGCTCGGTCAGCCAGGCCGCCGCGATCGCGGCATTGAGCGGACCGCAGGACATCCTCGCCGAGCGCCGCAGCGCGTTCCAGCGCCGTCGCGACCTTGTGGTGGACGCGCTGAACGCGATCGACGGCGTCAGTTGCCGCAGGCCCGAAGGTGCGTTCTATGTCTTTGCGAGTTGTGCCGGATTGATCGGCCGACGCACCCAAGAAGGCACGGAGATCGACAGCGACCGCACATTCTGCCGCTATCTGCTGGAACGGCACGATGTTGCCGTGGTGCCCGGCAGTTGTTTCGGCCTTGCGCCCTTTTTCCGTCTATCCTACGCCACATCAGAACAAAACCTGCGCGAAGCCATCCGACGCATCACCAACGCCTGCAAGGAGCTGTCGTGACCACACCGAAAAGCAACGCCCGCTCCGGGGGCCAGATTCTCATCGATCAACTCGTCGCACAGGGCATCGAGCGCGTGACCTGCGTGCCGGGCGAGAGCTATCTCGCTGCGCTTGACGCGCTCCATGACAGCAAGATCGACGTCATGATCTGCCGCGCCGAAGGCGGCGCCGCGATGATGGCGGAAGCCTATGGCAAGCTCACCGGCCGCCCCGGAATCTGCTTCGTCACCCGCGGTCCCGGCGCGACCAACGCCAGTCACGGCGTGCACATTGCGATGCAGGACTCGACGCCGATGATCCTGTTCGTCGGCCAGGTCGATACCGGCATGCGCGAGCGCGAGGCGTTTCAGGAACTCGACTACAAGGCCGTGTTCGGAACGATGGCGAAATGGGTGGTCGAGATCGACCGCCCCGACCGGATCCCGGAACTGGTCGCGCGAGCATTTCGCGTGGCCCTGCAGGGCCGTCCCGGTCCCGTGGTGATCGCCCTGCCCGAGAACATGCTGACCGAAACGGCAGCGGTGGCGGATGCGCCTCGCGTCGAGCCGGCGGCGAGCTGGCCCGCGCCTGCCGATCTCGACCGTCTCGGCGCCATGCTCGCAGGCGCCAGGGCGCCGATCGTCATTCTCGGCGGCTCGGGCTGGACCACCGAGGCGACCCAAGGCATCGCGCGCTTCGCCGAGCGGTTCGATCTCCCCGTCGCAACCTCTTTCCGCCGCGCCTCGCTGATCGACGCCGATCACTCGCACTATGCTGGCGACCTCGGCATCGGCCCGAGCCCGGGACTCAAGGCGCGCATCACCGGCGCCGATGTTATTCTCCTGATCGGCGGGCGCATGTCGGAGATGCCGTCATCGTCCTATACGCTGCTCGACATCCCCGTGCCGAGCCAGAAGCTCATCCACGTCCATCCGGGCTCCGATGAGCTCGGCCGCGTCTACCAGCCGACGCTCGCGATCCAGGCGACGCCGGCCGCGTTCGCCGCTGCGGTCGAAACACTGAAGCCTGCGGCCGCGCCGGCCTGGAAGGGTGAGGCCGCCAAGGCGCACGTGGATTATCTCGAATGGACGGGAGGCGTGCGCGAACTGCCCGGCGCCTTCCAGTATGGCAAGATCGTCACCTGGCTGCGCGACCGCCTGCCAAAGGACGCGATCGTCTGCAACGGCGCCGGCAACTACGCCGGCTGGCTGCATCGCCATCATCGCTTCCACAGCTTTGCCGCCCAGCTCGCGCCGACTTCCGGCTCGATGGGCTATGGCGTGCCGGCGGCGGTGCTCGCCAAGCGGCAATATCCGGAGCGCGTCGTTGTCGCCTTCGCCGGCGACGGTTGCTTCCTGATGAACGGACAGGAGTTCGCGACCGCCGTGCAATACGACGCGGCGCTGATCGTGATCGTCATCGACAACGCGCAATACGGCACCATCCGCATGCACCAGGAACGCGACTATCCCGGTCGCGTCGTCGGCACGCAACTCAAGAACCCGGATTTCGCGCTCTACGCCAAGGCGTTCGGCGGCCATGGCGAACGGGTCGAACGCACCGAAGAATTCGCACCGGCCTTCGAGCGCGCGCTCGCTTCAGGCAAGCCGTCGATCCTGCACTGCCTGATCGACCCGCGCGCGATTTCAGTCAGCAAGGACTTTGCGTCAGAGGACAAGGCCCGCCGATGAGCCAGAAAACCGGGCGCCACGTTGCCATTATCGGCGCCGGCGCGGTCGGCGTGATCAGCGCGATCGAGGCGCTACGCGACGGCCATCGCGTGACGCTGATCGATCCCGGTGAACCCGGCGGCACGCAAGCCGCGAGCTACGGCAATGCCGGCTGGCTGTCGTCGCATTCGGTGATCCCGCCGGCAGAGCCCGGCACCTGGAAGAAGGTGCCCGGTTATCTGATGGACCCTCTTGGGCCGCTCGCGATCCGCTGGTCGTACCTGCCGAAGGCGTTGCCTTGGCTGATCAAGTATCTGCTGTCGAGCTGGACCGAGGCGCAAGTCGAGAAAACGGCGCGGGCGCTGCGCGATCTCCTCAAGGACGCGCCGCTGCTGCACAAGCAGCTCGCGGAAGAAGCCGGCGTTCCCGAATTGATCGAGCGGCGCGGGGTGATGCATGTGTTCCCCTCGCGCGCGCCCTTTGACGGAGATCTCGGCTGGCGCATCCGCAAGCGCGTCGGCATCGAGTGGCTGGAGTTGACCGAAGACGAGATGCGTCAGCGCGAGCCTGATCTTCATCCGCGCTACAAGTTCGGCGTGGTGGTGGAAGAAGCCGGGCATTGTCGCGATCCCGGTTGCTATGTCGCCGCACTTGGCGCGCACGCGATAGCGCTCGGCGCCAAGCGTGTCGCGGCCAAGGCGACGGGTCTCAAGCTCGACGGTAACAAGCTCATCGCCGTCATCACGGAGAGTGGCGAAATTCCGTGCGATGCCGCGGTCGTGGCCGCCGGTGCGCACTCGAGACGATTGACCGCCTCGATCGGCGATCCGTTGCCGCTGGAAACCGAGCGCGGATATCACGTCATGATCGAGCACCCGGAATCGGGTCCGCGCAGCTCGATGATGGCTTCAGATGCCAAGATGGTCGTCAACTGGACCGACAAGGGCCTGCGCGCCGCCGGGACGGTGGAGATCGCGGGCCTCGATGCCGAACCGAACTGGAAGCGCGCCGAGATCCTGCGCGACAACCTCTTCAGCATGTTCCCAAAACTGCCGAAGAACATTCCAGCCTCTCGCATCAAGACCTGGTTCGGCCATCGCCCGAGCATGCCGGACGGGCGTCCCTGCATCGGCTATGCACGCGCCACGCGCGACGTCGTCTACGCTTTCGGCCACGGCCATGTCGGCCTGGTCGGCTCGGCACGCACCGGCCGGCTCGTCGCGCAATTGTTGAGCGGCAAGCCGCCGGAAATTCCGCTTGATCCCTTCGCTCCCTCCCGCTTCCTCTGAGACATCGCGCCATGACCCATCCAGCCAATTCCTCTTCACGCATCGCCCGCGGCGGCAAGGCGCTCTACGGCGCGCCGCTCGGCATTCTCATGCTCGAAGCGCGCTTTCCGCGGATTCCCGGCGACATGGGCAACGGCACCACCTGGCCGTTCCCGGTGCTTTATCGCGTGGTGGGCGGCGCATCGCCCGAGAAAGTCGTGCTGAAGGGCGCGGCCGGGCTGCTGCCGGATTTCATCGATGCCGCGAAGGACCTGGTGCGGCTCGGCGCCGAGGCCATCACCACCAATTGCGGTTTCCTGGCGCTGTTCCAGAAGGAGCTCGCGGCCGCGGTCGGCGTGCCCGTTGCGACCTCATCCCTGATGCAGGTGCCGTGGGTGCAGGCGACGCTGCCACCGGGCAAGCGCGTCGGCCTCGTCACCGTGTCGGGCTCGACATTATCGCCGGCGCATCTCGAAGGCGCCGGCGTGCCGCTCGACACGCCGCTGGTCGGCACCGAAAACGGCCGCGAATTCTTCCGCGTTCTGATCAAGGCCGAGAAGGACGACATGGACGTCGCGCTGGCCGAACAGGATGTGGTCGAGGCCGGCAAGGAGCTCGTTGCCCGACATCCGGAGGTCCGCGCGATCGTGCTCGAATGCACCAACATGCCGCCTTACGCCGCCGCGCTGCAGGCCGAGGTCGGACTCCCGGTCTACGACATCTACTCCATGATCACCTGGTTCCACGCAGGGCTGCGCCCGCGCGTCTTTGCCTGATCGCCCGGCTCAAAAGCCAATAATAAGCCTTGGGACATCAACTCCCGACGGCTTTGCGCATTTGCCATTGCCCGTACTGCCTCGGTATATTCGGCTGTGTTCGGCAATGCATTCAGCTGGGGTATGTCACGTGGAACTCGGTTCCGATAGCGTCGTCGATCGCGTCTACGAGAAGCTCAAGGCGATGGCCGTGAGCTACGAGTTGAAGCCCGGCGAACGCCTCAATGAGGGCGAACTGGCCAAGCGCCTCGGCGTGAGCCGCACGCCGCTGCGCGAAGCCTTGAACCGCCTGAACACCGAAGGCTTCCTGCGCTTCACGCCGGGAAAGGGCTTTTTCTGCCGCGAGCTCGATGCGCATGAGATCTTCGACCTCTATGAGTTGCGCAAGTCGATCGAGATCGCCTCCATCCGCCTCGCGATCAAGCGCGCCAGCGATGAAGACATCGACGCGCTGCTGGCGTTTCTCCAGGCGACCGGTCCCGACCCCGGCGAGCGCTCGTCCGTCGAACTGGTCGAGCTTGATGAAACGTTCCATGAGCGCCTGATGGCGATGTCGAACAATGCCGAGATGCTGCGCGTGCTGCGCAACGTCAACGCCCGCATCCGCTTCGTGCGCTGGATCGACATGGATCGCATCAACCGCTCCAACACCCAGGCCGAGCATCGCGCCGTGGTGCTGGGCCTGAAGGCGCGGGACGAAGAGACTTGTGTCTCGGTGCTGGAAAAGCACATCGACCGACGGCTTGATCGGATCACCTCCGCGATCAAGGAAGGCTACGCCCAGATCTACATGCCGGCCGCAAGATCGGCGGCGAATTAGCCGGATCACGCCATCAGCGCGCCCTTCGGCGCGACGGCTGAGGTCTGAGACCTCACGTTCAATCTGGAGCTAGATGCCAGGTAAATTGGTAGCGAGAGAGGGAAACGCTACCAGGTTCGATCTCAGATAAAATCCTTTGATTTTTCAATACTTTGGCCAATTTGGAGTAGCGGATTTGATGGTGTGACATCTCAACTGGATGTCTCACTTTCGCCCCCTCCGGAAAGGCTACCAACGTGGCTCGTCCCTCTTATCTCGCCCGGCGTGGCGACGGACGGTATTTCCTGCAGATTCGGCTGGGGAAACAGGCCGCTCAGCTCTTTGGACTCCCCCTCCTCCGTGTCAGCCTCAGAACGTCGGATTTTGGTGAGGCCCGGAGACGGCTGGTGGACAATCTTGGATGGGTGCAGGAGCTGATCGAGGCTCCGGACCTGGAAGCTTTGGGGACCGCGCTGGAAGCTCGGCTGCGGAGCCATGTCGACCACGGCTCGCCGGCCGACGAACGGCTGCTGGCCGAGCGCTGCGCCTTCGAGCACGAGGTACGGCGCTTCCTCACTCGCGCGCAGGAGCGTGGATACGCCTATCCGATGCGGTTCCCGCAAATGCCGAGCCTGTGGGTCGACTTCGTCGACCAGAACAAGGCCGCCGAAGGCAAGATTGCTCGTCTGACCGTCCGCCGCTCCTACGAGGCTGGCCGCCGCGAAGCCAAAGAGGCTGCCAATGAGGGCTGGGCGCCCGAGCCGAAGCCGGCCTCGACCGGCCGGCCGCAGACGTTCGACCCAATCGCCATGATCGATCGCCTCGTTCAGGATGCGGTGGCCCAGCGTGTGGCTCAGTTGGTGCCGGCCAACGTCGCCCCGTTGGCACCGGCGATCGCCCCGACTGTTCCCGGCGTTCCGACGGAGCCGCCCAGGCCCGAAGGCGCCGCTACGGGCTCATCCGATCGTATGTCTGCACTGCTCCAGGAATTTCTGCGACCCGCCGGGCGCAAACGCCAGCACAAAATGAAAGGCCGCGGAGAGGCCGAATCCGTCGTCCAGTTCGCGATCGACTTCTTGGGCGACCCGCCGATGAACGAGCTCACCGACGACAAGTGGAAGCTGCTCGACGAGGCGTTACCGGACATCCCGAACCGCGACAGCATACCGCGCGAATTTTCTAGGACACTGTTCCAACGCTACAAGTATGCGGAAACGCGCGGCTGGTCCAAGCTCACCCGCCTCACCACGACCACGATCAAGAGCAGGTACTGGGGCGGCCTCAACAAATTCGTCGACTGGGCGATCCTGGAGAAGCGCTACAGCGGCCCCCGCCACACTTTCGAGTGCATCGATCCGGAAAACTTGGCGCCCCTGCCGCGCGACGCTTTTGACGACGAGGAACTGATCACGCTTTTGAAGCGACCGCTGTTCACCGGCTGCAAGAACCGCATGCACGTCTGGCAAACAGGCAACTACTTCGTGCAGTCTCACATCTACTGGGGCTTTCTGATCTGCATCTTGACCGGCATGCGTCCGGGCGAGGTAGGCCAACTCAGATGCGCCGACATCAGGACCGATCATCAATTCTTCTACTTCGATTTGCGACCCTTCGATGCACGCGGAGGACGCGTCGCGCTCCAGGATCTGCGCAACCTCAAGACCAACGCCGCCGGGCGTGTGATCCCGATCCATCCCCTGCTGATCGAATTGGGTCTACTTGAACGGATGCAGGAGCTGATGGACCGGGGCGAGGAGCGCCTGTTCCCCGAGTGGGACGTGTACGTCCGGAAGGACGGCACGCAGCGCTGGTCTCAGCCGCTGAGCAAGTCTTGGCAATACGCGAAGAAGATTCTGAAGTTGAGCCGTGCCGACTTGACGCTCTACAGCACGCGCCACCTCATGGCCGACTGGCTTGACAGCGACGGCATCGCGCAGCGGACGCGCGACCGCATCCTCGGGCACGCCAGCGACGTTCGCGGCCGTTATGGCCGGAAAGGCATTCTCGATCCGCAAATCGCGGCCAAGATCGAGGCACTCGAACCGCCAGTGATCAAGCGGATGAGAGAGATCCTACTCGCGGCGAAGAATCGCGCCGACGCCGGTGGGCTCACGGTCCTAAAGACTTATTGAGTTTTCGCTGGCCTGAACGGCGCACCGGGAACGATTCGAACGGTTTCGTCAGGCTAAGCGGAGCTTCTGGCTGGGGCGGGAGGGATCGAACCTCCGTCGAGCTCGCAGTTAACCCATTGAAAAGACGCGTTGTTCACGTGCCGTTACTGAGGCTGTGCTACACGCCTGTGAGACAGCGCGCAAGCTAAAAACCCCGGCTTCGAATTATCGCAGCGATAAAAGAGGTCCAGGCATGTTTGGCTCTTGCACGGTTCCGAGGTTCAATTCACCTCGGACACCTTGGAAGAAAGACATGGATGATCTGGCTGACGACGAAGAAGTGCAACTCACGCGACACCTTGAGCAGCTTCGGCAAACCAAACGGCAGATCGAAAAGCGCGAGAAGCACGCGAACGTTCAGGCCAAATATCGCGCACGTCTGGAAAAGAATTCGGCTCCGACCCGGATGGACTTCGCCATCGTTACTCTTGGCATTGTCCTTCGCTCCATCGATCGCGAACCAGAACACCATCTCATTCAGCTATTGCGCACCACGATAGAATGCGAATTGGTAGACGCCGGTTTCGACCGAGAGCAGATTTGCGTTCGTCTTGGTCGTATGCTTGACAATTGTGAGGGGGACATAGCCAAATGGCGGCGTTCGCGCGCATGGCTGCGCGAGCACAAGGCGCGGCTGGCCAAAGCCGGGATATGAATCTGGCTATAGCCGTACGAGGGATAGTGAAAGGCGGTCCTAGTGGCCGCCTTTTTTGTTTGCCTCGCCGCTCCTCCGGGAGAGAAATTCTGCCGCGAAATATCACACGGTGACATGATGTAACGTGGGGTGGACGGAAGTTTTTGGATCACACGGTGATCAAAGTGTGCGTTACCTCAGCAGTCCCTCGAAAGGATGTCATCGCTGAAAGGTAGCGTGACAGTAAAGCCAACCGCCCAAAGGGCACCGAGACACCCTCTTCCGCCAACCATAACGCCGATCGCGATCGGCCGCTTTGCGCCAAAAGCCGCCAGTTGAGTTTTGGAGGCTGCCGCCAACCAGCGACCGCCCCTCCATCGAGAAGCGGCGGGCGGCGCTGGACGCTCTGTCCGGGCGAGCGGAACGAGTGGAAAGGCGCGCCCCCCGCAATTTCGAATCCCTGTCATGTGTTAGCTGCCGGAACGAGGGCCGGGGTGGAAGGATTCGTCCCGTGTAGGAGGGATCTCGATGCTGATGACAAAGGAACGGTGGCCCGCGATCCGGACGCTGGGCGGCTGGGCGTGCTGCAGGAAGCTCACGCGACCCGCGAATGCGAGGAGCACGGCTGGATGCGGGACCGCGCGGATCCGCCGCCCGGCGTCCCTCCGGATCAGGCAGTTGCGGAAATTCGGGATGTGCTGAACTCGATCGGCGATAGTTGCCCCGAGCGCCCGCCGGATTGCGGCTAGGCCGCCTGGCCGGTGCGCCTTTCGGGAGCGCCGCCCGCGTACGCGGGCGAGCTCGCCAGGCCTTGGCGAGCTTCATGGTCGTTTCGGCCTCGCGTTGGGGATCGTAGTCGTCCATCGAACGGAAACGTAGTCGCAGATCGTAAACGATCAGCTGAAGACAGCTGCGTAGGATTCCGGTGAACGATTGAGGGTTAGAGGACCGACTGCAGCCAGGTCGCGAAGGCCTGGATGGTCTTCTCGCGCGGATGATCCGTCGTTCGAACCACATAGAACCGATATCCCGGCAAGCACAAATCGAAAGGTCTCACGAGCGTCCGCGCCGCGAGTTCGCGCGCCACGAGGACGTCGCTGAAGATGCCGATGCCCTGACCGGCAACCACCGCCTCGATGGCATGCAGCTCCTCCCTGAAGCTCAGGTGGTCCATTTCCTTGAATTCCGGCACGTCGCGCCACTTGCTTCGTGCTGCGGCGAGCCATCTATGCCAGGTCGGTGCCTCGGTATCGGACGGTGACCACCAGCAATGAACGAGAACCTGTCCGCGAAGGCCGGCGGCACGCTTCAGGCCCGAGGCCAATTCAGGGCTGCAGACAGGCCAGTACGTGTCGCTCAGGAATTCCTTGGCGGGCCCCTCCATCGGCAAGGTGCGGGCATAGCGGATCGCGACGTCGGCATCGCCGGCATGCAGGTCCAGAACGCCGTCGGTGCCGATCACGTCGAGCGGCGCATTGGGACGCGCCTTCTTCCAGCGCGGCAGCCGCGGCACAAGCCAGCGGCTCGCAAACGCGTTGGTCGTCGTGACCCGAAGAGGTTGCGCGTCGTCATCGCGCCTCATGGCGGCAAAAGCAGTGACGAACGTTTCCAGACCCTCACGCACTCTGGGAAAAAGGCGTGCTCCGGCGTCCGTCAGAGACAGTGGTCGCGGCCTCCGCCGAAATAGAGCCCGCCCGCAATACCGCTCCAACTGCCGTATCTGATGGCTGATCGCCGTCGGCGTCACGCCAAGCTCGGCCGCGGCCTTCTTGAAGCTCAAATGCCGTGCCGCCGCATCAAAGGCGCGCAGCTCGATCAGTGGCGGAAGCTTGTCCATACCCTAAGTGTAGATGAAGATCCTTCACCCTGGGCTGAATTATTCGAGTTTGCTCCCGGTACGGTCCGGGCGGAAGAAGGCATGAGACCCCCAACCCGGAGCGCCCCATGAGCTCAGTTCAATCCGTGGCCGAAGTCACCGGTGAGCTTTCCGCCACTTTCTCCGGCCAACTCCTGAGGCCGGCGGACGCAGGCTACGAGGAAGCGCGAAAAGTCCACAATGGTCTGGTGGACAAGCGTCCCGCGCTGATCGCCAGGTGCCGTGGCGTCGCCGACGTGGTCGATGCCGTAAACCTCACGCGCAAGCTGGGTCTCGAAGTCGCGGTTCGAGGTGGCGGTCACAACGTGGCGGGCCGCGCTACCATCGACGGCGGATTGGTCATCGACCTCTCGCTGATGAAAGGCATCGAGGTCGATCCCAAGGGTCAGACGGTACGTGCCAAAGGGGGCGTCACCTGGGGCGAGCTCAACCGGGAAACCCAACTGCACGGCCTGGCGGTCACGGGCGGGGTTGTTTCCAGCACTGGAATAGCCGGGCTCACCCTCGGTGGTGGCCTGGGCTGGTTGATGGGCAAGTATGGCCTCGCCCTCGACAATCTTCGATCGGTCGAGCTCGTCACCGCCGAAGGCAAGGTGGTGCGGGCAAGCCGGGACGAAGAGCCCGACCTTTTCTGGGCCGTTCGCGGCGGGGGCGGAAACTTCGGCGTGGCAACTTCACTCGAATATCAGTTGTACCCGGTCGGCCCCACCGTAACCGCTGGCCTCGTCATCCACACCTTCGACGCAGCCCGCGAACTGCTGCGATTCTTTCGGGAGAGCACGGCCTCGGCCTCCCTGCCCGATGAACACACGATTTTCGCAACCCTCACACATGCTCCCGACGGCTCTGGCACCAAGGTGGCGGCCATGGCGACGTGCCACTGCGGCTCGGTCGAGGCCGGCGAGGAAGCCATGCGGCCGCTGAAGCGCTTCGGGTCCCCCGTCATCGACGCGATCGGTCCGATGCCCTACTGCCAACTCAATGGGATGCTCGACGGCGCCTATCCTCGTGGCGCCTTCAACTACTGGAAGTCGAGCTTCCTCGCCGGATTGAGCGACGATGCCATCGAGACGATGATCTCCTGCTTCGCGCGATGCCCAACCCCGATGGGCCAGTTGCTCCTGGAGCACGTCCATGGCGCCGCGGCCCGGATCGGCGCCGGCGACACGGCCTTCCCGCACCGCGCCGAAGGCTATAACTTCCTGGTCCTCTCGCAATGGAGGGATGCGGCCGACACCGACGCGTGCATTGCGTGGGCGCGGGAGACCTATGCCGAGATGCAGCCCTTCGTCGCCGCAGGCCGGTACGTGAATTACCTTGACGACGACGAGACGGGCGATCCGGTGCCCGCCGCCTATGGGCCCAACTACCGGCGCCTCCAGGAGCTCAAGACGAAGTACGATCCGAAAAACTTCTTTCGCATGAACCAGAACATTCGACCGTCAGCCTGAGTATGGGGAAATTGCCGATGCCGATCACGTACCGGCCCGCCCGCGACAGGGACCTGGAGATAAGCGATAGGTTGGTGGTCGCCAGCATAAACGACCTCACGCAGCGGCACGGCTTCGGCCCGATGGCTGCATCGAGGCCACCCGCATTTCAGCTGTTTTCGCTAAAGGATGATGCTGACGGGCTGTGGGTGGCGGAGGAGGCCGGCGAAATTCTCGGCTTCGCATGGAGCTGGGTTTGCGGCGACCTGTGGTTTCTCGCGCAGCTATTCGTGTCGCCCGATCATCAGGGGCGCAGCATCGGCAGTGAACTGCTCAAGCGGACATTCGAACATGCGAAGAACTCCGGCGCTACCAACAGGGCGCTGATCACCTTCACGTTCAACACGGTGTCGCAGGGGCTTTACATCCGGCACGGCCTATTTCCGCGCTGTCCCATCTATAATTTCAGTATCTCGCGTGAACTTCTGAGGGACCGTTTGAAAGGGCGGCAACTCCGCAGCGTGCCTCTCGAGGAAACAGCTTCGGACCTGCAAAAACTCACCCGCATCGATGCAGGGGTTGTGGATGTCTCGCGAGAGAAGCATCACCGCTATCTGCTCAGCGACAAGGCGACGAAGGGCGTGGCGCTTTATTCCGGAGAAGAGTGCGTCGGGTATGCCTATGTCAGCTCGAGCGGCCACATTGGTCCGCTTGCCGTCGCACGGGCCGATGCTCTCGGCGGTGCGTTTACGACCGCGCTGGCTCTTGCGCTGGAAATTGGATCTCCACAGGTTTCGGCCTTTCTTCCCGGCGCGGCCGAAGCGGCTCTCAAGACCGCGGTCGAGCACGGGATGCGCATCACCGTTCCGATGCTGTTGATGTCGGCGCGCGAGTTCGGCGATTGGAGCGGATATCTGCCCCGCAATCCAGGCTTTATGTGATCCAACTTTAAACCTCATTGGCGGAGGCACGATCCGCGCAGTTGAAGCGATGATTGCGAATGCAGGCGACTGGCACGGCATCCGGTAAGCAACAGGTCAGAGCTCAGGGATTATAACGAGATGCTAGTGGCGATCCGTGATCGCGTAGGTACGCTGAAGAGGCAGAAGTGGACCCGGCAGGCCTGCCGACGCTTGGTCGAACGTCGATTCCTGAGTGGCGAAGCCGAGCCAAGCCGTGTAGTATCGGCGCCATTGACAGTCATTGCGCGGCGGACCGTCACGTGCTGTCAGACCACGAACGCAGGTTCCTGTTGACGCGACGGGTCGGGCATCTTGCCACGGCCGATAGCCGGGCCATTCCGCACGTCGTGCCGGTGTGCTTTACGATTTCGCAAGGCACTCTTTACATCACCATCGACGAGAAGCCGAAGCGTGTGGCTGGACCAGCACTCAAGCGCGTCCGCAACATCGAGCGCAACCCGATGGTCGCTATCATGGTTGATCGGTACGACGAAGACTGGACGCGGCTTGGCTGGGTTATGTTGCGTGGACGGGCTGAGATCTTGCGTGCCGGAGCGGAGCACGATCGCGCGCAGGAACTGCTACGATCTCGGTACCGCCAGTTGGCGGCGATGCAGATCGCTGAACGTCTCGTCATAGCGGTCCGCCTGGAGCGGGTGACGAACTGGGGCAACCTGTCCGTGGACGCGGACGAGGCCGATTATGATAGTCAAGCCTAGAGGCTGTTGCGACCGTAATGGCGTAAGGCCCGGACGTCCCACTCCGAGACCCTGCAATCCCGCCCGATGTGCGAAGCTCGACAAGCCGTCGCTGCGATGAGGGCCAGCGTTGCGACAAACAGCGCTACGTCCGCTCATTTCTTTGATAGAGTTGAAAAGGACATTGGCGCGCCCCTGATATGTGCGACCACCACGTGCGGTCGCGTGTGATGGAGCCTGGCCTCAACCGAGGAGCACTGAACATGCATGTCGGGCTTACGATGTTTCCGACGGATTACTCGATTCCACCGCACGACCTTGCCGTCGCGGCGGAGGCGCGGGGATACGAGTCATTGTGGTTGCCGGAGCACAGTCACATTCCCACCAGTCGCAAATCGCCGTGGCCCGGGGGCGCCGAGCTGCCGAAGTATTATTACGATACCTACGATCCGTTCCTCTCGCTGGCCGCTGCCGCCGCGGTGACGAAAACCATCAAGCTTGCGACGGGGATCTGTCTTGTCGTCGAGCGTGATCCAATCCACACCGCCAAGGAGGTATCGACCGTCGACCAGCTTTCCTCGGGCCGGTTCATTTTTGGCATCGGCGCTGGTTGGAACGAGGAGGAGATGGCCAATCACGGCACTGCGTTTGCAACCCGCTTCAAGCTGATGGGTGAGCGGATCCGGGCGATGAAGCAAATCTGGACGCAGTCAACGGCGGCATTCGACGGCGAATTCGTCAAGTTCGAACCCATGATGCAGTGGCCCAAACCGGTTCAAAAACCTCACCCGCCCATCGTTGTCGGGGGCGCATTCCCCCACGCAGCAAAACGGGCGATCGCCTATGGCGACGGCTGGATTCCGATCGGCGGACGCGCGCTGGATCCGCTCGAGGTGCTGCCGCAATTCCGTCAAATGGCAAAGGACGCTGGCCGCGATCCCGCGTCGCTCTCCTTCAACGTCTTCGGTGCACCCCGAGACTTGGAGCTGCTAAAACGCTATCGTGACGCCGGTGTTGATCGGGTCGTCCTGATGCTTCCGCCCAAGCCCCGCGACGCGATTTTGCCCATGCTGGATGAAAGCGCCTCCTTCGTGACGGCGCTCTAAAGAGTCTGTGCATCTGCCACCCGACGAAACCAAAGCTCGGGACTGCTGTGGCCACCGTCCCGCAACGAACTCTCACCGTTGCATGTATTCCCCCTTTTTGAGGACCGCGCCAAACCTAAGGGGCATGGCCCTACCAAGCGGGACACGGTGTGTCCGCTCCGAGTCATATTCAGAAGTTCCGGTGCGCTACATCGCCAACCGTTCTTCTGGCAAACTGGGTTTTGCAATCGCCGCCGCAGCCCAGGCCGCGGGTGCTGATGTCACGCTGGTGTCCGGCCCGGGCTCGACCTCTTCGGCCGCGGCGACAATCACCGCCCGGGCGAACGGGTCCGGACTGGTCTGGATGTCCATGCGTCACCTCTGATTGGCAGGGCATTGCGGCCGCCGCGCGCGCGAACCGGGCTCCCCTACCCGCGGTATCTCCACGGCGTGCCACCGGCCGCAGTCTCGTCAATCGTCCACTGCGGCAACGCCAACCCTGGCGCAACATCGGTGAACACCATGCGTACCCGGGTGCCGATGCCTACCCGCTCGACTTCGGCCTTCGGCGCGAGCACACCGTCCGGCCGCACCAGATTGCCGATCACGCGGAGCCCCTCTTCCCTGGTCGGCACGCCGCTCTGAGTGGCCAGTTCGACCAGCAGCACGAGATATGGCGTGTACTGCTTGAAAGCCGGTTGAATGGCATGATGGACTTCGGTGTAGGAATGCACGGTGCCGCGACCCTCGACCGACACCCATTCCGAATCCGGCCCGCTGCACCAGGGGCAAGCCGTTGTCGGTGGGTAGCGCAGCAGCTTGCATGAGGCGCAGCGCTGCAGACGAAAATCGTGCTTCGCACAGTAGCCAAAGTAGTCGAGGTTCTCATGGTCGAGATCATTGATCTCAAGCGGCATGCCAAGATATTGCGCGGATATCATTTGCCTATCCCCTCCGCATCACCATGGCCGATCCCGTGCCGGGCATCGCCCAGCCAAGATTGGCCGATACTTCGGCGTTCTTCACCTGCCGACAACCACCCTCCCGATAATCGTAGGCGTGCTGCCGCCTGCCATCGGGCCCGATCGGGCAACTATCATCTGCATCGTGGCGGAGCTGGCGCACGTTCTCGATCACCATAGCGATGCCATGGGTATAGCCTTCGCAGAGATGGCCTCCCGAAGTGTTATTCGGCCTTTTCCCGCCGAGCATGATGGTGCCGTCGGAGACGTAATGGCCGCCGTCGCCTTTCTTGCAGAAGCCGTAATCCTCGAGCTGCAACATGGTCGTGAAGGTGAAGGCATCATAGGAGCCGGTGAGATCGACATCATCCGGGCCCACACCAGCATTCGGCCAGAGGATTTCCCGGGCGTAGCGGCCGGCGACGGTTGAAATCGGCCCGGTCTGGTAGTGCATGTCGACTCGCGGCTTCGAGCAGCGGCCGACTACACCGCGGATTTGCACCAGCGGCTGCTTCAGATCTTTGGCCCGTTCGGCCGTGGTCACAATGATGGCATTGGCGTTGTCTGTCTCCACGCAGCAGTCGAGCAGATGCAGCGGTTTGCAGGTCGCGCAGGAATTTCGGGGTAGTCGCCTCGACATCTTCTCTAGGCAGCGGCATTTCGTTGGGCTCCCGGTTCGCTTTCCGTTTCTTGTCCTGTTCTCGCGCCTGAACGAGGATGCTGGATAGCTTGCTCTTTGTCCATCACTCGCGATCACGACGGAGTCGCAACGCCAAACGCTTCCGACACTCACGCGTTCGCGTAAGGCTTGATGATCTCCTCGCCGAAACGGACCAGTGTGGTTTCGAGATCGGGCATGAACGCCGTCACTGGCAGCGCAAGGCGGCCAGCACCACGCGCGATGCGCTCCTCGACGGCCGCGCGCGGATCGGAGCCGGAATTCGGCAACGCACCGGGACAGCCAAGGATCAATTCTACCATCGCCGGATCGCGGCCGGCCTGCTCGGCCGAACGGCGAACGACGTCGAGTAGTGGCATGGTGTCGACCTGGGCGCCGATCGAGGGGAAGAAGCCGTCGCCTAGCCGACCGGCGCGGCGGGCGGCCGCTTCCGAGTGACCACCGACGACGATCGGCACTGATTTCGCAACCGGCTTCGGATTGGAATTGACCTTGTTGAAGTTCACAAACTCTCCGGCAAAACTGGCACTGTCGCTGGCCCACAAGGCGCGCATGGCCGCGACATACTCATCGGCGCGCTTGCCGCGACGCTCGAAGGGAATGCCGAGCGCCTCGAACTCCTCCTTGAGCCAACCGACCCCAATGCCAAGTTCGATCCGGCCGCCGCTGAGATAGTCGAGCGTGGCGACTTCCTTGGCCAGCACCAGCGGGTTGCGCTGCGGCAGGATCATCACCGCCGTCATGAAGCGCAGCCGTGTGGTCGCGGCGGCGACCCACGTCAGCCAGATCAGTGGATCGGTAAAGTTCACCGTCGGGCCGCCCGGCAACCGGCCGCCAGGTGCATAGGGATAGACGCTCTCATAATTATCGGGAACCACGACGTGTTCGACAGCGAACACCGAGTCGAAGCCCGCCGTTTCCGCCAGGCGAACCAAACGGCGGGCGCCTTCCGGATCAGGGAATGCGAAGTTGCCGAAATGCAGGGCAAATTTCATGTGGCGATACCTTCCCCGATCAAGCGCTCGGTCGGCGCCTTCCAATCATCATCATGACACAGGGCGACGACATCGGGGAGCCACCGTTCATCGCAGCAACCCATGCGTCCGCCGAGACTGTTCAAGCGACCGCGCGCTTCGTATCCTCCGGCCAGGGAGGACCTGACGATGAAGCTGGGGCTGTCAATCGGCTATTCGGGCCCGCAACTGGAAGTGCCGGTCGCACTCGTGCAGCGGGCGGAAGAACTGGGGTACGACTCGGTCTGGTCGGCCGAAGCCTATGGCTCCGATGCGATCACGCCGCTTGCGTTCCTCGCCGCCAAGACCAACCGTATCAAGCTCGGCACCGGCATCATGCAGTTGGCCGCTCGAACGCCGGCCAACGCCGCGATGTCGGCCGCCAGCATTGATGCGATGGCCGGCGGTGGCCGCTTTATCGCAGGCCTCGGTGTTTCGGGACCGCAGATCGTCGAGGGCTGGTATGGCCAGCCATGGGGCAAGCCCTATTATCGGGTCAAGGACTACGTCGCGATCATGCGCAAGATCTTCAAGCGCGAAGCACCCGTGACGCACGAGGGCCGCGAGATCAGCCTACCCTACACGGGCGAGGGTTCCGCGGGACTCGCCAAACCCTTGAAGTCGATCCTGCACATGAACCCCAACATCCCGATCTATCTTGCCACCGGCGGCGAGGCGATGGTCAAGCTGACGGCCGAGATCGCCGACGGCTGGCTGCCGATGGGGTTCGTACCGGGCGCCATGGAGGAGTACGGCCCGTGGCTGGAGGAAGGTTTTCGGCGCGCCGGCAACGGCAAGAGCATGAAGGATTTCACCATCCAGGCCTCCGTCCATGTCGAGGTTGACAACGACGTCAAAGGAGCGCTGGCACGCCTGAAGCCGGAGGTGGCGCTCTATGTGGGCGGCATGGGTCACCGGACCAAGAATTTTCACAACGACATCATGGTCCGTCGCGGCTTCGGCGGCGCCGCTAACCGCATCCAGGAACTCTACCTCGCCGGCCACAAGGATGAAGCCATCGCCACCGTGCCTGACGAATGGGTCGATCTGAAATCGCTGGTCGGTCCACCGGCGCGCATCCGCGATCGCTACCGCGCCTGGGAGGACAGCGGCGCGGATTCGCTCAGCGTGCGATCGCGCCAACCTGAGGCCATCAAGGTGATGGCAAAGGCCGCGCGGCTGAACTGAGGGCCTGACCAGCGGAGAACAAGCGTGATGCGTCCACCCCTTCGTGTCGGCACCGTCTACGATTTCCGCAACACGCCGGAATCGGGCATGGACATGCCGAGCCTGTATGCCGCGATCATGGACCAGGTGGTCATGCTCGACGGGATCGGATTGGATCTGGTGTGGTTCACCGAGCATCACTTCCTCGATGACGGCTATTTGCCTTCGTGGGTGCCGATGGCGGGCGCGATCGCCGCACGTACCAAACATGTGCGGCTTTCGAGCGACGTCTGCCTGCTGCCGTTCAACCATCCGGTGCGGCTGGCCGAAGACCTCGCGGTACTCGACAATATCAGCAATGGCCGCGTCGAGGTCGGCGTCGGCATGGGCTACGCGCCGCACGAGTTCCGCGGCTTCGGTCTGCCTGTCGCGCGCCGTGTGTCGCTGACGGACGAAGGCATCGAGGTGCTGCGCCATTGTTTCACCGGCGAGAAGTTCAGTTTCCATGGCAAGCGCTACGATTTCGACGAGGTGGTGATCCGGCCCCGCTACGTGCAGCCGGGCGGTCCGCCGCTGTGGATTGCGGCGATGTCGGAGGCCGGAGCGCAGCGCGCAGCGCGCAATGACAGCAACTTCCTGCCGCAGGGCGCGCGGTCGATGGTGCTCGACCCGTGGCGCGCGACGCTGAATGCGTCCGGCCGCAACCCCGACAGCTATCGTGTTGGCATCATCCGCTCCTGCCTCGTGACCGACGACCCCGAGCGCGACTGGCCGGCCGTGCGCGCCGCCGAGCGCTATCGCGGCCAGGTCTATCGCAGCTTCAACAAGGACGAGAGCGCCGCCGGCGGCGTTTCGGGCAACACGCGGGAAGCCAGCATCCCGCAGACATGGGTGGTCGGCAACGTCGAGCACTGCGTGAAGGAGCTGTCATCCTTCGTGCGCGAATACGGCATCACCGACCTCGTCACCTGGGCGGTGCCGCCGGGCATGCGGCCGGAGCAGATGAACGGCAGTCTCGAACGCTTCGTGCGCGATGTCGCGCCCCGAGTCAAAGCCGCAGCAGCAGCGGCCTAGCGGGGAAGGAAAAGACGCATGGGTGTCGGGATCGGATTGGGCTGTGCGGAGTTTCCATTTTCCGGCGCGGCGGCCTTCTGGCGCTGGGTCGATATGTGCGAAGCCGGAGGCGTGGATTCGATCTGGCAGACCGACCGGATCGTCGGCCGTCAGCCGTTCCTCGAATCGATGACCACGATGGCGGCCTTGGCCGGGCGCACGCGGCGCATACGGTTCGGCATGAATGTCGTGTCGCTGACGTTCCGCGATCCCGTGCTGCTGGCCAAGCAATGCGCCACCGTCGACATGCTGTCCGAAGGCCGCCTGCTGCCTGCTTTCGGCATCGGCAGCCCCTTGGCCCCCGAATGGGAGGCTCTCGGAATTGATACAAAGACTCGCGGGCGCAAGACCGACGAGTGCCTCGATATCATCCGAAGTCTCTGGCGAGAGGAGTCGGTCGACTTCAGCGGCACCTTCTACCAGCTGAAAGGCGTCACCATCACGCCAAAGCCCGTGCAGCCTGATCTGCCGATGTGGATCGGTGGCTCGACGGACGCTGCGATCCGGCGCGCGGCGCGGATCGGGACCGGCTGGCAGGCCGCTGGTGACCCGCCGGCGGAGGCCGGCCGCATCGTTGCCGCGATCAAGGTCGCCGCGCGCGAAGCCGGCCGGTCCATCGACGAAGATCATTATGGCGCCGGCTTTGCGTTCTACTTCGGCAGCCGGGACGCGCCCGGTGTCGGCAGGGCGATGGATGCCTACGCCAAACGTACCGGACGTGACGCCAAGCACGCGTTCGCGATCGGCGACGCCGACGCGATCCTCGCGCGTATCGCCGAATATGTCGACGCCGGCATATCAAAATTCATCTTGCGGCCGCTGGGCAGCGATGACGACGCCCTTCTGGCCCAGACCCGACTGCTGATCGAACAGGTGCTGCCGCGTGCGGAAACGCGCTGGCCAAGACGTCCAAAGACAGACGGTAAATAGCGCAACAACAAAAGGGAGCGAACGATGCGCATCGGCGGGGCCATGTTTTTCACTGACTACTCGATGTCGCCGGCCGAACTGGCGCGGGCGCTGGAGGAGCGCGGCTTCGATTCGCTCTGGGTGCCCGAACACTCCCATATTCCGCTGTCACGCAAGTCGCCGTTCCCCAGCGGCGGCGACGTGCCGAAAAAATATTACGACGTCATGGACCCGTTCGTAATGCTGGGTGCGGCTGCGGCGGTCACCAAAACGCTGCTGCTCGGTACCGGCATTTGCCTGATCGCCCAACGCGACCCGATCCAGACCGCCAAGCAGGTCGCTTCGATCGACCAGATCTCGGCCGGCCGTTTCCTGTTCGGCATCGGCAACGGCTGGAACGAGGACGAGATGGCCAACCACGGCACGGTTTTCGAAAGCCGCCACAAGCTGGCGCGCGAGCGTGTCGAGGCGATGAAGGAAATCTGGACCAAGTCAAAACCCGAGTACCATGGCGAGTTCGTAAATTTCGACCCGATGATGACCTGGCCAAAACCCGTGCAGAAACCGCATCCGCCGATCATCGTCGGCGGCGCCTTCCCGTTCGGTGCCCGACGCGCCCTGCGCTATGGCGACGGCTGGATGCCCACCGCACGCGAAGCTCGTATGCGGATGTGCAGGCCCTGCTGCCGAAATTCCGCGAGATGGCAAACGAAGCTGGCCGCGATCTCGCGTCGGTGCCGATCACGATCTGGGGCGCCAAGGAGAACCTCGACCTGCTCAAGCGCGACCGCGACGACGGCGTCTCGCGCCTCGTCGTCAGCCTCGATTCCGCCAAGGCCGATACGATCCTGCCGGAACTCGACCGCTGGGCGAATTTGATCCGTCAGCTCGACAGCTGAGCCCCTAGATCAGCGGCAAGACCTCGGCCCGGAATTTCTGCATGCCTGCGAGCACTTCCTCGGCGGTCGCGCCGCCGAAACCGAAATCGAGGCTGCCGACACCCATGTCGCGCAGCGCCCGGATATCGGCGGCGACCAGCGCCGGTGAACCGGCGAACAGGCGATGTTCGCCGTCATTGGCCTGTGGCGGCGCGGTCTCGCCGAACACCGTTACGCGCAGGCTCAGGCCAACCGCCTTGGGATCGCGGCCTGCTTCGGCGACCATCTTGCCCAGACGCGCCGCCTGAGCCTTGAACCGCGTCAGGCTGTCGAGCGGATTCTGCGGGTTGGTCCCGATCGGATACCAGGCATCGCCGATGCGGGCAGCCCGCCGCAGCGCCGGACCGCTCTCGCCTCCGACCCAGATCGGCGGATGCGGCTTCTGCACGGGCTTCGGATCGAACCCGATATTCGAGAATTTGACATGCTTGCCATCGAACTTCGGCGCGTCCTTTGTCCAGAGTTCGACGAAGGCGCGAAGATATTCGTCCGTCACGGTTCCACGCGCATCGAAATCCGGCGCATCGATGGCCTCGAACTCCTCGCGCATCCACCCCGCACCGATACCCAGCGTCAGCCGGCCACCAGAAAGGACGTCGATGGTCGAGAGGATTTTGGCGGTCAGCACGGCCGGCCGGTGCGGCACCACCATGACCGATGTCACGAGACGCAACCGCGTCGTTTTCGCGGCGATCCAGCTAACCTCGGTCAGCTGCTCGTGCCTCTCGCCGCGGGTGCCGCTGGGGAACTCCCCCGAGGCGCTGTAGGGATATTCAGCTGCGATCGCGGTCGGAATCACGACGTGGTCGCTGAATGTCGCATAGTCGAAGCCCATCGCCTCGCCGCCAACCACTATTCTTGTCAAATTATCCGCGGTCGACAGGGGCCCGGCGGTTGGTGCGTTGAAGCCGATCAGCATTTTGTTGCGTCCTTCTTTGCATTGCATTGCTGGCGTCGATGCGACACCATGCGACCGCTAACGGGTGACGGCAAGCGCGTCCCGCGACGACATTGCGACCCTCTGCGGGCGGAGACGACAGACCATGACGGCGGCCGGTAGGCAGGCGATACGGCAGCGGTTCGACGCGCCACTGCCCGAACTGATAGCAGAAGCTGCGGCCTTGCGCGATTCCGCGCACGGACGGCTGATCTCCTACTCGCGCAAGGTCTTCATTCCCCTCACCAAGCTCTGCCGCGACGTCTGTCACTACTGCACGTTCGCGCAGGTGCCGCGCGCGGGCAAGCCCGTCTACCTCTCACCCGACGAAGTACTCGCCATAGCGCGCGCCGGTGCGGCCGCGGGTTGCACCGAGGCGCTGTTCACGCTGGGCGACAAGCCCGAGATGCGATACCAGGGCGCCCGCGACGCATTGAAAGCACTCGGCCACGAAACGACGATCTCCTATCTCACCGAGATGTGCGCGCTGGTGCTACGCGAGACCGGATTGCTGCCGCACGCCAATCCCGGCGTGATGACGCACGAGGAGATTATCGGCCTGCGCGAGGTGACGGCGAGCCAGGGCATCATGCTGGAGTCCACCAGCGAGCGGCTCTGCAGGCAGGGCGGCGTTCACTACGGCTCTCCCGACAAACACCCCGCGGTCAGGCTGGAGACCCTGCGTCTGGCTGGCGAGCTCAAGGTGCCGTTCACGACTGGCATCCTGATCGGCATCGGCGAGACTCGCGACGAGCGGATCGACGCGCTGGAGGCGATCAGGGATCTGCACGCCGCCCATGGTCATATCCAGGAAGTCATCATCCAGAACTTCCGGGCCAAACCCGACACCAGGCTCGCCGATTCCGAGGAACCCGATCTCGAGGACCTGCTGTGGACCATCGCGACGGCGCGTTTGGTTCTCGGTCCCGACATGAATATCCAGGCGCCGCCAAATCTGTCGCCTGGAATCTATCAAAAGCTGATCGGCGCGGGGCTCAACGACTGGGGCGGCATTTCGCCGGTCACGCCCGATCACGTGAACCCGGAAGCGCCATGGCCTGCCATTGCCGAACTCGCCCGCAAGAGCGCGGAGGCCGGCAAGCTGCTGGTGAATCGCCTGCCCGTCTACCCCGTCTATGCACGCGACGCTGATCATTGGCTGGCTCCCGAGATCGCCATCCGCGTGCGGCGTATGAGTGATACCGAAGGCTTCGCGCGCGACGATGACTGGGCACCGGGCAACACCCAGCCACCGCCGGCGCCGCTGGTGCTCGCCCGTAACGTCGATGTGGGAATTGCTGGAATAGTCGAACGCGCGACCTCGGGCGAACGGCTCGCCTCGAACGACATCGTGCGCCTGTTCGCGGCGCGCGACGCCGACTACCGGTACGTCACGCAGGCCGCCGACGCACTGCGACGCGCGGTCAGTGGCGACGTCGTGCGTTACGTCGTGAACCGCAACATCAACTACACCAACATCTGCTACTTCCGGTGCAAGTTCTGCGCCTTCTCGAAAGGGCGCACGCACGAGGATCTGCGCGGCTCACCCTATGACCTCGCCATCGAGGAAATTACGCGTCGCTCGATCGAGGCGTGGGATCGCGGGGCGACGGAAGTGTGCCTGCAAGGCGGCATCCATCCCGACTACACCGGCGTCACCTACGAGGCGATCTGCCGGGCGATCAAAGCGATCGTCCCCGAGATGCACATCCACGCCTTCTCGGCTCTGGAAGTGACGCAAGGTGCGGCCACACTCGGACTGCCGATCCACGAGTTCCTTACGAAGCTGAAGGCAGCCGGTCTCGGCACCCTGCCCGGAACGGCGGCCGAAATCCTCGACGATGACGTACGCGCCATCATTTGCCCCGACAAGATCAACACCGCCCAGTGGCTCGACGTGCAGCGCGCCGCCCACCAGGCGGGCTTGCGCACCACCTCGACCATCATGTACGGGCACGTCGAGACGTCGAAATCGTGGGCAAAACATCTGCTTGCGCTGCGCGACTTGCAGGCTGAAACGGGCGGCTTCACCGAGTTCGTGCCGCTTCCCTTCGTCCACATGGAAGCACCGATGTATCGCCACGGCATGTCGCGCTCCGGCCCGACATTCCGCGAAGCCGTGCTCATGCATTCGGTCGCGCGGCTGGCCCTGCATCCGCTGATCCCGAACATCCAGACGTCCTGGGTGAAGATGGGCCCGGCGGGCGCCGCGAGCTGCCTGAAGTCCGGCGCCAACGATCTCGGCGGCACACTGATGAACGAGAGCATCTCGCGCGCCGCCGGCACCCAGCACGGCCAGGAGTTTGCGCCTCACGACATGGAAGCGCTGATCCGCTCGATCGGCCGCGAACCGATGCAGCGCGACACCCTCTATCGGCCGGTCCCGGAAGAGCGCCGAGCCGCCTCCCTGATCGCGGCCGACTTGGCGCCGATCGTGCAAACGCCGCCGCGCAAGAAGGCGGCGGTCGCTTAAGTTATGCCCCGCTTGGCCAGCAGCGCGGGCACACCAAGTTCTTCAAGCAGTGTTCGGGTACGCGTGCCGGCTGATTGCGGCAGGCGCAGGAAAAGCGCCAGATCGACCGGGTGATCTATGTCCATCGCGATTCCGGGTTGACGGATTACGGTCGGCTCGATGCCTTGCAGACGCGCGGCGTCGAGGTGCGGAAAATAGCTGTTATCACCGAAGCGAAGTGGCACCGATTCCGGCGGCGAGCAGACGACGGCATTGGATCCGAGATCGTCATGCGCCGGCGAGATTGTGAAAGAGGGCGCGGCGCGATGCGCCGATAACACCGCGTCTATCTCGCCGGCGCGGGTAGCTGGAATGTCTCCAGGCATCGTGATCATGCCGTGACGCCCTTCACTCGCTAGAAGGCGGCGGCCGGCATTCACGCTGCCGGTATGTCCGTCCCGCGCCCCCTCGGTCACGATCCGTGCACCGATCTTGTCGCCGAGCACCGTCGCATGCGGATCGAGGGTCACGATCATCACCCCCGCCAAAAGGCGCGAGCCTGCAACGGCATCGATCACGTCCGTCAGCATGGTCTCGGCGAGGAGCCGACGTTGCGGCGGCGACAGAAAGTCCGACAGCCGATGCTTGGCGCCATCGAACTCCTTGACCGGTATGACCGCCCAGATGTCGCTCATCGCTGCGAGGCCAGCGCGTCCGCCGCATCGAGCGTCACGCGCGCCAGCGTCTCCCGGTCATCCAGAGTCTTCATCAAGGTCTTGGCGATGGTGACCTGCGGTCCAACATGGCCAACTCCACCGGCGTCGACGTGGTCGACGATATAACCATCTAGCAGGTCGCCGTAGCGCGCGGCGACGCCGGCGGCGCTGGCCTCGAGGCCGAGTTCGCGCATCATCTTCGTGGTCGGGCCCTTGACGGCCTGCCCGCCGATGATCGGCGACACCGCGACGACCGGTGCCCCACTCGCCTTGATCTCATCGCGCATGCCGGGGATCGCGAGAATCGGCTCGACGCTGACGAAGGGATTGGACGGACAGATGATTACCACCCGCACATCGCCCGAGCGCAGCGCCGCCGTGATCTCGGACTGCGGCCGCGCAAGCGTCACGCCGTCGAATGCCAGCTCATGCACGACCGGTCGGCACTGCTGGCGGACGAAATAGTCCTGGAAGTCGATCCAGCCCGCCTCAACGCGCACGCGGGTACGCACGCGGTCGTCGCTCATCGGCACCACGCGGCCACCGATGCCGAGGCGCCGGCAAATGTCTGATGTCACCTCGGACAGGGTCTGCCCCAGGCGCAGGCGACGGGTGCGCTCGACATGCAGCGCCAGATCGCGGTCGCCGAGCCGAAACCAGTCTTCGCCGCCGAGCGCGCCGATGCTGTCCATGAACGACCAGGTCTCGTCACGCCGGCCCCAGCCGGTGACCGGATTGTCGATGCCTGCGAGCACGTAGGTCAGCGTGTCGATGTCGGGCGAGATGCTCAGTCCAAGATGCTCGAAATCGTCTCCGGTATTGGCGACCACGAGTAATTCGTCGTTTGGCAGAATACGACTGAGACCGAGCGCAAGTTTGGCGCCCCCAACGCCGCCGGAGAGCGCCACGACAAGTCGTTTGCTCATCTGAACATGTCCTCGTCAGCCGGCCGCACCAGCTCGGACGCAGCATTGTCGGGACCGCGCCAGGTCAGGCCGCGCACGATCACGACGGGCTGGCCTTCGGCACCCTGCCCCATCACCAGCGACGCTGCAGCGGCAATCTCGTCCGCATGCCCGGTGACGCTGACCTGGAGCGCACGGCCGAACAGGTCGGGCGAGCCACGTAAGTCCATCAGCGACGGCAGGCCGGCGGCGCCAATCGCTACGCCGCAGGTGCCGCGCCGCCAGGCACGACCAAAACTGTCGCTGATGATCACGGCGATTGGCACGCCGAATTTTTGCGACAGACGCTCCTTCAATGTCGCTGCGCTGCCGTCGGGATCGACCGGCAGCATCAGGGCACGCGGGGGGGCACCGGGCGAGGCCAAATTGGATTGGTCGATACCCGCATTGGCCATCACGAAACCCAAGCGGTGCTCGACGATCAGGATGCCGGGCCTTGCCCGCACGACGCGCACCGATTCCGACAGGATCAACTCAACGAGGCGTGGATCCTTCTGGACCTTGCCGGCAAGTTCGATCGCCTCCGTCGAGGGTTTGACACTCGCAAGATCGACCATGCGACCTTCGGCCTTGGACACGATTTTCTGCGTGAGCACGAAGACGTCGCCGCCACGCGGCACAATGCCACCGCGCGCGACCCCTTTGCCAATAAGGGCGACGAGATCGTCGTCCCTGGCTACCCGCGGAAGGCCGGGGACGGCAAGAAGCTCGACGGCGTTGCTGCGTTGCATCGGCCGGGCCCGCGCGCTCAACCGAAACGCTTGCGAAGGCGTGGAAGCACATGCTCACCGTAGAGCTTCAGGAAGCGCGCTTGATCCGGTCCCGGGGCGTGGAATACCAGATGACGGAAGCCGAGGCCGACATAATAACCGATCCGCTCGACGTGCTCGTCGGCATCGCTGGATACGATCCATCGGCTGGCGGCGCGCTCCAGCGGCAGCGCGTCAGCGAGGCGCTGCATCTCGACGGGATCCTCAACCGTCATCTTTTCCTCGGGCGTCAGCGCCAGCGCCGCCCAGTGGCGCGTATCCTCGAGCGCACGCGCCTTGTCGGTATCGAACGACACCTTGACCTCGATCATGCGATCGTAGGATCGCGACGGATCCTCCGACGCCGCGATGCCTTCGGCGACCTTCGGCAACAAGGTCTCGGTATAGAGTTCCGGCTTCTTGCCGCTCGTGCAAATGAATCCCTCGCCGGAGCGCCCGGCGTAGCGCGCCACGAGGGCGCCGGCGGCGGCGATATAGATCGGCACGGGCTTGTCGGGGCGGTCGTAGATCGTCGCCTTCTCGGTCTTGTAGTACTGGCCTTCGAAGCTGACACGCTCCTGCATCCAGAGTGTCCGAATTAGCGTGACGGCTTCGCGCAGGCGAGCGAAGCGCTCCTTGAATTCCGGCCAGGGCTGGCCGGTCGACGGCACTTCGTTCAGTCCCTCGCCGGTGCCGATGCCGAGCACGACGCGTCCGGGGAACATCGCGCCCATCGTGCCGAACGCCTGGGCGACGATGGAAGGATGGTAGCGGAACGTCGGCGTCAGCACGCTGGTGCCGATCACGGCGCGCGACGTTCTGGCGCCGAGCGCGCCCAGCCAGGTCAACGAAAACGGCGCATGGCCGTCGACATGCTTCCAAGGCTGAAAGTGATCGCTGATGAAAACGGAATCGAAGCCGACCTCCTCGGCAAGACAGGAGAAGCCCAGCAGCGCGCCCGGCGCGAATTGCTCCGCCGATGCCTTGTATCCGAGCTTGATCACGGCAAATCTCCTGGTTGGCGCCGGCAAATGCCGATGCCATGACACCCGTCGTGGAAATCTATAGATTAGCGGGAAAGCAGCGACCAGCCAAAAAGGGGAAGCGACCATGCATCTCGGAATAGCCCTGCCCTACGGCGACATCGGTGGCGATGGCTCGATCGTGCGCGAATACGCCGAGCTCGCCGAGGCCGAAGGTTACGACGGCCTGACGCTGGCGGACCACGTCCTCGGCGGCAACCCTGCGAATCCCGCCAGCGGCCGCGCGGGCGGGCTCGGCCTGTTCCACGATCCCTTCGTGGCGTTCGGCTTCATCGCCGCCTGCACGAAAAAGGTCGAACTCTCCACCCAGGTGCTGATCCTGGCGCAGCGTCAGACTGTGCTGGTGGCCAAGCAGGCTGCCAGTCTCGACGTGCTCAGCGGCGGCCGCTTCCGGTTCGGCGTCGGCGTCGGCTGGAACGAGATGGAGTTCGTCGGCCTCAACGAGAATTTCCATAACAGGGGCAAGCGGTCCGAGGAACAGGTGCAAGTGATGCAAGCGCTGTGGGCCGATCCCTACGTCACGTTCGAGGGCAAATGGCACCGCCTTCCCGACGCAGGCATCAATCCCCGGCCGCCGAGCCGCAAAATTCCGCTGTGGTTCGGCGGTCACATGGACGTGACGCTGCAGCGGATCGCCAAATGGGGCGATGGCTGGATGATGCTGTCTGAACCGCCGGGACCCAAGGCCGTTACCGAATTCGACAAGCTGCGCCGCTTCGTGGAAGCCGAGGGACGCGATTCGGCCTCCGTGGGCCTCGAAGTCTGGACCTCAACCGGCACCGGAACTGAGAAGGATTGGCGCGAGGAAATCAGCTTCTGGAAGAAGGCCGGCGTCACGCATGTCACGCTGCACAATACTTTCGGCGGCTACCATCACAAGCGCATGGCCGGCCGGAGCATGAGCGACCATGTTGGCGCGATGCGCCGCTACCGCAACGCCGTCGCCGATCTGCTCTGAGGTTCCCCTCAGGTATCGGCGAGCGCGGTCAGCATGCGGTCGCGGGCGACGAAATCGCCGTCCGGATGGACCGGTTGCAGACAGACATGCGTGGCTCCGGCCGCAAAATGCTCTCGCAGGCCGCGCCTGACCGT
The DNA here is from genome assembly GCF_018130165.1 of Bradyrhizobium sp. JYMT SZCCT0180. Lineage (GTDB taxonomy): Bacteria > Pseudomonadota > Alphaproteobacteria > Rhizobiales > Xanthobacteraceae > Bradyrhizobium. The sequence continues at coordinate 57,527 of NZ_JAFCLZ010000013.1, read as the reverse complement.
GTCGGCATCGCCCCATAGCACCATGGCATCGATGAACCGATCGCTGCCGCCGTCGGCGAGGTCAGCTTCGGTAAAACCCTGGCGCAGCCAGCTGTTGCGGTAGTTCGGCAGCACCATGTAGCGGGACAATTCCTTGCGCCCGAGCGCTCGCGCCTTTGCCGGATCGGTCTCGAGCGTCACTTTCTGTTCCACAGCAAGCCATTTCGATGGCCCGAGGATCGCCGCGGCCTCGGCCGTATGCTTTGGCGTCACATTATAGGGGACCGCGCCGCGCGACTTCTCGCCGCTCAACGCCAACATTTTCGGGCCCAGCGCTGCGACCACAACCGGCAGTTCGCCTGCAGTCGCCGACTTGTTGATGCTGTCCAGATAAGCGCTCATCGCCGAGAGCGGTTTATCGTAGCGATGGCCGCGCAGGCCCTCGACCATCGGAATATGGCTGACGCCCAGACCGAGCACGAACCGGTTGCCGTAGAGCGCGTTCAGCGAGATCAGGGCGCGCTGCGCGGTGAAGGAATCGCGGGCATAGATATTGGCGATTGAGCTGCCGATCACCAGCTTCTCGCTGCTCGACAGCAGCACGGCCGCCAGCGACATCGACTCGTAGCCCCGCGATTCCGGGTACCACAGGTTCGAATAGCCGTTGTTTTCGACCGTGCGCACGAAATCGCGCAGCTGCGCGCCGTCGAGCTTGTCGGTGCTGTACCACACGCCAAGGCGTCCGAGTTTCATGTCGATCAACTCCGGTTGAAGGTGCGTGCGAGCCGACATCCCGTGTCCCGGCAAAGGGAAGGCGTGCGAATAATGAGAAGCCGTCCCTGCGAAGGTCGGCCACCGCCCTAATGAACTGGATCCAGCACGACCACCGGTATCTCGCGCTCGGTCTTGAGTTGATAGTCGGCGTAGGGCGGCCAGAATTCGAGCCCTTTTTTCCAAAGCCTGAGGCGTTCCTCGCCCTCCGCCGTCCGGGCTCGCGCATTCATTTTCTTGGTCCCGACTTGTATTTCAACGTCGGGGTTCGCAAGAATGTTGCGATACCAGCCGGGGTGTTGGGGCGCGCCTCCCTTTGAGGCAATGATGAAATAACTGTCGCCTTCCATGCCGTAAAACAGCGGAAATACGAACTTGTCGCCAGACTTGCGGCCGGTAGTGGTCAGCAGCAGCGCCGGCACGGTCATCTCACCATGCTGGGGCACCGTTACCTTGTACATATGACCTTCGGTTCCGCCGCTCGCTATATAGCGGTTCGCGTGCTCGAGCATCCAGTCCGGCAGGTTCGGAGCAAGTTTCGCTTCAGCCATCGCGCCCTCCCAACAAAGCTACGGGAACATACCATCGGGCGCCGGATCGGCCAAATTCGAATTCAAGAGCAAGGTGATTTGGCGCTTTAGGGTAACGAAGTTGTTGTGTTCCGCTGGATAATCTGTTGTTGGCCTTCAGCGACGTGCAAGATCGACCGAAGGTCCGCTCTGCGCCAGAAGCCGCCAGTCGCAAATCGAATAGTAGCGACGTCTGCATTTCACTCTCGATACTGTTGCAAAAGTCGTTTTGCGCAGGTGGTCAAAACTTCTGGGGGCCGTAGGCGTCGTTTTCAAGCAAGGTCCTGAGGGACCTCGTCGCCTCACGCTAAACTCATCGGCCACTTTGGTAGCGCGACTGAGGCTACACGAATCATCGATCTCGGCGCGCTTCAAGTTCTCGCCAAAAATTCAGACCGTTGCAACTTTCGACTTTTGCAACAGTATCCACTCTCAGAAGCGGACATCGTCCGGCAGATTAGCATGTCCGAACAGTGCCGCCATCTGAAGTCGCCGGGGCTTATTCGATCACCTCGTCAGCGAGTGCCGGCAAGGTCGGAGACCCAACGATGTGCGTAACGTCATTTCGGTTTTCTGCTTGCTCACCAGGGTGCATTCCGCTCAGCGGCCCGCCTGATGAAGGCATTGCGCCCCAGAACCGACTGGATTTCGCAGACGGTGACCGACATCCGAAGACGGCCTGAGGTAGCCCTTCTCTGCCGACACCAAATCAAGAGCTTGACGACGGCATCTGGTCTGCGTACTGGTCTTACCAACAAAAGATCAATGAGGGGAATAGGGGTGGAACTGAAGCGAGCGGACGAGGGTGAGAAAGGCTTCGAGAAGGTGTTCGCCTTCTTACGCGACCACTTGCTCGCTGGCTCGCTAAAGCCCGGCGATCGCCTAATCTCAGAGCGCGATCTGGCAGTCCAATTAGGTGTAAGTCGGCCGCTCGTCCGCGAGGCGCTGCGGGCTCTCACGATGCTCGGCATTGTTGAGATCCGGGACCGCATCGGCACTGTCGTGACGCGACCGGACGTCTCGGTCCTGAATGACTTCTTCACGTTCGCGCTCGCCCAACAGGCGGACATGCCGGACGATGTGATGCAGGCGCGCGTCGCGATCGAGTGCCAGGCGATCAGGCTCGCCTGCGAGCGCGCGGGCATCGCCGATTTCGAACGATTGCAGACGGCACTCGGGAAGATCGCGGAAACGATCGACACGGCCGACGCCGGTGCCGTCGCCGACTACCAATTCCACCGCACGATCGTGCTGGCGTCGCATTCGAAAACGCTGGCCGTCCTTCACAATTCGATGGCGGGACTGCTGACGCATGTGCATCGCAATCGCCGCGAGCTCGTGCAGGCATTTCCTTCGATGAAAGATTATCTGATCGATGATCACCGGCGCATCTTCGAGGCTGTCGTCGCGCGCGACCCGGACCGCGCCGATGCAACGCTACGAAAGCATTTTGAAATCGGCAACGAATACCGAAGGCGCGCCATCGTCGGTGAAGCCGACAGTATCATGGCCTCGCCGGCGGCAAATCCACAAACCAGAAAACGAGCGAACAGCAGGAAGGCCACATGAAGATTGTCGTAGGTTCGGATCACGCCGGCTTTCCCATGAAGGCGGAGGTGCTGGCCTTCTTGAAGGAGAGCGGGCACGAGGTGCTGGATGTCGGCAGCTTCGACCCCGCTCCGGTCGACTTCCCGGATATCGCACGCAAGGTCGCAGCTGCCATCACCACGGGCCAGGTGGAGCGCGGCCTGATGGTGTGCGGCACCGGCGTCGGCGCCTCGATTGGCGCCAACAAGATGAAGGGAATTCGGGCTGCCGTATGCCATGATGTCCACTCTGCCCATCAATGCGTCGAGCACGACGACGTCAATGTCATGTGCATCGGCGCCCAGATCGTGGGTCCGTGGCTCGCCAAGGATCTGATCGCGGCCTATTTGGGCGCGACGTTCTCTACATCAGAGGAATTCCGGCGTCGGGTGGCCAAGCTCGCGATCATGGACAACGAACGCTAGGACGCCAGACAAGTAAACGCCAAGAAACAACACAAACGGGAGGAGGCAATGTTGAAAAAGATCGTAGCTTCGATGGGAGTCGCCATCACAGCCCTGGTAGCCGCCATGTCCCTCGCGCACGCGGACGCGCTGGACGACATCAAGAAAGCCGGCAAGATCCGCATCGCCATCGATCTTGGCGTGCCGCCCTATGGCATGACGGATGACAAGCTGCAACCGACCGGCCTCGACGTCGAGGCGGCACGGCTTCTCGCTAAGGATTGGGGACTCGAGTTCGAGCACGTGCCAACCACCGGTGCCACTCGGATTCCTGCGCTTCAGACCGGCAAGGCCGACCTCGTCATTTCGAGTCTCTCCTACACGGCCGAGCGCGCGAAGGTCATCGATTTCTCGTTAGGCTATGCCGTGCTGCGAACGGTCATCGCGGCCCCAAAGTCCGTCTCCGTGAAGTCGCTGGCCGAGCTCGATGGGAAGACGGTTGGCACGGTGCGCGGCACGACGCACGACACGCAGCTGACAAAAGAGGGGCCGAAGGGGATGAAGCTCGTCCGCTACGAGGATGACGCCACCGAGACGCAGGCCTTCCTCAGTGGACAAGTCGACATCTTCTCTACGGCCGAAATGATGGTCCCGCAGATCGACAAGAAGAACCCGGCGCGGCAGGTAGAGCTGAAATTCGTACTCGACAACTTCAAGCTCGCTGTGGGTGTGAAGAAGGACGAGAAGCGCCTCCTGGACGAGGTCAACGCCTGGGTCGCAGCCAATCTCAAGAACGGCCGGCTCAATGAGCTGAACAAGAAGTATTTCGGTGACAACCTGCCCGATCTCATTCTGAAGCAATAGGACCGGCCATGACCAACATGATCTCTCGGCGCCTGATCGCAGGTCTGGCGCTCGCAACGCTGTCGCTATCGCTTGTGCCGGCACAAGCCGATACGCTCGACAACATCAAGAAGGCGGGCAAGGTCCGGATCGCCATCGACACGGCCATCCCTCCGTTCGGCATGACTGATGACAAGCTGCAGCCGACTGGATCGGACGTTGATACTGCGCAGCTTCTCGCCAAGGATCTCGGGGCCACCCTGGAGATCGTGACCACAACGGGCCCTACCCGCATTCCGATGCTGCAGACCGACAAGGCGGACCTCGTCGTTTCCACGCTGTCGATCACGCCCGATCGTGCCAAGGTAGTCGACTTCTCGATTCCCTATGCCGATCACCCGTCGGTCGTGGCGTCGCTGAGCACGGTCCCGCTCAAGGAGATCTCCGACCTGGCCGGCAAGAAAGTCGCCGTCGTGCGCGGCACGACGCAGGACACCGATCTTACCCAGCAGGCGAAAGGCGCCCAGCTGGTGCGCTACGAGGACGACGCCACGATGGCGCTCGCATTCGCGTCGGGCCAGGTGGACATTCTTGCGACGGCGCGCTCGCTGCTACCGGCAATCAGCAAGAAGAACCCGACACGCACGGCTGAGTCGCGCATCACAATGCAGACGTTCTACCTCGCCATCGGCATGCGCAAGGACGAGCCCAAGCTTAAGGAGTGGGTGAACGGCTGGGTGAAGAGCAACCTTCAGAACGGGCAGCTCGGCGCAATTTACAAGAAATATCATGGCGTCGATATCCCGGTGGAACAGTTGCTGAAGGCAGGCAACTAAGCGGCAGGGCCTGGCGGCAATGCTCTACAAGTTCGACTTCTCGTTCCTGCTGGACAAGTGGCCTGCCTTCCTTAACGGCGCCTGGCTTACGATTCAGCTCACCGTACTGTCGATCGCCCTCGGCTTCGTGGTTGGCACGCTGTGCGCGGTCGCCCGGGTTTACGGCGGGCGCGTGTTGCGGCTCCTGGTCGGCTTCTATGTCGAGCTGATCCGCAACACGCCCCTGCTCGTGCAGATATTCATCGTCTACTTCGGCCTGTCGAGCCTGGGCTTCAAACTCTCGGCCGAAACATCCGCCGTCATTGCGCTCGTGGTGAATATGGGCGCCTACACGACGGAGATCATGCGGGCGGGCATCCAGTCCATCCACCACACCCAGCTCGAGGCGGCAGATTGCCTGGGCCTGACGCGCGTTCAGACGATCCTGCACGTCATTCTCTTGCCGGCCATCGAGCGGGTCTATCCCGCACTCTCCAGCCAGTTTGTACTTCTCATGCTGGCATCGTCGATCACGTCGCAAATCTCGGCCGAGGAGCTGACCGCCGTCGCCAATAACGTGCAGTCCGATACGTATCGCAGCTTCGAGGTCTACATTATCGTCGCGGCGATCTATCTCGCTCTTTCGCTTCTCTACAGGCTGGCGTTCAAGGCCATCGGCCTCATCATCTTCGAGCGCCGCCGGCGGCTGGGCACCGCGCTATGATCCAGCTTAGCGCCCACCACGTCTGGTATCTCGTCATGGCGGCGCAATGGACGGTGCTGCTGTCCCTGATTGCGTTCGCAGGCGGCGCCCTCGTCGGTCTGCCGATCGCGCTGATGCGGGTCTCGCCGAGCCACGCGCTGCGCATCGTCGCCGGCGGGTACATCCAGCTCATCCAGGGTACGCCACTTCTGATCCTGCTGTTCCTGACCTATTTCGGCCTCGGCATCCTCGGCTACAAGCTGGCGCCGCTTGTCGCGGCCGGCTTGGCGCTGACGTTGTATGCCGCCGCCTTTCTTGGTGAGATTTGGCGTGGCTGCATCGAGGCGGTGCCGCGCACGCAGTGGGAAGCTTCCGATTGTCTCGGTCTCGATCGCTTCCAGCAATATGCCTATGTGATATTGCCGCAAGCCTTCAAAATGGCGATTCCGCCGACTGTGGGCTTCATGGTCCAGATCGTGAAGAATACGTCGCTGGCTTCCGTGGTCGGCTTTGTCGAGCTCGCGCGCGCAGGCCAAATCGTCAACAACTCGACCTTCGAACCCTTCATCATCTTCTGTATCGTGGCCGCAATCTATTTTGCGATGTGCTACCCGCTGTCGCTGGCCAGCCGTTTCCTCGAAAGGAGAGCCAATGCAGGCCGCGCCAGCCACTAGCGCCACCGTCGTGCAGGTTACGGGCGTGGTGAAGGAGTTCGGGACGTTGCGCGTTCTGGACGGCGTGAGCCTCGACGTGGCGCGTGGCCAGACCGTGGCCATCATCGGCCGGAGCGGATCCGGCAAGAGCACGCTGTTGCGTTGCATCGCAGGGCTCGAGACGATCCAGGCCGGCAAGATCGAAGTTTGCGGCCACGAAGTCGGCCGGCCCGGCAAGGCCGCACGGGCGCAGTTGCGCCACGATGTCGGCATGGTTTTTCAGGGCTACAACCTCTTCCCGCATCTCACGGTGGAGCGGAATATCACGCTGGCGCTGACCTTGGTGAAAAAGCAGCCAAGGGACGCGGCGCAGACGAAAGCTGCCGAGGTGCTGCGCCTCGTCGGGCTAACCGACAAGATCAGTTCTTATCCCGAGCAGTTGTCCGGCGGACAGCAGCAGCGGGTCGCCATTGCACGTTCGCTCGCCCTATCCCCCCAGGTCATGCTTTTCGACGAGGTGACTTCGGCGCTTGATCCCGAACTGACAGCAGAAGTGCTCGCCGTCATGGAAGATCTCGCGACACGCGGCATGACGATGATCACCGTCACCCATGAGATGGGTTTCGCACGTAAGGTCGCAAACCAGGTCGTTTTCATGCACCGGGGAAAGATTTGGGAAAGCGGGGCGACGTCGGAGCTGTTCGCGCGGCCGCAGACTGCCGAATTCAAGCAGTTCATTTCGAGCGAGCTTTAGCCGCAGTCATGTCAGCTTAGGGGCAAAACAAAAAGTAGCCAAAAGCGGTCGGTCGTGAGCGGACACGGGGGCAACGCCTGAATGCTTAGTAAGCACTAAAGTCATTTGCTCGCGATAGAGCGACGCGGAGGGCGGGATGGCGGAGGATCCCATATGCCCGCACGCCCCGTCGATCGATGCCAACGACCTTGGAACAAAGGATTGCTCGTCGGTCAGAAGAGGCCTCTTGCGCCCCAGCATGTATGGTCTATTCGAATCCGCCTAGAAATCGCGCGGTCAAAGCGTGACCTTGCGATCTTCAATTTAGCAATCGACAGTAAACTTCGCGCCTGTGACTTGGTCAAACTGAGACTGGACGACATTTGCTCGGGAACAAATGTGCGGCGTCGGGCGACTGTTGTCCAAAAGAAGACAGGGCGACCAGTGCAGTTTGAGATCTCGGAGCAGTCGAGGAATTCCGTTGAAGCCTGGCTGCCAACGCCGCGGGCCTCCGGTTCCCGGTATCTTTTCCCAACTCGAATTCATGCCAGTCCTCACATTTCAACCCGCCAATATGCCCGGCTAGTGCATCGCTGGGTTTCAAGCATCGGCCTAGAGTCAGCATCTTACGGCACGCACTCGATGCGCCGCACGAAGGCTGCCCAGATTTATCGGAAGACCGGTAACCTGCGCGCAGTCCAACTTCTCCTCGGTCACACCAAGTTGGAGAGTACCGTCCGATATCTTGGAATTGAGGTGGACGACGCCTTGAATATGGCTGAACAGATTGAGCTCTAATCGTCGACCACCGGCTTTCACGCCGGTGGTCACTTTTGCGCCCACAAGCGGCCGATCAAAACGGCCGCTTGGGCGAGAACAAAGGTCAAGACGGTTTTGACGCGATGGTCTTTGGCTCGTTATAGAGCGACGCGGAGGGTGGGATGGCGGAGGAACTGTCATGCCTACGCCGCCATCGGCATCCCGGGAATACCGCGGAAGTTCGGCGGTCCCGACTTTGCAAGGGAAGCGTTTCGATTCGGAGATAATTTCATCAATGATCGAATCACTGATTTACGACAGTTCGAGGCGGGCGACCCGTCTCGATCGTGTCAGTGACAGGCCGCATCTGCTGGGAGAACACGTATGACGAATTCCGAGGATAATCCGCCTCCCGCAGTCGGGGCCTATTGGATCAAGGAGGAAGATTATCCAGCGTTGCTGCAACTTTTCGACGATGGCGATAAGATGCCACCGAGCTGGAAAGAATGGCTGAAGATGGCCGAGGAAATGGAGCAGGGGCTCAAGGCCTATGGACACGTCGTGCTGCGTGTTTACATCGACCCCGCCACATTCCCAGACTGGTGCGCCGCCCACGGCACAAGCCCGGGCAGCGCCGGACGCAGAAAGTTCGTCGCGGCGGCGGTAACCGAGAGATATGGCCGACAGGCCTGACCAGGACCGAATTGGCGGGACGCCGACCCATCGCCAGCCCAGCCTAGGAACAGCAGGTTCGGCCCGGGCTGCCCTTGAGGTTCCGGGTGATTGCGTCCTAGTTGTTTCGTTGTGCGGTCCAATATCCCGAGCAGCGTCCACCTCCTGCGTGGCCGCTCCAGGTTCCGCGGCCGGCGTCTCGCGTCAGCTTCCCCGACCCTGATGCGTATTTGTCGTGGACGGTCACCGACGCGCGAACCGCGCCCGATCTTCCGACATGCCCGCTAAACTTCACCAGATTAGGATGCGTCACAACGCCGTCGTTAATATTTACTGAGAAATTGTAGGTCGGATCGCAGCTTCCGCGTTGTGTAACGAAGGTAAGATTCCAGGGACCGTCGTAAGAGGTTCGGGCCTCGGCAGCCGTAGCTAGGGTAAGGCAGGCACAGCCAATGACAGTCGCGATCAGTCGCTTGTTCATGATCTTCTCTCCAGAGGAATTGGTTGATGTTCAGTAGGCAGCAGTCGTAGGTGTTGGGTAGTGTTGTCTTCTTGGTCTATCGCTGCGTTTCAAGAGCCGGTGAGTATTTCGGCGCGCCTACGCGGCCGTCCAGCCGCCGTCGATAGAGAGGTTGGCGCCAGTGATCTGCGCGGCGCCTTCGCCACACAGGAACAGCGCGAGCGAAGCCACCTGCTCGACCGTGACGAATTCCTTTGTCGGCTGGGCCGCGAGCAGGACGTCGTTGATCACCTGATTTCTGTCCATGTTGCGCGCCCTCATCGTGTTCGGGATCTGCTTCTCCACCAGCGGCGTCCAGACGTAGCCGGGGCTGATGCAGTTGCAGGTGATCTTCGACCGGGCGAGTTCCAGCGCCACCGTCTTGGTGAGTCCCACGATGCCATGCTTGGCCGCGACATAGGCCGACTTGAAGGGAGACGCGACCTGCGAATGCGCAGAAGCCGTGGTGAGGATACGGCCCCAGCCTCGTTGCTTCATGCCGGGAGTAACGGCACGGATCGCGTGGAACGCGGAGGAGAGGTTGATTGCGATGACTGCGTCCCACTTTTCGACCGGAAAATCCTCGATTGGCGAGACATGCTGGATGCCGGCATTGTTGACCAGCACGTCCACGCTGCCAAACGTCCTCTCGGCAAACGAGATCATGTTGGCGATTTCCGTTGGCTCGGCCATATTCGCGGGCGAATAGATAGCCTTCACCCCGTAATCGTTCTCGATTGCAGCCCGCGTTTTTTCGACATCGGCCGGTGCCCCAATGCCGTTGAGCACGATGCTGGCGCCAGCGCCTGCGAATGCCAGCGCATACGCGAGACCGATGCCGCTCGTCGATCCGGTCACGACTGCGACTTTACCCTTCAGAATATCCATTTCGCTTTTCCTTGTTGAACTGTGACGGCCTTGCGGCTCGACGCCGAGCTGCTTTTCGGCTCGCGCAGCCGATCGCGGTCGTCCATCATGTGACCAGACTTCTCTCGTAGCTCCGGAGTGGGCGTCGAACCGGCTGTTCCAGATAGTCGTGAACGACCTTGCCCAGCCCCAGGGTAAGGTCTGCGCGGATGTGGATCGCGGAAACGATCTCGAGAACCGGCAAATCGGCCACGGGAGCCAGGGCGTGAGGCGTCAAGGAAAGAGCCGCGGGTCCGGTCCACGCCCCTTTCAAGACAAGTTGCTCAAGGCGATATTCGACAAGCTCACAGATACGTGGCGTGCCGTCCACGTGCGGAATGATCTTGAGAAGGAAGTTCGGCTCCTCGAGAGCGGTCTTGACTTGCGCCAGGTCGGCTTCGCGGTGCTTGTACCCCATCGTGCCGGTTGCTACCCGCAACGGACCGTAATCCAGAGTGCCGATGAGCGTATCGACCTCAGTCTGCAGCGTCGGCTGACCGAGCTTTTTCGGAAAGCCCCAGAGCTCCCGGCCGCCGGCGATCGGCCCCTCATCGTTCAAAAACATGCAGTGGGTGTAGCCGCCCCTGCGACCGCGGAACGACACCGGGATGACTTGACCACTCTCGGTGTAGTCGCCAAAACCACTGGAATCCGGCATGCGGATAAATTCGTACTTGACCAGCGCCTCGCGTTCATCAAGTTCGAGTGGAGCCGGAACGACCGATCGCAGTTTCACCGGATCGGTGCGATAGGTGATGATCAGGTATTCGCGGTTGACGAAGCGATACGGCCCCGGCGGATAGGCCGGATTGGTGAGCGGCATCGCGAACGCCCGCCTCACGACTTCCTTCTCGTGCATTTCAATTCTCCTATGCTGACCGGCTTGGCTTACTCGCGACCATCCTGCTCAAGATCGAACGTGGAGACGCCGTCCGCACTGGTCGGGCGGGACAGCACCTCGGGATGGCGGAGGGTGCGCAGCGCATCGTGATAACCGGCGCGCCAATGATCCTGCATCGAGAGGCGGGAGAACTCGTAGTCCTTGGAGTGGCCCTCGTAGTCCCGCGCGCGATAGATCAGGTGGACGAGGCTATGCACGTTGTGAGAGGCAGCCGACTTGAGCAGCCTGACATCCTCTTGCTCGCGCAGGTCTTCAGGTAGCCTGCTCAAGAGAGCTGCCAGCTCTCGTTGCAACCGATGCAGGCTCTTGAACTGGTCTGTGCTCGCTCTCGTGCGGCTCGAATATTGAATTTCCTTTTGGCGCGTAACGACGTCGGCCATATTGCGCGGAATCTGGCCGCGCGCGCTCCAGAGGTCGACCTGAAACACAAGCGTGTCCTGACGGGCGCCACACTCGATCACATATTGCAACGGTGTGTTGGATACGAGCCCGCCGTCCCAATAATGCTCGCCATCGATTTCGACCGCCGGAAAGCCCGGCGGCAGCGCCCCACTCGCCAGAATGTGCTCGGGCCGAATCGTATGCGTGGCAGTGTCGAAATAGACCAGATTACCGGTCCTCACATTGACGGCACCTGCGCTGAACCGCGTCATACCGGCGTTGATGCGATCGAAATCGACGAGGCGCTCCAGTGTCGTCTTCAACGCGCTCGTGTCGTAGATGCTGGTGGCGGCAAGCGTTCCACCCGCTTGCAGCCATGGCGCCAGTGGCCGCGCAGAAAAAAATCCGCTTGCGCCAAACACCGCCGCAAAGCTCGCATTCACCTGATTGAGAAAATTGCGGGTGTGATCGCTATTCATCAAATCGGTGAACGGCGCGTCCAACGTCACCTGCGTCCAAAACTCGCGAAGCCGGTCAACTCGGGAATTAGGAGGATTGCCCGCGATAATTGCAGCGTTAATCGCTCCAATGGAAATTCCGGCAATCCAATCGGGATGGATGTTTGCTTCGGCCAAGGCCTCGTAGACGCCTCCCTGGTACGCCCCCAGAGCACCGCCGCCCTGTAAGAGCAACGCTATGCAATCGAACGGCGGTCGCCGGTCGACGGTCGTGAGGTGCGGTCGAGGCTGAAAGTTCATGGTTCTGTGCTCTTGGTTTACGATTGCCCAGGCCTGTTTTCCGTCTCGGACGGGTCGTAGCGGGCTTAACGATCCGATTTAATAAACTATACCGTATAGTTTGATAATTGCTCTGTCAAGCGGGCACGTTCACAAGCTCGTGCTTCGACTAATTGAGCTCCCACGTTCGTCGTTGGATTTTGGCGAGCCACGCACTCGGAACCAAACGCGGAGCCCAATCAGCCTGGACGCAGCGGTCGAGAGCATCCCTCGCGCTTCTGCCGTTCGCTCGACCACGGCCGACTCTTTGTTGCAGTAGCTTGATATCGATGAAGTCATCGGCGTGCCGGCGCAACTCCCCGCGACCATGGCCGGTTGGAAGGCAATTGACGGTTCGCACGCAAAAGTTCTGGCGCAAAACAGACCACGCGGTCCAGTGGCGGTTAATCCGCTCGTTGACGATGCGTATGGCCGTGGCGCTTCGGCGCGCGAACGTAGGAGGCGCTCGCCTCGGACAGCAGCGGATTTCGAACGCAGCTGCCGCCGGAACCGGAAATCATGGCGACGCACTGTTCCACCGTGTCGAAGCCGCACTGTCGCATGCCCGACGAATAGTCTTCTCGGCAGTATTCGTACTCTGTTGCGGCGACCGGCTCTGCAGCGCTCAACAACGTCGCGCCGGCCAGTGCCGCCGCGGCAATCGTGCTGAAGGCGATAGTCTTGTTCATGTTGCTCTCCGTGCTTTTGAGTCTCGGCCATAAGCCGCCGGATCCGAACGCGTTTGTCTCACGTGCTTCTGATGACTTTTCGGCTTAATGAACCATGGGCCCGCGCGACGGCAGCCTTGCTGACGTCGCGCTCTCGAGCCCCAGCGGAGAACGGGCGGTCTCCGTCACCCAGTGTTCGCAGGGTGAGGCCCGTCCCGCCCGCTAGTTGCAAACAAGAATGCGTCTGTGGCGCTTGTAGACGTGGTAGCAGTCGCTATCGGAATAATAGCCATCGTTCGAACTGCCATAGGCAGCGCCGGCATAGGCTCCAGCGGCGTAGGCTGCACCGTAACCGTATCGCCGCCCGCCATAACCATGGCTGAAGCTTCCGGAACGGCTGTAGCTGACCGATGCAGAGCGAGCCTGGACCGAGCGAGCAACCGCGGGTCCGTCACGACCGCCAGCGTGTACGCCGCCAAGCGCTCTTAAATCTCCGCGAGGACCAGCGCCGGCGCCCAGTCGGGGAGCCGGACCGCCGAATCCGGCACGGGGCGCACCGCCAGGCCCCATCGGAGGCGGACCTCCGAACGCCGGAGGACCGCCGGCCGCGATCGGCGGCGGACCGCCCGGCCCCATTGGAGGAGGACCGGGGAATTGCGCAAACACCGCCGTCGGCGCCAGGGAAATCGTTGCGAGCGTCACGCTGACGGACAGCGTCAAGAGTGTTTTCAGGGTCATTGTGTTTTCCTTTTAAAGTTGCGTCTCGAGAACCGGTGTCGGCTCGTTCTGCGGGGGTACGCGCTCCGATGACGGGGCGTGTTGCGTCAAGTCCATAGCCTCGGGCATTGGCCGGCCATCGTCATGTTCGGGGTGGATCCGGAACCACGCCACATAGAGCGCCGGCAGGAACAGGAGCGTCAGCAGCGTGCCGACGATGATGCCGCCCATCATCGCGTAGGCCATCGGACCCCAGAAAATCTCGCGCGCGATCGGAATCAGCGCGAGACTAGCGGCGGCCGCGGTCAGGATGATCGGCCGCATGCGATGCTCAGTCGCTTCCACCACGGCGTCCCAGGCCCGGCGTCCCTCCTTCCTCAGATCCTCAATCTGCACGATCAGAATCACGGAGTTTCGGACCAGAATACCGATGAGTGCCAGCACGCCGAGGATGGCAACGAACCCGAGCGGCGAGCCGCTCGGCAGCATGGCCATGACGACGCCGATCACCGCGAGCGGCGCGACCGCAAACACCAGGAACAGGCGATGGAAGCTTTGCAGCTGAACCATCAAGATCGTGGCCATGACGAAAAGCATCAGGGGAACGATGGCCACGATCGGCGCCTGGCTCTTGGCGCTCTCCTCGACGGAGCCGCCGATCGCCACCGAATAGTCCGCCGGCAGTCCTTTGGTAAACTCCGTCACCCTCGGCGCCAACTGATCCATGATCGTCTTCGGCTGGACGTTGGTGACGATGCCAGCCTTCAGCGTGATCGTGGGAATCCGCGCGCGGCGCCATATCGTCGGCTGCTCGATCTCGTAGCGCAGGTTGGCCACAGCCCCGAGCGGCACCGACTGCCCGCCCTGCCCCGCTAACTGCAGATCTCGGAGCGTATCGATCGAGCCGCGTTCGGCCGCGGTAGCGCGTCCAGTGACATTGACGAGATAGATGCTGTCGCGAACCTGTGTGATCGGCGTGCCCTCGAGCACCGAGTTCAGGGTCGTGGCGATGTCTTCCGAGGTCACGCCGAGCTGGCGCGCCTTGTCCTGGAGAACGTCGACCTTGACGACGCGCGCAGGCTCCATCCAGTCGAACACGACGTTGCCGAGATCGGGGACGCTCCGGACGATGCCCGCGAGTTCCTGCGAGATATCCCGGACCTTCGCGACGTCTGGCCCGCTTACGCGGTATTGCACAGGACGTCCCACCGGCGGGCCGACCTCGAGCAACTTGACGTAGGTGTCGGTACCGGGAAACGTCTTCCTCAGATATTCCTCAAATTGCGCCTTGACGAGGTCGCGCGCCTTTATGCCGCCCTTGGTCACAATGACTTGCTGGCCAAACCATGTATTGGCCGTCTGTACGTCGAACGACAGCACGAACCGCGGCGCGCCGGTGCCGACATAAGTCGACCAATGCTCCACGGAGCCATTGCCCTGCAGCTGCTCGCGCTCGAAGCGCGCCATCTGCGCATTGGTGTCTGCAATCGAGGCATTTTGCGGCAAGTTCCAGTCGATCACCAGTTCGTCACGGTCCGACGAAGGAAAGAACTGCTGCTGCACGAACGTCATGCCGAACAACGCAACGAAGAATGCTGCAACCGTCACGCCGACGGTGATCCAACGGTGATGCATGCAGACGAGCAGCAGGCGGGCGAACATCCGCGCCATCCGGCCCTTCTCTCCATGGTGCCCCTTCATCTTTGCGGGCAGGATGGTGACGCCGAGCAGCGGGGTGAACAGCACCGCGACGATCCACGACACGATCAGGGAGACCGCAATCACCACGAACAGGGTGAAGGTAAATTCGCCGGCATTGCTGCTGTTCAGCCCAATCGGGATGAAGCCCGCGACGGTGACCAGCGTGCCCGTCAGCATGGGAAAAGCGGTCGACGTATAGACGTGGGTCGCCGCCTTCTCCAGGGGATCGCCGGCCTCCAGTCGGGCCACCATCATTTCGACGGCAATCATGGCGTCATCGACCAGAAGGCCCAGCGCGATGATCAATGCACCCAGCGAAATTCTCTGCAATGAAATGTCGGCATAGGCCATCACCACGAAGGTGATGGCGAGAACCAGCGGGATCGCAATTGCGACGACAAGCCCGGCGCGCATGCCTAAGCTGAGGAAGCTGATAGCGAGAACGATGACCACGGCTTCAAACAACGCATGGGTGAAGCCCGACACGGCATGCTCGACGACGACGGGCTGATTGGCAACCAGATGAACGCCGACGCCGATCGGCAGGTCGGCAATGACCTTTGACATTTCCTCCTTCAGCGCCTCGCCGAAGTGAAGCAGGTTTGCGCCGGTCTTCATGCCGATGGCAAGCCCGATTGCAGGCTGGCCGTTGTACCTGAACAAGGTCTTGGGCGGATCGGCATAACCGCGTGTGATGGTCGCGACGTCGGTCAGCGGAAAGAAGCGGTCGTTGATACGGAGATTGACCGCGTTAAGGCTTGCCTCCGACGTGAACCGGCCGTTCACCCGCACGCTGAGGCGCTCGGGACCCTCCTGGAACACCCCGGACGGCGCGACCGCGTTTTGGCCCTGCAGGGAGGCCATGATCGAGCGAACGTCGAGGCCAAGTGCCGCGATCTTCCGCGTGGAGAATTCGAGGTAGATCACCTCCTCCTGCGTTCCCAGAATGTCGACCTTACCCACGTCCTGCACGGTCAAGACCTTGGCGCGGATACCCTCGACCTCGTCGCGCAGCTGACGCTGGGTCAAGCCGTCGCTGGTGAAGGCATAGATGTTACCGAACACGTCTCCGAAGCGATCGTTGAAGCCCGGTCCGACCACTCCTTGCGGAAAATCACCCTTGATATCCGCGATCATGTTGCGGACGCGGACCCAGGTCGGCTTGACCTCAGCCGCCTTTGTCGTGTCGCGCAAGTACACGAATACGGTGGTCTGGCCGGCGACCGTCACGCTCTTGGTGTAGTCGAGCGTTTCCAGCTCCTCGAGCTTCTTTTCGATCCTGTCAGTGACCTGGCGCGTCACTTCTTCGGGCGATGCGCCCGGCCACTGCGCCTGGATCACCATGGTTTTGATGGTGAAGTCGGGATCTTCCTGACGACCTAGCTGAAGGTACGCAAAGAAGCCTGCCGCCATGAAGGCGATCATGAAATACCAGACGAGCGAACGATGTTCGAGTGCCCAGTCGGAAAGGTTGAACGACTTCATGGCTACTGATCCTTTTTGATACGAACGTGTTGCCCCGGCGTGAGGCTGTGGATTCCGGCGGTCACGATGCGCGCACCGGGCGCAAGCCCGCTGGCGACGCGGGCATCTGCGGGGTCCCCGGCGAGATCAACCTTGTGCAGCGACACGGTGCTCTCACGCTGATCGACGACCCAGACGAAATTCGCGCCATCCTTGGCGAGCACCGCTGAGGCGGGGACGCGCAATGTCGGACTTTGCTCTTTGCCGAGCTTCGCCGTAACGGTCGTGCCCAAGCGGAAGCTTTCAGGGGGATTGTTCAGGGCGATGCGGACTCGCCGCAGGCGCGTCGCCGGGTCCGCCTGCGGGGCGATCTCGCGAACCTTGCCTTCGACCTGCACGGCGGGGAGCAGCTGCAAGCCGACTGTGAATGGCAAGTCAATTTCAAGCGGCACCGGGAAATCCTCCCCGATATCGACCACCGCCTCCCTGATGTCCGGCCTCGCAACTGTCACGACATTTTGGCCTGGAGAGACCACCTGTCCGACTTCTGCGCCTACCGCGGTGACGACGCCGGCGAAATCGGCCTTGATCTGTGCATAGCTCCGTTGCTCGATCGCCTTGATCAAGTTCGCCTGTGCGTGCGCCACCGACGCGGCGGCGCCGGCCCGCGCCTGCTCGGCATTGTCCAGTGTCTGCTTTGTGGTGGCGTCGGTGGTGATGAGGGTCCGCTGCCGCTGCTCCGTCGCCGTTACGGTCGCCAGCTGCGCCTCGGCCTTCGTAAGCTCCGCCTTGGCCGAGCGTACCGCAAGCTCAAGAGCCGTGGGATCGATGATACCGACAGTTTGTCCTTCGCTGACGAGGTCACCAACGGAGACGGGACGCCCGGTCAGACGTCCCAGGACGCGGAACGCGAGATTGGTCTTGTACTGCGGCTCAACAACGCCCACGGCGACCATGCCGTCCGTGCGGCTCGGCTCAAGGACCATCGACAGCACGGGTCGCACAGGCTCGGGCGCTTTCGCGTCCTGCTGACATCCGGCCAGCACCAGCGCCGATACGAACGTGCCGGCTGCAATCATGGCTCGCTTCTTCATGACCGATCTCCCTCATATGTCACGGCCTGGCCAACGCTCAGCAGCTTGCTGCCATCGATCACGACACGTTCGCCCGGCTCGAGGCCCGCCTTGATCAGCACTTCACGGGCTTCATAACCGCCGATCGTCACCGGCTTGAGAGCAGCCGTTTTGGTCGCCGGATCGACGGTCCAAACCGCGGGCTTCGATCCCGCCGCCGCCAATGCACTCCAGGGCAATGCGATCTGCTGCTGGGCTTTCGCTTTGACGGTTCCTGCGACGGCGCTTCCAAGCGTCAACGCGGCCGATGGATCATGGATGGCAACCTTGACGCGGATGGTTGCGCTCTTCGCGTCAATCGCGGGCGAGACTTCCCTGACATGCCCGCTCGCCGTCACGCCTGTGTCGGAGACAAGCGCCAGCGATACGCGGCTGTCATCGAGATCGCCAAACAAAAGGGATTCGTAGATGTCAAACACGGCATCGCGTTCCCCGTCCTGCGCCAGGGAGAAAACCGGCTGCGCGGCCTGTACCACCTGGCCGACTTCCAGATTGCGAGCGGTGACCACACCTGCCGCTTCTGCGCGCAACGCCGTGTAGCCAAGGGCGTCTTTCGACGTCCCCAACCCCGCTTTTGCTGCTTCAAGCGCACCTTCTGCGGTCCGCAGGCCTTCCTGCGCCTGATCGTAAACCGTCCGCGTGGTGAAACCGCTTGCGATCAGCGCCTTCTGCCGTTCGAAGGTTACCTTGGCCACGCGCAGCTGAGATTCTGCGGCCAGCACCGCCGCGGTCGCGGCATCGACGTCGGCCTGCTGCTCCGCTGGATCGAGCAGAGCCAGGACTGCGCCAGCCTCGACGTGGGCGCCAACATCGACATAGCGCACGAGCACACGTCCACTGACGCGGAACGAGAGATCCGCGCGAAACCGGGCCTGGATTTCGCCGGTCAGGGTAACGGAGGCTTGCCGGTCACGCGGCTGCACGATCTCCGTGCGCACGATCGCCGCGCGCGCGACGGGAGCGGTGGCAGGATCGTTGCAGCCACTCAACGCGATGGCGACAAGCGCGGCCGCCAGGATGCCGGGACCCCTCAACTTGCATTTGCGGGCAGTTTCAACGACTTCAGTTTGGTTCGTAGTATGTTTCATGACACGTCCATGCGCTGACCAGATGACAACAACGCGCCCAACGGATCCGCTGGACCGGCAGAGATTGGCTGGGCTCCGCGAGCCGGAATTGGAGCCGGTCGTGTTGCAACGGGGCTGCTGTCCCGATCCGGGGAGCTCGCTCCTGTGCAAACCGCCGAGGCATCGGATAGGTTGGCTCTTAGCCGGCGAGGCGACCGTATGATGCGACGCTCCGCGATCGCACTATTCGCCTGCCGCTCGCGCGCCGACAGAGGAAACGATAGAACGACGGATGTGAATTCATCGCCGGAGCCGTGCTCGACTCGGCCACCGAGGTCCTTGGCAAGATCATTGCTGATCCGAAGGCCGCGGCCCGCAGCGCCCCGTGCCGCCCGCGACCCATTGTCCAGAACGACGCAATTCACCAGCGCTCCGGTCCGTGTCAATTTGACCCTGATCTCTCCGCTCCGCGCGTCGAAGCACGCATGCTTCGCGGCATTGGTTACGAGCCCGTGAACAATCAATCCGAGCCGCCGGCATCG
The DNA here is from genome assembly GCF_018130165.1 of Bradyrhizobium sp. JYMT SZCCT0180. Lineage (GTDB taxonomy): Bacteria > Pseudomonadota > Alphaproteobacteria > Rhizobiales > Xanthobacteraceae > Bradyrhizobium. The sequence continues at coordinate 38,284 of NZ_JAFCLZ010000013.1, read as the reverse complement.
CTCCGGTTCGAGCGGAAGAGATTCGGTTGCAAATGCCAGCCGGATATTCATTCGATCCAGCAACGAACGGCGCATGGCGCTGCCCATCATGCGGATGTATGTCGCGGCGTCGATCAGCGCCTTGCCCTTGGGCATTGCGAGCGCCTGCTGCACATCGGCATGACCATGCAACAGTTCGACCACGTCGCTTAAGGCGCGCTTGGCCTCCGCCCCCTCAACCCGAACCGCCGCGGCCGAGACTAGGTTGATCGCCGAGGCGAGCCCACTATCGATCCGGTGATTCAATTCACGCAGCAGAATGCCCTGCTCCACGATTGGCGAATCCGACCTGCACACAGTCACGACGATCTCCTCAGGTTGCTCGGACGATGGGCGGCCGAGGGCGCATGTGGCGGCTGGCCGGTCATCCGGATGAGCTTCGCAGGCCCGGCAATCAAAGCCGTCTGCGGTGGCTCTAACTACACTAAACCGTATATTTTCTTTTCCTTGCATTTTCTTTCCGTGCATGTCAAGCGGGATCTACAAAATCGTAATTAGGAGATCGTGATGGCGAAGAACAAAAGCCCGAAACGCGGCAGGCCGCCCAAGGACCTTGCCGGCGACGTGCAAGAGCGAATTCTCGATGCAGCCCAGCAGCTCTTTCTCGAGAAAGGTTTTCGGAGTGCCAGCATCGACGACATCTCCGAGTTGGCCCCTGCAAGCAAGCCGACCATCTATGCGCATTTCCCCGGCAAGGAGGCGCTGTTCGTCGCGGTGGTGGCCCGAACCATCAATGGATTGACAGATTTCGAGGGGTTCACGCCGGCAGGCCGCACCATCCAGGAAAAACTCACCAACCTCGGCATCGAGATCGTGGAGAGATTCGTCGAGGACACGTTGGACCTCACGCGCGCGACGATCGCCGAGGCACGGCGATTTCCCGAGTTAAGCCGAAATGTTCACGACGCGGCGCGCGACCGCGCGGCTGGGGCAGTATCGCAACTCTTGAACGAGGCAACGCAGAGGATCGCGCGCTCACCTAAAGGACCTTTCAGCGCAAAGCGGAGCGTAGCGACCGCCCAGATGTTCATGGATCTCATCCTGCTTCCAATGCTTATGAGATCTCTGATGGGTGAGGACCTGAAGGATCTCAAAAAAGAGCTGCCGACGTTCCTGCACGAAAGGGTCAATTTCTTTCTTGCGGCTTGCGAGGCAGACTGGAGGCCGTGAATCAGCCACCCCGCTCGCTATCCTTGCGCCACGGCCTGGGGACTTAAGTCGGCGGCCAGGTCGATCGACTGAACCCACGGTACGAGATGCAGGGCGCTTGCGCAGAAATCCATCATCTCGTCAAACGCGGGCCGAACGGTAGCCGGCTTGATCCGCGACGGATTGAGATATCCGTCCATTGCTTCAAGCAGGCAACACGTCATCGCCATCGGACTTCCCGGTCGCAGTTCGCCGCTCGCCTGTCCGCCGACAATGATCGTGCGCACAAGCCCCCGGACCCGGTCTGCGTAAGACTGGGCGACTGCCCAGTTCCCGCGTACCGCCGCAGCGACCAATTCGTGCAGTTTGCTGTCGTTTTCCAGCCGATGCTCGTGCAACTGCGAGATTGCGCTCAAAGCGGCCGTTAGACGCTCCAGGGCCGAGCCGCTCAAGAGAGCTGCAAGCGTTGCGGCCGCCGAGACCTGTTCGAACAAATCCGCTACGACCGCCTCTTCGATCGCCTGCTTTGAAGCGAAGAAGCGGTAGACGTTGGCGGGCGACATCGACGCGCCACGAGCGATATCGGCGACGGTAGTCTTCCTGAACCCCATTTTGCGGTGCAATCGGATCGCCGCTTGTACGATCCGTTGACGAATGCACGGCGATCCGGCCTGAGGTATGTGTTCCTGCATCGCTTGGGACCTCAGTGAGATGGGATCGAATGCAATTCACGTCGGCAGGCTTCCCCGAAACCACGCAAGGGATCCATTTCCTCCAGGAACTCAGGCAGATCGCCAAATTCGCGGTTCGGTGACAGGTAGGTTTCGATAATCACGCGACCTGCCCGCTCCGCGGCTTGAACCACTTGATCACTGGACAGAATCCTCATCCGCCCTATGAGCGCATACAGATTGACCAGTTGCGGAATCTCGGATTTGTCGCTGATGAGCGCGTCGGCGTAGACTCGGGAGGCCTCCTCGATGAAGCTTCGATAGAGCCGCTCACGCTTGGAAATCGACCGGGAATAGTGGCGCTCGCGAAGCCTGCGGCGCCGAGTCACCCATCCAGTTACGATCGTGGAGATCGCTCCGAAGGCCGAGCCTCCGAACGCGGCGAAGGCGGGAGCATAATAAATCGTGTTCATGCGATCATTCCTCATCTCTCGCGCCGCGGTACCGGGGCGATCCTATTGTCCTGACCGAAGCAGCTTCCGCAGCGTGATCGAAGATGGCTCTGCAAGCATCACTCAGGTCCGATTTTCTTTGCCTGAGACAGGCCTCCACATTCGTGGCGTCGGGGATGTAGCTAAGGCACAGCCGGAAGGCGTCAGGCGCGCATGCGGCCCTCTGCTCGGCAGTGCCGCGGTTCTCCTGCGCAATGGCAGTCCCATTGCCGAACATAGCCGCGAGCATGACGACTAATGTGTACTTGAACATACAGTATCCTTTCTTCTGCTGGGCATCGCGCTTTCGAACGGGAACGCAGCGTCACGCTCCGATTCCCGCCCGTCGAACTGCCTAAACACGAGCTTGTGAGTCTTCGCTCTCGACACACCCCGCGGTTCGGGATGTATATGAACTATACGGTATAGTTTATTTCGGAGATCGAGAATGTCAACGCTTTTGTGGTCGCTCGCAAAGGAAAATCCGTGGCCGGGGCTTGCGCTCACATCCCTGAACCTGGTCGTGGCCCTGTCTCTCGTGGGCCTGAGTTTGCTGCTGGGCGTTGCGATTTCCTTGCTCGCCGGGCTGCGCGCGTTCGTCGATCGAGACGCGGTGCCGATCAAGCGGCAAGCCCAGCGACGGAGGGCCACTTCATGACGCCAACCCTCCTCCTCTTTCGCGATTGCATCATCTGTTCGGTCAACGTCTGGCTCATTCCCGTTGAATGCGCATTCAACATAATTGAGTCGGAGCTCGCGCGAAGAGGCGTCCAGCTATACCCGGCCGAACAGCGCACTGTGTGCGCCACCTGATGGCGCATTCGCGATTGACCAGAATCCATGAACTACAGTCCATGCGATTGGCTGGACAAGCGCCGCCATCCCGACGCCAAGCTCCATTTGAAATCGAAACGGAAGAAACACATGCCATCCACATCAAGCCGAACAGCCGGCGAGCGGTCCTGGATCGCATCGAAGGGACTTCAGCGCGGGAGCCGGGCGCTGTGAGCAGAACATCCGTGTCAATGCGTACCCGCGGCTGCTCAGTCGATGCTCAAAGTCCCGTGCGGGGTTACTTTCTGTGGGTCGGCGGAGCGCTGCTCGTGCTGCTCTTTGCAGCCGATTCGCTGTTGCCCGCGCCCCTGCCAAGCAAGCTCATCGAATCGCCTTCTACCCTGCCGCCAATCCGGATCACGTCCGAGCTGAAGGGACCGGAAAAAGTTGTCATCGATACCAGCCAGCCCAATTTCCTGCCTACGCCCCTGGACAAAGAGATTGCCGCAGCCCCCTCACCGCCGCTCGGCTCTGATGTGGCCGATGCTGCACGACATCCGCCCCCGTCATTGTCCGAGCGAGCAGACGCGAGTGACGGGAGCCCCGCGATCTCGACCCGTGTCCGTGAAACGTTGGCGCAGTTAAGTCCGGTAGTTTCCGATCACGCCGGCTTCAGCAGCAAGCGAGTCGGGCTTGCCTCGGAACCACAGCGCAATTTCCCTCAGACTCGGTCCGAGAAGCGGCGGCGATCTGCTCGGCATCGGAGTTTCGATACACACCAGTAAAGCCACCGGTCAATCTTGACCAAGTGTCACAGGATCTACCTCATGTCCAAGAAGCGATTATTAGCGATTATCGTCTGGTTCGTCACGCTTGCTGCTACGGGCGCGATAGCCGATGTCACCCATACAACTTTGGACGCCGCAAATCGAGGCGCCGCCGAGCAGCGCGATGCCGAGGAGGCAGTGACCCGCCGCTTGCTCGATCAACTTCGCAACATAAAAATACCACTCAGTCAGGCGGTAGTGATCGCCGAGCATTTACATGACGGTTCAAGGACCGCCGACATTAGCTTGGAGATATCCGGTCCGCCCGTTTATCGAGTGCGGACGGTAAAAAATGAGCGAATCTGGGAGAACGTCATAGATGCGAACACCGGAAGCGTTACAGAAAAGGAAATTTCGTCATCGCTGAGGGAGCTCGACCACGAGGATCAGGGCAACATCATTGCCCTGAAGTCAGTTGAGCTAGAGCTGTCGGACGCCGTACGTATAGCCGAGAAAGCTGCAGAGGGAAGCGCGCTCGCTGGAGGTTTGAAGAAGCAGGATGGCAAAACCAACTTTGTGGTCGTCGTTGCCAGTGGTGATCGCTTGAAGGAGGTCATGCTCGAGCCGCCCAAAGTGGAACGACAGGGGTCAGCTCGCCACTAACCTCGGATGTGCCCATCCGCCGAGACCACGAGCGCTCCCGAGAACGGACATCGCGATCGCGCCTAAAGGGCTGGACCTCGCGGACTGAGGGTCTGACCCGTCGTGAATAGCCAAAGGAAACATTCGAAAAAAAGAACCGACAGCGATACGCTGTCGGCTCAAGTAACCCGTCGGCGTTGCAGCCACTCAATGGCGCAAACTCCGGAGCGTCTCGGGAGGGGAGGCGCTTTGCGGGTTTCGTGTCGAGGCCAGCGCCGATCGGCGAAACAGCGCGAGTGAGTTCGACACGATAGTCGTAGCGGAGCCACAGTCTCCTTTCTTGTACGGAGTTGTCGCAAATGTCGTCCTGCATCCCGTCCATCCAGGGCACTCGTGCGAGCCAGCCAACCGGTCCGCGGATGACATTGGGACAAGCGCATCCCGAAAGGCGCAACAGTATACGCGAGATCGACTCGCGAAACTCATACATCTCTTCGGGAACGTAACTAATTGAATGCTGCACATGACCAGGCTGGCAACCCTTGTCGCTTCGTTGATAATCGGCGCTGCCTCTATGCCCGCCCTCGCCACGCAGTGCACTTCGCCGGGTGAGATCGCGGCGTCGCGGACGCGTCGGCAAGACATACGTCAACAGCTTTTCAATGCGACGGATCACGAGATGGCGTGCCGCGCATTTGCCGCAGCATTCGTGGAATTAGTGATGGCACGTCGAGTGGCCGCCACTTGCGTTCAGGAAGCCAACCGCGATTCAGACATCAATGCGCTCGACGCCGAAATCAATGCGGTCAACGATTTAATTGCCGTCAAGTGTCGCGGTTGATGTGCAAACTAATTTCAGCAGTGGAGCCAGCGGTAGTCGCGCGGCGACATTCCGACATGCTGACGAAATCGCCTGGCGCAATGGCTTTGATCCACAAACCCTGCTGCAAGGGCGATTTCTGACAATGGCATGTCGGTTTTGGATAACAATCTCATGGCGAGTTCCACGCGCCGACGCATTAGATACTCGTGCGGGGTGACATTCATGGAGCACTTGAATGCTCTAACAAAGTAGCAAACCGAAAGATTCGCGAGCTTCGCCAGCAGTTCCACGCGGATGCGTTGTCCAATGTGGTCATCGATATATTCGCGTATCCTGCGGACCGTTCTTGGAGACAATCCCCCGCGCGCACGGCCGCTTGGGACGATCGTGCCACCCTCCGCGGCGCTACCACCGTGCGGGACGCAGGGCGCAACTGAACCAATTTGTTGATCGAAGGCAAATCGGCGAAGCGGCCGCAATGAACTTTCGCCGGCCCCTTCGTCCAACATCGGCATTTTGACGCGCCTTCTGGTCTGATTGGCTGTCGTTGCGCTGGCGCGAAGCTCACCGGCTCAAAAGACGCGGCCTCGCAATCTTGAGCGCAATTGTATTCACGACGGCCACGCGCACAACTAAGCCAAAGCAGCAGCGGCTCATGCGTTGGATTGTCAGTTTCCAAACGACATGCGGGAGAGAGGACGCCTCATGAATTCTGCTCAGGCGGCGCGCTGGATCGCACCGCCGAACCGAGGCATCGTTCGAGATGGTCGTCGTCCACTGGTTTGCACAGATAGCAGAAGACCCCATCCTTCAAAGCCCGCTCCCGGACGATCTCATCCGGATAGGCCGTCACCAGAATTGTCGGGATCTTGTGCCCCGCATTCTTCAGATGCCTGTGGAGTTCAGGTCCAGTCATTCCGGGCATGTTGACGTCGGCGACCAGGCAGGCCACCTCGACCACAAGAGGCGACGCCAGAAAACTCGCTGCCGACGGGAACGCTTCCACAGAGTAGCCGAGCAAGTTTATCAGCTTCTGCATGGATTCGCGGAACGGCTGATTATCCTCGACGATCGCGACTAGCTTGTTTTTCCGTTTCGGCATTGCGGCTTCCAGGCAATTAGCCCGCGGCACACTCGGTGCCCGCATACAACTCGCAGTTTCCACTCGGACTCGCGACAAAGCAATGCCGCCGCTCCTAAGCCATGGCTTATGCCACCGCTGTTCGCTTGAGATGAGAAGAGGCTGTTCTTGCCGACCGATTGTCAGTAAGATGCGGCAGGGTCAAGGACGTGACCCTTCAACTCGGGGTGCTGAGTGGACGCGAACCCCAGTGTCTTGATCATCGATGATGACGCCGAGTTTCGCGACTCGGTGAGGCGGCTGCTGCGATCAGTTGGACTGGAAAGTCGGCAATTTTCGTGTGTCTCTGAATATTTGAGCGCCGATCCTGCTCCGGACGGTCCAACCTGCCTGGTGGTGGACGTGAGAATGCCAGGGCGAAGTGGCCTCGATCTCCAATGTGAGCTTTCCGCGGCGCGCAGAAACCTTCCAATGATCTTCATCACTGCGCACGGCGACATTCCGATGAGTGTGCGGGCGATGAAGAGAGGCGCCATCGAGTTCCTGACAAAACCGTTCCGCGATCAGGAGCTCCTCGATGCGATCATGACCGGGCTCGCGCGCGATCGTGCCCGCCGGGAGAACGACAAGGCCTTGGAAGCACTCAGGGAACGCTTCGACACGCTCAGCCCACGCGAGCGCGAGATCATGATCCAGGCCACCGCCGGGCGCCTCAACAAACAGATTGCGAACGACGTCGGCATCGCTGAATCGACGGTGAAGGTGCATCGGTCCAACCTCATGCGGAAGATGAAAGCACGTTCTCTTCCCGAGCTCAGCCGAATGGTAGATGCGCTGGGACTAACTCCGGAAGGGTCGCAGCGCCCCTGACCTGAGCGACCCACCAATTTCGGTGATATATCCAAGATTGCCGCCGTTTCAAACCGCTTTTGCTTTCCCACGCCGCGCGTCATCGCGAAAGCATGTCAATGTGAAGGTCCCCTCGCCTTTATCCTAAGCCTCAGCTTACTTTTCCCCAACGACCGGTTAATCCGACGGCACTGCCAGACAATGGACGAGTGCGCCCCGAGCCGCGATGCTCGTTGCGCATTTATCTCACCAATGGTGCTGCGAAATGTTGATCTGGCTAACGTTAGGGTGCGAATTCGGTGCTTCGCTGATCCTGGCTTGCGTCAACACAGTTGTCGCCCTGGCGCTGATAGCTCTCAGCCTGTCTCTCGCGATCGCGGTTTCTCTGCTGGCAAATTGCGCCTCGCTACAGGCAAAAGCTCGCCCCTCCTCGACGTTGGGCGCGAGGTGTACGAGTGACCCAAACTAGAAGGAGCAATCCGACCATGACGTGCAGATACAGATGTGCCTCTCTCTTGGTGATGGCTACGCTCTCTTCCTCTTGCGTCACAAGCGTAGTCGCGCAAGAGAACCGAGGGACGCTCGAGCAGCAGACGGCATGTGCGCCCGATGCCTTCCGGCTCTGCAGCAGCTACATTCCCGATCCGACCGAAGTTGCAAGCTGCCTACGGCAGAGGAGCACAGAACTGAGCGGTGCATGCCGGTCGGTTTTCGACCAAGCTGCCAAAACGGTTGATCCGTCTAGATTGAACCGATCGGTCCGCGAGTACTGACCGGGGCGAACTTCGCGCAATCTGCGGCCACCGCGCGTTCGGAACTGTCACTGGCGTCGAGGATAAGCCAAGGCTTAGCCCGCTCATCCTCCGTCTTGGTGGATATCTCCGGACAATTGAGCGGAGCGGTTGAGCGGACTAGTGTCGCAGTCAGTCAGACGGACTCAGTTGCGCGGCTGATCTGGACAGGAACGATGGATCGGAGCGCACGCGCTCGATAGCTGCCATGCCGTGAAACGTTTTCGACGGACAAAGGCCGACTCCAACTCGGGGGCTGCATATGAGAGTCAAGCTCTGCGCCCGGTGCCCCTATACGCCGCGAGATCTGGCAGATTACTACGACGCAAAGTCCAGCTCTCATCTGTGCTTTCGGTGCGATGGTAAAAGAGCAGTACCAGAACTCACCATTGAGCCAACCCATCTCCCGACTGACACGGTCTATTGCTTCACATTGGGAGGCGGCACATGAAATTCATCCTGGTGAATGGCAGAACTCCCATCCGGATAACGTTCTGCCTGCAATGCTGCGAAAAGATCAATGGCAACTATGTCCGCGAAATCAGGTTTCGCCTACCTTACTGCGATTATCAATGCTACGCACGCCACTGTGATTTTGAAACGCGGGTGGCAAGCTTGGGCAATAGAGGCTTCGTGATGGCTCATGGAGCACAATAAGAAGCTCGATGATCGACGATACCGGGGAGGCGAGTCGGGACGGCGCCCGCACGGATAACGGTCCGGGAACCTTCCGCGGAGAGCGCCAATAGTATAACGTCGTTGCTTACTGTTTGCGCGGATTTAGGCGGCTTTTGGCTCGCCAAGCGAAAGTGCCGGGATCTCAGAGATCGGCAGGATTGGGCCATTTGTCCGCGCCCCGCAGTCTGGGCGTGCTTGGATGGAGATTACGCATAAGCGGAGATCCCGCCGATTGCCGGCCGTTGCCGCCCAGTTCCTGTTGGGTATCACCGGCCTGGTATTCATCACCTTCGTCTGTTTTCAGGTTGGCTTTGGTCTTGCCAGGACGGGCTTTGCTTTTGTCATCCTGATCGCGCTGGTTTCGCTGCTTGGCAGCCTTAGCGCATCGGTCGCTCTATCGATCGTCGCCGCAGCGTGCCTGAACCACTTCTTCGCGCCGCCATTGTTCGAGCTTCGCATTGATGCTCAGGACGACATTGAAAGGATCGCGGTGTTCTTGACGACGTCGCTGGTCGTAAGCGCGCTGACGAGCAGGCTTAAGCGCTCGGAGAATGAGCTACGTGAAAATCAATCCAAGTTGGAAACGGCACAGCGGATCGCGCATTTTGGATGGTGGGAGCGCGATTTCACGACCAAGCATGTGTCTCTTTCAGACGAGGTTTCCCGGATTTTCGGAGTGCAGCCGGTTGATCTGCCGGAGTGGCATGGACGATGGCTAGACTTAATTCACCCGGAAGACCGGGCGAGAACAGCCGAAGCCGCTGCGGCTGCGCTAAGCCCCGGCGGTCCACGTTACGACGTGGAATATAGGGTGGCGCGTCCTGACGGCACCCTGCGCGTGATCCACAGTCAAGGTGATGTCACGTGGGACGAATCCGGGCGGGCTCTTCGCCAGTTTGGCGTTCTGCACGATATCACGGAGCTGAAACAGACGGAGCGGGAGCTGCGCGCGAGCGAGGCGCGCTTCCGCACCTTGGTGGACCACGCATCCGATGCGTTCTTTCTCTACAATGAAGATGCGACGGTTCTCGATGTGAATCGCCAGGCGTGCGAAAGCTTGGGCTATCGCCGCGACGAACTGATCGGGAGGACCGCGTTCGACTATGGTCCGGATCTGACACCGGAGCTTCTGCTGCGCATCCGGGAGCGTCTGCGGGCGGGGAAAACTGTCACCTATGATGGTCGTCATCTTCGAAAGGATGGAACTGTGTTCCCCGTCGAGGTACGCATCCGGCCATTCTGGCACGAGGGCCAACTGCTGGCCGTTTCCCTAGACCGCGACATCACCACGCGCAAGCGGGCGGAAGACGAGCTGCGCGCGAGCGAGGAGCGTTTTCGTACCGTCGTTCATTATTCCTTCGAAGTATACTGGGAGACAGACACGCTGCATCGCTTCACCCGCGTGGAGTATGCTCCAGGGCTAGTTGAGGCGCCGGTGTCAGACTCGGAAATAGGCAAAAGGCCCTGGGAACTGCACAACTTCGAGGCTGACGCCGAAGCCTGGCGCAAGCACCGCGAAACCGTTGATGCTCACCTACCATTTCGAGACTTCGAGATTGCGCGACGCAGTCCCGACGGTAGTAAGAGGTACATGTCCGTTTCTGGGCTGCCCGTATTTGACGGGTCGGGATGTTTTGTCGGCTACCGCGGAGCGGGCCGCGACATCACCGAGCGCAAGAAGGCAGAAGAGGCACTCCGGCGCAGCGAAGCCTATTTGGCCGGAGCGCAGAAGCTGAGCCATAGTGGCGCTTTTGCTCACAACCTAAAAGAAAATCTCTATTGGTCGGAAGGACTTTACCGAATTTGGGGCTTTGATCCGTCGCGGGGAATGCCGAGCCGCGAAGCCTGCTTTCAACGAATTCATCCGGACGACCGCGACAGGGTTCGGCAAGTGGTCGACGAGGCCGTAAAGCAGAAACAAGATTATACGATCGAGTACAGAATTGTTCTCCCCGACGGAACGCTCAAGCATCTCCGATCGATCTGTCACCCCTCGTACTCTCCGGCTGGAGATCTGGTTGAGGTTGTCGGTACGGCCCTCGACGTGACGGAACGCAAACGGGCCCAAGAGGAGCATGAGCGGCTGCGCCAGCTGGAGGCAGATCTCGCGCATCTCAACCGGCTGAATGTCATGGGAGAGCTGACCGCCTCCCTGGCTCACGAGATTCTGCATCCGATTGCCACAGCGCGAAACAACGCTCGTTCGGGAATGCGCTTCCTGGAAATGAGCCCGCCAAATCTGGCCGAAGTCATGGAAGCGCTCGGCTGTGTTGTCAGGGACACCGATCGAGCCAAGGAAATCGTCGGCCGGGTTCGTGATCACATCAAGAAGGCGCCACCACGAATGGAGCTCTTCGACCTCAATGGGGCGATTGATGAAGTGCTCGTAATGGTGCGAAGCGCAATCGACGGAAATGAAGTCTCGGTCCGCACCTGCCTTAGAGAGCATCCGGCGCCCGTTCGAGGCGATCGCGTTCAATTGCAGCAGGTGGTCTTGAATTTGATCCTGAACGCCGTGGAAGCGATGAGCTCGGTTGAGGAAGGACGGCGAGAGTTATCGATTAGCACTAAGCTAGGCCAGACGAACGGCCTCCTCGTCGCAATTTGCGATTCGGGACCAGGAATTGATCCTGAACGTCTCGATGGGGTCTTCGCGCCATTCTACACGACAAAAACCAGCGGAATCGGAATGGGGCTCTCGATTTGTCGATCCATCATCGACGCCCATGGGGGCCGCTTGTGGGCAGAGGCCAATCGACCTCGGGGCGCAATATTCCAATTCACTTTGCCTGCCGGCGTGGAAGACTCATGATTCTCTTCACGCGGCCTTCCGAATTGGAGAACCGAACGAAGGCAGCGTTCGAGATGCGAAAATTGCCGAGTACCCAGCCCGACCGTGCCCGTATTCTCGCGTCTACCACTGGGCACGCAACGGGCACGATCGCGAGCTAGACCAGTTTCGATCGCATGATCCAGGCTACGGCTGGTCGACTCAACAAGCAGATCGCCCGGAGATCTTGATGGTCATAACACCGTCGCGCGGTTCTCTTGCGGCTCGTCGAAAGCGATTTGGAGCAACGTCAGCAGTCGCCAGCCATATCCTCGTGAGCGCTGCGCATCGGTGGGAACACCTCGAACTTGAAGGCATAGCGCTCCAGCGCCGCTCGCAGGGCCTCAGTCCTTTCGCCGGCGCGGACGCGCACGACCTGTCCCAGCCGGGGACTGCGTTCGAATGTCAAGTCGACGATGGTTGCACCCACATTCTGCGCCTCGCCGCGAACAGCAGCCTCGATCTCGCGTTGCTGAAGGGCCGGCTTGAAGATCTTGCCAATCCCGGTCAACGGCAGCGACGGCATGATCTTCACGAGCTTTGGGATCGCCGCCCGCTCGTGAACGTGGGCCGCGGCGAAATCCATCAGTTCCTGCTCGCTGACGGCAACGCCGGGTTTGGGCTGTACATAGGCAACCGGGACCTCGCCGGCATAGGCGTCGGGGCTGCCGACGGCAGCCGCCATCGCCACCGCTGGGTGTTTCGACAGCGCATCCTCGATCAGCTTCGGATCGATGTTGTGCCCGCCCCTGATGATCAGCTCCTTACGCCGGCCGGCCAGCCAGAAATAACCCAAATCATCCTGTCGCCCGAGATCGCCGGTGTTGAGCCAGCGCGAGCCTTCAATATCGATCCACAGATCGGCGTTCTGCTGCGGATCGAGGTAGCCCGCGAACACGTTGGGCCCGGTGATGGCGATCGTTCCGATCTCATCAACGTCCGCCATTCGCAGGAAGCGCCCGGCGTCATCAAGGATGACGACGCGCATCTGCTGGTATGGCAGGCGCAGGCCGATCGACCCGGCGCGGCGTTTACCCTCTGGCGGATTGAGGCAAGAAACGCAAGTGGCCTCGGTCAGCCCATAGCCCTCGACGATCTTGAGGCCTGTCTTCGCTTCGAACTCCTCGATTAGCTTGGCCGGCATCGGCGCCGCGCCGCAGATCGCGTATTCGAGGTTGGAGATGTCGTTGTCGCAAATCGGCACCTCGAGCAGGGCGGCATAGATCGTCGGCACACCGGAGAATGTCGCAATGCGATAGTGCGCCGCGATCTCCCAGAAGCGCGCGATCAGGTTCTTGCCGCGGTAGCCTTCGGGCGTGGCGAGCAGCACGTGATGGCCATGCATCCACGGCAACAAGCCGGTGGCGAGTTGCGCGTTGACGTGAAACAGCGGCAGGCCGCATAAATACGTCCGCGGCTCCTCGCGCTCGCCGAACACTTGCGCCGCGGCCCAGGCATCGAAGACCTCATTGCCGTGGGTACGCACCGCGATCTTTGGCGCGCCTGTCGTGCCACCGGTGCAGAGGTAAGACGAGACGGAATGTTCCGCGATCGTCCGCGGCGCGACCAGGCGATCGGCCGGCTGGGCCCGCATCGCCACGCGGAAATCCACGATGTCGAATTTGGCATCGGGCACGCTGGCCGCTGCGGCCGTCACCGCCGTCCCCCCGGCGGCTCCAAGAGAAGTCATAGCGTCGACCAGCGCGACCACACGAAGCTCGGAGAGCGCCGAAAGGTGCGGCGCAAGCTTGCTCCATAGCTCGGCGCCGGGAAACGGCGCGAGCGTCACCAGCACCCGCACCTTAGCCGCGCGAAGGATCTCCACGATCAGATCGGGCGCGAGCAGCGGATTGACCGCAAGCACCACCCCGGCCGCCTCACCGCCCCAGATCGTAAAGTGAGTTTCGGGCAGGTTCGGCAGCACATAGGCGACCGGACGATCCGCGCTGACGCCGAGGGCGTGAAGCGCGTTCGCGGACCGGGTGATCTCAGCCAGTAACTCCGCGTAGGTCCAGGTCGAAGCACGTTGATAGGTGTCCGCAGTCCAAAAGAACGACAGCGCCTTGCGGTCGGGCCAGCGCTGTGCGCTCGCCGTGAACACCTCGTAGGTTGTTCGCGGCAAGCCGCGCGTCGCAAGAGGCTGTGTCTCGATTCTCTGAATATCGGCAAGATCTCGCACTGGCATTGGACGCCTTCGCCTTCAATCGTGAGAGGGATGAGCTAACGCGGATTTAGTGCTGCCACTGACGGCCCCGGGCCGCTCCTGATGACGGGCGACGTTCGCGGATTTGCTGCCTATACCGGCCTGAATCGTGCGATCCCGTGCCCCTGTTCCTCGGCGGGCATGAAGGTAAGCGGCTGGTCGATGACGAGTTTCTCGGCATCCTCGACGACAATGTTGGTGATCATGCGCGGGCCCTCCACGAGTTCGACCACCGCCACGTTGTACGGCAGGCGGTCTTCGAACGCCGGATGAAACGCGCGATGGAATACCACCCAGCTGATCAGCTTGGCCTTGCCCGATGCATCGTGCCAGGCCCAGTCCGCTTCCAGACACTTGGGGCATTCGCCGCGTGCAGGCAGCCAATTGTTACCGCACTTGCGGCAATGCTGGAACGTGAGCTTGCCTTTCTTCAGCGCGTCCCAATAAGGCTTTGAGACTTCGTTGATGTCCGGGTCGGGAAGCATGGCTTTCGGTTTCGTCTGCACGGTCGTATTCATTGTCCCAAAATGAGTGCTGCGTGGGTGTGCATCACTCCTCCCTGGTTGGAAATGATGCAATGCTTTGCGTCTTTGACTTGCAACGCAGCGTCTCCGCGCATCTGCCGGACGCCCTCGTGGATCAGCTGCATGCCGGGCATGCCTGTCTCCGACAGGAGTCCGCCCGACGTGTTAATCGGCAGCTCGCCGCCGATCTCGATGTTGCCACCCTTCACGAAGTCGGCGATCTGGCCCTTCCTGGCGAAGCCGTAATCTTCTAGCGTCATCAATGCCGTGATGGTGAAACAGTCGTAGATTTGCGCGACGTTCATGTCTTTGGGTTTCAGGCCTGCCATTTTGAATGCGGTTTCGCCGGCGACTTTCGCCTGCGTCGAAGTCATGTCGGGCCGCTGCGTCACGTCCCAACCCGTCTGGCCAAAACCGAAGCCCAGGACGGGCACCGGTTTCGGCACGCCCATCTTCCTGGCCCGTTCCGTACTCATCACCACGACGGCGGCTGCGCCGTCCGAGACGAGTGTGCAATCGTCGCGGCCGAATGGCGCGACCATCGGCGGCATGTCCATGTACTCGTCGAGCGCGAGCGGCTTGCGCAACTGCGCATTCGGATTCTGCGCTCCATGGCGCCGGGCGGCCACAGCCACAGCGCCCAACGCCTCGCGCGGCGTGCCGAGCTCGCCCATGTGGCGGCGCGCGATCATCGCATAGGAAGACAATACCGCAAACCAGCCGTAGAGCGCGTCTTCGCCGCGCGGATGGCTGTAGCCTGCCGCGGATCCAGACTTCGGGTTGTCGGCAAAGGTGACCACGGCAATCTCGCACTGGCCGGCTTCGATCGCCATGATTGCCTGGGAGATCATGATGACGTTGGACGAGCCGCCCGAATCCCATACGCCGCCGATCCTCGGCTGGAGGCCGATCGCTTCGGCAATCCTCTGCCCGTACATCATTTCGAATTTGGAGGTCGGACACTTCACGTAAAGTGCGTCGACCGCGTCCTTCTCGATGCCGGCGTCGTTCAGTGCCTTGCGGATTGCCTCGACATTCATCGAGATCGTCGTGCGGCCTGGCAGCGTGCCGAATCTGGTTGCACCGATGCCGGCAATCACGGCTTTGCCGCTAAGATTTGTTCCCATTTCAGTTCCCCACGAAATTGGGTTTGCGTTTTTCGCGAAAAGCCTTCGGGCCCTCCTTCGCGTCCTCGGTCTCGCGCAGCAGCCGACCGATCAACTGCTCGATGCGCAGTCCCGTGTTAATGTCGGTGTCGCGCGAGCGGATCGCGAGTTCCTTCGCGGCCTGTACCGCGAGCGGCGCGTTGGCGGCGACGCGCGCAGCATATTCGCGCGCCGATTTCATCAGCTCGCTGTGTGGCACGACCTTGTTGATCAGGCCCCAGCGTTCGGCCGTTTTGGCGTCGATCGGATCGCCGGTCAGCAGCATCTCCATGCCGATGCACCAGGGCAACTGCTGCAGTGTGCGTTGTGTGCCGCCATTGCCCGCGATGATGCCCCGCTTGACCTCCGATAAGCTGAACGTCGCGTGCTCCGAGGCGACGCGCATGTCGGTCGCAAACAGCATGGTCATGCCGCCGCCCAGGCAGAAGCCGTTCACCGCGGCGATGATCGGTTTCCAAACTTCCAGCCCGCGATTGAGCAACTGATCCTTCTGCGTCAACCACACGTCGGACCAGTTCTGTGTCATGGTCAGGACGCTCTTGATGTCGGCGCCGGCGCTGAAGGCCTTGTCCCCTGCCCCGGTGAGAATCGCGCAGCGGATCTGCGGATCGTCGCGCACGGTCTGCCACGCCTTCGAGATCGCCGCGTAGTGCTCGGCGTCGAGGGCGTTATGCACCTCGGCGCGGTTGATGATGACGGTGGCGACGCCGTCCTTATCGACTTCAAGATCAATAGACATGATTCGTCCTCTCGCTTTCCGGCGCTCTCGTCACGGAGCTACTCGAATTCCTCCGGCAGCGCCCATGCCCGAAAAGGCACTCCCGCTGCTCTGTTATGTCCTACGTTTCCGCTGTCTCGATGGTCCTGGTTTCACGGAGCCGGCCGATATCGGCCTCGCTCAGGCCTGCTTCGCGGAGGATTTCGGCAGTATGCTGTCCCAGCCGCGGCGGCGGCAGCCTGACTTTGCGCGTTACGTTCTCGAACTGGACCGGGTGCGCGATGGCCTTGTGACAGCCCAGCTGCGGATGATCGTAGTCCACGATGATGCCGCGCGCCTTGGTCTGGGGCTCATTCATGACGTCGGCTATCGTGTTCACCGGCGAGCAGGGAACGCCGATCTTCTGGAGCAGCACCAGCCACTCGGACCGAGTGCGCGTCGCCATGATGTCCTGAACGACTTCGATCGTGACTTCAAAATGAGCGACGCGGTCAGCGTTGGTCGCAAAGCGGAGGTCCGCGAGAAGATCCTCGCGTCCCACGAGCTTGCAGAAGCGCTCCCAGTGATTGTTGTTCGCGATCCCCAGGAGTATGAGGTCGTCGGACGCCTGGAAGACCTGATAGGGGCAGAGCGACTCGTGACCAGACCCGGATTTCGCGGGCAATTGGCCCCGTGCCCAGTAACTCTCCAGATTAAATCCGAGAAAGCCGACGGCGGTCTCGAACAACGACACCTCCAGGAAGCAGCCTTTCCCGGTCTTGCTGCGGTTGATCAGGGCGGCAAGGATACCGGATAGAGCATGCATGCCCGTGCCTTGGTCGATCGGCGACAACGGCACTCGGGTCGGCCCTGATCCGGGATGACCGGTCATGCTGAGAATGCCGCTGTAGGCCTGCAGGATCAGGTCGTATCCGCGCGCATCCTTCATTGGGCCGGACCGGCCGTAGCCTGAAACGCTGCAATAGATGATCTTCGGATTGATTGATCGAAGCGATTCGTAGTCGATTCCGAGCCGCTCGGTCACGCCGCCAGCGAAGCTCTCGATCACGACGTCAGCTTTCTCCACGAGCGACCTGACGATCGGTCGGCTCTCGGGATTTTTCAGATCGAGCGCCAGACTCCGCTTGTTCCGGTTCACGTTCAGGAAAACCGCTCCGAACCCCTCCCGGAAAGGCGGCCACTGTCGCGTGTCGTCGCCCTTGCCGACGGGTTCGACTTTTATGATCTCCGCACCCAGATCGCCAAGATACTGGGTGCACAGAGGACCGGCGAGGACCTGTGTGAAATCAAGCACGTGGGTACCTTCGAGCGGTTTCATGTCTACCTCCATCATGTTCTTATCGCCACCTGAGCAGGCGGTTCTCCAGCGAGCTCATCCCCGAGCTGATGCCGACGCCGATCATCGACAACAGGAAGATGATGCCGAACACCCCATTGGTCTTGAAGCTTGCGGCGAGCACCGACAGCGTCTGGCCGAGGCCGTGTTCGGAGGCGAATATCTCCGCACCGATCACGCCGAGCAGGGCGAAGACGAGGCCAAGCCGCAGGCCGTTGAAGATCACCGGCACGGCGCTCGGCAGCACGAACTTGCGGAAAATCTGGCTTTCGCTGGCGCCGAGCGTGCGGGCGAGCGTGATGTGATCGGGATTGACGCCGCGCCCGCCGGCCACGGTGCTGCTCAGCACGATGAAGAAGGTGAGGCTGAAACCGACAGCGACCTTCGAGCCGAGGCCCAGACCGAACCAGATGATGAACAGCGGGGCCAGCGCGATGCGCGGCATCGCGTTCAGCGCCGTGAAGATCGGGTTCAACACCGCTTCCGTCGATGGGCTCGTGACGAACAGCATGCCGACCAGCACGCCTGCGACACTGCCGAGCACGAAGGCGATCATGGTGCCGCCCATCGACCAATAGAAGTCGTTCAAAAGGCTCTGGGTGACGAACACCTCCTGCCAAAGATACTGCACGATGCCGGTCGGCTTGCCGATCAGGATCGGGTCGATCAGTTTCGAGTGCGCCGCCCACTCCCAGAAGACGAAGAACACGGCAAGAACAATCAGCCGCGCCGCCCAGATCTTTCCAGATCCCCACACGTGTTCGTCGGTCATTGGCTCAATCCCTCTTCCAGCTTGCTCCACACCTGGGCGTAAAGCTCGTGATAGTGTGGCTCCTTCTGCAGCGCGCGCACCGAGCGCGGTCGGCCGAGCGTGATCGGAACGTCGGCAATGATGCGCCCTGGCCGCGAGCTCATGACGATGACCCGATCCGACATCGACACTGCTTCTGACAGGTCGTGGGTGATGAACAGCACGGTGCGCCGCTCGCGCTGCCATAACGACAGCAGCACGTCTTCCAGCTGAAGTTTCGTCTGCGCATCGAGCGCGCCGAACGGCTCGTCCATCAACAGGATCGGCGAGTCCAGCGAGAAAGTGCGCGCGAGCGCCACGCGCTGGCGCATGCCTTGCGACAGCGCCTTGGGATAGGCGTTCTCGAAACCTTTCAGGCCGACCTTTTCCAGCAGGTCGAGTGCTCGGGCACGGCGCTTCTCGACCGGAACACCGCGGACCTCGGTGCCGAGTTCGGCGTTGCCGAGCGCCGTGCGCCATGGCGCCAGCGCGTCGCGCGCCAACATGTAGGCGACGTCGTGGCTGCCCGTGACCGGCGGCTTGCCGTTCACGAGCAGAGTGCCGCGTCCCGCGCCCGACGGCAGAAGGCCGGCGGCGAAGTTCAACAGCGTGGTCTTGCCGCAGCCCGAGGGGCCAACGATCGAGACGAATTCGCCAGGAGCGATGTTCAGCGAGAATTCCGACACCGCCGTCAGCTTGGCGGCTTCGAACGCCACCGACACCTTGTCGAAGACGATCGAGCCCGGCGCTGGCTTTGCTGCGGTACCGGCGCTGGTTTTCATCTGCGTTGTGTTCATGGCCATATTCATGGTTTGACCTTTCACCCGAGCCGCTTCAAGGCGTCTGTGGCGCCTTGTCCCAGAGCACCCGCTTGGCCTCGACCTTCACGTCGATGATCTTGTTCTCGAGGCTGAAGTCCATGATCTCCTGCAGCGCCGAGACCTTGACTTTCAGGTCCTTGCTGTAGGCGGGGATTACGCTCTTGATCCAGTTCCTTCGAATTTCGTCGGCACCCGCCATGTCGCCGAAGGAGATGATCGGCGTGTAGATCTTGACGAGCTCGTCGAAATTCTTCGGATCGTTGAACCAGACGGCCGCGTCCGTCATCGCCGCGTAGAACGCTTCCACCAGCTTCGGGTTGCTCTCCACCATCTCCTTGCGCGCAGCGACGATGATATTGGCGCCGACCGTTGCTTCCAGCGACTTCGGACCTTCGCCGATTGTCATGTCGATCACCGTCTCGCAGGTCTTAGTGAATTGACAGATCTGAGTCAGCGGCTGGTACATGATCGTCGCATCGATCTGTTTGCCGATCGCAAGCGCGGTGTAGGCCGTGTTCGGAGCGCCCACCGCAACATATGTCACGTCGTCCGGCTTCAGGCCGGCCTCCCTGAGCATGGCGTTGAAATACTTCTCGTTCGAGCTTCCGCGCGCGGCGACGCCGATTCGCTTGCCCTTGAAGTCGTTCATGATCGCCGGATAGCCCTTGCCGCGGCTGGGCATCGGCACGTCATTGCGGACGCTGATCGAGAGCACGTTAGCCGGCAGGACGGTGCCGACAATGACGACTTCGGCGCCTGCGGTCACCGCCGCGCCGACGAGATCCGCGGCGCCGTGCGTGAAGTCGATGGTCTTGCCGACCAGCGCCTGCAGGCCGAGCGAGGTCGAATTGAGTATCTTGATCTCGCACTTGAAATTGTACTTCTCGCAGAAGCCTTTCTCCTTGGCGATGAGCGCATGCATGTTGCCGGTCGTGCTTGCGTAGTTCTGGATGCCGACCGTTTCGCCGTTGGCGCGCGGCGTTTGTGCCGCAGCCTGGCCTGAGATAGCGGCAAGTGCGATAGCTGACGCGGTGCACAAATTGAATCTGAATGACTGGCTTTTCATTTCTTTCCTCCGATGCGTTGTTATGACTGCCTGCTTCAGATGAACTGGTTCACCTCGAGCATGTTTGCGGAGGGATCCTGGAGATAGATCTGATACATCCTGTCCATCGCATACACTTTGGCGTCAGATATGAGCACGCCGTCCCGTTCCAGGCGGGCCTTTACGGCATGCACATCGCGCACCGAGAATGCCGGGTGTCCGCCGACTGTCGGGTTGTGCTCGAGGCTGTACCGGCTGGGGAAGCGTGGGTCGGCGCGAACGATGTGTATGCCGCGGTTGAAGTCGCCAAGGGACAAGAGCGAAACCATCGACGGATCCACGACGACGTCACCAGCAGCAGCCGGAGCTTGCCAGCGACCTTCGGTCATACCGGCGATTTCGACGTAGAATGCGGCGGCTTCTCGCACGTCGCAGGCCTCTAGATTGACATGATGGATCCCCCAGCCCCAGTCGTGCACCAAAGACTGAATGGCTTGGTCTGTTGGCCCACCCGTCGATCTCTGACAGAAGGCCACGACATTCATCGCCGGATCGATCGTGTAAATGGCGGATGCGTCAAAGTCGCCAGGCAGGGCATCCACGTAAGGTATCGCCGCCTTGTCCAGTCGGCTCGCGATTCCGTTCAAGTCGTCCGTGTCGAAAGCGACATGGCGCGTGCCTGCCGATCCGTGCAATTCCGACGCAGTTCTATTGAGCAGCCTCGGCGGCTTTCTGATTCGCAGGCCCCGACTGCCGCTGCCGAAAGCGATGGTCTGATCGGCGACTTTAACGGGTCGGCCTAGCCCGATATGGGATTCAAAGAATTTCTGTGCCTCCGCCAGATCGTGCGTTGCAAGGGACACCCGATGGATCGCTGAAATCGTCACTGCAACTCCTCCTGACCAATTTTTTGATGTAGCTTTGGACTGATGCCATCCCCGCCAGAGTCAGCGGCCGGAAGCGACAACAGTAAGTTCTGGTTGGATCGTCGGCGCGACTTGCCCTGCTGGTGAACCGGTCCAGCCAGCCTGGAAAGCGACGTGCCGAGGTGATCTGCGGCCATTGATCCCCAAAAGCAGACCGGCAGCCAGTGGCTTGACGCATCGTTCCGCTGTATGGAACGAGGGAAACGCGCGGCTTAAGGGCTAAACAGCGTTATTGAGGAGGACCACATGACTTCCGGATCCCCCGTCGAGGCGGTTCGACGCGCCTTCGCGCTTTTGGAAGAGCTCAACCGCCAGCGAATCAACAGTGTGCAACATCTGCACAAGGCAACCGCTCTTCCGAAGTCGACCATCGTACGCCTGCTGGAGACTCTTCGGTTGCTCGGCTACGTGGCGAACGATCCACGACAGGGCGGCTATCAGGTCACCTCGGGGGTTCGCACACTAAGCTCAGGCTTCCATGGTGATCCGCTGGTGGTCGAGGCCGCTCGTTCCTGGGCGATCGAATTCACCCGCCGGCACAAGCTTCCGATTGGCATTGCCGTGTTCGATCGGGACGCCATGGTTGTGCGGTTCTCGACAACGCGGGAAAGCCCGATGTCGCCATTTCACGCGACCGTTAATATGAGGCTGCCGCTTCTGACGCGTGCGATGGGCCGCGCCTATATCGCGTTCTGTCCCGCAGCGGAGCGCAAATACATTCTTGGTGTACTCGCTCGCTCGGGTCATCCCGAGGATCGCGCCGCACGCGACCCGGAGGAGGTTCGCGAAATCATTGCGCGCGTGCGGCGCAACGGCTTCGCGGAACGATCGCCTGATGTCCAACCGAAGTCAGCGAACACCTTCAGTGTTCCCATACGCCACGGGCGCAAGGTTCTTGCCACCCTCGGAGTGAGTTACTTCATTTCGGCAATGCCGAAGACGAAGGCCATAGCATCTTACGTCCCTCCGCTTTTGGATCTGGCCAAGAAGATCGAAAAGAGCGTAGCGGATCTCACAAAAGTACCGTAAGCAATTGTCTGCGCTGAAGGAGCTAGGCGCCTGCAAGAGCAAGAGACCGAATTGCGTTAGATGTCGGAGGCCATGCTTGGGCGAGCCGAGCATTTACATGGTCCCACCAAGACACGCAGAAACTAAGCGAACTATTTCGCGAGAGCGGTAGAGCCGATCCTGCGAGAACGCCGCTCAATCTTATTGCGTGTGCTGCGACCTCTCCGACTGCCGTCGCTCTTGCCGCGCGACTTGCGGGTCTCGTTCGCCTAGCCAATCACTGCGTCCTGGTTCAATCCGACTCGCTGGCGTGGTGAAAGCCGGGTGCCCTGATCTCCTGCAACTCGCGTTCCGTGAATGGAAAGGTCACGACAAAGGATGTACCTTGATCATCAAACCAATGACCTATCCGGCCACCCAGGCTTCTGGCAAAACTGTGCGCGATCCTAAAGTCGCGCGCTGGCCTTGCTCTCGCCGTTCCCGGCCCGTTGTCCGAAACCGCGCAATGAACGAAGCTGCCTTCCCATGTCAGCTCAATACTTATCTTGCCCTCTCGAGGGCCGAAGAAGCAAGCGTGACGCACTGCGTTTGTTACAAGCTCTTTGGTGAGCAGCCCCAGTAGCCAGCAACGCTCGGCTTCGAGTGGCAAAGTATCCGCTGATATGATCAGATAGATCTTCATTCGATGCAGTCTGGACAGATTGACTGCCCAACCGATGTTGCAGAGGTACTCCGCAGCATCGACCAATTTGTCGCGATCCGGCATGGCCAACAACACTTGGGCATGCCGGAGCTCGACCAAGTCATTCGGTGCCGTCTTGACATCGGGACTTTCTGTCCGGACGGCTGGGGTAGAGACGAGATTGATCGCGGCAAACTGGTCTGCGACGGTTCTCACGAAGGACACCCCTTTCGAATTCGAGTGTGGGAGAGGAGATCGCTGCCAGTAGGTTCTTATCATCGTGGACTGGAAATCGATTGGACGAAGATACTGTTCACTAAGCGTTGGCTTAGCGCCGGCAAGCGAGTCTGAACTGAGCAGTCCGACGAGGGTCAGACGTCGGGACGAAAACGAAGATCTCGTCCTGCGTGTGCTCGTGCGTCGGCGGCGGGCGCTCGCTCCGAGCCTGGTTCCAAAGTGATGTGTATCCTTATCGGTCGCGGGATGGCTGTCTGCGTACGAACGGCCGCTTTGCGCCAGAAGCTGCCGTTGGTCGGCTCAAGATCCGTCCTCCAACACCCCGGACTCCCATGCCGCAATGTGGTATGCTTCGACCTGGATTAGCGTGGTCCTGAAGCCTCCTTGGAGGGTTGCATGAGACGGCGCGATTTCATCAGTCTTCTTGGCGGTGCGGCGGTGGCATGGCCGCTCGCTGCGGCGGCATTAGATGTCGAGCACGGCAATCCGCTATTCTGCGTCGCGCCATGACCGCTAAGGGTCATTCGCGACGTTTTGGCCGGACCACGACGACTTCCGCTCTACCCCGGTGAACGGACATTCTCAGGATAGGCGGGCATGTCTTGCCGGCGAACTCATCGATTTGCAGGTGGACGGCAGCGACATTGTCCTGCACTTCTGCGTCCCAAATGAGATTGTTCAAGCGACACTTACATTCAACTCCGACGGGTCGATTCGGCGCAGTCGGTGCGGTCCGTTCAACAATTAGGACGCGGCCGCCTTACCTGCTCCTTAGAAGCGTCCTAGTAGCGCCGACCACGGTGACGATCTCGGTGACGCGGCACAGGTGCCATGGCCATTGAGGATCCGAACGTTCCCGACGGATCTGTAAAGGCATTCGTCGGCTGGAAGAACAGCGGCATGGCTGCCGCAGCTGCGGGGCGTTGACGACCTCGACCCGCGACGACGGTCTCACCCGATCCCACTTGCATGACAGTCGCGGTCACGTTGCGATGGGTACAGCGACAGCCGAGCGCGTTTGCGGCCGCGGGTGATAGATCAAGAAACGCGCCGGTGAACGGGCCGCGATCGGTCACCGTGACCTGGATCGACCGGCCGCCGCTCTGGACCGTCAGCACCGTGCCGAAAGGCAGCGTCCGATGTGCCGCCGTCATTCCGGCACAGTTGAACACCGCCCCGGAAGCCGTGCGGCGTCCGCACAGCCGGTCGCTTCCGCCATAGTAGGTAGCAGTGCCGGAGAGACGATGCGCCTCGGCCGCGGAGCAGAGGGAAAGGAGAATGATAGCGGTCGCGACAATGCTTTTCATACTAAACACTCGGGTCTTGTGGCGGCCACGACGCCATCACGGTGCCTGCTTAGCTGGCCGCGGTCTTCAGGCAATGCTGGGACGGTTGAAACGTTCCAAGGACCAATACGGGGCTGAACAAACGCATGCTCGAGCGCGAGAACATGCGGCAATAACCGGTACCGGTGGCCTTCAATCCCGACATACCGCCCCCGGCCCTCACCCCCTCCGCTCGCGCGCCCCTGCGTTCTCATTGACCGACATGAAGAACCGCAGGAACTGAACAAATGTCCAGAAGTTGATGGTTTGAGATCAACCGACCTGAGATGCTGCATGGGTGCGCGCAACTGGATTATTGGATTGATTGTCAGCCTCGTCCCGATGGCAGCCTTTGCGGACAGCACGCAGTGGCGGCAATTTGCTATCCCGAGTACCGGCGCTAAAGTAGATATCCCGGTGAGTATTTTCACCGAGGATGCGGGAGCGCCAGAGGGCGGCCCGGGGCGGCGCTTTTTCACAAGCGACCGCCGAGCAGATTTGACTCTGCAGTCAGTTCCCAATCCTGAGAACGACTCGCCTGCCACTTTTCTTGCAAAGCAGAGGCCTCCTGCTGACATTCAGTACAAACGAGTGACACCGCGTTTCTTTGCAGTGTCCAGCATT
Source organism: Bradyrhizobium sp. JYMT SZCCT0180 (assembly GCF_018130165.1). Lineage (GTDB taxonomy): Bacteria > Pseudomonadota > Alphaproteobacteria > Rhizobiales > Xanthobacteraceae > Bradyrhizobium. Next base: position 13,294 of record NZ_JAFCLZ010000013.1, on the reverse strand, counting down.
CGCAATGGGCGAACCTGGTACAACCGCTGCAACCGGGTAAACGAATACATGAATTGCGTCCTAATAAATTATCCAGCCGCGGAAGACCGTCAGTGGGATTCGGTCGTCACTCGGATCAGCCTGTCGCTCGGAAACTAGCAGGCCTAAGATCTAGCGCGAGAATGTGGGTCAGTAACCGGTACCGGTACCTGACAATGGCTATCGTTACAAAGCCGTTTGCGATGGAAGGCCTGGCGGCCCACGTGAAGGAACTTCTGCTGCGTTAGATTTCCTAAAGGCAGCCCTCTGACCATTTGTGCTCGTTGAGGCGGCAACGCGGACACTCCCTCGCCCAGTCTAGCTACAGAAACGGATACGATTGAGAATGACGAGCCCAACAAGCTACTCAGTATTACTCGTTGAAGACGAAGTAATGATCCGGATGATGGTGGCCGACATGCTCGAAGAGCTCGGCCACACGGTAGCGGGCGAACCGGGTGAGATTAGCCAAGGTATCCAGCTCGTCCAATCGATAGAGTTTGATCTAGCTATCGTCGATGTGAACCTCAATGGTCAGATGATTACGCCAGTAGCCGACGTCATCAAAGCAAATAGGCGTCCGTTTATTTTCGCCACCGGTTACGGCGCGGCCGGCGTCCCGGACGGCTACCGTGATCAACCAACCCTCCAAAAAGCCTTTCACGATAGAAAAGCTCGCCGAAATGATAGACGAAGTGCTGAAGGACCCTGTCCGCTAGGTGCGTCTTGGACAAACTGCTGCTACTTCCCCGTCAGTCCCGATATCATCGGACTTCGTCTACACGGCTGACACCTCGGGGCCCAAGCTGTCGCCACGCGAAAGCTTGACTGAACGTTAGAGTTCAAAGGCTCCAAGCCATAAAACTTCGTATCGCGGATCCCCACACCGTTTAACTCAGGATTTGGAACCCTTACCACTTTTTCCCGTTGTCGAGGTATTCCACTCCTCGCTCGTGTCAAAAACATGAAGGACTTTGCGGACGCGTCATTCTCTCCGGAAGCGATCCAGGTGATGGATATCGCGCTTCAGGATGCCGTCAACGCACTTCCGGAGCCGGTCAGTTCACACACCATCCATCGGTTGGCGGAAACAATCCTTCGACTCGCCCGGGATGGCGAATGCGATCCACTCGCTTTGCAGCGGTTAGCGTTGCTTGAGCTCCAGATCGGCCCGGACAGTTGACGCTGGCGGAGGGCACCTTGAACCATCTTTGGGATAGTATCAGGCGCCAGATTGCCAGTGCTCGCCATCCAACAATGATTTTGGCCGCGATAGCGACATTCCTGGCTTGGGTGGTCACAGATCTGCTCAAAGCTACTTTTGGCTAACGGCTACTTTTCGCGCAATTCTCGAGGTCCGCGGTAACGGGGGTCCTTTAGTTGAGCACTGAACGCCCCAGCGCCAGTCTGACCGAGCCGAACACGACGTCGCACCGATCCATCCGAAGGCCGTACCGGCAAGATCGGTGGGCCAGCTCCGGCAGCTTGATACCGCAGCCCACATGAACGAGTGGTCTTGCGCCGGGCTCTAGTTCGGAAGTTCGGCTCCAACTGATTCCGAAGTTTTCAATTAATTCGGACCATCCGCCTCCCGTCAGCGGTAGGAGGTGTATCATGCGCAATCACGACTTCGTCGTCTGACGGTTTCTCGCGCTAATCGCAACCGTTTGTGCTCAGGTTGGCTCGTGCTCGCGTTCAGCTAGGCGCTCAATCGTGTGCACGAGGGAACCTAGCTTCCTATGCGGCCGCGATTGAACTGGCTGACGTGCTTGTTAAAAAGCGGCCCCAGCGCGGGGAAGCAACTGGGGCCGTGATGACCTAATGCGTCACATATGTTGACCTGAAAAATTGCAAGCGTCTGTACACTTGTGAACGCAAACCCGGTTGCGTAGCGCTGGCGGACGGAACGGCCCCCCGGTGGCCGAGCAGGAACTGGATGTCACTTTCACGTTTTTTGAACAGGAGAAGACCCGCACTCTCGGCCTTAAGAGATGAAGCTTTCGCCGGCAACGAAGCGCGCTCGCCGGCGATTTCCCTTTATTCCTCACAATTGGGTCTATCCCGCCCTTTAACCGCCAGAATCCATGCTGAGGCTACCCGCTGATACCGGTCTAGGGCAGCAGATGATCAGGACGATCTGGCTTGCGATTGCATTAGCGCTGGTCAGCGCCTTGACTGTCGGCAAGGCGGTTAGGACGCCTGCCGGCCTCGCGGCCGCTGAGATATCACCAGACGCATCGACGGTCGGCGTTGCTGACGCTGAACACGCGCTCAGCAAGGCGGATCGACTTGAGATTAACTACGTGCGTCAGGAAGCCTCGCCCCAAGCTGTCTTGCAGCCAATCGAGCCAACCACCCCTGTCGTAATTCCACCCAGCCCGCCGGTGGAAACCAAGATCATAAGCCGACACTGGCGCGATCCTCATGCCTTTTCACCTTCGCCCAAAGATTCGCAACGGAGCGAATTCAGAAAGACGAGAAAGAACGTCGACCGCAAACGAAATCAAGCTATGGATCGATCCAAACCATCTGATCCCGTGAAGCCTTGCAGCCGGCCTGGTCCGGTTGGCGATCTGTTAAGAGCTGTAAATTTGTCGCCCGCTTGCGCATCGTAGATTTTCAATCTGTTGCATTCACTGCCATTCGCCAACCGGATTTTCTGGCGAATTATCAAGATTGGTGCGTGCGGTACGGCCTCCAGCAGGCCCATCATCTGAGCTGATTGCCTATTCGATTGCTTTGGGCCATGTGGCGCGTTCCGGTGCCGTTCACGCCTCGGTGACCGTTCATGACAAGTACGCGTCCGGCTCGGGCCGACTCTCGAGCAATTCCGGCCGCGGTACGTGGAACGGCTATTCTGGAAGTGCCCGTTGCTCGGGATACTGGACCGCTCAGCGGAACTAGCGCCTTGCCGCCGATGGTTCACGCTGTGATTAGCCGCAAATACTGGAGATTGGCGAAATGACTGCTCTTGCCGCACTTGAGACTTCGGCCGGCTTCTCCGACGATGCCATTCAGACGCTTTCCGCGTCCTTCACGCGGCTTTTGGCGGACATGTTCGCTCTCTACCTCAAGACAAAGAATTTTCATTGGCACATTTCGGGTCCGCATTTTCGCGACTACCATCTGCTGCTGGACGATCAGGGTGAGCAGATTTTCGCGACGACGGACGCGATCGCCGAGCGGGTCAGAAAGATAGGCGGCACCACGATTAGATCGATTGGCCATATTGCGAGATGCCAGCGTCTGCGCGACAACGATGAGGCCGACGTCCGACCCGCCGACATGCTGGAAGAACTGCGCAAGGACAACGAGTTTCTCGTGACAAACATGCGTGAGACACACGCGCTCTGCGATAAGAATGGCGATCTTGCCGGCGCGAGCCTTCTCGAGAATTGGATCGACGAAGGCGAACAGAGGGTCTGGTTTCTGTTCGAGACGACCAAGTACGGCGGCTGAGCTCCATCGCATATGGACAAAACGACCGCTCCCCGAAGGCAGCGGGTGTGACCGCAAACTCACAACTAGTTGAGAAGGAATCACGCTCTGATATAGCGGAAGCTGCTTCTGCCGATCCGCGCCGAACGGATTCCGTGTCGTATTGACATGCAAGGGTTGAAGCACGACGCCAGATCCCAGCTGACGTGCTACTTAAATCCAAGTATGTATTCTTTGCCCGATCTGACGGTAACGCCTAGGCCTGCTCGAGAGGCGATACGAATCCCATTTGCGATCAGCAGCGACCGGTTCTGGCACATCGGCGCGACGATCGACCGCTTTGCGCCACAAGCGGCCGATCAGAAACGGCCGCTTGGGCGAGATCAAAGGTCAAGCGGTTTTGACGTTCGTCCCCGTTGGAAGTTCGCCTGAAGAGACGGCCACCTTTATGACGCAGGAAAGCGACAACTGGCGCCAGGTCATCTCGGCGTCAGGGATGAAGTCGGAGTAATTTTGGTCCAGTCGGTCGAGCCGCAGAGATCGGGGGCAACGCGTGTGGCTCCGCGTTATTTGGCGCTGATCGAAAAACGAGGAAACCTGCCCGTTGCCTGGAGATACGTAAGATGAAGCGCTTCAAAAGCTCGCAACTCGGGCGAGCTGTCTCCGAAACGTGAGAGCGAGGCAGTTTGGGGTCTCGACGGTCGAACTTTCTACATCGCGGTGCGGACATTCAGACATGGGACACTAATGCCAGCGGACCGCGATCTTGTCGTTGCCGATTACGTCAGGCGCTTCATCCACGGCGAACTGAGCAACCTAGAGCCCACGTGATCTACAAAGCGCGCGTTGGTTTCATGGCCAAGTTGACGACGCCGCGGGGCAGGACGGAGATGTTCTCGGCGCTAGTCCCTCAGCTCAGAACGCTGGATACAGGGAGTTCCCCGATCAACGGGTTCATTTGAACCTCAGTCGCCGATTGGACTTGGCCCCGGGAATCACCGAAAGTGACTGTCCGCTCACGACAATGAGCCCCGTACGGAATGGCTCGGCCCAGCAAAAAGATGCCTGCAAAGCTTGCTCGTCACGCACGATGGCTGGCTGCCAATGTAAGGCAGCTTAGGCAAGATGCCGGTTTATCCCAGCAAGACCTCGCCGAGGCGGCCGAAATCAGACAAGCGTTGATCAGCGAGATAGAACGAGGCGAGGCAAATCCTACCCTCGAGTCGCTCGTGAAATTGGCTGAAGCGCTGAAAGTGGACCTAGCCAGGCTGTTCGATAGTGGCCGGTAATCCGGCCTAATCTTTAGCCGGCCGCCCCCCGCTACCGATCGAGCCGCCCTTGAGCGAGTGGTCACGCAGTCGGTTGTCGGCCCAACTCCCACTATCGCTGGTTCTACCTCACGACGTGGGCACCTCTACTCACAGGCCTCGTTGCCGATGCAGGGTCGCCCCTAGAAAGATCCTTGACATCTTACGATCTATACGTTATAACGTATTGAACTGCTCGACGCACCCTAACGTCACACGATGAGAGAAACATGCAGATCGACCCGGCCTTTGGATTGCTGACGACGGACGAAGCCATCTCGCGCGCGACCAAGCAGGTCGTTGCCAGCGCCCTCGGCTCGGCCGGTGTGTGGTGCCATTTGAATCCACGCCCGCCGCCGGAATTGCTTTTTTCAATTACCTAACATTAGAAAGACGGCGTTCCGCCAAATCTGATGGTCATTTCTCGGATAATAAATAAGAACTATAACTCCTCGCGCATGAAACGGAGCTGCCTCCAAACGCAACGGCCGATATCCGCCAGCCTCGATATCGCTATTCACACCACTTCCCGGTGCTATGCTATTAGTAAGCAACGCAAACTTATATCGCTGGGAAATCACCTCGAGGTAAGCGGCAATGAGTTTATTGGGAAGATGCTGCAACATTTCCTTTGCGATGAGCAAGTCGCCACCCGGCAACGAGTCAAAGTTTCTGGAAAGCTGAAAGCTAATATTATCGGCAGCATATCGTTTATTATTTTCATCTATCAGCGACTGAACAACATCGAGACCAGTATATCGCACCGATGACCAATTTATATAACGGGAAAACTGCCAGTCGCCGCATCCTAGATCGGTCACAGTCCTTACTTCATTTTCCTGGATAAATCTTTCCAAGAATGAGCGATATTCAATCGTACTGCTGGGAGAGATCTGGGACCAGAACCTCCAGCGGTCATCGTTGAAGACTGCCTCGAACGCACTAGCGACGTTTCTTGCACTTCAACACCTCCTCTATGCACAGTTCGACAGGCATTAATTCTTCACGGCGCTTGCTGAACTTGACTTTTTCTCTCAGTTAAGCTTCCGCAAGTTCGGCATTCGCTCCCTCAATTCCCCGATGTCCCGCCGCTCCATTGCCTAGATAACGTCCAAGCATCACTTGCGCCTGGCCATGGCCTAGTTCCGACGCGGCGCGAAACCAACTCTCCTGCGGCAATTGCGACCGACCGGCAGACGTGGTCGCCGCCGTACATCGCCCCCTCTGCAAAAATTCCGCCGTCATGCCCTGGGGCTGCGGGCTGCTCACACAGCTTTTGCCCGCAGCGAGAGCGGCAGAGCCACCGCGCCCGTTGACCGGCATTCCGCCAAGGGAACTTGAGCGTCTGGATCTCGCCTCTGCGGCGCGTTTGAACCATTCGCGCGCCCCCTCCAAGTCTGCCGTCATACCACGCCCTCCACTCGGAGGCGGCCTAACATGAATCGCCGCTGACACAACTCAAATTTGGTTGCAAGCCCCCCGCTGCGATGGCACGGTTAGCATTGATGAGCCTTTCGACTGCCCCGCACGCATCGATGGCAAACACAACATTTGAGCATTGACGGGCTGACTGGCCCGAGGAGCTTAACGCGTTGCCCTAGGTTCCCTGACCAAGACGGACTCTAGGATCATGATCATCCTAGTCTCGGCATGCGTGCTACGGCTGTTAGCGGCGGGCAGCTCCGTTCCAACGGAAGACGACAGGCAACGAATGGAAGCTAACGCGCGATTTGCGTCCCAGAAAACATAGAAGGGATCGCCGCACAGGAAGGTGTGTTGTTAATGACCATGAAGTCGATTGGCCTTTGCATGATTGTCAAGAACGAGGCAAGCGTCATTGTCCGCTGCCTCGACAGTGTACGACCGATTATCGATTTTGTCTTGATTGAGGACACAGGCTCGACCGACGGAACGCAGGAAATCATCCGAAATTGGCTCACTAAGAATTGTATTGCCGGTACCGTCGTCGAAGAACCATGGCATGATTTTGCGTACAATCGGTCCCATGCGCTGACCTGCCTTCGAAAAACCGAGCATATCGACTACGCGTTCATCATCGATGCCGACGATACGCTCACCCTCGATCCCGGGTTCGACGTCGCCGCATTCAAGACCACTATGGAAGCGGACTTCTATGATGTCCCGATCAATCACGGTGCAATGAGGCATTACCGACCGCAAATCTGCAGCAACAGGAAAGACTTTTATTTCCGCGGTGTCTTGCATGAATTTCTGGAAATCCCAGCCGGATCTCATAGCCGTGAGACCGCCTCAGGGTTTGCCATCCAGATCCACGGTGGCGGCGCGCGTAGTCAGGATCCGCAGAAATTCCGAAAAGACGCCGAGCTGTTAGAACGAGCATTGCAAAACGAGACTGACGCGTTTCTCCGCTCCCGCTACACATTTTATCTCGCTCAGAGTTATCGCGATTTCGGCGAGAAACAGAAAGCGCTCGACCTATATCTGTCTCGAGCGGAGATGGGCTTTTGGCAGGAAGAGATCTACGTAGCGCTATTGGGCGCAGCACGTCTGAAAGAGGAGCTCGAATTTCCTGAGGACGATATCATTGCTGCGTATCAGCAAGCCACTGAATCGCAGTCTGCAAGAACGGAAGCATTGCACGGTGCGAGCCGTTACTGTCGGTACAAAGGCAAAAACCAATTAGGAGCCGAAATCGCTCGTCGCGGGATAGACTTGCCGTTACCTCCTGGCGCCCTCTTCTCTGAAGGCTGGATCTATGAATGGGGCCTTCTCGACGAACATGCCATCAACGCCTATTGGGCTGGCGATTACCACAGCTGCATCGCCGATTGTCTGCGCATTCTCGAACACGCGAAAATAGATGAAGCCACGAGAAAGCGCATCATAGCTAACGCCCGTTTCGCGCTGGACAAGCTTCGGGAAGTCAAACCTTCGTCGTTTGTTGATGCGGGCACGGCGCCATTCGCGACAACGTCTCCCCCAAAAGTCCTAATCGCAATTCTGGCAAAGAGTAAGGCCGGCCATTTGCCTTTGTTTCTCGAGTGCATCGAGGCGCTGGACTACCCGCCGGAATATATCTCGCTGCACATCAGGACAAACAACAATAAAGATGCGACCGCAGATATCCTGCGCGATTGGGTGGCTCGGGTTGGCGCGCGCTACGGGCATGTTGAGTTCGACGACAGCGACGTCGCGGAGCGCGTTCAAGACTTCGACGACCACGAATGGAACGCCACGCGCTTTTCGGTTTTAGGCCGAATCCGCCAGCACAGCATGGACCAAGCCTTAGCGCTGGGATGCAACTTCTATTTCGTCGTCGACGTCGACAATTACCTGCGTCCCCTCACCTTACGGAATCTAGTCAACCTTAACCTGCCGATCGTAGCGCCGCTACTTAGATGCGTCGATATCGACAGACCCAACTATTCCAACTATCACCACATCGTCGATGCGAACGGGTATTTTCTAGACAGCGTCGAGTACCACAAAATTCTCGAGCGCGCCTCACCGGGTCTCCATGAGGTTGCGCTCGTCCACTGCACCTATCTCGTCCGTGCCGATACGATACCTCGCCTCACTTACGATGATGCGTCGTGCCGCTATGAATATGTGATTTTTTCCGCCAGCGCGCGAAAAGAGGCCATACCGCAGGTGCTCGACACCCGCGAAGTCTATGGATGGCTGACCTTCGGCTCCGATGGTGAAGCAATAAGGCCCCTGCTGGCGGCCGAGTTTGCCGACGCAGCCGCTTCATCTCCGAGGGCATCAGCCCCGCATACTTCTTGCGCCAGTTAAACCTCACCTCCCTGATCGCGGCCTTGCGACAGACTTCCGCAACTGCCGAGCCATCCTCAGCTTGCTTCAAAACGAATGCGATCTCTGAAAACTTTGATGCCATGACGAATCAAGCCTATCCGAAGCTAAAGGCGTACGTGTGCATGCCTCCGTAGCAATTTCTGAGAACCGGCATGAGACATCAAACACTCGTCTGGATCCGTAAGCGCAAGTGATCCGTTCGCTGAATAGCGCCCAGATCAAGGCGGCTCGGGCACTTGTCCGATGCGCGCGGAATCTCGCACAGGAGTCGTCAGAGTCATTGCAACGATCCGCTGAGCCGAGTTGACTGAGGGCGAGACTTGCATGAAAGCGGCGAACGATCTCGTCGACCAGAACGGCGGTGCTTCCGAGTGCCGCGAAAAGAAGAATGATGGATCGCGCCGCTTCGGCTGGCCCGGCTAAATTTTGTCGGAAGCCGTAGATCAACTTCGCTGGGCATGACAGGAAGAGAAAAGCGAGATTCCGCTCGCCATCGTTGCCATTGAGCGGTTGCGCGCGCTGGGCCGAGACGAGCGAACGTGCCGTCTGCGAAAAGGCGTATCCATCGGATAAGGCGAAAGCGGATGAGACAGGCTTAAAAAGCAGATGCACGCGCGAATTAGGGTTGGCTTTTAGGGATCGAATACCATGAACTTTTCGAGTCCTGTCAGCTCAAGCCAACCGATCTTTCCAGCTGACTGGGCAACTCCGCCGAGGCCTTCAAGTCCTTGCAGCTTGCCTTCCAGGCCTCGAAATACTGCTCCAACGAAAGCGCGCTGCGGCCTTCCCATCTGTTCAGCGCCCCGAGGGCTTCCACGCCAGCCGGGTTGCGCTCATACTCTGCGAGGATACTGAGAGACGCCGCCTGCGCGAAGGCGTTCAAACCGGGCTGTGCTTCCATCGCGGCACGATGTTGCTTAAACCAAATGCGCAGGTCTTTTGGATTACCCTGTTCGATTGCAAGCTTGCCGTAGCGCTCGATGATGTTCTGCCGGTAGGTGGCCACGGCTGCCCCAAATCCGCTATCGTCCTTGAATGGCGGATCCTTTGACCAACTATCCGCCAAAAGCGCCAGGCCGCGCAGCGAGAATGCCTCGACCAGGGCCTCTTCCAACCATTGGCTGGGCGGCGCCGGTTTTGCGTCCGGTCGCCAGGAGTTGGCTGTCACGTGGCCGAGCTCGTGGCCGAACTGATATGCAAGCCTAGACCAGTCCCGCTCGCCGATAGCGACAATGATCCAACCCGTGGTGGTTCCATCCGGATGCAGCCAGATGGCGGGACCGCCTGAAGTGCGCTCCTCAACCCGCAGGCGATCCGGCTGGTCGTCCGAGACAAGCCGCAAACCATCAAAGCAAGCCGAACGCATCCGCTGAACCACATGCATAGCAGCGTCGGGGATCATGTGCCCCCAATCACCAGCGAGCTCGATGGGGGCGACAAGGAGGGACGGGTGAGCCGACGACATTTGCTTAAATCCCCGCAGTTGTTACCGCTCGCTCGCATGCAACTTTTTAAGCCGTACGACCTATGATGCGATCTGTCGACTAGGAAAGTCGGATCCAAGTCCTTCCTGAAGCCAGCCTTTCGAAGCAATCGTTTTTTAGCGTAGGGGTGTTGGCGTTAGACGGCGCATGTCGCGACGCCACAGGCGGTTCGCCTAGACACGCACCCCGGGACTCTTCTGTCAGGGTTCATCGGTAGACATCGGATCGGTGCAAAGAAACCGAAAGCCCCCAAGGAAAAAATCATAGTCCCCCGATTTGTTGGGAGCATCAAGAGGCGTCGGGAACAGTTCGTTCGACAGCTCGAACCTTCCAAGATCTCGACGAGCGAAGCAAAGTTCCAATACATCTGGCACAGGAATACCGTGGATCACACACAGAGGGCCCCAGTTGTTGCCATGAACGTGGACACAGGCATGCGTCGCCTCCATCCGGGCAAAAATCCGATGTGCGCGGTCGAGCCAGGCAGGCTCCTCCAAACGTCTAAGGTAATGAACCTCAATCACAATCTGACTGAATTGGCTTAGAGTATCACTGCCGAGGGTGTCCAAAATGTTCCACTCTGCTCCCTCGATATCCATTTTCAGAATTATGTCGCTGCGCGCCGCGTGCCCATTGGCGTGGATAGCCGAGGGAAGTGAGATCATTCCTGCCCCGTCAGCGGCGGCGAGCCCGGTCTTGTGAAAGCGAAAGTTGGGATGCTCAGCGGGCGGTCCATCGACAGTGTGATCGTACTGAAAAACCAGCAACCCTCGTTCTGCCATCGCCAGATCCCAACTCACATCGCCCCCTATGCCGATTGAGTAAGCGATTTGACAGCCGTGCAATGCATTGAGCATGACATATCCGCCATCGGCGGCCGCACCTGCACGAAATTTGGCCAGCCCCTGCACGGAATGCGGACGCAAACAGTGCAAGGCCCGGCGAATAGCCTGTGTCACGTCGCGCCTCCATCACCATGGAGGGCAGTTTTGGCAGGCCATTCGAGTTGATAGACGCGAAATCTTCTGTAATTTTCTACATGTCCATTCGCTGATAGGGGATCTTGATCGAGCCAGCCTGTTACCATGTACGGCACTTCGTCCGTCGGCCGGTTGTACAAATACATCGGAAAAAGATGGTGGCTAAAATACATTGCCAACACGAGTCGTCATTTTTTCGGCAACGTTCATTAGCTGCAGTAAGAGCCAAATAGGCTGGGAATCTTTCCCGATACAGTCCGGTGGGTAGAGAACCCCGCCACAACGGTCAAACATCGTAACCTCAGCTTCGCCGAACCAGAAATTCACCGTCCCATCTGGTTTAAGCTTGCCCCCGTAGCGCGGCAGGATAGGCGCAGTCATCGACAACCGACCAGATATAAGTTTCTTGATCGGCCGTGTATCGCAGCAGAGTCGGCGCGATCTTCGCAACGGGCCCATAATCTTCCGTACGATAGATTATTACCCGTTCAAGTCCAGTGAGCCAGTCCGGAGTTTCATAGGTTTGGCCAGTGCACTGGCAGATATGAGGAATGTTCAACTCGATGGGTGCGACCGGAACGGTTTGAATTACAACCGCCTCCATGACCGGACGAATGCAGCCGATCCTTGATGGAATGGTCGTCATCGACGCGACGATTCTTGGGAAACTCGTCATGGTCCGCGCGCTCCGAACATTTAATTAGATTCCATTCACCAAGCCTCCAACTCTCGGGCCCGCAGCAGGTCCGCACGCCGCGGCTTCGGATCTTTCCGCGACGATGGACGATGGTGGAGAAGCTGTGCCTATTGCACACGGAAAGCAAGACCTCAAAGCAGGTGGAATGACATGGCATGCGCATGAGAGTGGTTATTGGATTGCACGCTCGCTACATCTCCATGACCGCCGTCATTCCCAACAACCCGTCACGCGCCCTAAAATATCCGCTCGACAAGCACCTCTATGTCCACGCCATCTGTTGAATGCTGCATCTCAAAGATCAAGCAGTTCAGGCGTGTCGCAACACGCTTCGAAAAGACCGCCCGAAATTACCTTGCCGTCGTCACACTCTCAGCTTCGTCTTATGGACGCGATAAGTGTCCACCGGACCTAAGGCACCGCGCAAGGATCGAGAATTTAAGCCGGCCCATTTCAATTCCCGTGCTTTGAAGTGGCGGACCAATAATGAGAGGGTGACTTAGTCCCGCAAGAAAAGCCCATCCTGGGTGCGGCCGCGAGGACGCTGCTGGCCACGTCCCCTCTCTATTGACCAAGTTCAGCTTAGCGCGGTTCGTCCCGGCGTGTGCGTCTCGCTTCTTATCGCCCGGCTTCAGTAATGTTGCGCCCCATTGATCCAAACCAATTCGGGACGCCCACCGACTGGGCTGGTCGAGGCCGTCGTGACCTCTAAGGCCCGGATCGAAGCTGCTCTCGTCTTCTTTGATCGACGTCGGCCCGTCTTCGAGCGCTCATCAATCCTATCTGGAAACGGAAAGCGCGGCGCCGTGCGACGCCGCGCTAGTCGTTTGCGGAAGAGCGCAGCCGCTTCAGCCGCGCTCCTCTGATGGTCATACCTGTCGACTAGCCGTTCGGCTTGAACACGCCTTCGACAGTCTTTGGCCCATGCGGATCGTCGAGAGACAGTCCGCCTTTGACCTTCGACCCTGGCTCGGGCGTTTGACCGCCCGCGCCTGTGTGGCCAGTTCCTGTCGCGCCGCCCGCCGAGAAGTCATGCGGCTGCAGGTCCTGCACCCCACCGAGGATAGCGCGCGTGGGCGGCGCCTTCGGCCCGTGGGCAATGTTGCCCTGCGCGCCGCTGATGAAGGTCATCTGCCCAGAGCCGCCAGTGGAGACATCGGCAGGACTGATGCCGACTTTGGTCGACTTTTGGTGGCCTGGGTTGCTCGGATCGGTACCAGAGGGTCCAGTTTCGCCTCCCTCCGGGCCGTTGCCAAGGCCGTTGTTATTGTGCTGCCGCGGACCCGTAGCTCCACCGTTTGGACCTGTCGAGCCGGTGGCACCTGTCGAGCCGGTGGCACCCGTCGCGCCAGTGGCACCCGTTGAGCCGGTCGCACCTGTCGAGCCGGTGGCACCTGTCACGCCAGTCGAGCCGGTCGCACCGGTGGCTCCAGTCAGACCTGTGGCGCCGGTGGCTCCAGTCAGACCGGTCGCACCCGTGGCTCCAGTCAGACCTGTGGCGCCGGTGGCTCCAGTCAGACCGGTCGCACCCGTGGCTCCAGTCAGACCTGTGGCGCCGGTGGCTCCAGTCAG
>NZ_JAFCLZ010000012.1 GCF_018130165.1 Bradyrhizobium sp. JYMT SZCCT0180 | reverse complement strand
CACGGCATAAGCCGTAAAGCCATTGCGCAGGGAAGGCCGGGTGTTCACCGCTGCCCTGTATGCTCGTGTGCAGCCTACTTAGTGCAAACCGCACACGAGACCGCGGGTGCAGCGCGCACCCGGTCTTCCCTGCGCCCTCTAGTTTTCGAGGGCGGGAAGTTTCTGGCAAAGCTCGGGCATGTCAGGCCGCGAGATCGCGAACCCATATTCAGTGTCATCGTCCGCGAAGGCGGACGATCCAGTATTCCAGAGACGCCGATGATAGAACCGAAAAGCCGCAGCGTACTGGGTCCCCCGCTTTCGCGGAGGACGACACCGTTGGTGAAGCCGTACTGTATCCGTCATTGCGAGGAGCGAAGCGACGAAGCAATCCATTTTTCCGCTGGCGCCGCTATGGATTGCTTCGCGGAGCCCGTCATCGGGCGCGCATTCGCGCGACCCGTTGGCTCGCAATGACGACCCGAACCACGACGACGTCACACCGGCAGTGCGATCGAATACTTCACCTGGCTCAGCGCAAAGCTCGACTCGATCGAGGCGATGCCATCCAGCCGCGTCAGCTTGTTTTTCAAAAACGCCTCGTAGGACGACAGATCAGCGGCGACGACGCGCAGCAGGTAATCGCGATTGCCCGTCATCAGATAGCATTCCAGCACCTCGTCCCATTTCGAGATCGCCTTGGCAAACCGGTTGAGGTCTTCCTCCTTCTGCCGCGCCAGCTTGATCGAGATGAAGACGCTGACATGCAGGCCCAGCGATTTCTGGTCGACGGTCGCGATGTAGCGGGTGATGACGCCGCGCTCCTCCAGCAATTTCACCCGGCGGTGGCAGGGCGACACCGAGAGCCCGACCTTCTCGGAGAGCTCCTGCATGGTCATGCGGCTGTCGGATTGCAGCAGGCTGAGGATCTTGCGGTCGATGGCGTCGAGGGCGTGCATTGGAATGAACTCTGGATAATGGGGTTCGGATTGGGATTCTATCCCAATTTTGGCCGGTATGTCGCGTAAATTTGAGATTTCTGGGAGCCTGATGCCCGGTAAAATTTGACCCTGACCCCGAGTCCGGAGCAACGCCATGCCCATCGAGCCCGCACGCCTGGAATTATTGTCCGCGCTGGCACGCAAGGTGCTCTGGCTGTCATCGTGGACCATCCACCACGCCAATCACATCCGCGCCAACACCGACGGCCTGAAGGTCGGTGGCCATCAGGCCTCTTCGGCCTCGCTCGCCAACATCATGTCGGCGCTGTATTTCTCGGTGCTGCGGCCGCAGGACCGCGTTGCGGTGAAGCCGCATGCCAGCCCGGTGTTCCACGCCATCCAGTATCTGTTCGGGCACCAGACCCGCGAGAAGCTGGAGAATTTCCGCGGCTTCAAGGGCGCGCAATCCTATCCGTCGCGCACCAAGGATGCCGACGACGTCGACTTCTCGACGGGGTCAGTCGGTCTCGGCGTGGCGCAAACCCTGTTCTCTTCGCTGGTGCAGGATTACGTCAAGTCACATGGCTGGATGAAAGATCGTCCGGAGGGGCGGATGATCGCGCTGGTCGGCGACGCCGAAATGGACGAGGGCAATATCTTCGAGGCGTTGCTCGAGGGCTGGAAGCACGGGCTGCGCAACACCTGGTGGGTCGTCGACTATAACCGCCAGAGCCTGGACGCCGTGGTGCGCGAAGGGCTCTGGGAGAAATTCGAATCCATGTTCCGCAATTTCGGCTGGGACGTCAGAATCGTGAAGTACGGCACGCTGATGCAGGCGGCGTTCGCCGAACCCGGCGGCGAGGCGTTGCGGCGCTGGATCGATAATTGCCCGAACCAGATGTATGCCGCGCTGTGCTTCCAGGGCGGTGCTGCGTTCCGAAAACATCTGCAGGACGACATCGGCGATCAGGGACAGGTCACCCAACTGATCGATCGCCGCAGCGACGAGGAACTGCTGGCGCTGATGTCCAATCTCGGCGGACACGACATGACCAGCATGATCGATGCCTTTGAGTCGATCGACCATGATCGCCCGGTCTGCTTCATCGCCTACACCATCAAGGGCGTCGGCCTGCCGATGCAGGGCCACAAGGACAACCACGCCGGACTGATGACGGTCGCGCAGATGGAAAAATGGCGTGCGGCGCAGAACATTCGTCCCGGCCATGAATGGGAAAAGTTCGAAGGGTTGTCGCAGGAGGCGGCTGCTCTCGAAGCGTTTCTCACCGAAGCGCCGTTCAACGCCGAGGGCCGCCGGCGCCTGACCGCGCCCGTGATCGAGGTGCCCGAGCGGCTCGCCTTCAAGCCGGCGGCGCAGATGTCGACCCAGCAGGGCTTCGGCCTCGTGCTCAACGAACTGGCGCGCGGTGATACCGAACTGGCCTCGCGCATCGTCACCACGTCGCCTGATGTGACGGTGTCGACCAATCTCGGCGCCTGGGTCAACCGGCGCGGGCTGTTTGCGAAGGCGGAAAACCACGATCTGTTCCGGCAGGAGAAAATCCCCTCGACCTTCAACTGGGATTTTTCGCCGAAGGGCCAGCACCTCGAACTCGGCATTGCCGAGATGAACCTGTTCATCATGCTCTCGGCGCTCGGTCTGTCGCACCAGATCAACGGCGAGCGGCTGCTGCCGATCGGCACGCTGTACGATCCCTTCATCCAGCGCGGCCTCGATGCGATGAATTACGCCTGCTACCAGGACGCGCGCTTCATGGTGGCGGCGACGCCGTCGGGCATCACGCTGGCGCCGGAGGGCGGCGCGCACCAGTCGATCGCAACGCCGCTGATCGGCATCGCACAGGATGGTCTCGCCTCGTTCGAGCCGGCCTTTGTCGATGAACTCTCCGTGATCATGGGCTGGGGTTTTCAGCACATGCAGCGCGAAGTCGGGCAAGGGGAAGAAGGCGGCGGATCGGTCTATTTGCGGCTGTCGACGCGGACTATCGACCAGCCGCAGCGGATCATGACGCCGGACCTGCAGCGCGAGATCACCGACGGCGCCTACTGGCTGCGCAAACCGGGCGCGAACTGCGACGTCGTGATCGCCTACACCGGTGCGGTCGCGCCCGAGGCGATCGAGGCGGTCGGCTTCATCGGCGAAAGCCACCGGGATGTCGGACTATTGGCGGTGACCTCGGCGGACCGCCTGCATGCAGGCTGGACCGCGGCGCGAAAACTGCGCCGCGACCGCCGCGGCGTGGCACATCTCAGCCATATCGAACAATTGCTGGCGCCGCTGCCGCGCGACTGCGGCATTGTCTCGGTGATCGACGGCCATCCGGCGGCGCTGGGCTGGCTCGGCAGCGTGCGCGGCCAGCGGGTCGAGGCGCTGGGCGTCGAGCAGTTCGGCCAGACCGGCACCATCGCCGACCTCTACCGCCACCACGGCATGGACGCCAACGCCATCATCGATGCGGCCGAAAGCCTCACCGTTGGGGCGCCGGTGCGGCACAGGAAGATGGCGGTGTGAGATTGTGGTGTAAACAATAATGGTCGGAGCAAGCCCGGCCCCCACCCCAACCCTCCCCCGCAAATGCGGGAGAGGGGGCGCAGTGTGCGCTGTGGTTATCGATGCTTGCCGCAATGTAGGTCCACTCCCTCTCCCGCTTGCGGGGGAGGGCGGGGTGGGGGTCTCTCCACACGGATGGACGGAAGATTGACCACCTTGCATCCGTCAGGCGCCTGACCTTATATCCGGTGCCCGCCGCAACGCGGCATCCCGCATATGGCGGGTTCAATTGCCGGGATTTTCGTGCAAGGATGCCTGCCGAACGCCCCCGTTCCCTTAATCCTTCCGCCCTGTGAAATAACGAGGTTTCCGATGGTCAACCGTATGCAATTCTACATCGACGGCGCCTGGGTCGATCCCGCCGTCAAGAAGTCCACGCCCGTCGTCAATCCGGCGACCGAAGAGCCGATGTATGAGATTGCGCTGGGCTCCAAGGCCGATCTCGACAAGGCCGTCGCTGCGGCCAAGCGCGCCTTCGTGACCTTCTCGCAGACCAGCCGTGAAGAGCGTGTCGCGCTCCTTGAAAAGATCATCGAGATCTACAAGGGCCGCATGAAGGAAATCGGTGCTGCCGTGTCCGACGAAATGGGCGCGCCGCTGCCGATGGCAGAGCGGCTGCAGGCCGGCGCCGGCCTCGGCCACATCGCTTCCACGCTGGAAGTGCTGAAGAACTATCATTTCGAGGAAAACATCGGCACCGCCACGGTGCTGCGTGAGCCCGTCGGCGTCATCGGCATGATCACGCCGTGGAACTGGCCGCTGAACCAGATCGCCTGCAAGGTCGCGCCCGCGCTTGCCGCCGGCTGCACCATGATCCTGAAGCCGTCGGAATTCACGCCAACCTCGGCGTTGATCTTCGCGGAAATCCTCCATGAAGCCGGCGTGCCGAAGGGCGTGTTCAACCTCGTCAACGGTCTCGGCCCCGAGGTGGGTGCTGCGATGAGCGAGCATCCGGACATCGACATGATTTCGTTCACCGGCTCGACCCGCGCCGGCGTCGATGTTGCCAAGCGCGCCGCGCCGACCGTGAAGCGCGTCAGCCAGGAACTCGGCGGCAAGTCGCCGAACGTGATCCTGGAAGGCGCCGACCTCACCAAGGCCGTCACCGGCGGCGTTATGCACATGTTCAACAACTCCGGACAGTCGTGCAACGCGCCGTCGCGGATGATCGTGCCGCTGTCGAAGATGAAGGAAGTCGCCGCTATCGCCAAGGCGGTCGCCGACAAGACCAAGGCCGGTGATCCCCGCGCCGACGGCACCACCATCGGCCCGGTTGTGTCCCGCATCCAGTGGGACAAGATCCAGGCGCTGATCCACAAGGGCATCGAGGAAGGTGCAACCCTCGTGGCCGGTGGTCCCGGTCTGCCGGAAGGCGTCAACAAGGGCTTCTACGTGCGTCCGACCATCTTCGCCGACGTCACCAACGACATGACCATCGCCCGCGAGGAAATCTTCGGGCCGGTGCTCACGATTCTCGGCGCCAAGGACGAAGCCGAAGCGGTCAAGATCGCCAACGACACGCCCTATGGTCTGGCCGGTTACGTCACCGGTGATACCGTCGAAAGCGCGCGCCGGGTCGGCAAGCAGATCCGCGCCGGCAACGTCAACCTGCAGGGCGTTCCGAACGAGCGGACCGCACCGTTCGGCGGCTACAAGCAGTCCGGCAACGGCCGCGAGTGGGGCAAGTACGGCCTGGAAGAATACCTCGAAGCGAAGGCGGTCGCTGGCTACAACGCCGCGTAAGCCGATGCGGCGCTGCTAACGCCGTCTATTCAAAATAATGCCGGCTGCCCCAAAGCAGCCGGCATTTTCGTTAGAGTGCATGGTCGAGGCTTGCATCAACGCGCGGCCGCAATGACGCGAAGAAAAACAAAAAGGGAGAGCGGATATGAGGAAACTGGCCATTGCGCTTGTCGCGCTGATTCCGTTGACCGGCGCAGCGCAGGCGCAGAGCCTCAAGGATCTGCTCGCGACGCTGCTGGTGAAATGGAACGAGCCGACGGAGCCGTTCAAGATGATCGGCAACGTCTATTATGTCGGCACCAACGGCCTGTCATCCTATCTGATCACATCGCCGCAAGGTCACATCCTGGTCGATACCGTGATGCCGGAGGCGACCTCGCAGATCAAAGGCAACATCGAGAAGCTTGGCTTCAAGGTCACCGACATCAAATACCTGCTGAACACCCACGCCCATATCGATCACACCGGAGGGCTTGCCGAAATGAAGGCGGCGAGCGGGGCCCAGCTTGTCGCCGGTGAAGCCGACAAGCCGCTGCTCGAAGGCGGCTACTACCCGGGCGCGCGGGAGGAAACCGTGCTGAATTTCCCGCCGGCCAAGGTGGACCGCACCGTGCGCGAAGGCGATACGGTCACGCTCGGCGATGTGAAGATCACCGCGCGCGAAACGCCCGGCCATTCGCCGGGCTGCACCAGCTGGGAATTTTCGGTGAAGGACGGCGACGCGACGCGCTCGGTGCTGATCTTCTGCAGCGGCACCGTGGCGCTGAACCGCCTCGTGACCAACCCGACCTATCCCGGGATCGTCGCCGATTACCGCAAGACGTTCGCGCGGGCCAAGGACATGAAGGTGGATGTCCTGCTCGCGCCGCATCCGGAAATGTACAAGATGCAGGAGAAGCGCGCCAAGCTGGCTGACGGCGCGCCCAATCCGTTCGTCAATCCCGGCGAATTCAACGCCTATGCCGCAACGCTGGAAAAGGCGTTCGAGGAGGGGCTGGCCAAGCAGACCGCCGCCGCGCAGGAAAAGAAGGGCTGAACCGGCGAGGGGATGGCGTAGATTATCCCCCGAGCGCGCCTTGCGTGTTCACATACAGCGCGTAGATCGACTGGCTCGCCGCCATGAACAGCCGGTTGCGCTTCAGGCCGCCGAAACAGAGATTGGCGCAGCGTTCGGGCAGGGCGATGCGCCCGATCATGACGCCGTCGGGCGCGAACACGACAACGCCGTCGAGTTCTGGATCGCCCATGCCCCAGCCGCACCACAGATTGCCGTCGATGTCGGAACGCATGCCGTCGGGCGTGCCGGGGCCTGCATCGACGAACACGCGCTTGTCGGAAAGCGTGTCGCCGCCGGGCGCGACGTCGTAGGCGAGGATCTTGCGGGTCGGCACGCCCCGGGATTCGATGACGTAGAGAATCTTCTCATCCGGCGAGAAGCAAAGCCCGTTCGGCCCCAAAATGCCCTCGGCGACGATGGTGGCCTTTCCGGTGGCGCCATCGATCCGGTAGACATTCATGTCGAGTTCGGGCTCGGCCTTGTAGCCCTCGTAATTGCCGAGCAGGCCGAAGATGGGATCGGTGAACCAGATCGAGCCGTCCGATTTCACCACGACGTCGTTCGGCGAATTCAGCCGCTTGCCGCCAAAGGAATCGATCAACACGGTAATCGAGCCGTCATATTCGGTTCTGACAACGCGGCGGCCGCCATGCTCGCAGCTGATCAGCCGGCCCTGGCGGTCGCGGGTATGGCCGTTGGCGAAATTCGACGGCTTGCGGTAGTGGCTGACCGCGCCGGTCTCCTCTTCCCATTTGATGATGCGGTTATTGGGAATGTCGCTGCACAAGAGATAGCGCCCGTCGCCAAACCACACCGGCCCTTCGGCCCAGCGCATGCCGGTGGCCAGCCGTTCCACCGCCGAGAGCTTGAGCCAGTATTTCTCGAACCGCGGATCGAGCGCGTGGATCGCCGGATCAGGATAATAGGTCGCCGGCTGCCAGCCGGCGCGGGGTGTTGCCTCGGACATTTGCTGTTCTCGTTGCTGTTGCGTTTCCTCGCAGAATGTTTTGCTATCATTGTCGGCCAGCGACCGCAAATCGCTCGTAAGAAAGAGGGAAGAAATGCCACGCATATTGATGACCGGCGCTGCCGGTGGAATCGGCACCAGCCTGCGCAAGCTGTTGCCGCCGATCTATCCGGATCTGCTGCTGAGCGACCTCGCAACGCCCGCCGATCTCGGCGCGAACGAAAAATTCAAGGCGGCTGATCTGGCCGATCCCGCGCAGGTCGAGGCGATCTGCGAGGGCGTCGACGGCATCCTGCATTTCGGCGGCTATTCGGTCGAAGGCCCGTGGGAACAGATCCTGCAATCCAACATCATCGGCTGCTACAATCTGTTCGAGGCGGCGCGCAAGAAGGGCGTTAAGCGGGTGGTGTTTGCTTCATCCAACCACGCGGTCGGCTTCTACCCGCGCCACCACCGGATCGGCACCGACGTCACCGCGCGCCCCGACAGCCGCTATGGCGTCAGCAAGGTATTTGGCGAGGCGGTCGGCTCGCTCTATGCGGATAAACACGGGCTTGGGGTGACCTGCCTGCGCATCGGTAATTTCGGCGATAGGCCGCTGGATCACCGCCGTCTCGCAATCTGGCTGAAGCCGGAGGATCTGGTGCAGCTCTGCCGGATCGGGCTCGACCACCCCGACATTCATTTCGAGATCTTCTACGGCGCGTCCTACAACGAGCGCGCGTGGTGGGACAATCACCGCGCCTACGATCTCGGCTATCGCCCGACCGGCCGCGGCGAAGATCATCGCGAGCATGCGATGGCCGAGCAGGCCAAGATGTCAGCCGATCCCGTCAGCGATTTCTACCAGGGCGGCACGTTCTGCGGCATGGAGTTCGACGGCGACAAGAGCAGGATTGTGGACTGGAAATAATTCGTCATTCCGGGGCGTGCGAAGCACGAGCCCGGAATCCATAACCACGATCGGGAGTATGGATTCCGGGCCTGCGCCAAGCGGCGCATCCCGGAATGACGGCCGTTAGTTTTTGCCCTCATCCCCCGCGATCCGTCCGAGATAATCCGACTTGCTGTATTGCATGTGGTCGACGCAGAGCTGCGCCAGCGCCCAGTTGTCGCGGCCTTTCAGCAGTTCGATCATGAATTCGTGCTGGCGCCGTGACAGCGCCAGCCCCTCGTTGTCGGCGAGATTCTTGGCGCGCATCGGCAGCGTCAGGTTCATGTAGTCCTGCAGCGAACGCACCAGATAGGGATTGCCGCAGGCGGAGAACAGCGCGACGTGAAAGGCGTCGTTGGCTTCGTGAATGCCGCGCAGATCCTGAGCGTCGGCTTTGGCGCAATATTGCCGCTGCAATTCGCTCAACTGCTCGATCAGGCTTGTTGGCGCGGGCAGGGCGATCATCAATGCTGCCTGCCGAGTCAGCATTTCCCGCACCTCGTAGATCTGGCGCACTTCCTCAGCCGAATAGAATCGCACGGTGGCGCCGATGTTCTTCTCGCGCAGCACGATGCCCTGGCGCTCGAGCTGAAACAGCCCCTGGCGCACGAAATGCCGGCTGGCGCGGTAGCGCGTCATCAGCGTGTCTTCGACCAGCCGCGAACCCGGCGCGAAGCGGCCGAAGATGATGTCTTCCTCAAGCCGGCGGATCACTTCCGCCTGCTCTTCCTCTCGCGTCAGCGCGGAAATCTCGGTCAATGCTTCCTGCGGCTTCATTGCAAAGCCTCCCAGCCTGACAGCCGATAGCAATCCTCGACCAGCCGCAACGTCTCCAGATTATCCTCCGGCGCGGTCTCGAACGGCGTGTTGTCTCGCAACGATTGCACGAAGTGCGCAATCGTCCGGTTGTAAGACCCCTGATATTCGGTGGCGAGATCGTAGACCCTTTCCTGGGGCGAAGCACCCGAGCAGATGAGTTGCGGCCCGTCGAGCTTGATGGCGCCCTTGTCGCCGAGAATTTCCAGCCGATCGATCTGGGTGGCAGCATGCCCGTGCGCGGCAAAGCTCGCAAACACCGTGACGCCGGCGCCGTTGCCAGCCTGGAGCTGGATCACCGCGCCGTCTTCGCCGACGAGCTGCTCGCTCGAGCGCGAAAGCGCAGCCGCCGTGATCCGCAGCGGCCCGAGCAGCATCCGCAAGGTATCGAGATGATGGATCAGGACTTCCGCGACCAGCATGCGCTTCTCGCGGCGCATGAAGGGTTGCCGCTCCAGGGCCGGACAAAGCGCGTCGGGTCCCGGCAGCACGCCCGAGGTCAGCAGCGTGAGCTGCGCCTGCTTGACGTTGCCGATGCGGCCCTCGCGCAGCCAGGCAGCGGCGTCGCGATAATATCCGCGAAAGCGCCAGTTCTCGTGCACCATCAGCCGCGTCAGGTCGCGGACCTCGGCAGCGAGGTCGGTCGCTTGCTGCAGGTTCGGCGCCAGCGGCTTCTGGCACAGCACCGGCAGGCGCTTGGCTGCCGCGAGCCGGACCAGCGGCGCGTGCATCTCGCGCGGCGCCGCGATGTCGATGGCGTCGAGTTCGGTCTCCGCCAGCATCGCTTCGGCGCTGGCGTAGGTTCTGGATATCTCGAATTCGGTCGCGCGGCGTGCGGCGTTGTCGGCCGAGGGATCGGCGACCGCAACAACGCGCGCCTGATCTGCTATACCAGCCCAGGCGATCAGATGATGGCGGCTCACCATACCGGCGCCGACAAGGCCAATGCGGAACGGCTTGTTCATGGATGCTCGCTTCCGATCATCGCTGGAAGTCAGCACGCACGGATGTTATTGTCAATAATAGTACATGATTGGTGGCGAATAGTGCCAATTTTCCGTGCCGAATATCAAATATTGACAATAATAACGCAGACTCCTTTAGTGCGAGCCTGCAGCGATAGGGAAGAACAAGATGGCTGATGACGGACTTCGCAAGGGACTGGCAAGTTATGGCGATGCTGGCTTCTCGCTGTTCCTGCGCAAGGCCTTCATCAAGGCGATGGGTTATTCCGACGACGCGCTCAACCGCCCGATCGTCGGCATCACCAACACCTACAGCGACTACAATCCCTGCCACGGCAACGTGCCGCAGATCATCGAGGCGGTGAAGCGCGGCGTGATGCTGACCGGTGCGATGCCGATGGTGTTTCCGACCATCTCGATCGCAGAAAGTTTTTCGCATCCGACCTCGATGTATCTGCGCAACTTGATGGCGATGGATACCGAGGAGATGATCCGAGCCCAGCCGATGGACGCCATCGTCGTGATCGGCGGTTGCGACAAGACCCTGCCTGCGCAGATCATGGCCGCGGTTAGTGCCGATTTGCCAACCGTCGTCATTCCCGTAGGGCCCATGGTGGTCGGGCATCACAAGGGCGAAGTGCTGGGCGCCTGCACCGATTGCCGGCGGCTGTGGGGAAAATACCGCGCCGGCGAAATCGACGATGTCGAGATCGAAGCCGTCAACGGCCGCCTCGCGCCATCGGTCGGCACCTGCATGGTGATGGGCACGGCGTCCACAATGGCGTGCATCACCGAAGCGCTGGGCCTGTCTTTGCCGATGAGCGCGACGATTCCGGCGCCACACGCCGAACGCTTCCGTTCCGCCGAAGCGAGCGGCAAGGTCGCCGCCGCGTTGGCCAAGGCGAAGGGGCCGCGTCCGAGCGAGTTTCTGACCGCGTCGTCTTTCCGGAACGCGCAAGTGGTGCTGCAGGCGATCGGTGGCTCGACCAACGGCCTCATTCATCTGACCGCCATCGCCAACCGCACCAAACACCGCATCGATCTCGAAGGTTTTGACAAGCTCGGCCGCGAGGTGCCTGTCCTGATCGACCTGAAGCCGTCGGGTGAGCATTACATGGAGCACTTCCATCACGCCGGCGGCCTACCGAAGCTGATGGCGCAGCTCGGCGACCTCATCGACCTCGATGCCAAAACCATTACCGGCGCGACCCTGCGCGATGTCGTGGCCAACGCTGAAGAAGTGCCGGGGCAGGATGCGATCCGTCCCCGCAGCAATCCGATCAAGCCGGAAGGCGCGATGGCGGTGTTGCACGGCAACCTTGCGCCGCGCGGCGCCGTGATCAAGCATTCGGCGGCAAGCCCCAAACTCTTGCAACATACCGGCCGTGCGGTCGTGTTCGAGTCCGTTGAAGACATGACGCTGCGGGTCGACGATCCCGCGCTCGACGTCAATGCCGACGACGTGCTGGTGCTGCGCAATGCCGGGCCGAAAGGCGCGCCGGGCATGCCGGAAGCGGGCTATCTGCCGATTCCAAAGAAGCTCGGCCGCACGGGCGTCAAGGACATGGTCCGGATCTCGGACGCGCGCATGAGCGGGACGGCGTTCGGCACCATCGTGCTGCACATCACGCCGGAATCCGCCGTCGGCGGTCCGCTGGCGCTGGTGAGGAACGGCGACATGATCCGGCTCGACGTCGCCAAACGCAGCATCGATCTCCTGGTCGACGATGCCGAACTCGAAAAACGCCGCGCCGCGCTGGCGCCGCCAACGACACCCGACTGGGCCAGGCGCGGTTACGCGCACCTGTTCAACGAAACCATCCTGCAGGCCGACGAAGGCTGCGATTTCGATTTCATGCGCGGCGAAGGGAAGGGCTAAGGAGCCCAATGCGTTCGACTGGTTTGCCTGGCGCTGCGGCGATCGACTACTTCCCCTTGCTGGTAAACTTCTTCACCGCAACACGGAAATCATCGGTGAGCATGGCGTCGATGATCTTCTCTTCCTCGGCATCGAGCTGCTGGCGCACCGGCGTCACCGCGGCCTGGTAGACCAGTGACTTGGTCCCGCTGATCGCCGCTGGCGGGTTCTGCGCCAATCGCTCGGCGAATTTTTGCGTCGCCGCCTTCAGCTCTGCTGCGGGAACCACCCGGGCGACCAGGCCCCAATCGTAAGCCTGCTGCGCCGAAAAACTGTCTTCAGCGAGAAACAGCTGCAGCGCGCGGCGGGTGCCGACGGTGCCGACCATGCCGACGGTGCTGCCGCCATCCGGCGACACGCCGATCTTGGCGTAAGCCGGCGTGAAGCGGGCATCTTCGGCGGCGATGCAAAGATCCGTCACGAAGGCGAGGCCCATGCCGGCGCCGGCCGCCGAGCCGTGAACGCTCGACAGCACGATCTTCGGCATCCGCCGGATGGTTTCGATGAAGGCGTGATAGTGCTTCAAGAGTTCGCCGACCACGGGCGCAATGGTGTCTGCGGCTGCCGCAGCACCGATGGTCTGCAGATCGCCGCCGGCGCTGAAGGCGCGGCCTTCGCCCTGGATCACCAGCACTCTTATCGCGTCATTGCCCTCGACCTCGGCGCCAAGCTGTTCCAGCTTTTTGGCGATTGACAGGTCGATCGAGTTGAACGCCGCGGGCCGGTTCAGCGTGATGGTCGCAATCGGACCTTCGATCGTGAGCCGTGCCGGCTCATCGGATGGGGCGGCGGTATGATCTTGTGTCGTCATCGGAAAATCCTCCGGGCGGAACGGACGCCGCGCATTTAAATAGCAGAAGCCTGGGGGAGACAATCCCGGACCCGGCCGCAGCATGCGGCCTTATCCTTCCTTCCGGGGCAGGGATGCCCTTGCGCGTTGCCAAACCTTTGGGCTTAATGGGGGTGCCCATCGTTCGGGACGCGGACACGAGCGCCGCTCTCACGAGGCGAAAGCCAACATCAGCAGTGAGAGGAGACGACATGGGTAATTCCTGTGCGCCTGCAATTGGGTTGTCCCGATGACGCAAGGACCGGTTTTGCAAGGGCCTGTCGTGCAAGGTCCTGTTGTCATCGTCGGCGCCGGACATGCTGGCTTTCAGGTTGCGGCCTCGCTTCGCCAGCACGGCTTTGCCGAGCGTATCGCGCTTCTGAACGATGAGGGCCATCTGCCATACCAGCGGCCGCCGCTGTCCAAGGCCTATCTAAAGGGAACCGGCGGGCCTGACAGCCTGATGTTCCGGCCGGAAAAATTCTTCTCCGACCAGAAGATCGACCTGATTTCCGACCGCGCGGTGTCGATCGACCGCAGGGCGCATAAGCTGTTGCTCGCCTCCGGTTCCTTCCTCGACTACGGCCATCTGGTGCTGGCGACCGGCGCGCGCAATCGCCTGCTCGACATCCCCAACGCCAATCTGGAGGGCGTACGCTATCTGCGCACCCTCGACGAAAGCGAGGCGTTGCGGCACCGGATCGGATCCGGCCAGCGCGTCGTCGTGATCGGGGCCGGTTTCATCGGACTGGAATTCGCCGCGACCGCCCGGGGCAAGGGCCTGGAAGTCGACGTGGTCGAACTCGGCACCCGCGTGATGGCGCGCGCGGTGACCGCGGAAATCTCCGAATTCTTCCAGTCGAGCCACACGGCGGCCGGCATTCGCATTCATCTCGGCGTGCAGGTCACGAGCATCGAAAGCACCGGCAGCAATGTTACCGGCGTCAGCCTCAGCGATGGCCGGCATATGCCTGCCGATCTCGTGGTGGTCGGGGTCGGCGTCCTGCCGAATGTCGAACTGGCGGCCGAAGCCGGCCTGCCGGTAGCGGCCGGCATCATCGTCGACGAACATCTGCTGACGGCCGATCCGGATATCTCGGCGGTCGGTGATTGCGCGCTCTACGCCAGCCCGCGCTTCGGCGGATCGCTGCGGCTGGAATCCGTGCAGAACGCCACCGACCATGCGCGCTGTGTCGCGGCGCGGCTCACCGGCGATGCCAAAGTCTATGACGGGCTGCCGTGGTTCTGGAGCGACCAGGGTCCCAACAAGCTTCAGATCGCGGGTTTGACGACGGGCTATGACCAGGTGGTGGTGCGCGGCGATCGCGGGCAGGGGGCGTTCTCCGCCTTCTGCTACAAGTCCGGGCAACTTGTCGGTATCGAATCCGTCAACCGCGCTGGGGATCACATGTTCGGACGGCGCCTGCTGGCCGCCAACGGCTCGATCGGGCCGGAGCAGGCGGCTGATAGCAGCTTCGATCTGAAGAGCGCGCTGACCTAAGCCGGCGCGCCGTCGGTCCACTTGCATCGGCGGACCATTTCGGCAACGCTGCTGCAGGCCCGTCAGAGGCTTCGGTGAGTCAATCGGGGAGGGTAGCATGTCCGCCTGGACACGCTGTCTGATGCTATGCAGCGCCGTCATCCTAGCCATGGTCATGGCCAGCCCGACCTCGGCCCAGACCAAGCTGCGATGGGCGCATGTCTACGAGATCACCGAGCCCTACCACACCGAAGCCCTGTGGGCGGCGAGCGAGATCAGGAAACGAAGCGGCGGCAAATTCGATATCGAGGTGTTTCCGGCTTCCCGGCTCGGCAACGAGAACCAGCTCAATGAGGGGCTTGGGCTCGGCACCGTCGATATCGTCTATGTCGGCATCAACTTCGTCGCGGCAACCTACAAGCCGCTCGGCATCACCGGCGCGCCGTTCATGCTGCGCGATTTCGATCATTGGAAGGCCTACCGCGCCAGCAAGCTGTTTGCCGACCTTGCGAAGGACTATGAAGACAAGACACGGCACAAGATCCTCGCGCTGACCTATTACGGGCAGCGTCATGTCACCGCCAACAAGCCGATCAGCAAGCCCGAGGACATGAAGGGCATGAAGCTGCGCGTGCCGCCGGCGCCGCTCAACCTGATGTTCGCGAAATCCGTCGGCGCCAGCGCCACGCCTGTTGCCTTTTCCGATGTCTATAATGCGCTCAAGCAAGGTTTGGTCGACGGTCAGGAAAATCCGCTGCCCACGATCATGACCAAGAAATTCTACGAGGTGCAGAGTCACATCGTGCTGACCGGCCATATCACGGAATCGATGGTGACGGTGATCGGCAGCCACGTCTGGAACAAGTTGAAGCCCGACGAGCAGAAGCTGTTTTCGGATACGATGAAGGAGGCGGCCGCGAAGGCGACGGAGGCGATCGAGGCTTCCGAACGGGTTTTGGCGACACAGCTCAAGAATCTCGGCATGACCGTGGTCGAGCCGGATCGCGAGGCATTCCGGCAAGCAGCGGTTCCGCTGCACAATGATGCCGCCGCCGGCGCCGGGTGGACGCGGGCGCAGTACGACGAATTGCAGTCGTTGAAGTGACGGCTGCGTTTCGATGCCCTGACGCGAACGTAACGGAGAGGGGTCAGATGATGGCCGCCACTTCCGTCGCCGTCGGCATCGAGGGCGCTGCGCCCATCCGTTGCACGCAGATCGACGCCGCAACATTGGCATAGGCGAGGGCGTCACGGATGGCTTTTCCATCCGCCAACTGCGCCGCGAGCGCGCCGACAAGGCAATCGCCGGCGCCGGTGGTATCCACCGCCTTCACCTTGCGGCCGGCGATGATCGACGGCTGACCATCGATCATCGCAAGCACGCCGCGGCTGCCCAGTGTCACGCAGACGATCTGATCACGGTTTGACGGCAGCAACCGGACCGCTTCGATGAAGCTGTTGTCATCGTCGGTATCACGAAGCTCGGTGCCGGCGAGAAGCCCAAGCTCGGTCTCGTTGAGAACGAGGATGTCGACGAGATCGAGCAGTTCGCGTCCGAACCTGGTCGCGGGCGCGGGGTTGAGGATCGTGGTCGCACCGGCAGCGCGGGCGCGCTTGAAGAATGCAGCGATCGTGGGCAGCGGGATTTCGAACTGGCTGACCGCAATGTCGCCCCTGGCGAGAACGGGCGCGCCGACATCCTCGGCACTCACAAGCGCATTGGCGCCGGGTACGACGACGATGGTGTTGTCGGCATTGGCAATCGTGATGAGCGCCGTTCCGGTGTGGGCCACGGCGGTGTCCGTGAGATGCGCGAGGTCAACGCCTTGCGCGGTGAGAAATGTCCGCAATTGTTGCCCGAAGGCATCCGTTCCCAGCCGGCCGATCAGCGTGGTTGGCGCACCGAGCTTGGCGGCCGCCACTGCCTGGTTGGCGCCCTTGCCGCCGGGGAAATACAATACTGCTTTGCCGGCGACGGTTTCGCCGACGAGCGGATGACGGTCGGCGGTCGCCACCACATCCATGTTGATGCTGCCGGCGACGAAGACGCGCCCCATACTCTAGCTCCGATTCATCCGGTTACGGGCTGGCCGCAAACGCCATCTTGACCACTTCGATATCCGTCAGCGTCGGCAATCCCGCCTCGTTGCCGAGCCGCTGGATCTTGAAGGTCGACGCAGCGCGCGCAAATTCGAAATGGTCGCGCCAGCTTTTGCCGGGATTGCTCAAATAGGAATAGACGTAGGCGCCATGGAAGACATCGCCGGCGCCGTTGGTGTCGATCACCCGCTCGCGCGGGATCGGCAGTGCGGGCAGGCTGCGAACCGAACCGGTCTCGTCGTACCACAGCAGGCCCTTTTCGCCGAGCGTGACGCCGCCGACCCGGCAGCCTCGGCTCTTGAGATAATCCAGCATTGTCTCCGGGGTCTTGTCCATCTGTTCGCACAGCCGCTCGGCGACGATGGCAACGTCGATGAATTCCAGGAGCTCATGGGTATTGCTGCGCAGGCCGCCGCCGTCGAGCGATGTCAGGATGCCGGATTCGCGACATAGTTTGGCGTAATGGATGGCAGCGTCCGGCTGGTGGCCGTCGATATGCAGCGCACGGCATCCCTTGATATTGAGGATCGGAAAAGGGTGAATGTGTTCGTCGTCGCGGCAACGCACGATGGCGCGCTTGCCGTCCTTTGGCATGATGAAGGACAGCGAGGAGGCGTTGACCTTGCGCGGATGGATCGAGATTCCGTATTTCGCGCTCATGTCCCAGAACATGCGGCCGAGCCAGTCGTTGGCGACGGTCGCAATCAGGTCCGGCACGATTCCGAGCTTGGCGCAGCAGAACGCCGCCGTGACGGCGTTGCCGCCAAACGACACCGCGTAGGCCGAGGCCACATGCTTTTCATCGCCGGTCGGCATGTGGTCGGTGATGAAGGTAACGTCGATATAGGTCTGTCCGATGAAGAGGGCCTGCATTCGTTTTCCGTCATTGTACTTCAGAGTATTGGGCTGAAGGTGGATCCGGCCCGGCGCGCTACACTAGCACCGCTTGTCGGACGCATTCGCTGAAATTATTCGCAACCGTGCCGTGTTTGCGGCTTGAGAAGGGCATGTCAGGGGATTAGGACCGTCCTTGGCATTCCAGCATGCCCGCCATAACGGCTGACCGCTGCCCGGGGTTCCGGGCGGTGCGACAAAAGGAGGAGGGCTCTTGCCGTGATTACAGGTCTCGATCACGTGGTCGTTCTCACCGGCGATATTTCGGCGGGCGAGGCCGCCTATCAGTCGCTGTTTGGACGGTCGCCGGCCTGGCGCAACAGTGGCGACGGCGCCGAGCGCGTGTTGTTCACGCTCGATAATGTGACGCTGGAATTGATGGCGCCGAGCGGCGACGGCGAGGCCGCGGAGCGCATTCGCGGCGTGCTCGCGGCGCAGGGCGAGGGGCTGGCGAGCCTTTGTTTTCGTACCAACGACGTCGCGAAATTGCATCGCAGGCTCGACCGGCTGACCCTGAAGCCGGAGCCGGTCGCCGAGGTCGAAAGCCGCGATGCGGTCACGGAGGCGACCTTGTCGTGGAAGCGCACCCGCGCCGCCACTGATGCGACGCGTGGCATCCGGATGTTCTTCCTCGAACTGGCAAAGGAGCGCCCGCTGTCGGTGCGAACCGGCCCGGCATCGATCACCGCGATGGATCATGTCGTGGTCTCGACGCCCGATCCCGAGCGGGCCGCCGCGCTCTATGGGGCGCGGCTCGGGCTCGACATGGCGCTCGACCGCTCGCATCCGGACTGGGGCCGGCTGATGTTCTTCCGCTGCGGCGATCTCATCGTCGAGGTTACGCACCGGCCGGGCAAGCCAGCAGCCGGAACGCAGGAGCAGCACGACCGTCTGCGCGGGTTGTGCTGGCGCGTCGCCGACCTCGACGCCACCCATGCGCGGCTGGTCGCAGCCGGTGTCGACGTTTCCGAGGTCCGCACCGGCCGCAAGCCGGGCACGCGGGTGATGACCGTGCGCAACGGCACCTGCGGCGTGCCGACGCTGGTGGTACAGCCGTCGGTGAAGCCGTAGGGTGAGCGGCCGTAGGGTGGGCAAAGGCGCGCTTGCGCCGTGCCCACCATTCGCTTCGGCAAGCAAGATGGTGGGCACGCGGAGCCTGTCATCGGGCGCGCATTCGCGCGACCCGGTGGCTTTGCCCACCCTACGTTCTCAAATCGCGCCATGCGTGCTACAGCAGACATCATGTGTTTATCGAGCGATTGAATTGGCCAAGGCAAAACGTGTTCTGAAATGGCAGCGCGACCCCGAGGGCATGCGGATCCGCATTCTCGAGGCCGCCAAGCAGGAATTCTCCGCCCACGGCCTCGCCGGGGCGCGCGTCGACCGGATCGCGGCCAATGCCGGCGCCAACAAGCGCATGCTGTATTACCACGTCGGCAACAAGGAAGACCTCTACCTTGAGGTGCTCGAAGGCGCCTATGAGCAGATCCGCGCCGAGGAGCGCACCCTCGATCTCGAACATCTCGATCCGCCCAAGGCGATCGAACGGCTGATCGATTTCACCTGGAACTATTTCATCCGCAATCCGGAATTCCTGGCGCTGCTCAATACGGAAAACCTTGCCAAAGCCCGCCACCTCAAGCGCTCGACCAAGGTCAAATCGATGCACTCGCCGTTCGTCGAGATGATCCGCACCGTGGTCAATCGCGGCGTCGAAAGCGGTGACTTCCGCGTCGCGGTCGATCCGGTCCAGCTCTATATCTCGATCGCCGGCCTGTGCTTCTTCTATCTGTCGAACAGCGCGACGCTTAGCGTGATCTTCGGCCGCGATCTCCTGAAGAAGGAGGCGCGGGACGAGCGCCTCGCCCACATGGTCGCGCTGGTGCTGGCGGCCCTGACCGGAAAATCCACCGCGGATTTCGGCAAGCCGAAGCCGGCGGGATTGCGGGCTGCGGCAATTCAGCCGGTGTGAACATCGCGTCGTCCCTCCACTGTCATCCTCCGCGAAAGCGGAGGATCCAGTACGCCGCGGCCTATCGGTCCTATCACGGACGTCTCTGGAATACTGGATCGTCCGCTTTCGCGGACGATGACACCGAATGTGTGTTTGCGCGCTTGCGTCGCAAAGGCGGCCGAGCTTTGCCAGAAACTTCCGCCCTCTCAATAACCGGATCCGCCCCGTCATTCTGGGCTCGCACCAAGCGGCGCGTCCCCGGATGCGCAATTGCGCATCGGGGAACGACGCCTCGGCCCAAAATGTCACAGGGAGGCCACTAGACAGTATTTATCCAACGGGTTAATTTCTCGCCGACAAGAAGCTGATCAGGGAGCGAGACGTGGCCGAACCAAGGGGCCCCAGCGGCGTGACCAAAGCGCTTAACGCGGCGTGGGTGCGGCCGTTTTTGTTCCTGATTTTCATCGTCGTGATCTGGGACCTGACCATCCGCGTGTTCCGGATTCCCGCCTACCAGATCCCGGCGCCCGGCGATGTCGTCGCCGTGCTATGGACCGACTGGCCGGAACTGCTGCGGCAGGCCTGGCCCACCACCTACGCCACGATCTGCGGCTTCCTGCTGTCGGCCGTGTTCGGCATTCCCGTCGCCATGCTGATCGCGGGATCGAAGACGGTGGAAAGCTACGTCTATCCGCTGCTGGTGTTTTCGCAGTCCGTGCCCAAGATCGCGATCGCGCCGCTGTTCGTGGTCTGGTTCGGCTTTGGCATCATCCCGAAAGTGATCTCGGCGTTTCTCTTGGGATTTTTTCCGGTGGTGGTGTCGGCGGTGCAGGGCTTCAAATCGGTCGATCCTGATATGGTCGATCTGGCGCGCGCGATGCAGGGCAGCCGCTTCAGGGTATTCTGCGCCGTCAACCTGCCGCATGCGATGCCCGCGATCTTCTCTGGCCTGAAGGTCTCGATTACGCTGGCCGTGGTCGGCGCGGTGGTCGGCGAGTTCGTCGGCTCCAATTCGGGGATCGGCTATGTGCTGCAGCGCTCGATCGGCACCTTCGATCTGCCGACGATGTTCGCCGCGCTGGTGATTCTCGCGCTGATGGGCGTGATCCTGTTCTGGATCGTCGACCGGATCGAAAGCCTCGTCATTCCCTGGCATGTCAGCCAGCGCGAGGACATCATCTTTGCTTCGTAAACTGTAACCCAGAAAAAGCGGTCCACCCAAGGGCCGCAAGCCAACACCAACGGGAGGACGACAATGATACGAGTGATATCCGCGGTTTCGGCCGCGATGATCTGGACCGCGCTTTCAGTGCTTCCCGCATCCGCCGCCGACAAGGTGGTGCTGATGCTGAACTGGTACGTTTATGGCGAGCACGCGCCGTTCTATTACGGCAAGGCCAAGGGCATCTATGCCGCCGAAGGGATCGACCTCGAAATCCAGGAAGGCCGCGGTTCGGCGGCGACCACGCAGGCCGTTGCGGCCAAGACCGCCAATTTCGGCTATGTCGACGTGCCCACCATGATGCGCGCGGCAGTGAAGGGCGCGCCGATCGTCGCTACCGGCGTGCTGCTGCAGACCAGCCCGATGTCGGCGATGGGTTTCGTCGAAAAGAACATCACCAAGCCCGAGGACATCAAGGGCAAGACGGTGGCGATCACGCCCGCCGATTCCATGACCCAGATCTGGCCGCTGTTCCTGAAGAAGACCGGCCTGAAGGAAGGCGACTTCCAGACGGTGGCCGGCGACGGCCAGACCAAGCTGAACGCCGTCATCAACGGCCAGGCTGACCTTCTGCTCGGCTACGTCATGGACCAGTCGATGAAGATCAAGGACGCCACCGGAAAGGACGTCAACGCGATCAAGTTCGCCGACTACGGCATCAACCTGGTCTGCTCGGGCGTCGTCGCCAACACCGAATTCGTCAAGGCCAATGCCGACCTCGTCAAGCGCTTCATGTCGGCGACGACCAAGGCCGTCGAGGCCGCCGAAAAGGATGCAAAGGGTGCGGCGCAATCGATCCTCGACGCTAACCCCAAGGGCGGCAAGCTTGAGACGCTGACGAAGGGCTTTGAGCTGACGATCCCGCTGTATCGTACGGCGGAAACCAAGAACAAGCGGCCGTTCGAGGTCACCGACCAGAACATGACCGACACAGTCAATCTGATGGTCGAGTATGGGGGCCTCGAAGCCAAGGCGAAGGACAATCCGAAAGCGTTTTATACGAACGACTATCTGCCGAAGGGTGGGTCGTAGCTGTACGTCGTCATTCCGGGGCGATGCGAAGCATCGAACCCGGAATCTCGAGATTCCGGGTCTGGTCCTTCGGACCATCCCGGAATGACGGGGGCATCTCGATAACGGAATTCTCTGAATGAGCGCAGCGACCAAAGCAACCGACGCCAATCAGCCCGCCGCGCATCTGCGGCTGGTGTCCGATCGGGCGGGCGCGGGCACGCCGGGGATCACGCTATCAGGCGTATCGAAGACCTACCGCTCGCGCGACGGCGATGTGCCGTCGCTGAAGCCGCTGGATTTTCACATCAACGAGGGCGAGTTCTTTGTCGTGGTCGGCCCGTCCGGCTGCGGCAAGTCCACGCTGCTGAAGATGATTTCGGGCCTGTTGGCGCCATCGACCGGCGAGATCCT
Source organism: Bradyrhizobium sp. JYMT SZCCT0180 (assembly GCF_018130165.1). Lineage (GTDB taxonomy): Bacteria > Pseudomonadota > Alphaproteobacteria > Rhizobiales > Xanthobacteraceae > Bradyrhizobium. The sequence continues at coordinate 231,746 of NZ_JAFCLZ010000012.1, read as the reverse complement.
GGTCGAAGGCGAGCAGGTGACAAAACCGCACGGCAATGTCGGCATCGTATTCCAGAACGCGCTGCTGCTGCCGTGGCGCAATATCCTCGGCAACGTGATGCTGCCGATCGACATGAAGCAGCTGCCGCGCGAAGAATATCTCGTGCGCGCCAAGGCGCTGCTCAAGATGGTCGGGCTCGAAGGTTTTGAGAAGAAGCTGCCCTGGCAGCTTTCCGGCGGCATGCAGCAGCGCGCCTCGATCTGCCGGGCGCTGGTGCACGACCCAAAAATCATGCTGATGGACGAGCCGTTCGGCGCGCTCGATGCGATGACACGCGAGAAGATGAACGTCGAACTGATGCGGATCCAGCGCGAGACCGGCAAGACCGTGCTGCTGATCACGCATTCGATACCGGAAGCGGTGTTTTTGGCCGACCGCGTGCTGGTCATGACCGAACGCCCCGGCGCGATCGCGGCGATCTACGACGTGCCGCTGCCGCGCCCGCGTTCGCTGGATTCGATGGCCGATCCCGCCTTCACCGAACTGGTGCAGCGGATTCGAAAGCACTTCTTCACCCAAAGCGCGCTGGACTAGAGTGGAGAACGCCATGCCTCCTCGCATCGCTGTGCGGGATATTTCGTTCTTCGAGCGGCCGATCCCGTTCGCGAAGCCGTTCCGGTTCGGCAGCGTGGTGATCACGTCGTCGGTGCAGGTTTTCGTGCGCGCCGAAATCGAGATCGAAGGCAAGGGCACTTCGATCGGCGCCAGCGCCGAAATGATGGCCTCGAAATGGTTCGACAAGCGCGCGCATCTTTCGCCGCAACAAACCATCGACGGATTGCGCCGCGCGCTTGCGATCGCACGCGAGCTTTATCTGGCGCGATCCGGCTTTGACACCGCGTTCGGTCACCACGCCGCCATCATCGCCGCGCAGGTCGAAGCCTGTGCGAAAGAGGATATCCCGCCGCTTGCCGCCGGCTTCGGGCCGGCCGAGATCGACAAAGCGATCCTGGATGCGCTGCTGCGCGGGCTGGGCGCCAATTTCTTTGACGGCATGGCCGCAAATGTGGCCGGGATCGATGCGCGGTTGTCGCCCGATCTCGGAGATGACGCTATCGCGCAGTTCCTTGCGGGTCGCCGGCGGCTGGAGCGCGTCGCGATCCGGCATACGGTCGGCATGGACGACAAGGTCGAAGGCGAGGGCGGCGTCGCCGACGCAAGCGAAAACGCCGGCGCCCGTTATTTCAAGCTGAAACTGAACGGCGATCCCGCGGCGGATGCGGCGCGCCTGATCCGGATCGGCAATGAACTTGCGAAGCTGCCGTATGCGTACAAGGTGACGCTGGATGCCAACGAGCAATATGCCGATCTCGGTGCGCTGGGCGCACTGGTCGAGCGCCTCGACCGCGACAGCGCGTTGAAGCCGATCGCGGGAAAACTGCTGTATATCGAGCAGCCGATGCCGCGCGACATCACGCGGCAGTCGCCGCTCGGTGCGCTCACCGGCCGCGATTTCATCATCGACGAAGCCGACGATTCCTATGATGCGTTCCCTGCGGCGCGCGCGCTGGGCTATCGCGGTATCTCCTCGAAGTCGTGCAAGGGCATCTACAAATCGGTCATCAACGCCGCTCGCGCGGCGAAATGGAGCGCCGATGGCGGACGGTATTTCATCTCGGGCGAGGACCTGACCTGTCAGGCCGGGCTCGGTGTGCAGCAGGATCTGGCGCTGGGCGCGCTGATCGGCGTCACCCATGCCGAGCGCAACGGCCACCATTACGTCGATGGATTTGCCGAGACGCCCGCTGCCGAGGCCGAGGCGTTTCTTGCCGCGCATCCCGATCTCTACATCCGCGACGGCAACATCATCCGCCTGTCGATCCACGACGGCGATCTGCTGACGGGATCGCTGGCAGCGCCGGGCTTCGCGACATCAGCACATCCGGAGTGGTCGGCGTTGCCGCCGCTTCAACAACCAAAAGCAAAAACCTTGCAGGAGCAAGCGATATGACGACCAAACGCCTCGGCCTGATCATGAACGGTGTGACCGGCCGCATGGGGCTCAACCAGCATCTGATCCGCTCCATCGTCGCGATCCGCGACCAGGGCGGCGTGGTGCTTGGCAACGGCGACCGCATGATGCCGGACCCGATCCTGATCGGCCGCGATGCAGATAAAGTGGAACGTCTCGCCAAGCGCTTCAACGTCGCGCGCTGGTCGACCGACCTCGACAAGGCGCTGGCCGCGAAGGACGACACCATCTTCTTCGACGCCGCGACCACGCAGGCGCGGCCCACGCTGCTGACCAAGGCGATCAATGCCGGCAAGCACGTCTATTGCGAGAAGCCGATCGCGACCAATCTCGACGAGGCCGTTGCGGTGCTGCGGCTCGCCGCTGCAAAAGGCGTCAAGCACGGCACGGTACAGGACAAGCTGTTCCTCCCGGGCCTGAAGAAGCTCGCCTTCCTGCGCGACTCCGGCTTCTTCGGCCGCATGCTCTCGGTGCGCGGCGAGTTCGGCTATTGGGTGTTCGAAGGCGGCTGGCAGGAGGCGCAGCGGCCGTCCTGGAATTACCGCAGCGAGGACGGCGGCGGCATCATCCTCGACATGGTCTGCCACTGGCGTTACGTGCTCGACAACCTCTTCGGCGAGGTCGAGAGCGTGAGCTGCACCGGCACCACGGATATCCCTGAGCGCTTCGACGAGAAGGGCAAGCAGTACAAGGCGACCGCCGACGACTCCGCCTACGCCACGTTCCGCCTCAAGGGCGGGGTGATCGCGCATATCAACATGTCATGGGTGACGCGGGTCTATCGCGACGACCTCGTCACCTTCCAGGTCGACGGCACCCATGGCTCGGCGGTGGCGGGGCTCACCGATTGCGTGATTCAGGCGCGGCAGGCCACGCCACGGCCGGTGTGGAATCCGGACGAGAAGCGCACGCATGATTTCTATGCCGACTGGCAGACGCTCCCCGAGAACGTCTCTTACGACAACGGTTTCAAGGAGCAGTGGGAAATGTTCATTCGCCACGTTTGCGAGGACGCGCCCTACAAGTATACGCTGCTGGAAGGCGCCAAGGGCGTGCAGCTCGCCGAATGCGCACTTCAGAGCTGGCGCGAACGGCGCTGGATCGACGTCGCTCCGATCAAGGTGTGAGGTGAAGCCATGAACAAGCCGGTCATGCCTGTCTCGTCGCTGTCCGTGAGGTTGCCGACCGCGAACCGTTCCGTCGAAACCTATCGCCTCGCGGCGTCGCGGGTCTTTCCGGCCCGGCTTGAAGGCACGCTGAACCGCGTCGCGTTCTCGGCGGCGCATGTTGTCGCCGATCCCTTTGCTGACAATGATCCGTGGCTGACATCAGCGATCGACTGGGACAAGACCATCGCGTTCCGCGAACATATCTGGGACCTCGGTCTCGGCGTCGCCGAGTCGATGGACACCGCGCAGCGCGGCATGGGGCTGGACTGGCCGACCTCGCTGGAATTGATCCAGCGTTCGGTGAAGGCTGCAAAAGCAAGGGGCAATGCGTTGGTGTTTTCCGGCGCCGGCACCGACCACCTCGCGATAGAGGATGCGAAGTCGATCGACGACGTGATCCGCGCGTATGAAGAGCAGATCGCGGCGGTCGAGAAGGTCGGCGGGCGCATCATCCTGATGGCCTCGCGCGCGCTGGCCAAGATCGGACGCAACGCCGACGATTACGCCAAGGTGTATAACCGCGTGCTGTCGCAGGTCCGCGAGCCCGTGATCATCCACTGGCTCGGCGACATGTTCGATCCGGCTTTGGCCGGTTACTGGGGCACGGCCAACCTCGATCAAGCCATGGACACCGCAGTCGGTATCATCAACGCGAATGTTGCAAGAGTTGACGGCGTCAAGGTCTCGCTGCTCGACAAGCAGCGCGAGATCGACATGCGCCGCCGGCTCGACAAGAATGTGAAGATGTATACCGGCGACGATTTCAACTATGCCGAACTGATCGCCGGCGACGACAAGGGCTTTTCGCACGCGCTGCTCGGCATTTTCGATGCGATTGCGCCAGCGGCGTCCTACGCTCTGTCGCGGTTGGCGGCCGGCGACGAGGCCGGCTTCCACGATGTGCTCGGGCCGACGGTGCCGCTGTCGCGGCATATCTTCAAGGCGCCGACGCGGTTCTACAAAACCGGAATCGTGTTCATGGCCTATCTCAACGGCCACCAGGATCATTTCACCATGGTGGGCGGGCAGGAGAGCACGCGCTCGACGCTGCATCTGGCTGAACTGTTCCGGCTGGCCGACCAGGCGGGCCTGCTCGCCAATCCGGAACTGGCGACACGGCGGATGAAGACCGTACTGGCGACACGCGGCGTTGAGCCCTGATGCGGGATTTTTCGAAAGACCATCGCTGGCTGTCGCTGAACACGGCAACGGTGCGCAAGCAGGGCGATCTCGTCGCAATCATCGAGGCCTGCGCGCGGCATGGCATCCGCGCCATCGACCCGTGGCGCGATCAGGTCGCTTCCGTCGGCCTCGAGCGTGCCGCGCGTGCGGTGCGCGACGCCGGGCTGGAACTGACAGGCTATTGCCGCGGCGGCATGTTCACGTCGGACGCCGCGCATCGCATCGAGGCACGCGACGATAACCGCCGCGCCGTCGATGAAGCCAAGGCGCTGGGCGCGCCCTGCATCGTGCTGGTCGTCGGCGGACTGCCGCAATATTCGCGGCCGGGCAGTGCGGTCTCAAAGGATATCATTGAAGCCCGCAATCAGGTCCACGACGGCATCGCCGAGATGATGGAATATGCCAGGGGCGCAAACATGCGGCTGGCGATCGAGCCGCTGCATCCCGCCTATGCCGGCGACCGCGCCTGCGTCAACACGACAAAGCAGGCGCTGGATCTTTGCGATGCGCTCGATCCGAAACGATCAGGCGCGCTCGGTGTCGCGCTCGACGTCTATCACATCTGGTGGGATCCGGAATTGCTGTCGCAGATCGCGCGCGCCGGCAAGGACCGGCTAATGGCGTTCCACGTCTGCGACTGGCTGGTGCCGACCAGGGACATCCTCAACGACCGTGGCATGATGGGCGACGGCGTCATCGACATCAAATCGGTGCGCGCAGCGGTCGAGGCGCAGGGATTTGCGGGCTATTCCGAGATCGAGATTTTTTCGGAGGAGTGGTGGAGCAAGCCGATGGACGAGGTGCTGCGGACCTGCATCGAGCGGCACCGGTCGGTGGTTTAGGTTTACGTCGTCCCGGCCTTGAGCCGGGACCCATAGCCACCGATGTTAATTGTTGAGAGAGGCTGGAGCGCCAGCCTGGTCTAACCACGAACGACTGTGGTTATGGGTCCCGGCTCAAGGCCGGGACGACGGCAGGGAGTAGCTCAAACCAGCCGCTTTCGGATCATGTCTTCGATGGCGGCGAGTTCGCGGTTGGCTTTGTGAAGCTGGGCCTCGGCGGCCTGCGCGCGGAACTCGGCGGCGATCGCATGATCCTCGGCGCTGACGATGCGCTTTTCGGCCCGCTGCATGGCCTTTGCCATTTCCTCGATCCGGGCATTGAAATCATTGATCAGGTCGCGGCGCGAGCGCTCGGAAGCGTCGCGCTGTTTTTCGGCCAGCCGCAGCCGCTCGGTGGCGCTCTTGCACAGCGACTGGGCGCGGGCTTCTGTCTCGCGGGCCTGGTTTTCGATGCCCTCGAACATCTCGGTGGCTTGCTGCATCAGGCTCAGCGCGGTGGTGCCGGGTCCTTTCGCGGGTTGCCGGGCAAAACTGACGACTTTCTCTTCTTCGTCGGGCAGCGGGGCGGGCGCGGAGGGGTAGCGGTAGTCCCAGATGTCCTCACGAAGCTGCTGATTTGCGCGGTACGCCATACGGGAGGCCCTTTTTCGAAACGCCGGTGCGAAAAAAGGTACGCAAACATGGTAAACCGCGGGTTAATTACCGGCCCAAGGCATGCGACAGGGGGCAACGGGCAGGAGGCAAGCAACAGAGGGCAAGCCACAGTCGGGAACCCGAGCGGTGAACAGAGCCGCCCCTTTTCCGTTCAGGATGACCCGCTTGGTCGGAAGCCTGTCACGGGGATCGGAAAGCTATTTCTTTTTGCCCGAGGCAAAGCCCGATTGCAGGTTGCCAACGCCCTTCTGGCTCGGCGCCGCGGCGATGGTCTTGATCTTCTCCTTCTTCGGCTTCTTGGTTTCGCGATTGCTGCGTTGCTCACCCTTGGCCATGCCGGCCTCCCTTCGATTTGATGATGTCTTTTGAACGACCCTGAAGGTAGCGATTTGCCGAAGGATAGCTACAGGCCGTTCCGGCCAAACCCGATTTATTTCACGTGATCGGGTCTGCCATGCCGTAAGGTCCGCAGCGAATCCCTGGCAGAGCCGATACGGCCAACAGCAAAGCGAGCCCGCATGAGCGACCGACTGGACAATTTGAAGAAGGCGAGGGATCGCATGCTCGAAGACCGCGATGCGCACGCCAAGGTGCTGGCGGCGCCATTCGACCGCGACAAGGCCGAGCGGGCGCGCGCCAAATTCCTGGAGATGCAGGTGCTGATCGATGCGATCGATCGCGCGATCGCTGGCGAGCCGGCGACGGCCTAAGCAGGCTGCCGCCTACGATGCCCGCGTGGTTTCGCCGACCTGACACGGTACGCTCAGAAATCCGCGGAAGCGGACGCGGCCGCCGCGCACCGGCTCGCCGTTCAGCGCATAATCCGGAAACCGCGCCAGGAAGCGCGAGATCGCGATCGCGCCCTCCAGCCGCGCCAGCGCCATGCCGGCGCATTGATGCGCGCCGGTGCCGAAGGCGAGATGCCGGTTCGGCGTGCGGCCGATATCGAGGTTTTCAGGGTCGGTGAACTGCTGCGGATCGCGGTTGGCGGCGCCGATGCACAGCGTCACCGGCGTGCCTGACGGCATTGCGATGCCGCCGAGTTCGACCGGCTCGACCGTCATGCGGTTGCCGAGCTGGTTCGAGCTTTCGAAGCGCAGCATCTCCTCGATCGCGGTCTTGATCAGGGCGGGATTTTCGATCAGCCGCGCCTTCTGGTGCGGATAATGCGACAGCGCCACCAGCCCGTTGCCGATCAGATTGGTGGTGGTCTCATGGCCGGCATTGAGCAGGAAGATGCAATTGTGCAGCAGTTCCTTCGAGGTCAGCCGCTCTCCATTGTCCTCCCCCTGAATGAGCCGCGTCAGCACGTCACGCTCGGGGTTGCCGGGTTTTGCGCGCCGGCGCTCGACCAGGATTTCGAGATAGCTCAGAAAATCCTTCACCGCCTTGTTGCCGCGCGCAAACACCTCGGGACCGATCACGGGTTCCAGCGCACCGAGGATGGCGAGCGACCAGTCGCGCAGCGGCGCGCGTTCCTCATGGGGGACGTCGAGCAAATTGCCGATCACTTCAATCGGGATGGCGGTGGCAAAGTCGTCGATCAGGTCGACCTTTTCCTTTGCGGCGAGGCCGTCGAGCAGGCCGTCGACCAGCCCGATCAGGTCGCTCTCCATCGCCGCGATGGCGCGCGGTGACAGCGCGCCCATGATCAGCCGCCGCACCCTGGTGTGGGCGGGGGGATCGTTGAAGACGAGGCTGGTGGTGTGGTGCTCGTAGAGCAGGCTGTCGCCGTATTTTGGAAGAAACTCCTTCTTCTTGTCGGACGAGAACACCTTGGTCGCCTTGTAGGCCGCGACCAGATCGTCATAGCGGGTCAGGAAGTAGGAGCCGTTGCGCAGCCGCTTGACCGGCTCGTTCTCGCGCAGGGCGCGATAGGTCGGATAAGGGTTGGCATAGAAGTCCGGCGTCAGCTTCTCCAGATCGAAATTCGCCGACAGCTCCCGTGCATCCCAATTCATGGCGCGTCTTACTCTTTGCGAGACAGAGAAGGTGTGAAGCCCGGCGAGTCCTAAATTAGTCGCACGTGCAACTAATTTAAACTCCGTCCCGGGGGCCGGGTCAACTCAAATTGAAGCGGGTAGGCGGCTTATGAGCTTTTGCCAGGCGGCCTGCGGTCTACAAGTCCTGTCCAATATGCACCCCGACATGCAAATGCATTCCCGCGCACCCCCGGCGAGAACACCTGACGAGCCCTGGATTGCAGCCGATCTGGGCCGAAATGCCCGGTTTGCGCTGCAATAAAACCTTGACTCGGTCAAGGTGAGTGATTACTCACACGCCCATGTCCAGCCTTCGCATGACGAGTGATTTACGGCGTCAATTGATATTGAGCGCTGCCAAGCGGTGCTTCGCCCGCAACGGCTTTGCCGGCACCACGACCAAGAGCGTGGCGGCGGCTGCTGCCATTTCGGAAGGGCTGCTGTTCAAGCACTTCCCGTCCAAGGCGGCGCTCTATGCCGAGATCCTGGCGGAAGAGTGCGAAGCCGATCCGGATCTGGCGCATCTGCTCGGCCTACCGCCGTCGACCGGCACGCTGGTCGAACTGATCAAGGGCATGGTCGGGCATTTCATGCAGATCTGCGACGGACCCGACGAGGAAGAGGCGCAGCGGCTGCGGCTGATGACGACGAGCCATCTCGACGACGGCGAATTCGCGCGGCTGCTTTATACCAAGATCAGCGATCTGATCGGCAGCGTATTCACTGAATCGCTCGAAAGCGCGGTGGCGGCGGGCGATGCGTCGAAGATCGGTGATGAACCGCTCAACCTGTTCTGGTTTGCGCATCACACCGTGCTGATGGCCGCGCTGTCGCGGCTTCCCGCGGTGCCTGTTCTCACTTACGGCAACGCCGCCGATCTCGAACGGCAGCTTTGCCAATTCATCCTCCGCGGCATCGGACTCAACGAAGCCGCAATTGCTACGCATTTGGACCACGAGCCGTCGCCGAATTCGGGACAATCGGTAACTGCAGAAAGTGCATGAAATGAATATCGTAACCGAAAGCCACCTCAAGGGTCAGCCGATCGGCGACAAGGCGCGCAAGCGTCCGGTCCGCATGGTGCGCTGGTTCATCGTCGTCGGGCTCTTGCTGAGCCTGCTGGTCGGCGGTCTGGTCTGGTTCAACTATTTCCGCGGCAAGATGATCGCGCAGTTCTTCGCGAACAACAAACCGCCGCCGACCAGCGTCAGCGTTGCCGACGCGAAGTCCGAAGTCATACCCAACCTGTTGACCGCGGTTGGCGATCTCGCCGCCGTGCACCAGGTCAATGTCACCTCGGATTTGAACGGCCGTATCACCGAGATCATGTTCACCGCGGGCTCCACCGTGAAGGAAGGCACCCCGCTGGTGCAGTTGTTTGATGGTCCCGAGCAGGCCGACCTCGCCAGCTTCAAGGCGCAGGCGACGATGGCGCAGCTCTCGCTGGAGCGCGCCAAGCAACTGGCAAGCCGCCAGTTCGGGCCGCAGGCAACCGTCGACCAGGCGCAATCGGCGTTCGACCAGGCCAATGCAGGCATCGCCAAGACCCAGGCCATCATCTCGCAAAAGCAGGTGCGGGCTCCGTTCGACGGCGAGCTCGGCGTTCGCAGGGTCGAGGTCGGTCAGTACCTGACGGCGGGAACGCAGATCGTGTCGTTGACCGATCTGTCGCGGCTGTTTGCCAACTTCACCGTGACGGAAAAGGACTCGGGCGCGCTCAAGGTCGGACAGATCGTTCGTATCGGGGTCGACGCCTATCCGGGTCGCAAGTTCGAGGGCAAGATCACGACCATCGAGCCGCAGATCGCTACCGACACGCGCAACATTCGCGTGCAGGCGACGATCGACAACCCGGAGCGCATCCTCAAGCCCGGCATGTTCGCGACCACCACGGTGGTGCTGCCGGACAAGCCGGCGGTCATCACCATTCCCGAGACCGCGGTCGATTACACGCTGTATGGCGACTCCGTCTATCTCCTCACCGAGAAGAAAGCGGATGACGGCAAGACCAGCCTGACGGCGGTGCGCACCTTCGTGCAGACCGGCAACCGCATCGACGGGCGTGCCGAGATTCTGAAGGGGCTGAAGCCCGGCGACCGTGTCGTTGCAGTCGGACAGCTCAAGCTGCAATCGGGTGCGGCGGTGACGGTTTCGGCCGATCCGGCGCCTGTGATTCCGGCGAAGCCGCCGCGCTATTGAACGTGACGCGGCCGCAGGGCCGCGTTTGCAACATCAGGATTCAGGCATCGGTCTCGTGGAGGGACCGTGCCCACATGTTCGAACTGGATAACCAGCGATGGCCTTAACTGATATCTTCATCAAGCGCCCGGTTCTGTCGGTCGTCGTTAGTTTGCTGATTCTCTTGCTCGGTCTGCGGGCCGCCAGCGTCTTGCCGATCCGGCAGTATCCGAAGCTGTCGAACACGGTGATCAACGTCACCACCGTCTATCCGGGCGCGTCGGCGAATTTGATTCAGGGCTTCATCACGACGCCGATCGAGCAGGCGATCGCCTCCGCCGAAGGTGTCGACTACATCACGTCGTCGTCGGTGCAGGGCACGAGCACGATCCAGGTCTATATCAAGCTGAATTTCGACCCGAACCAGGCGCTGACCGAAGTTCTCGCCAAGACGAACTCGGTCAAATATCTGATCCCGAAGGAATCCAACGATCCGATCGTGACCAAGACAACCGGTCAGACAACGGCCGTGATGTATCTCGGCTTCTCCAGCGAGGAGTTGTCCGGTTCGGCGATCTCGGACTATCTGACGCGCGTGGTTCAGCCGGTGCTGTCGACCGTCGACGGCGTGGCGTCGGCCGACATTCTGGGCGGCCAGACATTTGCGATGCGGCTGTGGCTTGATCCGGTCAAGATGGCCGGGCGCGGCGTATCGCCGAGCGATGTCCAGGCGGCGATCCAGGCCAACAACTTCCAGGCTGCCGCCGGCCAGGCCAAGGGCTACTTCATCGTCTCCAACATTACGACCAATACCGACTTGCGGAGCCTCGATCAGTTCAAGCGGATGATCGTCAAGTCCAAGGACGGCGGCTTTGTTCGGGTCGAGGATATCGCGACCGTCGAACTTGCGGCGCAAAGCACCGATGCGAGTGTCGCGTTCAGCGGCGAGCGCGCGATCTTCATCGGCGTGCAGGCGACCCCGCAAGGCAATCCGTTGACGCTGGTCAAGGGCGTGCGTGCGCTGTTTCCGGAGCTGGAACGCAACTTGCCGCCTTCGATGAAGATGAAGGTGGCCTACGATTCCACGAAGTTCATTCAGTCATCGATCGACGAGGTGCAGAACACGCTGATCGAGGCGATGCTGATCGTCGTGGTCGTGATCTTCCTGTTCCTGGCATCGTTCCGTTCGGTCATCATTCCCGTCGTCACGATACCGCTGTCGCTGATTGGCGTCTGCAGCCTGATGCTGGCGCTGGGCTTCAGCTTCAACCTGCTGACGCTGCTGGCGATGGTGCTCGCCATCGGGCTCGTGGTCGACGACGCCATCGTGGTGGTCGAGAACATCCATCGCCATCTGGAAGAGGGAAAAACACCCGTACAGGCGTCACTGCAGGGGGCGCGCGAAATCGTCGGTCCCGTGATCTCGATGACGATCACGCTGGCGGCCGTGTATGCACCGATCGGATTCCTCGGCGGCTTGACCGGCTCGCTGTTTCGCGAATTTGCCTTCACGCTCGCGGGCTCGGTGATCGTGTCCGGCGTGATCGCGCTGACACTGTCGCCGATGATGTGCTCGGTCCTGCTCAAGAGCGCCGAAGAGGGGCGTTTCGCCAGGATCGTCAACCGGGTGTTCGGTGCGATGACGCGCTGGTACGGAAGGCAACTCGATCGTTCGCTCGACTATCGTCCGATCACCGGCGTGTTCGCACTGACGATCCTCGGTCTGGTCGGGTTCCTCTATATGAACACGGCCAAGGAACTCGCGCCCGAAGAGGACCAGGGCATTGTGTTCTCGGTGACCAAGGCGCCGAAATACGCTAACATCGACTATGTCGACTTCTATGGCGACAAGCTCGACAAGGCGTTTGCCAAATTTCCCGAAACCGACCTGCGCTTCGTCCTGAATGGCATCAATGGGCCGCAGGGCGGGATCGCCGGCATGCTGCTCAAGCCGTGGGACGAGCGTGAACGTTCCTCGATCAAGCTGAAGCCGCTGGTACAGGCGGAGATCAGCAAGATCGAAGGCGTCCAGGCGTTCGCGTTCAACCTGCCGCCGCTCCCGGGCGGGCCCGGTGGTCTGCCGGTGCAGATGGTGATCAATTCGACCGCGGGCTTCCAGGCCGTCTATGAGGAGATGAACAAGCTAAAGGACGCGGCGCGCAAGAGCGGTCTGTTCATCGTCTCCGACAGCGACCTCGACTTCAATCAGCCGGTGGTGCGGGTCAACATCGACCGTTCCAAGGCAAGCGATCTCGGCATCAACATGGCGCAGGTCGGCGCCACGTTGCAGACGCTGCTGGGCGGCAATTACGTCAATCGCTTCAACCTCGAGGGGCGCTCGTATCAGGTGATCCCGCAGGTGCCCCGCGGCATGCGGCTGTCGCCGGAATCGCTCGGCGGTTACTACGTCCCGACCAACACGGGGCAATTGGTGCCGCTATCGACCATCGTGTCGATCGAGACCGCGACCGATCCGAATTCGCTGACGCATTACAACCAGCTGAACTCCGCGACCTTCCAGGCGGTGCCGATGCCGGGCGTGACGGTTGGGCAGGCGGTGGACTTCCTCGAAGGTGAAGCCAAGAAGTTGCCCGCCGGCTTCGGTCACGACTATCTGGCCGATTCCCGCCAATATGTGCAGGAAGGCAATCAGCTTGCGATCACCTTCGGTTTCGCGCTGATCATCATCTTCCTGGTGCTGGCGGCGCAATTCGAAAGCCTGCGCGATCCGCTGGTGATCATGATCAGCGTTCCCATGGCGATCGTCGGCGCGCTGATCCCGCTGTTCTTCGGCATGGCGACGATCAACATCTATACCCAGGTCGGATTGCTGACCTTGGTCGGACTGATCACCAAGCACGGCATCCTGATGGTGGAGTTCGCCAACGAACTGCAGCTCAAGGAAGGTCTCGACAAGCGTTCGGCGATCGAGATGGCGGCCCGGATCCGGCTGCGCCCGATCCTGATGACGACGGCGGCGATGGTCACCGGCCTGATCCCGCTGCTGACCGCAACGGGCGCAGGTGCGGCGAGCCGCTTCTCGATTGGTCTCGTCGTGGTTTCCGGCATGTCGATCGGTACGCTGTTCACGCTGTTCGTGCTGCCAGCGGTCTATGTCTGGATGGCGACCGACCACCAGGCCAAGGCCGGCTCGCAGCGGACGAAGGAGATCGAAGATTTCGATCTGGGAACGTCTGGGCTCAAACCGACCTGAGCATGGCAGCCGAATAAACTTGGAACGGCGGCGGTCCTGACCGCCGCCGTTTCGTTATGAGCTCCGGCCGGTTTGCCGCAGTGCGGCAAGAGACAAGCTCAAGGCTTCTTGATAGCTTAGCCGGGATGAGCATTTCTCTGCATCCCGGCACCCCTGAGGGGCGAGCGCTGGCGGCCTCGCCGGCGGAGAATGCTGCGCCCGTGCAGGGGGCGCCCGGGACCAAAACCCGCAGCCGGCTGTTCACCAAATACGTCGCGCTGTTCGTCGCCGTGGTGGGCGTGGCGCTGCTTTCCAACGGGATTTTCGAGGTTTTCTTCTATTATCGGGAGCACAAAACCTCCCTGATCCGGATCCAGCACGAGCAGGCCGAAGCCGCCGCTGCCAAGATCGGCCAGTTCATCAAGGAAATCGAAAGCCAGCTGGGCTGGACCACCCAATTGCCCTGGTCGGCGGGATCGCTGCAGGATCGCCGGTTCGACGCGCTCCGCCTGCTGCGGCAGGTGCCGGCGATCACCGAGCTGTCGCAGATCGATTCCACCGGCAAGGAGCGCCTGCGCGTGTCGCGCCTGGCGATGGATGTCGTCGACTCCGGCCTCGACCTTTCCAAAGACCCGAAATTCACGGAAGCCGTCGCCAACAAGGTGTTTTACGGGCCGGTGTATTTTCGCCGGGAGTCCGAGCCGTACATGACGCTATCGCTGGCCGGCACCCGCAAGGATGCCGGTGTCAGCATCGCCGAGGTCAATCTGAAGCTGATCTGGGACGTGGTCTCGCAGATCAAGGTCGGCGAGCGCGGCCACGCCTATGTCGTCGGCTCGGCGGGACGCCTGATTGCCCATCCAGACATCAGCCTGGTGCTGCGCAACACCGACATGTCGAAGCTGACGCAGGTGCAGGCCGCCGCCCGCACCGGCAGAACGAGCGAAGCCGTTGAATTGCAGGGCGCGCTGAACATCCAGGGGCAGGAGGTGCTGACGGCATCCGCGCCGATCGCCCCGCTGGGATGGACGATGTTCGTCGAACTGCCGGTCAACGAGGCCTACGCCTCGCTGTACCAGGCGCTGCAGCGGCTTGCCTTGCTGCTCGCGGCGGCATCGATCGTTGCGGTGCTCGCCGGAATTTTCCTGGCACGTCGCATGGTCGGCCCGATCCAGGCATTGCGAGCCGGCGCCGAACGCATCGGCGGCGGCGATTTCGCCCAGCGCATCAGCATCAAGACCGGCGACGAACTCGAAGGCCTCGCCAATCAGTTCAACGAAATGGGCGCGCGGCTGCAGGAATCCTATGCCGACCTGGAGAACAAGGTGGAGCAGCGCACCGCTGAACTCAGCGAAACGCTCGAACAGCAAACCGCGACGTCGGAGGTACTGCAAGTCATCAGCTCTTCGGCAGGCGAGTTGCAGCCGGTTTTCCAGAAGATGCTCGAAAACGCGACGCGTATTTGCGGCGCCAATTTTGGCACCATGAATCTCTATGAAGGCGGCGGCTTCAACACGGTTGCGTTGTACAACGCCCCAGAGGCCTATGCCGCCACGCAGCTTCACAAGATGATCCAGCCGCATCCGCAGAGTGGCCTTGGCACCATCGAAAGGACTCACCAGACAGTCCATATCGACGATATCAGGACGCAGCCTCCCTATCTGGAGGGCAACCCCAACGTTCGCGCGCTGGCAAATCTGGCGGGGGCGCGTACGCTGGTAATCGTTCCGATGCTCAAGGAAGACGAGCTGATCGGCGCCATCACAATTTTCCGGCAAGAGGTCAAGCCGTTCACCGAGAAGCAGACCGAACTTGTCACGAATTTCGCAAATCAGGCTGTCATCGCGATCGAGAATGCCCGTCTGTTGAATCAGTTGCGCGAACGAACCACCGAGCTCTCGCTTTCGCTGGACGATCTCCGCACCGCGCAGGACCGCCTGATACAAACCGAGAAACTGGCTTCGCTCGGCCAGCTCACCGCCGGGATCGCGCACGAGATCAAGAACCCGCTCAATTTCGTCAACAATTTCTCGGCGCTGTCGGCGGAACTGATCGACGAGCTGAACGATGTGCTCAAGCCCGCCGCGCTCGACGACAAGACCCGCGAGGAGATCGACGAACTCACCCATATGCTGAAGGGCAATCTCGAAAAGGTCGTGCAGCACGGCAAGCGCGCCGACTCGATCGTCAAGAACATGCTGCTCCATTCGCGCGAGGGATCAGGCGAAGTCCGGTCCGCCGACATCAATGCGATCATCGAGGAAAGCCTCAACCTCGCCTATCACGGCGCGCGGGCGGAAAAATCCGGATTCAACATCACGCTCAAGCGCGATCTGGATCCCGAGGCCGGCATGGTCGATCTCTATCCGCAGGAAATCACGCGGGTGTTCCTCAACCTGATCTCGAACGGCTTTTACGCCGCGACCAAGCGCAAGGAGACGGGCGAGAAGGGCTTCGAGCCTGTCCTGACGGCGACGACGAAAAACCTCGGCAACAAGGTGGAAATCCGGATTCGCGACAACGGCACGGGTATCCCTTTGGAAGTGAAGGAGAAAATGTTCAATCCCTTCTTCACGACGAAACCCGCGGGCGAGGGAACCGGGCTCGGATTATCGATGAGTCACGACATCGTGGTGAAACAGCATGGCGGCAAGATCGACGTACGGACGGAGCCTGATGTATTCACCGAATTCATTATTACGCTGCCGCGAAAAGGCGTAGCGCGGGCATGATTCCGAAAAGTGGAGACCGGTTTTCGGATAAGGTCATGCCCAATGATACTGGAGGCAAAAATTGAGTGTTTACATCCTCATCGTGGATGACGAGCCCGATGTCGAAACGCTGTTTCGGCAGCAGTTCCGGCGTGATCTCAAATCCGGTCGCTTTACGATGGAGTTCGCGCCGTCGGCGCCGGCGGCGCTGGAGCGTGCTGCGGAAGTTCGTGACCCGTCGCTAATCCTGATCCTGTCCGACATCAACATGCCCGGCATGAGCGGGCTTGAAATGCTGCCGAAGGTACGCGCGGCGCGGCCCGATGTGCCCGTCATCATGATCACGGCCTATGGCGATGCCGAAACCCGCCGCAAGGCGATCGAGCGCGGCGCGATCGGCCTCCTGACCAAGCCGATCGATTTTGCGCTGCTGCGCCACGAGATCGATACCCGGCTCGAGCAAGCCGCATGACCGCAACGATCCTCGTCGTCGACGACGAGCCAGATCTCGAGGCTCTGGTGCTGCAGAAATTCCGTCGCCAGATCCGCGACGGCATCGTAGCCTTTGTGTTCGCCCATGACGGGATCGAAGCGCTGGCCTCGATCGAGCAGAACCCGCATGTCGACATGGTGGTATCCGACATCAACATGCCGCGCATGGACGGGCTGTCGCTGCTCGCCAAGCTGCAGGAGGCCGAAGACAAGAAATCCACCATCATCGTGTCCGCCTATGGCGACATGAGCAACATCCGCACGGCGATGAATCGCGGCGCGTTCGATTTCCTGACCAAGCCGATCGATTTCGGCGATCTGGAAATGACCATCGACAAGACCATCCGCCATGTCGAGATGATGCGCGAGGCGCGCCGCCGCCAGGCCGAGGCCGAGCGCGCGCACGCCTCGCTGTCGCGCTATTTCTCGCCGCAGATTGCGAGCCGTCTTGCCGCCATCGGCGACAGCGACGGCATGGAGGTGCATTGGCGCGAAGTCGCGGCGATCTTCACCGACATCACCGGCTTCACCTCGCTGGTGGAAACCGCCGCGCCCGACGTGCTGGGTACGCTGCTCGGCGACTATGTGGGCGGCATGACCGACGTGGTGTTCGCGCATGAGGGGACGGTCGCCAAGATCATCGGCGATGCGATCCACGTTCTGTTCAACGCGCCGGGGGATCAGCCTGATTACGCCAGGCGCGCGATCGCCTGCGCCCACGATCTCGATGGCTGGGCGCAGGAGTTTCGCCTGCGCTGGCAGGAAAAGGGTGTGAATTTCGGGGCCACGCGCGTCGGCGTCCACGCCGGTCCCGCGCTGGTCGGAAATTTCGGCGGCAGCCGGTTTTTCGACTACACCGCCTATGGCGACACCATCAACACCGCGGCGCGGCTGGAGGCCGCCAACAAGTTCCTGGGCACGCGGATTTGCGTCAGCGCCGTCGTCGCTGATGGCGCCGGAGATTTTCGCGGCCGGCCGGTCGGCGACCTCGTGCTGCGCGGGCGCAGCGAGCCGCTGCGCGCCTATGAGCCGCTGACGGCGGCAGCGTTTGAGAGCCCCGCGGCATCGCAATATGCCGAAGCCTTCGCCAAGCTCGAGGCTGGTGACCCGGCGGCAATGCCGGCTTTTGCGGCGCTGGTCGGCGCGCATGCCGACGATGCGCTCGCCGGCTTTCATCTGAAGCGGCTGCTCAACGGCGCCAAGGGCGTCCGCATGCAACTGGAATAACAAGAAACGGAGAATGGATATGACGACCGACTTTGTGGCAGGTAATTACCGGTTCATCCCGGCAGTGTTTCAGTATTCGGCTGGCGCAGCAGCCAGTCCCGGATTTGAGATCGAGCGGGTGCGGTTCGACAAGCCGGTGGCCTTGGCCGAAGGCTTTGCCCGGATCGCCAAATACATTCAGGCTGCGGGCAGGCCGCTGACCTCGTTCTGCGCCTGCGAACTGCGCTCGCCGGCGGCGTTCACCGACGAGGGCTTCCGCAATTTCAACCTGCACTACGTCAAGACGCTCGCCGAATGGGGGATCTATGACGGCACCACCAACCCGGTGGCGCGCAGCAATGTCTGTCCCGAGATCGACCCGCCCGCCGAGCCGTCGTTCCATGCCTTCTCGTTTACGCGCCCGAGCGGGAACACGACGCCGAGCTTCGTGATCGCGGGTAGCGGTGAATCGCTGGAAGGCGGTGCGACCTATGCCGAGCGTACGGTGCGTTACCGCGACCTCAGCCCCGACGGGTTGAAGGAGAAGGTGAGCTACGTGGTTGGCGCCATGGAAAAGCGCATGGGCGAATTCGGCTTCGGCTGGAGGGACGCGACGGCGGCACAGACCTACACGATCCACGACTTCCATCCGGTGTTTGCCGAAGAACTGGTCCGCCGCGGCGCCGCGCGTTCGGGCCTGACCTGGCATTTTGCAAGGCCGCCCGTGATTGATCTCGAGTATGAGATGGATTGTCGGCGGGTGTTGCGGGAGATTGTGATTTAGCGGCCTCCGGTTCGGCCGCATCGAGACGCGCGGCGTTGCCGCGCTCCTCACCATGAGGGTCTAAGACCTCATCCTGAACTGCCAGACCTCATCCCCGCGTGAGCGTAAGCTCATCGCTGGAGGAGCGCGCTCTTGCGCGCGTCTCGTAGGATGAAAGCCACCGGCGCTACCGCTCCCTTGGATCGAGTGCATCGCGCAAACCGTCGCCGACGAGGTTGAACGACAGCACCACGAGGAAGATCGCAAGTCCCGGCCAGATCGCCATCCAGGGCGCGTTGGTCAGGAAGCGCTGCGCTGAATTGAGCATGCTGCCCCAGGACGGAGAGGGCGGCTGCTGGCCGAGGCCGAGGAACGACAGTGCGGCCTCCGCAATGATGGCGGCCGCGATCGACAGCGTCGCCTGCACCAAAAGCGCTGGCATGATGTTCGGCAGGATATGGAACAGCGCGATGCGCCAGCGCGGATTGCCCATCGCGCGCGCCGCCTCGACATAATCCTCGACCTTGACGCTCATCACCTGGCCGCGGGTCAGCCGCACGAAGATCGGCGTCGCCGAGATCCCGATCGCGATCATGGCGTTGCCGAGGCTCGGCCCGAGAAACGCCGCCAGCGCAATGGCGAGGATCAGGAACGGGCAGGCCAGCATCGCATCGGTGATGCGGCTGATCAGGCTGTCGATGAAGCCGCCGCGATAGCCTGACAGCAGGCCGAGCGGCACGCCGATGCCGAGCGCAATCCCGACCGAAATCGCGCCGGCCATCAGCGAGGCCCGCGCGCCATAGACCACGCGGGCCAGGATATCGCGGCCGAGATCGTCGGTGCCGAACCAGTGCTGCCACGTCGGCGGCTTGCGCACCAGCGACCAGCTGGTTGCGATCGGGTCATAGGGCACGATCAGCGGCGCGAACAGCGAGAGCACCACGAACAGCGCGATGACGGCAAGGCCGACCACGGCGCCCTTGCGCTTGAACAGCCGCCGCAGCGCGCGCCGGGTCGGGCTCTCCAGTTCATCGGAGGCGACTTTTGGAAGGGTGCCGAGGGCGACGTCGGTCATGGGTTAAGCCCTCAGCCGCGGGTTGACGAGGACATAGGCGATATCGGCGACAAGATTCAGCGTGATGTAGATCGTCGCCGTCGTCAGCACGACGCCTTGCACGACCGCGTAGTCACGGTTGAACACCGCGTCGACGATCAGCTTGCCGAAGCCGGGAATCGAAAAAATCTGCTCGGTCAGCACCGCGCCCGACAGCAGCGTGCCGAGTTCGAGCGCGCCGAGCGTGATCACCGGCGTCAGCGCGTTGCGCATCGCGTGCTTGAGGATCACCGAACGTTCGGAAAGGCCCTTCGCGCGCGCGGTGCGGACATAATCGCTTTCAAGCACCTGTAGCATGGCGCTGCGGGTATGTCGCATCAGGATCGCGGCAATCGCGTTGCCGAGCACGAAAGCGGGCATAATGGTCGAGGCGAGGCTGGCGCGCCAGTTTTCCGATAGCGGCACATACCCGGAGGCCGGAAGCCAGCCGAGCTCGATCGAGAACAGGAAGATCAGCATGATGCCGAGCCAGAAATTCGGCGTCGAGATGCCCCACAGCGCGAACAGGTTGGCGCCGTAGTCCCAGGCCGTGCCTTTCTTGACGGCCGATACGATGCCGGCGGGAATGCCGATCAGGAAGGCGATCACGATCGCCATCGAGCCGAGCTGGATCGTCACCGGCAGTTTCTGCGCGATCAGGCTCAGCACCGGCACCTTGATGCGCAACGACTCGCCGAAATCGCCCGACAGCACGCCCTTGACCCAGTAGACGTACTGGATCGGGATCGGCTGATCGAGCCGGTATTGTGCGCGGATTTGCGCGATAACCTCGGGATCGCGTTCCTCGCCGGCCATGACCAGCGCGGGATCGCCAGGCAGCAGATGCTGCAGCGAAAAGATCAGGACCGACACGAAGAACAGCGTCGGGATCAGCTGCAGGATGCGCTGGCCGAGGAAGTTCAGCATGGCTTTCCCCGTGTCCCGGGCGCAGCGCAACATGCACTGTTGCGCTGCTGAACCGGGACCCAACCCGGTCGCACGGTAGGTCCCGGCTCTGCGGAGCAGCGCAACTGCGCTGCACCGCGTCCGGGACACAAGAATATGACTTGTGCCCTCACTTCAGCGTCAACCCGGTCACGCGCACCAGGCCGTCCGGCATCTGCTTGTAGCCTTCGAGTTTTGTACTATGCGCGATCAGGATTTTGCGGTGATAGATGTAGAGCAGCGGCTTTTCGTCAAGCACGAGCTTGGCCAGCTTCTCATAGATGGCCTTGCGCTGCGACTGATCCGTCACGAGACGCCCGTCGTCGAGCGCCTTGTCGGCATCGGCATTGGACCACGCGCTATAGTTCTGCGGCGCGTTGGATTTCTGGAATACGTAGGAATTGCCGTCAGGATCGATCCGTCCGCTCCAGGCCAGCATGAAGGCCTGGTATTCGCCTGATTCAGCCAGCTTCAGCGAGGTTGCGAATTCGGTGACCCTGATCTTCATGTCGAAGCCGGCTTCGGAGGCCATCGACTGGATCACCTGCGCGACCGCTTCGGTTTCCGCGCCCTTCGGCACCATGAAATCGACGCTGACGGGCGCGGTGACGCCGGCTTCCTTCAAGAGCGCCTTGGCCTTGGCGATGTCGCGGCCGCGGACCGGAAAGGCCTTCTGGTAATAGGGGTGATCGGGGTTGACCCACTGGTTGCCGGGTTTGAATTCGCCGTTGAATACCACCTGGTTGATGGCCTCGCGATCGAGCGACAGATCGAGCGCCTGGCGAACTTTTGCCGATTGGCTGAGCGGCCCCTTGGCCTTGTCCTTGCCGACGTTCAGCGTCACGCCCTGATAGCCGAGCTCGATGGCGCTGGATAATTTCAATTTGGGGTCGCCCACCACCGCTTTGATGTCGGTGGCGAGCAGACGCTCGATCAGATCGAGGCCGCCGGATTTAAGGTTGGCGAGGCGCACGGTGGCGTCGACCAGCGGCAGGTAAACGATGCGGTCGATCTTGATCGCGTCCTTGTTCCAGTAGTCGGCGAACTTCTCGAATACAATGCGGTCCTGCTGCACGCGCTCGACGAATTTGTAGGGACCGGCGCACACCGGCTTCAGTCCGAACTTGTCGCCTTCGGCCTTCGCCGCCTTTGGCGAAACCATCATGCCGGCGCGGTCGGTGAGCTGGGCGATCAGCGGCGAGAACGGCGTCTTAAGCACCAGCTTGATGGTGAGGGGATCGACCACCTCGACACGGTCGAGCTGCGCCAGCTCCGGCTTGCGGAACGAGGTCGGCATCGTCATGTGGCGGTCGAGCGAGAATTTCGCGGCCTCGGCGTCCAGCGGCTCGCCGTCGTGGAATTTCACGCCCGGCCGCAGCTTGATGATGACCTCCTTGCCGTCGGCCGAGGTCTCGTGCGACAGCGCGAGCTGCGGCACGATGTTGATCTTCTCGTCGATGTCGAACAGCTTGTCGCAGAAGCCGGCGAACACGATGCGGCCGACATAGGTGCGCGCCAGGGTCGGATCGAGAATGTCCGGATCCTCGGCAAGCCCGATGCGCAGCGTGGTCTGGGCCTGAACACTCGCCTCGAACGACAGCAACAGGGCCGCCGCGGTCACCGCCAAACGCAAGATTTTCATCGCACCCATCCTCTTGATTACGCTGCTGTTGGTCGTGTTCCTGATATATCAACCCCGTTGCGGCCCGCGCCTTCCGCCCGTCCAAAGGCGGCGACCAGTTTTTCCAGCACCGGGGAAAAGCCGCCATCACTGGGCACGATGCTATCAGGCGCCGGCAGTTCCGCCATCCGGTGGCAGGCGGTGGCGTGCCCCGTGCTGTCGGCCAGGAGCTGCGGCACCTCGGTGCGGCAGCGCTCGACCACATAGGGGCAGCGGGTATGAAAGCGGCAGCCGGACGGCGGATCGAGCGCGCTCGGCATCTCGCCCTGCAGCACGATGCGGCTGCGTTTGGCTTGCGGCTTGGGTACGGGAATAGCCGACAACAGAGCCCGGCTATAGGGATGCCGCGGAGCGGCGAACAGCGCCTGCGCATCCGCGGTTTCGACGATGACGCCGAGATTCATCACCGCGACGCGGTCGGCGATGTGTTTTACGACGGCCAGATCGTGCGAAACAAAAATGTACGCAAGACCCAGCCGGTTCTGCAAATCGCGCAGCAGGTTCAGGATCTGCGAGCGGATCGAGACGTCGAGCGCCGACACCGGCTCGTCGCAGATGATCAATTTCGGTTCCACCGCCAGCGCCCGTGCGATGGCGATGCGCTGGCGCTGGCCGCCGGAAAATTCATGCGGATAGCGCCGCGCAAAGCGCGGCTCCAGCCCGACCAGCCGCAGTAATTCCTCGACCCGCTCGCGGCGGCGCGGCGCGGGCACGAGATCATGTAACGCCAGCGGTTCGGTCAGGATCTGGCTGACGGTCATGCGCGGGTTGAGCGAGGCGTAAGGGTCCTGAAAGATGATCTGCGCGTCACGGCGGAAGTTGCGCAATGCATTGGCATCGAGCGCCAGGAGATCCCGGCCCTCGAAGCGAACGCTGCCGGCGTCCGGCTCGATCAGCCGCAGCACCAGCCGGCTCACGGTGGATTTGCCGCAGCCGGATTCGCCGACCAGCGCCAGTGTCTTGCCGGCTTCGACGTGGAAGCTGACGCCGTCGACAGCCCTGACGAAGGCAGTGGCGCGACCGAACAACGAACGTCCCGCGACGAAATGTTTTACGAGTCCTTCGACTTCGAGCAGCGCGGTCATGTTCGCGCCCCGTCTCTCTCGTGTCCCGGGCGCGGTGCAGCGTGAAACGCTGCTCCGCAGAACCGGGACCCATCTTCCACGGTGCCGAACATGGGCCCCGGTTCAGCGGCGCACCACTGCGCTTCGCTTGTGCTGCACCGCGCCCGGGGCATGAAAGTTGAGGGCGACGCCGTCATGACACCAGCCGCTCCAGCGGCGCCCTGATGCAACGCGAGGCGTGGCCGGGGCTGAGGATCGCCAGCGGCGGCGGCGCCGCGACGCAGATGTCGGCGACAAAAGGACAGCGCGCCGAGAAGCGGCAGCCGGGTGGCGGATTGGCCATGTTCGGCACCATGCCCTCGATGGTGGCCAGATGCGAGGCGCGGCGACCGAGCCGCGGGATCGAGCCGAGCAGGCCGACCGTGTAGGGATGCTGCGGATTGGCGAACAGTTCATCGACCGGCGCGCGCTCGACGATCTCGCCGGCATACATCACGGCGACCTCGTCGCAGACCTCGGCGACGACGCCCAGATCGTGCGTGATCAGGATGATCGCGGCGCCGCTGGCGGCCTTCAGCTCGCGCATCAGATCGAGGATCTGGGCCTGCAGGGTGACGTCGAGCGCGGTGGTCGGCTCGTCCGCGATCAGGAGGCGGGGATCGCAGGCCAGCGCCATCGCGATCATCACGCGCTGGCGCATGCCGCCGGAAAGCTTGTGCGGATATTCGTCGATGCGCTTGTCGGGCGAGGGGATGTGGACGCGGCGCAGCAGTTCGATGGCGCGCTCGCGCGCCTGTCGCTTCGAGCCGCCGCGATGGCGCAGGATGGTCTCGATGATCTGGTCGCCGATGGTGAAGCTCGGATTGAGCGAGGTCATCGGCTCCTGAAAAATCATCGCCAGCCGGTTGCCGCGCAGGTCGCGCAAGGTCTCGTCGGGAACGTCGAGCAGATCAAAACCGTCGAAGCGGATCGAGCCGGAAACTTGCGCCGAATGCTTTGACAACAGCCCCATGATGGCGAGCGACGTCACGCTCTTGCCGCAGCCGGATTCGCCGACCAGCCCCAGCGTCGCGCCGTTGGCCACGCTGAGATCGACGGCATCGACTGCATGGGTGGCGCGGCCGTCGTCGCCATGGAATACGACGCGCAGGCCCTCGATCTCGATCAGCGGGCTGGATTCTGGATTTGACGCGTTTTCTTGACGCGAACCGGCTTCCACTTCGCTGGAAAACGCTCTTGAGGTCATGCCTTGCCTGCAGCCGCCGCTTTGATGCTGGCCTCGATGCCGGCGTCGATGGTTGCGCGATCGGTGATCCCGGCCGGGTTCTTGCGCGTCGGCATGAAGGCGCGGAAATGCACCCAGCGCTCGCGGCTCACTTCTTCGAGCCGCTCGAGCTCGCGCAGCGGATCGGTATGGTCGTCAACGCGCAGATTGAGTTCGGACCATTCCTCCTCGCCGTGGATCAGCAGCGCCGCGGACTGCTTGCCGCGCTTGTCGCCGCCCGCCGCTTCGCCCGCATGCATCGCGGCGATCAGCCGGCGGGGAAAGGGCAGGCCGGCATTGGCGACATAGGCCTTGGCGGTGTCGTCGAGCACGGCGGCGCCCGCCAGCATGTTGCCCGCAATCGAAAAACCGTCGCCCTGGATGTGTCCGCACCAGTCGACGCAATCGCGGCCGGTATGTGCGGCGATGCGGCCTTTCGCATCCATGATGTGCAATTGCCGGCTTTCGCGGCCGTCGTCGGTGGCGATGAGGGTGTTGAGGATGTCGTTCGGTTCACGTCCCTCTCTCAACAGCCTCACGCCGTCGATGCCGTAATAGGGATTGACCAATGCCTGGGTCGCAATGCCGCCGACGCCGGCCACGATATGCGGCACACGCGCGCCGACTGCGAAGAATTTGGTCGCGACCGCGATGCCGAACTGGCCGGTCGCGGGATCGCGGGCGATGATCGACCAGGTCATCTTGGTGCACTCCTACCGTCCGGCCGCGTAGCCTTGCATGCCCCGCGGATTGGCGGCCGCACGACGGCGGCGCCCGACCTTGGAGGCGGCAGTGAGGCGGCCTTCCGACCAGTCGGGGCCGATCTCGACGACATGGCCGCGGCTCTTCAACGTATCGATCGTGGCCTTTGGTACGCGGTTTTCAACCACGAGCACGCCGGGCCGGGCGGTGCGCGGCCAGAACGAGATCGGGAAATGTTCGGAGTGCCATGCGGGCGCGTCGATCGCTTCCTGCAGGTTCAGATTGGCGTGGACGTGGCGCAGGAAAAATTGCGTGGTCCATTGATCCTGCTGGTCGCCGCCGGGCGAGCCCCAGGCCATGTACGGCTCGCCGTCGCGTAGCGCCATGGTCGGCGAGAGCGTGGTGCGCGGGCGCTTGCCCGGCGCCAGTGCGGCGGGATGGTCTTCCTCGAGCCAGAACATCTGGGCGCGGCTGCCGAGGCAGAAGCCGAGTTCGGGAATGACGGGCGAGGATTGCAGCCAGCCGCCGGACGGCGTCGCCGAGATCATGTTGCCGGCCTGGTCGATGATGTCGAAATGCACGGTGTCGCCGCGCACTTCGCCGAAGCGGCCGACGGTCGGCTCGCCCGCGCCCATGGCGCCGACCGCCTCGCGATGGCCTTCGGCGCGGCGCAGTTTCACTACCGAACCAAAACCCTCGACGGAGCCGGGGAGGAAATCGAGCGAGGCCTTGTCCTTCGAGATCAGCTTGCGACGCTCGTCGTTATAGGGATCCGACAGCAAGGTCGCGATCGGGATGTCGGTAAACTTTGGATCGCCGTAGAATTTCTCGCGGTCGGCGAAGGCAAGCTTGGCGCATTCGGTCTGCAGATGGATGAATTCGGGCCCGGCGGGATCAAGCCCGTCGAGTTCAAAACCCTTGAGCAACGCCAGCTGCTGCAGCATGACAGGGCCCTGGCTCCAGACACCGGGCTTGCACACGGTGTAACGGCCGTAATCATAGGTCAGCGGCGCCTCGACGGTCGGCTGCCAGCGCGCCATGTCGTCA
This sequence comes from Bradyrhizobium sp. JYMT SZCCT0180, assembly GCF_018130165.1. Classification (GTDB taxonomy): domain Bacteria; phylum Pseudomonadota; class Alphaproteobacteria; order Rhizobiales; family Xanthobacteraceae; genus Bradyrhizobium. The sequence continues at coordinate 205,566 of NZ_JAFCLZ010000012.1, read as the reverse complement.
GCGCGCAGCACGCCTCGATGCGGCGAGCCGCTGACGTCCATGACGTCCTGCGTGCGGCAGAACTTGTCGATCGCCTCCGCGACAAAACCGTGCGACCAGGCCTTACGCGCGGCCTCGATCTGCGCGATGCGATCACCGCCGGCGCTTTCGGCTCCTTGCAGGATGCGGGCGTAGGTTTCCGAGAGCTGCTTGTTGGTGAACAGCGTGCCAGGTTTCGGCACTTCATTGTTCGGCAGATAGACCGCGGCCGAGGTCTTCCAGTGATTGCGGAACAGTTTCTCGACGATCTGGATCGTCGCCGCCGCGCGCTCCACCAGGGGATAGCCGTCGCGGGCATAGGCGATCGCGGGTTCCAGCACGTCGCGCAGCCGCATCGTGCCGTAATCGCGGAGCAGCAACATCCAGGATTCGAACGTGCCGGGCACGCAGGCCGCGAGCAACCCGGTGCCGGGCACCATCTCCAGCCCCTCGCTCTTGTAATGCGCGATGGTGGCGCCGGCCGGCGCCGGGCCCTGGCCGCAGATCACCTCGGTGCGGGCGCGCTTGGTGTCATGCACGATGATCGGTACATCGCCGCCCGGGCCGTTCAAATGCGGCTCGACCACCTGCAGCGTGAAGGCGGTGGCAACGCCGGCATCGAACGCGTTGCCGCCCTTTTCCAGGATGCCCATCCCGACCGCCGTCGCGATCCAGTGGGTCGAGGTCACAACCCCGAACGTGCCTTCGATTTCGGGCCTGGTCGTGAACGGATCGGGATTGATGTTGCTCATGGGAATCCGATGCTGCGCTGGTATTTGGTGCGCCACTTGACCACAGGCGGGGCCTGCTGCCAACCGTTTGGTTGACTTAGCGGGCTCCCATCCCTGTGATCACGCAGGCACGGCTTCGGCCGGCGAATTGACGGCGTGGCAGGCGACGCCGTTGATCAGCGCGGGCGCCTGCTGACGGCACAGATCGTAGGCCAACGGGCAGCGCGGGTTGAAGGCGCAGCCGGGCGGTGGATTGATCGGATTGGGAATCTCGCCCTTGACCGGAATCCGCTGGCGGCCGGACATCGCCAAATCAGGAACCGCACCCAGCAGCATCTTGGTGTAGGGCATCCGTGGATTGCTGAAGAGTTCGCGCCCTTCCGCGATTTCGACGATGCGGCCGAGATACATCACGCCGATGCGGCTCGCCATATGCCGCACCACGGCAAGGTTATGGCTGATGAAGAGATAAGTCAGGCCGAACTTGTCCTGCAAATCGCGCATCAGATTGAGGATCTGCGCCTGCACGGAGACGTCAAGCGCCGAAGTCGGCTCGTCGCAGACGATGAATTCGGCTTCCGAGGCCAGCGCGCGGGCGATCGCGATGCGCTGGCGCTGCCCGCCGGAGAACTCATGCGGAAACTTCAGGCCGTCATCGGCATGCAGGCCGACGAGGCTCAGCAATTCACCGACGCGCGCGGCGATGTCGCGCTCGCCCGCGATCAGGTCGAAGGCGCGGATGGGCTCGGAGACGATGGCATCGACCCGGAAGCGCGGATTGAGGCTCGCATAGGGGTCCTGGAAGATCATCTGGATGCGGCGGCGCAGTTTCTGCCGTACCTGTGCCTGCCTTGCATCGGTCATCGAGACGCCGTCGATGACGACTTCGCCGGAACTCGGCGGCAGCAATCCAACGACCATCCGTGCCACGGTGGTCTTGCCCGAACCGGATTCGCCGACGAGGGCAAACGTTTCGCCCTTCTTGATGCCGAAGGTGACGCCGTCGACCGCTTTCAGGAATTCCAGGTGCCCGCCTTCGAGCACGCGGTTGAGCCACGGCTTTGAAACGTCGAACTCGCGGCGCAAATTCCTGACATCGATGAAGTGCGCCGCGCTCATGCCGCAGTCTCCTTGATCGCTGACTTGGGCGCGGAATCATAGAGATGACAGGCCACGGCCTGTGTACCGTGCGCGATCGGCTCCGGACGCTCGACGCGGCAACGGTCGAAGACGAAGCCGCAGCGCGGGTTGAACGAGCAGCCGTTCGGAATCGCCGACAGCCGCGGCATCGAGCCGGGTATCTGCACCAGCCGCTTGTCTTCGCCCGCCAGCGTCGGGATCGCGCCCATCAGGCCCTTGGCGTAGGGATGCAGCGGGTTCTGCACGACGTCCTGAACCGGGCCGATCTCGGCAATCCGGCCCGAATACATCACCGCGACGCGGTCGGAGGTTTCGGCGATCACGCCCATGTCGTGCGTCACGAGCATCACGGCGGTGCCATGGTCGCGGCCGAGGCGTTTGATCAGCGAGATGATCTGCGCCTGCACGGATACGTCGAGGGCCGTGGTCGGCTCGTCGGCGATGATCAGATCCGGTTCGGCGCAGATCGCAAGCGCGATCACGACGCGCTGGCGCATGCCGCCGGAGAATTCATGTGGATAGGCGTCGATGCGTTTTTCCGGCGCGGGAATTCCGACCTCCGCCAAAAGATCGATGGCGCGCTTGCGCGCCGCGGTCTCCGAGAGATTGAGATGGGTCCGGATGGTTTCGACGATCTGGTCGCCGATCTTGTAGAGCGGATTGAGGCTAGTCAGCGGATCCTGGAAGATCATCCCGATGCGTTTGCCGCGGATGCGGCGGATTTCTTCCGGCGGCAGATGATCGATCCGCATCCCCGACAGATGGATCTCGCCGCCCGCGATCCGCCCCGGCGGATCGATCAGGCCGATCACGGCAAGGCCCGTCACGGATTTTCCCGCGCCGGATTCGCCGACCACGCCGAGCACCTCGCCTTTGGCAATGTCGAAGGAGATGCCGTTGATGGCGTGCAGGACGCTGCGGCGGGTGTGGAACTCCACCTCGAGGTTACGCACGGAAAGGACAGGACTGGTCATCGGAGTTTCGGGTTGAGCGCGTCGCGCAGCCAGTCGCCGAGCAGATTGATGGACAGGATCAGCCCGGCCAGCGCAAAGCCGGGGAAGGCCACGATCCACCATTCGCCCGCGAACAGATAATTGTTGCCGATCCGGATCAGCGTGCCCAGCGACGGCATGGTATCGGGCATCCCGGCGCCGAGGAATGACAGCGTGGCTTCCGTAATGACGGCGAGCGCCAGGTTGATGGTGGCGATCACCAGGATCGGACCCATCGTGTTCGGCAGCACGTGACGCAGCATGATGATGGGAGCGGGGAGCCCGATCAATTGGGCGGCCGCGACGTAATCCTTGTTCTTCTCGACCATGACGGAGCCGCGCACGGTGCGGGCGTACTGCACCCAGAAACTCAATCCGATCGCGACCACCAGCACCACCAGCGTACTCATGGCGTCCAGCCGGTTGCCGAACACCGACTTGGCGACGCCGTTGACCAGCAGCGCGATCAGGATTGCCGGGAAGGTGAGTTGCACGTCGGCGATGCGCATGATCAGGCCGTCGACCGCGCCGCCGACATAGCCCGCAATCAGCCCGAGCGTAATTCCGAGCGCGCCGGCGAAGACGACGCCGAGCACGCCGACGACGAGCGAGATCCGAAGCCCGTAGAGAATGGCGGAGAACACGTCGCGGCCCTGCTCGTCGGTGCCGAGCAGGAACGGGCTCTGGCCGTCGGCGGTCCACAGCGGCGAAATGCGCGAATTCATCAGTTGAAGCTGCGCCGGATCGAACGGGTTCTGCACCGAAAGCACCGAAGCGAAGATCGCCAGCAGGAAAAACAGGAGGGTGACGGCTGCCGCCACCATCGTCAGCTTGGAACGGCGGAACGAATAGAAGATGTCGCTGTCGAGCGCGCGTCTGAACCAGCTCGTGCCGGCACGCGCAACTGCGGCGCTCGGCTCGGCTCGGTGGGGAACGACGGCGTCGGACATCGATAATCTTTCCTTCAAGCCGGACGGCGGATGGTCGAGCGCAGGCGCGGATCGACGACGGTGTAGAGGATATCGACCACCAGATTGATGGTGACGAAGATCAGCGACACCATCAGCAGATAGGCCGCCATGATCGGGATGTCGACGTTCTGCACTGCCTGCACGAACAGCAACCCCATGCCCGGCCACTGGAATACGGTTTCGGTGATGATGGCAAATGCAATAACCGAGCCAAACTGCAACCCGGCCACAGTAATGACGGGAACCAGCGTGTTCTTGAGCGCGTGGCCGAAATGGATCGCCCGCGTGGTCAGGCCGCGGGCACGGGCGAAGCGGATGTAGTCGGTGCGGAGCACTTCCAGCATTTCAGCGCGCACCAGCCGCATGATCAACGTCAGCTGGAACAGGCCAAGTGTGATGGACGGCAGGATCAGCGCCTTGAGGCCGGAGAGGGTCAGGAGCCCCGTGGTCCACCAGCCCAGCCGCACGACATCGCCGCGGCCGAACGAGGGCAGCCAGCCCAATGTCACCGAGAACAGATAGATCAACAAAATACCGATCAGGAAGGTCGGCAGCGAGATTCCGATCAGCGATACGGCCTGGAATATTTTGGCAAGCACGGTGTCGCGTTTGAGCGCCGAATACACCCCCATCAGGATGCCGAACACCATCGCGAAGATGGTGGCGCAGATCGCGAGCTCCAGCGTCGCGGGCATCCGCTCTGCGAGCAGGCTCGAGACCGGCTGGCGGAACTGATAGGACACGCCGAATTTGAACTGGACGGCATTGCCGAAATAACGCGCGAACTGCACCGGCACGGGATCGTCCAGACCGAGCGACTTGCGAACCGCCTCGCGTTCGGCGGGCGGCGTGTCGAGCGAGACGATCTGGTTGACCGGGTCACCTGCGAAGCGGAACATCGAGAACGAGATGACCCCGACCGCAATCATGACGCCGATGGCCTGGATCGCCCGGCGAAGAGTGAAAGCGAGCATGTATTCCTTTCACTTTCCTCTGCTGTGACTTCGTCTTGGCCGACGACGCTGTCAGCCGGAAATGAAAGGTCCCGGAAGCGCCTGGCTGCCGGGACCATGATGACTGAGCCGCTTAGTCCTGCTTGGTTGCCCAGTACAGCAGCACCTGGTTGTCGGCACGCTGCGTGAGCTTCACTTTTTTCGATACGCCCCATGCCAGCGCCTGCTGATGCAGCGGGATGTAGGAAAAATCCTTGGCTGCGATTTCGTAACCTTCCTTGATCAGCAGATCGCGTTTGGCGGTATCGGTCTCCAGCAGCACCTTGTCGGTGATTGCATCCAGCTTCTTGTTGCAGTAGCCGCCGAGATTGCCCTGGCCGCGCGGGGATTTTGGATCGTCGCGGCAGCCCAGGATTTCGTAGAGAACATTATGCGAGTCGGACGTTCCGGGAGTCCAGCCAAGCAAGTAGAACGAGGTCTGGTAACCGCCCGCCTGCAGGACCTTGGCGAAGTATTGCGCCTTGGGCTGCGCCAGCAGGGTGACCTTGACGCCGATTCGCGCCAGCATGCCGACCACCGCCTGGCAGATCGCGGCGTCGTTGACGTAGCGGTCGTTGGGACAGTCCATCGTCACTTCGAAACCGTCGGGATAGCCCGCCTCCGCCAGCAACTTCTTGGCGCCGTCCGGATCGAGCTTGGGACGGGTGAAGTCCTTTGACAGCGGGAACAGCTGCGGCGCGATCATCATCGCCGACGGCGTCGAGAGGCCGCGCATCACGCGGGTCTTGATCAACTCGACATCGACCGTCTTGTAGAAGGCTTCGCGGACGCGGATATCCTTGAACGGGTTCTTGCCCTTGACGTTGGAATAGAGCAATTCGTCGCGGATCTGATCCATGCCGAGAAAGATGGTTCGCAGTTCCGGCCCCTTGAGCACCTGCGCGGTCGGCGTCGAATCAACGCGGGTGATGTCCTGCAGCGGAACAGGTTCGATGACATCGACTTCACCGGACAACAGCGCGGCGACGCGCGTCGCGTCCGAGCCGATCGGCGTGAAGACGATTTCCTTGAGATTGTGTTCGGGCTTGCGCCACCAGTTCGGATTGGCCTTGTAGACGGTCTTGACACCGGGCTGATGGCTGTCGACGGTGAAGGGGCCGGTGCCATTGGCGTTGAGCGAGGCAAAGCTCGGGGTGGTCGCCGCGGCGGGCGTCGGGTCGATGGAGTTGTTCGCCTCGGCCCATTTCTTGTCCATGATGTACCAGGTATCCCATTGGTAATGCAGAATGGGATTGGGCGAGGGCAGCACGAAATCCACGGTGTAATCGTCTACCTTGACCACCTTGATCTCGGGCGAAATGCGGGTCTGAAGATTCGAGCCCTTCTTGCGAATCCGATCGGCCGAAAACAGGACGTCGTCGGCGGTGAAGGGGTCGCCGTTCTGGAACTTGACGCCCTTGCGCAAATGGAAACGCCACCGCGTCGGCTCCGGCGTTTCCCAGCTTTCGGCCAGCGCCGGGATGATCTTGAGATCCTTGTCGCGCGCGATCAGGCCTTCATAGACATGGCCGAGATGGGCGTGCGTGGTGCTTTCGTTCAGCGTGTACGGATCCAGCGATTTGAGGTCGCCCTGGTTGGCGTAGCGCAGGGTCTGGGCCGATGCCGGCGTAACCGCAAAGCCGAGCATTGTAACCGTAGCCACTGCAAGCAAACTCTGACGTAACGACATTTGTTCGATTTCCCCGCTTTGATCAGCTCAATTTCCGCAATAGCGGCGGATATTGCCGATCCATGTTGCCAAAGTCCAGCCACCGCGCAAGCGCGATCCCCTTCAGCGGACCGGTTTGCACCGCGATGCGGCAACGTCTAGCTTCACCTTAAGCTGAGCGCGAGACCGCGCCACATTAAACTTTCGGAGTGCCGGTGGCGGAACTGAAGGCTGACGTTCTTGTGTTGGGGGCAGGCATGGTCGGCGTCGGCGCTGCGCTGCACCTGCAGAAAAAGGGCCGCGATACGGTCCTGATCGACCGCCACGAACTTGCCGGCGAGGAGACCAGCTATGGCAATGGCGGACTGATCGAATGCGCGTCGGTCTTTCCCTACATGTTTCCCCGCGACCTGCGCCAGATCCTGCAATATGCGACCAACCGTACGCCGCAGTTGCGTTATCATTTCGCCGATCTGCCGTCCTTCCTGCCCTGGCTGGTGCGTTACTTCCTAGCGTCTTCGCCGGAGCGTGCGCTGCACAGCGCGATGGCCGAACTGCCGCTGATCCAGCGCAGCCTGGTCGAGCATGAGGCGCTGATCGCGGAAGCCGATGTGCCGGAGCTGTTGCGCCGCACCGGCTGGATCAAGCTCTATCGCTCCGATGCGACGCTGGCGAAAGCGGTGAAGGAACTCGAACGCGCCAGGCAATATGGCGTCGCGGGCGACATCCTCGGCGCATCTGCTATCGCGGCGCGCGAGCCGAACCTGACCGGCGATTTCGCCGGCGCGGTGCATTTTCCCGATCCCGGTTTTGTCCCCGATCCCGGCGGCCTCACCAAGGCCTATGCGGCGCTGTTCGGCCGCAAGGGCGGCCGGTTCCTGGTCGGCGATGCGCGAACGCTCGAACAATCCGGCGCAAGGTGGCGCGTCGCAACCCAGAAAGGGTCAATCACCGCGCGCGAAGTCGTCGTCGCGATGGGGCCGTGGTCCGATCAGATCTTCGCCCCGCTCGGCTATACGATCCCGCTCAACGTCAAGCGCGGCTATCACATCCACCTGGCGCCGCGCGGCAACGCCGTGCTCAATCATCCCGTGCTGGATGCCGATCAGGGCTTTCTGCTGGCGCCGATGAACCGCGGCATTCGCCTGACCACCGGCGCCGAGATGGCCCGCCGCGATGCACCGCCGACCCCGGTCCAGGTCGAACGGGCCATGCCAAAGGCGCATAGACTGTTTCCCCTGGGGGAGCCGGTCGACGCCCGGCCATGGAAGGGGGCGCGGCCCTGTTTGCCGGATATGCTGCCGGTGATCGGGAAGGCGCCCCGCCATCCGGGCTTGTGGTTCGATTTCGGCCACCAGCACCACGGCCTGACGCTCGGACCCGCAACCGGCCGGCTGCTGGCGGAAATGATGACCGGCGAGACCCCGTTTGCCGATACTAGCCCTTTTGCTGTCGAACGTTTTGGTTGACCATAGGGGGCGATTGGGGGCCCCGGAAGGCGGTCTTGTCCTTGCGTGACCTAGCCAGTCACGGTGATACTGCGGCAAGCCATTAATGAAGGAGCGGCCATGAAGGTAAACGTTGAAATTGATTGCACGCCGCTCGAGGCCCGGCAGTTCTTCGGACTTCCGGACGTTCAGCCGATGCAGACCGCGGTCATGGACAAGTTGCAGCAGCAGATGATGGCCAACATCGACAAGGTCTCGCCGGAATCGCTGATCCAGTCCTGGTTCACCTTCGACCCCAAGATCGCTGAACGCTTTCAGGACATGTTCGTGACCATGGCCGGCCTCGGCGGCATGGCCAAGAAGGACAAGAAATAGTGGGCGTCGCGGAGGACGCGCCGGTGGCAGAACACAAGCTTCGTCCGCCGAGTCTGTTCCTGATGCTGGCCGAAGCCAGAAGCGTGTTCGAACTGAATTCGAGCCTGCTGCTGTCGCCGCTGTTGATGCGCGCCCCGAAGGGCGACGGTCATCCGGTGCTGACGCTGCCGGGATTTCTCGCCAGCGATTTGTCGATGGCGCCGATGCGGCGCTACCTGAAGGAGCTTGGCTACGACAGCTATGCCTGGAACCTGGGCCGCAATTTCGGCGGCGTCGCCAGCAAGCGCGGCGCGCTGCGCGACCTCGTCAAGCGAATTCACGAGACCACGGGACGAAAGGTCAGCATCATTGGCTGGAGTCTCGGCGGCATCTACGCACGCGATCTCGCGCTGCAACTGCCGGACCTGGTACGATCGGTGATCACGCTCGGCAGTCCGTTCGCCAACGACATCACCGCGACCAATGCGACGCGATTGTACGAAGCGCTGTCGGGGGAAGGCATCAACGACAACCCGGAGATCCGGGAAGCCATCGCCGGCGACCTGCCGGTGCCCGCGACCTCGATCTATTCCCGCACCGATGGCATCGTGAACTGGCGTACCAGCCTGCTGCGCCCCTCCAGCACGGCCGAAAATATCGAGGTGCATCTCGCAAGCCACATCGGCCTCGGCGTCAACCCGGCCGCGTTGTGGGCGGTGGCCGACCGCCTGGCACAGCCGGAAGGCGAATTTAAGCAATTTGACCGTTCGGGCCCGTTTGCCATTGCATATGGGGCCCCGGAAAATGCACTATCCTGACCAATGTCGTTGAAGGCCGGGATACCCATCCCCCGTCTTCAGGACCATCTGAACGCCAGAAGCGCCATCAAGGCGCCGCGTGATCTCTGCGGGAGGAAAATATGACTGACTCCAAGAAACTGTCCTCGATGGATGCGTCGTTTCTGTATCTGGAAACGCCTGAAATGCCGATGCATGTCGGAAGCATGGCGATCTTCCGCCTGCCCGAGAATTACAACGGCAACTTCTTCGAGGATTTCAAGGCGATGATCGGCTCCCGGCTGCATCTTGCGCCGATCCTGAAAGCGCGCCTGGAAAAGGCGCCGCTCGACATCGATCATCCGTCCTGGGTCGAGGACGACCAGTTCGACATCGACCGCCACATTTTCCGCGGCAGCCTGCCGGCCCCGTATGACCGCGCGACGCTGGAGCGCATCGTCGGCTGGATGCATGCCAAGCTGCTCAACCGCGCCCGTCCGCTCTGGGAGTTCTATGTCTTCGAGGGCATGAAGGACAACGAGATCGGGCTTTATTCCAAGATGCACCATGCCTGCATCGACGGCGGCGCCGGTGCGGCGCTGACCAACATGATCTACGATCTGACCCCGGTGCCGCGCCAGGTGGAGCCCCCGACGGCGCGCAAGGTCGCGCAGGAGCCGCGCGACATCGCCGCCAATTTGATCGATTCCTATCAGCAGCTCTGGCGGCAGCCGTTCGATTCATCGTCGGCGCCGAAGAGCCTGGAATTGCCGCGTTCGGGCAAGAGCGATCTCGGATCGATCCTGTTCGACAACGCCATGTTCCAGATCGAGAGCGCGGTGAAATTCGCCGCCAGCGTGCCGACGATGCTCAAGAGCGTTTCCGAAGTGGTCGGCAAGATTTCCGATCCGAAGTCGCGCGACAGCATCGCCAGCATGGTTTCGCCGCCGACTGTTCTGAACAAGGCGATCTCGTCGGAGCGCAGCTTTGCCGGTACCTCGATCTCGCTGTCGCGGGCCAAGGCGGTGGCGAAAGCCTCCGGCGGCAAACTCAACGACGTCGTACTGGCGCTGTCTTCCGGCGTGGTGCGGCGCTATCTGCTGCAGCAGGGCGCGCTGCCGACCAAGTCGCTGACCGCGGCGGTGCCGATTTCGCTGCGCGAGGAGGGCAACACCGAGGCCAACAACCAGGTGTTCGGCATGATCTGCTCGATCGCCACCAACGTCGAAGATCCCAAGGGGCGGCTGGAGGCGATCATCGCGCAATCCACCAAGTCCAAGGAAATGTCGCATCCGCTGCGGGCCTTGATGCCGCAGGTCTCCAACATCTCGATGCTGGGCGCGCCGATCCTGGTTCAGATTCTTGCGCTGCTCTACAGCCGTTCCGACCTCTCGAACGTGCTGCCGCCGGCGGCCAACATCACGGTCTCCAACGTGCCGGGGCCGCGGCAGACGCTCTATGCGGCCGGCGCGGAGTTGCTGCACATCTTCCCGGTGTCGATCTCGACCCACGGGCTGGCGCTCAACATCACCGTGCAGAGCTATCGCGACCAGCTCGATTTCGGCTTCATCGCCGGCGCCAACATCATCCCGCATGTCCAGGTCTTGTGCGACATGCTTCCGCTGGAATTTGAAGCGCTGGAGGCGGCCTATGCGCCGCCGCCGTCCAAGATGACCAGCGCGGCTGAATAGGGTTTTGCAATGATTGAAATGCCGCCGCTGCAGTTCGCCGAGACGAACGGCATTCGCATGGGTTACTACGAGGCCGGGCCGAAGACCGACAAGCCGCCGGTCATACTGTGCCATGGCTGGCCGGAGATCGCGTTCTCTTGGCGTCACCAGATCAAGGCGCTGAGCGAGGCCGGGATCCGGGTGATCGCGCCGGATCAGCGCGGCTATGGTTCGACCGACCGGCCCGAGCCGGTCGAGGCCTATGACATCGAGCACCTGACCGGCGATCTCGTCGGCCTGATGGACCATCTGAAGATCGACAAGGCGATCTTCGTCGGCCACGACTGGGGCGGCTTCATCATCTGGCAGATGCCGCTCCGCCACATTGATCGCGTTGCCGGCGTGGTCGGCATCAACACGCCGCATCACGATCGCCCGCCGGCCGATCCGATCGAGCTGTTCCGCAAAAGGTTCGGCGACAGCATGTACATCGTGCAGTTCCAGGATCCGGCCCGCGAGCCCGACAGGATCTTCGGCAGCCGGGTCGAGCAGACGTTTGACGCCTTCATGCGCAAGCCGGTGCCGCGGCCCGCAGACACACCCGCCGATCAGGTGGTTGCCGGCGTCGGTGCTTCACCCAGGCTCAATCTGGCGTTTCCGCAGATGATTGCCGGTTACGACGCCAAGCATGATCCGCGGAAGCCAATCCTGTCGCCGGAAGAGAAGAAGGTGTTCGTCGATACGTTCACGAAGTCAGGTTTCACCGGCGGCATCAACTGGTACCGCAACATGTCGCGCAACTGGCAGCGTTCGGCCGGGATCGATCACACGGTGAAAGTACCGGCGCTGATGATCATGGCCGAAAACGACCATGTGCTGCCGCCGTCGTCGGCTGACGGCATGGAAAAGATCGTTCCCGATCTCGAAAAATATCTGGTGCGCGACAGCGGCCATTGGACCCAACAGGAAAAGCCGGACGAGGTCAGCGCCAAACTGATCGAATGGCGCAGGAAGCGGTTTGGCTAGAGCGTGACGCTCTCCCAGCCGTCATTGCCTGCAACAAACGCGAAAGCGTTTGTGCAAGGGAGCGCAGCGACGAAGCAATCCATGCTTCTTTTCGCGGCGAAATGGATTGCTTCGCTTCGCTCGCAATGACGGGGTGAGAGCGTCGCGCATTGTTTGAGACAATTGAGGCAGGGGTATTATCCACAATGGCGTCACCGAACAAACTCAGTCCGATCCCACATCCGCCGAAGAAGCCCGTCGTCGGCAACATGCTGTCGCTGGATCCGAACGCGCCGGTTCAGCATCTGGTGCGGCTGACCAAGGAGCTTGGGCCGATCTTCTGGCTCGACATGATGGGCGCGCCGCTGGTGATTGTGTCCGGCCACGATCTCATCGACGAACTCTCCGACGAGAAGCGCTTCGACAAGGCGGTGCGCGGCTCGCTGCGCCGGGTGCGCGCGGTCGGCGGCGATGGGCTTTTCACCGCCGATACGTCAGAGCCGAACTGGAGCAAGGCGCACAACATCCTGCTGCAGCCGTTCGGCAACCGCGCGATGACGTCCTATCATCCGAGCATGGTCGACATCGCCGAGCAGCTGGTCAAGAAGTGGGAGCGGCTGAACGGCGACGAGGAGATCGACGTCGTCCATGACATGACCGCGCTGACGCTCGACACCATCGGCCTTTGCGGCTTCGACTACCGCTTCAATTCGTTCTACCGCCGTGACTACCATCCGTTCGTGGAATCGCTGGTGCGTTCGCTCGAGACCATCATGATGACCCGCGGCATCCCGCTCGAAGGCCTGTGGCTGCAGAAGCGCCGCAAGGATCTGGCGCTGGACGTCGCCTTCATGAACAAGATGGTCGACGAGATCATCGCCGAGCGCCGCGGCAACGCGGAGGCCGCCGAGGGCAAGAAGGACATGCTTGGCGCCATGATGACCGGCGTCGACCGCGCCACCGGCGAGCAGCTCGACGACGTCAACATCCGCTACCAGATCAACACCTTCCTGATCGCGGGCCATGAGACCACCAGCGGTCTCCTCTCATGCACGCTCTATGCGCTACTCAAGCATCCCGATGTGCTGAAGAAGGCCTATGAGGAAGTCGACCGCGTGCTCGGCCCCGATATCGACGCGCGCCCGACCTATCAGCAGGTCACGCAGCTGACCTACGTCACGCAGATACTGAAGGAGGCGCTGCGGCTGTGGCCGCCGGCGCCGGCCTATGGCATCGCGCCGCTTAAGGACGAGACCATCGGCGGCAAATACAAGCTGAGGAAAAACACCTTCGTCACCGTGCTCGTGATGGCGCTGCACCGCGATCCCAGCGTGTGGGGACCGAACCCGGACGCGTTCGATCCGGAGAATTTCAGCCGCGAGGCCGAAGCCAAGCGCCCGGTCAACGCCTGGAAACCGTTCGGTAACGGCCAGCGCGCCTGTATCGGGCGTGGATTTGCCATGCACGAGGCGGCGCTGGCGATCGGCATGATCCTGCAGCGCTTCAAGCTGATCGACGTCAATCGCTACCAGATGCATTTGAAAGAGACGCTGACGATCAAGCCGGACGGATTCAAGATCAAGGTGCGCCCGCGCGCCGACAAGGAGCGCGGCGCGTTCGCTGGTCGCGCGGCGGCCGCGGTGGCGGCCTCGAACACGGCCGCAGCGCCGGCCCGGACACGGCCCGGGCACAATACGCCGCTGCTGGTGCTCTACGGCTCCAACCTCGGCACCGCGGAAGAACTCGCCACCCGCGTCGCCGACCTTGCCGAGGTCAACGGATTTGCGACCAAGCTCGGCGCCCTCGATGACTACGTCGGCAAGCTGCCCGAGCAGGGCGGCGTCCTGATCTTCTGCGCCTCCTATAATGGCGCAGCCCCCGACAACGCCACGCAGTTCGTCAAATGGCTGGACAGCGGCCTGGCCAAGGACGCGCTGGCCAAAGTCCGCTACGCGGTGTTCGGCTGCGGCAACAGCGACTGGGCGGCGACCTATCAGTCGGTGCCGCGCATCATCGACGAACAAATGGCGGGGCACGGTGCGCGCAGTCTCGCAACGCGTGGCGAGGGCGATGCCCGCAGCGATCTCGACGGCCAGTTCGAAAAGTGGTTTGCGGCGGCGGCGCCCGCGGCGATGAAGGAGCTGGGCGTCGATTCGACGCTTGCCCGCAGCGCTGATGATGCGCCGCTGTACACGATCGAGCCGGTGGCGCCGACCGCCGTCAACGTGATCGTGGCGCAGGGCGGCGTTTCGCCGATGAAGGTACAGGTCAATTCCGAGCTGCAGAACAAGGCCGGCGCCAATCCGTCCGACCGCTCGACGCGGCATATCGAAGTGCAGCTGCCGCCAGGCGTTTCCTACCGCGTCGGCGATCACCTCAGCGTGGTGCCGCGCAACGATCCGGCGTTGGTGGATTCCGTCGCGCGCCGGTTCGGCTTCCTGCCCGCCGATCAGATCAGGCTGGCGGTCGCCGAAGGCCGCCGCGCGCAATTGCCGACCGGTGACGCCGTGTCGGTCGGGCGTTTGCTGACCGAGTTTGTCGAGTTGCAGCAGATCGCGACCCGCAAGCAGATCCAGATCATGTCGGAAAACACGCGTTGTCCGATGACCAAACCGAAGCTGCTGGCCTATATCGGCGACGACGCCGCCTCGACCGAGCTCTATCGCAATGATGTACTGGCGAAACGCAAATCGGTGTTCGACCTGCTGGAGGAATATCCGGCCTGCGAACTGCCGTTCCACGCCTATCTCGAAATGCTGTCGCTGCTGGCGCCGCGCTATTATTCGATCTCGTCGTCACCGGCGGGCGATGCCTCGCGCTGCAGCGTCACCGTCGGCGTGGTCGAAGCGCCGGCGAGTTCGGGCCGCGGCGTCTACAAGGGCGTCTGCTCGAACTATCTCGCCGGCCGCCGCGCCGGCGACACCATCCATGCCACGGTGCGCGAGACCAAGGCCGGCTTCCGCCTGCCGGACGATGCGTCGGTTCCGATCATCATGATCGGCCCCGGCACGGGGCTGGCGCCGTTCCGCGGCTTCCTGCAGGAGCGCGCCGACCGCAAGGCCAAGGGCGCGAGCTTGGGGCAATCGATGCTGTTCTTCGGCTGCCGCCATCCCGAGCAGGACTTCCTCTATGCGGGTGAATTGAAAGCGTTCGCCGCCAACGGCATCACCGAACTGCACACCGCGTTCTCGCGCGCCGACGGGCCGAAGACCTATGTGCAGCACCTGGTCGCGGCGCAGAAGGATCAGGTGTGGAACCTGATCGAGAAGGGCGCGATCGTCTATGTCTGCGGCGACGGCGGCAAGATGGAGCCGGACGTCAAGGCAGCGCTGGTGTCGATCTATCGCGAACGCACCGGCGCGGACGAAGCAGCAGGCCTGCGCTGGATCGACGATCTCGGCGCCAGGAACCGCTACGTGCTGGACGTGTGGGCGGGGGGATAGTCTGCCTCCGCTGTCGTCCTCCGCGAAAGCGGGGGACCCAGTACGCCGTGGCTTCTGGGTTCAATCAATGGCGTCTCTGGAATGCTGGATCGCCCGGGCGTAGGCGAGCGGAAGCGACGCCGTTCTTCGAACGGCTATGCCGGGCGACGACAGCGTCGTTCGTGGTGAACTTCGCCGCATCGGAACGAACAGCGTCTCCCGTTCGTGTGCTAGAACCCCCACATGATTCCCTGGGAAAAAATCGATACCGCACATATTCCCGGCACCGACGCGGAACTGCGGCTGATGAAGCGCGGCAAAGAGTTCTCCATCATGCTCGGCACCAACGAGCTGATGAACAGCCGCCTCTCTGGATCCGAAGCCGCGCTCGCCACCCTTGCGGTCAAGAAGCTGGAAGCGAACAAGAAGCCGCATCTGCTGATCGGCGGATTGGGCATGGGGTTTACGCTGCGCGCCGCGCTGGCGGTGGTTGGCGCGGGTGCGCGGATCGTGGTGGCTGAACTGGTACCGGCCGTCGTTGCCTGGGGGCGAGGCCCGATGGCGGAGATTGTTGGCGGCAGCCTGAACGATACGCGCGTCAGCATTCAGGAAGTGGACGTCACCGAAATCATCCGGTCTTCCCGATCGAAATTCGATGCCATTCTGCTCGACGTCGACAACGGCCCCGAAGGCCTGACCCGCAAGGCCAATGATGGACTCTACAGTTCAGCCGGATTGGGCGCGGCACATACGGCGCTGCGTCCCGGCGGCGTCCTCGCGGTCTGGTCGTCCGGACCCAACGCGCCGTTCTCAAAACGCCTGCGTGCCGCCGGCTTCGATGTGAACGAGGTTGCCGTGCGCGCCACCGGCAGAGGCGGCGGCGCGCGTCACATCATCTGGATCGCGACGAAGAGCTGAGTTTCGATTCGTAGGGTGGGCAAAGCGCAAGCGTGCCCACCATCTCTCCAGGTGTTCCAGATAGCGATGGTGGGCACTGCGCAGGCGCGCCTTTGCCCACCCTCAGAACATCGTGTTGTTGTTCGCCGGATTCTCGGGGATCGGCTGGACGACGTCCCAATGCTCGACGATCTTGCCGTTCTCGAGCTTGAAGATGTCGATGATCGCGTTCCCCCTCGCGCCCGGCTCGCGAACGGCGTGGACATGCAGGATGACGTAATCGCCGTCCACGAACGAACGCTTGATCTCGCTGCGGGAGTTCGGGAATTTCTCGCGCAGGAATCCGATGAACTTGCGAAAACCCTCGGGACCGTCAGCGGCATTCGGATTGTGCTGAACATAGCGGTCGCCCATATAGGCGATCGCGCCGTCGGCGTCTTTTTGGTTCAGGCCCTTCTCATAGAATTCGAGCACGGCCTTGCGATTGGCTTCCTGCTTGGCATCGGCGGCCCAGGCGGCGGGAGCGGCAAGGGCTAACAGAATGACGGCGGCCAACGCTGCGCGCGGCCGGAAAACAAAATCCATGTTCGGGCTCCTTGTAGCGATATCGGTGCGCCGTCTATAGGCCCCGGCCCTGTCGTGCGGAAGAGGGCACCGGACGCTCACAAAGTAACCTCGAAGTAACCTGATCAAGCCGCCTTCGCCGCCGCGCCATGGGCGTGCTTGTCGATCGCGTCGATGATTTGCGGCCACATCGGGATCGGCAGCGCGTGGCCCATGCCGTCGACCATCACAAGCTTTGCGCCGGGAATGGAGGCCGCGGTATCCTTGCCGCCCTCGGGCCGCACCAAGGGATCGACGGTGCCGTGGATGACCAGCGTCGGCGCCTTCACCGCGCTCAGCCGTTCCTTGCGGCTGCCGGAGGCGAGCACCGCGCGCAACTGGCGGCCGACGCCGGCCGGGTTGAGGCCGCGTTCATAGGTGCGTTCGGCGCGCGAGCGGTCGAGCATTTCGTCTTCCGGGAACGAGCCGACGCGCAGGATTTTCCAGGTTTTCGCAAACCGCTCGAAATACTCTTCCTTGGTCGCGGGCGGCGGCGCCATCAGCACCGCGGCGGCTTCCCGTGTCGGTCCCGGCACCTTGGGATTGCCTGTCGTCGACATGATCGAGGTCAGCGAGCGCACCCGCGCCGGAAACGAGATCGCGACTTCCTGCGCGATCATGCCGCCCATCGATGCGCCGACCAGATGCGCCGACTTGATGCCGAGCACGTCCATCAGGCCGACCGTATCCTTGGCCATGTCGATCAGTCTGTAGGGCGCGGCGACCGGGATCTTCAGGAATTTCAGCTTGAGCAGTTCGAGCGCGGTCAGGCGCTTGCCGCCGGTCATGCGGGAGGATTTGCCGATATCGCGGTTGTCGAAACGGATGACGCGAAAGCCGCGCGCGGCAAGCTGGCGGCAGAAATCATCGTCCCAATGGATCATCTGGGCGCCGAGACCCATGATCAGCAGCAGCGGTTCCGCGCCTGCGTCACCGAAGACTTCGTAGCAAATGTCGATGCCGTTGGCGTGGGCGATCTGCGGTGGCTGATGGGCAAGAGTCACGGCGGCAATCCTTTGGATCAGTCCTGGTACCTTGATGGGTCTTGTATGGCACGGTTTGCCGCATCGCAGAAGAGCGGCAGTAACCATTTCATCCGGTTGACCGGCACGCCGCAACGGTGTCGTATGGTGGAATAATATCGAGGCGTGGCAAAGCGCTCGTAACCAAGGGAGGGCGCCTATGGCCGACAAAGGCAACGATCCTGCCGTGATCTGGCAGACGATGATCGGGGAGATGGAGAAGGGGTTCAACTCCTTTGCCAACCAGGCGATGGCTTCGCCCGAATTTTCCAAGGTGATGAACCAGGTCGGCGGCGCCACGGCGGGCGCGCAGAAGCAGCTCGGCGAGCTGATGGAGAAATATCTCGTCAGCATGAACCTGCCGAGCCGGGCGCAAATGGTCGGCATGGCCGAGCGCATCCAGGGCATCGAAAGCCAGCTCAACGAGATCAAGGCGATGCTGCACCAGATCCATCACAATTCGCTGGCGCCGGAAGGCGGCTATGGCGCGGCGCGGCCGCCGCGCACCAAGCGTCCCCCGTCGGAGGGAGAACAAAAATGAACGCGCCCGCAGCAGCCCTCGATCTGGCGTCGATTCCCGAGCGGATCCAGTCCGAGGTGCAGCGCGCGATCCAGCGCAGCATCAAGGGCGTCGAATACATCTCATCGTCGGGCCCCGCGCTGGGTTCGACGCCGAAGGACGTGTTGCTCAGCCGCGGCACGCTGAACCTCTATCACTACCGCCCGATCGCGGACGAAATCTACCGCGTGCCGATCCTGATCGTGATGGCAACCACCAACCGCGGCTACATCCTCGACATGGTGCCCGGCCAGAGTTTTATCGAATTTCTGCTCAAGCGCGGCTACGACGTCTACATGATGGACTGGACCGCGCCGAAGCCCGAGGAAAAATCGCTGCGGATGGAGGATTACGTCCTCGACTTCATCCCGGATTGCGTCCGCCGCGTGCAGCAGGATTCCGGCGAAAAAGACGTCACCGTGATCGGCTATTGCTTCGGCGGCGTGCTGTCGCTGCTGTACGGCTCGATCTTCAACGACGGACCGATGAAGAATCTGATCTGCTTCACCACGCCGATCGATTTCCGCGAGATGAAGCTGTTCTCGAATTTTTCGGACCGGCGCTATTTCGATGTCGACCGCCTCGTCGACAGCATCGGCAATGTGCCGCCCGAGATGATCCTGTCGTCATTCGAGATGCTGCGGCCGGCGTCGCGCGCCGCCAGCCAGGTGCAATTGTGGGAAAACATCTGGAACGACGAATACGTCAAGGCCTACCGGATGATGGATCGCTGGGGCACGGACACCTTGCCGCTGGCCGGCGAATATTTTCGCGCCATCACCAAGGACCTGATGTGGGACAACAAGCTGTTCAACGACACCATGAGCGTCGGCGGCCGTGCGGCCAATATTGCCAACATCAAGGTGCCGATCCTGCATGCGGTCGCCGAACACGATCACATCGTGCCCTATGATGCGGCCAAGCACCTGATCGCCAAGGTCGGCTCGTCCGACAAGGAAGAGGTGATGCTGAAGGGCGGTCACGTCAGCGTCGTCGCCGGCGCCAATGCGGTCAAGCGGCTATGGCCGAAACTGGACAACTGGTTAGGTAAGAGATCAACATGAGTGAAACACGTTCCTATCCGCGCCACGTCAAGACCGACGCGGGCGTGATCGAATTCCGCCTGATGTCCCGCGCCGACGAGGCCGCGGTGCTTGCCTTCGCGCAAAAACTGCCGACCCATGATCTGCTGTTCCTGCCACGCAACATCAGCCAGCCCAAGGTGCTGTCGGCCTGGATCAACGAGATCGAGCGTGGGCAGATCACGAGCCTGCTGGCGGTGAAGGGAGAGGCGGTGGTCGGTTGCGGCACGCTGGTGCGTGACCCGCACTCCTGGTCGCCGCATGTCGGTGAGATCCGGATGGTGGTGTCGCAGGACGTGCGCGGGCAGGGCGTCGGCCGGGCGCTGTCGCAGGAGACCTTCGCGCTGGCGCTGGGCGCCGGGCTGGAAAAGCTTTCGGTGCAGATGACGGTAGACCAGCAGGCGGCGATCGCGCTGTTCGAGAGCCTCGGCTTCAAGGCCGAGGCCCTGTTGCGGGACCACGTCCGCGACGTCGACGGCAAGAAGCACGACATCGTCGTGCTCGGACACAATGTGGCGCAAGTGCGGGCCCAGCTGGAAGCCTACGGGCTCCCAGGCGCCGTCCAGCATTAAGAGGGCCGTCCAGCACAAAGAGCGCCGTCCAGCCCGGACTCAGAATCGCGAAAACAACCCCATGCAAAGTAAGCATGAGGGCCTCGGCTACGTCCGGCACTAAGACTAAAGTGGAACTTTTGCCGTTTCCCTAGGCAGGCCGCCCATCATTCAGGCGCATCACGGATTCGTGATATCGCGATGCAACATTGATGTTGCGTCGCACCATTAACTATGGCACAACGATCTCGCCCCGGGCCGAACCGGACGGGGTGAGCCCATAGCTCAAACCCGAGGATGGAGAGACCCAAATGACCACCGAAACCAATTCCGTGCTGAACACCGTCAAGGAAGCCTTCGCGCCCGTCACCGAGGCGTTCACCAAGCTCCAGAACCTGGAGGTTCCGGAAGCTGCCCGTGAATTCGTGAAGAAGCAGGCCGAGACCGCGAAGGTTCGCGCCGCCGACATGCATGCCGGTTCCGAGAAGGTGACCGCTGCCATCGAGACCGCCGTTGCCGGTTCGGTTTCCGAGGCTGCCAAGATCAGCCGCAACATCCAGCAGGCGTTTTATCAGGACGCGGAAGCGTTCTTCGCCGGCATCGACAAGCTCGCTTCGGCCAAGTCGCTGAGCGAAGCCGCCCAGATCCAGTCGGACATGGTCCGTGCGCGTGGCGAAGTGTTCGTCTCGCGGGCGAAGGCCACGTCAGAATATCTCGGCAAGCTCGTCGCCGACAGCGCCAAGACCGCTCAGGACAGTTTCTCCAAGGTCTACAGCAAGACCGCCTGATAGCGATCTGCCAACTGCCCTTTTGGAAGGCCCGCTTAGGCGGGCCTTCTTTTTGTCTGTTGTCCACCTAGATCAGGCCAGACCCTCATGGTGAGGAGGCGCACTTGCGCCGTCTCGAACCATGAGGCCACGATGGGGCCTGCATCCTTCGAGACGCGGCGAAGACGCCGCTCCTCAGGATGAGGAGTAGTGTTCATCCGAAAGCCATCATGACCGTCCCCCGCACATTCGTGATCGACACGCCCGCCGACGCGCAGCGGGCTGCCGAACTGCGCCGTGTAAAGCTGCTGGCCACATTGGTGCTGGCGGCGACGTTTGCGATCTTCATTGCGGCGAGGGCGCTGCTGCCGGTCCACCCGGCGTTCGGGTTCGTCGCGGCCTTTGCGGAAGCCGCCACCATCGGCGGCCTTGCCGACTGGTATGCGGTCGTGGCCCTGTTTCGCAGGCCTTTGGGGCTGCCGATCCCGCACACCGCGATCATCCAGAGCAACCAGCACCGCATCGCCGACAAGCTCGGTGAATTCATCGAGCAGCATTTTCTGGAAGCGGCCCCGGTCGAAGCCAAACTGCGGCAGATCGATTTCGGCTCGTTCATCGCCGACTGGCTGCGCGACCGCAAGCGCAGCGAGGATCTCGCGCGCTTCGCACTGCGGCTGTTGCCCGAGGCGGTCGCGGCCACGGAGAATTCCGGCCTGATGACCTTCGTCAGCCGCCGCATCACCTCGCAATTGATGTCGATCGATCTGGCGCCGCTGGCGGCTGGCACGCTGCGCACCTTCGTGAAGGAAGGCCGGCACCAGGGCCTGCTCGACGACATCATGCGCGCGGTGCATCAATCGCTGACGCAGGCCGAGACCATGGCCATGATCCGCGAGAAGATCCGCGACGAATTGCCGACGCTGCTAAAACTCTATCGCGCCGACCGGTTCCTGGTGAACAAGATCGTGGCGTCGGCGACCGCGTTCTTCGAGGAAGTGCGCAACGATCCCAAGCATCCGTTCCGCGACGAGTTCGATCGCATGGTGCTGACCTTCGTGGACCGGCTCGGCAGCGATCCGGCCTATGCCGAGCGCATCCAGGGGCTGAAGCGCGATCTCCTGGCGCGCCCCGAACTGAACAGCCTCGCGCGCCACATCTGGGAGAATGCGCGATCGTTCTTCGAGCGCAGCGCGTCCGGCGAGACGCAGGTGCTGGAGCAATATCTCGTGCGCATGTTCGTAACGGCCGGCGAGGCGCTGGCCGCCGACGCCGAGATGCGCGCCGAAATCAACCAGGGTCTGGTCGCCGTGCTGCGCAGCGTAGTCGCCGAACAGAAGAGCGGCGTCTCGACGTTCATCTCCGATCAGGTCAAATCCTGGGACATGGGGCAGTTGATCGCGCTGATCGAAATCAACATCGGCCGCGACCTGCAATACATCCGCTTCAACGGCTCGCTGATCGGCGGGCTTGCAGGATTGGTGCTTTACACCCTCGAGTACCTGCTGCGGCTCGTGTGACTATTTCATCACGTCTGCGCTTTTAATTGTCACAAGTGTGAAGTGCGCCGTTGAAAGAAGAATTCCGGTTCCCTAGCTTTTTACGAAACAATGTTGCGTTGCGGAACGATTCTACCAGGTGAGCATCTACCCATGAACCCTGGGCCGGCTGCCGAGACGTAAGGGGCCAGGCCCGAGAAGGAGATATGATGTCCGTTGCTACGCAGACGCTTCGTCCGCCGTCCAGAACCCTGATGTTTCTGGAGGGGCGGGCGATTTCCGAACTGGGCGCTTTCCTTGGTGCCTTGCCGCTCCTTAGTCTTGCGCCGAGAGGCGACGGGCATCCGGTGCTGGTATTGCCCGGCCTTGTGGCGTCCGACACCTCGACGCGCCCGCTGCGCAGCTTCCTGAAGAGCCGCGGCTATGCCGTCAGCGGCTGGCGCCAGGGCCGCAATCTCGGTCTGCGCCAGGGCGTGCAGCACGCGATGGTCGATCTCGTCCATGAATTGAACGACACGCACGGCCGGAAGGTCAGCCTCGTCGGCTGGAGCCTTGGCGGTCTTTACGCGCGTCAGCTCGCCAAGATGATGCCGGAGCGCGTGCGCTCGGTGATCACGCTCGGTAGCCCGTTCGCGGCCGGCCCGAAGGCGACCAATGCCTGGCGCGTCTATGAAATGGCAAGCGGCCGCCGCGCCGACGAAGAGGACACGCGTTTCGGCGGGTCACTGGCGGGCACGCCGCCGGTGCCGACCACCGCGATCTTCAGCCGTACCGACGGCATCTGCGCCTGGCAGGGCTGTATGGAGCAGACCACCGCGACCTCCGAAAGCATCGAGGTCGAGAGCAGCCATTGCGGCATGGGTCATCACCCCGCCGTGGTCTATGCCGTCGCCGACCGTCTGGCGCAGGCGGAAGGCAAATGGGCCCCGTTCGACCGCAGCGGCTGGCGCAGCATGGTGTATCCGAACCCGGATCGGTAGCTGCTTGCTTACCTCGCCCCGCTTGCGGGGAGAGGTCGACGCGCTCTCGCGCGGCGGGTGAGGGGGTACAGGTCTATCGATAGATCGCGCACGTGGAGGGAGCCCCTCACCCCAACCCTCTCCCCGCGAAGAGCGGGCGAGGGAGAAGAGCGCCGCCGTTTTCGTGAATCCGCAAAACGCGGTATGCCTTGACGCATGCCGCAGCCGCTCGCCCGCATTGTCGAACAGCTCAAGCGCGAACCCTCGCGCACCGGTTCGATCGTCATCACCGTGTTCGGCGACGCCATCGTGCCGCGCGGCGGCTCGGTGTGGCTCGGCACGCTGCTGGAATTCTTTACCGCGATCGACATCGACAGCGGCGTCGTCCGCACCGCGATGTCGCGGCTCGCGAGCGACGGCTGGCTCGAGCGTAACAAGGTCGGCCGCAACAGTTTTTACCGGCTCGACAAGAAGGGACGGCAGACCTTCGATACCGCCACCAGGCATATCTACGATCCACCGCCGTCCGACTGGACCGGGCGGTTTGAGCTGCTGCTGATCGGCAATGGCGGGGACCGCGATGCATCGCGCGATGCGCTGAAGAACGCCGGCTTCGGCAGTCCGCTGCCGGGCGTGTGGGTTGCACCGTCAGGCGTGCCGGTTCCGGAAGAGGCCGCGGGCGCGATCCGTCTCGAAGTCTCTGCGGAAGACGACAGCGGCCGGCGTCTGCTCAGCGAAAGCTGGCCGCTTGAGCGCACCGCAGACGCCTATCTGAAATTCATGAAGACCTTCGAGCCGCTCCGCGCCTCGCTCGGCCGCGGTGAGATTCTTTCCGACACGGATGCCTTCACCGCCCGGATCCTGCTGATCCACCATTACCGCCGGGTGGTGTTGCGCGACCCGCTGCTGCCGGCACCGCTGCTGCCCCGGGACTGGCCGGGCAGGGCAGCGCGACGGCTCTGCGGCGAGATCTATCGCGGGCTGCTTCCTGCGTCGGAACAATGGCTTGACGACCATGCGACCAGCGAAAACGGGCCGCTGCCGAAGCCGGGCGGGGCGCTGGCGCGCCGGTTCGACGGGACGTAAACATGTTACAAAAATAACTTGCATTCGTATTTTTGTGTTATATGTTGGAGGAAAGAACATACGGGGAGGTCGGCCATGTACACGCAGGCGCTCAATACGTCCGATGGCGACACCAGCCACATCGAGGACGCCGCACGTTCCGCAAACTTCCAGGCGCGCATCGATGCCGACGAGCGCATCGAGCCGAACGACTGGATGCCGGCGGCGTATCGCAAGACGCTGACGCGGCAGATTTCCCAGCACGCCCATTCCGAAATCGTCGGCATGCTGCCCGAAGGCAACTGGATCACCCGCGCGCCGTCGCTGCGCCGCAAGGCCGCACTGCTGGCAAAAGTGCAGGATGAATGCGGCCACGGGCTTTATCTCTATGCGGCGGCCGAGACGCTCGGCACCTCGCGCGAAGAGCTGGTCGATCTGATGCTGGCGGGGAAAGCAAAATATTCCTCGATCTTCAATTATCCGACACTCACTTGGGCCGACATCGGTGCGATCGGCTGGCTGGTCGATGGCGCGGCGATCATGAACCAGATTCCGCTGTGTCGCTGTTCGTATGGTCCCTATGCGCGCGCGATGATCCGCGTCTGCAAGGAAGAATCCTTCCACCAGCGCCAGGGTTTTGAGATCATGGTGACGCTGTCGAGGGGCACCGAAGAGCAGAAGGCGATGGCGCAGAGCGCGCTCGATCGCTGGTGGTGGCCGGTGCTGATGATGTTCGGCCCGCCCGACAAGGCGAGCCAGCACTCGGACACCTCCACAAAGTGGAAGATCAAGCGTTTTTCCAATGATGAGCTGCGCCAGAAATTCGTCGATGCCACGGTGCCGCAGGCGCAATTCCTCGGCCTGACGATTCCCGATCCCGGAATGAAGCAGAACGCCAACGGCAACTGGGAATACAGCGCGATCGACTGGGAAGAGTTCAATCAGGTGCTCGCCGGCAACGGCCCCTGCAACCGCGATCGGTTGGCGGCGCGGCGTAAAGCCCACGACGATGGCGCCTGGGTGCGCGAGGCGGCGCTGGCTTATGCCGAGAAGCGCAGGCAGCGGCAGCACGCGCAAGCAGCAGAATAGGGAGATCACCATGGCCACGCCGAACATGCCGCTCTGGGAAGTCTTCATCCGCAGCCGCAACGGGCTCGCGCACAAGCATGTCGGCTCGCTGCACGCCGCCGACACCACGCTGGCGTTGCAGGCGGCGCGCGACATCTACACCCGCCGCGGCGAAGGCCTCTCGATCTGGGTGGTGCCGTCGAACGCGATCACGGCGTCCGATCCCTCCGAGAAGGGCATGATGTTCGAGCCCGCGGAATCCAAGATCTACCGGCACCCGACCTTTTACGACGTGCCGGACGAAGTCGGGCATATGTGATCCCAATCCCTCATGGTGAGGAGGCGCGCAGCGCCGTCTCGAACCATGAGGCCCCGTGGCCCATCCTTCGAGACGCGCGCTAGGGCGCGCTCCTCAGGATGAGGTCGGAGAGTGAACGAACAGGCAAACCGACATGGCAGTCGCCTCGATCCAGGTCTCCGAAACCCCGCTGGTGCTCTACACCCTGCGCCGCGCCGACGATGCGCTCATCCTCGGCCATCGGCTGTCGGAATGGTGCGGCCACGCGCCGATGATGGAAGAGGACATGGCGCTCGCCAATATGGGCCTCGACCTGCTCGGCCAGGCGCGCGAGCTCTACGCTTACGCCGCCAAGGTCGAGGGTAAGGATAACGACGAGGACAAGTTCGCTTATCTGCGCGACGTCAGGCAGTACCGCAATCTGCTGCTGCTGGAACAGCCGAACGGCGATTTCGCGCGCACCATGGTGCGGCAGTTCTTCTATGCGGCGTTCGCCGATCTCTATTGGCGCGCGATGATGCAATCGAGCGATCCGACGCTGGCTGCGATCGCGGCGAAGTCCGAAAAGGAAAGCGCCTATCACGTCAGGCATTCGTCGGAATGGATGGTGCGGCTCGGCGACGGCACCGAGGAGAGCCACCGCCGCGCGCAGAGCGCCATCGACGATCTCTGGGCCTATACCGGCGAGATGTTCCATCTCGACGACAGCGAGTGCGGCTTGATCGATGCCGGCATCGCGATCGACCCCGCGAAATTGCACGCGCCATGGCTCAAGACGCTGTCCGGCGTCGTCAACGAGGCGACACTGGCGTTGCCGCAGAACAGCTGGATGCAGCGTGGCGGCCGCGACGGCCGGCACAGCGAACATCTCGGCCATCTCCTCAGCGAATTGCAGTCGCTGCCGCGAACCTTTCCGGGGGCGACATGGTGACGGTCATGCTCAGCGATGCCGATCTGCGCCGGCGCGCCTGGGATGCAGCCGCGCAAGTGGTCGATCCCGAGATTCCGGTGCTGACCATCGCCGATCTCGGCGTGCTGCGTGACGTCGCCGTCAGCGACGGTCATGTCGAGGTCGCGATCACGCCGACCTATTCCGGCTGCCCCGCCATGAACATGATCGCGCTGGAAATCGAACTGGCGCTTGAGCGTGCCGGCATCGCGCGGCCAAAAATCCGAACCGTGCTCTCGCCGGCTTGGACCACCGACTGGATGACCGAGGACGGCCGCCGCAAGCTCAGGGAATACGGCATCGCGCCGCCGCAGGCGTCGAGCTCGCGTCGCGCGCTGTTCGGCGAGCAGCAGGTGTCGTGTCCGCAATGCGGCTCGGGAAATACCGAAGTTCTCTCCGAGTTCGGTTCGACCTCCTGCAAGGCGCTGTGGCGTTGCAAGAGCTGCCGCGAGCCGTTCGACTATTTCAAGTGTCATTGACCATGTCCCTCACACCCCGTTTCCATCGTCTTGCCGTCAACGACCTGCGCCGCGAAGCGTCGGATGCGGTGTCGCTGACCTTTGCGATCCCCGCGGAGCTGACCAAAGATTACAGCTTTACACCCGGTCAATATCTGACCCTGCGCACGACCATGGACGGCGAGGAAGTGCGCCGTTCCTATTCGATCTGTTCCGGCCCCGACGACGGTGAATTGCGCATCGCGGTGAAGAAGGTCGATGGCGGTGCGTTTTCGAATTGGGCTGCGGATGAACTGAAAGCCGGCGACGAACTCGACGTGATGACGCCGACCGGGCGCTTCGGCGTCGCGCATGCGCCCGATCAGGCGCGGGTCTATGTCGGCTTTGCCGCGGGATCGGGCATCACGCCGATCCTGTCGATTGTCAAGGGCGTGCTGGCGCGCGAGCCGAACAGCCGCTTCTTCCTGTTCTACGGCAACCGCTCAACCAACAGCATGCTGTTCCTCGAAGAGCTGGAGGAATTGAAGGACCGCTTCATGCAGCGGCTTTCGCTGTTCCACGTCATCTCCGGCGAGGAGCAGGATATTCCGATCCTGCACGGCCGGCTCGATGGTGAAAAGGTGCGTGTGCTGCTGCGCTCGATGGTGCCGGCTGATAGCGTCGATCATGTCTTCGTCTGCGGCCCCCTGGGGATGAGCGAGGACATCGAAAACACCTGCCGCGAGATCGGCATTGCCGAGGATCGCATCCACGTCGAGCGCTTCGTCTCCGAGTTCGGCGGCAAGCCGCGCGCCAAAAAGATCGTCGAGACATCCGCGCCGCCGAAGGCGCTGGCCTCGCTCGTGATCGACGGCAAGCGCCGCGAGGTGCCGGTGGCCGAGGACGAATCCATTCTCGACGCCGCATTGCGCGCCGGCATGGACCTGCCGTTCGCCTGCAAGGGCGGCATGTGCTCGACTTGCCGCGCCAAGCTGGTCGAGGGCGACGCACAGATGGAAGTGAACTATTCGCTGGAGCCCTGGGAACTGAAGGCGGGGTTCATCCTCACCTGCCAGGCCCGGCCGGTGTCGGACAGGGTCGTGGTGGATTACGACCATGTGTAACCGTCATTCCGGGGCGCGCGAAGCGCGAGCCCGGAATCCATAACCACGATCGTGAGTATGGATTCCTGGCCTGCGCCAAGTGGCGCATCCCGGAATGACGGAGTGAGCGTTGACACATTTGGTGCTTCACTAAAGACTATCCGCATTCAAAGAGGCCTGTTGCAACAGGCCCGACGACAGGGAGACCGCAGTGAACGTCAATGCCACGCTTTCGCCTGACGACCTCGCGCGCGCCTGTGCGGACGCGATGTGGAAGGAGGACGACGCCAGCAAGGGCCTCGGGATGCAGATCGTCGAGATCGGGCCGGGCCGGGCGACGCTGTCGATGACGGTCAGGCCGGAGATGGTCAACGGCCAGCGCATCGCCCATGGCGGCTTCATCTTTACGTTGGCGGATTCCACTTTTGCTTTTGCCTGCAACACCCATAACGAGCGCGCAGTCGCGGCGCAGTGCCATGTCACCTTCATCCGGCCCGGCAAGCTCGGCGATGTGCTGGTGGCGAGCGCGCGCGAGATCTCACGCAGCGGCCGATCGGGCATCTACGATGTGCAGGTCACCGCCGGTGACGTTGTGATCGCGGAATTCCGCGGCCATTCCCGCACCATCGGTGGTGCGTGGCTGCCCGGTACCACGACAAAATAAAACAAGAACGATCCTTGAGGAAACACGCGATGGCTTCGACCAAGCTTCAATCCAGTGCAGGCGGCTACCGCGCCGAGTTGGACGCCGCGGAGCGCGCCTCTCGCGACGAGATCATGGCGCTGCAAACAAAGCGCCTCGCCTGGTCGCTGGCGCATGCCTACGACAACGTCGCACACTACAAGAAGGCTTTTGATAAAGCCGGCGTGCATCCCGGTGATTTCAAGCAGCTTTCCGATCTCGCCAAATTTCCGTTCACGGTCAAGACCGACCTGCGCGACAATTACCCGTTCAACATGTTCGCGGTGCCGCGCGAGAAGATGGTCCGCGTCCATGCCTCATCGGGCACGACGGGAAAGCCGATCGTGGTCGGCTACACAAAGGCCGATATCGACGTATGGTCGGACGTGATGGCGCGCTCGATCCGCGCTGCCGGTGGCCGCACCGGCATGATCATGCACAACGCCTATGGCTACGGCCTGTTCACTGGTGGATTAGGTGCGCATTACGGCGCCGAGAAACTCGGCTGCACCGTGGTGCCGGTATCTGGCGGCATGACCGAACGGCAGGTGCAACTGATCAACGATTTCAAGCCCGACATCATCACGGTGACGCCGAGCTACATGCTGGCGATCCTGGACGAGTTCAAGAAGCAGAAGCTCGACCCGCGAAAATCCTCGCTCAAGTTCGGCATCTTCGGCGCCGAGCCCTGGACCAACGCGATGCGCGTCGAGATCGAACAGGCCTTCGATATGGATGCGACCGACATTTACGGGCTGTCGGAAGTGATCGGCCCGGGCGTCGCGCAGGAATGCGTGGAGACCAAGGACGGCCTGCATATCTGGGAAGACCATTTCTATCCGGAAGTGATCGACCCCGAGACCGGCGCGGTGCTGCCCGATGGCGAAAAGGGCGAACTCGTTTTCACCTCGCTGACCAAGGAAGCCTTTCCGATCATCCGATATCGCACCCGCGACCTGACGCGGCTGCTGCCGGGCACGGCGCGGCCGGGCATGCGGCGGATGGAAAAGGTCACGGGTCGCTCCGACGACATGATCATCCTGCGCGGCGTCAATGTATTCCCGACCCAGATCGAGGAAGCCTTGCTCGCGACCGACTGGTGCGGCGGGCATTTCATCATCGAACTGACGCGCGAAGGCCGCATGGACGAAATGACCGTGCTGGCGGAAGCCCGCCCCGAACATTGGGACGGCAGCGGTCTGCCCGCACACACGGAAAAAGTCGCAACCTTCATCAAGAACACCATCGGCATCACCGCCCGCATCAAAGCCGTCGCCCCCGAAACCCTGGAGCGATCGCTGGGAAAGGCGAAACGTGTTTACGACAAGCGCCCGAAGGGGTAACTGCTGATCCGCGCGAGATCAGGAATTCGATACATGCCTGCCGAGAAGCCAGTTGTTCAAGCCCGCTGCGTGCGCCTCCTGGAAAAGGTCGCCGACGCGGCCTCGCTCGCGCCCGTCATCGAGACCCAAACGCTGTCGCGCGGCGCGACCGACCTGTTGATCGAGGTCAAGGCTGCCGCGGTCAATCCGTCCGACGTCAAAGCTGCGACCGGCCTGATGCCCTATGCGGTGTTTCCGCGCACGCCGGGCCGCGACTATGCGGGCGTCGTGATCGACGGCCCGGTGGGGTCGATCGGGCGCGAAGTGTTCGGCTCGTCCGGCGATCTCGGCATTCGCCGCGACGGCACCCATGCCACGCATCTCGTGGTCGAAGCCGATGCGGTGGTGGAGAAGCCCAAAAGCATTTCGTGGGAGGAGGCCGCCGGTATCGGCGTTCCCTTCGTGACCGCGATGGAAGGCCTGCGCCGCGCCGGCATTCCCAAAGCCGGCGAGACCGTGCTGGTGATGGGCGTCAACGGCAAGGTCGGGCAGGCGGCGGTGCAGATCGCAAGCTGGCACGGCGCGCGCGTGATCGGCGTCGTCCGCAAGGACGAACTTTATGAAGGCCACGCCAATTCGAAGGTCGAAATCATCAATGCCTCCGCGACCGATGTCGCGGCGCGGGTGCGCGAACTCACCGACGGCAAGGGCGCCGACATCGTCTTCAACACCGTCGGCGATCCCTATTTCCAGGCGGCGCACAAATCGCTGGCGTTGCGCGGACGGCAGATCCTGATCGCCGCGGTCGACCGCATCGTACAGTTCAACATTCTGGAGTTCTATCGCGGCCAGCACACCTATGTCGGCATCGATACGCTCGGGCTGTCGTCGATCGCAACCGGCGCGGTGCTAAGGGAATTGGGCCCGGGCTTTGCGAGCGGGCATCTCAAACCGTTCCCGATCAAGCCGGCCGCGATGTTTTCCCTGGAACAGGCCAGGGCCGCCTTCGTGGCGGTGGCGGGTTCGTCGCGTGACCGTGTGATCCTGCGGCCGGTGTAAACCGGCTTCCGGCAGATATTTTTCCTCTTCAGCGAGGGAATGAAACCAATCGCATTCCGGTTGGAGGCGATTGTTTTATTCTCCCGTTGTCGCGCCGCACGGAAGCTTCATTCTTTGTTGTCAGCTGCCGTGGCGCCCCCATGCAAGCATCGTTATAGAAAGGTCGAGTTTGTAGCATATTTATGCTGTCTCGACCCGTTTTCGCCGATGGCTTTAGGGAAAAACTACCGTGCAAGGCACTGCGAACGTCATTGTGTTGAGCGGATTGGTGATCGGCCTGATCTATGGCGCGGTTGGCCTGTTGAGCGGCTTTTGCATGCTCTCGAGCTTGCGCGGCTGGTGGGCGGAGGGCGATGGACGTCTGGCCCGCACTTACGCGCTGGCGATCGGCGTCGGCGTCGCCGCGACGCAATTGCTCGCTGCAGCCGGTCTCGTCGATCTCGGCAAGTCGATCTATCTGCAGCCGTCGTTCTCGGCGCCGCTGATGTTCTTCGGCGGCTTGCTGTTCGGTTACGGCATGGTGCTGTCGAACGGCTGCGGCTCGCGCGCGCTGGTGCTGCTCGGGCGCGGCAATCTCCGTTCCTTCGTGGTGGTGGTCGTGCTCGGCATTTTTGCGATGATGACGCTGAAAGGCCTGATCGCTCCGGCACGCATCGCCCTGGTGCAGGCATCGCAAACCACGGCGTCGGCGAATTCGGTGCCCGCATTACTATCGGCATTTGGATTGAGCGACGTCACGGCGCGCATGGTGGCCGCGTCAGTCATCAGCGCGGCGTTGATCATCTTTGCGTTCGCGCATGCACCGTTCCGGAAATCACCGGGACAGGTCGCCGCCGGTCTTGTGGTCGGCCTGCTGGTCGCGGCCGGCTGGTTCGCCAGCGGCTATCTCGGCGCCGACGACTTCAATCCGGCGCCGGTGGTGTCGCTGACCTTCATCGCGCCGATCGCGGATGCCTTGCAATATGTCATGCTGTCGACGGGATCGACGTTGAATTTCGGCATCGCCACCGTGGGCGGCGTGCTGGCGGGAAGCCTGATCACCGCGCTGGCGACCGGCCGATTCCACCTCGAAGGCTATCAATCGCCGCAGCACATGCTGCGGTCGGCCGGTGGTGCGGCGCTGATGGGTGCCGGCGGCGTGATGGCGTTCGGCTGCTCGATCGGGCAGGGCCTGTCAGGCTTTTCGACCCTGGCGCTGGCCTCGTTGATCGCGGTTGCCGGCATCCTGGTCGGCACCGCGCTCGGCCTGCGCGGCGCGCTCCGCGTTCGTCCGCTGGCAACGGCCTAGTTCCGTTACTCCGCAGCCTTCGTCACGATCCGGATTTCCGAGGTCAGCGTCCGGTGCACCGGGCACTTGTCAGCAATCTCCATCAAGCGTTTGCGCTGATCGGGGTCGAGTGCGCCTTCGATCGAGATCACGCGGTCGATCTGGTCGAGCATGCCGACGCGGGTTTCGCATTCGGCGCAGTCTTCCGCATGGATCTTCTTGTGTTGCAGCGTCACCGTGACGCGATCGAGCGGCAGCGATTTGCGGTCGGCATACATCCGCATCGTCATTGAGGTGCAGGCGCCAAGACCCGCCAGCACGAAGTCATACGGCCCGGGCCCTGAGTCCTGGCCGCCGGCGGCGACGGGTTCATCGGCCAGCATCTGGTGCGGTCCTGTGGTGACCGTCTGCTGGAACTTGCCGGCGCGGGTCTCGCGCACTACCACATTGCGCGGTGCCTCGCCGAGTTCGGCGGCCGGTTGGGCTGGAAGCGGATCGACATAGCGTTCGGCCCAGGCGGCGATGACGTCGGCGACATAAGTGGAATCGCGCTTGTTGCTGAGCAGATGATCGGCGCCGGACAGCGACACGAAACTCTTCGGATGTTTTGCAGCGACGAAAATATTCGTCGCGTTGTCGATCCCGACAGTGTCGTCGGTCGGCGCATGCATGATCAGCAGCGCCTTGTGCAATTTGGCGACATGCGCCATCAGGCCATGCTCGGCGATGTCGTCGAGGAACTCACGCTTGATATGAAAGGGGCGTCCGGCGAGCTGCACTTCCACCTTACCCTGCGCGCGGATGTCCTCGATCCGATCCTTGAAGAAATGTGTGACGTGGGCGGGATCAGAAGGCGCGGCGATGGTGACGACCGCCCTGGCATCGGGAACTTGCCCGGCGGCAGCGAGAATGGCGGCACCGCCGAGGCTGTGGCCGATCAGGATCGTCGGCGCCTGCCGGGTGTCGCGCAGATGGTCGGCTGCGTGAACGAGGTCGGCGACGTTAGACGTAAAGGTCGAGTTGGCGAAATCGCCTTCGCTGGAGCCTAAGCCCGTGAAGTCGAACCGCAGCACCGCGATGCCGCGCGCGTTTAGCGCGGTCGCGATGCGTTTGGCCGCCAGCACATCCTTGCCGCAGGTGAAGCAATGAGCGAACAACGCATAGGCCTGGATCGCCCCGTCGGGCTTGTCCAGCGCCGCGGCAAGCTGATGGCCGCCTTCACCGGTAAACTGAAAGCGTTCGGTCGGCACGGGCGTTCTCCCTTAATGGTGGGCAATCTTCACGGCCACATGGTTCGAGACGCGCGGCGTTGCCGCGCTCCTCACCATGAGGATCTAAGACCTCATCCTGAGCTAGTAGACCTCATCCTGAGGAGGCGCAAAGCGCCGTCTCGAAGGATGAAGCCACTATCTTCAAGAAAGCCAGTTCGTTTCAATCGCCGGAATAACGCTGCTCCGCCCAAGGATCACCGCGGTTGTGATAGCCGCGGACTTCCCAATAGCCCGGCGCATCCTTATCGAGGAATTCGATGCTCTGCAGCCATTTGGCGCTCTTCCAGAAATAGAGATGCGGCACCACCAGCCGCACCGGGCCGCCATGGTCCTGCTCCAGCGGCTGGCCGGACCAGCTGTGGGCGAGCAGGGCGTCTTCGGCGGCGAAATCCTCCAGCGCAAGGTTGGTGGTGTAGCCGTCATGCGAATGCAGCACCACGAACGCTGCCTCGTCGCGCGGCCGGCACGCCGCCAGCAGGTCGCGGGTCGAAAGCCCCTCCCATTGATTGTCGTAGCGCGACCAGGTGGTGACGCAATGAATGTCGGACAGGAATTGCGTCTGCGGCTGCGCGCTGAACTCGGCAAAATTCCAAAACAGGGGGTTTTCGACCGCGCCGTAGACGTCGAGCCGCCAGCGCTCGCGCGAAATATTCGGCGTTAGGCCGAGGTCGAGCACCGGCCAGTCGCGCGTCAGATGCTGGCCCGGCGGCAGGCGCTGGTCCTCGGGGCGGGTGATCTTCCCGGTGAGGAACTTTCCCTCACGCGCCCAGCGTTCCTTGCTGCGCGTCAGCTTGCTCTCCGGCGGCGGCTCGGGGTCGTCGGTCATGTCAGGACCTGTCATTCGTGACGATGCATCGCCGATTCATGTTTGGTGTCGCGCATCGTCGCATAGATGATCAGCGAGAGAAAGATCATGCCGCTGAGATAGTAATAGAACCAGTCCTCATGCCCGAGGGTTTTGAAGTAGAGCGCGACCGCGGGCGCGGTACCGCCGAACACGGAGACCGTGATCGCATAGGGTAGCCCAACGCCGAGCGCGCGGACATTGGTCGGGAACAGCTCCGCCTTCACGATCGCGTTGATCGAGGTGTAGCCGGCGACGAAGATCCAGGCGGCGCAGATCAGCAGGAACGCCGTGAATGGCGACTTGGTCTCTTTCAGCGTGGTCAGGATCGGAACCGTCGCCAACGTGCCTACGACGCCGAAGAAGATCAGCAGCGGCTTGCGGCCGATGCGATCGGACAACGCGCCATAGATCGGTTGCAGCAGCGTCGCGAAGATCAGCGAGCCGAAGATCACGAACGTGGTCTGGTCCTCGGTGAGCCCGACCGACAGTTTTACAAATGTCTGCATGTAGGTGGTGAAGGTGTAGAACGCCGCGGTGCCGCCGGCGGTGAGGCCGACCACCAGCAACAGCTCGCGCGGGTATTTCAAGAGGCCGGTGATCGAGCCGGAAGGCTTGCTGATCTTCTTGGCCTCCTCGAACGCCTCGGTCTCGTGCAGGCCCCGCCGCATCACGGCGGCGAAGATCGCGAGCAGGGCGCCGATCACAAAGGGGATTCGCCAGCCCCAATCCCTTAGTTCTTCCGGCGTCAAAAAGACCTTCTGCAGCAATAGCAGCACTATGATCGCGGTGAGCTGGCCGCCGATCAACGTGACGTATTGGAAGCTCGAATAGAATCCGCGGTGTTTGGGATCGGCGACCTCGCTGAGGTAAGTGGCGCTGGCGCCGTATTCGCCGCCAAGGCTGAGGCCCTCGATGATGCGCGCCAGTGCGAGGATGCAGGGTGCCAGGATGCCGATCGAGGCGTAGGTCGGCGTGACAGCGATGATCAGCGATCCAAAACACATGCAGACCACCGACAGCGTCAGCGACAGCCGCCGTCCGTAGCGGTCGGCGATGGTGCCGAACAGCCAGCCGCCGAGCGGCCGCATCAGGAAGGTCGCGGCGAACAGCACGGCGGCGTTGAGCTGCTGCACCACGGGATCGCTGTTGGGGAAGAACGCCGGCGCAAAGTACAGCGCAAACGCAGTGTAGGCGTAGAAATCGTACCATTCGACGAGATTGCCGATCGAGCCGATGAAGATCGCCTTGATCCGCCGCTCCACGTCGGCGATGTCGAGATGGTCGCCAGTGGATTTGATGACTTGATCTGTCATGCTTGGTCTCCAAGTACGTAACTGTAACCCCGGCTATCCCGGTTCAGTGTGTCCTTCCGAACAGCACCGGTAACTGCCGATGGCTGCGCACGGTTCCCTCCGGCAGCGCCCAAACCTATCGAACCTCATCCTGAGGAGGCGCGAAGCGCCGTCTCGAAGGATGCAGGCCCGTCTGTGGCCTCATGGTTCGAGACGCGCGAAGACGCGCTCCTCACCATGAGGAATAACGATTCACCCGCGCACTATTACTTCGGCGCGCGGGGCTCGATCGGTGTGGTGCCGCGCACGCCCAGAATGTCTTCCAGCAGCCTGGCGCCGGCGAGAAGTTTTGCCTCGCCGCGCGGCGGGGCCACCATTTGCAGTCCGACCGGCAGGCCCGAGGCCGTAAAACCGCACGGCAGCGACAACGCGGGGCAACACACCAGCGTGATCGCATAGACGATGCCGAGCCACTCGACATAATTGTCGAACTTCTTGCCGTCGCATTCGGCGACGTAACGGTTCTCGACCGGAAACGGCGCCACGATGGTGGCGGGCGCCAGCAGCAGGTCGTACTTGTCGAAGAATTCCAGCGTGCGCGCGGTCATCGCGACGCGCTGCGCTTCGGCGCGCTCGAGCTGCTCGACGGTCAGCTTGAGGCCTTCCTCGATGTTCCAGATCACTTCGGGCTTGAGCTGGTCGCGCTTGGTGCGCAGCAGCTGCGCCTTGCTCAGCGCGAAGTCGAACGCGCGCAGCACGTGGAAACATTCATGGGCTTCGCGGAGGTCCGGATGGGCTTCCTCGACGATGACCCCGAGTTCGGCAAAACGCTGCGCCGCCTTGCGGGTGACGGCCGCAACCTCGGGATCGACAGGCGTGATACCGAGATCGGGCGAATAGGCGATGCGCTTCGGCTTGCCGCCGGCGCGCACGGCGGACAGGAACGAATTCGGCAGCACCGGCAGCGACAGGGGATCGCCGGGGTGTTCGCCGCTCATCGCGTCGAGCAGCAAGGCGACGTCCTCGACATTGCGCGCCATCGGACCCTGGACGCCGAGATTGCGGTCGATCGCGGCCGCGAGCGTGTGCGCGACGCGACCGATGCTCGGCCGCAGCCCGACGATGCCGCAGAAGCTCGCGGGGTTGCGTAAGCTGCCGCCCATGTCGGAGCCGTGGGCGAGCCAGGCTGTTCCGGTCGCGAGCGCCACCGCCGCACCGCCCGAGGAGCCGGCGGCGGAGCGGGAAGTATCCCAGGGATTGCGCGTCGCACCGAACACTTCGTTGAACGTGTTGGCGCCGGCGCCGAATTCCGGCGTGTTTGATTTGGCGTAGATCACGCCGCCGTTGTTTTCGAGATGCTCGACCAGAATGTCCGATTTCGCCGGGATGTTATCCTTGTAGATCGGCGAGCCCTGCGTGGTCAGCACACCCTCGACCGCGGTGAGGTCCTTGATCGGGATCGGCAGGCCTGCGAGCAGGCCGCGCTCGCCGACCGGCTTTTTCATCAGCGCCCGGGCGCGGTCGCGGGCGCGGTCGAAGCACAGCGTCGGCAGCGCGTTGACGGGGCCGTCGACTTCGGCGATCCGCTTTTCCAGCACGTCGAGCAGATCGAGTGGCGTGACTTCACCCGATTTCAGCTTGCTGACAACCGCACACGCCGTTTCCCGTACCAGACCTTGATCCGCCACCACTCTCTCCCGTCGTTTCTTGAAGCCCGATGGTGCTGTAGAACATTTTCCGGCAAAGTGGAAACGCGCTCACGTCGTGGCAGCATAGGAGATTTGGAATGTCGGCATTGTTCTCTGTGCTGGACTGGCGGACGATGAGCCGCCAGGAGCTCGACCGCGGCCTCAACAATAGTGAGGCTGTCAGCGGCAGCACCGAGATGGTTGCCGGCTGGGAGCAACGCTCCGGCGCGATGCGCCAGCGCTTTCCTGATCATATCGGCCTGCGCTACGGGCCGCGCGAGCGCAACCGGATCGACTTTCTGAAAGCCGCCGACAATGCGCCGACGCTGCTGTTTATCCATGGCGGCTATTGGCAGGCGCGCGCCAAGGAGGTGTTCACGGTGTTCGCCGAAGGTCCGATGGCGCATGGCATCAATGTGGCGCTGATCGGCTACACGCTGGCGCCCGATGCGACGCTCGACCAGATCGTGGCCGAAATCCATTCCGGCATCAATTATCTTACCGGACAGTTGCCGGTGCTCGGTGCGGCCGGTGACGGCATCGTGGTGTCCGGCTGGTCTGCCGGTGGCCATCTCACCTCGATGGCGTTGTCGCACCCCAAAGTGAGGGGCGGGATGGCAATATCAGGCATCTATGACCTCGAGCCGATCAGGCACAGCTATCTCAACGAGAAACTGAAGGCCGATGAGGCGACGTCGCGCCGCAACTCGCCGATGATGATGGCAGGCGGTCCGCTCAAGCCGCTGTCGCTGGTGGTCGGCAGCGCCGAACTGCCGCTGCTGCGCAAGCAGTCCGCCGACTTCGCCGGCCACCGCGTCAGGCATGGCTTGCCGGTGACCTATGAGGAAATTCCCGGCGCCGACCATTTTTCGATCATGCACGAGATGCTGTCGCCGACGGGAAGGATCACGACGCTGATAAGGCAGTTGTTTGAACGGACGGCGTGATCCTCACCCTGAGGGCGCGAAGCGCGTCTCGAAGGGCGAGGCCACAGCTGTGGCCACATGGTTCGAGACGGCGCTCACGCGCCTCCTCACCATGAGGAGTAGAGATGCGAACTCGCCGCGCGAACAGTCAGCCTCTACCCCCACCCCGCACTGATCCCGCCGTCCACCGTATAAATCACGCCGGACGTGTACCCCGAACGGTCCGACGCCAAAAACGCCATCAGGTCGCCGATCTCGCGCGCGTGGGCGGGGCGGCCGAGCGGCAGGCCCTTCTGGAATTCCTTGTAGCGGTTCTCGTCGCCGAACTGGCTTTTCGCGCGGGTCTTCAAGAGCGTGACGTGGCGGTCGGTGCCGACGGGGCCGGGATTGATGCCGACCACGCGGATGTTGTCGGCGAGGCTCTTGCCGCCCAACGCGCGCGTGAACGCCATCAGGGCCGCATTGCCCGCGCTGCCGCAGATATAATTCGCGTCGAATTTTTCGCCGGCCGCACCGATGTCGTTGACGATGACGCCGTGGCCGCGCGCTTTCATCTGCGCGTAGACCGCGCGGGTGAGGTTGATGTAGCCGAAGACTTTCAGTTCCCAGGCGTGACGCCAGGTCGCCTCGTTGATCTTGTCGATCGAGCCGCCCGGAATATCGCCGGCATTGTTGACGAGGATGTCGATATCAGACGTATCCTTCACCAGCTTCTCGATGTCGGCCGGGTTGCGCAGGTCGACGACATGCACCGAGGCGTCGATCTGGTGGGCCGAGCGCAGCCGATCGGCCAGCGCCTTCAATTGCTCGCCGTTGCGGGCGGCCAGCCTGATGTCGCAGCCTTCCTCGGCGAAGGCCTCGGCCGCGGCCGCGCCAATGCCCTTGGAGGCGCCGGTGATCAGGACGCGCTTGCCGCGCAAATGCAGATCCATGGGAATTCTCGCTTCATGAGGGGTATCGGGGGAGTGATCTGCGAAATTGGTAGGCGGTCGGCCCATCAGCGGTCAACATTGCACTGCAGCGTTGCACCCGCGCGCCGTTTGGTCCATTGCAAGGCCATCAACAGGCCGTGTCTGGGGCATGGCGCACGACCCAAAGAGCAAGCCACCCAAGGATTTCAAGGATGAGCAAAAAAACCTATCGGATCGCGGTCATTCCCGGCGACGGCATCGGCAAGGAAGTGGTGCCGGAGGGCCTGCGCGTTCTTGAGGCGGCCGCGAAAAAGCACGGCGTGGCCGTGCATTTCGACCATTTCGACTTCGCCTCCTGGGACTATTACGAAAAGCACGGCGAGATGATGCCGGAGGACTGGAAGGCCAGGATCGGCAAGCACGACGCGATCTACTTCGGCGCGGTCGGCTGGCCGGCGAAAATCCCCGATCACATTTCCTTGTGGGGCTCGCTGATCAAGTTCCGCAGGGAGTTCGACCAGTACGTCAATCTGCGCCCGGTGCGGCTGATGCCCGGCGTGCCGTCGCCGCTCGCCAACCGCAAGCCCGGCGATATCGATTTCTGGGTGGTACGTGAAAACACCGAGGGCGAATATTCTTCCGTCGGCGGACGCATGTTCCCGGATACCGACCGTGAATTCGTCACCCAGCAGACGGTGATGACGCGCGTCGGCGTCGATCGCATTCTCAAATTCGCATTCGATCTCGCAGCGTCACGCCCGAAGCAGCATCTGACCTCGGCGACCAAATCCAACGGCATCTCGATCACGATGCCCTATTGGGACGAGCGCGTGGAGGCGATGGCGAAGAACTATCCCAAGGTGAAGTGGGACAAGTACCACATCGACATCCTCACCGCGAATTTCGTGCTGCATCCGGACTGGTTCGACGTCGTGGTCGGCTCCAATCTTTTCGGCGATATTCTTTCCGATCTCGGCCCGGCCTGCACCGGCACCATCGGCATCGCGCCGTCGGGCAATATCAATCCGGAAGGAAATTTCCCGTCGGTGTTCGAGCCGGTGCACGGCTCGGCGCCTGATATTGCCGGGCAGGGCATCGCCAATCCGATCGGCATGATCTGGTCCGGCGCGATGATGCTGGAGCATCTCGGCGAGAAGGAAGCGGCGCAATCGATCGTCGGCGCCATCGAGCGCACGCTCGGCGAACGCACGCTGCGCACCCGCGATCTCGGCGGCAACGCCGACACGACCGCCTGCGGCAAAGCGGTCGCGGATATGGTGGATTGATTGCTCTTCCCTTCTCCCCTTGCGGGAGAAGGTGGCGCGGACGCAGTCCGCGTCGGATGAGGGGTTTGTCTTTGGTCCACGGACCTAAGCGCGAAGCGATGGAGTTCGCCGTCGAGTTGGTGCACATCGAAGGCGTTCCACAGCACGGTCTGCAAGCGCCTTGAAATCATCTCACACGAAGACATGGACACGCAGGGCGACCCGGCCATCGTCGCCACCGCCGTCGCACAGGCGATGAAGTGGTATGACGCGGAGAAGATCGGCAAATCGAGAATGGCAATCGGGCAAAGCGATCAGGTTGATGTGCCGTGCCCAAGAGCCGCGAGGGCGATCACTTCGCTGCGGCCATCGGGCTGCGGTTGCTGCTTTACCTGCGTCATCAACACGACCGCGCCAGCGTCATCGCGGCCCAAATATTTCTATATTGAACGTGAGTACGTACAATTCGGATAGTTTGAGCATCCATAGAACATTCCGAACTTCCCGTTGCGCTTCACTACACTTCCAACACAGCTTTCCGCTGGACATTTTTCAACAGTTTTCGGTTCTTTTGCGGATAAACGGCGATCGATGTATTTCTGACGCTTAAAGGTCCAAGGGTGAACATTATCCTCGTACGCCCAAATTCCCCGCTTGTTCTTCTGAGCAACTTCCAAAGCTTCAAAATATATCTCATCAGGCCCGTATCTTTCGAGAACCCAAGCCCAACCATTCAGCAACATCTCAATCTCAATATTTCCTGTCAGATATAACGAACGATTGCTGACCATAGAAGCCGGATATCGATCACCCAAATATGGAACAGCGACAATCCGCCCATGCCGATCAAGCGATTTGCCTGTATCCATCTTGGTCAGGATATCAATCCAAACTTTTCGCCCTCCGATCAAAGCAGTGAGAAACTCTCTCGCTTCACGACCACCTCTTTGCTCAAGCTCTGGAGCATCGACAAAGCCAAATCGAATTGTGGCTTCGAACTCCAGGTGATCTTTTTGATTATCCGTCAGTTGACAAAGGGCGATCTTGGTGAGGAACCCATCACCGTCAAACACTTTCAATACAGGAACTTCAATCGCAGTCGGTGAAGCTAGGTCTTCGAAAAACGAAAGTTGATCAGGATCATTCATGACCGGGCTTTTGCTTCGCGAGAGCCGCGCAAGGCGCGCTGGCTACTAACTAGAATATCCCAATCGCATCGTGATTGTCAGCGCGTGCCAAACCGTTGCGATTGCAAGCCATCGTCAGGCGATCAGGCACCGCCTGCGCATGGCAAGCGGGGGCGTCAGCCGTCAAGGGAAAGGCCGCACTAAGCCCGCCCCTGCGCCGGGGGCCACAGGCAAGGCCAACCCGCGCCGGCGCCCACGGGCCATCGGACCGCTGCGGCAAGGAACCTCGTACAAGGCACTGTACGGACAGGGATTTTCGTTTTGCCCGATATCTCAATCGGTTACACAGGGCCCCGCACTCCCACAAGGGGAGAAGGGGAAGAAAAACGCCTACTTCCCCTTCGCGATCCGCCGGCAGTGCTCCAGCGCCGCCCCGATCAGATTCTCGCTCGCCTCGGGCGTGCGGAATGCGGAATGCGCCGACAGCGTGACGTTGGGCAGCTTGGTCAGCGGATGATCGGCCGGCAGCGGCTCGATGTTGAAGACGTCGAGGCCGGCATGGCGGATCTGGCCTGATTTCAGGGCCTCGATCATCGCTTCCTCGTCGACGATGGCGCCGCGCGCGGTGTTGACAAGGATGACGCCGAGCTTCATCGCCTCGATACAGGCACGCGAAATCAACCCGCGCGTCTCGTCGTTGAGCAGCAGGTGGATCGAGATGACGTCGCTCTCGGTCAGGAGCTCATCTAGTTCGACGAACTCGACCTTCGGATGCTTCTTGGGCGATCGGTTCCAGGCGATCACGCGCATGCCGCTGCCGAGCGCGATCCGCGCGACTTCGGCGGCGATGCCGCCGAAGCCGATCAGGCCCAACGTCTTGCCGGTCAGCTGCATGGCGTCATCGCGCAGCCAGTTGCCGGCGCGGATCCCGCGATCCATGCTGGCGAGGCCGCGCGCGCCTTCCCACATCAGCGCGATGGCGCATTCGGCCACCGCCGTGTCGCCATAGCCCTTGATCAGGTGCACCTCGATGCCGAGCTCAGCAAGTTCTTCCGGGTTCATGTAGCTGCGCGCGCCGGTGCCGAGGAACACCACGTGCTTCAGCCCGGTGCACTTCTTCGCAATTTCGGTCGGCAGCGCCGTGTGGTCGACGATGGCGATTTCGGCACCGTCGAGGAGCTTTGGATATTGCTCCGAGGTGATGTCGGGATCCCGGTGGATAAGCACCTCGGGATCCCCGGGCTTTTGCAGCCGCTCGAAGATCACGGCCAGCGATTCATTGGCATCGACAAAAACACCGCGCACGGCAGTCCCTCCGGTTTTGATTATTTTATGACGCCACGCCGGCAAGCGCCAGCACGGTATGCATCAGGACGTTGGCACCCGCCGTACAATCGGCCTGCGTGGCGTCTTCCAGTTCATTGTGGCTGATACCGTCCTTGCAGGGCACGAACACCATCGCCGCCGGCATCACCGTGTTGAGGTTGCAGGCATCGTGGCCTGCGCCGGAGGTGATGCGGCGATGAGAATAGCCGAGCGCCGTGGCGGCGTTCTCGACGGCGTCGACCAGTTTCGGATCGAAATGGGTCGGGGGCTTGCGCCAGACCAGATCGAGCTTGACGTCGACCTTGCGCCGGGCCGCGATCTCGGTGATCGCCGCGCGCAAATCCCTGTCCAGCGCGTCCATGATCGCGGCGTCCGCGCTGCGGCAATCCATCGTGAAAGCGATTTCGCCGGGAATGACGTTGCGCGAGGGATTGGATATCACGGCCTCGCCGATGGTACCGACCGCCTTCGGGCCATGTTTTTTTGCGGTCGCTTCCATCGCCAGCACG
This sequence comes from Bradyrhizobium sp. JYMT SZCCT0180, assembly GCF_018130165.1. Lineage (GTDB taxonomy): Bacteria > Pseudomonadota > Alphaproteobacteria > Rhizobiales > Xanthobacteraceae > Bradyrhizobium. The sequence continues at coordinate 162,030 of NZ_JAFCLZ010000012.1, read as the reverse complement.
ATTTCCGACAGCGTCGCCAGTGCGTCGCGCCGCAGCGGCATCGGCGTCGAGCCGGCATGGCTCTCGAACCCGGTGATCTTGCCGTCGTACCACAGCACGCCCTGGCCGGAATCGACCACGCCGATGGTCTTGTTCTCGGCCTCGAGGATCGGGCCTTGCTCGATATGCAGTTCGACGAAGCTGGAGAATTTCTGCCGGCCGACCGGGCTCTCGCCGCGATACCCGATGCTGTCCAGCGCCTCCGCCACCGTGACGCCCTCGGCATCCTTCCGCGACAGAATGTCGTCGGTGGTGAAATCACCGACATAGGCGGCCGACGCCATCATCGCCGGCGCAAAACGCGAGCCTTCCTCGTTGGTCCAGTTGCAGATGCAGATCGGCGTCTCGGTCTCGATACCGGCATCGTTGAGGGTGCGAACCACTTCAAGCGCGGCGAGCGTGCCGAGTATGCCGTCGAACTTTCCGCCGGTCGGCTGGGTGTCGAGGTGGGAACCGACCCCGATCGGCGCCTTCGACATGTCGCGCCCCTTGCGCAGGCCGAACATCGAGCCGAGCGCGTCGACGTGACATTCGAGGCCGGCGGCTTCGCAGGCTTTCCGGAACCAGTCGCGGACCTGCTTGTCCTCGGGTCCGAGCGTCAGCCGCCGCACGCCGCCTTTCGGCGTTGCGCCGAATTTGGCGGTTTCATGAATGGTGTCCCACAGCCGGGCGGAATCGATTTGCAGGTTGGATGCGATCTTGGTCATTCAGCCATTCCGGTCTTGATTGATGCTCACCCGATCCGCTTCAATGACGCGCCTGCAGCGGCGCGTCAACAACGACACCGCCCTGCGCGAGCGAGGCCGCCAGTTCAGCCACCCGTTCGACCGCGATGGTGTCCGGAGAAGCCAGCCAGCTCGCCGAAAACGTCAACAGTGGCATCTGCAGGTTGGTCGACAGCAATTGCAGCCTTCCATCCGCGATTTCGCTTTCGACAATCGCTGTCGGAATGACCGCAATGCCGAGGCCTTCGATCGCCATATGTTTGACCGTACCCAGCGAGGCGCTGGCGTGCAGGCGCATCGGCGGCAGGTCGGGCCGGTTGAACAGCGAGCGGACGATCTCGTAAGGCGGCGTCTTGCGCGGAAAGGTGATGATGGGAAACTTGGCGAGGTCATGCACCGACAGCCGTTCCTTGCCTAGCCCGAGCGAAGGACTGGCAAGGAATCCGACCGAATAGTCGCACAGCACCCGGTTGCTGATGGTTGGCCCGGTCACCGGTCCGAGCAGGAACGCCAGCTCGATCTCCTGCGCCAGCAGCCGGTTGCGCAAATTCGAGGTGATGTCGACTTCGATCTCGAGCGAGAGGTTGGGATAGGTGTGATTGACGCTCTTGATCAGCTGCGTCAGGAAAGTGTGGACGATGGTCTCTGCGACGCCGAGCCGCAGCACGCCGCGCATCGCCGAGTGGTCGCCGACCACGGCGAGCATTTCCGAGCGCAGCCCGATCAGTTTCTCGGCATAGACCAGCAATTGCCGGCCGTTCGGTGTCGGCATCACCATGCGGCGCTCGCGCTGTAACAATCTCACGCCCACCTCGCGCTCGAGCTGGGCGATCCGCTGTGAGATGGCGGGCTGGGTGGTATTGAGCTTGTGCGCAGCACCGCGGAAGCTGCCGAGCGTCACCACCCACATGAAGGTCTCGATTGCCTTGAAATCAACCATGCACCCTCTGCCTGCACATCGATAAATTAATTTTATCGATCTTGATTAAAAATCACGATTAGACATTATCATAGCCATATGCGGGAGTAGATGTCGACCCGATTGGAGCTGTTGCAACGATGACCAGCTTGGCAAAGACGGAACGACCCGGTCTCGATACGGCGAATTTATCGCCCAGCGTCGCCGCCCGGCATGCCTGCCGTACCGGCATGGCCGCCACCACGGCCGGCGTCGCCAACGGCTTCGTGCAGGGCAATCTGGTGATCCTGCCGGAAAAGCTGGCGGCCGCGTTTCACCGGTTCTGCCAGCTCAATCCCAAACCGTGCCCGATCATCGGCATGTCCGACGTCGGTGATTTCAGAATTCCCTCGCTCGGCCTCGACCTCGACATTCGCACCGACCTGCCGCGCTACCGCGTCTGGCGCGACGGCGAAGTGGTGGAAGAGCCGACCGACATTACCGCGCACTGGCGCGACGACCTGGTGGCATTCGTGATCGGATGCTCCTATTCATTCGAGGAAGCGTTGCTGGCGGACGGCCTGCCGATCCGCCACATCGAGCGTAAGCTGCGCGTGCCGATGTACCGCACCAGCATCGCCTGCGGCGCGGCGGGCCCGTTCGCGGGTCCCATGGTGGTATCGATGAGGCCGTTCAAGCCGGCGGATGCGATCCGCGCCGTGCAGATCACCTCGCGCTTTCCGTCCGTGCACGGAGCGCCGGTTCATCTCGGTCATCCGCATGCGATCGGGATTGCCGACATCAACAAGCCTGATTACGGCGATGCGGTGCCGGTCGGGGACGACGAAATTCCGGTGTTCTGGGCCTGCGGTGTGACGCCGCAATCGGTCATCGCGGCCGCCAAACTGCCGTTTGCGATCACGCACGCGCCTGGACTGATGCTGGTGACCGATTTGCAGAACAAGGCGCTTGCCGTGCTTTGATGCAGATGGTGCCGATCATTGAGGCTTTACCATAACCGCTAACCGCTTCATCGATGTCAGCCGTTAAAAAGGGGATTTGCAATGACGATCACGCGCCGCAATGTATTGCTTGGAGCCACCGCTGCCGCCGCTCTCGCGCCGATCGCGGCCCGCGCGCAAACGTCCGAAGTGGTGATTGGCGTCACCTATCCGATGTCCGGCGCCAATGCGCAGATCGGCGTCGACGCGCAGCATGCCTATGTCACCGCCACCGACATCATCAACAACAACCATGATTTCGATCTGCCGCTGGCAAAGGAAGTCGGATTGCCCGGGCTCGGCGGCACCAAGATTCGGCTCGTGTTCGCCGACCATCAGGGCGATCCCCAGAAGGGCCGTGCCGAAGCCGAGCGCTTGATTACGCAGGAGAAAGTCTGCGCCATCATCGGCAGCTACCAGAGCTCGGTGGCGGTCACCATCAGCCAGATCTGCGAGCGCTATCAGACCCCGTTTGTCTCGGCTGACAACTCGTCGCCGAGCCTGCATACCCGCGGCCTGAAATTCTTCTTCCGCGCCGCGCCCCACGACGAAATGTTCACCAAGGCGATGTTCGACTTCTACGACGCCTTGAAGAAGAAGGGCACCAAGATCGAGACGCTGGCCCTGTTCCACGAGGACACGATCTTCGGAACCGACTCCGCGAACGCGCAGATCAAGCTTGCGAATGAGCGCGGCTACAAGATCGTTGCCGACATCAAGTACCGCTCCAATTCGCCGTCGTTGTCGGCCGAGGTCCAGCAGCTCAAGTCGGCGAATGCCGACGTGCTGATGCCCTCGAGCTACACCACCGACGGCATCATGCTGGTCAAGACCATGGCTGAACTCGGCTACAAGCCGAAAGCCATCGTGGCGCAGGCCGCGGGCTTCTCCGAGAAAGCGCTGTACGACGCCGTCGGCGACAAGCTCGAAGGCGTCATCACCCGCGGCAGCTTCTCGCTCGATCTCGCGGCCAAGCGGCCGATGGTCGGCAAGATCAACGATTTGTTCAAGGCGAAGTCGGGCAAGGACCTGAACGACAACACCTCGCGCGAGTTCATGGGCCTGATCGTGCTGGCGGACGCCATCAATCGCGCCAAGTCGACCGATGGTGAAAAGATCCGCGCGGCGCTGGCCGCGACCGAAATCCCGGGCGAGCAGACCATCATGCCGTGGAAGCGCGTGAAGTTCGACGAGCTCGGCCAGAACAACGACGCCGATCCGGTGCTGTTGCAGTATATCGGCGGCAAGTTCGTCACCATCTCCCCGCCGCAAGGCGCGGTCGCCGAGGCCGTCTGGCCGATGAAGTAACGATCGGATACGGGGGCGGGGGACATGACAGCCGAGACCATTATCCAGAGCCTGGCGAGCGGCCTTTTGATGGGGCTGCTCTACGGGCTGATTGCGGTCGGCCTCGCGCTGATCTTCGGCCTGATGGACGTCGTGAATTTCGCCCATGGCGAGTTCCTGATGATCGCGATGTACGCGTCGTTCTTCCTGTTCGCGTTCTTCGCGATCGATCCATTGCTGGCGGCGCCGCTGGTCGCGGCGGCGTTGTTCGTCTTTGGCGCCGTGGTCTATCTCCTGATCGTACGCTTCGCGGTCAGGGCCAAGGCCAATGCCGGCATGGTGCAGATCTTCTCCACCTTCGGCCTTGCGATCGTGATGCGCGGCGTGGCGCAGTTCTTCTTCACGCCGGATTACCGCAGCGTCACCCATTCCTGGTTCGGCGGCAAAACCGTCTCGATCGGCGGCATCTTCCTGCCGCAGCCGCAACTGATCGGCGCGGCGGTGGCGATGCTGGCCTTCGGCGGGCTCTATTACTTCATCAACCGAACCGACTTCGGCCGTGCGCTCGAAGCCACCCGCGAGGACGCCGGCGCGGTGGCGCTGGTCGGTATCGACAAGAATCGCGTGTTCGCGCTGGGCTGGGGCCTCGGTGCGGCGCTGGTCGGCCTGGCCGGCGCCATCATGTCGATCTTCTTCTACATCTATCCCGACGTCGGCGCGTCGTTTGCGCTGATTGCGTATGTCACGGTTGCGCTGGGCGGCTTCGGCAGCGTGTTCGGCGCCTTTGCCGGCGGCATCATCGTCGGCCTGGTCGAAGCCTCCACCGCGCTTCTCCTGCCGCCGTCACTGAAGTCGGTCGGCATCTATGCGGTCTATCTCCTGGTCGTGTTCGTGCGGCCGCGCGGCCTGTTCGGATCGATGTGATGGATACGGATTTCGCAAAACGCCGCCGCCGCGACCTGATCGTCGCATTCTGCCTCGCCGCCATCGCGGCCGTGGTGCCGCTGTTCGTCAAGGACTCCTACGTCCAGAACATCATGGTGCTGACGCTGATGTGGGCGGCGCTGTCGCAGAGCTGGAATATCCTCTCCGGCTATTGCGGACAGATCTCGCTCGGTCACGCGCTCTATTTCGGGATCGGCGCCTACACCACGACGCTGCTGTTCACCAAGTTCGGCGTCCTGCCGTGGTTCGGTATGCTCGGCGGCGGCCTGATATCGGCTCTCATCGCGATGGGGCTGGGCTATCCCTGCTTCCGCCTGCGCGGGCATTACTTCGCGATCGCGACCATCGTCATTGCCGAGATCGGGCTCCTGCTGTTCCACAACTGGGATTGGGCGGGCGCGGCACTGGGCATCGAGATTCCCGTGCGCGGCGACAGCTGGCTCAAATTCCAGTTCGCGCGCAGCAAGCTGCCGTATTTCTACTTTGCGCTGGCGCTGGCCTGCGTCGCCTGGTTCGTCACCTGGTGGCTGGAGGATTCGAAATGGGGCTATTGGTGGCGCGCGGTGAAGGACAATCCGGACGCCGCTGAAAGCCTTGGTGTCGTGGTGTTCAATTCCAAGATGGGCGCTGCCGCGGTGTCGGCGTTTCTGGTCGCGGTCGGCGGCAGCTTCTATGCGCAGTTCGTTTCCTATATCGATCCCGAGAGCATCATGGGCTTTCACATCTCGCTGCTGATGGCGCTGCCCGCGGTGCTGGGTGGCATCGGCACGCTGTGGGGGCCGATGCTGGGGGCCGTCATCCTGATTCCGGTCACGGAACTGACGCGGTCCTACGCCGGCGGCTCCGGCCGCGGCGTCGACCTGATCGTCTATGGCGGCTTGATCATCGCGATCTCGCTGGCGCGGCCGCAAGGCCTGGTCTCGCTGTTCGCACCCAAGCGCAAGGAGGCGACGCGATGAGCACGCCCTTGCTGGAAACCCGCGGCGTCTGGCAGCGCTTCGGCGGGCTCGTCGCCAACAGCGACGTCTCGATCTCGGTCGAGCGCGGCGAAATCGTCGGCCTGATCGGGCCGAACGGCGCCGGCAAATCGACGCTGTTCAATCTGATCGCGGGCGTGCTGCCGCCCACGCAAGGCTCGATCTGGTTCGACGGCGAAGACGTCACCGCGCTGCCGGCCGCCGAGCGCTGCGTGCGCGGCGTCGCCCGGACCTTTCAGGTTGTGAAAAGCTTCGAGACCATGACCGTGATCGACAACGTCATTGTCGGCGCGCTGGTTAGAAACACCGTGATGCGCGTGGCGCGGCAGAAAGCCCATGAGGTGCTGGATTTTTGCGGCCTCGGCGCGCGCGCCAATGTGCTCGCCAGCGATCTGGTCCCGTCGGAAAAACGCCGCCTCGAGGTGGCGCGCGCACTGGCAACCGAACCGAAACTGTTGCTGCTCGACGAATGCCTGACCGGCCTGACCCCGCTCGAGGCCCAGACCGGCGTCGAACTGGTGCGCAAGGTGCGTGACACCGGCGTTACCATTCTGATGGTCGAGCACGTCATGGAAATCGTGATGCCGCTGGTCGACCGCGCCATCGTGCTCGATCTCGGCAAGGTGCTGGTCGAGGGCAAGCCAAACGACGTCGTTCGCGATCCGAAAGTCATTACCGCCTATTTGGGGGATCGTCATGCTGTCGGTGCATGAAGTCACCACCGCCTATCAGGGGCTGGTCGCGATCTCAGCTGTCACGATCGAGGTCGCCAAGGGCGAGGTCGTCTGCGTCGCCGGCGCCAACGGGGCCGGCAAGTCGACGCTGCTGAAATCGATCGCCGGTGCCGAACGTCCGCGCTCCGGCACCGTCACCTTCGACGGCGAGCGGATCGACGGCCTGGCGCAGCATGTCATTACCTCGCGCGGCATCGCCTATGTGCCGGAAAACCGCCGGCTGTTTCCCAGGCTCTCGGTGCGCGACAACTTAAGGCTCGGCAGTTACCTCTATCGCGGCGAAGCCGACCGCGAGGCGCCGCTGGATCTGGTCTTCAAGCTGTTCCCGCGGCTGTCGGAGCGGCTGGATCAGCGCGCCGAAACGCTGTCCGGCGGCGAGCAGCAGATGCTGGCGATCGGCCGCGCGCTGATGACGCGGCCGCGGCTGTTGATGCTGGACGAGCCCTCGCAGGGCATCATGCCTAAACTGGTCGATGAAATCTTCCAGGCGGTGAAACGCATCCGCGACACCGGCATGACCGTCTTGATCGTCGAGCAGCGGATGGCCGAGTGCCTCGAAATCGCCGACCGCGCCTACATCCTGCAAACCGGCCGCGTGCTGATGCAGGGCAGCGCGGCCGACATCAGAACCAATCCGGATGTGCGGAAGGCGTATCTGGGATTGTGATGATCTCGTGTCCCGGACGCGGTGCAGCGTGGAACGCTGCTCCGCAGAGCCGGGACCCATGGCGGTATCACACGATGGACCCCGGATCAGCAGCGCACCGCTTCGCGCTGCGCAGCATCCGGGGGAACGCAACGTCACTATTCGTGATGCTATGGCAGGAGCTGTAGCCCGCAAGAGCGGAGCGATATGCGGGACCATACCCGGATGTCGCTTTGCTCATCCGGGCTACGGCAGCTACCGGATGACCTCGACCTTCGCCGCCATGTCCGGCCACCGGCCTACGCGGTAGGTCGCGTTGCTACACCTGAGAACCCACACCTCGTAGTCCGGCTTCGAACGCTTGGCGTCCCTTACGGCGCCGAGCGCCTTGTCGCAGGTATAGCCCTGCGAGCGAATCTGTACCGCCAGCATGCTCTGCGCCGTCTCTTGCGCCAGCGCTGTCGAATCCGACAGGCCGATCAGGAACAGAAGTCCGAAAGCGAAACCAATGAATTTGAACATGAGCATCCTCCGCGCATTATCAGTGGCTGTGGTCCGGTAGCGTCAATCCAAACGTCTTAGTCAGATCCGCCACCTGTTCCGGCGACAGATATCGCGGGTTCAACCCGCGCAGCAGCAGATACAGTTTCGCCGTCTCTTCCAGTTCCTCGATCGCGAACACCGCCGCTTCCAGCGTGTCGCCGGATACCACCGGGCCGTGATTGGCGAGCAGCACGGAAGAATATTTCCCGGCCAGTCCCTTGATGGCGTCCGCCACCGCCGGATCGCCGGGCCGGAAATACGGCACCAGCGCGGTCTGGCCGCATTTCATCAGATAATAGGGCGTCATCGGCGGCAATGCGGCGCGGGGATCGATCTCCGGCAGCATCGAGAGCGCAACCGAATGGGTCGAATGCAGGTGCACCACGGCGCGCGCCGCGCTGCGGGTTTGATAGAGGGCGGTGTGCAGCGGCACTTCCTTGGTCGGGGCGTCGCCGGAGACGAGTTGGCCGTCGGGCCCTAACCGCGACAGCCTGTTAGGATCGAGCGAGCCGAGCGAGGCGTTGGTCGGGGTCACCAGCCAGCCGCCATCGTCGAGCCTGACGCTGATATTGCCCGAGGAGCCCGGCGTCAGCCCGCGCTCGAACAGCGAGCGGCCGAGACGGCAGATTTCCTCGCGAATTCTGGTTTCGCTCATGGATAAATCCTGTTCCTCCGGCCTTTTCTCACGCTTTGGCAGCGCGGCCAAGCCGTGATACCCAGAGGCAAAGCCGCAAGGGACCGTGGCTCAGAGAAACCCAAGGGAACGCCACAATGCCAGAATCCGCAAAACCGCGCGTCGCCGTCATCGGGCTGGGCTCGATGGGCTTTGGCATGGCCACCTCGCTGCGCCGCGCCGGGTTCGAGGTGACGGGGTGCGATGTCTCGCCCGAGTCCGTCGCGCGGTTCGTCGCCGATGGCGGCCACGGCGCCAAAACCCCGGCGGAAGCCGCCAAGGCGGCCGATATCGTCGTCAGCGTCGTCGTCAATGCGGCGCAAACCGAAACCATCCTGTTTGGCGCTGACGGTGTCGCCGAAACCTTGGGGCAGGGCGCTGTCTTCATCTCCTCCGCCACCATGGACCCCGATGTGGCGCGGCGGCTGGCCAAACAGCTGGAGGCGACGGGACGGCTTTATCTCGACGCGCCGATCTCCGGCGGTGCGCAGCGCGCGGCGCAGGGCGAACTCACCATCCTGGCCTCGGGCAGTTCAGCCGCGTTCGCCAAGGCGCGCCCGGCGCTGGATGCGATGGCCGCCAAACTCTATGAACTCGGCGATGCCGCGGGGCAGGGTGCCGCGTTCAAGATGATCAACCAGCTATTGGCCGGCGTGCATATCGCCGCGGCCTCGGAGGCGATTACATTTGCTGCCAAGCAGGGCCTCGACATCAAGAAAGTCTATGAAGTGATCACGGCCTCCGCCGGCAATTCCTGGATGTTCGAGAACCGCATGCCGCATGTGCTCGATGGCGATTATGCGCCGCGCAGTGCGGTGGAGATTTTCGTGAAAGACCTCGGCATCATCCAGGACATGGCGCGCACGGCGAAATTCCCGGTGCCGGTCGCCGCCGCCGCGTTGCAGATGTTCCTGATGACGGCGGCTTCCGGCATGGGCCGCGACGACGACGCCTCGGTGGCGCGGATGTATGCCCGCGTCACCGGCACGCATCTGCCGGGCGAGCCGAAGTAATCAAGCAGGAAGAGGACAGCACATGCCCCGCTTTGCCGCCAATCTCACGATGATGTTCAACGAGGTCCCGTTCCTCGATCGCTTCGATGCTGCCGCGAAAGCGGGCTTTACCGCCGTCGAATTCCTGTTTCCCTACGATCATCCGGCCGAAGAAGTCGGCAAGCGGCTCACGGGCGCCGGCCTGACGCAGGCGCTGTTCAACCTGCCGCCGGGCGACTGGAATGCCGGCGAAAAGGGTTTTGCGGCGCTGCCGGAGCGTTTCGACGATCTCAAGAACAGCCTGCAGACGGCGCTGCCCTATGCGCAGGCGACCGGCGTCAAGCGGCTGCATCTGATGGCGGGGATTGCCGACCGCGGCGACCGCAAAGCGGTGGAAGCCTTCTATAAGTCAGTGGCGTGGACGGCCGAGTTCTTCGCGCCCCATGGCCTTGACGTGGTGATCGAGCCGATCAATGCGCGCAACGTGCCGGGTTACTTCCTCAACGACTTCCTGTTCGCACGCGATCTCATCACCGAGTTGAAGATTCCCAACCTGAAACTGCAATTCGACATCTACCACTGCCAGATCATCCATGGCGACGTCACCATGCGGCTGCGCGAGATGATGCCAATCATCGGCCACATCCAGATCGCCAGCATCCCCTCGCGCAACGAACCCGATGGCGAGGAGTTGAACTATCCGTTCCTGTTCGCTGAGCTCGACCGGCTCGGCTATGGCGGCTTTGTCGGCTGCGAATATAACCCGCGCGGCAACACCACCGACGGCCTCGGCTGGTTCAAACCCTACGCCGGAGCAAAATCGTGAAATTGTCTTTGGGCTGCATCGCCGACGACTACACCGGCGCCTCCGATCTCGCCAACACGCTGACGCGCTGCGGCCTGCGCACGGTGCAGACCATCGGCGTGCCCGCAGGCGATCTCGCGCTGCCGGAAGTCGACGCGGTCGTGGTCTCGCTGAAGAGCCGCTCGATCGAGGCGGGCCTGGCCGTCACCAGATCGCGGTCGGCGGAGAAATGGCTGCGCGGCCGCGGCGCTGATCATGTGCTGTTCAAGATCTGCTCGACCTTCGATTCCACCGACGCCGGCAATATCGGTCCTGTGATGGATGCGCTGCGCGGCGATTCCGGCGACGCCATCGTGCTGGTGACGCCGGCCTTTCCGGAAACCGGCCGCACCGTCTATCAGGGCAATCTGTTCGTCGGCGCCGTGCCGCTGAACGAAAGCCCGCTGAAGGATCATCCGCTCAACCCGATGCATGATTCCAATCTGGTGCGGGTGCTGGCGCGCCAGAGCCGGACGAAAGTCGGACTGGTCGATCTTGCAACGCTCGCGCGCGGGGAAGCTTCTGTGCGCGCGCGACTTGCCGATCTCGCCGGCAAAGGCATTGGCGCGGCCATCATCGACGCGGTGTTCGACCGCGATCTGGAAACCATCGGCAATGTCGCGCTGGATCATCGACTGTCGGTCGGCGCCTCCGGCATCGGGCTCGGCCTCGCGCGGGCGTTGGTCGCGTCCGGCAAGGTCAAATCCAACGTGACAAAGGCGGACACCGATGCGCCGGTCGGTGGACCGGCGGCGTGCCTCGCCGGCAGTTGTTCGCAGGCAACGCTGCAGCAGATTGCCAATGCCGAAAAGGCGATGCCGGTGCTTCATCTCGATCCCGACCGCATCGTTGCGGGCCCGGATGAAGCGCGGCGTGCGCTGGCATGGGCGAAGGAGCGGATCGGTGACGGCCCGCTTCTGATCGCCAGCAGCTCGACGCCGGATCAGGTCGCAGCCCTGCAATCCCGGCATGGCCGCGATGCAGCCGGACATGCCATCGAGCAGGCGATGGCCGACATCGCGGACGGATTGGTGCAGTCCGGCGTGCGCCGGTTGGTCGTCGCAGGTGGTGAAACTTCAGGCGCGGTGGTCGATCGCCTGGGGATTCCCGGCTTCCTCGTTGGCGCAGAAATCGCTGCAGGCGTGCCGGTTCTGCGCGCGGTGGGTGCGAAAAACGGCGAGATGCTGCTTGCCCTGAAATCGGGCAATTTCGGCGGCGCCGAATTCTTTTCCGACGCGCTCAAGCTGATGCGCTGATCGTCCTACGCCATTCATTTCTCAAAGACTTCTGTCGCGTACCGTATTTCTACGGTGCGCCAAATTAACACAACCTGAGAACGAATAAGTTTCTGCTGCGTGCCAGGCATCTTTGCACCGCCTCGTCGCAATCGGCGCGTCTCCGCGCCCAAAACCAAGAGATTCCAAACCAATGCTCGCGAAGTACTCGATCCGCGCCAAAATCATTACCGTCGTTGCCTTCCTGCTGGTCGCGATGACGGGCATGGGCCTGCTGGCGGTCCGCAACATGCGGGCGATGAACGCCGACACCGTGGATATCACGACCAACTGGATGCCGAGCGTTCGCGTGCTTGGCGACCTGCGCGCCGGCGTCATCACCTACCGCAACGTGATCCGCGAGCACATGCTGGTCGGGACGCTGGAAGGAAAGCAGGCCCAGGAAAAAACCCTGGCGAGCGTGGTCGAGAGCAACAACAAGACCCGCGCGCTCTACGAGCCGATGATCGCCTCCCCGGAGGAGCGTGCGCTCTACAAGGAATGGTCCGACCTCTGGGATAAATACAAGAAGGGCACCGAGGAAGTAATGGCGCTGTCGCGCAACTCCGTCGGCAAGGTCCCGGCTGAGGCGCATGAAATGAACTCGAAGACGGTCAACAAGATCGGGCTCGAGGCCGACGCCGTCCTGAAGAAGAGCATCGACCTCAACAACGCCGGAGCCGACAAGGCTGCCCAGAGTGCGGCTGACAGCTACGCGTCCGCCTTCATGATGCTGGCGGCGATCCTCGGCGCCGCCGTCATCGTCGGCATTGCCGTCAGCATCTATCTGGTTCGCGACGTCTCAACCGGCATCGCTTCCATCGTCACCCCGATGCAGGCGCTGGGCAAGGGCGACCTCAGCGCGGAAGTTCCGCATCAGGGCGAGAAGACCGAAATCGGCGCCATGGCAGACACCTTGCAGGTGTTCAAGCAGGCGCTGATCGCGAAGAAGGCCGCCGACGAGGCCGCGGCCCTCGACGCCGAAGCCAAGATCGAGCGCGGCCGCCGGGTCGACGGCATCACTCGCAATTTCGAATCTGTCATCGGCGAGATCGTCCAGACCGTGTCGTCAGCTTCGACGCAGCTCGAAGCCTCGGCCGGCACGCTGTCGGCGACCGCCGAGCGTTCGCAGTCGCTGACGACAGCGGTGGCGGCGGCCTCCGAGGAAGCTTCCACCAATGTGCAGTCGGTGGCGTCGGCGACCGAGGAACTGTCGTCGTCGGTCAACGAGATCAGCCGCCAGGTGCAGGAATCGGCGCGCATGGCGACCGACGCCGTCGGCCAGACCCGCGTCACCAACGACCGGGTCAGCGAATTGTCGAAGGCGGCGAGCCGGATCGGCGACGTCGTCGAACTGATCAACACCATCGCAGGCCAGACCAACTTGCTGGCGCTCAATGCCACCATCGAGGCGCGCGCCGGCGAAGCCGGCCGCGGCTTCGCCGTCGTGGCGTCGGAAGTGAAGGCGCTGGCCGAGCAGACTGCGAAAGCCACCGGCGAAATCGGCCAGCAGATATCAGGCATCCAGGCCGCGACCCTGGAGTCGGTCAACGCAATCCAGGAAATCAGCGGCACCATCGAGCGGCTGTCGGAGATCTCGTCGACCATCGCCGCCGCGGTGGAAGAGCAGGGTGCCGCGACGCAGGAAATCTCGCGCAACGTGCAGCAGGCGGCGCAAGGCACCCAACAGGTCTCCGCCAACATCACCGACGTGCAGCGCGGCGCGAGCGAGACCGGCTCGGCCTCCTCGCAGGTGCTGTCGGCGGCGCAGTCGCTGTCCGGCGACAGCAACCGCCTCAAGCTCGAAGTCGGCAAGTTCCTGGATTCGGTCCGGGCAGCCTGAACCCGGCCGATTACCGGCGAAGAGCCCGGCTCCCAAGGGAGCCGGGCTTTTGCGTTCTGCAACCCTGCAGCGAAATCCGGTTGGGCTGCTCGGTAGCCTCTACTGAGCTAAAATTAACCAGTGTTCTTTACAAGAGCACCATCTTTACGGCGCGCGCGCTGTTCGCCGACAGCGCGTTTTGGGGAAATTTGGGGTTCGCTGACAATGATCAAGCTCAATCGCATCGGGTATAAACTGGGGCTGGCTGGCGCGGTCGGCATATTGCTGGCGGGCGGCATGGTGGCCAACCAGATGATGTCGGAACGGGCGATCGAGGCGGCAAACAGCCGTGCCGACCGCTCGCAGCGCGTCATCGACGCCGCGATATCAGCCAACCTGAACGGACGGCAGATCGAGCTTGCCGCGCGCAATATCCGCCTGTCGACGAAGGCTGCGGACGTCGAAAGGAACGCGGCCGACCTCAATCGATTGAAGGCCACTGAAACCAAGGCGTTGGATGACGCGCAGGCAATTGCGGCGATACCGGATATCAAGCAGCGCCTGGAGAAAATCAGGTCGCTGATGAATTCCTACACGACCGGCGTCGATGAGCTGGCGAAGACGCAGCTCAATCTCCTCGCGGTGATCGACAAGCGCTCGGCGATTTCGGCTGAATGGACCAAGGCGATCGAGACCCAACTGGCGTCACCCGCGCTGGCAAAACTCGACAACAAGCTCGAGATCGAAAAGCTGCTGCATATGGCCGACGCCAAGGTCAACGCGCTGCGGGCCATGGTCTGGCGGCTGGGCGCCACCGGCGATGTCAGCCTGATCGCCCAGATCGCGAAGACCCAGGCGGCGCTCAAGGCCAATTTCAACCTGTTGCGGGGCGAAGCCGATGACCGCGATTTGCTGGTAGTGGTCAGTTCGCTGGATTCGATCGTTAAACGCTTCCTGGCCGCCAATGACGAAGTGGTCAAGATCGAGGAATTGAAGGCGGACATTGTCGCCAACCGCACCGTCAAGTTTGCCCAGGAGGCGGGCACGCTGATGGATAGCCTCGTCGACATGTCGAGAAAGAACTACGCCACATCGAAGGAAGAAGCTGCCGCCGAGACCGATCAGGCCAGCAAGGTCAGCCTCGCCATGGGTATCGTGGTGATTCTCGCGCTGTTCGCATCGATGGTGTTTTCCTTCCTTGGAATCTCTCGTCCGATGATGCGCCTGAACGGTGCGCTGGGTGAGATGGCCGGCGGCAACCTCGACGTCGTGATTCCCGGCGCGAGGCGTGGCGACGAAATCGGCGACCTCGCCAAGACGGTCACGATCATCAGGGAGAATGCCGAGCAGAAGGCCCGCGACGAAGCCGAGGCCAAGATCACGCAGGACCAGATCGCCGCCCGGCAGCGCAAGGACGACATGATCAAGCTCGCCGATACTTTCGAGACGGCGGTCGGCGAGATCGTCGAGACCGTGTCGTCGGCCTCGACCGAACTGGAAGCCTCCGCCGGCACGTTGACGTCGAACGCCGAGCGCGCCCAGGAACTGACCACGATGGTGGCTGCGGCCTCCGAGGAAGCCTCCACCAACGTGCAGTCGGTGGCATCAGCGACCGAAGAGTTGTCCTCCTCGGTCAACGAGATCAGCCGTCAGGTCCAGGAATCGGCGCGGATGGCCACGGCGGCCGTCGACCAGGCCCGCACCACCAACGACCGCGTCAGCCAATTGTCGAAGGCGGCGAGCCGGATCGGCGACGTCGTCGAACTGATCAACACCATCGCCGAGCAGACCAATCTCCTGGCGCTCAACGCCACCATCGAAGCCGCGCGCGCCGGCGATGCCGGCCGTGGCTTCGCGGTCGTGGCGTCGGAAGTGAAGGCGCTGGCCGAGCAGACCTCCAAGGCCACCGGCGAGATCGGCCAGCAGATATCAGGCATCCAGGCGGCGACCCAGGACTCCGTGAACGCGATCAAGGAAATCAGCGGCACCATCGAAAAGCTGTCGGAGATCTCCTCGACCATTGCCGCGGCCGTGGAAGAGCAGGGTGCTGCGACGCAGGAAATCTCCCGCAACGTGCAGCAGGCCGCCCACGGCACCCAGCAGGTGTCCTCCAACATCACCGACGTGCAGCGCGGCGCCTCCGAGACCGGCTCCGCCTCCACGCAGGTTCTCTCCGCCGCGCAATCGCTGTCGGGCGACAGCAACCGCCTCAAGCAAGAGGTCGGCAAGTTCCTCGACTCGGTGCGCGCGGCCTGACAAAGACAGGATGACGATACGAAAGCCCGGCCTCCGCAAGGGGCCGGGCTTTTTGCATTTGGTTGCCTGCGTTTGCGGAACGGTGGGGTCCGTACTTCTACCGTATCTCAACCCCGCCATCCGGCTGGGCGGCGTGCTGCCCGGCCCGAGCCGGGGCCACCAGCTATGCCAAGGAAGTGAAGGACGGCTGCGCTGCCCGCGTTGGCTATTTGGCCCCGGTTCGGCTAAATCAGCGCGGTTGAACTGGCCCTTTTTGGAATGCCGGTTCTCAGCCTCTCACAGGCCTCGGGATTGCCTCCTAGATGATTGCTCTGGTCCGTATTGCGCTGAGCCGACCCTATACTTTCGTTGTGCTCGCGATCCTGTTGCTGATCATCGGACCGCTGGCCGCGCTGCGCACGCCAACCGACATCTTCCCGGACATCCGCATCCCCGTCATCGGCGTGGTCTGGAACTATACCGGCCTGCCGCCGGACCAGATGTCCGGGCGTATCATCACGCCGTTTCAGCGGGCGCTGACCACGACCGTCAACGACATCGAGCACATCGTCGCCAATTCCTATACCGGCATCGGGATCGTCAAGATCTTCTTCCAGCCGGGCGTCGACATCCGCACCGCCAACGCCCAGGTGACGGCGATCTCGCAGACGATGATCAGGCAGTTGCCGCCCGGCGCGACCCCGCCGCTGATCCTCAATTACAGCGCCTCCACCGTTCCGATCATCCAGGTGGCACTGTCCGGCGAGGGGCTGACCGAACAAAACCTCGCCGATATCGGCATCAACCAGTTGCGTACCCCGCTCGTCACCGTGCCGGGCGCGGCCATTCCCTATCCGTTCGGCGGCAAGCAGCGGCAGGTCCAGATCGACCTCAATCCTGCCGCGCTGCAGGCCCGCGGCCTGTCCGGGCAGGACGTCGCCAACGCGCTCGCCGCGCAGAACCTGATCACGCCGGTCGGCACCCAGAAGATCGGCCAGTTCGAATACACCATCCAGCTCAACAACTCGCCGCTTCGAATGGAAGAACTCGGCGACCTGCCGATCAAGGCGGTGAACGGCGCGATGGTCTATGTCCGCGACGTCGCATCCGTGCGCGACGGCAATCCGCCGCAGACCAACATCGTGCACGTCGACGGCAACCGTTCGGTGCTGATGATGGTGCTGAAGGCGGGCGCGACTTCGACGCTCGATATCATCGCCGGCATCAAGCAGAAGGTGACCGAGGTCAAGGGTTCACTGCCTGACGCGCTGAAGATCGGCTTCATCGGCGACCAGTCGGTGTTCGTGCGCGGCGCCATCGAGGGCGTTGCCGTTGAAGGCGTGATCGCCGCGCTGCTGACCAGCGTCATGATCCTGTTGTTTCTCGGCAGCTGGCGCTCGACCGTCATCATCGCCGTCTCGATTCCGCTGTCAGTGCTGGGCGCCATCATCTGTTTGTCGGCGATCGGCGAGACGCTCAACATCATGACGCTCGGCGGGCTGGCGCTGGCGGTCGGTATCCTCGTCGACGACGCCACCGTGACCATCGAGAACATCAACTACCATCTGGAGCGGGGCAAGCCGGTCGAGCAATCCATTCTGGACGGCGCCAACCAGATCGTGACGCCGGCCTTTGTCTCTTTGCTGTGCATCTGCATCGTGTTCGTGCCGATGTTCTTTTTGCAGGGCGTGGCGCGATTCCTGTTCGTGCCGATGGCCGAAGCCGTCATGTTCGCGATGATCTGGTCGTTCCTGCTGTCGCGCACGCTGGTGCCGACGATGGCGAAGTATCTGCTCCAGCCGCATGTCCATCATGAGGGCGGGCGGCCGCCGACGCGCAACCCGCTGGTGCGCTTCCAGCGCGCCTTCGAGGCGCGGTTCGAGCGGATTCGCGCCGGCTACCACGATCTGTTGTCGATGGCGCTGGGACGGCGGCCGCTGTTCGTCACCGGCTTTCTCGCCGTGGTCGCGCTTTCGTTCCTGCTGGTGCCGTATCTCGGCCGCAACTTCTTTCCGGCGGTCGATGCCGGCAACATCCTGATGCATGTCCGCACCCAGGTCGGCACCCGCGTCGAGGAGACCGCCAACCAGCTCGCCGACGTGCAGAAGGCGATCCGCAAGATCATTCCGCCCGGCGAGATCGAAACGCTCACCGACAATATCGGCATGCCGATCTCCGGCATCAACATGACCTACAACAACACCGGCGTGATCGGACCGGCCGACGGCGACATCCAGATCAAGCTCAGGGAAGGCCACCGGCCCACGGACGAGTACGTCCAGATCTTGCGCGAACAGTTGCCGCGGCTGTTTCCCGGCATGAACTTTTCGTTCCTGCCCGCCGACATCGTCAGCCAGATCTTGAACTTCGGCGCGCCGGCGCCGATCGATCTGCAGATCCGCGGCGCGGACATGAAGGCGAACTTCGACTATGCCAACAAGCTGCTGAGCAAGATTCGCCGCATTCCCGGCATCGCGGACGCGCGCATCCAGCAATCGCCCAATGCTCCGACCTTCAACATCGATGTCGACCGCACCCGGGCGCAATATGTCGGTCTGACAGAGCGCGACGTCACCAACAGTCTCGTGGTCAATCTCGCCGGCAGTTCGCAGGTCGCGCCGACCTTCTACCTCAACCCCGACAATGGCGTGTCCTATTCGATCGTGATGCAGACGCCGCAATACAAGATGGACTCGCTCAGCGCCCTGCAGGCGCTACCCATTACGGCGACCGGCAATCCGCAGGCGCCGATCCTGGGCGGCATCGCGGACGTGAAGCGCTCGGCCTCCAGTGCCGTCGTCTCGCAATACGACATCCAGTCGATGGTGCAGATCTACGCGACGCCGCAGGGCCGCGACCTCGGCGCGGTTGCCGCCGACGTCCGGACCGCGATGGCGGAGACGGCAAAGGATGTGCCAAAAGGAAGTTCGGTGGTGCTGCTCGGCCAGGTGCAGACCATGAACAGCGCGTTTTCGGGCTTGCTGTTCGGGCTGCTCGCCGCCGTGGTGCTGATCTATTTCCTGATCGTGGTGAACTTCCAGTCCTGGTCCGATCCGTTCGTGATCATTACGGCGTTGCCCGCGGCCCTTGCCGGCATCGTCTGGATGCTGTTCACGACGCAGACCACGCTGTCGGTGCCGGCGCTGACCGGCGCCATCATGTGCATGGGCGTTGCCACCGCCAACAGCGTGCTGGTGATCAGCTTTGCGCGCGAGCGTTACGAGGAACTCGGCGATCCCATCGCGGCGGCGCTGGAAGCCGGCTTCGTCCGCTTCCGCCCGGTCCTGATGACGGCGCTCGCGATGATCATCGGCATGACGCCGATGGCGCTCGGGCTCGGCGAGGGCGGCGAACAGAACGCGCCGCTCGGGCGGGCGGTGATCGGCGGCCTGATCTTCGCCACCATCGCCACCCTGATGTTTGTTCCCGTGGTATTCAGTATGGTACACAAGAAACAGGGCGTCATCGCCGACGCCGCACCGGAGACGTCGCATGTCCACTGAACAACGCCCGCCGGTATCGCGCCGGAAATTGGGCCTATTCGGGGTCGTGGCATTGATCGGGGCGGGGCTGATCGTCGCCACCGGCATCCGGGCGCGCGAGGAATCCGGCTCGAAGCTGCGCGAATGGACCGACAATCAGGCGGTTCCGAGCGTCGCCGTCGCGTTCCCCAATGCCCGCGCACTCAACCCCACCATCGATCTGCCGGGCCGGCTCGAAGCCTATTCGCGCGCGCCGATATTCGCGCGCGTCAGCGGCTATCTGAAAAGCTGGAGCGCCGATATCGGCGCCAAGGTCAAGGCAGGCCAGGTGATCGCCGAGATCGAGGCGCCCGACCTCGACCAGCAATTGCTGCAGGCTAGGGCCGATCTCGTGAGCCAGCAGTCGAGCGCGCGGCTGTCGGAGGCCACGCTGAACCGGCGCAAGACGCTGCTCGCCTCGAACTTCGTCTCGATGCAAGAAATCGACGAGCGCACCGCCGACCTCGCCAACAAGAAAGCCGCCGTCAATTCCGGCACCGCCAATGTCGAGCGGCTGGAGGCGCTGGCAGGTTACAAGAAGATCACCGTGCCGTTCGATGGGGTGGTCACCGCGCGCGAAACCGATGTCGGTGCGCTGATCAATGCCGGCGGCGGTTCGGGGCCTGCGATGTTCGTGGTGTCAGACATCACCAAGCTGCGCGTCTATGTCAACGTGCCCCAGAGCTACGTTCCCGCCGTCAGGATCGGTGCGAAAGCCGTGCTGACGATGCCGGAATATCCGAATCGGACTTTTGCGGCGACGGTGGAAGCATCCTCGCAGTCGGTCGATGTCTCCTCGGGGACGACGCGCATGCAGCTGGCGCTCGACAATGCCGGCGGCGAACTGATGCCCGGCGCCTACGCCAATGTACGCCTGCCGCTGGAACGCGACGCCGTGCCGTTGCATATTCCCTCCAGCGCTCTCATTTTCAACAAGGACGGTTTGCGGGTCGCGACCGTCGGCCCCGACGACAAGGTGCTGTTCAAGACCGTCACCATCGCCCGCGATCTCGGCAAGGAGATCGAACTCGCCTCGGGCGTCACCCCCGACGACCGCATCATCACCGCGCCACCCGACGGCATCGCCGACGGCGATCCGGTCCGCGTCGTCGGCGCCGCTGCCAAGGGCAAGCCCACGACGGCGTCGGAAAAGCAGGACGTGAAGGGGTAGGGCTCTTCCCTAACCTCGCCCCGCTTGCGGGGAGAGGTCGGCGCGTAGCGCCGGGTGAGGGGGTACAGGTCCCTCAGCAGTCATTGCTCGCGGAGAGAGCCCCTCACCCCGACCCTCTCCCCGCGAAGAGCGGGGCGAGGGAGCAGAAAGAGTCACCCCACCCGCCACTCCAGCACGCCATCCCCGGCGGTGACGATCTCCCCAACCGAACCGACCGGCGTGCGGTCCATGTTGCGCAGGTACGCGAGCGTCGCGCTGTCGCTCGCCGGCACCCGCGCCAGCGCCCGTGCATCGCCCGCCGTGCGCATCATCACCACGCCGTGCTCGACGTCGCCCTTGCCGCCATAGATCACGGTAAAGCTCTCGACCTTGCCCTTGCCGGTGGCTTCCGTGACGAATTCGGGCACGGCGCCCTTACGGCGGTCGGCCTCGGCCTGCTCGTTGGTGTCCTGCGCCAGAGCCTCTCTCGGCGCCTGCCGCGACAGCACCAGGCCATGATGCTTGGTGACAAAGCCGCCCTGGCCGTAGAGCAGGCCGAGCGTTCCGCCCTCGCGCAGCTTGCGCACCATCGCGCAAGCCGCATGCGTCATATAGGTGTTGAGCGGCGCGCCGAAGAAGGTGAGGCCGCCGGTGACGGTTGGCCTGACGTCCGGGCCGAGGCCGAGCGTCCGCCGCGCCATCTTCGGCACGCAGGGAAAGCAGCTATACAATTCGATCGCGTCGAATTTTTTGCCGTCGC
The DNA here is from genome assembly GCF_018130165.1 of Bradyrhizobium sp. JYMT SZCCT0180. GTDB lineage: Bacteria > Pseudomonadota > Alphaproteobacteria > Rhizobiales > Xanthobacteraceae > Bradyrhizobium. Next base: position 140,964 of record NZ_JAFCLZ010000012.1, on the reverse strand, counting down.
CCTCGACGAGGTCCATCACGGCGTTGAGCACGGCATTCTGCGGATGGCTCTCGAAGAACTGGTCGCGCAGCAGATAATCGCGCGGCTCTTCCGCCGACGCGCCGCCTAACGGATAGATCAGCCGATCCTCGGGCAAGCCGGCGGCGCGCGCCTTTGCCAGCGACGTCATCAGGATCGCGCCGCCCATGTTGACGGTCGGGTTGGCCACCATCAGCTTGGTGTAGGGCCAGGCGATCAGCCGGTTTTCCGGCGTCGGCGTTGTGATCTCGTCCGGCGTGAAGTTTTTCTTCAGCCAGGAGTTGGGATTCTCCGACGCCACGCGCGCATAGGTCGACCACAGTTGTCCGGATTCGGCCAGCGCCTCGCGCGGCGTCTGGCCCCAATGCGCTGACGTCGCGGACTCATACAAGGGATAGACGGTGATGGGACGGAACACGCCGAGCGTCACCGCCATCGGCTTCTGGAACGCTGCGCCGCGCTTCGGTTCCTCGACGTCATGGGCGAATGGCGTCCATGGCAGGTCTATATTTGCCCGCTGTGCTTTGGTCGCGGTCGACTGCGCCTCGGCGCCGCACACCGCCGCGACGCTGCATTCGCCGCGCGCGATGCGTTTGGCGGCTTCATGCAGATAGCGGATCGGGCTCTCGCCGCCGACCGGGCCGTAATAGCAATGCGCCGGCGTGGCGCCGAGCCGCTCGGCGAGTTGTTTCTCCGGATCGCGGTAGCGCCAGCTCAGGAAATTGACCACGTCGATCGAGCCGAGTTCGCCGAGCAGGTTAGCGCCGCTGTCCGCCTCCGCGCGCTTCAGCGCCTGTTCCAGCAGCGCGAGCGGTTCGAGCCCGGCGGCAATGTCCTTCGGCCGGTCGACGATTTCGCCGACGCCGACGATGACGGGAATGCGGTCTTCGGGGAGGGATGTTGGCATTTTTTCTTGCTTTGCTTTTCGGGACACGAACTCCGACCTCATCCTGAGGAGCCGCGCAGCGGCGTCTCGAAGGATGGGCCACGGGCCTCATGGTTCGAGACGCGCGAAGACGCGCTCCTCACCATGAGGAATAGATATCACTCCTCCATCAACGCGTTCATATGCTCGACCGCGTCGACAAAATCTTCCTTGAATTCCTGCACCACCGCGCCGGCGGATTTGACGCTGTCGATCAGGCCGACGCCCTGGCCGACGAAATAGCTGACGAGGTCGCGCGCCTGGACGTTGCCGGCAGCCGCGGCGCGGTCGATCGAGTTGAAGGCGTCGCGGCTGATGATGCTTTGCAGCGGCATCGGCAGCGCGCCGGGGCTGTCCGGCCCGCGGTCCCAGGCATCGGTCCATACCGAGCGCAACTGCCGGGCGGGCTTGCCGGTGCGGCCCTTGGAGCGGATCGCGTCGCGCGAGGACGCCGCGATCATCTTCTCGCGGAAAATTTCGGAGGTCTCGGACTCCACCGTCGCGAGCCACACCGAACCGGTCCAGGCCCCGGCCGCGCCCATCGCCATGCAAGCGGCCATCTGGTGTCCGGTCATGATGCCGCCCGCCGCCAGCACCGGCACGTTGCGGATCGGCTTGATCGCCTTGATCACCTCCGGCACCAGCACCATGGTCGAAACTTCGCCGCAATGGCCGCCGGCTTCCGTGCCCTGCGCCACCAAAATATCGACGCCGGCTGCGACCTGCCGAAGCGCGTGCTCCTTGGAGCCGATGAGGGCCGCGACCGGCACGTCGTGCTTGCGGCCCATCTCGATCATCGCCTTCGGCGGCACGCCGAGCGCGTTGGCGATCAGCCTGATCGGATGGCGGAAGGAAACGTCGAGCAACTCCAGCGCGATCTCGGCGTCAAACGGCTGCGGCTGGTTGTCGGCGACACTCTCGGTCGTGAGTTCGATGTTGTATTTCTTCAGGAGGTTGCGGGTGAAATCACGGTGCTCTTGCGAAACTCGCTTCTCCAGGCTTTTCCAGGTGAGGTTCTTCTCGCCGGCGGTCGAAATGTTTTCCGGGATCAGCACATCGATGCCGTAGGGCTTGCCGTCGACGTGGTCGTCGATCCATTTCAGTTCCTGCTCCAGCGTCTCCGGCAAGAAGCGGGTCGCGCCCAGCACGCCAAATCCGCCGGCACGGCTGACGGCCGCCACCACGTCGCGGCAATGGCTGAAGGCCAGCAGCGGAAACTCTATTCCCAGCATGTCGCAGATCGGCGATTTCATGGTCGTATCCGTTCCTTGGGGCGGCTTTGACGCCGCTCGTTGTTGGTTTTTGTTTGCCGTGCTGACCCGACGCTAGCCCATCAGGGGCTGGGATGCCAAGCGCTCTTCGACCTCATCCTGAGGAGCGGCGTCTTCGCCGCGTCTCGAAGGATGCAGGCCCGTCTGGGGCCTCATGGTTCGAGACGCGCGAAGACGCGCTCCTCACCATGAGGGGCAGCGAACATTCCACGTCACAAAATATGCAAAGCAAGGCCGCCGATTTGTGTCTTGCGCTTTGGCGCTATCGAGAGAATGCTGTCCGGCAAATCAAGAATTCGCAAGGGAGTTTTCATGTCCGCATCGCCATCCGTTTCCGGAAAAGCTTCCGAGAGCTACGACGTCGTCGTGGTCGGTGCAGGCTTTGCCGGCATGTACATGCTGCATAAACTGCGCGGGCAGGGGTTTTCAGCGCGCGTCTATGAGCAGGGCGATGGCGTCGGCGGCACCTGGTACTGGAACCGCTATCCCGGCGCGCGCTGCGATGTCGAGAGCATGCAGTATTCCTATTCGTTCTCCGAAGAGCTGCAGCAGGAATGGGACTGGAGCGAACGCTACGCGCCGCAGCCGGAGATTTTGAAATACGCCAACCACGTCGCCGACCGTTTTGGTCTCCGTCCCGACATCCAGTTCAACACAACAGTCGAACGCGCCGAGTTCGATGAACGCACCAATCTGTGGTCGGTCGCGCTCTCCGACGGCAAGATTGTGACCGCAAAATTCGTCGTGCTCGCCACCGGCTGCCTGTCGAACGCACGGATGCCGGAGATCAAGGGCCTCGATCGCTTTGAAGGCAAGGTCTATCACACCGGCCACTGGCCGCATGAAATCGTCGATTTCACCGGCCAGCGCGTCGGCGTTATCGGCACGGGATCGTCGGGCATCCAGTCAGTGCCTGTGATCGCCGAGCAGGCCAGCCACCTCACGGTGTTTCAGCGCACCGCGAACTTCTCGATTCCCGCCCGCAACGCCATGTTGACCGAGGAGGAGCGGCAGGCGTTCCGCGCCAAATATCCGGAAGTCAGGCAGTTTGCGCGCACGGAATCGCGCAACGGCATCTATACCGAGATGCCCGACCGCGGCGCGCTCGATGACGGCGACAACGAGCGTCGCTCGAAATACGAAGCGCGCTGGACCCGCGGCGGGCTTACCTTCATGTCCGTCTACAACAACCTGGCGCTGGACCAGACCGCCAACGACACCGCCGCCGACTTCGTCCGCGAGAAGATTGCCGAAATCGTCAAGGATCCCGAGAAGGCAAAATTGCTGCAGCCGAACAATCATCCGATCGGTTCAAAACGCATCTGCATCGATACCGAGTATTTTGCGACCTTCAACCGTCCGAACGTGACGCTGGTCGACATCAAGTCCAATCCGATCGAGGAGATTACGGCGAGTGCCGTGCGCACCGGCGGCAAGGACTACGAAGTAGATGCATTGGTGCTGGCGACCGGCTTCGACGCGATGACGGGGTCGGTCGCAAAAATCGATATTCGCGGCCGCAATGGACAGACGCTGAACCAGAAATGGGCCGAGGGGCCGCGCACCTATCTCGGCCTGATGAGCGCCGGCTTTCCCAATCTCTTCGTCATCACCGGTCCCGGCAGCCCATCGGTGCTGTCGAACATGATCGTCTCGATCGAGCAGCATGTCGATTGGATCACCGGCTGCGTGAGCTATATGCGCGACCGCGGCTTTGAGGCCATGGAGGCCAAGAAGGACGCCGAGGATAATTGGGTCGCCCACGTCAACGAGGTCGCCTACACCACGCTCTATCCGCAGGCCAATTCCTGGTACATGGGCGCCAACGTCCCCGGCAAGCCGCGGATCTTCATGCCCTATATCGGCGGCGTCGGGCCGTACCGTCAGATCTGCGACGACGTTGCGGCGAAGGGGTATGAGGGCTTTGCGCTGACGGGTGCGGAGCAGCCGAGGAAGATGGCGGTTTCGTCATGAGTTTTATCCGTCATGCCCGGGCTTGTCCCGGGCATCCACGCCTTGCTTTCTGTGTTGTTGCAAAGACGTGGATGGCCGGGACAAGCCCGGCCATGACGGAGGGTAGATCAGCGGATCATCCCCGCAACCGCCTGCCCAAAACCTCCACAAACCGATCCGCATCCGCCTCGTCATTATACACATGCGGCGATATCCGCAGCCGTCCCAGACGCGGCGCGACGTAGACGCCGTCGCTTGCCAAACCTTCGACGAGTCCCGCCGGCATCCCGCCCTTGAACGCCAGGCTCAAAATATGCGGCGCGCGCAGCCGCGCATCCGGCACGCTGACGCCGATGCCGCGCACGCCTTCTGCAATCCGCTCCGTCAGCATCGCGAGGCGCTGCACCACGGCCGAGGCGCTCCATTCGGCCAGCATTTCCATGCCGATGGACGCCATCTCCATCGAAATAAAATAGTCGCGCTCGCCCATGTCGAAGCGGCGCGCATCGGGCACGTAATTGAGATCGGTGAAATAGACCGAATTCTCGGCGCGCACGTCGCGGCGGGCGGCCGAAATCTGTTCCAGCGGAACGCCGTTCTGATGGCGTTTGGCAACATAGAGAAAGGCGCGGCCGTAAGGCCCAAGCACCCATTTGTAGGTCGGGAACAGCACAAAATCCGGATCGAGGCGCTTCACGTCCATCGCCAGCACACCGACGCCTTGCGTGGCGTCGATCAGGAACATCGCGCCGCATGCCCTAAGCGCCGCACTCACCTTGTCGACGTCGACCAGCCCGCCGTCCGACCAGTGCACCGATGAGATCGAGGCGAGGCTAACCTGTGGCGCGCCCGATCGTTCGATGACGGCGAGCACTGCGGATGTCCAGTCGCCGTCGCCGGGTTGTCCGACCGTCTCGACCGTGAACCCCTGTGCCTCCGCCCGCGCGTGCCATTCCAGCACCGGGGAGGAGTGATCGCTTTCCAGCACGATCACGCGCGTGCCGCGGGGAATGGTCAAAAGCTTTGCCGCCGTCGCGACGCCGTAGCTGATCGAGGGTGTCAGAGCGACATCGGAAGGATCGGCATTGATCAGCCGGGCAGCAGCCGCGCGCGCGCGTTCGTTCTGCTGGTTGGCAAAGGAAGCCGGGAGCTTCCAGGGCATTCCCTTGCGTCCCACAGCCGCGCGCGCGGCTTCCTGAGTCCGGATCGGCAAGGGGCTGTAGGAGGCGGCATTCAGGTAGCAGATCTCGCGCGGGATATCGAACAAAGCGCGTTGGGAGGCAAGCATCCGGAAGGTCTCTCTTGTGGTGACCCGTCCATTATGGCTGATCCCGGCCGGGCCAGCCACAAAGGCATTGCTCCGAGTACAACTCTGCCGCGCCTTATGACTTTATTTGCTGAACCTGGGCCATGGCAGGCGCGACCAAAGGGCGTTCGCAGAGCTCCACGATCTCAGTGGCAACAGAGGCAGCCATGTCACTTTCTTACGAGACCCAGCGACCCATCGCCTCGGACAATATCGTCGCCGATCGGCATTCCATTTTCCCTGGTGCTGATCGGCCTGCCGATTGTTGCCTGGTGGTTCATCTGGTCGCTCATCCGCATCGTCAAGGGCGGCCTGCTCAGCATCGAGCATAAACCGATCGCTAATCCGAAGTCCTGGCTGTTCGGATAGTCCGGCCGGCGGGAAGCTCCTAAACCTCCAGCCACTCCTTGCGCACACCGGCGTTGGCCGCGAGCTCCGCCGGTGTTCCCTCGAACACGATGCGGCCGTGGCCCATCACATAGAGGCGGCGGGAAATCTTCAGCGCGATGGTGAGCTTCTGCTCCACCAGAAGAATCGCGGTGCCGCGGCGCGCGATTTCGTCGAGCAGGGTGCCGACCTGTTCGACCAGTTTTGGCGCGAGCCCCTCGGTCGGCTCGTCGATGATGACCAGATCAGGATCGCCCATCAGCGTGCGGCACATCGTCAGCATCTGTTGCTCGCCGCCCGACAGCACGCCGGCGGGATTGTCCTGCCGTTCCCCAAGATTGGGAAACAGCTTGAACACGTCCTCGAATTTCCAGCGCCCGACGACGCCGGCGCGCTTCAGCCCGAGTTCGAGATTTTGGCGCACGGTGAGGCCGGGAAAAACCTGGCGGTCTTCGGGCACATAGCCGATGCCGAGATGGGCGATCTGGTCGGGCCGCAGGCCCGCGATCGCGCGGCCCTTGAAATTGATCTGCCCGGCCGGCGGCACCAGCCCCATGATGGTCTTGCAGGCGGTGGAGCGGCCGACGCCGTTGCGGCCGAGCAGGCTGACGATCTCGCCCTGGTCGACGCTGAGGTCGACGCCCTGCAGGATATGGCTCTTGCCATAGAAGGCGTGGAGATCGCGGACCTCGAGCATCATGCCGCCACCGTTCCGAGATAGGCTTCCTGCACGGCGGCGTTGCCGCGGATCGCGGCCGGCGCATCCGACGCGATGACCTCGCCATAAACCAGCACGGTGATGCGGTCGGCGATCCCGAACACCACGCTCATGTCGTGCTCGACCATGATCAGCGTCTTGCCTTCCGACACCGACCGGATCAGCGCGACCGCGCTTTCGGTTTCGCTGTGGCTCATGCCGGCGGTCGGCTCGTCGAGCAGGATGATCTCGGCGCCGCCGGCAATGGTGATGCCGATCTCCAGCGCGCGCTGCTCGGCGTAGGAGAGCAGGCCCGCCTGGAGATCGCGCCGGTCGGCGAGCTTCAGCCGCTCCAGCAACTGGTCGGTTGCGCGATTCAATTCCTTCTGCGTGCCCAGCAGCCGCCAGAACGAATAGCGATAGCCCTGCGACCATAGGAGGCCGCAGCGGATGTTCTCGAACACGGTCATGCGCGGGAAGATCGAGGTGATCTGGAAACTGCGTGACAGGCCGAGCCGGTTGATCTCCTGCGGCGCGAGGTCGGCGGTCGACTGGCCGTTGACCGTGATCGAGCCTGCGGTGATCGGAAACCGTCCCGAGATCAGGTTGAACAGCGTGGTCTTGCCGGCGCCGTTGGGGCCGATGATGGCGTGGCGTTCGCCGCGGGGAATGCTTAAGTTGACGCCGCGGATGATTTCGGTGCGTCCGAAATTCTTGCGCACGTCCACGAGTTCGACGGCTGATACGCTCATGCCACGGCCTCCTGCGGCTTGGGAGCTGCCGTCGCCTGGGCGCGCTTGCTGCCTTCCATCAGTTCATCCCAGCGCTGGCGGAAGCCACGCGCCTCATGGCGGAGCCACAGCGCACCGAGCACCAGCGCTGCGATCGCGATCACCCACGGCATCGGCGCTGTGGTATCAATCAGTTGGCCGCCGATGGTGAATCGCTTGCCCTGGGCGGCGCCGATGGTGGTGAAGGACGCCAGTTCGACCATGAACACGAAGCCGAGCAGGACCAAAAGCGCCGGCGGAAACGCCCGCGCATAGGGCAGCAACAGCTCGCGCATCCGTCCCGCGCGCCAGATCGGCAGATGCATGAAGATCAGCCCGATCAGCCCGCCCGGCGCATACATCACCATGACGATGAAGAGCACGCCGACATAGAGCAGCCAGGCGTTGCTGAGCAGGCTGACGCCGCTCTGCAGCAGCACCACGACGATGGTGCCGAGGATCGGTCCGAAGAAGCCGCCGGCGCCGCCGATGTAAACGGCGAGCAGCGCGTTGGCCGATTTCGCCGCTGACACCGTGTCGAAGGTGACGATCTCGTAGATCAGCACGTAGAGCCCGCCGCCGATCCCGGCGAAGAAGCCGGACAGCGTGAACTGCATCAGCCGCACCATGCGCGGATCGTAGCCGACGAACTGGGCGCGCTCGAAATTGTCGCGGGTGGCGTTGGCCATTTTGCCGAGCGCGGTCTGGGTTTGCAGCCGCATCAGGGCCGCGGCAATGAAGGCCCAGGCCAGCACCAGGCAATAGACCTGCCATGGCGAGGTATAGCGGACGCCGACCAGGCTGGTGTCCATCACGCGGTCGATGGTGATGCCGCCTTCGCCGCCGAAGAAGGCCATGAACATCAAGGCGGCGGCCGAGACCAGCTCGCCGAGCCCCATCGTGATCATCGCAAAGGCGGTGGCGCGCTGCTTGGTCACCAGCCAGCCAAAGACATAGCCGAAGAACAGCCCGCCGAGCCCGCCGGCCAGGGGGATCAGCTCCGTTGGCAACCAGATCGTGCCGGCCTTCACCATATTCACGACATGCGCGGCGCAGTAGGCGCCTAAGCCGAACAGCACGGCGTGGCCGAACGACAGTAGGCCGGCCTGGCCCATCAGCATGTTGTAGGACAGCGCAAAGATCGCCATCACACCGATCTCGCTCATCAGCGTCAGCACGAAGCCGGAATGGCGCCCCTTGGTCCAGTCGTAGAACAGGAACGGGAACGCCAGCAGGATGACGAGGACCAGAAGCCAGGGCCAGTGGCGGCGAAGCATGTTCATGTATCGCGTGTCCCCATCAGGCCACGGGGACGAAACACCAGGATCAGCACCATCATCAGGAACGGCAGCAGCGCGCCGATTCTTGGCAGCGTGACGGTAAGGATTTCGGCGAACGGCGTGCTCGACGTCACCACGAAGCCGAATTTTGCGAGCAGATCCGCCAGCGAGACGTCGAACACGACGGCAAAGGTCTGGATCAGCCCCATCAGAATGGATGCAATAAAGCAGCCGGACAACGAACCCAGCCCGCCGAACACGACCACGACGAACACGATCGGTCCCATGGTGAAGGCCATCGCAGGCTCGGTGACCTGGTAGTTGCCGCCGATCACGCCGGCGAGGCCCGCCAGCGCGGTGCCGGCGGCGAACACCAGCGTAAAGATGCGCGGCACGTTATGGCCGAGCGCGGAGGCCATGTCGGGATGGGTGAGGGCGGCCTGGATCACGAGGCCAATCCGCGTGCGGGTCAGGCCGAGCCAGATCGCGCCGAACATCAACGCCGAGATCAACAGCATGAAGGCGCGGTAGGCCGGGAATTGCGTGCCGTAGATCTTGAACAGTGGAAAATCGAGCAGCTCCGGAACGCGATAGGGCACCGGCAGCAGGCCCCAGGTCATCTGCACGCCCTTTTCGATCAGCAGCGCGAGGCCGAAGGTGAACAGCAGTTCGGCGATGTGGCCGTTCTGATGGACCCGCCGTAGCCCCCACATTTCAATGCCTGCGCCGATCAGGCCGCAGAGCACCGGCGCAATGATCAAAGCCGGCCAGAAGCCGATATATTGGCTGATCGTGTAGGCGAAATACGCGCCCAGCATGTAGGCGCTGGCATGGGCGAAGTTGAGCACGCCCATCATGCTGAGGATGAGCGTGAGCCCGCTCGCCAGCATGAACAGCAGCATGCCGTAGACGAGACCGTTGAGGAGGGAGACGACAAAGACTTCCATTGCACCCGACCATCGCAAAGGCGACGCCTGCTCCCCGGGGAGGGAAGCAGGCGACTAACGTGTTGGTCAGGAGGCGCTCGGACGCTTCATCTTGCAGGTGTTGGGCTGATCGACGTCCTTGGCGAGAATCGTCGCTGAAGTGGCCCAGCCGAGCCCGGTGCCTTCGGCCTCGTACTTGACGCCCTTCTTGAAGATGCCGACGAAGTACTCAGAGATGATCTGGTGGTCTTCCTTGCGCATCTTGGTGTCGAAGCCGAGGAAGTCCTTGACCTGCAGGTCTTCCATCGCAAGCGCGATTTTGGTCGGGTCGACCGAATTGGCCTTGGTCACCGCGGCCTGCAGATATTCGAAGATGGTGCGGAAGCCGGCCGCGGAGAAGTCGAACTTGTGCTTGTCGCGAAAACCCTTGGTGAACGCTTCGGCTTCCTTGTTGCCGATCTCCGGCGCCACGTTTTCGCCGAACGACATCACGGCCAGCACGCGGTTGTCGCCGCCGACGCCGATCGCGGTCGGGCCGCCGGCCAGATGCGCATAGAAGGTGTAGTAGCGCAGGTCCGCGCCCGCATCGACGCCGGCCTTGATCAGGAGGTTCATGTCCGGCCCCCAATTGCCGGTCAAAAGCGCCTGCGCGCCCGAAGCCTTGATCTTGGTCAGGTAGGGCGAGAAATCCTTGATCTTGCCGAGCGGGATCAATTCGTCACCCACGACCTGAACGTCGGGCCGCAATTTGCCAAGGTAGTTCTTGACCTCGCGCTGCACGGATTGACCGAACAGATAGTCCTGGTTGATCAGATAGACCTTGGTGACGTCCTTGGGCAGCGCGCGAACCATCACCTCGGCCTTCATGCCGACATGCAGGTCGAAGCGGAAATGCCAGAAGCTGCATTGCTCGTTGGTCAGCTCGGTGGCGACAGCGCCGCAGTTCAGATAGATGATGCGGTTGTCAGGGTTGCGGTCGTTGTGCTTGTTGACGCCGTCGATCAAGGCGGCGGCGATGTTGGAGCCGCTGCACTGCATGATGAAGGGCATGTTCTGGTCGGTCGCGCTCTTCAGCGCGATCAGCGCGTCCGATGGCTGCGACTTGTTGTCGAACGGCACCAGCTCGAACTTCTTGCCGAGCGCGCCGCCCTTGGCGTTGATGTAGTCGATGATGTATTGCATCTGTTTCAGGTTGGCGTCGCCGACTTGCGCGAACGGTCCTGAAAGCGGGTCGGTGTAGGCTACCTTGATGGTGCCCTGTGCCAGCGCATGACCGCCGCCGGCGATCGCGAAGACAATCCCAAAGAGCGCAGAAAACCACTTGCCTTGCAGCATGGTGCATTCCTCCCCTGAGAGGCCCGCATTTTTGTTGTCTTGCGGTGCCGATGCGAAACCGTAACATGGACCTGACGCGGACCGCCACGGGAATTGTTGGGCTGCCATGCAGCATCTTGCGGTTGGCGACGGCAGCCCCAAGGTATACCAGACAGACGCATTGTAATTCCGCCGCGCGGCAGATCGCCTCGATCACACGGCCGACAAGAAGCCTGGAGCCAACACGAATGAACGAAATTGTTACCGACCCCACCGCCTATGTGCCGCCTAAAGTCTGGAGCTGGAGTAAGGAAAGCGGCGGCCGCTTCGCCAGCATCAACCGGCCGATCGCAGGCTCCACGCATGACAAGGAACTGCCGGTCGGCCGTCATCCGTTTCAGCTCTATTCGCTGGCGACGCCGAACGGCGTGAAAGTCACTGTCATGTTCGAGGAGCTCTTGGCCGCCGGTCACAGCGGCGCCGAGTATGACGCGTGGCTGATCAAGATCGACGGCAACCAGTTCGGCAGCGGCTTTGTCGCCGTTAATCCGAACTCCAAGATTCCGGCGCTGATGGACCGCAGCGGACCGACGCCGATCCGGCTGTTCGAGTCAGGCGCGATCCTGATGCATCTGGCTGAAAAGTTCGGGGCCTTTCTGCCGGCCGGCGGCGAGGCGCGCGCGGAATGCCTGTCATGGCTGTTCTGGCAGATGGGCAGCGCGCCGTTTCTGGGCGGCGGCTTCGGGCATTTCTACGCCTACGCGCCGACCAAGATCGAATACGCCATCGACCGCTACGCCATGGAGGTGAAGCGTCAGCTCGACGTGCTCGACCGGCGTCTGGCCGACAATGAATATCTCGCCGGCAGCGAATACACGATCGCCGACATGGCCACCTGGCCATGGTACGGCGCGCTGGCGAAGGGTCTGGTGTATGGCGCCGGCGAATTTCTGTCGGTGCACGAATACAAGAACGTGCAGCGCTGGACCGATCAGATCGCAAAGCGTCCGGCGGTGAAGCGCGGCCGCATGGTCAACCGGATCTCGGGCGATCCGGCCAGCCAACTGCACGAGCGGCATGAGGCCAGCGATTTCGACACCAAGACGCAGGACAAGATCGGCGAGCCGGCGAAGACCTAATCTTGTAGGGTGGGCAAAGGCGCCCTAGCGCCGTGCCCACCATTCTTGCTCGAACGCGCAATGGTGGGCACGCTTCGCTTTGCCCACCCTACAATCAAAAAAATCCGAACCGGGGAAACCGCATGCCGACTTTCGAAAAAGGCGCCGTTCGCATCCATTACGAGGAGGCGGGCTCCGGCTATCCGCTATTGATGATCGCCGGCGGCGGATTGAACTCGACGATCGCGGGCCTGTCGGGCAGTTACCCGCCGTTCGATTCCTTCGAGGAGTTCAAGGGCGAATACCGCTGCATCGCAGCCGATTTGCGCAACGCCAATACCGGGCGGTCTTCCGGCCCGCTCGAAATCGACCGGCCCTGGGATTCCCATACCGACGATCATCTCGGCCTGATGGATCACCTCGGCATCGACAAGTTCATGGTGCTGGGTTTTTGCATCGGCGGCCCCTTGATCTGGAATCTCTTGAAGCGCGCGCCGGATCGCATCGTCGCCGCCGTGCTGGCGCAGCCGTCAGGCTCACGGCCCGAGATGCGCGACCTGTTCTACGACAACAATACCAAAGGCTGGGCGCCGGAGCTCCTGAAGCAGCGGCCCGACATCACCGCGGAGACAACAGATAAATTCCTGACCAAAATGTACCGCACCAATCCCGACTTCGTCTTCACGGTGACGCGCGACTTCGTGCGCCAGTGCCGGACACCGGTACTGATCCTGCCCGACGATATCCCGGCGCACCCCTATGCGGTCGCGATGGAGTCGGCGATGCTGGCGCCGAACGCCGAAGTCAGCATGTTTCCGTGGAAGGAGCCCAAGGAGCGGATACCGCTGGCGGTACGCCAGATCCGCTCGTTCCTGCGCGCGCACCGGCCGGTGGCGTAGCTTGTAGGGTGGGCAAAGCGAAGCGTGCCCACCATTCCAGCCTCGCTTTGCATGAAGATGGTGGGCACGGCGCAAGCGCGCCTTTGCCCACCCTACGAAGCGCCCAGCAGATCGTTATCTTGCGGATGCTTCTTCATGTAGCCCTGGATGAACTCGCATTCGACGGTGAGCTTGCGTCCCTGCGCGCGCACCGCTTCGAGGGTCGCGCGCGCCAGTTTTGAGCCGATGCCCTTGCCGCCGAGTTCCGGCGACACCACGGTGTGTTCGAGCGTGATGGTATCGGGCGATTTGCGGTAGGTAACGAAGGCGATGGCGCCGTCGACGTCGAGTTCAAACCGGTTGCTGGTTTCGTTGTCGCGGAAATGCTCGGTCATGCGCGCTCCAAATTCGGTGCGTGAGGTGGGTTAGCGCAGCGTAACCCACCATCTTCGTTCTTTGCATCGGCGGTGGGTTACGCCTTCGGCTAACCCACCCTACGAAATGACGCTTTACTTCGCCGGAAGTTCCGGCGCCGGCGGGAACACGACGCGGTCGTCGGTGCGGCAATAGCGGTCGGCGAACATGCGGCCGATCGGGTGGTAGCGCTCCATGTGCACGCGCATGGTCTGCGTATCCCACAATTCGTCGCGGATGTAGAAATTGATGCCTTCGCCCATGATCAGCGTGCGGTCGCCATTGACGTCGATGGTCTTCCAGATCTTGCACTCCATCGCCCAGGGTGCGTCAGCCAGCCGCGGCGCCGCGACCCGGGTCGAGGGCGCGAGTTTCAAGCCGAGATAGCCGGGCTCGCCGACATCGGGCGGAAAGTCGCCGCTGGAATCGTGCATTGCCCGCGCCAGCGGCTCGTCGGTGAGGTTGACGACGAATTCGCCGGTGCGCTGGATGTTGACCAGCGTGTCCTTGATGCGTCCGTCGGGCCGCAGATTGACCGCGAACATGCACAGCGGCGGGTCCTCGCAGAACACGTTGAAGAAGCTGAACGGCGCCGCGTTGACCACGCCGGTCGGGCCCACTGAAGTTACCCAGGCGATCGGCCGCGGCAGCACGAAACCTGCGAGCAGCTTGTAGCGCTCGCGCGGTTGCAGGTTTTCAGGCGCGTATTCCATTCTGCGTTTCCTGTTTGACGCGTCGGGCGCGCGTGGGGACTCACTGCGAGCGAATTTGCGGAGGCACCCCCACCCCAACCCAAGAGCGAGCTTTGCTCGTCTCGACCCCCGCAAGGGCGGGAGAGGGGGCGCGCTGGTGTTTGTCGAACGATCGAGAATAACAATGGTCGAGATTGAGCTCACTGCTCGTCACGCGCGGTGCTCGTCTCCCTCTCCCGCTCTTGCGGGGGAGGGCAGGGTGGGGGCGGCCCCACGGGGATTCCCAGTGATGCGTCCAACCAACCTTACGGCATGCTCAGTTCGTGCCGTCCGACCACCATCCAGTGCACCTCATCCGGACCGTCGGCGAAGCGCAGATGCCGGACGTCCTGGTACATTTCGCCGAGCTGGCTCCATTGCGAAATGCCTGTGGCGCCGTGCATCTGGATCGCCTGGTCGATGATCCTGCAGGTGCGCTCGGGCACCATGGCCTTCACCATGCTGACCCAGATACGCGCTTCCTTGTTGCCGAGCACGTCCATCGCCTTGGCGGCCTTGAGCACCATCAGGCGCATCGCCTCGATCTCGCAGCGCGCTTGGGCAATGATCTGAAGGTTGCCGCCGAGATGGGCGATCTTCTTGCCGAAGGCCTCGCGGGTGAGGCCGCGCGACACCATCAGGTCGAGCGCCTTTTCCGCCTTGCCGATGGTGCGCATGCAGTGATGGATGCGGCCCGGCCCGAGGCGGACCTGCGAGATCTCAAAGCCGCGGCCTTCGCCGAGCAGCATGTTTTCCTTCGGCACCCGGCAATTGTTGAAGCGCAGGTGCATGTGGCCGCGCGGCGCGTGGTCGTGGCCGAACACGTGCATCGGGCCCAGGATTTCGACGCCGGGGGTATCGATCGGCACCAGGATCTGCGACTGCTGCTTGCTCGGCGGCGCGTCCGGATTGGTCTTCACCATCACGATCATGATCTTGCAGCGCGGATCGCCGGCGCCGGAGATGTAGTACTTCTCGCCGTTGATCACCCATTCGTCGCCGACGAGCTTTGCCGAGGTCGAGATGTTCTTGGCGTCGGAGGAGGCGACGTTCGGCTCGGTCATCGCATAGGCCGAGCGGATTTCACCTGCCAGCAGCGGCTTCAGCCACTTCTCCTTCTGCGCCTTGGTGCCGACGCGCTCCAGCACTTCCATGTTGCCGGTGTCGGGCGCCGAGCAGTTCATGGTCTCCGACGCCATCGGGTTTTTCGCCAGCTCAACCGCGATATAGGCGTAGTCGAGGTTCTTGAGGCCCTGGCCGGTCTCGTCGTCGGGCAGGAAGAAGTTCCACAAGCCTACTTCCTTGGCCTTGTCCTTGGCCTTCTGCAGGCACGCAAGCTGTTCCGGCGTAAAGCTCCAGCGGTCGGTCTTTTTCTCGCCAAGCTTTGCGAATTCGACCGACATCGGGTCGACGGTTTCGCGGATGAACTTCTTGACGTGCTCGTAGAGCGGACGGACCTCGTCCGACATCCGGAGATCATTGAGCTCTTCGCCCGGATTGAGATTGTAGGTCGTCGTTCGCGGGATGTAGGCGTGTTTCATCAGGGTCCTCCCATGCGGCGTTTTCCATTCTGCGGATAATCTTTGGAACGCGCCTGTTGGGCCGCAATCTAGACGCCTGCGCGGTCCCTGCACAAGCGGGACGAGGCTCCGCGCGCAGCGCCCTGCCGCTAATGCATGCGGTGATGCCGCGCCGGGGAATCGGATGCGTATCCCCGCAATTGGGCATATTGCTTCATCTGATCGGGGAGCAGGATTTGCGCCGTTTCGAGGTGATATTTCAGATGCGCGTTGCGTAGTTCCGCCTGCGTTTGGCCGATCTTCGTCGTCGCTTCCCTCAGCGCGTCTGATGTGATCGAACGGTCGGCGAATTGCCGGTCGAGCGCGCTTTCCTGCTCGATCAGGCTGAGACCGATCGGCGTCGCTTCCGCTTTCATTGTTTCAAACAGTGTTTGAATTCGCTGCTTCTGCGCCACCGACAGCGCCAGCTTGTCGGACAATTCCAGCACGTGCATCGGGCCGGGGTAGCCGTTCAGTTCGGCCGCCAGCGCCAGGCCCATGCCCCTGCCGGCTCTGAGATCATCGATCTGCTGCGCGGACAGCGCCTTGATCGAGCGGCCCTGCATCCCCGCATAGGGCGACTGCGCCATTGCTGCGGTCGAAGCGAGGGCGAGGACGGTGATGGCGGTGGCAATGGCTTTCATGAATATCTCCTGCTGTGCGTCGTAATCTTAACAGTCCCGCTGGTGGGCGTTCATCAAAGTCCCGTCAGAATTACTCGACGCGCTGAAAGACGCTGAATTGAAAGTGCTGTTGCGATCCCCAGGGCGTGGCATGGTCGCTCTGCCGGCTTTGCAGCAGCCTGAACCCCGGTCCCAGCGTCTGCGCAAGGCGCGCCGCATCGTAGCGCATCACCGGCAGGCCGCTGCATTTCTCGGGTCCGTCCAGCGCGAAGGTCGCGATGATGGCGTGGCCGCCGATCTTCAAACCCTGCTTGAGCCGCGCGATGTAGCCCGCGCGGTCACTCTCCTCGGTCAGGAAGTGAAACGCCGCCCGGTCATGCCAGATGTCATACGCCCGCGACGGCCTCCATGTGGTGGCGTCGGCCACAATCCAGTGCGCGCGCGCCGCGCGTTGGCCGAGACGGGCTCTGGCGGCCTCCAGTGCCGCCGCGGAGAGATCGAGCACGGTGACGTCACAAAATCCCCGATCGATGAGGTGATCGACCAGCCGTGACGCACCGCCGCCGATGTCGACGATCGCCTGATGGGGCGCAGCCTCGATCTCGGCGATCAGCGCCAGCGACGGGGCAGGGCTTTCCTGAAACCAGCTGACCTCGTTCTCGCCTTTGCTGGTGTAGACTTTCTCCCAGTGCGCCTGGCGGCTTTCGCTTTCCATCGCGTCCTTCCTCCGCGCTGCGGGGAGCCAACATCATATTCCGGCCTCGCCCGGCTTGCCATTGAGATTCATCGCCGGGCGGAGCATCCGCTGCAGCCGCGCGCCTTTGACCAGCGCATAGATCGCGGGAATCACGATCAGGGTCAGCAGCGTCGATGAAATCATGCCGCCGATCATCGGCACCGCGATGCGCTGCATGATTTCAGAACCCGTGCCGGTGCTCCACATGATCGGCAATAGCCCCGCCATGATGGCGACGACCGTCATCATTTTCGGCCGCACCCGCTCCACCGCGCCCTCCATGATCGCATCGTAAAGGTCCTGCTTGGTCAGCGCGCGGCCCTCGGCCGCCCGGCGCGCCCTGATCTCGTCGAGCGCCTGGTTGAGATAGATCAGCATCACGACGCCGGTCTCGGCGGCGACGCCGGCAAGCGCGATGAAGCCGACGACGACGGCGACCGATAGATTAAAACCCAGCCACCACATCAGCCAGAGCCCGCCGACCAGCGCGAACGGCAGCGACAGCATCACGATCATGGTTTCGGTCAGCGAGCGGAAGTTGAGATAGAGCAGCAGGAAGATGATCATCAGCGTCACCGGCACCACGATCTTCAGCCGCGCGGTGGCGCGTTCGAGGTATTCGTAACTCCCGCTCCACATCACGTAGGCGCCCGGCGGGAACTCGATGCTGGCCTTCACCGCGGCCTGCGCGTCGGCGACATAGCTGCCGATGTCGCGGTCGCGGATATCGACGTAGATGTAGACCGCGAGCTGCCCGTTCTCGGTACGGATCGAGGTCGGCCCACGCGATGGCGTCACCTTGGCGACTTCGCCGAGCGGCACCGCGCCGCCGCCCGGCATCGGCACCAGCACGTCACGGATGATGGATTGCGTGTCGCCGCGCAGATCGCGGGGATAGCGCATGTTGACGCCGAAGCGCTGGCGTCCCTCGACCGTCGTGGTGACGGTCTGGCCGCCAAGCGCGGTCGCGATCACGTCGTTGACGTCCTGCACCATGATGCCGTAGCGCGCCAGGGCCGCGCGGTCGGGGACGATGTCGAGGTAATAGCCACCGATGCCGCGTTCGGCATAGGCCGATGACGTGCCGGGCACCGCCTTGAGCACCTGTTCGATCTGTTTTGCGAGCCGGTCGATCTCGTTGAGGTCAGTGCCGATCACCTTGACGCCAACAGGCGTTCGGATGCCGGTCGACAGCATGTCGATGCGCGCCTTGATCGGCTGGGTCCAGGCGTTGGAAACGCCCGGAAACTGCAGCGCCCGGTCCATCTCGGCGGTCAGGCTTTCCACGGAGACGCCGGCCCGCCATTCCGCCTTTGGCTTGAGATTGATCACGGTCTCGAACATTTCGGAGGGGGCGGGATCGGTCGCCGTCAGGGCGCGTCCGGCCTTGCCATACACGGAAGCCACCTCCGGAAAGCTTCGGATGATCCGGTCCTGGGTCTGCAGCAATTCACCGGCCTTGGTGACGGATATGCCGGGCAGTGTCGTCGGCATGTAGAGCAAAGTGCCTTCGTTGAGGTTGGGCATGAACTCGGTGCCGAGCTGCCGCGCCGGCCAGATCGTCACGGCGAGCACGGCCACCGCCAGAAGGATCACCAGCACCTTGGCGCGCATCACGGCCTTGATGACGGGACGGTAGACCCAGATCAGGAAACGGTTGATCGGGTTCTTGTGCTCGGGAATGATCTTGCCGCGCACGAAGATCACCATCAACGCCGGCACCAGCGTTACCGACAGCAAGGCCGCCGCCGCCATCGCAAAGGTCTTGGTGAAGGCGAGCGGGCTGAACAGCCGGCCTTCCTGGGATTCCAGCGTAAATATCGGCATGAACGAAACGGTGATGATCATCAGGCTGAAGAACAGCGCGGGCCCCACCTGTGACGCCGCCTCGATCAGCACATCGATGCGCGATCGTCCGGGCTCCGCGCGCTCCAGATGCTTGTGCGCGTTTTCGATCATCACGATGGCAGCATCGACCATGGCGCCGATCGCGATCGCGATGCCGCCGAGGCTCATGATGTTGGAGCCGAGGCCAAGCAGCTTCATGGCGCCGAACGCCATCAGCACGCCCACCGGCAGCATCAGGATCGCGACCAGGGCGCTGCGGACATGCAGCAGGAACACGATGCACACCAGCGCGACGATTACGCTCTCTTCGAACAGGGTGCGCTTGAGCGTATCGATCGCAGCAACGATCAGCTCCGAGCGGTCATAGACCGCGACGATCTCGACCGATTTCGGCAGGCTGCTGGCGATCTCGGTAATCCGCTTCTTGACGTTCTGGATCACGTCCAGCGCATTGACGCCAAACCGCTGCAGCACGATTCCGCTGGCGACTTCGCCTTCACCGTTGAGTTCGGTGATGCCGCGCCGCTCGTCCGGGCCGAGCTCGACGCGGGCGATGTCCTTGAGCAGCACCGGCGTGCCGCCACTACTCTTGAGCACGATATTGCCGAGGTCGTTGATACCCTTGATGTAGCCCTTGCCGCGAATGACGTATTCGAATTCGGACAATTCGACGGTGCGGCCGCCGACGTCGGCATTGCTGGCGCGGATCGCGTCGCGCATCTTGGGCATGGTGATGCCGAGGTCGCGCATCCGCTGCGGATCGAGCACCACGTTGTATTGCCGGACGAAGCCGCCGACGCTGGCGACCTCGGCGACGCCTTCCGCCTTGGCCAGCGCGAATTTCAGATTCCAGTCCTGGATCGCGCGGGTGTCGGCGAGGTTCAGCTCTTTCGACATGACGGCGTATTGGTAGACCCAGCCGACGCCGGTGGCGTCCGGTCCCATCGTCGGCGTCACGCCCGCGGGCAGGCGTGAGGCCGCGCTGTTGAGGAATTCGAGCACGCGCGAGCGCGCCCAGTAGATGTCGGTACCGTCCTCGAAGATCACGTAGACAAACGATACGCCGAAGAACGAGAACCCGCGCACCACCTTTGAACGCGGCACCGTCAGCATCGCCGTGGTCAAGGGATAGGTGACCTGGTCCTCGATCACCTGCGGCGCCTGGCCGGGATACTCGGTATAGACGATCACCTGGGTGTCGGAGAGGTCGGGAATGGCATCCAGCGGCAGATGCGCCAGCGCATACAGGCCGGCGGCGGTGGCGAAACCGGCGCCGAACAGCACCAGCAGCAGATTGCGCGCCGACCACGCGATCAGGCGCGCGATCATTGCTGCGCTCCGTCGGCAAAGCCTTTCAGCGCGGCCTTCAGATTGCTTTCCGCATCGATCAGGAAGTTCGCCGAAACCACCACCGGCTCGCCTTCGCTGACGCCGTCGCGCACCTCCACATAACCGTCGCCGCGATGGCCGAGCTTGACTTCGCGGGGTTCGAAGCGGCCTTCGCCCTTGTCGACGAACACCGCCTGGCGCCGGCCGGTGTCCATCACGGCACTCTCCGGGATTGTCAGCACCGGCGCGGAACTGCCGATGTCGATCTCGGCATCGACATACATGTCGTGGATCAGCACCAGGTCGGGATTGGCAAGCTCGATCCGCAAGCGCCCGGTACGCGTCTCCTTGTTGATCTGCGGATAGATGACGCTGATCGTCCCGGTGAATGTGCGGCCCGGAAAACCGCGCGCCTTGACGGTCGCCGGTTGCCCGAGCGCGAGCATCCCCATGTCGCGTTCGGCGACGTCGATGATCGCCCAGAGCTGCCTGTGGTCGGCGATCCGGAACAGCACTTCGCCCGGCTGCGCGCGCGCGCCCTCGATGGCGTTGCGTTCGAGCACGATGCCGTCACGTGGCGAAGTCCATTCGATGCCGATCGGAACCGTCCGGCTCTTCTCCATCGCAGCGATGGCCGCTTCCGGCACGTCGAGATTCATCAGCCGCTGCCGTGAACCTTTGCCATAGGTGGCGTCGGTCCCGATGGCCTTGGAGTTGATGGTTGAAATGTACTCGGCCGACGCCGACGAAACCGCCGGACTGTAGACTTCCATCAAGGGCTGGCCCTGGGCGACGTGGCTCCCGGTGGTGACGTTCGCGACCTTCTGGATATAGCTTTCGGCCCGCATCGCGATCACGGAGACGCGGCGTTCGTCGAGCTGAATGGTGCCCGGCGCGTGGATCGTGCTGCGGATGGTGCGCGGCGCCGCGGGCTCCGACCTGACGCCGGTGCGCTGGATTTTCCCCGGCGACAGCTTTACCGAGCCGTCATCGCTGTCTTCGCCCTCATAGACGGCGATGTAGTCCATCCCCATCGAGTCCTTCTTGGGGGTGGGGGAGGTGTCCGGCAGTCCCATCGGGTTGCGGTAGTATTTGATCCTGCGATCGGCCGGAGCGGCTGATGGCGCGGCCGAAATCGTCGTGCCGGCGGCGTCCGGATCGAAGCTGACGTCGGCCCCGGCGGGAACGGCGCGATAGTCGCGGCCGTCGGGCGTCTTTTTCGGCGTCAGCGAGTACGACGGGCTGCCGTCCGGATCCTGAAAATAGATCGGCGCGCGGCTCTCGTCGGCCGCAGCGCGCGTGATCATGGCGATGGTCCGCGCGGGCAGTCCCTGCGCGCCGGCGAGGACGAGCCCGGCACCCGCCGCCGCGATCAACACGGCGGTGGCGCTTGCGATGATGGCGCGGTTCATTTCTGCGCCGTGATGACAAGCTTGTTGTCGACGGTACCGGTCTCGCCCTGGACCTTCGCGCCGAGCGAAAGCTGCCAGCGGCCGGCCATGCCGAATGTCGCCTTGAATTTGTAGGTACCTGGCTCGGCACCCGGCACCGGCGTGAGCTTGGTCGCCATTTCCTGCATGCCGTCCGGAGCCATGTCCAGGCGGGTGGCGAAGATGACGGCATCCGGTACCGGCTTTCCGGTTTTCGTGTTCATCAGCCGAACGGTGATGGTCTTGTCGGGTCCGGCCTGGACGGTCTGATCGACGAGTTCGAACTTGTAGTCCTTGATGTCAGCGAGCGCGGCCGTGCTTGCGCCGGCGATGGCGGCAGCGATCAGCGCGGCCCGCAAGGCGCGCGCGTGGGTGAACGTCTTCATTTTCTATATCCTCGATTGTCCTGGATCTGCCGCTCTGGCGGCATGGATCACCGGCGCACCAAAGCGCCGCGCAAAATCAGGCGTTAAGCCGAATGGACCAGGAGTCGGGGAGGTCTTGGCGGGGGATGTTGGCCGAGGCTGTCGGCTTCGGGGTCGCTGCCGGGCACCAGCAGCCGGACCGTGACGGGCCGAATTTCAATCATTCCGGCCGGCGATGGCGCGTGAAAATTGGTGACCATGCAGAGCGCCATCAGCGGGCACTGGTCGCAATCCATGGGCACGGAGTTGTCCGGGCAGCATGGCATGTCGGCGGCCATTTCAGCCATCTCCGCCGCCACCGGCGCAGCCATGGCCATCCCGCTGCCCGCATTCGCAGGCCGGGAAAGCGGCGCAAACATGAGCCCTGCGATCACCAAGATCGCCAGCAGCCGGGAAAGATGGAACGATATTTTCACCCGTGCATTTTCTCACGTTCCGGCCACCAAGGGAACCTCGGCTGGATCACTAATTCGCCAGAATACCTGCTGGAAGGCTCAAGCCATTAACCAATCGATTCCGTCCGCTATCCGCCAGATTACATCCGGGTAATCCGCGGCGCCTCGACGCACCATGGCTTCTTGAAGGGAGGCCAGTAGGCTCCATACATCCTGTCATGTCTGCCACGGCATGCGGCCGCGGAGGCAGGGAGACGACAATGAGCTATTTCAAGACTGCCATTCTCCTGGCCGGTCTTACCGGCCTCTTCATGGGTGTCGGCTATCTCTTCGGCGGCGCCACCGGCGCCATGATCGCGCTTGTGATCGCCGCCGCGACCAATCTTTTCGCCTACTGGAATTCGGACCGCATGGTGCTGTCGATGTACGGGGCCCATGAGGTTGACCGGCAAACCGCGCCTGATCTCTACAACCTCGTGGCCGAGCTTGCCGGGCGCGCCGGCCTGCCGATGCCGCGCGTCTTCGTGATGGACGAGGCGCAGCCCAACGCGTTTGCCACCGGCCGTAACCCGCAGAACGCGGCGGTTGCCGTGACCACCGGCCTGATGCACTCGCTCAGCCGCGAGGAACTGGCCGGCGTGATCGCGCACGAACTCGCGCACATCAAGAATCACGACACGTTGCTGATGACGATCACCGCGACCATTGCCGGCGCCATCTCGATGGTGGCGCAGTTCGGCGCGTTCTTCGGCGGCAATCGCGACAACAACCACGGTCCCGGCATCGTCGGCTCGATCGCGATGATGATCCTGGCCCCGCTCGGCGCCATGCTGGTGCAGATGGCGATCAGCCGGACGCGCGAATACGCCGCCGACGATCTCGGCGCGCGCATCGTGGGTCAGCCGATGTGGCTCGCTTCCGCGCTGTCCAAGATTGCCGGCGCGGCGCACCAGGTGCCGAACATGGAGGCCGAGCGCAATCCGGCGACCGCGCACATGTTCATCATCAACCCGCTGTCGGGACGCGGCGTCGACAATTTGTTCACGACGCACCCCTCGACCGAGAACCGCGTCGCGGCGTTGCAGCAGCTCGCCGCGGAAATGGGCGCGGGCGGCACGGCTTCCGTCGGTGCCGGTCGCAACACGCCACGCCGCGGTCCGTGGGGTCGCCCCTCGACCTCGCGCGGCCCGTGGGGCTGAGCCTGTAGGCTCTCTCTCGTCATTCCGGGACGCGCCACTTGGCGCGGGCCCGGAATCCATTTGTCCGCATGGACTGTCGCCCGATGGATTCCGGGCTCGTGCTTCGCACGCCCTCAGATGCGCAATTGCGCATCGGGGAATGACGGCGGACGGAGATGCGACAAATTAACCCGACGGGCAAAATTCCGCTTCCCTCGTCGGGCAAATCAGCGGTTTGAATCGTCGCGTCCCGCCCGACAAGAGGGGCGTGCGCACGTCACGAACGCGCGGCGGGATGCGGTGGACGCTTGTTCACGTCTGACGACGGCGTGGACTAAGCGTACGGCAAAACCGTGTGGTCCTGGCGCCCGTTGCCGGCGTCAAGCTGTCGGAGAAGCGTGAGCGGAAACGACAGCGACGGAGTCAACCAAGAACTCGTCTCCGGGGAGAGCACGGCATAAGCCGTAAAGCCATTGCGCAGGGAAGGCCGGGTGTTCTCCGCTGCCCTGTATGCTCGTGTGCAGCCTACTTAGTGCAAACCGCACACGGGACCGCGGGTGCAGCGCGCACCCGGTCTTCCCTGCGCCCTCTCGATAAGTGGGCGGGAAGTTTCTGGCAAAGCTCGGGCGCAATGCGCCGCGAGAACGCTAACACATATTCAGGTGTCATCGCCCGCGAAGGCGGGCGATCCAGTATCCCAGAGACGCCGATGATAGAACCGAGAAGCCGCGGCGTACTGGGTCCCCCGCTTTCGCGGAGGACGACACCGTTGGTGGAGCCGTACTGTATCCGTCATTGCGAGGAGCGAAGCGACGAAGCAATCCATCCATCCCTTGTGCGGTTCTGTGGATTGCTTCGCTGCGCTCGCAATGACAGCTTAGCTACTTCCCCCACACCTCGTTGGCGACATCGACCGCGAGCTTCAGCTTGGCCCACTGTTCTTCCTCGGACAGGATGTTGCCTTCCTCGGTCGAGGCGAAGCCGCATTGCGGCGATACCGCGAGCTGCTCGAGCGGCGCGAATTTCGCGGCCTCCGACAGCCGGCGCTTGATGTCTTCCTTGTTCTCGAGCTCGCCGAACTTCGAGGTGATGACGCCGACCACGACCACCTTGTTGCCCTTCGGCAGGTAACGCAGCGGCTCGAAGCCGCCGGCGCGGTCGGAATCATATTCCAGGAAGTAGCCGTCGTAATTGGTGCCGGCCAGCATGGTCTCCGCGACGGGCTCGTAGCCGCCGGAGGAAATCCAGGTGGAGCGGAAATTGCCGCGGCAGACATGGGTGGTGACGATCATGTCGGCCGGCCGCTCGGCCAGCGCGTAGTTGATGACGCGGGCATAGATCTCCTGCAGGCCGTCGGGATTGTCGCCACGCTCGCGCGCCTTCTGCAGCTCGTCCTGGGAGCACAGATAGGCCCACACGGTGTCGTCGAACTGCAGATAGCGGCAGCCGGCGTCATAAAACGCCTTCACCGCCTTGCGGTAGGTCTTGCCGAGATCCTCGAAGAACGCTTCGAGATCGGGATAGACGTCCTTGGAGATCGCCTTGCGGCCGCCGCGGAAATGCAGCACCGCGGGCGACGGGATCGTCATCTTCGCGGTGACATGCGCGGTGTCGCAATGCTTCTTCAGGAACCTGAAGTGATCGAGCATCGGATGGTCGTCGGGGAAGTCGAGCTTGCCGATGACGCGGATGGCTTCATGCCTGGTCTGGACGCCGGCGAACTGGATGCCCTGGTCGGGATGAAACAATTCGCAGCCGGTCAGGTCCTTGAGGAAATCGAAATGCCACCAGGAGCGGCGGAACTCGCCGTCGGTCGCGAGCTTGAGGCCGAGCGAGGCCTGCTTGTGCACGACCTTTTCGATTTCCATGTCCTCGGCCTTGCGCAGGTCCTCGGCCGTGATCTCACCCTTCTCCAGTTTGGCGCGCGCTTCCTTGATGCGCTGCGGCCGCAACAGGCTGCCGACCTCGTCGGCACGGAACGGGGCTTTGGTTCGCTGCATGGTCTTACTCCCAGGGATTATCTAGTGTGCTGCGGCGCCAGCGACGCCAAGATAGCGTTCGAGTACCGCAGGATCGGCCTTCAGGGCGCTGGACGCCGCATCATGGACGATCGCGCCGCGTTCCAATATCACAACCCGGTCGGCCAACCCCAGAATCTTTTGGGCATTCTGCTCGACAATAATCGAGCAGATCCCCCCGGCGCGGGTGATGGTGCCGAGCGCCCGCAGCAGCTCCTCGACGATGATGGGTGCCAGCCCCTCGGTCGGCTCGTCCAGCAGCAGCACCTTCGGATTGAGCGTCAGCGCCCGGCCGATCGCCAGCATCTGCTGTTCGCCGCCGGAGAGCTGGTTGCCGAAATTACTGCGGCGTTCCTTCAGCCGCGGAAACATTTCGTAAACCCTGTCGACGGTCCATGGGCCGGGCTGGGCCACCGCGGTCATGTTCTCCTCCACCGTCAGCGAACGGAAGATGTTGCGTTCCTGCGG
Source organism: Bradyrhizobium sp. JYMT SZCCT0180 (assembly GCF_018130165.1). Lineage (GTDB taxonomy): Bacteria > Pseudomonadota > Alphaproteobacteria > Rhizobiales > Xanthobacteraceae > Bradyrhizobium. Next base: position 114,967 of record NZ_JAFCLZ010000012.1, on the reverse strand, counting down.
CACCCAGCCGATTCCGGCGCGCGCCCGCTGATCCGGCCGCATCGACGTGATATCCAGCCCGCCGAGTGTGACCGTGCCGCCAAAACGCCGGGTAATGCCGACGATCGAATTGATCAGCGTGGTCTTGCCGGTGCCGTTGCGGCCGAGCAGCGCCAGCACCTGCCCTTCGCCCAGCGTCAGCGACATCCCCGGCAGCACCACCGCTTGCCCATAACCGGCGCGCAGGCCGTTGATGGCGAGTAAATCAGACATCGGCAGCCTCGCCGAGATAGACCGCCTTGACCTGCGGATCGCGCGCCACCTCGTCCGGCGGGCCCTCGACCAGCATGGCGCCGTTGACCAGCACCGAAATCCGGTCCGCGAACGAAAACACCAGATCCATGTCGTGCTCGATCAGAAGCACCGTAACGTCGCGCGGCAGCGCGGCGACGGCTGCCAGGATATCGTGGCGCTCGCTCTCGGGCACGCCGGCGGCCGGCTCGTCGAGCAGCAGCACGCGCGGCCTGGTCGCGATCGCGACCGCGATCTCGAGCAGGCGCTGCTTGCCGTAGGGCAATGTTGCGGTGAGCTCGTTCATGACGTCGAGCAGGTGAAAGCGCGACAGCGTCTCGGCGACCTCCTGGTTAACGTCGCCCCGCGTCCCCATCCGCCGCCACCAGTCGCCGCCGCGCCCGAGCCGTTCGGACACCGCAAGCCCGATGGTCTCCAGCGGCGTCAGATCGGCATAGAGCTGGTTGATCTGGAAGGTGCGCGACAGCCCGCGCAGCACCCGCTTGTGAACAGGCAGATCGGTGATGTCGTTGCCCTCGAGCAGGATACGACCGGCGTTCGGCTGCAGCACGCCGGTGAGCAGGTTGATGACCGTGGTCTTGCCGGCGCCGTTCGGCCCGATCAGGGCATGGCGGGCGCCCTGCTCGACCCGCAGCGACAGGTCACGCGTGACGCGCAGGCCGCCGAATGATTTTTCCAGTCCCTTGGTTTCCAGCGCGATCGTCATGGCGCGTCACTTTCGGGAACAGCCACGACGGCTTTGCGTCCGGCGATTTTCCGGATCACGAGATTGGGCAGCCACAGCGCCCAGCGATGCATGCGGTCGCGGCCGACCAGCACGATCACGACCAGCACGAGACCGATCCAGAACAGCCAGTATTGCGGCGTGATGGTGGAGAAGAATTCCTGCAGCATCTTGAACACAACCGCGCCGATCAGGCCGCCATAAAGATATCCGGTGCCGCCGAGCACCAGCACCAGCATCAGATCGGCCGATTTTTCGAACGCGAACACGTCGAGCGAGGCCAGCGCCGTGGTCTGGGTGAACAGCGCGCCGGCAATGCCGGCGTAGAACGCGGCCAGCGTATAGATCGCGATGAGGCGGCGGTTGACCGGCACGCCGATGGCGGACGCCCGCAGCGGATTGTTCTTGATCGCGCGCAGCGACAGGCCGAATGGCGAGTTCACCACCCGGCGCGCGAGCAGGAACAGCAGGAACAGCACGATCAGCGAATAGAAGAAGCCGGTCTTGCCGAACATGTCGAAGGCGAACAACCCAAGGATCGGCGCCATCTCGATGCCCTGCAGGCCGTCGGTGCCACCGGTGATGTTGGAGAAACGCTCACCCAGCGCTTCCAGCAGCAATGCAATCCCGAGCGTCACCATCAACCGGGTCAGGTCGACGCCTCGGATGACAAGGAAACTGGTGAGAAAGCCGACCACCATGGCGACGAGCCCGGCCGCGACCAGCGCAATCACCGGTTCGGTGATGATGCCGTGGAGCGCCAGCAGCCCGGCACAATAGGCGCCGACGCCGAAGAAGGCGGCATGGCCGAGCGACACGATACCGGCATAGCCAAGGATCAGATCGAGCGACAGCGCGAACAGGGCCAGCCGCAGGATGTCCGTCATGATCAGATAGCGCGACGGAAACAGGAATGCGCAGGCCAGCACCAGAACCCAGAACGCGATCTCGCCTCCGCGCCAGCGGGAGCGAGCCATAGCATGAGACGAGACTTCGGGAAGCGCGCTCATATCGGTTCACCGCGCCGCGGTGCGGCCGAACAGACCGTTCGGGCGCCAGATCAGGATCACGATCATGATGGTGTAGATGACGAATGGCCCCATCTTGGGCACGTAATATTTGCCGGCGACGTCGCCGATGCCGAGCAGCAGCGAAGCCAGAAACGGCCCGGTGATGCTGGAGGAACCGCCGACGGTGACCACGATCAGGAAGTAGATCATGAACTTGAGCGGAAAATACGGATCGAGGCCGAGAATTTCGGCGCTCAGCGCGCCGCCCAGACCGGCAAGCCCGCAACCGAAGGCGAAGGTAAAGGCAAACACCTGCGGCACGTTGATGCCGAGGCCGCTGGCGGCACGGGGATCATCGACCGCCGCGCGCAAACGGCTGCCAAACCGGGTTTTCGCCAGGATCAATTGCAGCCCCACCGTGAGCAGGCCGCAGATCACGATGATCATCAGCCTGTAGCGGCCGATGCCGACGCCGAAGAAATCGAACTGGCCCTCGAGCGCCGCCGGCAGCTTGATGAAGATGCGCGACGATCCCATGATGTAATCGACCGACGCCACCGACATGAAGGTGAGACCGATCGTGAACAGCACCTGATCGAGATGGCTTCGGTTGTAGAGATGGCGGTAGAGCGTACGCTCCAGCGCCACGCCGATCACGGCGCTGACGACAAAGGCGAGCGGCAGCGCCGCAAAGAACGGCCAGCCGGAATTGTTGACCAGAACGGCGCAAACGTAGCCGCCGGTCATCGCGAACGCGCCATGGGCGAGATTGACGAAGTTCATCAGCCCCAACGTCACGGCCAGCCCGCAGGCCAGCACGAACAGCAGCATGCCGTAGGCGACGCCGTCGAACAGGATGGTGAAGAGCGTGGTCATGAGATGGGCTTAGCCGAGATTAGCGACACGAAAGTAATTACACCGTCATGGCCGGGCTTGTCCCGGCCATCCACGTCTTCCTTTCGCTCGCCGAAGAAAGACGTGGATGCCCGGCACAAGGCCGGGCATGACGCAGAGCGAGAGCGGACGCGCGCCCCACGATGCGCAATTGCGCATCGGAGGATGACGCCGAAGCCGGCGTCACTTCTTCGTCTTGCCGGAATCCTTGACCGCCTCGAAGGTCGCGAATTCGACGTTGTAGAGTTCACCGTCGACCTTCTCGACCTTGCGGATGTAGATGTTCTGCACGATGTCGCGGGTTTCCGGATCGATCGAGATCGGGCCGCGCGGGCTCTCCCACTTCATGCCCTTCATCGCCTCGATCAGCCCATCACCGTCGGTCTTGCCGCCGGTCTTCTTCAGCGCTTCGTAGATCAGATGGATGCCGTCATAGCCGCCCACCGCCATGAAGCCCGGGCGCTGGTTATAGGCCTTCTTGTAGGCCGCGACGAAATCCTTGTTCATCGCCGACGGATGCGCGGCGGAGTACAGATGCGCGGTGACGGTGCCGAGCGCCGCGTCGCCCATGCCGTTGAGCAGGTCGTCATCCATCACGTCGCCGGGGCCGATCACCTTGATGCCGGCCTTGTCGAGACCGCGCTCGGCATATTGCTTCATGAAGTTGCCGCCCTGCCCTGCCGGCACGAACACGAACACGGCATCCGGCTTGGCATCCTTCATGCGCTGCAGGAACGGCGCGAAGTCCGGATTCTGCAGGGGCACCTTGACCTCTTCCACGATCTCGCCGCCGCCGGCGGTGAAGTTCTGCTTGAAGAAGTTCAGCGCATCGTTGCCGGGCGCGTAGTCGGAAGTCAGCGTCGCGACCTTCTTGATGCCGTTCTTGGCGGCCCAATCACCGATGATCGTCGACGATTGCGCCAGCGTAAAGCTGGTGCGCACGATATAGGGCGAACGCTCGGTGATGATCGAGGTGCCCGCCGCCATCACGATTTCCGGGACCTTGGCCTGGGTCGCCAGCGGCGCCGCGGCAAGGGCTGCCGGCGTCACGCCGAAGCCGGCGATGAAACTGACCTTGTCGTTGACGATCAACTCCTGGGCGAGGCGCTTGGTGTTGTCGGGGACCGCGCCGTCATCCTTCAGAATGACCTCGATCTTCCTGCCGGCGACGGTGTCGCCCTTCTGCTGCATGTAGAGCTTGACGGCGTTGTCGATCTGCTTGCCGGTCGAGGCCTGCCCGCCGGTCATCGGCAGGATCAGGCCGATCTTGACGGCGTCCTGCGCCTTCGCGGGTATAACGGCCATCACACCGGCGACGGCGCCTGCGGCCAGCAGCAATTGACGACGAATAGACATGAATTTTCTCCCCCTGATCGGTCTTGTGCCTTGAGCCGAGTGCCCGGCCCTTGCCTCACCATAACCCAAATTTTCGGCCGGGTAGCGCCACGACATGGCGTCTCACCGCGGCTTGTTGTCAATCGGACGAAGGGCGCGTTTCCTTGGACGGACACGTTCCCCGGGGCGTTCCTGCGGCAGGTCGCGGGCTGTATTATAACACCGTCCGCGAGACCCACCGGCCGGCCCAACCGTCTCCGGCCTTCGTTCCATTTGTACATTTGTACAAATAAAATGTTGCTGTCAACAAATAAGCGGCAGGTCGTGCCCTGCCGCAAGGCGGCCTCAAATCCATCATCCTTAAAGGTCTAATGAGTAACCTGCCCCCATGTCGATCCGTACCCGCCCAATCCTTGTCCTCGTTGCCGTCGCGTTCGCGGGCTGCTCGCTGAGCGGCTGCGGAACCATCAACGAAAAAATCTCGGCCGGGGTCAGCGACTCCATACCGGCCTGGGCCGGCGGCGTGCCGGCGGACGCGCCACCGCGGCCGGGCACCGCGAAGTACGACGAGTTCATGAGGGAACGCGAACGGAAACGGCTGCTGCCCGCCGCAGAACGCGGCGAGGAAGCAAAGCCTGCCTCATCGTCGCAGGACCCAGTTCGCTAACGAGACGATAACAGAGCGGCCGTCCGCATCGTCAGGCCGGATCGGCCACCCGTTCCTGGGCGACCGCAAAATGCCAGCTGCGAACCTTGGCAACAATGATGACGTGATCCCTTCAGTTCGAAGCCCGAACGGCGTAGGGTGACTCGGCATTTCGACGCCCACGGCATCGATGTCCATTTCAGTGTGGTATCAGCCCAAACGGGTGCGGGACCGCTCAACAGCAGATCAAACGATGTGAGTTGCATGGCTTCCGCAACGACTACCGCGCGCCCGCGCTTGCTATACGTGGTAAACGAAGACTTCGCGTTTTTGCTCAACCGGCTGCCGATGGCACGAGCTGCGCGCGCCGCGGGATATGAAGTGCACGTGGCTACGCGCGTCGATAAAGGCGCGAGCGCCATAGAAGCAGAGGGCTTCACGCTTCATAGGATACCATTCCGCCGAGGCGGATTATCTCCATTTGCTGCAATTCCAACGATCGCTGCGCTTCGACGGCTTGAAAGCAAGATCGCGCCGCAGATCGTGCATCACTCCGGCTTGCAATGCTGCGTGTATGGATCGATTGCAGCTTTGGGAAGAAAAATCCCGCTTGTTAACGCAATCACCGGCCTGGGCTACATCTTTACTTCGGTGACCTGGCGAACACGGCTTCTGAAACGAAGCATGGCTACCCTCCTTCCCTGGCTCTTCAATAGCGAAAAAAGCGTTGTTCTCGTCCAGAATCCCGACGATCTGTCCGCCCTCGAAGGCCTTGGAATAGAGCACGGTCGAACGATCCTGATCCCCGGATCCGGTGTCGATACTGATGTGTTGCAGCCACTGCCAGAGCCGACCGGCCCGATTACGATCGGCTTCGCCGGGCGCTTGCTAACCGACAAAGGAATCCGGGCGCTGGTAGCCGCCCACGGCATTTTGCGAGAACAAGGTCACGATATAAACCTGATCATTGCCGGCAATCCCGATCCAGCCAACCCCGCCTCCGTTCAAATTGAAGAAGCGCGGGAATGGAGCCAACGGCCGGGAATCACCTGGCTTGGACACATCGAGAATATCGTCTCGCTTTGGCGCCGCTGCCATTTTGCCGTGTTGCCGTCACATCGCGAAGGCCTGCCCATGAGTCTGCTTGAAGCAGCAGCATGCGGCAGAGCGATGATTGCCACCGACGCTCCGGGCTGCCGCGAAGTTGTCATCCATGATCAGACCGGCGTCCTGGTGCCTATCGAGGATCCAGTGGCACTTGCTGCGGCGATCCTTGGCCTGGCGAACTCGTCCCAGCTTCGCGACCGTTACGGACAAGCCGCGAGAAAGCTCGTCGTCGAAAAGCTGTCAGCCAAAATCATCGGGAACTCCGTCGTCGAACTCTACGACGGGCTGACGCGAAATCGGCACCAGCGTCGGGCGCCAGACGGATCGATACTGCCGATTCCCCAGGTGCAGAGCGCCGGGAAAATCCTGCTCATTTCCCAGCACTACGCCCCGTTTCCGAGTACGACCTCGGCCTACATGACCGAGATTGCCGAGGAGTTGGCTCGCGACTGCGACGTCACCGTTCTGTCGGGCTCACCCGGCTCCAACTCGAAGGCGCCCCCGAAGTCATCCTTCCCGACAATTATTGAGATAAAGAGCTGGTGGCCAGGAAAATCAGCGCTGGTTTCGCGATCACTTGCCGCAGTCCTGTTCGCATTACAGGTGTTCTTTGCGATCCTCAAGCACGCCCGCCGCGAGGACGCCATCCTTTGCGTTACGACGCCTTTCACAGTTCCGTACGCCGTAACCGTAGCAGCGAGGCTCCGCAAAATCCCCGCGGCACTTATTATTCATGACTTCTATCCGGACACGCTTGTCATGGCCGGCATTCTGCATCCCCGCTCCATAGTAACAAAAATCATGCGTTGGGCGAACTCTGTCTTGTTCAAATGGCTCGACGCTGTCGTCACCATCGGGCGCGACATGAATGTGCTGTTGATGGCCTATCCACGCATGCAGCCAAGCAAGATCGTCTTTATCCCAAATTGGCCAACGCTTCCTATTCAACATCGGGTCGTCACCGAGAATTCCTTTCGCGTCCGCTGCGGAAGCAAATTTCTGGTGGCCATGTCTGGAAACGCGGGATTCACGCACGACCCCAACTCCGTATTCGAAGCTGCTCGAATACTGGAACACAATACGGACATTCACTTCCTGTTTTCGGGCGAGGGCGTCGGCTGGACCACATTGAAGAAAAGGCAGGCGGCGACGCCCCTGCGCAACGTCAGTTTGATTGAGCGCGTGCCCGAAGCGGAGCTGGAAGAATTCCTGTCGGCCGCCGATATCTGGATAATCCCGTATCGTAAAAACAATACCGGCGTGTCTGTACCAAGCCGGATCTACAATCTGCTCGCAGTGGGACGACCGGTGATAATCTGCTCAGAGCCGGATGCGGAGGCTGCTCTTCTGGTGCAGGAACATGACCTGGGCTGGGTGGTACAACCCGAAGATCCGGCTGCAATTGCTCGCACCGTCGAGTTTGCAGCTTCGGCCGCGGGCAATACCCAAGAGAAGGGTCGGCGGGCGACCGAGATTGCCCGCAGCTATGCACGACCAACCGCGTTGAATTCATACCGGCAACTGATGCGTCGGCTTCTGAACAGGGACGCTGCTGTGGCCGATGAGCGATGAGATCACTCGCAGCTGTCGGGACAAATCCTGGCCCGGCAACGCCCCCGAAGGCACGACTTTTAGCTGTTGACTCTGGTAGAGGTTTATTCCTTATCCCGGGAGTGCGCTTCAATCAGCCATTCGAACTTTTCACTCCAAGGCACGCTCGTTATGACTAAAGATCCGGTTTTGGTAACGGGCGGGAACGGATACGTGGGCCGGGAGTTGGTGCGCCAGCTTGTCGCCGAGAGAGATTGCGAAGTCCACGTATTGGACAATATGGCGAGCGGTGAACATCGCCTGGCGCAGATGGACCGGCAAGCTTTTGTGCTGCACCGGAAGGACATCCGCGACGCGGATACGGTTTCCGAATTGCTCAACAGGATACGGCCGTCGATCATTTATCATTTGGCTGCCGTTCACTTCATCCCAGCGTGCGAGGCCGAACCCGGAAATGCGGCCGCGATCAACGTGGCGGGAACGATCAATCTGCTGAACGGAGCCCCGGCCGGGACGAAATTCGTATTCGCCTCGTCGGCTGCGGTCTACCGACCATTGCCCGACGCGCACCTGGAACGCGACGAGGAGCTGGGCCCGGTCGACGTTTACGGCTACACCAAACTGCATGGCGAGCACTTCGTCAGGCACTACCACAATCAGAACAAGGTCCGCGGCGTCATCGTCAGGCTTTTCAACGTCGTCGGGCCCGGCGAGACCAACCCGCATCTGGTGCCCGCGATCATCAGCCAGCTGGCTTCCGGTAACCGCCAACTCGCGCTGGGAAACCTGTTTCCGCACCGGGACTACATCGACGTCAGCGACGTTGCTTATGGATTCCGCGCGCTCGCCAAGCACGATGCTTTCGAGGGCGGCCCGCTGATTTCGAATCTCGGCACTGGCAACACGCATTCCGTGGGTGACGTCGTCGCGACGATCGGGACCGCGGCCGGCGTGACAGTCGATATTCAGCAGGACCCGCTTCGTGTGCGCGCTGTTGATCGTCCGATGCTGAAGGCGTCAACCCAGAAACTGCAACAGATTACCGGCTGGACGCCCTCTATTTCAATTGCCGAAAGCATGCATCGCGCATGGACAAATCGGATGGAGGATGGACTAACGTGACGGCCACCAAGCTGCGCGTTGGCGCGGTCGTCATCACGCCACCAACGTTCAAGGCAAGCGGAGGGGTATCGGCCGCGATCCAATTAACCGAGAGAATCGCAAAGCAGATCGACAGCGCGCTCTTGCTGATGGCGGAGGACAACGGCGAAACCGTCGAGAACGGTCTGCGCATCATTCGTCAAAAGGCAGCAAATCCCCTTCTGCCCCTGAGGCGCCTCCTGCCGCGGCAAGTCGTCACTCTCGCATGGCGGGCGAATATCAAGCCATGGCTTCGCGAGGGACGGTTCGATGTCGTTCATTTTCACAATCCGCATCCACCGGGTGCGCTCAAGGCTGCGGCGCAGGCCTGTAAAGACCTGAAAATCCCCTACGTGATTTCAACGCACGGCTTCATCGAATTCAACGAATTCTCACAAGGCTTCGGTGCCCCTGCCTGGCAGAAGCCATTGCTGGAATTGCTGGTGCGTCGACCGGTCGTTCACGTGGCGCAGAACGCGGCGAGAGTCCTGATGCTCTCGCCTCAGGAGGAACCTGTTCTATCCGGCATGGGGGTGGATCCTCGCAATCTTCGCGTCGTATCCAATGGCGTGGACCCCTACTTCACGATTCCTGTTTCAGAAGCAGAGCGGCAACGACTGGTCGCACGCTTCGCTCTTCCGACCGATCGTCCGCTCATGCTGTATGTGGGTAACCACACGGCAAACAAGGGCCTGGACGTACTGCTCAGAGCCCTGCCCCTGATGCGCGAAAAGGCTGTGGCTGTTGTCGCCGGTGCTATCCGTTCGCAGAAGGAGCATGCACAGCTCCTTGCTGACAACGGCATGCCTGCAGGCAGTGAAACGATTCTGTTCACCGATTTCATCACCCGCGAAGAATTGCGCGCCCTCTATCAGAGCGTCCACCTGTTCGTCTTTCCCTCGCGCGCCGATACGCTGCCACTTGTCATTCTGGAAGCCATGGCCAGCGGCCTGCCGGTGGTTTCGACCTTGATCGGCGGAATTCCATTCGAAGTTTCCGCCGACACAGGAATCTTGATGAAGCCCGGCGATCCCACAGCACTCGCTTCGGCGCTGGACCGGCTGTGCGCCGACCTACCGCTTCGCAAGGCGCTGGGCGATGCCGGGCGCGCACGTGTCACTCAGCTCTTTAATTGGGAGAGATCCGCAGAACAGGCCGTGGCCATCTACGAGGACGTCGTTTCCAACAAGACGTCGCAATAGTTCTTAATGAGAGACGGCCGACATTGGCTTCACCGCTCCGGCTTGTATCCCACAAACGAATAAAGTCGACCGGGCCGGTTGTCGAATTGTTCGGCGATCAACAGCATGAACCTGAACATGCGGTCATGACTCAGGAGCGTTCGCCAGCCCGGGACGGGAAGCTTGGCCGAAAGCCGTGAGACGACAGCCGATCGCAAGCTCTCAATGGTGTAAGGAAACAGGTTGATCGGGCTTGTAAGGGGCGGAAGTATCTCGAGCGGCTCAAAGCCGGCAGCACGCAACGCACCAACGTACCGATCAAGACGAAAGGCGTTCTCACCGCCATAGAGCCGATGCAGCGGATGCTGGTCCAAAAACTTCTGAAGGTCGGAATCACGACTGATGACGTGTTCGCGGGCGGCAACCGCGATGCCACCTGGCTTCAGTACGCGATAGATTTCACGGCATGCAGCTTCCAGATTTGTCGTGTGATGCAGCACCGCTCGCGCAAACACGACATCGAAGCTCGCATCAGCAAACGGCAGCCGCTCGGAAACTTCCTCGACAATGTCAACGGCAATTCCGGCATCGTGCGCGAGCATGCGTATCGCTGCTGCGCCAACAATCTTGCTTGGGTCAGGCTCAAGCGCCGTAACTGCGAAACCATCACGGGCCAGTGCATAACTGGCGATACCACGGCCAGCTCCGATATCGAGCGCTCGGCCACGACGACCATGCAATATTCTGGAGACGGCGCGCCACTCCTCCGATGCATGGTAACGCGCCGCGGCATCCACCAATGGGTCATCGTAGTATGCGTCGCGCGCAACTTGCTGCTGCTCGGGTTGATTTCGAAACCAGACGACCGCCTCTTCCCAGGACGACAGCTTGGGATCAGCGCTCATCGGGCGATAGCTCCCTGACAACAACCGCGGGATTTCCCGCGGCGATCGAGAACGCCGGCACATCCCTGGTGACGACGGCCCCGGCCGCGACGATCGCACCCTGCCCGACGGTGACGCCGCGCAGAACAAAGGCTCCCGCGCCTATCCAGGCGTCGTCGTGAATCGTGACAGGCTGCTCGCCCAACTCCAGCTTACGCGGATGACCACGTTCGAATATTTCCCTGGCCTGCTGGTGTCGTTGCGAGGCTTGCAGCGGATGCGTGAGGTTATCGAATATATTGACGGAATGGGAAATCAAGACGCGATGTCCGATTTCGATCGATGCCGCGGACCAAATGCGGGTTCCGTCTCCCACATAGCACCAGTCGCCCAGCACGATTCTTCCCCCGTGCCCGAACGTCATCAGCTCGCCGCGCACAAACGTATCGCAGCCAATCAGGATACGATCGGAGTCGCCGGCGGCATTCTTGATGCGCGCCGCTTGGCTGAGGCGCGACCTGGCACCGACCCTGCAGGTTGCACGTCCCAGGATCTGCTGGGCCAGACGGTGAAGGTTCATGTAGTTCAACTGCGTTATTGGGCGGGAGTAATTAGCACGATCATAACTGCCCGACGAGATCAACAAAGCTCTTCCATTGCAACGGCTTACTGTAGGCGGCAGTGACCCTTTCGCGACCGAGCGAGGCAATCCTCGACGATTCATCCCCGTCCGCCAGCCGCTCCTCGATGAGGGTAAGCGCTTCCTCGGGCGAGCCATAGGTCACGATTGTGACGCCAGGTTCCATCGCTTCTGGGTAACGGCCGTCATCTGACACCAGCAAGGCACCGCACCCCATGGCCTCGAAGCATCTCATATTGCCGCGATCCTCTCCCGCCATGTCGATCGCCCCGTTGAGCACGATCTTGGATCGCCCGATGAGATCATAGAGCTGCCGTCCGAAGACCGGCGGTCTCGAAATTTTCGATATGGCACGAGGTCGGCGATGCTTCTTCAGGGGCGGCAAAAGCCCGAGAGGGGTTTCGGCGAGCCGCGTCAGACGCGATGCGTCAAGGCAGAACACCACGTTTCGCCGCGCGGCGAGTGCAGCGACCCGCTCCAAAATGCCCGCACGACGCGAATGGTGTCGCGAGTAACCGCCAACGAACAACACGTCGATAGGCCGATCGCCGCGACCATACTGATCCATCAGCGGATCAATCGCCGGAAAGAACGGCGCAACACTGCAGCCTTTCCGTCGCCAGTCATCAAGGATAGAGGGGAAATTACTGACGACAGCATCGTAGCCCGACAGATCGACGCCACCCGATGGCGCAGCACGCCAGCATACGGCTTTCCTCACGCATCCGGGCAGCTTGCGAACAAAGCTGCTGCTGTAGCGGATCGGATCCAGATTGTAGAACACGTCCGCGCGATGATGTTCGATCTGCGCCAGAAGAATGTCCTCCGGCGCGCTCGCCGACGCCATTCCGTGCTCGCGCGCCCAGTACGTCTGCAGCGTCGTGTCGTTGGCATTGGTAAAAAATGCATCGGGCGACCGGTCAAGGACCGGCTGGAGGAAATGCAACGCACCGAACCTGTCGTCCAGGAACACGCGCAGTCGATCATCGAAGCTAACGGCCCCGACCGCAAGACCATCAAAATGCTGCAGGTAAGATGGGTAAAGAGCGCTATTCTGAAATAACCGCATCAAGGGTCCGCCAAAGGATGCCATGAGATAGCAAACTGCACACGAATAACAACACTCAACGCGCCTGTAGCTCAGACATGCCAACCGACCATTGGTTCGCCCACAGTTGACACCCCCAGGTGCTGCTGCGAAATAGGCCAGTTTTCGCTTCAGGCGGCGGGTATACGAGACCGGAATAGCGCATGAGCAGCAAGAATACCGTGGGCCACCAGATCGAAACAGAGTCGATCTATTCCAACGCGGAGTATCTCGCGAACAATCCTACTTGGCATGCCGAGGATTCAGCCTGGAAGGCCGCCAAGATATGCAGCACCCTGCGCAGAAACGATCTCAATCCCTCCCGGATCGCAGAAATCGGCTGCGGCGCGGGCGAGATACTGGTGCAGCTCAAGACTCTTCTGCCTGAAAGCACGTTCGTCGGCTATGAGATGTCCGGGCAAGCCTTCGAGCTGGCGCGAAAGCGCGAACGTCCTGGCTTGCATTATGTCAACACCAACATGCTGGACGAGAACGTCCACTTCGACGCCCTGCTGTGCATTGATGTATTCGAGCATGTCGACGACTATATCGGGTTCATCAAATCGCTCCGCAGCTACGCTGACTACAAGATTTTTCATATCCCGCTCGATCTATCGGTCTTCGCGGTAGCGCGGAGAGATACGCTGCTGGACGCGCGGCGACGCGTGGGGCACCTGCACTATTTCACCAAGGAAACTGCGATCGAGACGATCCGGTACTGCGGCTACGAAATAATCGACACCGATTTCACCGCGCGAGCGGTTGAACTCGACAGCAGCAGGTTACGCACCAACCTGATGAAGCTTCCGCGCGCGCTGTTATCAAAAGTCTCGCCGGATCTGGCCGCCCGTATTCTGGGAGGCTGGTCGCTGATGGTGTTGGCCAAGTAGACTTAAGTGCCAACTCCGGCCGGCTTTGCATGCAGCCCCGAGTTCCTGTTCATAACTTTGATTATTCCGACAATGGCCCCCGCGACGAGCGGCGCAAGCAACAATCCTCCCGATAGAAATGCGGTGTTAAGTGCGCTCACGAGCAGCGTCAGAACGCCACCAAAGGCCGCGGCCATCATCGCGATGCCGATCGTGGTTTTGCCATTTACCAGGTAGATCAAGTCAATCAGCCGACAGGCAGCGCCCGCCAACGCACTGAAGACGATCACACCGCCATATGAAAAATCGACCCAGGCGTCGGCAATGAAGAGCGCGTTGCTGGTGGCGTCTTTGGTATTGTGCCAAAGCTGCGAAATGATCGTGAACGCTGGGACGTAATCGAGTCCCATCATCGCTGCCAGCGGCCTGATATTCGCACCCCAGGTGTGAGGGTACTTGGCCGGAAAAGCGCCAAACGTTTCGAGAGCCGACTCGCTTGGCACTTCAAATATCCGGTAATAAAGAAATCCCCAAGGTCCGAAACTGTCGTAGACGGATATCGTGAGCCTGACGACGACGTACAGGATCAGAATGACTGCAGACAGGACGACAAGGGCGCTCCGCCAGGTCAGCTTGTTGCGAAACACAAGCAGGCCGGCCACGATCAGCTGAACAAGGAAAAATGCAGGAGGCGCCCTGCTCAAGATCTCGGATTTTCCGATCAAGACCGCAACAAGAAGCAAGCCCGCCACCGATAGCAGACCCCACGAGCGGTTGACCCAACCCGACAGCAGTCCCCATACGACCAGCATCGGTGCCACTGCACCTAACGCCATCCGATAAAGATAGTTTGGGCTCCCCCCGTTGTTCAGGCGGAATGCAGCCCTTGCTGCCTCGTCTCCGGTAATGGACAAAAACGATCCAATGGTTCCAAGGTGATCCTCGCTAAAAGAGATCCATGCCAGGAACAAAGTCAAACAGACCACGATCACCAGCAACACGCGGGTCCCGCCGACGCTGTCTCTCAGGGCTTGTGAATTCCAGTCGGCTAATGCGATTTTTAATGACGCAGCCCGCCCCGGAATCAAGCGGTCAACAATCTCGACGCTGGCGACGACGCCAATGAACATCAACGCAATCGAGATATTCATCGCAACAATGATTGCGCCGAAATCGGATGAGGCTGACTGAATCATGCTGTACATGACCGACATGCGCCCCTCCGAGCCGGACAATCGAGCAATCAGCATCGCCTTTTCGCCCGATGACAGCACGAAGCTGAGATATGCCGGTCCATAAATAAGAAGCAATGAGGCCAGCAACATCGTGGTCGCGGTCAGAAAGAGCCGCAGCCTGCCGCACAGATAAACTGCGGCGCAGCAGATCGACAAGGCTGTCAACACATAGCTTGCCACGAGCATGATCACCTCCGCCACCGTCGGCGCTGCATCGAACGCCGGGGAGTCGATGGAATTTCACCACCCGAGAAGAACCGGGCGGGAGCGAAGGGGTTTGCAATAATCGTCTCTTTCAAGACGCCATCACGGCAGGCGAGCCAGGACCCACTTCATATGGAGATAGGGCCAAATCCGTCCCGCCGACTCCCAATCCCACGACCTGTCACGATTCAGTTTCAAGACTGCCTTCTCGAACGCCGGCTCATCGACCAGTTCCGTGAAGGCCTCAACCTTCTTTGCCAGCAAGGATGCGGTCCAGGAAGAAAGCGGTCCGTTCAACCATTCCGGCATCGGCGAATTGAAGCCGATTTTGCGCTTTGCGGTCCGGATGGATTCCGGCATGCAGCCGGCCATGGCTCGACGCGCAATCAACTTCGAGTATCCGTCGGCGTACTTGGCCTCTTCCGGAAGAGCAACCGCATAGGTCACCAGCCGCCAATCCAGAAAAGGCATCCGCACTTCTATCCCGTGCGCCATCGACAGGCGATCGAAGTTGCGCAGGATTGTCGGCAGAACGGTTCCATGGAGCATCCGATAGAGCCTGCGATTGAAGGAACCCCACTCGGTTGGCAAACGGTCCTCATCGCCAACCACAGCGAAGCCCCGTGGAAGCGAGGAAAGCCCGCCCCGCAGAAAAAAATGGCCTCGTCGCTTGAGGAGTGCCGCGCGCGCGAAATCCACCGCGTTTGCCCAAAACCGCCAGCGCTCCGTGATGCCAGAAAGAACGTTACGCATCCAAAACGCCCCCGCACCGCCCGCCTGCAGATACCCCCCCATCAATTCATCAGCACCATGGCCATCGAGCGAAACAAGCACTTTCTGGCGACGCAATTCCCGATAGATCAACCAGACGGCCGTGGGCAGGCCAATATAGACCTCGTCCATGTCTTCGAGCACGCGATCGAAATCCCGCAAGGCGTCGTCATCACCGATTTGCAGTATCGTGGGCTCAACACCGGCCCAGGCCGCGGCCTCCTCGGCCTGTGGCCGTTCGTCGTTGGGAGATCCCGGAAACGACGCGACAAATGCGTGCCGCCAGGCATGATTGCCACGCGGCCCCATCCCCTTCTTCTCGGCCTCGGACATCGTACAAATGATGGCAGAGGAATCGAATCCACCGGACAGGCAGGTGCCAATCGGCACGTCACTGCGCATCCGCAAAGCCACGGCATCTCGAAAAATCTGGCCGAAACGTTCGACCCGCTCGGCATCATTGGAGGGTAACTGAGGCAGATGATCCAGCGTACGCCACCAACGCGTAACGCTGGTGCGGCCGCCCCTTATCCAAAGATGGTGTCCTCCCTGTAACCGCTTGATTTCCCGGTGCAGGGTCCGTTCGCTTCCTTCTATGCCAAAGGCATCGACCATGATCCGGCGCGCAGCATCTGCATCAATGTCGGTAGGCACCAATCCGGATCGAACAATGGCACGCATTTCCGACGCAAACACCAGGCGGCCATCCGAAACCGAATAAAGCAATGGTTTGATGCCGAACCGGTCGCGGGCCAGGAAAACGTCGCCAGAGACCTTGTCCGCGATCGCCAGGGCCCACATTCCGTTGAAGCGCAGGAGCATGTCCGATCCCCACGCCTGCCAGGCGGCGAGGATAACTTCCGTATCGGACTCGGTGCGGAACGGGACGCCCGCGGCTTGCAACTCTGCCCGCAATTCCAGGAAGTTGTAGACCTCGCCATTATAGACGATGACAAAACGGCCATCCCCCGAATGCATCGGCTGATCGCCACGGGCGCCGGGGTCGATAATCGCCAAACGCCGATGTCCGAACGCGATCCGCTTGTCATCGCTGAACCAAAATCCAGCACCATCGGGACCGCGGTGAGAGATCAGGCCGGTAATTTTCTCGATAGCAGATGGAGCGACAGCTTCGCCGCGCAGATCGACGATGCCAGCAATACCGCACATGAATCAGATGCTCCGCGCAGGAAGAAACCGCGTTACGATGCGATACAGATCCCGCCGGCAAACTGCTCCGTAGGGGCCGATGCTGGAAACGGCAATGACAGCCATCAGGATCGCCGCGGCCGAAAGAACGTAATAGCCGGCAACCTCCCACAAAGCGGCACCTTGATCTATCCCATAGTTCGTAATCCAGACTCGCAACAGAATTGCACCGACGACCCCTACTACAATGGGCATCAGGACAAAATGCCAGACCCGCAACCCGACGTCTGACAAGGCGAAACTCCGCCGCAGCAGTAGCGTCATGACAACCATCTGGGCCAGCGCACCGGCACACGAACTCCACCCCGCCGCCGGCCATCCAAAATAGGGAAGCGCCATCGCACTGGTTCCGAGGGTGAGTAGCGCGGTGATCAGCGCGATCGCGGCGTTTGCGCGTGTCCTGCCCTTCGCCAGGAGATAGAACGTGAAAACGTTGGTACCGCTGCCAAGGATGCCTGCCAACGCCAGCACGATCAGCACACGCTGGCCTTCGGCAGCAACTTCCGGGCCGGTCCATAAGTACAGCACATTACCAGCGACAGGAATGAGAGCTCCGAGCACGGTTACGGCCAGTACGTTCAGAATCCATGACGCGCGAAAAAACAGGTCGCCGACGCGCTCGTCGCTTTCGCCCTGCATTGCACTGAAAAAAGGAAACAGAATCTCGCCGATCTTGAGGACGCCAATGT
Organism: Bradyrhizobium sp. JYMT SZCCT0180; assembly: GCF_018130165.1. Classification (GTDB taxonomy): domain Bacteria; phylum Pseudomonadota; class Alphaproteobacteria; order Rhizobiales; family Xanthobacteraceae; genus Bradyrhizobium. The sequence continues at coordinate 97,500 of NZ_JAFCLZ010000012.1, read as the reverse complement.
AAATGGCCTCCTCCAGGCGCTGCGCAATCGAATAGTATCCGACGTTCTGCGGCTGAAGAAACATGCCGAGCAAATAGCGCTCCGCCTGTCCGGCGACCAATCCACCGCTCTGCGCCAGCGCCTGCCATTTGCCGATGTGCAGGAGAGTTGCCAGCGATCTGGAATGCAGCGCCGGAAACGCCACCACATCGGCACATAGCAGCCGCGCCAGCAGTATCGACAGCAACAGATTGACTGCAAAACCGATCATTTGACAGGCCATGAAAGTCGACGGCTGCGGCCACTGCGGGATCAACAGAAGCATCGAAAGTGTCGACGCCACGCTGCCTGCGACGTTCACCAGGGCCAGCCGTGCGTAATCTTGATGGGCCGTGAACAGCGCCAGACATACGCCGGCGATGCACTGGAACAGCCATCCCAGCGCACCGAAAGCGAACGCGGCGAAAAGATCGGCCGCCAGGTCACCGCCCAGATGAAAAACGCGCTGAGCAAAGGCCGGCCCAACGAGCCAAAAAAGGCCTGCAAGTGGAATTCCTACCGCCAGGCTGAGAAACAGCGCTGTTGCAAAAAACTGTCGGGTCTCATGGCGCGCTGCGGCTGCGAGCGTTCGGGCAAATTCGCGCGTCGACATCATGGCGAGAGAGCCACTGAAAATGAGCGCAGGTGCAATGGTGGCGATTACAAGCCCCGCCATCCCGAAGGATGCAACGCCCAATTTACGGACGACAAACGGCAAGATCAGCAAGTTCAACCCGACGCTGACGAGGAATGCCAGGGCGTTCCAGGTCGAATTTGCCAGCAGTCGGGAACCGCTCTTCATGAGAAATTCGCAACCATTTCATAATCGATATCGCCTGCACTGCGCAGCACGACTAACCAAAGGCGCGAATGAGATCGACCACGGTCTTCTGTTGCGGCGCCGTGATTTCCGCAAACATCGGCAATGACAAGATCCGGCTTTGAGCCCGATGCGCATTCGGAAACTGCTCTGGACGATGCTCCAATCGTCCATAGGCCTCCAGAAACGGAAGCGCCACCGGGTAGTTGACGGCGGTCTGCACGTTGTTTGCGCTCAGGTGGGCGGCGAGCTTGTCGCGCTCCGGATGCTGGATGGTATAAAGATGATACACATGGGTGCGGTCCGGAGCCACCTGGGGAACAACAACGTCTTCGATCTGATTGAGGCCGGCATCATAAACCTTTGCCGCCGCCTGCCGAGCCTGCGTCCACCGAGTGAGATGCGGCAACTTTGCCGAAAGGATAGCGGCCTGCAAGCCGTCGAGGCGACTGTTGATCCCCTCGACACGATGCTGATGTTTGACAAGGCCACCGTGTCGCGCCAGCACTGCCATTCGTTCGGCAAGATCCGGGCGACCGGTAACAATTGCGCCAGCGTCTCCCATCGCTCCGAGATTTTTCCCGGGATAGAACGAATAGGTCGCAGCGTCCCCGAACGTGCCGACTTGTTGGCCTCGGTATTCGGCCAGATGAGCCTGAGCGCAGTCTTCGATCACCCACAGTTTGTGTCGACGCGCGATCTGCATGATCGCGTCCATGTCGGCCGGCTGACCGTAAAGATGGACCGGAATGATTCCAACCGTCCGCGGCGTAATGGCATTTTCGATCGCGGCCGGATCGATCGTGTAGGTGCTGGCGTCCGTGTCACAAAAAACGACGTTCGCACCGGCATGCGTAATCATGGCCGATGTGCTGATCCAGGACCACGCGGTCGTAATCACCTCGTCGCCGGGCGAAACTCCCAAAGCCCGCATCGCGACGTAAAGAGCGTCCGTGCCGTTGGCGCAAGACACGCAATGGGGGGCGCCGACGGCGGCCGCAAACGCAGTTTCGAAATTATCGACGTACGGACCACGTATGAAGGAGCTGTCACGAATGACGCCCGCGATCGCGGCATCGATTTCCGACTTGATACTCTCATATTGCAGATGGAGGTCGGCGTAGGGCACGGCCATGGGATGGAGCCTCATTTCGAAACAGTCGCCGTCAATGGCGCCGAATTAGACGTGCCGGATTTCCGGCGTAGGATCCGGGCAACGTAATGTCCTTGGTAACGACCGCGCCGGCCCCGATCACGACATCGTCGCAGATTTCAACCGGAAGAATGGACGCCCCCGATCCGATCGATACGCGATTTCCGATTTTCGTGCGGCGCCACAACTCCTTGCGGCCTCGCGCCGGGCCACCCGTCGAAAACGTGTCGTTGATGAACATCACCCCATGACCGATGAAGCAATCGTCGCCGATCGTGACAAGCTCGCAAACAAACGCATGGGACTGAACGCGCGTTCGCGATCCAATCCGTACTGATTTCTGGATTTCGGTGAAGGGGCCGATAAAGCAATCGTCGCCAATTTCGCAACCGTAAAGATTGCAGGGCTCGACGATGCTGACGCGAGCACCGAATACCACGTCACGCACGCCCACCTGTCGGATTTCGGGCTCGTTCATGGCAGTTCGCCGAGGCGGCATAATTGCGGGGCAAACTTTAGAGAGACTTCTTTGCCGGTCTCAATGGACTCATACAACGCAGATATCAATTCAAGGCTCTTTCGACCCTGAAGGCCATCGACAAGCGCGGGACTCTGATCGTTGAGGCATTTGACGACATGTTCGTAATAAGCCTGGTGGCCAAAACCATAGACGTTTGGCGGATTAACCGAGAACCTTTCGATAACCTCTCGGTCTGAATCAAGCTCCTTTGAGAACTGCCAGTGCCGGATCTTGTTGACGGCAAATCCTGCAATCTCAACGGCTCCCCCTTCACCGAGTATCGACAGCGAGCCTTCGAGATCCGTTGGCCTGACTGCCGTTGTCGCCTCGATGATTCCGAGCGCACCGTTCTTGAATTTTAGCGTCGCCACGGCAGTGTCTTCGGCTTCGATGTTCACCAGCGCGGTTGCCGCCCTGGCGTGTACGCTGACCACGTCGCCGAAGAACCACTCGAGCATATCAACGTGGTGACTTGCCTGGTTGGCCAGCACGCCTCCATCATATGCCCAGGTTCCACGCCATTTATCCTGATCGTAATAGGCCTGATCACGACACCAGCGCACCCTGACGGTTCCCAGGATCAACCGTCCGAAGCGACCGGCCTCGAGCGCTTCGCGTGCCTTTATCACGGGGACATTGAACCGGTTCTGCTTCACGACGAAAAGCTTGACGGCAGCAGCATCGCAGGCGTTCATCATGGCATCGGCGTCGTCGAGCCGGAGCGCCATCGGCTTTTCGACGATGACATGCTTGCCGGCCTTGGCAGCGGCAATGGCGTGAGCGGGATGCATCCCGCTGGGCGTCAACACCGAAACCGCCTGCATATCCTTGTGGTTCAGAAATTCATCGATGCTGTAGAAGGCCGGCACGCCAAACCGCGAGGCAATCGTGTCGGCCCGCTCGCGCACGACGTCGCAGACTGCAACCAATTTGGCCCCAGCGATATGGCCGCCGCCAAGAAGATCGGCGTGACGCTTTGCGATACGTCCGCACCCCAGCAAGCCAAATTTGATCACTGATCACCCAATTTGCGGTTCGCCACGAAGAGCTCTCAAATTCAATTCGGGGCTATTCGATCCCGTGCGACACCGGCATCGCAAAATCAACTTGCCCACCCCGCCGAACCGTTTTCTTCGGATAGCCGAAGCAGCTATGTTTTTCAACAGCTTGCATTGCTTTGAGGCTCCTGGTTACCAGTAATGCGGGTCAGGCCAGACGCGACCGCATCGACATCAATGGTGAAGGGAACTGCGACGCAGGGCGCCTTTGGACACCTATCGACGCGCAGTGGTCAGCGGTCTCATTATACCACACCGCACCTCTGCACGAAGGCTCTTTCAACATCCTTAAGTTGCATCATCGACAACACCCCTATCGCTGACGCTATTTCAAGCCTGGATCGCTCCTTCCGCCCTATGCCGCGAAAAGTGACCGGTCTATACCGGCTGAAGAGTGGAACAACGGAGATAACTCTCGACCATCGACCGGTCGCGGGTGCTTGAATTCTGGGAGCGGTATCGATTTGCTAGGATTGGATGAACGAGCTGAACACAACAAGACTGCGACGAAGAGTCTGGTTATAGGAGCCACCGGCCTTGTCGGCGGCTACATCGTTGAACGCCTGATCCGCAGCGGTCAACGCCCCCTTGCCTTGTCAAGGGCCCCGCGGGATGGGACGGGAATCGATTGGTTTTTAGGTGACCTCGAAAAGCCCGAAGCTTTCAAATTCCCGGAATTTGCGACCCTGTTCTGCACGGCAAGTGCTGCGATGTTGTCCAGCGCTCTTCCCTATCTGTTGAATCCTTCCCTGAAGCGAATTGTTGTCTTCACCTCGACAAGCGTCATTACCAAGATTGACAGCGAGATTGCTTCCGAACGAGCAACCTTGACCCGGCTGGCTGAAGCGGAGCGCAACATCGAACGCATCTGCTCGCAGGCCGGCATCGAATGGACGATATTGCGGCCGACACTCATCTATGCCGAAGGACGGGATCACAATATTACGCCGTTGTCGCGGCTCATCCGGAGATTTGGCTTTATGCCCCTCGTCGGGGGCGCGCAGGGTTTACGCCAGCCCGTGCACGCGGAGGACTTGGCCATCGGCGCGGTCTCCGCGGCATTGAGCCAAGCCGCTGCAAACAAGATATATTCGTTGCCCGGCGGCGAGACCCTCACCTACCGCGAGATGATCGGCCGAATTTTTGACGGGATGAAGTTGCCGCGACGGACACTCTCGATACCACCTCTGTTGTGGCGGGCTGGATTTGTCGTCGCCAAGCCCTTGTTCCCAGGCGCCAACGCCGCAATGGGCATCCGGATGATGAAGGATATGGCCTTCGATTCAACGCCTGCGGTACGCGACTTCGGATGGAAGCCGAGAAATTTCTTTCCGGTCTTCGATTAGGTCGACGTCCCATCAGTCGCCAAATACCACCGTCTTCCGGCCGTTGAGGATCACACGATCTTCGAGGTGATGGCGTATCGCGCGGGCCAGCACGCGACGCTCGATATCGCGGCCCTTGCGCGAGAGATCTTCCGGCGTATCGCGATGGCTGATGCGTTCGACATCCTGGTCGATGATCGGGCCTTCATCGAGGTCGCGCGTCACATAATGTGCGGTCGCGCCGATCAGTTTGACGCCGCGCTCATGCGCCTGGTGATAGGGCCGAGCGCCCTTGAAGCCCGGCAGGAACGAGTGATGGATATTGATGCAGCGGCCCGAAAGCGCCTCTGACATCTCATCCGAGAGAATCTGCATGTAGCGCGCCAGCACCACGAGGTCGGTGCCGCTGTCCTGCACCAGCTTCAGGACCGCCTGTTCCTGTTCGCGCTTGGTCTCCTTGGTGACCGGCAGATAGTGGAACGGGATCTTGCCGAAATCGAGATTGTCATAGGTCTCACGCGGATGATTGGAGACGATCGCCGTCGGGATCATCTCCAGTTCGCCGGTGCGCCACCGATAGAGGATATCGACCAGGCAATGATCCGATTTGGAAGCCAGCAACATCACCCGGCGGCGGTTTGCGCGATCGCGCATCTGCCAGTCCATGCCAAAGCGGTCGGCGATCGCGGTAAAGCCGGTCTGCAACGCCGCCAGTTCGACCGCGAGGTCCGCGGCGGTGAACACCACCCGCATGAAGAATTTTTTGGTTTCGATATCGTCGAACTGCTGGGCGTCCAGAATGTTCTGCCCGTTATGGGCGAGAAAGGTCGACACCGCGGAGACGATGCCGGGGCGGTCGGGGCAGGACAGGGTCAGGACGAACTGATGGTCGGGCATGGCGCGGACTTGATTACAATTCAGGCAGTGGCGGGGAACGCTTGTTAGCGCCCTGCTCTATCACCACCAATCGGCTTGCGCCAATCCGGAAACCGGGGTCATGATGAACAAAGCACAACGATCGGCGTTGGAGCGAGGCCATGGCTGACAGACTGAACGGCTACCGTATCCTGATCCTGGAAACGCGCGAGGAAGCGCAGTTTTCCCGCCTGCTCTCCGAGCAAGGCGCGGACGTGCTGCAATGTCCGATGTTCACCATTCACGACGCGCCCGATCCGGCGCCGATCGAAGCCTGGATCAGGCGGTTCGTTGCCGCGCCTTGCGACGATCTGGTGCTGATGACCGGCGAAGGTCTCCGCCGCCTGATGAAGGTCGTGCGCCGCATCGGCCTCGAACCGGAATTCGTGGCCGCACTTGGCAAGACCCGCAAATTCGCGCGCGGCCCCAAACCGGGCCGGGCGCTGCGCGAAATCGGGCTGGAGCCGCAGGTGACGACGGAAAAGCCGACCTCCGAAGGCATCGCCGAGATGCTGTCGCGCATCGACCTGCGCGGCCACCGTCTTGGGCTGCAGCTCTACCCGGACAAGGATCACAGCGTCCTGGTCGGTGCGATCAGGGCGCAGGGCGCCGAGGTCGATATCGTACTGCCCTATGTCTATGACGCGCAGGCCGCCGACGCCAACATCGTCACCGCCATCGACGAGATGGCACAGGGTCGCATCGATGCGATCGCGCTGACCAATCTGGGCCAGGTTCGCCGCCTCGTCGAAGTCGCGCGAGCACGTGGATGCGAGGCACGGTTGCGAGAAGGGTTGGCGCAGACGCCGATTGCTTCGGTGGGCCCCGTGGTTTCCGACGAACTGAAATCCCACGGGCTGCGCGCCGAGATATCGCCGGCCGAGGACGCCTACTTCATGAGGCCGCTGATATCGGCGATGGCGGCGGCGCTGGGAAAAAACCCGCCGCGTGCGAGGGCTGCGAAGGCGTCCTAAACAACCCCTCGGCAGCGATCACTCGGCCGCTTGCTTGGATTCGTTCAGGTAAGCCTGATAAGCGAGCTTGAGGCCGTCCTCGAGCGAGGTGCTGGCGCGCCAGCCGAGCTTGGCGAGCCGGCCGCTATCGAGCAATTTGCGCGGCGTGCCGTCGGGCCGCGAGGTGTCATAGCTGATCTCGCCGGCATAGCCGACGGTCGCGGCAACGAGCCGGGCGAATTCGGCGATGGTGATGTCGTCGCCGAGGCCGATGTTGACGAGCTCGCCGCTGGAATAGGTTTTCATCAAATGGACGCAGGCGTCGGCAAGATCGTCGACATAGAGGAATTCCCGCCGCGGCGTGCCGGTGCCCCAGACCACGATGTTTTTCGCCCCCGAAACCTTCGCTTCGTGGAATCTGCGGATCAGTGCAGCCACGACATGGCTATATTCGGGATGATAATTGTCGCCGCGGCCGTAAAGGTTGGTCGGCATCACGTTGATGAAGTCGGAGCCATACTGGCTGCGATAGGCTTCAACCATCTTGATGCCCGCGATCTTGGCAATTGCGTAGGGCTCGTTGGTTGGCTCCAGCAGTCCCGTCAGCATGGAATCTTCGTGCAGCGGCTGCGGCGCCAGCTTTGGATAGATGCAGGAGGAGCCGAGAAACATCAGCTTCTCGGTGGCGTTGACATGGGCCGCGTGAATGACGTTGGTCGCGATCACCAGATTGTCGTAGAGGAATTCGGCCCGCAGCGTGTTGTTGGCGACGATGCCGCCAACCTTTGCCGCCGCCAGAAACACCGCTTGCGGACGCTTGGCGGCGAACCATTTGTTGACCGCGGCCTGGTCGCGCAGATCGACTTCGGCGCGCGCGATCGTCAGCAGTTCGACGTCCTCCTGTGCGAGCCGGCGCACCAGCGCCGCACCGACCATTCCGCGATGCCCGGCGACGAAAACCGTCTTGCCCTTTAGCTCAAACGGAACCCTGGCCATTGGCAACCTCTCGTCGTGCGGCCGCAAGATCGCCTGCGACCATTTCCTTGACCAACTGGGCGAACGGCGTTTTCGGCTTCCAGCCGAGCTTCTCCCGCGCCTTACTGGCATCGCCGATCAGGAGATCGACTTCGGTCGGCCGGAAATACATGGGATCGATGCGCACGACGACCTTGCCGGACTTCTTGTCGATGCCTTGCTCATCGACCCCCGCGCCGCGCCATTCAATGGTGCGGCCCACTTCCGCGAACGCCAGTTCGACGAATTCGCGCACCGAGCGGGTCTCTCCGGTCGCAAGCACGAAATCGTCGGGTTCATCGATCTGCAAGATCTTGTGCATGCCTTCGACGTAATCGCGCGCATGACCCCAGTCGCGCTTGGCCTCGAGATTGCCGAGATACACCGTTTCCTCGAGACCGGTCTCGATCCGGGCCACGCTGCGCGTGATCTTGCGGGTCACAAAGGTCTCGCCGCGGATCGGGCTTTCATGATTGAACAGGATGCCGTTGGAGGCGAACATGCCATAGGCCTCGCGGTAGTTCACCGTGATCCAGTAGCCATAGAGCTTGGCCACGGCGTAGGGCGAGCGCGGATAAAACGGCGTGGTTTCCTTCTGCGGCACTTCCTGAACCAGGCCATAGAGTTCCGAGGTCGAGGCCTGGTAGAACCGCGTCTCTTTTTCCATGCCGAGAATCCGGATCGCCTCCAGCAGCCGCAGCACCCCGATGCCGTCGGCATTGGCGGTATACTCCGGGCTCTCGAAGCTGACGGCGACGTGGCTTTGGGCGGCGAGATTGTAGATCTCGGTCGGCCGGACCTCCTGCATCAGCCGGATCAGGTTGGTGGAGTCGGTCATGTCGCCGTAATGCATCAGGAACGGCACGTTGCCGGCATGCGGGTCCTGATAGAGATGGTCGACCCGCGCCGTATTGAACGAGGACGACCGCCGCTTGATGCCGTGCACGGTGTAACCGAGACCAAGTAGATACTCGGCCAGATAGGCGCCGTCCTGCCCGGTGACGCCCGTAATCAGCGCGACGCGCTGCTTCGAATCTTGAGCCGCCATATTCTCTCCAACACCCCGGCGCCGCCTCAAGGCAGCACGAACGCCAGTAAGTTCCCCGGCCGCGGACACCCCAACCCTTCCGGGTACGTCCGCGGGGCCGGCAAAGCCCCTCGCAGCCCCATTCGCCCAGCCGAACCGGACGCGCAAGGGGCTTCAACCACGCGGCGCCGGCCATAGCATCCGGCCCCAGCGGAGTCTAATCCCAAAACCGTTTGGAATCAGACCTTTAGGTGCCCAGCGCGGGCCAGCCCGCCGGTAAAGCTATTCCAGTCAAAAACACGACCCGCGGCGCGCGGATTTCCAGCGTCACTCGCCATAGCGGCGTAACCGATCGAGATCGATGATGGTCACACCACCATATTCCAGCCGGAGCAGACCTTCCTTCTCGAGCCGCTTCAGGCACTGGTTGGCATTTTGCCGGGAGATGCCTGACAGCGCCCCGATTTCCTCCTGCGTGATCTCCAGATGCGGCGTGAGGTCGGGATACAGAATCGGATTGAACAAGGAGGCGATCGAACGCGCCAGCCGCGCGGTCGCGTCCAGCGTGCGGCCGTATTCGAGCAGCCCGATGAACTGGCCCAGACGCTCGTTGAGTTGCCGAACCAGGAAGCGATTGAATCCGACGCTGTTCTCGAACAGCCAGATAAAGGTCGTGCGGTTCATCATCGCCAGACGCGTGTCGCGCAACGCGACCACGTCGTAGCGACGTGGCTCGTTCTTGAGCACGGAGCCTTCGCCAAACCAGGCGCCTGCCGTCAGGCCGGCAAAGCTGGCGGCCTTGCCGCCGCGGGATACGATCCCCATCCGGGCCAGACCCGTGACCACGCCGGTCCAGTATTCGAATGGGTCGCCGCGCATGAAGATGAATTCATTGGCGCGGTAGGATTTTTCGACGATGCCGGCGCGCGCGATGTCGATCTCGCGTTCGTTCAGCTCGCGTGACCAGGACGCAATGCGTTTCAGGGAATCCGGGGCAATCATGATCTCATCGACTCATCGCCTGCGACCTTTGCCTTCATCATATTGCGCCGCAACAACAACCCCAAGTCCCTACCAGGCTCCATAGGAGCGGAAACCTGCCGCATGACGACACGATCGAAAATTGCTGACCAATTGTCAGGCACATGACATTTCAACGCAACGCTTTCCACTATTGAGAGCCACCTCGCATCAGCCGGCTGATGGCCCAACCGGGCGATCGGACGACGCGCGGGAGCGGTCGGGAATTGCGGGTGCGGCGTTACCGCGCATGTATTCCTGCCAACGGGCGGGTCGAACGCCTCGCGGCGCTCGGCATTAGTCGGATGGTCTCGTAATAGCCGCCGATGTAGGATCGCGAGAGCGATTGAACGACGAGATAAAGAGCGCTGCCTAAGCGCCGTATCTGGAGGGAATGAGTGGCTTACACGTTGGAAGTGCGCGGGGTGTCGTTGCGCTTTGGTGGCGTCCGTGCGCTGACCGAAGTCAGCTTCGGCGTGAACGATGGCGAATTGTTTTCGATCATCGGCCCGAACGGCGCCGGCAAAACCTCGATCGTCAATTGCATTTCGGGCCGCTACAAGCCGACCGAAGGCCAGCTTTTCTATCGCGGCCAGGACATCACGGGTCTAAATCCCAACGCGCGGCCCCGGCTCGGCATCGGCCGTACCTTCCAGAACCTGGCGCTGTTCCACCATATGAGCGTGCTCGACAACATCATGGTCGGGCGGCACCATTTGCTGAAGAACAACTTCATCACGGGATCGCTGTACTGGCTGACCGGCGCGCGGCGCGAGGAACTCGAGCACCGCCGCAAGGTTGAGGAGATCATCGACTTCCTCGACCTGCAGTCGGTGCGCAAGGCCACCGCCGGCACCCTGCCCTACGGCTTGCGCAAGCGCGTCGAGCTGGCGCGCGCCATGGCGCTGGAGCCGCAGCTGATCCTGCTCGATGAACCCATGGCCGGCATGAACTTCGAAGAGAAGGAAGACATGGCGCGCTACATCGTCGATCTCAACGAAGAGTTCGGCATGACCGTGATGATGATCGAACATGACATGGGCGTGGTGATGGATATCTCCCACCGCGTCATGGTGCTGGATTTCGGCCGCAAGATCGCCGAAGGCGACCCGGCCGCGGTGCTGGCCGATCCCCATGTCAAACGCGCTTATCTCGGTGAAGAGGACGAAGCCCTGGTCGATCCGGACGACAGCCCGGCGGAGAGCGCGGCATGATGGATTACGCCGGACGCGCCGCAAAGGCCGACACCTATCCGAAGCTGCTCCGCCTCAACGCCAAGGAGCACGGAGGCGAGATCGCGCTGCGCGAAAAGGATCTCGGGTTGTGGCGCGTCTTCACCTGGAATGACTACCAGACCCGGGTGCATGATTTCGCGCTGGGCATGACCGAACTTGGGCTCGGGCGCGGCGACGTCATCGGTATCATCGGCGACAACCGGCCGGACTGGATGGCGGCCGAGATCGCAACGCACGCCATCGGCGGCATGAGCCTTGGCCTCTATCGCGACGTGCTGGATGAGGAAGCCGCCTACCTCTTGAGCTATGGCGAAGCCAAGCTGGTGTTCGCCGAGGACGAAGAACAGGTCGACAAGCTGCTCGCGCTTGCTGAGCGCGTGCCCAACCTCAAGCACATCATTTATTCCGATCCGCGCGGGATGCGGAAGTACGACGACCCGCGCCTGATGGAAGCCGACAAGTTGGTGGCGATGGGGCGCGACCGCGCCGCGCGCGACAGCGGCCTCTATGACCGCCTGGTCGACGCAACAAAGGGCGAGGATGTCGCCATCCTCTGCACCACGTCGGGCACCACGGCCAATCCCAAGCTCGCAATGCTGGCGGCCGGGCGGGTGTTACGGCATTGCGCGACGTATCTCAGCTTCGATCCGAAGGGACCGGACGACGAATACGTCTCGGTGCTGCCGCTGCCCTGGATCATGGAACAGGTCTACGCCCTCGGCAAAGGACTGCTCTGCCGGATGAAGGTCAACTTCGTCGAAGAGCCTGAGACCATGATGCACGATTTCCGCGAGATCGCGCCGACCTTCGTGCTGTTCGCGCCGCGGGTCTGGGAATCGATCGCCGCCGATGTCCGCGCCGGCGTGATGGACTCCTCGCCGCTCAAGCAAAAGCTCTATGACCTCGGCATGAAGGCGGGCCTGGCGGCGCTGGCCGAAGGCAAGCAGTCCCTGCTCGCCGACCAGCTGCTGTTCCGCGCCTTGCGCGACCGCCTCGGTTTCACGCGGCTGCGCTCGGCCGCCACGGGCGGCGCGGCGCTGGGGCCGGATACGTTCAAATTCTTCCAGGCCATGGGCGTGCCGCTGCGCACGCTCTACGGCCAGACCGAATTACTTGGAGCCTACACGCTGCATCCGGCCGGCAAGGTCGATCCGGATACGACGGGCGTGCCAATGGCATCCGACATCGAGATTCGCGTCGATAACCCCGACGTCAACGGCGTCGGCGAAATCGTGGTGCGTCACCCCAACATGTACCTCGGCTATTACAAGAATCCGGAAGCCTCCGCCGCCGACATGAAGGATGGCTGGATGCATTCCGGCGATGCCGGCTATTTCAACGACAACCGGCAGCTCGTGGTCATCGACCGCATCAAGGATCTCGCCGAGACTTCGCGCGGCGAACGCTTCTCGCCGCAATATCTGGAGAACAAGCTGAAGTTCTCGCCCTACATCGCCGAGACCGTCGTGCTCGGCGCCGGCCGCGACGCGCTGGCCGCGATGATCTGCATCCGCTACTCGATCATCTCGAAATGGGCGGAGAAGAACCGCATCTCGTTCACAACCTACACCGACCTCTCCTCGCGCCCCGAAGTGTATGAACTGGTGCGCAAGGAAGTCGAATCCGTCAACGCCACGCTGCCGCCGGCGCAGCGCATCTCGCGCTTCCTGCTGCTCTACAAGGAACTCGACGCCGACGACGGCGAACTCACCCGCACCCGAAAAGTTCGCCGCAGCGTCATCAACGAGAAGTATGCCGGGATCATCGACGCGATCTATGGCGGCAAGCGCGACATTCCCGTCGACACCGTGATCCGCTTCCAGGACGGCACCACCCAGCGCATCCGCACCACGCTGCGGGTGGTCGATCTCGGCGCCAACGCGCCGCTCGCGGAGGCCGCGGAATGAACACCCAGCGCAAATACATCGAGGTGCCCATTGATGCGCCCTCTCCCCTTGTGGGAGAGGACATCACCGCTGGTCGCAACGAACTCACTTCGGTGAGGGGTCTCTCTCCGCACATGTGTATGCGGAGACCACCCCTCACCCGTCTTCGCTTCGCCGTAGCCGATGCGAAGCATCGGCGTTCTATTTTAGGACGGCGGCCGAAGGCCACCTATGCCTCTCCCACAAGGGGAGAGGGGAAGAAGCGCGCGCCTCTGACGAGTCAATTCGCATGAACACCCAGCTACTGATCCAGCTCCTCGTCAACGGCCTCGTGGTCGGCACGCTCTATGGCGTGGTCGCGATGTCGTTCGTGCTGATCTACAAGGCCACCCAGGTGGTGAATTTCGCGCAAGGCGAACTGCTGCTGATCGGCGCCTGGGTGTGCTGGTGGCTGCTGACGAAGTACCAGGTGCCGTTCTATCTGGGCATGCCGATCACGCTGGTGTTCATGTTCCTGTTCGGCATCGCCATCCAGGTGGTGATCCTGCGCCCGATGGTCGGTGAACCCATCATCTCGGTGATCATGGTGACGATTGCGCTCTCCACCGTGTTCTCCGCGCTGATGAAATGGATGTTCGGCGTCAATCTGCAGCCGTTCCCCCGCGTTTTCACCACCCAGAACGTCAACATCCTCGGACTGCAGGTGCAGACCGTCTATTTGATGAGCCTTGCGGTTTCGCTGGCGATGATGGTGGGCATGGCGTGGTTCTTCCGCCTGTCCAAATACGGCCTTGCGATGCGCGCCACCGCGTTCAACCAGCAGGTGGCGCAGTCGCTGGGCATCTCGGTCAAGAGCGTGTTCGCGATGGCCTGGGCGATCTCGGCAACGGTCTCGGCCGTGGCCGGCGTCGTGGTGGCGGTCGTCAACGGCGTCTCGGCAGGACTTTCGGCCTATGGCGTCAAGGTGTTTCCGGCCGCGATCCTCGGCGGCCTCGACAGCGTCGGCGGCGCCGTGCTCGGCGGCATCATCATCGGCCTATTGGAGAACTTCGCGCACTTCCTCGACAGCGAGTATCTGCACTGGGGCAATCTGTACGAAATCGCGCCGTTCTATGCACTGATCATCATCCTGATGATCAAGCCGTATGGCCTGTTCGGCACCAAAGACATCGAGCGGGTATAATACATCATGGCAACCCAGACCCTGATCCCCGCCGGCGATTTCCGCACCACCTATGCGGCCGACACCACCGTGTTTCCGACCAGGACCAGCCGCAACGCGATGATCGTTGGCATCGTCCTGATCTGCTTTGCGCCGCATGTCCTCAACGAATACACCCTCAGCCTGCTGATCCAGATCGGCATCTTCGGCATCGCAGCCCTCGGCCTCAACATCGTGGTCGGCTTCACCGGACAGATCTCGATCGGCCACGCCGCCTTCTTCGGGTTCGGCGCTTTCACGTCAGCCTATCTGTCGAACCGGTTCGGCATCCCCGTGTTCTTCTGTATTCCGCTTGCGGGCGTGGTCACGGCAGGGGTCGGCCTGATCTTCGGGCTACCTGCCGCGCGCCTGAAGGGACTCTATCTCGCGATCGCAACGCTGGCCGCGCAATACATCCTGCTGGATTTCTTCGCACGCGCTGAATGGTTCACCGGCGGCAGCGTGCCTGCGAGCGCCGAGCCGTTCTCGATCTTCGGCTACTCGCTGCGCGGCGATAAGAAATATTTCTACGTCGTGCTCGCTTACGTCGTCGTCTGCTATCTGCTGGTGACCAATTTGATCCGTTCGCGCGACGGCCGCGCGCTGGTCGCGGTGCGAGACCACTATTTGTCCGCCGAGATCATGGGCATCAACCTCACCAAATACCGCACGCTGTCGTTCGGCCTCGCCGCCTTCTTTGCCGGCGTCGGCGGCGCGCTTTACGCGCATTACAACCAGGTGGTCTCCAACGAAGGTTTCGGCATCGACCGCTCGATCATTTTTCTTGCGATGATCATCATCGGCGGCATCGGCTCGGTCATGGGCACGCTGATGGGCACGGCCTTCATGGTGCTGCTGCCGGAGTCGATGGAATGGCTCAGCGTCGCGCTGCGCGACAGCCCGATCGACCAGTTCCTCGGATTGAAGAACAACATCGCTTTCCTGCGCGAGATGGCCATCGGCATCATCATCATTATCTTTCTGGTCTTTGAACCGGACGGACTCGCGCACCGCTGGCGGCGCATCAAGGCTTACTGGAAACTCTACCCGTTCTCGCATTGAGGAAGGAACGGGACCGACGACAAAAGACCTCAACAAAAGACCGGAGGAAATATAATGACGATGAAGATTTTATTGAGCACTGCCTCGCTTGCGCTCCTGCTCGGCGCCACTTCAGCCAGCGCGCAAGCCCCGATCTCGCTGGGTCATCTTGCCGATTATTCGGGCGCCACGTCCGACGTCGGAACGCCGTTTGGACAGGGCGTCGCCGACACCTATGCCTGGATCAACAAGAACGGCGGCATCAACGGCACCCAGGTCAAGGTCGATACCGTCGACTACGGCTATCAGGTGCCGCGCGCGATCGCCCAGTACAAGAAATGGTCGGGCGCCGACAAGGTTGCAGCCATTCTCGGATGGGGCACCGCCGACACCGAAGCCCTCACCGGCTTCCTCGCCGAGGACAAGATCCCCGACATCTCGGCGTCCTACGCCGCAGCGCTCTCGGACCCGACCGGCGCCGGCGGCAAGGCCAAGCCCGCCCCCTACAATTTCTTCTATGGCCCGAGCTATTCGGACGCCGTTCGCGGCATGCTGACCTGGGCTGCCGAGGACTGGAAGGCCAAGGGCAAACCGGGCAAGCCGAAATATGTCCATATGGGCGCCAACCACCCCTATCCGAACGCGCCCAAGGCCGCAGGTGAAGCCATCGCGGCTGAACTCGGCTTCGAGCTGCTGCCGCCGATCGTGTTCGCGCTGACGCCGGGCGACTACAGCGCGCAGTGCCTGACCCTGAAGAGCTCCGGCGCCAACTACGCTTATCTCGGCAACACCGCAGGCTCGAACATCTCGGTCCTGAACGCCTGCAAGGCTGCCGGCGTCGACGTTCAGTTCCTCGGCAACGTCTGGGGCATGGACGAGAATGCCGCCAAGGCCGCCGGCGCCGCCGCCGACGGCGTGGTGTTTCCGCTGCGCACCGCCGTGGCCTGGGGCGGCAACGCTCCCGGCATGAAGACCGTGATGGACATCTCCAAGATGTCCGACGCGGGCGGAACCGCCTACCGTCCGGTCCACTACATCGCCGGCGTCTGCACCGCGCTCTACATGAAGGAAGCCGTCGAATGGGCCGCCAAGAACGGCGGCGCCACCGGCGAGAACGTCAAGAAGGGCTTCTACCAGAAGAAGGATTGGGTGCCGGCCGGCATGGACGGCGTCTGCAATCCGTCAACCTGGACCGACAAGGACCACCGCGGCACGCTCAAGGTCGATCTCTACCGGATGAAGGTTGCCGGTGCGACCGACGCGCCGCTGAACGATCTCGTCAAGAACGGCGCGATCAAGCTCGACAAGGTGAAGGTCATCGACCTGCCGCGCAAGGCCGAATGGCTGGGCTGGTAAGGTTAGGCGCGACAGCAGGCGCCTCAACACTCAACTGTCATCCCCCGCGAAGGCGGGGGATCCAGTACGCCGCAGCGTCTCGGTCGATCGCAGACGCCTTTGGAATACTGGGTCACCCGCCTTCGAGGGTGACGACAGCGAGAGGTCAATATGACAGAAGCAACTCAAATTGAGCGCGCACCGGCGGCGGCGCCAACCACCGCGCCGCTGCTCGATGTCCGCAACATCGAGGTGGTGTACGACAACGTCATCCTGGTGCTGCGCGGATTGAGCCTCGAGGTACCAAAAGGCGCGATCGTGGCGCTGCTCGGCGCCAATGGCGCAGGCAAGTCGACGACGCTCAAAGCGATCTCCGGCCTGCTCAAGACCGAGGACGGCGAGGTCACCCGCGGCGAGATCGTGTTCGACGGCGAGCGCATCAACGGCATCGATCCTGACAAGATCGTCCGCCGCGGCATCTTCCAGGTGATGGAGGGCCGCCGCATCATTTCAGACATGACGTCCGTGGAAAACCTCAAGCTCGGCGCCTTTACCCGCACCGACAACGAGGTCGGCGCCGACATCGACATGGTCTTTCGTTATTTCCCGCGCCTCAAGGAGCGCACGGGGCTCGCCGGATACCTCTCCGGCGGCGAACAGCAGATGCTGGCGATCGGCCGCGCGCTGATGGCGCGCCCGAAGATGATCCTGATGGACGAGCCGTCGATGGGGCTGTCGCCGCTGCTGGTCAAGGAAGTGTTCGGGATCATCAAGGAGATCAACCGCGACCTCGGCGTCACCATCCTGCTGGTGGAGCAAAACGCACGGGCGGCGCTCTCGGTCGCGAGCCATGGCTACATCATGGAACAGGGTAAGGTGGTGCTCGACGGCTCCGCCGACGAATTGCGCGACAATGAGGACGTGAAGGAGTTTTACCTCGGCGGCGCCGGCGACCAGCGCAAGAGCTTCAAGAACCTGAAGAGCTTCAAGAGACGGAAGCGGTGGCTGTAACAGCCGTCATTTCGGGATGCGCCTCTGGGCGCAGGCCTCAGATGCGCACTTGCGCATCGGGGAATCCATACTCCCGATCGTAGTTATGGATTCCCCGCGCCTCGGAATGACGAAAGAAAGACTGACTCATGACCGACCATTACGACGCCCTTGAAACGCGTGAGCCGATCCAGCGCGAGGCGGAGTTGTTCTCGCGGCTGCCGGACGTGCTGCGCCGGGCAATGGCGGCGCCTGCCTATGCCGAACGCCTGAAGGGCATCGATCCGGCTTCCGTGACCGACCGGACCGCATTGGCGCGCCTGCCGGTGCTGCGCAAGTCCGAACTCCCTGCCCTGCACAAGGCCGCGCCGCCCTTCGGCGGGCTCGTGGCGGGCCTCCCGGGGTCGTTCGGACGGTTGTTCACCTCCCCGGGGCCGATCTTCGAGCCTGAGGCTGTTCATGCCGACCCCTGGCGCGGCGCGCGGGCGCTGTTTGCGGCCGGCTTCCGGCCCGGCGACGTCGTGCTCAACACCTTCAGCTACCATCTGACGCCCGGCGGTTTCATTTTTGACGCCTCGGCGCGGGCGCTGGGCTGTGCCGTCATCCCGGCCGGCCCGGGCAACACCGAAGCGCAGTTCGAGCTGATCGAGGCCTATCGGCCGCTCGGCTACAGCGGCACACCGGACTTCCTCAAGATCCTGCTCGATGCCGCCGCAAGCGCCGGGCGCGACATCTCTTCGATCAAGCGCGCTCTGGTGTCCGGC
Organism: Bradyrhizobium sp. JYMT SZCCT0180; assembly: GCF_018130165.1. GTDB lineage: Bacteria > Pseudomonadota > Alphaproteobacteria > Rhizobiales > Xanthobacteraceae > Bradyrhizobium. The sequence continues at coordinate 79,225 of NZ_JAFCLZ010000012.1, read as the reverse complement.
GCGGCCTTTCCGAAATCGCTGCAGGACGAGGTCAAGGCGCGCGGCGTCGATGCCTACCAGGCGTTCGGCACCGCCGACCTCGGCCTGATCGCCTTCGAGACCGCGGCCCATGACGGCATGGTCGTGAACGAGGACCTGATCTTCGAAATCGTGCGGCCCGGCACCGGCGATCCCGTCGCCCCCGGTGACGTCGGCGAGATCGTCGTCACCTCGCTCGATCCGCACCACCCCTGGATCCGGCTCGCGCTGGGCGATCTTACGGCAGTGCTACCCGGCGCTAGCACCTGCGGGCGCACCAACATGCGCATCAAGGGCTGGATGGGGCGGGCCGACCAGACCACCAAGGTCAAGGGCATGTTCGTGCGGCCGGAACAAATCGCGGAGATCGGCAAACGCCACCCCGAACTCGGGCGGCTGCGCCTCGTCGTGACGCGGTCGGGCGAAAGCGACCTAATGACCCTCAAGGCAGAGACAGCCAGTCCGAATGCCGGCCTCATGGAAGCGGTTGTCGCAACACTCCGAAACATAACAAAACTCGGAGGTAGCGTGGATTGGGTCGAGCCCAAGTCATTGCCGAATGATGGAAAGGTGATTGTCGACGAACGCAGCTAACGCGAAGGGCGTTTACGATCTCTCTACTGGCTGCAACAATCCTTCCGCCGGATTCGGATCGTTTGCTTCAGAAAGGTCATTTCTCCTTCTCGTACCGCGGGCGCAATGCAGCACGAGTGCGGCGAGTCGGGCCCGGCTTACTTTGCATGGGGTTGTTTTCGCGATTTTGTGTCTGCACCGTGCAGCACGCCGCCCCATAGCGCGTCGAAGACGCGCGTGAACGCGCTGATGGCGCGCCGAAGACTGGCGTGAATGCGCTGCGTCGGGCTCGAGGTCCGCGTGTACTAGCAGCGACATGCTATGCATCCCGGCGCGGACGCTATCCGCGATGATCGCATGACAAGCCCATGCATTTCGCCGATAATTTGACCTCGACCAATTCTAGGCTGGAGACTCCTTGATGCCCTCCCCGCGCGCTTCGCAGGCCCTTTCCCGTTTCACCGTCCTCGACCTGACCCGCGTCCGTTCGGGGCCGACCTGCGTGCGGCAGCTCGCCGACTGGGGCGCCAATGTCATCAAGATCGACGCGCTGCTGGAGGACGCGGCCGGCGAACAGCCCGGTGGCCCGCGCCAGGGCTCGGACTTCCAGAATTTGCACCGCAACAAACGGGCGATGACGCTCAACCTGAAGGATCCGAAGGGCCTCGAGGTGTTCAAGCGCCTTGCCGAGCAGGCGGACGTCGTGGTCGAGAACTTCCGGCCCGATGTCAAAGCCAAGCTCGGCATCGATTACGATAGCCTGCGCAAGATCAACCCTCGGATCGTCTATGGCAGCATCTCCGGGTTCGGGCAGGATGGCCCCTATCACAAGCGGCCGGGCTTCGATCAGATCGCCCAGGGCATGGGCGGGCTGATGTCGGTTACCGGCGCCCCCGGCGAGGGTCCGATGCGGGTCGGCATTCCCGTGGCCGACCTCACGGCCGGGCTATTCTGTGCGCTTGGCATCCTCACCGCGCTGCTCGAACGCGATGTTTCCGGCGAAGGCCAGTGGGTGCAGACCTCGCTGCTGCAGGCCCAGATCTTCATGCTGGATTTCCAGGCCGCACGCTGGCTGATGGAAAAGGACGTGGCCAAACAGGCCGGCAACAACCATCCGACGAGCATTCCGACCGGCGTCTTCAAGACGTCCGACGGCTATATCAATATTGCCACCACCGGCGGGCGGATCTGGGAGCGCTGCGCGCAAGCGATCGGCGCGCCTGAACTCCTCACCAATCCCGATTACGCCACCTCTCCCGCCCGCTCGAAGAACCGCGACGCGCTCAACGCCGCCATTGGGAAGCTCACCGAGAAGAAATCCACCGAGACCTGGGTCAGCGAGCTCAACGCCGCCGGCGTGCCCTGTGGCCCAATCTACTCGATTGATCAGATGTTCGATGACGACCAGGTCAAGCATCTCGGCATCGCGCAGCACGTGCCCAACGACGAAAACAGGCACATCCAACTGGTCGGCCAGCCGATAACTTTGTCGCGGACGCCAAGCAGCATGGCGGCACGTCCGCCGGAGTTCGGTGAACAGACCGAAGAGGTGCTTGCCGAATTCGGTTTCGGCAAGGAAGAGATCGCCGATCTCAGGCAACGCAAGGTGGTCTGAGCGGCATCAGAAGGGCTGGAACTCACGACACGAAAAAGCCCCGGAAAACCGGGGCTTTTTTTTATTCCTGTCGTTCTGTCGCTCAGTACTTGGCGACGACCGGACCCGCGGTGAACTGGTAGTTGATGCCGGCGCGGGCAACATGGTCATGGAACCTGACGGTGGTCTGATTGGCCGTTCCGCCGAAGTAGGTCTTCGAGCCGAAGTCCATATAGAGATATTCGAGCTTCGCCGACCAGTTCCTGGCGAATTTCTTCTCAAGGCCGGCTCCAACTGTCCAACCCACACGCGTCTCACTCCCGGACACCGTGGTCCCAATGACCGTGAACGGTGCGCCGATGGTGACGTTGCTGTTGCCGTCGAACAGCTGGAAGATCCCGGTAGGCGTCGTCGCCACCTTGACCTCACCAACCGCCAGACCGCCTGTCGCGTACAGCAACAGACTCGGGTCAACGAGGACGCCGCCACGGGCCCTGAAGGTTGCAAACCAGGGCAAGCTCGTGGTGGTGTCGGCGAACAAGGTCGCACCTATGTTGCCGACTCTGATCGCTCCGAGTTGATCACGCGATCCTCCGCGTTCCCCCGTGCCCTGGATGTCAGCTTCAAGTCCGACCACCCAGGTGCGATCCAGCTGCCAATTATAACCGATCTGCGCGCCGCCGAGACCGCCATCGACATTCTGCCCAAACGTGGTGATCCCAAGCGGTGCACCCGGTTCGAACGTGTTACGCGCCCTGCCCCAGCTATAGCCGCCGTTGAGACCGACATAGAACCCAGTCCAGTTGTAGCCGGGATCGACGATCACGGGAGCCTTGGTATACGGCCGCGGGGCCAGGTCGGCAGCGAAAGCGCTTGTCGTGAGCAGCGAAACAATCGCGGCGCCTGCAATCAGAATGCGATTCATCGGGATTCCCAAAATCTGAAATTGAACTTGGAACCACCATACAGCGAGATGCGCCCGTAGCCTGTTACCCTTCAGCAACAAGAGGACATAATCGAGTTCCATTGAGGAGTTGGCGCAGCCACGGTGAACAAATGCCAAATCCGCCCCAAACGCATGACTAAGCGGGGCTTTTTGCCGTTTTCATCAGCCGGCTGACGCTCCCAAATGCCTTGTCGAGGATGGGCCAGAACAGGAGAACGATTGCCAGTGTTGTAATCGAGCCAACCAGGCCGTTCGACCAGAACACTTTCATGTCGCCGCCGGATCCGATCATCGACAGGCGGAACGCATCCTCGGCGCGGTTGCCGAGCACCAGCGCCAACGTGAACGGTGCGAGCGGAATTCCGATCTTCTTGAACACGTAGCCGACGACGCCGAAGCCAAGCATCAGCCAGATGTCGAACATTGCATTCTGAATGGCATAGGCACCGATCGCGCAGGACACCACGATCATCGGCGCGACCGCTGCGAACGGCACCCGCAGGATCGAGGCAAAGATCGGCACTGTCGTCAGCACCAGCACAAGACCGACCACGTTGCCGAGATACATCGATGCAATCAGGCCCCAGACGAAGTCCTTGTGTTCGACGAACAATAAAGGCCCGGGGTTGAGGCCCCACACCATCAAGCCGCCGAGCAGGATTGCCGCAGTGCCGGAGCCGGGAATTCCGAGCGCCAGCATCGGCAGCAGCGCTGCGGTGCCCGAGGCATGCGCCGCCGTTTCCGGCGCGAACACTCCTTCGATGCGGCCCTTGCCGAAACCGTCCGGGTCCTTGGAAAAACGCTTGGCGAGATTGTAGCCCATGAACGAGGCCGCAATCGCGCCACCCGGCGTAATGCCGAGCCAGCAGCCGATGAACGACGAACGAAACAGCGTCACCCAATATTTCGGCAGGTCTCTCCAGACCGACAACACGACGCGCAGACTGATCCCGGCGGCGTGTCCGCGCAACGCGAGGCGCTCTTCCATCGTCAGCAGGATCTCGCTGATGCCGAACAGGCCGATCACCGCGACCAGAAAATTAATGCCGCGCAAGAGGTCGGTCGAACCAAAGGTCATCCGCAACTGGCCGGACACCGTGTCCATTCCAACGCCGGCGAGCAGCAGACCGAGCGACATCGAAATGACCGTCTTGTGCTTGGCCTCGCGGCCAAGCCCCACAAAGGAGCAGAAGGTGAGAAGATAGACCGCAAAGAATTCAGGCGGGCCGAACTTCAGCGCAAAGGACGAGATCATCGGCGCCAGAAACGTGATCAACAGCACCGCCACCAGCGAACCGATGAAGGAGGATGTAAACGCCGCAGTGAGCGCTTCCGCAGCCCTGCCCTGCTGCGCCATTGGATAACCGTCGAAGGTGGTCGCGACCGACCACGCCTCGCCGGGAATGTTGAACAGGATGGACGTGATGGCGCCGCCGAACAGCGCACCCCAATAAATGCAGGACAGCATGACGATGGCCGAGGTCGGATCCATCGTGAAGGTCAACGGCAGCAGGATCGCCACGCCGTTCGGCCCGCCAAGTCCCGGCAGCACGCCGACGAAAACGCCGAGCACCAGCCCGACCATCATCAGGACGAGCGTCTTCCATGTCAGCAGGACGGCAAAGCCGTGCATGAGTAGACCGAAGGCTTCCATCGAACTACCTGCGATCTACTAGCGGCCGAGCGCCGCTTCGAGCGGGCCCTTTGGCATGATGACGTCAAACGCGATGTCGAAGGTCACGAACATCACAGCGGTGAACACGAAGGCGGTCAGCAGCGATTTCCACAAGGCGATCTTGCCGACCACGCGCATGAAGGTCGAGATCAGCAGGAAGCTCGCGACATAGAGTCCGAGAAATTGCATGGCCAGACAGAACAGCAGCGTCGGCACGAACACGGCCAAGACGCGGCGAAGCTGGGCCCGCGTGACGAAAGTCTCGGCGGCTTCCTTGCGCGACAGGAAAGCGGTGACGAGACCATAGAGGCTGGCGCCACCGAGGATCACCGACAGATAGAACGGAAAATAACCGGCCTGCGGGCCGGTGGAGTCCCAGGCGGCGCCGGTGCGCCAATTGTCCCATCCGAGCGTCAGCGCCAGCGCCAGAAGGAGCAATGACACCACGACGTCGACGATGCGGACGCTCGTCACGACGGGTGAATTGACCTCCGGCGCGGTCGGATCGTCAACGACGATTTCGATGTCGGTATTGGACATGGATGAGATCTATCCCGGCTAACTGACGTGGCATACGGGATACAGTGCTGGCGTTGCCCGCGTCAATGTAACTTCAGCGAATGCTCTGGCTTGATGCGTTTCCTCAACGCGAACCGGCAACGCTATCGGAACCGGTCAGGAAACGTGCTCGCAAGTGCAGCACGTTCAGCTCTCAGCACACCACGCTCGGTGATCAATCCAGTTACCAGCCGTGCCGGCGTGACGTCGAAGGCATAATTGGCGACCGGCGATCCCGCAGGCACCACCCGCACCGTTTCGATCCGCCCATCGGTGGTGCGGCCGGTCATGGTCGCGACCTCGTCGGAAGCGCGCTGTTCGATCGGAATCTGCTTTATTCCGTCGTCGATACTAAAGTCGATGGTCGGCGACGGCAGCGCAACATAAAACGGCACGCCGTTGTCGTGCGCGGCGAGCGCCTTCAAGTAGGTTCCGATCTTGTTGCAGACATCGCCATTGGCGGCCACCCGGTCGGTTCCGACGATGGCCAGATCGACCATCCGGTGTTGCATCAGGTGGCCACCGGTGTTGTCGGCAATCACCGTATGCGGGACACCATGGTGCCCAAGTTCCCACGCCGTGAGGGAAGCGCCTTGATTGCGGGGCCGGGTTTCGTCGACCCAAACATGGACTTTCAGGCCACGATCATGCGCGAGGTAGATCGGCGCGGTCGCGGTACCGAAATCGACCGTCGCCAGCCATCCAGCGTTGCAGTGCGTCAGAATGTTGATCGTCTCTCCCGGCTTGGTCGCGGCAATCGCTTCGATCAGCGCCAGACCATGCTGTCCTATGCCCTGATTGATCGCGACGTCCTCCTCCGCGATTTCATTGGCACGCTTGTAGGCCGCCGCAACACGTCCTGACGGCGGCAAGGGCCGCAGCATCCCGTGCATTTCATCGAGCGCCCATTTCAGGTTGATCGCCGTCGGCCGGGTCGCGATCAGCATCTTGTAGGCAAGGTCAAGCGCGGCATCGGAGGCATCGGCGCGCATAGCCAGCGCCATGCCATAAGCGGCGGTTGCGCCGATCAGCGGCGCGCCGCGCACCAGCATGGAACGGATGGCTTCGCCGGCGTCCGCCGCACTCGTCATCCGCGCGATGACGAATTCATGAGGCAGTCGCCGCTGGTCGATCGCCTTAACCGACCATCCATCGGGCTCGAGCCAGATGCTGCGAAAATGCTGGCCATCGACTTTCATGAGCGCAGCACCCTGCCGGCCACCGCGTCGAGCTTGCTGAGCAATTCGGGATCTCGCGCTTCCGGCGCCGTGATCAGGGCGGTATCGAGGGCCCGGTCCGAACCGATCGGACACGGCTCATGCTCGCGCGGAAAGTCCCTGGCAAGGCGCGCAACCAGGCCCTTGGCTTTTTCGGCATTCGAGTTCAGCACGCGAATGATATCCTGAACCGTCACGGCGTCGTGCTGGGGATGCCAGCAATCGAAATCGGTAACCATCGCCACGCTGGCGTAACAGATCTCGGCCTCACGGGCGAGCTTGGCTTCCGGCATGTTGGTCATCCCGATCACCGAATAGCCCTGCGTCTTGTAGGTCAGGCTCTCGGCAAGGCTGGAGAACTGAGGGCCCTCCATACAGACATAGGTGCCGCCTTGCACGGCCGCGATGTCCTCGGCCTTGGCCGCCTCCGCCAAATGCACCAATAGGCGCGGTGACACCGGATGCGCCATCGAGACATGGGCAACGCAGCCTCTGCCGAAGAATGAACTTTCGCGCTTGTGGGTGCGGTCCACGAACTGATCGACGAGCACGAATGTGCCGGGTGGCAGATCCTCCCGGAACGAACCACAGGCCGAGAGCGAAATCAGGTCGGTAACCCCTGCCCGTTTCAGGACGTCGATATTGGCGCGGTAGTTGATGTCCGAAGGCGACAGAACGTGCCCTTTGCCATGACGGGGCAGAAATACGATCGGCAGCCCGGCGATGACACCATGCCTGACGGGCGCAGATGCCTCACCCCAGGGGCTTTCGATTGCCTCGTCGCGGACATTTTCCAACCCCGGCAGATCGTAAATGCCGGATCCGCCGATAATGCCAAGCACGGCATTTGTCATGATTGCTCCCAGATGTTTTCCGGAGCGACCACTCCGGCTTGTTCCCAGCACGCTTGGATGTTCGACTATACTGCGACGCAATAATCAACCATTGTTCGCCTACGGCAAAGGCCCTCTGACAGGGCTTGTGATTTGACGGCGCCACGCCGCAGCGATCAGGAGAAAGTGGATGTCGGCCACCAGCGAGCGGAAAAAGCGCCAGTCAATCATCGACGCCTGCCGCAGCATGAATGCGCTGGGCATTAATCAGGGCACGTCCGGGAATATCAGCCTGCGGCATGACGCCGGCCTGCTGATCACACCGACCAGCGTGCCCTATGAAACGATGCAGCCGGAGCAGATCGTGTTCATGGGTCTGGACGGTTCGTTCGACGCGGCGCAGCGACCGTCGAGCGAGTGGCGGTTTCACCTCGACATTCTGAAGGCACGGCCCGAGGTCAACGCGGTGGTGCACGCGCATCCACCCTATTCGACGATCCTCGCGATCATGGGTCTGGAAATCCCGCCGATCCATTACATGATCGCAGTCGCCGGCGGCGACACCATCCGCTGCGCGCCCTATGCGACGTTCGGCACACAGGAGCTGTCGGAACACGCCGTGCGAGCGCTCGAGGACCGCCTGGCCTGCCTGCTGGAGCATCACGGCATGATCGCCGTCGGACCTTCGCTGTCAAAGGCAATGTGGCTTGCGGTGGAGGTCGAAGCGCTGGCGCGGCAATATCACGGCTGCCTTCAGATCGGCACACCGCGGTTGCTGCCCAAAGCAGAGATCAAGAACGTTCTCGGCAGGATCGCTGGATACGGTCCTGCCGGGAAATAACGCGCGTTACGGCTGGTTTACTTCGCCACGAAACCGGCTTCGTTCATCAGCGAGGTGTTGAGCTTGTCATCCTCCTCGAGGAACTTCACCATGTCCTTGCCGGTCAGGAAGATCGGCTTCAGCGCCTGCTTTTCCATGTATTCCTTGTACTCGGCGGTCTGCGTCACCTTCTGGAACAGGTCGACATAGAACGCCTGTTGATCCGGCGTGACCTTGCCCGGAAGGAACATCGCACGCAGCATCAGATACTGCACGTCGAGCCCTTCTTCCTTGCAGGTCGGGATGTCGTTCCAGGATTGCGTCTCGGTGACCTTGGTCTTGTAGGCGATCCGCTCCTTGTCGAACACGCACAGCGCGCGGACCTGGCCGGCGCGCCAGACTTCGAGATTTTCGGAGGGGTTGTTGACGTTGGACTCGGTATGGTTGCCGACCAGTTGCGTCGCGGCTTCGCCACCGGATTTGTAGGGCAGATAGGAGAACTTCGCGCCGGTCCTCTGCTCCATGAACACGGTGAGCACGTGATCCTCGCGCTTGGAGCCGGTGCCGCCCATCTTGAACGGCGAACTCGCAGCCTTGGCGGCGGCAACGAATTCCTTCACGGTTTTCGGTCCGGCGGCATTGTCCCACAGCACGAACTGATCGAGCGCGACCACCGACACCGGCGTGAGATCGCGCCAATTGAAGGGAATCTTCGCCGACAATGGCAGCATGTAGATCAGCGAATAGGCGATGAGCACCTTGTTGGGGTCGCCGTCGCTGGATTTCATGTACATCAGCGCTTCGGCACCGGACGCTCCGCCCTTGAGCGAGACCACGATCGGCTGCTTCATCAAACTATTCTTCTGGATTGCCGCCTGCATCATGCGAGCCATCTGGTCGGAGGCGCCGCCGGCACCTGCTGCGACCACGATTTCAACCGGTTTGGTCGGCTCCCAGGCAGCGAACGCCGGTACGCTGACGATCATGGCCGCCAAGGCAGCCGTGGCTTTCAGAATCTGTCCCACGTTTTTCTTCCCTATATCTTTGTTTTAATTATAGAAACACTAACACACACGGCAGCATTGTGCGGGTTTAACTGCGCCAGTTCAAGTCGAACCACCCCACACTGCCTATGACTTTCGCATGAGCCAAGCGAACCACGCCCGCGGCGATACGGAGCCCCGATCCTAATCAATCAAACCCGAACCTATTTGCCCTTCCAGTTCGGCGTTCGCTTGTTGAGGAAGGCATCCATTCCTTCGCGAAAATCCTCGCTCATGTAGGCGCGCAGGATCAGATCTCGGCCCTCCTCGCGCGACAGCGTGCGGCGAATACGGAGCACCGCTTCCTTGGCGGTTTCCATCGTGATCGGCGCATGACCCGCAACGAGCTTGGCGGTTTCATCGGCGCGGCGCTGCAGCGTCGGAACGTCAGGCACCACCTCGTTGAGCAGACCGAGCGACAGCGCCTCCGGCGCCTCGATCAGCCGCGCTGTAAAAATCAGGTCCTTGGTCCGCGCCGGCCCGACCAACGCAACAACCCGGCTGATGTTGGACATCGACAGGCAGTTGCCCAGCGTGCGCGCGATGGGAAAGCCGATGCGTGTGGTTGCGGTGCCGATCCGAATATCGCAGCAGGCGGCAATCCCGGCGCCGCCACCGGTGCAGGCACCAGCAATGGCCGCAATCGTCGGCACCCGGACCTTCTCCAATGTGCCCAGCACGCGATCGATCCGCTCCTCATATTCGAGTGCGTCCTCCGCGGTCTTGAAGGCACGGAACTGCGAAATGTCGGTACCCGATGCGAACGCCTTTTCCCCCGTGCCAGTCAGGATCATGGCCTTGATCGAGCGGTCCTGGTTGACGCTCTCGCAGATCGCCGCCATCTGCTCATACATCGCAAAGGTCAGGGCGTTGCGCGCCTGCGGCCGGTTGAACGTCAGCCGGGCGATACCGTCCTCGACGGAATAGAGCAGGTCTTCAGTTGCAGCTACCGGTGCGTTCATCGCAGTTCTTTCTGTTCTTTTCGTTGTTGGGGCGAGACCGGTTCAGGCGACGGCGACCTTTGGAATGGAAACCGCATCGCGTCCCTTGAGCACTTCCATCGCCGCCAGCACGCCGCCGCCACGATGCGGCACCTTGGCCAGATCGAGACCCATTTCAACGCCCGACAGCGTGCCCATCAGCATCAGATCGTTGAAGTGGCCGATATGGCCGATCCGGAACACCTTGCCCTTGATCTTGTTGAGGCCGGTGCCGAGCGACATGTCGAAGTTTTCCAGCACCACTTTGCGGAAATTGTCGGCGTCATGACCTTCCGGCATCACCACGCCGGTCAGCGCCGGCGAGTGTGCGCCCTGTTCCTGGCACTGCGTTTCCAGGCCCCAGGCCTTGATGGCCGCGCGCGTTGCGGCGCTGTGGCGCTTGTGGCGGGCGAAGACGTTTTCCAGCCCCTCTTCTTCGAGCATCTTGACCGCTTCGCGAAGCCCGAACAGCAGATTGGTTGCCGGCGTATAGGGCCAGGTACCCGCCTTGTTGATTGCGATGACTTCCTGCCAGTCCCAATAGGAACGCATCGCCGGATTGGCCTTCGCGACCGCGAGCGCCTTTTCCGACACCGCGTTGAAACCGAGACCCGGCGGCAGCATTAGACCCTTCTGCGATCCCGCGACCGACACGTCGATGCCCCAGGCGTCGTGCTCATATTCCAGTGAGCCGAGACCGGAGATGGTGTCGACCATCAGCAGCGCCGGATGCTTGACACGATCGAGGATCTTGCGGACTTCGAGCGGATAGGTGACGCAGGCGGTCGATGTCTCGTTGTGGACGACGCACACGGCCTTGATCTTGTGCGCCTTGTCGGCCGACAACCGCGCCTCGATTTGCTCGAGATCGGCGCCGTGGCGCCAGTCACCGGGCATGAACTCCACGTCAAGCTTGAATTTCTCGGCGATGCCGCGCCACAGCACGGCAAACTGCCCCGTCTCCGCCATCAGCACCTTGTCGCCGGGCTGCAACGTATTAACGAGGGCCGCTTCCCAGGCGCCGGTGCCCGACGACGGGTAGATGATCACGGGCTGCTTGGTGCGGAACACCCGCTGCATGGCCGCCAGCACCGCGTGGCCGATCTCGGCAAATTCGGGACCCCGATGATCCATGGTTGGCATGTCCATGGCGCGCAGCACCCGGTCCGGCACGTTGGTCGGTCCCGGAATCTGCAGAAAATGCCGTCCAGAGTGCACAGTCATAGGGCGTCCTTCCCGGTCTTGTCTTTGGCTTCACAAGTCTTGGCTTCACGAGCCGCTCGAATATCACTATTCGGCGGGCTTGTCCCCCGCCCGGCGGGGCCCGTCAATGCACAAGAAGCAGGGCTTTGCCTTGCCAAGGCGGACCCCGGCAGGCAAGACACTGAGGATCACTCACGAGACCAAGGCAATGGCGGCAACAGGGGCCGAAAAGTCACAAAATTCGGCTGAAAACAGCGCCCTCGCCGTGCGTCTTGCTCGCGAGATTACCGGCGACGTCTTCTTCGATGCGTTCAACCGTGGCCGCTACGCGACCGACGCCTCGTTCTACCAGATGATGCCCCTTGGCGTCGTGGTCCCCCGGACCATGGATGAGGCGTTGCGGACGCTGGCCATCGCAGGGGACGCTGGCCGAATCGTCACCCCGCGCGGCGGCGGCACCTCGCAATGCGGCCAGACCGTCAATGAGGGAATCGTCGTCGATTTTTCCAAATACCTGAATCGCGTCCTCTCGCTCGATGTCGAAAACCGCACCTGCGTTGTCGAACCCGGCATTGTGCTCGACGACCTCAACCGCCAGCTCAAGAAGCACGGGCTTTGGTTTCCGGTCGACGTGTCGACGGCCTCGCGCGCCACTATCGGCGGCATGGCCGGCAACAACTCGTGCGGCGGCCGCTCGCTGCGCTATGGCACCATGCGCGATAACACGTTGTCGATGGATGCGGCCCTGGCTGACGGCACGCTGCTGCATTTTGGCGAGGTGCCGCGCGATCTCGCGCGCGTGAATTCACCAGCTGGCGGGCTCGCGCTGTTCCGCGACATGCTCGATCTCGGCAAGCGCGAGGCAGCCGAGATCGCCGAACGATTTCCGCAAGTGCAGCGCCGCGTCGGCGGCTACAATCTCGATGCGCTGGTACCGCGCAACGCGGCGAACAACATGGCACACCTGCTGGTCGGCTCGGAAGGCACGCTCGCCTTCACCACGCAGGTCGAGCTCAAACTATGGCCTGTTATCCGCAACAAGGTGCTGGGCGTCTGTCATTTCGGCAGCTTCTATGAGGCGATGGACGCGGCCCAGCATCTGGTAAAACTCCGCCCGATTGCGGTCGAACTGGTTGATCGCACCATGATCGCGCTGGGACGCGAGATCGCGATGTTCCAGCCCATCATCAGCACTGCTGTACGCGGGGACCCCGATGCGGTGCTGATCGTGGAATTCGCCGAGGAAGATCAGGCTGAAAACCAGCGCCGCCTGAAGCAGCTCGGCGAGCTGATGGCGGATCTCGGCTTTGGCTGGGATCAACCGCAACGCAAATGGGGCGGCGTGGTTGAAATCACAGAACCTGCGCTGCAGACCGGCATCGCCGACTTCCGCGCCGCGGGCCTCAACGTCATGATGTCGATGAAGCAGGAGGGCAAGCCGGTCTCCTTTGTCGAGGACTGCGCGGTGCCGCTGCCGCATCTTGCCGACTATACCGAACGCCTCAACGGCATTTTTGAGAAGCACGGCACCCGCGGCACCATGTATGCGCATGCCTCCGAAGGCTGCCTGCACGTGCGCCCCGTGCTCAATCTGAAGCTGGAGAAGGACGTCAAGGCGATGCGCGCCATCGCCGAAGAGACCTTCGAGATGGTGCGCGAATACAAGGGCTCGCATTCCGGCGAGCACGGTGACGGCCTGGTCCGCTCCGAATTCCATGAAGCGATGTTCGGTTCACGCATCGTTGCTGATTTCCGGGAGGTCAAGCAGCGCTTCGACCCGGACAACGTCCTCAATCCCGGCAAGATCGTCGATCCGCCCAAAATGGACGACCGCTCGCTGTTTCGCTATCCGCCGGATTATCGTATCGGCGAACTGAAAACGGCGCTCGATTGGTCGGCCTATCCCGGCGCCGGCGGCGGCTTCCAGGGCGCCGTCGAGATGTGCAACAACAACGGCGCCTGCCGGAAGCTCGAAGGCGGCGTGATGTGTCCGTCCTACCGTGCGACCCGCAACGAGAAGGACGTCACCCGCGGCCGCGCCAACACGCTGCGACTGGCCATCTCCGGTCAACTCGGACCGAACGCGCTGGCTTCCGACGAGATGATGGACACGCTGAAACTCTGCGTCTCCTGCAAGGCCTGCCGCCACGAATGCCCGACGGGCGTGGACATGGCCAAGATGAAGATCGAGGTGCTGGCGGCACGCGCGGCAACACACGGCCTATCGCTGCGCGACCGACTGGTTGGATATCTGCCCCACTATGCCGGCCTAGCGTCCCGCGTCGCCCCGCTCGCCAACTTGCGCAACGGCAGTCCGTTGCTGCGCAAGCTGTTTGAAAAGTTCGCCGGCATCAGCGCGCAACGCGCCCTGCCCGCATTCCGGCGCGATGTGTTCCGAACCGATGCCGAAGCGTTCGGGCCGGAGAATGGCCGCGAAGTCGTGCTGTTCGCCGATACCTTCAACCGTGCCTATGACCGGGAAAACCTCGACGCCGCGCTACGCGTGCTGGTTGAAGGCGGATACCGCGTCCACATTCCAAAACCGGCAGACCACGCGCGGCCGCTGTGCTGCGGGCGCACGTTCCTCTCTGCTGGTCTGGTCGATCAGGCGCGAGCCGAATTGGACCGGCTGGTCGCAACCTACGCGCCGTTCGCCGCGCGCGCCGTACCGATCGTCGGACTGGAGCCGAGTTGTCTTCTGACGCTGCGCGATGAGCTGCTTTCCTTGCGCTCCGATAACGACGCCAGGAGCATCGGTGCGCATGCGCTGCTGTTCGAGGAATTCCTGGTTCGCGAGGCGGAGGCCGGCCGTCTGCGGCTGCCGCTTGGTTCGATGCCTGCCAAGGCGCTGGTTCACGGCCACTGCCATCAGAAATCATTTGGTGCGTTCAAGTCGGTCGAAAAAGCGCTTCGCCTCGTGCCCGACCTGAACGTCGAGATCATCGAGTCCAGTTGCTGCGGCATGGCCGGCGCCTTCGGCTATGGTGCCGACACCTACCACGCGTCGATGGAAATGGCCGAACTCTCACTGCTGCCGGCCGTCCGCGGCGCCGACCAGACCACACTCATCGTCGCCGATGGCACTTCGTGCCGGCATCAGATCAAGGATGGCAGCGGGCGATCAGCACTTCACGTCGCGCGTGTTCTGGCCATGAGCCTGGACCGTGCAAAGCCCAATTCACCTCTCTCCTCCCATGCAAAGGAACCGACCCATGGCTGAACTCACCCTCGATGTCGCCCGCAAGATTCTTGATGCCGCCCTTGCCAAAGGCGTCGAGAAAAAACTGAAGCCGCTTGTCATCACCATTCTCGATGCCCGCGGTTGCGTCAAAGTCACGGCGGCGCAGGACGGCACCAGCCTGATGCGGGCCGAAATCGCACACGGCAAGGCCTATGGCGCACTGGCGCTGGGCATGGGCTCACGCGCGCTGTTCCAGCGGGCGCAGGAGCAGGCTTATTTCGTCAGCGCGGTGAATACGATGGCACAAGGCCGCCTTATACCGGTGCCCGGCGGGGTGCTGATCCAGGACGGCGGTGTACTGCTTGGCGCGGTCGGTGTCAGCGGCGACACCTCTGACAATGATGAAGTCTGCGCCGTCGCGGGTATCGAGGCAGCCGGGCTGAAGGCGAATGCGGGATAACGACACGCGCGAGTTTCGTGCCGTCAACCAGGCCAAATACGCGGCTTACACAACCAAAGATTGTAGTCGTTCGTCCGGAAATCCGTACCGGATTACCGCCATGGAACAAAATTAACAATGTCGTAAAGGTTGGCCACAGCTGTGGCCGAAATGTCATAGGGGAATCCAGCCCGGCTTGTTAGCGTGGAACTCTTATTTTGAGCAAATTTAGATTTGGGCTGCAAAGTTGTTGGGCAGAATTTCAGGGTTGGGGACAATGAAATCCGCTTTTTTTGCGACCGCAGGGCTGTTGTTGGTCACCGGCACGGCAATCGCCGCCGAGCCTTTTTCCATCAATGATGCGCTGAAGCAGGCGACGCTGACGAATCCCGGCGTTGGCGAGGCATCAGCCAATCGACGTGCGACCGAGTCGGAGCTGCGGCAGACTCAAAGCACTTTGCTACCTCAGGTTCGCGTGGAAGCCCGCTACGGCCCTGAGAAATTCGACCAGAGCGCCGCCGTTGTGAGCGGGTCAGCGTTGCCGATACCTGCACAGGGAAGCGGTTCCTGGCGGAACGGCACCCAGGGATCCGTTGTCGTACGCCAGACCCTGTTCGACGGGTTTGCCTCTATTCATGACATCTGGCGCCAATCGGCCAGGGTGAACGCTGCGGCGTTCCGGGTCCGCGAACGAACCGAGTTGATCGCGCTGGACGCGGCGGAAGCCTATGTCGACGTCGTCCGCTATATGAGGCTCGTCGACCTCGGGCAGCAAAATGTCGCCAACCACGAGAAGATATTCTCAAACGTGAACTCCCGCTTCTCGGGTGGACGGGCCGGCGAAGGCGATCTGGAGCAGGCACGGGAGCGCGTCGAGAACGCGCGCGCGGCGCTGGCCGAGCTTCGCAGGAGCCTGGAGGAAGCCCGGGCGAAGTATCGCAAGGTCGTCGGACTAGAGCCCTATAATTTGCGTTTCCCGGGTGCGCTCGCTGGTTTGCCAGGGACAAGGGATGAAGCGCTGGCGATTGCCGTGAGGTTCAATCCAACAATCAAGGCGGCGCAAGCCGACGTCGATGCGGCGAAGCACGCTTTCCGCGTTACGGATGGCGCTTTCGTTCCCAACCTCTCGTTGGAAGGACGTGCCACCCATAACGACAACACCTACCCGTATCTCGGCGTCACCCACGACGACTATAGCGGCAAGGTGGTGATGTCCTGGGACATCTTCCGCGGCGGTCAGGATGTCTGGCGCCGGTCCGAGATGGCCGAGCGGCACACCGAGGCAACCATGCGTCATGCAAGGTTGCAGCGAGATGCCCTTGAATCGATCGACAAGGCGTGGGCTGCGCGAACCATCACGGCAACCCGTGTCGCAGCGCTGACGCGTCAGCTGCAGGCGGACCGCAAGACCATCGCAGCGTTCGAAAAGGAATACGAACTCGGCCAGCGCTCGCTGATCGATCTGCTGAACGCGCAAAACCAGTATTTCAACGCGGCGGTGTCTCTCACCTCGGCGCGCGGCGTGATTGTTTTTGCCGACTATCAAATGCTGGCCGCGATGGGAACGCTGCTCGAGTATCTCAAGGCCCCACCGCCGGTCGATGCGGCGCCGCTCGACATGCTGCCGATCGGTCTGCCTGCCTACAAGCTACCGACGCCTCGTGTGACGCTGCCGCAGACCGGATCGGAGCCGCTGCAGGTTTCCGTCCCCGCCGCCGCGGCCCCCTTGGGGTATGCCGCCGCCGAGCCGCAGCCAGGTTTTTCCGGTCGCTGGCCGCGCTGGGCGGTTGCAGCAAGGATGCTCGGAGCTCCCGAGTGGTTCGCTCAGAAACGGGGATACGAGCCCAGCCAGACGATTGCCCACGTCGACCCTACGGTTGGACAATCGATGTCGTTTGCACCGTCGGACCAGGGCAAGCCGCATTGGCTCCTGTCGGCCTTCGCTTCGGCGAGGAAGTAACCGGCGGATTGTCCGGGAAACTACGGTATCCGACGCCACAGGCGGCCGGAACACATTAACTGTTTGATAGGAAATCCGAATCGCGAATGGTTCGGTTCGTCGTTTGCTGTATAATCGGGACATATTAGCCCCGCGTGATTTGGCGGGTCATATTGGTATTTCGATCAGAGGCATTAAGCTTTGGCTTTGTTCTCCCGGACCCCCAAGCAGACTCAAGATCGGCCCTCGAGTGTCGAACCGCTTCGGCTGGCTGAACCAAAGGAAGCCAGCACGCCGTGGCGTGATCCCCTCGCCTCGTCTCTCACCTATCTTGCGGCTTATCATGGCCGTGCGGTGAGCCGGGAGGCTTTGCTTGGTGGTTTGCCCATCATTGATGGCCGGCTTTCTGTAGCGCTGTACGACCGTGCAGCGAGGCGTGCCGGACTGGAGACCGAAGCCACCAAGCGTGACATCCTCGACATCCCCGCGATGGTGCTTCCCGCGGTCCTGATCATGAAAACCGGGACCGCGCTGATCCTTCTTGCGATCGACAAGGCCAATCATCGCGTCAAGGTTCTGGATCCATCGGCCGAGCCCAACTCGCCGGTGACGATGGACATCAAGGCGGTGAAGGCGGACTACACCGGTTACACTTTCCTGGTCAGGGCTGCCGCCGAAGCAAATGCGCGTGCGGTTGCCGCCGGAGATCTGCCGCGAAGTCATTGGTTCTGGTCGGTCGTCAAGGTGCATTGGCGCAGTTACGGGCATATCGCGCTCGCCGCCTTCCTGATCAACATGCTCGCGCTCGCGACGCCGTTGTTCACCATGAGCGTTTACGATCGCGTCATTCCCAACGGCGCGATCCCCTCGCTGATTGCGCTTTCAATCGGCATGGGGCTTGCCATTGTCTTTGACTTTGTGTTGCGCATAGTGCGAAGCCGCATCATCGACGTCACTGGCAAGACCGCCGACGTCGTGCTGGCCGCCAATATTTTCGAACACGTGATGTCCGTGAAAATGGCGCAACGGCCGACCTCCGTCGGCATCATTGCCAATCAGCTGCGCGATTTCGACTCGGTTCGCGAGTTCTTCACTTCCGGCAGCGTCGTGTCGGCGACGGATCTGCTGTTCGCGGTGCTCTTCATCGGCGTGCTGTTTACGATCGCCGGCCCCCTGGCATGGGTTCCGTTGTTGATGCTGCCGATCATGATCGGGCTGGGCCTGACCATGCAGCGCCCGCTTGACCGCGCGATGAAACGGCTTCAGGCCGAATCGGCGGCGCGCCACGGCGTACTGGTGGAATCGCTTTCCGGTCTGGAAACCGTCCGTGCGACCGGCGCCGAAGCCCGCATGCAGACGGCGTGGGAGCGATCGGTGGCCGCGACCGCCCGATCAGGCGAAGACGTGCATTTCTGGGCGTCCCTGACGCTGACCAGCGCCAACGCCGCCCAGCAGCTTACCAGTCTCCTGCTGGTCATCATCGGTGTCTTTCTCATTCTCGACGGCAAGCTCAGCGTCGGCGCGCTGGTCGCGGCCAACATGCTGGCCGGCCGCGTTCTGGCTCCGATCGCGGGTATCGCTTCGGTGATCACGCGCGGCACGCAAACATTGTCCGCCCTCAAGTCGATCGACCGCATCATGTCGCTGGAGCGGGAAAGGTCGCCGCAGCGCGCTTATGTCGCCAGAAAGATCGATCAGGGTCGCATCAGCTTCGAGAACGTCAGCTTCACCTATCCGAATGCGCCGGGTAAAGCGCTCGACAAGGTTTCCTTCCAGATCGAGGCCGGCGAGCGGGTCGGAATCATCGGACGGGTCGGTTCCGGCAAGACAACGGTCGGCCGCCTGCTTCTCGGGTTCTACGAAGCCGAGGAAGGACGCGTGCTCGTCGACGGTGTCGACTCGCGGCAATATGATCCGTCGGATCTGCGCGCCGGAATCGGCTTTGCGATGCAGGACACCGACCTGTTTTTCGGAAAGCTGCGTGACAATATTGCGCTGGGCAAGCCCGAGGCAACCGATGAAGAAGTCCTGGCCGCGGCGCGGCTTTCCGGCGTCGAGAGCTTTATCGCCGGTCATCCGATGGGATACGACATGCCCATTTCCGAGGGCGGACGCAGCCTGTCGGGCGGCCAGAAGCAGGCGATCGGATTGGCACGCGTGCTCATCAGGAATCCGCGCGTGCTGTTCCTCGACGAACCGACCGCACATTTTGACGTCCGCAGCGAGGCCGAGTTCCTGGAGCGGCTGAAGGCGATTCGGGGAGAGCAGATGACCATCATCATCTCCACCCATCGTCTGTCGCTGCTCGGCATGGTGGACCGGCTGCTGCTGTTCGACAACGGCCGGCTGATCGCCGACGGGCCGCGGGACAAGGTTTTGGCGCAGCTGCATGGCAAGCCCGCGGTCACCCCGGCTGACCTCGTGCCGCAGCCAACTCCCGCGCAACGCGCAACCCTGGTGCAAAAACCCAATGCCGGCATCTGACTTCACCTTTGCCAATGATATCCGGGCGGCGGCAGCGATGCGCACGCCGCAAACGTCGCGGATGTTGCTGCTGGCGTTCCTCGCCCTGCTCCTGACCTTTCTGGTCTGGGCCCATTTTGCCGTGCTCGACGAGGTCAAGCGAGGTAACGGCCGTGTGGTGCCCTCGCGGCAGACCCAGGTCGTCCAGACGCTTGAAGGCGGCATCGTTGGCGACATCCTCATTCAGGAAGGCGCGATCGTGCAGCAGGGCCAATCGCTGATGCGGATCGATGACACCAAATTCGCGTCCGAGTTTGGCGAGATCAGGGAACGCCGCGCCGCAATGGCAGCCCGGGTCGCCCGCCTCGAGGCCGAGGCGCGCGGGCGGAGCGAGATTACGTTCCCGGAACAACTGGATCAGGTGGTACCGGCAGCCGTGGCGACGGAAACCAGCGTCTTCAAGATGCGCGGACAAAAGGTTGCGCAGGACATCGATGTCCTTAACCAGCAGGTAACCAGACTGACCGGCACGCTGAAACTGCTGGACCGCGAACTGTCCCTGACGCGCAAGCTGTTCGAACAGAAGGTCGTGCCGGAGATCGAAATGCTGAGGCTGGACCGCCAGGCGACCGAAATGCGGGGCCAGCTCGCCGAATCCCAATCCAAGATCGCCAACACCCTCGCCTCGTTCCGATCGCAGGCGGATGAGGACCTCGCCAAGTCGAAGGGCGATCTGGCCGTCCTCGACGAGAATATCAAATCCGCCATGGACCGCGTGCGGCGGACCGATCTGAGAGCCCCGGTCCACGGCATCGTTAACAAATTGAACGTGACGACGATCGGCGCGGTGGTTCAACCGGGCGCCAATCTGATGGACATCATCCCGCTCGACGACACGCTGTTGGTCGAGGGCCGCATACGGCCACAGGACATTGCGTTCATCCGTCCGAGCCAGGACGCCGTGGTCAAGCTTTCCGCCTACGATTCGTCGGTCTACGGCTCGCTGAAGGGCAAGGTCGAGCGTATCAGCGCCGACACCATCGTCGACGAGAAGGCCGACAAGTCGGAGCGTCAGGAAACTTTTTACCGTGTGATGGTGCGAACCGACAAGAACCACCTCGGCACCACCAAGAACTCCCTGCCGATCATTCCAGGCATGGTCGCCACCGTCGAGGTGCTGACCGGAGAAAAATCCGTCCTCGACTATCTTCTCAAGCCCGCCCGCACCTTGCGCGACGAGGCCTTGCGCGAGCGTTGAGCCCGCCTCGCGCCTTGCTTAACGGATCGTCACCGCGATTCGTTCAAGTTTGAACGATGTGGAAAACCGGTGGTTGACCGCCTTTCCTGGATTCACCTCGCCTGCGGCGCGCTTTAACTCCGAATAAGCGGCGGTGGCCGCACTCTCCGTCCCGATAACAGATTGGGGCGGCTGACCTGACGCAGAGACGTTGGCTGACGCTCCTGACAAAGGGGACGTCATGACGCCGCGCGTAGAATTGCGGCAGCGCTCGCTTGCGCTCGCCACGGGGCTCATTCTCTCGCTCAGCCTTTGCGCCGCACCGGGCGCATTTGCAGCCGAAGATACTATCAACGCAGACGCCAATGCCGCCGAGTCCGCGCTGGGCGCCGATCGGGCGTCCAGGCCTGCGGCAACGTTCTTCAGCATCAACGCCGTACTGGCCAAGCTGGACCGCCAGCGCGGCCGTGGACCCGACGCGGTTCGCCTCGCTGCGCTCACCCCTTCGGGTGTCGCGACCGATGCGGTGCAGGAGGTCAAGGAAACGCCGACGATCGGCACCGAACCGTTCGGACTGTTTACGTTCCGCGCGCCGGACGGCCTCCTGTGGCGCAAATGGCGCGGCGTCGAAGCCGCGATGACGAAGGAGCAGGCTGTTCTCGACCAGTGCGGCAGCGATGCCGGCAAATGCCCTGCCAACGCCGCGCAATTCCTCCGCCTGATCAACGCCGTCAGTTCCAAATCGGGACGTGACAAGCTTGACGAGGCCAATCGCGGTGTCAACACGGCGATCCGCTACGTCAGTGACTACGCCCAGCATGGCGAACCCGACCGGTGGAGTACGCCGCTCGCAACGTTTGCGACCGCCAAGGGCGACTGTGAGGATTATGCGATCGCCAAGTATGTTGCGCTGACCGCCGCGGGTTTCTCCCGCGATGATCTCCAGCTCGTACTGGTTCGCGATCGCTCGGTCCGCCAGGACCACGCCGTGCTGGCCGCGCGTCTGGACGGCCGGTGGCTGCTGCTCGACAACCGTTTCTCCACGCTGACGGACGACTCCGACGCCAAGAACTTCACGCCGCTGTTCGCCATCAACCACCAGGGTGTCCACCTGTTCGCGGCGCCCTATGCCAAGCGCGCTGTGCCGGACGGGCAAAGCGCGACTTCGCCGGCGGCTTCGGCGGGCGCGACCACAGTCGACTGGACGGGGTCGGAGGCGGAGATTGCAACGCCATCCTGGACTGGTGGTTTGCCGCTACTGATGTGAGCGCGGCACACGGCCGAGGAGGACGCACAATCGCGAAACCAACCCATGCAAGGATAGAAATGGGCCGCGGGCGGCCCTGTCGCTCACCGAAGCATTTTCCAAAAAAAATCCGCCGGCGCGAAGCCGGCGGATTTCTCGTCTAATGACGCCGCGGCTAGTGAGCCGCAAGCTGCATGGCAAGCTGTGCCTGCTCATGCATGAGCGTGATCGCAGCGGGCGTTGAGACTGCATCCAGCAGCGGCGGATGGGCCTCGCCGCTCGGCATCTGCTGCGGCGCCGGAGCGACCGCTCCCAGCAGCGCGTTGAGGTCGATATCGCGGCCGCCGTGATCGAACTCCACGACGATGTCGGCCGCTGCCGCCGCGGTCATCGGCAGGTCGTGTACCTCGGCAGCCTGGGTCGGATGATTGGCGTCGGCCGCCTCGGCCGACGGTTGCGCCGGCGCGGTGCCGAGCGAGGCATCGAGATCGACCTCGACGAACGTGCCTTTGGCGCCATCGGCGTACGTGAACGACCCAACGCCGGCGATATTCTGCCCGTCGATGGGAGCGCCAGCCGTGGTCGCAAGCTCGATGCTCTTGATGCCGAGATCGCCGAGCTTGGCCAGTTCACCCGCTTCGCTGATGCCATTGTGATTGGCATCCTGCCAGACCACGAGCTCACCGAACGCCTGATCCTTGTTGTCGATCACGCCGTCATGGTTGCCGTCGAGGCTCGCCAGCGCGGCGATACCATCAGCGAAGTTGCCGCCATTGAAGACCGGCGTGAACAGCTCCTTGCCACCTTCGATCTTGCCTGAACCGTCGACATCTAGCGCGAGGATGCCGTCTCCGCCGTTGGCGGTCCAGGCAAGCTGGTCCGGGACGCCATCGTGGTTAATGTCGAACTGGACGCCTTCGCCGATGGAGCTGAACGAGATTCCGTTTTGATCGAGATCGAGGACGATTGGGTCGGCACCGGCTGCCACGAAATTCGACGTCGTCAAATTCCCGTACCCAACGCCACTGAGTGTCATGATGTGCTCGACCGTCATCGAGCCAGTGTTGGGGTTCGTAGGATCAGTAATGTTCACCGAATAGACACCCGCATCCGCGTTAGCTAATGTCGATGAGTAAATGACAAACGTGTAGTTACCGGCGGCGATGCTATTGGTGGCCGCAGCAATAATGTCTTCAATGTCACCGCTGTTAGAGTCGTCGGTGAGATTAGAAGTCACACGGGCAGCAATCTTGACTTCAACAACTTGCGTCCCGGCGATCGCGGTACCATCCGTCGTGATCTCCGCGAAACTGGTACCGGTTACGTCCGTGTTGGAAAATTTGATTGCAACCCGATCGTTCGCCACAGCGAAGGCGGAAACGGTGGCGACCGTATCATGACCTAGGCCTATCCCGGCATGCTTGAAGACGATCGTGTCGACTGCCCCATCGCCCGCCCCTAAATTGATGTTCCACGATGCGGCGCTTGTACCTGCCTCGATAACCACCCGATCAATGCCGGCGCCTGCGTTAACCGTGGCACCGAGAGTAGTGGCGGTGATGATTTCATTTCCGGTGCTTCCGTTGATGGTTATGTTATCTGCCTCGTCGAAGGCATTTCCGGCACCTACTGCCCCGAACGTAAGGTTGGAGAAGTCACCGGTCGCGCCTGAGGCGACGTTGATGACCAAACTTGTCGTAGCCTCCGCAAATTCGTTGATCGCTATCGCGTTTCCGGTCAACTGCGCACCGTTGAAGGTCGCCGTGGTGCTACCCGCAATGATTATTTGTTCGATGCCGAGCGAACCTGCTCCCGAAAGATCGGTCCCGCCATTGACAGTCAGGGCGCTGAAGTCAGTCGTTGCCGTGGTACGGATAATGTCGATCCCGCCACCGGCGGCCTCGACGATATTCTCACCGGCAGCCGCATCCGCAGCACCGTAGACGTAGGTGTCGTTGCCTGCCCCGCCCGCCAGCACGTCGGCGCCAGCACCGCCGGTAATCGTGCTGCTACCACCGTCCGCGGTGATCGTGTCGACGCCGGTACCGCCGACAATGGTCTCGGTGTTGTTCACCGTCAGCGTGTTGGTGAAGTTACCCAAGTTCAGCACGTCGCCGGTGCCGCCGCCGAGGTCGATCGTACCGCCGGTAAAGGCGGCAGTCAGCGTCAGGATGTCGCTGCTGGCGGTACCCGTGACAGTGCCTACGTTCGATATCGACAACATATTGGTGCCGGCCGCGAGATTTAGGGCGTTCGTGCCGGTGCCAAGATTGATCGTGCCCGATGTCTGTGCAGTGCCGAGCGTGATGGTGTCATTCCCGGTCTCGCCCGTGATCGTCTCGGTGTTGCTTACCGTCAGCGTGTTGGTGCCGTTGGCCAGCGTCAAGCTGTCGGTGCCGCCGGCAAGGTCGATCGTGCCAGAGGCCTGAGCTGCGCCCAGCGTGATCGCGTCATTCCCGGTACCGCCCGTGATCGTCTCGGTGTTGCTCACCGTCAACGCGTTGGTGCCGTTGGCCAGCGTCAAGCTGTCGGTACCACCATTGAGATTGATCGTGCCCGAAGCCTGAGCCGTACCTAACGTGATCGCATCATTCCCGGCGGCTCCCGTGATGGTCTCGGTGTTGCTTACCGTCAGCGTGTTGGCGGCATTGGCCAGCGTCAAGCTGTCGGTGCCTCCAGCGAGATCAATCGTACCCAGAGACGCCGAGAGCGAGCCGGACAGCGTTACGATATCATTTCCGCTGCTACCGGTTAGCGCTTCGATGCCAATGACCGTCCCGATGTTGAAATCAACCGTCATCACATTGGTCAAGACGATAGTGTCGGTTCCAGACCCGCCGTCGATGGACTCGGTCGCGACGAAGTCACCGTTGGCAAGGTTGAACGTATCGTTACCGCTGCCGCCCGACATCGTATCATCGCCGGTACCACCGGTGATGACGTCGTTGCCTTCCTGGCCATAGATGATGTCGTCCCCGGCGCCGCCGTCAATCACGTCGTTGCCACCGGCGCGACCGCTTTCGGCGGACAAGGACAGATGATTGGCAGCTATGTAAGCGACCGTGTCGGCGCGGGTCCAATCGGCGCCGTTACCTGCAGGATCGTCAGTTTCGTTGTTTGCTCTGTTTTCAAGGGTCTGGAATACGGCCCATCCAGAACCGGCGGGCACGGAAACCCCGCGAGCCGTCGCCAGGGAATCTGTGTGCAGCACGTCGCCGAAGACGATGTCGTTGCCATCACCGGCATTGATCGTGTCGTTGCCGGCGGCGGCCAGTGCGGTCGAACCGCCAAGTACGCTGACGACCGATACCAGTTGTGATGCCGTTGTCACATTCGTGGCGGTACCGCCGCCCGTCGCGCCGCCAACACCGTCCTCGACGTCATTCAGGTTGCTGAGGTCGCTGATGGCGATGCCGATGGCCTCGATCTGGAACTTGCTTGCGCCAGTGAAGCTCGAATGATTCTCGATCATCGTCACTTCGTTCGACACATCG
Organism: Bradyrhizobium sp. JYMT SZCCT0180; assembly: GCF_018130165.1. Classification (GTDB taxonomy): domain Bacteria; phylum Pseudomonadota; class Alphaproteobacteria; order Rhizobiales; family Xanthobacteraceae; genus Bradyrhizobium. The sequence continues at coordinate 53,766 of NZ_JAFCLZ010000012.1, read as the reverse complement.
GTTCCGGGAAGGGTGCCGAGAACATGAGCCATGGCCGTCGACGCGCTCGAGGTACTTGTGGTCGACGATCCATGTTCACCGGTCATGTAGATGTTCGGCTCACCATCCGAAATGAACACAACTCGATTGACTTGCGCGCCAGCGAGCGGGGCGTTGCCCAATTCGCCGTTGATCCACCTGTAAGCCTGATAGAGGCCGGCTTCATAGTTCGTGCCGCCAGGACCCGTACCGCCCGGCTGTTCCGCAGTGAGCATGTTCTCGACCGCGGTGTTGACGGTCGTTATGGTAGCCGGAACGCCGGCGCCGCTCACGACGATGTCAAATGTTCCAAGAGATTGAGCATCCCCGTCGAACTGCACGACATGCACGCGGATATTCTGCGCACCTGACGAGCCGAGGCTGTTGATCAGCGCCTGGACCGCATCCTTCATCGCTTCCAGCCGGGTAGTCCCGCCGTCGATCTCGCCGTCATCGCCGGTCATGCTGGGCGAGCGGTCGAGCACCAGCACAATGTTCGCAGACTGCCCTGGCTGGACAGTTACCGCACCTGGATCGCCCACGATCTTGTCAGCAAGGTCACCGCCCTGCAGCACGCCATCGGCCAATCCTTGCGGATTCGGAACGGTATGATCGGTGCCCTCGCCGGTCTGATCGCCGGCGTCCGAACCGACGAGCAGAAGCGGGCTCGACACGTTGGTGATATTGACCGCCTGCGTCGCGGTCGAGGTGTCGCCGTCGCCGTCGGTGATCTGGTAGGTGAAGTTGCCGGTCTGGTTCGATGCAGAGGCATTGACGTTAGGATCGAACGTCCATGTGCCGTTGGCCTGGAACGTGTAAGTCCCGTTGGCGTTCGACAGTACCGTGGTCCCGCTGGTCCCAATGTTCTGGAAGCCGGCGCCAATATCAACCGCAGTCACCGTGGCACCATCGGCGCCAAGGCTATCGTTGCTAAGTAGATTCGTCCCTATGGTTTGCCCCGCGGTCTCCAGAACCGTCAGGGCGGTCGGGTCCGCAACCGCCAACGGCACGTCGTCGACGATATTGACCGTGACCGTTCCGGCAACCTGATCACCGGAAGTGTCGGTAGCGACCACCTTGACCCCACCCAGGATCACATCGAGCACGCTGGACGGCACGAGATGCGCGAAACGGTCGACCAGCGTCGTCGTCACCGTGACCGCTCCGGTGGCATTCGCAGCCAGTGTCGACGATCCGGTCAATGCCATTATGAGCGCGGTCTGCCCGGCAAATGCCAGAGTCAGAGTCCGCCCGTCGTCCGACAGCGACCACTGTGCTGTGCCGCTGGCGAGGTTGGCGAAAGATGGCGTCGCGTATGCGTCGAGGACATTGTTCGGATCTGCGAATTTGATCGACGTAATGCTCTCCGACCCCGCCTTGAAGGTCAGGCCGTTGGTATCGACGGCGGTCTCGGAAGTCAGGTTCGATTGCGAACCAGTCTTCACACCCGCCGCCAGGTCAGACCCCGCTTGCGTGGTGTCGAGCGCAGCTTCGTTGACGATCAACGCGGAAGCGCTGTCCGTTACCGTGGGCTTGTAGTCGACCGGGACCGAAGTGGTGCCCGTCTTGAGCAACTGCTCGTACTCCGCTCCACCGGTCACGGTCGAGATCGAGTTTGAAATGGACGCCTGACTGGTGATCTCTGCGTCGGTGTAAGTTTTCGTGAACGAACCGCTGGTCGCCCCGGCCGCAACCGTAATCTGCTCGCCGTTGGTCAGCGTGAACACCAGATTGTTGTCAGGATCGATCGATCCCGGCGTGCCGCTGAGCGTGATCGTGTAGGTGATGGAGCCACCGGTTTCCGATATCGTCGTCGCAGACGTGGTCAGCGTCGCCGTTACCGGATTTGTGGTGTCGGTGACCTGCGCCGTGGCGCTCGCGGTGCCGATGTTGATCTGCTCGAAATTGCCACCGGTTGCGCTGGTGATCGTCGCCGTAACGCTCGACGGATCGACGTAGACGTCCTCGCTGTTGCTGGTCGCAACGAGCAGCGTGCCCGTGGTCTGGCCGTCGCCGATCGTGATATCGCCCTGGCTGGTGTGGACAATGGTATTGCCCTGCGAGGCGCTCGACAGCGTCGCAGTAAAGGTGACGTTGGCGACATTCTCCTGCACGTTGCTCGTCGACAGGCTCACGGTCACCGGAGTGATGGTGTCATTGACATTCGAAGTCGCGGTCGCCGTGCCGATGTTGATCTGCTCGAAGTTGCCGCCGGTCGCGTTGGTGATCGTCGCGGTCAGGCTCGACCCGTCGAAGTAGACGTCCTCGCCATTGCCGGCCGGCAAGACCAGTGTCCCGGTCGTATTCCCGTCCGTGATCGTGATCACGCCCTGGTCGGTCGTGATTGTGGTGGTACCCTGCGAGGCGTTCGACAGCGTCGCCGTGAACAAATAGCTCGCGCTCGGTCCCTCCGACACCGTCGAGGCGCTCAGGCTCACCGTCGTCGGGTCGGTCGTGTCGTTGATATGCGCGGTCGCCGAGGCCTGCAGCACCGTCAGGTTCTCGAAGTTGCCGCCGGTCGCGTTGGTGATGTTCGCCGTCAGCTGGCTGCTGTCGAGATAGGGATCCTCGCCGTTCGCCGGAACCGGGTTGACCGTCAGCGTGCCCGTGGTCTGGCCGTCACCGATCGTGATCACGCCCTTGTCGGTCGTGATCGTGGTGGTGCCCTGCGAGGCGTTCGACAGTGTCGCCGTGAACAAATAGCTCGCGATGGGACCTTCCGACACCGTCGAGGCGCTCAGGCTCACCGTCGTCGGGTCGGTCGTGTCGTTGATATGCGCCGTCGCCGAGGCCTGCAGCACCTGCAGGTTCTCGAAATTGCCGCCGGTCGCATTGGTGATGTTCGCCGTCAGCTGGCTGCTGTCGAGATAGGGATCCTCGCCGTTCGCCGGAACCGGGTTGACCGCCAGCGTGCCCGTGGTCTGGCCGTCACCGATCGTGATCACGCCCTTGTCGGTCGTGATCGTGGTGGTGCCCTGCGAGGCGTTCGACAGCGTCGCCGTGAACAGGTAGCTCGCGCCGGGACCTTCGGACACCGTCGAGGCGCTCAGGCTAACCGTCGTCGGGTCGGTCGTGTCGTTGATATGCGCCGTCGCGGAGTTTCCGATCCCCGTCAGGTTCTCGAAGTTTCCGCCACTCACCGCGGTGACCGTCGCCGTCAGCTGGCTCGCATCCAGATAGGGATCTTCGCCGTTCACCGGAACCGGGTTCACCGTCAGCGTGCCCGTGGTCTGGCCATCGCCGATCGTGATCACGCCCTTGTCGGTCGTGATCGTGGTGGTGCCATGCGAGATATTCGACAGCGTCGCCGTGTACAGATAGTTCGCGCCGGGGCCTTCCGACACCGTCGAGGCGGTCAGGGTCACCGTGGTCGGGTCGACCGTGTCGTTGATCGTTACCGTGGCATTGCCGTAAGTCGTGAAGTTGACGGCCTCGAAACCGCCGCCCGAGGCGCCGGTGATCGAGACGGGGATCACCTGGCCATCCAGATACACGTCATCGCCCTGCGCCGACTGCGGCGCAGACGTGGCCAGGGTCTGACCGGGCGCAAAGGTGATGGTGACGTTGTTGCTCAGCGTCACCGTGAACGGCGTCAATATCGGCGCATAATCCAGGTGCGCCGTATAGACGAACGTCTGGTTCTCGGCGACCACCACATTGTCCAGCGTTACGAAATTGGTCGTGGTCGTGTCGTTGATGTGCGCGGTCGCCGAGGCTCCGATCCCCGTCAGGTTCTCGAAGTTGCCGCCGCTCACCGCGGTGACCGTCGCCGTCAGCTGGGTCGGATCCACATAGGGATCCTCGACGTTCGCCGGATTAGGAGCAACCGTCAGCGTGCCCGTGGTCTGGTTATCGAGAATCGTGATCACGCCCTGGTCGGTCGTGATCGTGGTGGTACCGTGCGAGGCGTTCGACAGCGTCGCGGTGAACACGTAGCTCGCGTTCGATCCTTCCAGCACCGTCGAGGCGGATAGCGTCACCGTCGTCGGGTCGATCGTGTCGTTGATCGTCACCGTCGCCGTGTCGGCCTTGTTCAACGACTCGTAGTTGCCGCCGGTCGAGCCGGTGATCGAAACAGTGTAGGTCTGGTTGTCGATATAGGGGTCGTCGCCCTGCACGGCAAACGGGGTCGAGGTGCCCGTCGTCTGGCCGGCAAGGATCGTGATCGTCGCACCATTGCTCAGCGACAACACGAGACTGCTGCCCTGCGGGGCATGGTCGACGCTGGCGGTGATCGTCGCCGTGCCGGCGCCTTCATTCACCATCCTGTCGTTCAGCGTCACCGTGGTGACGTCGGTGTCGTCGGTGACCACGAATGCCACCGTCGATCCCGAAGTATCGCCGTCGCCGTCGGTCACGGTGTAGGTGAAGTTGGACGCGCCTCCGGATTGGTGAAAATCGTCGGCCTGGGGCGTGAACTTGTAGGCGCCGCTGGCGGTGACCTGGATGCTGCCGTGGCTGGTGCTGATGGCCTGGGAATAGCCATCGATACCGAAAATCAGGTTCTGCCCGTTGACCTGCGTGACGGTCGCGCCGTCAGTGCCCGCATTGAAGTCGAGCTGACCCTGAAGAGGCGCAGAACCTTCAACGACGGTCTGCGATCCTTCCGCGACGGCGAGCGGGCCATCATCCTGGAACTGAACGTTGAGCGCGACCGGAGACACCTTGGTGATCGCGTCGTGATCGAAATCCGTCAGCGTGCCCTGGATGTGCAGAGCAGCGGTGACGATCGCGATGTCGTCGAACGCAGCCTGGTCGGAACCGGCCACATCATGCTGGATCGCCTGGTACTGCGCCACCCAGACGAATCCGTCTGCATCCACATAGACCCTGAAGACTGCCGTCTGGTTCGCCATACCGACGACAGCCCCGCTGGCTTCGGTCGACAGCATGATGTGGGTGCCGTCGAGCGTCTGCAGCCCGGAATCGAGGTTGCTGATCGCGCCGCCGTTGGCGGAGGTGACCTTGAACGACCAGGTGCCGTTCTCGTCGGCGCCCACGGTGCCGGCGAACAGGGAGCCGGGCGAGGTCACGCTGATCTCGGACCTGGCGTAGCCAATCGCATTGGCGTCGAAGATGGCCGATGGCGCCGCAGGCGCCGGCGTATTGGCGTCGTTGTCGACAGCGATGTCATTTGCCGCATTCGGATCGGCGGCAGTATTGACGCCCGGGCTTTCGTCGTGGCTGACCTTGAAGGTTTCGAGGGTTACGACCTCCGTCAGGATGTCGGCTTCCAAACCATAGACCTTGAACGAATTTCCGGTGCTGACCGTCTCGCTCGCATTGTTGTCCGTCGTGAACGCAAAGCCGTTGTAATTCCCGACCTTGACAGTGTCGAAGCCCGAAGCGCTCGTGATCTGGAAGTCCGCGTCGTCCGGAACATTCTCGAATACGTAACCAATCAACGTCCCGTTGTCATAGACGTTGTGGACGATCGCGACCGTCGAGGGCGCCGCGCCGTTGATCGTAACGACGTAGTCGTTCGGTGAAACAACCGAGCCGTTGTTCAACACGCTGACGAATACGACAGCATCATCATTCTGCTGCGATTCGGCAGCGTCGATCGAGAACCGGAACACATTGACATCGTACGCGGCGCCGTGCGTCGGCTGTCCGTTGCCGTTCGGAATGTTGACGTTCTCGAAGAACTCAAGCGTGAGAATCTCGGGACCGGTCGTTTTCTGGCCCTGGTGGCCAAGTCCATCGATGCTCTGGCCGTCGCCAATGCCGATGGAATTGTTGCTGGTGTTGGCCGTGTCGTCGTTGTCGGTCAGGTCTACGCCGGTCGCCCAGATTCCCTTGATCGAGTTTGTCGACACGCCGCCGACGACATCGTTGCCGCCCTTGAGATCAAAACTCAGGGTCTCGCGGTCGACATGGACTTCTTGTTCGGGAGCGCGCACGGTGACGACCGGGATGTCGTCGACCACCTTGACGGTGAAAGACCCGGCCCCAAGCGGCACGCTGTCGCCGTCGCCGTCCGTGGCGACGACATAGGTCGACAGGTCGATGAACGTCGTATTCTCGTTGTTGCCGACGCCCTCGCCGTCGAGAACCGAATGATCGATCTGGTCCTTCAGCGTAAACGTGTAGGAACCGTCGGTATTCACCGTCAGCGTGAAGACTTCGCGGTCGCCAGTCACCGGCGTCGGGTCGAATCCGGCGGTGCCATTGTCGACGTAGCCGTGCAGCCCGTTTGCATCGGTGATGATGAGAATCTGGCCGTCCTTCGACTTCAATCCGCTGTCGACCGGACTGTTCATCGCCTTGAGGCCAAAGCTGCCGAAGCCGTCCGCGCCGAAATTGACGAGGGCATCGAGTTCGCCATAGGTCACGGAACTCGCCGTAGCCGAATTGGTGCCGGTCACCTCTCCATCGCGCAGAAGCGGAGAACCATCCGCGTTCGAGTTGGAGAAGCCGGGCAAATGCAGACCGTCTTCATCCACCTCCGCCTTAACGGACGTTCCGGAAATCAGCGTCGGGCCGTCATCGTCAAACCGAATGCTCGCGGAAACATCGGCGCTCTTGGTCAGACTGTCGGAATCGCCGTCGGTGACGGTGACGTTGACCGAGAGCGAACCCGCCTTCAGGAACACGCCTTCATCGTTGCTGGCGGTGTTCGGCTGATACAGCGAGACATACTGCACAACCTGAATGTGCCCGGTGCTGTCGATGGAGAAGGCGAAAGCCGCGGCATCCTGCACCGTTCCGTTGGCATAACCGGCGTTGCTTGCCCCGCCGACACCGTCGGAATCGTAACGTCCAACGACGTAGGTAATGCCTGCGTAGGTCTCGTTGAACAGGTAGATCTGCTGACCGGCAGTCGTGGTCAAACCGGAATTGACATGGTTTGTTCCGCCAGTCGTCGACACCGAATAGGAGGTCCCCGTCGCGGCCGAGCCGCCAAACGGACCGTCCGCCCCGAAGCTCGCGGCCACGGAGACCGCAGGAGACGTTCCCGCCGCAAACTGCGGCGCCATGTCGGGGTCCGTCCCCTTTTGCGCGATCGCATTGAACAGCGTGTTGGCCGCAACCTCATTCGAATCCGGATAGGCCTGGATTCCAGCGGTTTCATCGATGACGATATCGCCGACCGAGACGTTGGCGAGATACGTGCCGTGATTATCGGGCGTACCGGTCTCACGGAACTCGAGACGATTGCTGGCATCGCCTGAGCCACCGGTCAGCGTGATGGCATATTGCTGCATCTGCCCGGTCGGCGTGATGTCGCCAACCTTGACGCCGCCAAACCAGACTTCGAGATGGGAGGTTCCGGGCGACGGCGAGCCTGCTTCAAAACGCAAATCGTAGGTCTGGCCGACGGCCAGACCGTTCACGACCTGGCTGATGTTGACGTCGCGCGCCGACGCATCGAGATCGACCATGAAGCCGTTGGTCGACGAGTGCAAGCCGAGGTACCCGTCGCCGACACGCTCCAGTTGAACGGCGCCCGGGCCGGTATTTCCGAGCAGAGCACCACCAGTGTGGCCCTGGTTGGCATCGGCAATGGTCCAGCCGCCGTTGGTGCCGGTCGCAGTGCCGCTGTCGGTACCCCAAGCGTTGCCATTGGGAACGAAGGTACCGAAATCGAGACCGCTGATCGCAGCCGGCGCGGTGACGGTCAGGCTCGGACCATCGTCCTCAAAGCGGATCTTGTTGCCGATGTCGAATCTCTGGTCGACGGAATCGCCGTCGTGGTCGGTGACCGTCGCGGTGACGCGCAGCGCGCTGTTCGTGATCCACTGCTGTGCGGTCAGCGGATCGTTCGGCGCCGCATCGTTGGCGTTGTTGCCGTTGTCATTGTCTTCATCGAAGTCGCCGCGATCGTCGTGCATGATCGGGACGTACTGGATGACCGACATCACGCCCGTGGTCGGGTTGATATAGATGGCGAAGGCGGCTGGATCGTTGGCGCCGACGCTACCATTATTGACGTCGTAGCGGCCGACGATCAGCGTCGAGTTCACTTCGAACAGGGTAATCGGATGGCCCGAAGTCGTCGTGAGGCCGGACGCCACGCTGCTGTTGGGAACGTCGATCGAATAGACCACCGAGCCGGCACCGTCGGCGCCGTAGTTCGGCGTAACCGCAACCACGGCGCCGACGCTCTGCGAAACCTGCGGGGCGCCAAACAGGGTCGAGTCGGTTCCGGGAACGCCGGGATTGGTGACGCTGACCGGGAACGGATTGGTGATGTCGTTGTCGTTGGCGTCGCCGGGGACTGACGGCGTCGCAGTGATGCTCTGCGGACCTGCGGTTTCGTCGACCACGACGAGCGTGCCGGACTGCAGCACAAAGTTCGGCTCCGGCGAATCGTCGTCGACGTTCACTTCCATCGAGCCGTTGACGGTGTCACCATCGCCGTCGGTGACGCGGTAGTTCACCGTGAAGATGACGTTGTTCTCGGTATCGTCGCCGTTCTGGCCGTTCAGCGTCGGATGATCGATCGCGTGAAGCTGGGTAACGGTATAGTTGCCGCTCGTCGCATCGGTCAGGGTGACCAGCAGGACATCGACGCCATTCTGCTTGATCGTCAGCGACAGGCCGTCAGGGGCCACGGTGGACGTGAATCCCTGTCCGGACGGCAGGTTGACGCCGGTCAGCAGCGTGCTGCCCGGTCCGTCGGCGCCGTAGGCGTGCTCGAGCGTGCCGGACGCATTCTGCGGCGCGCTGTCGTCGTTCGGACCGCCGTCGATGCCGTTGGCGAGGTCATCATCCTCGAGCACGACGCGGTCGTTGGACGAGACCGAGGGGCCGTCATCCAGGAAGTTGATGAGATTGCCGATATTGACCGAGTTCGCGGACTGGTCGCCGTCCGAATCCGTCACCGTCAGCGTGGCGACGATCTTGCCGCTCAGCGTCTGGAGGTTGGTCGAGGAATTGTTGTCGTTGGCATCATTCGATTCATTCGAATCGCCGGGATCGTCGTGCCTGATCGACAGATACTGCGCGACGCTGACTTCACCGTTGGAATGGATGGCGATCGCAAAGGCGACCTTGCCGGCAAACGGCCCTGCACCGCCGACGGTGCCGATCACGAGGCCGCCCGCGTTGACAGACAGATTGATCGGGCTGCCGTCAGTTATGAAAAGTCCGGACGCTGCGCCGCCGGAGATGCTCAGCGAATACTGATGCGGGTACGCAGGAGAATCCGAGCCGATGATGGAATCGTCGGTAACCACCGCGCCATCGCTGTGGGCGTAGGCCAGCGCGCCATAGCCGGCGACGGAGCCATTGTGGTCGTTGGGGAATACGCCGCCTTGATTGCCGGGGACGTCGGGATCGTGACCGACAATGCCGGAAGCTTCGAGGTTGGCGAACAGCGCCCTGACGCTGCTGGAGGTGGTGTCGTCGGCCTGGTTGCCGGCCGTTTCGTCGATCGTAACCGAGCCGCCATCCAGGTCGATATCGGCCTGCGGCACATCGTCGGTGACGGTCACCGTGAACTTGCCGCTCAGATTGACGGTGTCGCCATCCCGGTCCGTAAAGTTGATGATCGAGCCGAGATCGAGATAGGGAACGGTTGCTTGACCGTTGACGCCCGGCAAGCCGGAGCGCAGTGCGGTGTTTTCGCCGTTGTCGACGGCATGAATCAACTCGTCGAACAGGCGGAATTCATAGGCGCCGGTGACGGTGTTCAGGGTCAGCGAGAAAACCGGATTACCCTGCGGGTTCGGCTCGTATCCCGTGATGACCACTTCGTTGCCACTCGACGAGGTCAGATAGAATAATGGCTTGCCGTTGTCGCCGTCGCCCTGCGCGGTCTGCTTCGAGAACAGGCCAAGCGCCGTCAGTTGGGCAACCGCGGTCGACGTGAATCCAAATCTGCCGGGTTCGTCGGCACCCACGGAAACCAGGCCCGACAGCGTTCCGGTAACGATTGCGGCGCCGGTGGAGCCTTCGGTCAGCGAGCCGTCGGCGCTGCCGTCGCCCGGGCTGGTGCCCTGCGACCAGTTGGTATTGATGTCGTCTTCGTCGACGACCCGCGAGATCGCCGGCGCAGAAGTCAGGACCGGGATATCGTCCTGCACGACGATTTTGAAATCGTTGGAAAGCGAAACGGTATCGCCATCGAAATCGGTAAAGCGCACGACCGACGACAGGTCGATGGTCAGGTTGTTCTCACCGTTGCCCGATACATGGTCGAGCTGGTCGACCAGGGTAAACGTGTAATTTCCGCCCGACGTCACCTGTACGGTGAATACCGTTAGCGCACCGGCCTTGGCCGTCAGCGTGTCACCGGCAACGCTATAGCTCAGCGCGACGCCATGAGAGGTCAGGCCCTGGCTGGTCAGCGACGCAAATGTCGTCCCGAGCGAGAACGTGCCCGGCTCGTCGGCGCCGACCGATACCAGCGTCGTCAGCGAACCGGTTGCGACCGTCTTGCCAACCGACGCATCCTCGTTGTTGCCGACAGACTGTGCATTGTTGAGGTCGTCTTCTTCCACGGTCGCCGACACCGAAGCCGTCGTCAGGACCGGAATGTCGTCCTGCACGGTGACTTTGAAATCGTTGGAAAGCGAAACGGTATCGCCGTCGAAATCGGTGAAGCGCACGACCGACGACAGGTCGATGGTCAGGCTGTTCTCACCGTTGCCCGACACATGGTCGAGCTGGTCGACCAGAGTAAAGGTGTAATCTCCGCCCGCCGTCACCTGCACGGTGAAAACCGTCAGCGCCCCGGCCTTGGCCGTCAGCGTGTCGCCGGCAACACTATAGCTCAGCGCGACGTTATGAGAGGTCAGGCCCTGGCTCGTCAGCGACGCAAATGTCGTACCGAGCGAGAACGTGCCCGGCTCGTCGGTGCCGACCGATACCAGCGTCGTCAGCGAACCGGTTGCGACCGTCTTGCCAACCGACGCATCCTCGTTGTTGCCGAGTGATTGCGCATTGTTGAGGTCGTCTTCTTCCACGGTCACCGACACCGAAGCCGTCGTCAGGACCGGAATGTCGTCCTGCACGGTGACTTTGAAATCGTTGGAAAGCGAAACGGTATCGCCGTCGAAATCGGTGAAGCGCACGACCGACGACAGGTCGATGGTCAGGCTGTTCTCACCGTTGCCCGACACATGGTCGAGCTGGTCGACCAGGGTGAACGTGTAATCTCCGCCCGCCGTCACTTGCAGGGTGAACACCGTCAGCGCCCCGGCCTTGGCGGTCAGCGTGTCACCGGAAACACTATAGCTCAGCGCGACGCCATGAGAGGCCAGGCCCTGGCTCGTCAGCGACGCAAACGTCGTATCGAGCGAGAACGTGCCCGGCTCGTCGGCGCCGACCGATAGCAGCGTCGTCAGCGAACCGGTTGCGACCGTCTTGCCAACCGACGCGTCCTCGTTGTTGCCGAGTGATTGCGCATTGTTGAGGTCGTCTTCTTCCACCGTCACCGACAGCGAAGCCGTCGACAGGACCGGAATGTCATCCTGCACGGTGACTTTGAATTCGTTGGAAAGCGAAACGGTATCGCCGTCGAAATCGGTAAAGCGCACGATCGACGACAGGTCGATGGTCAGGCTGTTCTCACCGTTGCCCGACACATGATCGAGCTGGTCGACCAGGGTAAAGGTGTAATCTCCGCCCGCCGTTACCTGCACGGTGAACACCGTCAGCGCCCCGGCCTTGGCCGTCAGCGTGTCGCCGGCGACACTATAGCTCAGCGCGAGGCCATGAGAGGCCAGGCCCTGGCTGGTCAGCGACGCAAACGTCGTATCGAGCGAGAACGTGCCCGGCTCGTCGGTGCCGACCGATACCAGCGTCGTCAGCGAACCGGTTGCGACCGTCTTGCCAACCGACGCGTCCTCGTTATTGCCGACAGACTGCGCATTGTTGAGGTCGTCTTCTTCCACACTCGCCGACACCGAAGCCGTCGTCAGGACCGGGATATCGTCCTCGACCGAAATGCTAAACCCGCCCGACAACGTGATGGAATCGCCATCGAAATCGGTAAATTTGATCGCGGAGGCAAAGTTCAGAACGAGAGTCTCGGCGTCGCTGTTAGCCGGCGAATTGAGCACGTGATCGATCTGGTCGAGCAGCGTGAACTTGTAGTGTCCGCTTGACGAAACCTGCAAGGTGAACACGGCGCGATCTGTTCCGGCCTGGTAGCCGGCGTCGCCGCCATCCACATACGCGGTCAACGTATCGCCATCGACGGAGTAAAGGACCGTGCCGCCCTTTGACGTCAGCGTCGGCAACCCGCTCGGCGCGGAGACCAGCGAGAACGTTCCGGTCTCGTCGGCGCCAACCGTCACGAGAGACGACAATTCTCCTTCGGCAACGGTGGTCTGGCTGCTGCCTTCGGCGTTACCGACCGAATGATTGTTGGAGTTGGCATCGGTCAGGGCATCTTCCTGAACCGAGCCGGTGACGGGCGTCGCGGAGAAATTCTGAACCGGAACGTCGTTTTCAACACGGATGTTGATCTGACCCTGCAACACCACGCTGTCGCCGTCGAAATCCGTCGCCAGGAACGCCGACGCAAGATTGATGTTGATCGACTCGAAATCGCCGCCACCCGAATCCAGCGGGTTATGGTCGATCTGGTCGGCGAGCACGAATGTAAAGGTCTGATCGCCATTGTCGTGCAACGTGAACACGGTCCGGGCGCCGGCGGTAGCGGTCAGCGTGTCTCCGCCTGCGTTGACCGAATAGACAATCTGAACGCCGTGCGAGAACAAAAGCGGCGCCGTGGCGCCGGGATTGATACCGAACGTCCCCGGCTTGTCCGCGCCGAAGGAAACAAAGCTCAGCAGATCCACCGCGTGGATCACGACCCCGGTCGTCTGGAAGATACTTTCCGAATTGCCGACGGATTGAAGGTTGTTCAGTCCGTCCTCGTACACCGTCCCAAACGAACCCGGTCCCTCTTCCTGGCCTTCGGAAGGCGTACCCGAAAGGGCAACCGGCGTATCGTCATTGACCGTCAGGGACACCGTTGCCGTAACGGAGTCGCCGTCGTGGTCGGTGACGTTGTAGTTGAAGGTGAAGGTCTGGTTGTTCTCGTCCTGACCCGGCGCATGATTGATCGCATGAAGCTGGGTGACCGTGTAATTGCCCGACGTCCGATCGGTCAGCACGACCTGCAGAACGCTGACGTTCGAGCCATCCTGAAACTGGCTGATGGTCAGAACCGTGCCGGCGGCGTTCACTGAATAGGTAAATCCGGCAGTGCCGCCCGTGGGAACCAGCAGCAGCGACCCGGCGCCATCCGCGCCATAATTGTGCGCGAGGACCCCGCTCGCGGTGATCGGGCCGTTGGTACCGGGATTGAGGTCACCGGTACCGCCGAGGTTGCCACCGGCCAGCGCATCCTCGTCGAAATTGATCGGAGCATTTGCCGAAACCACCGGACTATCGTCGTTGACGGTCAGGGCGAGCGTGCCGTCGATGGTGTCGCCATTGCCGTCGGTAACGCGATAGTTGAACGTGAAGAACTGATCGTTTTCGTTGCCGGCCGTTGTGTGATCGATCGCGTGCAACTGCGTGACCGTGTATGCGCCGCCGATCGTGTCGCTGAGCGTAACCTGGAGAACGGCCACGCTGATGCCGTTCTGGATCTGGCTGACCGTCAGAACGGTCCCGCCGGCGCTCAGCGCGTAGGTAAATCCCGTTGGCGCGCCCGTGCCGAGAAGAAGCGTGCTGCCGGCGCCATCCGCGCCATACTCATGCGCGAGCACTCCGACCGCCGCGATCGGCCCGTTGCTGGTCGGGTCGAGGTCGCCGATGCCGCCGAGATTGCCTCCGGTCAACCCGTCTTCGTCGAACGCAATCGCCGCGTTCGCCAAAATGGTCGGAAAGTTGTTTGCCAGCAGCGTGGTCTGCGGGCCGAGGGCAAACGTGCCGAGCTCTTCCTGGCCAAGCAGATCGAGCGGGTTACCCGTGCTAAACGGATCAACGGAGTTACCGCTGAAATTCGCGCCGCTGGCCTGCGCGTTGCCATTGGCGCCTGCAGTGCCGGCGGCCGGCAAAACCGACTGATCCGTGGTAACCGGAAACAGGCTTGCAAATTCGCTGGTCGAGACTTCGCGCCCCGGCGCCACTTCGATGGCCATGTTGTTCAGGCCGTCATGCCTTGAATCGAAGAACGGCTCGACGGTCAAAGTCGACTTGTTGTCGAACAGGATGATCAGCTTTTCGCCGACGCGGACCAGCGTGATCTTCTCGTTCGCGATCCCGGAAAAATCGAGCTTGACCTTCTGGTCAAATCCGACATTGACGACGACAGCCTGTTCGCCGAGCGGCTTCGCCAGTCTGAAAACCCGGGGTGGAGCAGCGGTATTGGAGGAAGTAGACGCGCCAGAAAGCTGTGCAACCTGAAATTGCGCATTCATAAAACTACCCCGTCAAATAACTGTCGTTTAATTCAAGATTGCAAAGAATATTCTGAACTTTTGTCATATTAAGCTATTGTTAACCGGTTCCACCGTCAACAAAATCAATTGGTTAACTGCTGTTTTTCGTTCTGGTGTGGTAAATTGCCGTGGCGCCGGGACTGCCACGAAAAAGTCTTTGAAATGAGCGGTTTGCCTAAATTGGGCAACGCCGTCAGCGATCGGGGGACAGGGAATGAAGGTATTATCTTCTGCCGCAGCCTTCGTGCTGACTGGTCTTGCCGGCCTCGCCTCGGCGCAGGAGCCATCCCGAGTCGTCGAGCGGACGGTCAAATCCGTTCCAAACAAGGACACCCAGATCGGCGTCTACCTCAACGTTCTTCCCGACTGCACGTCCGGCCCACTGCCGACCATACGGCTGGTGACCCCGCCGGCATCCGGCAAGGTGGTCGTCAAGACCGCAAAGGTGAAGGCCACCAATTACAAGGCCTGCCTTGCACTCGAAGTGCCGGCCTATGTCGCCTTCTACAAATCGCCGCCGGAATTCCTGGGCAATGATGTCTTGACGATCGAGGTCAGGTTCGACGGTGGGCGCACGGAGATCCAGAAAATCACCGTGAATGTGGCGGGCGCGGGTGCGCAGCAAAAGATCTGATCACGCGCAGCCTGGAAATCCCGGGCAACTGACAAACGGGACGCTTGCAGGCAAGTTCGGCACATCGAACCTTGCCTGCAACCCGGCTCGAGACTAGCCGCGACCGGTGAGATTCGTGGTCTGGTGCAAGGTCAACCAGAACGCATCGAGCGTGTTCGGGTTTTCGTTGACGATGCGGGGTCCCATTGAACCACGCCACGTGGCGGTGGCCGCTGAATTTGCGTCGCTGCAGAGCGTTGCAATGCTGAAACGCCGAGCTTCGAACAAGGAGATCGCACAGGTGCTTGGCCTGGCCGAAGGTACTGTCAAAGTTCACCTGCACAGTATCCGTCAAAGCACTGGTGTTTGCGGTCGCCATGAGTTGAACTTGCCGCGAACCACTGCGCGTTCCCAGCCCGCAATGCAGGGGAGCGAGGGAATATCTATTTGACCCTATGGCCAATTTTTGCTCAGTTATCTCCAGTTTTTCCGACTTTTGGGGGCCGCAATGCGCGCCGTATTGAGCAATTTTTTTTCGATCGCAATTTCATTTGTATTCGCCGCCTGTGTCGGCAGCCTTCCAGCAAACGCCGCAGATTTGGGGTTGATGACATCAGGCCCAAGCTCCATCGGCAATTGTTCGGAGATCGTTTTCACCTGTGAGAACGGCCGGCAGTACCCGCTTTGCCCGATCGCCGTTAGTGTCGTGGGCGAAGTCGTCACGGCATCGCTCCACACGGGGCGTCGCGGCGCAACCCGCGTTCGGCTGATCCCGATGGGCGTGGGCTATCGGTACGCAGGGCACGGTGTATGGCTCGACGGCTTCCGGGAAAACGCCTTGCTGAACTTTGGAAAGCACAACCAGGTTGCGTGCACCATTCTACGTTCTTGAGCCCATACGTTCTTGAGCCCATACGTTCTTGAGCCCAACAGTCATGGGCTGAAGAATAGTCAGGCGCGCAGCCTCCGGCTGCCGTAATTGGCGCTAGCCCTTGGTACGCAACGCTACCCGCGGGGAACGCGGGTACATATAGGCCTTCGGCTGCACATACCGTGGACAATAGTCGTTCCACTGGTGCAGCTGCCAATTCCATTTCCAGCAGCCAGATTCGATCTCAGGATCGTACCACCAGTTCAGTCGGTAGGGTGCATCTCCAAAAGCGTACGGACCGGCCTGGACGCTGCCGCCGGAAAGCAGAACCGCGGCAAAGGTCGCCGCCACGATCGTCAGCAATGGCCTTTGCATGAAACCCCCTTTGGAAAAAATCGACGCTCAGGAAAAATCCATCGTCAGAGTGCCAAATGGCGCGATCCTTATCAAGACCCCTCGGCCCACCCGGCCCGGGCCTGCCGTCGTGATTGGCTGATCGACAACAGTGTCGGGTTCGTTCGACTCGGCGGTCGCACGTCGAGCAGTCGTGCCAGGAGCCCACAACCGAACTATTTACCCGGCCACGAGGGCTTGCGTTTTTCACTGAAGGCCTTGAGGCCTTCCTTGGCGTCTTCCGTCATGGCCAGCAAAGCAATCTGGCTTTCAGTGTAGGCGATGCTTTCGTCGAACGACATCGAGGCGATGGCACGCATGGCATATTTTCCACGCCGGATCGCAGTCGGCGATTTGTCGACGATGCGGCTGATCAGCCAATCGACCTTGGCGTCGAGTTCGACCGACGGCACCACGTAGTTCAGCAGCCCCGCGGCCTGAGCAGCCTTGGCGTTGAACGGCTCGCCGGTCAGCGCCCATTCGTTAACGAGGCGCGGCGGCGCCATCGATTGCAACAGGCTCATCACCTGCATCGGGAACACGCCGACCTTCACCTCGGGCAGCCCGAAGATCACGTGATCGGCGGCCACCGCCATATCCGTCATGCACAGCAAGCCCATGCCGCCGGCCATGCAAACGCCCCCTACCCGCGCGATCGCAGGCTTGGTGGCGTTCTGCGACAATCGCAACAAATCGGCGTAGTCGACATTCGGCCTGGAGAAATCCATCGCAAAGGCGGCACCGCTGTTTTGCAGGTCGGCGCCGGCGCAAAACGCCTTGTCGCCCGCACCCGTCAGCACGATGACGCGCACTTCCTTGTCGTCATGGGCGTCGCGGTACCCCTTGGCGATGCCGGCGACGACGTCGGCATTGATGGCGTTGCGCTTGTCCGGCCGGTTGATGGTAATCCAGAACGCCTGTCCGCGCTTTTCGCGTATTACGCTGCTGTTGTCGGTCATTGTCCGCTCGCCCTGTTTGCCATGGGTTGGCGAACATTTGCGGCAGGATGACGCCGGACTGCAAGCAGGATTTAAGCCGAAAGCGTGGCCTTCTTCACCCAGACCTTGTTGTCATGGAACGCCGCACCGCCCACGGGGGCGATCGCCTCGGCTCCAGTCAGCATGTTGATACCGCGACCGCCGATATGGGCCTTGTTCGGCTGAATGGATTCCGCGATCAGTACGCCGCGTCGCAGCCCGTCGAACAGCTTTAACGTCAAATTCGTCTCGCCTCTCACGTTGCCGAGTGTGACGACATCCCCATCGGCGAGCCCGAGCGTAGCGGCATCATCGGGGTGCATCATCACCGAGGGCTTGCCCTCGCGCGCGATCGACGATGGCGTTTCGTTGAAGCTGGTGTTGAGAAAGCTGCGCGCGGGACTGGTGGCGAGCCGGAACGGATGGGCCTCATCCACTTCCTCGATAATGTTCCAGTGGTCCGGCAGCGACGGCATCTGTGCCCAGGGGCCCAAGGCGTTGCCGAAGGGCGGGTTCGCCCAGTCGGCCTTGAAGTGGAACTTCTTGTCCGCATGCGCAAAACCGTCGAGGTAATGCGAGGTACGGAAATCCGGCTGGAGGTCGCGCCAGAGATCCGCCTCCAGGGCCGCGATATCGCCATGACCGCTCTTCTGCAGCGTCGCGTCGATCAACTCGCGCGGCGACATCGTAAAGCCGGGATGCACGGCGTTAAGCCGACTGCCGAGGCCCTGCAACACCTCGTGGTTCGAACGGCACTCGCCGGGCGGATCGATCAGCTTGGCGCCGACCGAAATATGCTGATGGCCGCCACCGTAATAAAGATCGTCGTGCTCCATGAACATGGTCGCCGGCAGCACGATGTCGGCCATGACAGCCGTCTCGGTCATGAACTGCTCATGCACCACCATGAACAGGTCTTCGCGCGCAAAACCCTGGCGCACCAGCGCCTGCTCCGGCGCCACCGTCATCGGGTTGGTGTTCTGGATCAGCATCGCCTTCACCGGCGGCCCGCCCTTCAAGGCTTCCGTGTCGCCGGTCAGGATACGGCCGATCTGCGACTGGTCGAGCCAGCGGGTGGTGCGATCGAGCGCATCGTGGCCCTCGATGATGGATTCATCGAACTTCCAAATCGCAAAATTGTTGAAGAACGCGCCGCCGCCTTCGTGTTGCCAGGCGCCGGTTACCGCCGGAATACACAGCGCCGCATGCATCTGCGCCGCACCATTACGGCTGCGCGTGAAGCCATAGCCGAGACGAAAGAACGAACGCTTGGTCTGACCGACCAGGCGGGCGAACGCCTCGATCTCCTCGACCGGCACGCCCGAGATCGCTGAGGCCCATTCCGGCGTACGGTTCGCTAGGTGTGCTTCCAGTTCATTCGGGCAATCGGTGTAGCGATCCATATATTCGCGATCGGCGTAACCTTCCCGGAACAACACGTGCATGACGCCGCAGGCGAACGCACCATCGGTGCCGGGCTTAAGCAGGATCTTGATATCGGCCTGCTTCATGGTGTCGTTGTTGTAAACATCGATCGCAGCGATCTTGGCGCCGCGCTCCTTGCGGGCGCGCATCGCATGCGTCATCACGTTGACTTGGGTATTCACGGGATTGGTGCCCCAGATCACGACAAGGTCGGACACGCCCATCTCGCGCGGATCGACGCCGGCGATCTTGCCGGTGCCGATGGCAAATCCGATACGGGCGACGTTCGCGCAAATCGTCGAGTAGAAACGGGAATATTTCTTCACATTGGCAAGACGGTTGATGCCGTCGCGCATGACCAGGCCCATCGTGCCGGCGTAATAATACGGCCATACCGATTGGGCGCCGAATTCCTTCTCAGCCTGATCGAAACGCGCGGCGATTTCATCCAGGGCGTCATCCCACGAGATCCGCGCAAACTGACCGGAACCCTTGGGTCCGATGCGACGCATCGGGTGCAACAGCCTGTCGGGGTGATGGATGCGCTCGGCATAGCGGGCGACCTTGGCGCAGACGACGCCGGCCGTGTAGGTCTGCTGCTTGGAGCCACGCACCCGGCCGATGCTGCGGCCGTCGATCACCTCGACATCGAGCGCGCAGGCCGATGGGCAATCATGCGGACAGGTGGAGTGGCGGATATCGACCTTGGCATGCTGGTTCATGCCCCGATAGGTAACATCAAAATCCGCCGTCGCCGAGTAGCTTTATCGACGGGTACACCGGCGAAAACGGCAAGCAAGCCATGCATCGGGCGCCGACGCAGGCCCCTCCGTTGGCGTGAAGCCAGAGCCTCCACCAGTGCGCTCCCGCTCGTCTTCGACGCACTACGCCGAAGGGCCCGAGATAAAAAATCGCGAAAACAACCCCATGCAAAGAAAGGAACCCCTTGGAAAGAAAGGGGTCGCTGGCATGGATGCCATACCCGCAAAAACATTTTGACACGTCGGGCAAATCAGTAGCAGTTCTTCATCATCCCGGAATTCGGCAAAAGCACCCGCGGCGCCGCGCAATAGCGCGCTTTGCGTCAAAAGCAGCCAACTAGCCAGGCCGTGTTCTCATAAATCGCCTCATTTCCGCTTAGCCCCTACGTCAAGTGATTCCAAGCAACCCTGCTAGTTGGCTAGGAATGGACCTGTCTCGATGCGGAAACATGACATTGATAAGCGATCTGTTTATATCTGGCCGACATCGATAGACGGCCGAAATTGCCGCTTGGGCGGTTTCGTGACGGCCAAGCGAGGCCGAGATTTTAGCATGCGTGACGTGGCAGCAAATTGCCTCCGGCTTTAGCTTTAATGCCTCGCTCACCAGTGGCGAACCGCGCTCGGGATCGCCCAGACAAAGCCAATTGAGCGCCATTTGCGACAAGAAGCCTGCTCGAAAATAATGTGCGGGGGCAAGTCGAAGCATCCGCTCGAGGATTTCGTTCGCCTCCCGAGTCTCTCCGGCAAACGATAGAACGTTTCCGCACGGCCCTAAGACGGTGATCGAATTACTATTGAGGGCCAAGGCACGCCGCGCATAGGCCAACGCCTCGTCGTGATCTCCGACGAATGCCAGCCCGACTGCGTGAAGGCCTTGGCTGAGATGATCACCGGGACTGAGGGATGTCGCCTTGCGTGCCGCCTCCAACAAGAGGCCGGCGTCCGCCTGGTCTTCGGACCAGCCAGTCATCAACTCGACGATATAGGCATTTGCGAGGTATTGATAAGCTGCGACGCTCTTTGGATTGGCCTCCAAAGCGCGGTTGGCGCAGGCGATAGCAATGCGATTGCCTGTGTGCGTGCATTCTGCGATATGCCATCCTGCTGCACGCAGCGGCGAGCTTGCAGAGTTTGGCGCACCAACATCTCCGCGAACGAGCGTGATCCACAGCGTGTATTCAAGCGATGCAACGATATCGCGAACAATTTCGTCTTGCAGATCGAAGGCAGCTGAGTAGTCGCGGTCGTAACGATCTGCCCAGATGTGATTGCCAGAAATTCCGTCAATGAGCTGCGCAGTGGTGCGGATGCGTGTGCCAACCTTCCGGACGCTTCCCTCAACTACAAAGCGTACGCCTATGTCACGGGCGATCCTTCGGATATCAACCGAACGTCCCTTCTGAGCAAAGCTGGAATTGCGTGAGACGACATTCAGCCACCGAAACTTCGAGAGGGCCGTTATGGCGTCCTCTACCAAGCCATCGCAGAAACCTTCCATTTCGGTGTCATGGCTCAGGTTATCAAACGGAAGCACCGCGAGACTTGGGCGCGTCCCGCGTTCTCCGGCTGAATGAACCGAAGCCGGAGTGTCAGAGCGATCATGGACTTCCGGACTGGCGGCGTTCGGTTGTCCAATCGTCTCCTCTGACCTGGTCATTTCCCTTGCCGCAATGCTGTAGACACTTACTGGGCGTGCGATGTTTTTTAGCGTTTGATTGCCAAGATCGACGAAGGAAAATGGCACTTTGTCGCGAACTTGATCGTATGCGGCACCCGATATGCAGACGCCACCCGGCTCAGCGAGCCCTTCAAGGCGTGCCGCGATATTGACGCCATCGCCGAAGATATCGCTATCGTCAATGATGATGTCGCCGACGTGAATGCCGACGCGGAATTCGATTCTTTTATCCTGCGGCACGGCGGCATTCTGTTCGGCCATTCTGCGCTGCATTTCGATCGCACTGCGTACCGCATCGACGGCACTGGCAAACTCCACCAGCATGCCGTCACCGGTCGTTTTAACGAGGCGACCTCGATGGGAGGCTACAGCGGAGTCAACGAAACCCTTTCGCACAGCTTTTAGCCGGGACAGCGTGCCTTCCTCGTCAGCCCCCATCAGGCGGCTATACCCGGCGACATCCGCCGCCAACACTGCTGCGAGCCGCCGTTCCACGCGCTCGTCGTTCAAGGTACACCTCAGCCCTGGGAAATCGAATTGCCCAGTCTACTTATCAGAAAAATAGGCCCCTGTCCGACAAGGCCAACTGTCCGCTGTGGGTCTCGAAGTGAGCAAAACGAGTCCGCCTTCAAGGGCCAGCGGCCGCGATCACTGCGCGGGACAGGCCGCGCCGCTCTTCACCCAGGCCTCGACCAGCGCGCCGGCCTGCTTTTGCGTACCGGGCGCGGGGCTGCGGCCGGCACCCGGGGCCCAGGCCCAGCCGACCAGCGTATCTTCGCCGATGTGATGGATCAGATCCTCGGGCTTACGACCGCCGTTGCGCGCGGGATCCTTGAGCTGCATGCAAATCTCGGCAACCGTCTTGCCCTCCCATGCCATTTCGCGCGGCGCGAGGTGCCATTCCGGGTGACCCGGCATGCGAGCCGGCTCAAAGTTCGCATTCTGATGGCAAATCGAGCAGCGCATCGCCGGAAGACCGTGGCCATCGATGCCGCGCGCGACGGGTGGCTGATGCAGCCGGCTCTCATCGCCTTGCCTCGGACGGTCAGTCGCCGGATGGCAATTGGTGCAGCGTGGATGGGTGAGCACTTTGCCGAGTTCAGTGAAGATCGCAGCGGATCGCGCGTTCGTATCGGCAATGGATGCAAAGCTCTCAGGGCTGGCAAGATTCCGGGGCGCAGTTTCGGAAACCGCGTAGCCCGCAAGCATGCTCGTCGCCACGGTGGCGATAGAGACGAGAATCTGAAACCGCGGTTTCGATTTCATGTCGCTTGGTCCTCGCGCCCGGTCATTGCTTCGCCACGAGATAGCGCTTGGAATCCGCGAGGATCACGTCACGTACCGCTTCGTGATATTTGACATAGCCGGTGCAGCGGCAGATGTGTCCGTCGAACGCTTCCGCGATGGTTTTTTCGAGTTCCGCGCGCGCGACCGGAGCCTTCGCCAGGCGCTCCAGCAGCACCTGTCCTTCGTTCAGGAAACCGGCGGTGCAATAGCCGCATTGGAACGCGAAATGCTCGATAAACGCCTTCTGCAGCGTCGTAAGCTCGCCATTCTTCGCATGCCCCTCGACGGTCCGGATGGACTTGCCGTCGAAACTCACCGCGGAGACAACGCAGGTCGGGCTGGTGAAGCTCGTCCCGTCGGGATTGTCGATGATGACGGCGCAGCTCAGGCACTGCGCAGCGCCGCAGCCGAACTTGGTGCCGGTCATCCCGAGATACTCGCGCAGGAAATCGTTCATCGAAAGATCGTCGCGAACATCCGTCGGTCCGTGCGCGCGGCCATTGATCGTGATGCTCAATCTGGTCACGCGAGCACTCCCTTGAGCAGGCTGGCGGTCACCGGCAAGGATTGGAAGCGACGGCCGGTGGCATCGAAGATGGCGTTCAGGATCGCCGGCACCACCGGAACCATCACGACTTCCGCCATGCCCTTCGGTGGCTCGTCCGGCGTAAGTGGCGGCAACATCTCGGTTTCGAGGTCATGCAGCGGCAGATCCGACCCGCGCGCCACAAGATACTGCCCGAGATTCCACTGGCCGTTGCCGGGACCCCCCTCGTAGGGTGGCAGGTTCTCCAGCAACGCATAACCAACGCCCATCGCAAACCCGCCTTGCGCCTGGCCCAGCACCACTTCGGGCACCAATGCGCGGCCGCATTCAAATACGTTGTAGGCCTTGGCGATACGCAGCACACCGGTCGCGCGCTCAATTTCGACGCGGACCAGCGTTCCGCACATCGAGGTATAGGTGTTCCCGCTCTGGTTGTTGACGGCTGGCGGGAATCTGACGCTGACCCGATCGATCCGGGCGAACTTTCCGTTACCCTTCCGTACCGCCAGCGCATCGATCTCGGCGCGGTATTGTTCGCCGTTGAACGGAAAGCGCGCACGCGACCACTCCCAGCGGGAGAAGCTGTGCGCCATGGCGCCGGTCACCAGGTTGCGTGCATGCGCCTTCGCGGCCAGTGCCGGCAAGGGCAGCGCCGCAAGACCGGACATAACAAGCTGCCCGTCTTTCCATTGCGCCTTCGCCCAATCCTTGGCGCGCGGGTCGTTCGGGGCGATGTTCCACAATTCAAGCGCCGCCGGCCACAAGCCGAAGCGGAAGATGACGCGCGCCGCCTCGGCCGCCGAATGGGTTCCCACATGCGCGCCGACCGAGGCGCTGGTCGCCGTACTGATCGCGGGCACCCAGCGCGGGTCTTTCTCTGCCCGATCCTGCGTCTTCTGATCCATCGTGTAGGGATCGCCCGACGTGACCAGCCCGAGGACATCATAGCTATCGACGCGTGCCACCGAAACTTCGTCGGCGACGATGCCGAGATGGATCGCCACCCGGTTGGCCAGCGCGGTGCCAATACCATTGCCCATCTCGACATGGTCGCAATAGATCGTAATCCGGCCTTCGGGCGAGAGTTCGACACGCCCCAGCGAACAATCGGCGCCGGCGCCGTAGTCCTTGGTCACACAGGCGAGCCCGGTGCCAACGAGGGTGCCAGGCCGCGCGGCTGACTTCTGCTGCGCGCGCTGCTGCCAGATCGGGTGCTTCTCGAGTTTGTCGAGCATTTCCGTGGTGCGGACCGAGACGATGTAGCGATTGCCGCTCATGGTCCGGCCGTCGGGCTTGAGCGCGTTGCGGCGCCGGAATTCAATCGGATCGAGTGGCAAGGCAGTTGCCACCTCGTCGATCAGCACTTCCAGTGCCGTCATGGACTGCAGCGTGCCGTAACCGCGCATCGATCCGGCCGTGACGCCACGGGAGTGCACCACAACCGTGGTTACATCGACTTTCGGAATGTCGTAAATGCCGATCGCCGCAGTCGCGGCAACGGTTGCCACGTTGACAGAAAAATTGGCAAGACCACCGCCATCGAGCACATGGTCGGCGGCGAAGGCCGTGATCTTGCCGGTGGTCCGGTCGACCCCGATCCGGGATCGCATCTTGAAGGGATGGCGCTTGATGCCGGCCTGAAACTGCTGATAGCGGTCATGCGCCAACCGGACCGGACGGCCGGGAAAGAACATCGCCGCCAGCGCCACATAGAGGACGAACGGTGTGTGGTCGCGGCCGCCGAACCCGCCGCCGACATAGGTGAACTGGGCATTGATGCGTGCCGGCTTGAATGGAGCGCTCGCCTTGCCGAGCATATGCTCAATCGATTCAGCCGCCTCGTAGGGAGACTGCACGCCAAGGACGAGTTCCAGGCTTTCGCTTTTGTTGTTGTACCAGCCGATGCCGGCTTCCGGCTCGAGAAACATCGGATCGACGGATTGGGTTTCAAACTCGCGATCCAGCATCAGCAGATTGGAATTCTTCGCTGCGAGCTCGCTTCGAATTTGTTCGCCGTAGACCGCGGCCTTGGAGTAAGGCGCCGGCGTGTCCTTTGCGAGCGGCGACCACACCGGGAGTGGCGAGATCTGGGAGCGTCCCGGGCTGACCCAGCCCGCCTGGATCGGCGAATAGACATCGGGCGCGTCAGGCGTTGGCCCGGCCACCCGCGTGAAGCGATAGGCACCGTAGTTTGGTATCGCGACCGGGCCGGTCTCTTCGCCGAACTTGACGAAGGTCCCGTCGCGCAACGCCAACCGCGCCCGGTCGAAGGCGTCAAACGTCTCGAAGATCAACAGCGCAACCGGCTGTCCCATATAGATCGGCGTCTTGCCGACCGGACAGAACAGGTCGCCGGTGTAGAATGCTGGAACGCGGGTGCCGATCTTGTCGAGGTCATCAGCGGTCACGACCATCGACGGCTTGAGCGCGCCGCTCAGCCGCGCGAGATCCATTCCGACATAGACATGCGTGGCGTCTGGCGCGCGAACCAGGATCGCGTGCGAGGTGCTTTGCGGCCAGCCCGGCAGGTCGGACGCACGGAAATCAGACGCGTAGAGTTTTGCGCCGGTGACTTTGGCAACGCCGTCGATGCGGCCAGCACCATTGGCCGCTGGATTCCAGCCCTCGCGTCCCGGGAGAGAGGCACGTGGGGGCAACCCGGCCGCTTCCGCCGATCCCAGGCGTGACAGGCTGAGCGCGATGCCGCTTGCCGACACCCACTTCACAAACTCGCGCCGCGAAGGCCGCATGTTCCTACCTGTTGGTCAACGCTATAGTGATGGCAGCCGGCTCTCAAACCGGCTGTCATAGCTGCTCGAACTACTTCAGATCGGCAATCGATGCCGGGCCCGGCCCTGTTGTCACCAATGTCGGCCATTGCTTCGAGCCGAACGGAACGACAGGCGGCAGGAACGGCGTCATGCCGCGCTTGCCGGTTTCCGCAACGATCGCGACACGCGCGTCGCCCCCCATCAGCTCGTAGTCCATCAGATGATAGTTGCCAAAGAACAGCGAGCCGACCGAGCGATCCGCAATGATGCGGGTCAAGGATTCCAACATGTCCGCCGGTGTCGTCGTGAACGAAACCGTCTCGATCAGCAGCAAGCGGCTGTTGATCGCGTCAGGGCCGAAGAATTGCGCGAGAACGCTGAACAGCACGTTGTTCTGGCGCGCCACATAGATCGTGTTGCTCGCGGCATAGGTCTTGTCCCAGTCGGCGCCGAGTTGCTTCTTCCAGTCCGCCAGCACGGTCATCCAGTGCCCGACTTGTGTCTGCGCCGCCCAAGCCACGTTCTTCGCCAGATACGGCGCCTGCTTCTTGCCGAAGGCTTCGAGCGTGGCGAACGGCACGGCGCCCTTGGCGACGCACTCGTCCATGAACGCGAGGTTGTTCTGCAGGATGGTCCGATTGTTGTCGCGCCAACCGGGCTCCATCGGCGTGGCGTCGAGGCCATCGAGCGCCGATTGCATGCGGCTGCGATAGGCCAGCATCGCCCCGCGCCAGGATTTGTCATCGGGATTGTCGACATAGGGGCCGACGACCTGGGCCAGCGCCATCGTGCTGTGGCCGACCGACTTGAGGAGTTGATAGACGATCGGCACCTGCGGCGCATCCATTGGCGGCATTCCCGGCCGGTACAGGATCATCCGACCGCCGGCGCCCGAGAACAGGGCGAGAATCACCGGATGCTTGTCCAGGATGTTCTTCTGGAAGATCTTTGCTGCATTGCCATAAAGCTCGAACATGCCGGTGTTGAGCGCCAGCATATCCCTGGTCGCGATATCCGAGGCGGTTGCAGCCGATTTGCCCGAGATCGGCGCCATATAGGCCGGAAGGGTCTGGGCATTGCTGACGGTGCTGCTGCCGGCGAGCAGAAGGGTAGCAACAGCCATGCAGGGGAAGAGCTTCATGTCACATTCCTCGCGACGGGGTGTCCTGGATCAGCAATCAGTTTTCCACTCTCAATGATTCTGTTTGCGTTGGCCACGGCCAGCGTGGCGTCGATGATGCAGATGGTTGCGGCTTGATTGATGCAATACGTCAAATAGGACGGGGCAAATAGGACGGGGGCATTTCCGGAAAGGGCTGGTGATCAATTGGTCAAACAGGCCAGCAGCGCGACGAATGTCGCACCTGAGGGTACTAGCGGTCATCGCGCGGATCGCTAGACTTCCCTGAAGCCAGATTGGGCCGGCAACAGGCCAAGCAGAACAAGGCTGGGTTCGGGAGGTTGAAATGATGCGCTTGAGATGGGCGCTTGCGCTGGCGGCAACGCTTGTCGCGGCACAGACCGTTCTTGGGACAACAGGCCTGGCGCAGGACTATCCCTCAAGGCCGGTTCGGGTGATCGTCCCGTTCGGCGCCGGTGGCCCTGCCGACGTCACTGCCCGTCAGATCGGCAGCATCCTGCAGGAAAACTTCGGCCAGCCCTTCGTGATCGAGAACCGCACCGGCGCCGGCGGCGTCATCGGCACGCTGGAGGCGGCCAAGTCACCGCCTGATGGTTACACGTTGCTGATGATGTCGAACACCCAGACCGCCAATGAATCCCTGGTGCCGCAGCGCAAATATGAGCTGATGCGTGATCTCGCGCCGATCGCTCCGGTCAACTATTCAGACCTCGTGATCGTGATCCACCCAAGCGTTCAGGCAAAGACGCTGCAGGAATTCATCGCGCTGGCCAAATCGCAGCCCGGCAAACTGAATTACGCGTCGTCCGGCCAGGGCACGCCGTATCACATGGCCGGCGAGCTGTTCAAAACCATGGCCGGCGTTGATCTCGTGCATGTGCCCTACCGCAACAGCGGCGAGGCGCGTAGCGGGGTGATTGGCGGCCAGGTGCAGATGATGATTGATGCGGTTCCGACGATGGCGCCCAATGTCGCGGAGAACCAAGTGCGCGCGCTGGCGACCACCGGCAAGACGCGCTCCACCGTGCTGCCCAACGCGCCCACGACGATCGAGGCCGGCGTTGCCGGCTATGAGGCGACCATCTGGCTGGGATTGATGGCGCCGGCAGGAACGCCAAAGGCGGTCATCGACAAAATCAATGCCGCCGTGAACGCCGCGGTGAAACGGCCGGATATCGTCAAGCTCTGGACCCAGCAGGGCGCGGTTCCCATGGCGATGACCCCGGAAGAGTTCGACAAATTCCTGCGCGGCGATATTGTGAAATGGGCTGAGGTCGTCAAGAAATTCGACAAGCCGCAATAAGAACCGCCAGCCAGGGTCTTCGCCCAATGCCAAGCGTTCGATTTCGCCTTAATGGCGTCGAGATGGATGTCGACGCCGATCCCGATCGGTCGCTGCTGGATATTTTGCGCGGGCAGCTCGGCATGACCGGATCGCATTTCGGCTGCGGCGCGGGTGAATGCGGCGCCTGCAACGTCATGATCGGCGATCGCGCGGTGGCGGCCTGCGATACACCGCTGTGGTCGGTGGCGGACAAGGACATTACGACCATCGAGGGCTTGGGAACTCCTGAGCGACCGCATCCATTGCAACGCGCCTTCATCACCGAGCAGGCGCTGCAATGCGGCTATTGCGTCTCCGGCATTCTCATGAGCGCGGCCGCGCTGCTGAAACGAAATCCCAAGCCCGGCAGCCGAGAAGTGAAAGAAGCGCTCGACGGTAACCTTTGCCGTTGCGGCTCGCATAACCGCATGGTGCGGGCGGTGCTGCGCGCAGCCGACGAGATGGCGGCGGAATGAACCAGCCAGCGCCGAGCCCGTCCTCGCCCAAATTGCCGGTGAATCTCGCGGCAAACCCGAAACTGTCATCCTGGTTGAAATTTTCGCCGCAGGGACAGGTGACGGTCTCGCCGGGCAAGGTGGAGATCGGGCAAGGTATTGTAACGGCCCTGGCCCAGATCGCCGCCGACGAACTCGACATCGATATTTCCCGCGTGCAGATGATCCGCGCGTCGACCGCTGCCAGCCCCAACGAGGGCGTGACTTCAGGCAGCCTCTCCGTGCAACAATCCGGACGCGCGATGCGGCATGCCTGCGCCGAGGTACGCCAGATCTTTCTTCAACTGGCATCGGAACGGCTGGGTGTCGACATCGCTTCGCTCGGTGTCGAGGACGGCACCATTTCAGGGCCGGGCAATGTCACGACGAGCTATTGGGAGCTTGCGGAAGAAGTCTCGCTCGATCGCGACGCGACGCCCGATGTGAAGCCTAAACCAGCCACACGCCGCGCGCTCGCTGGAAACTCGGTGCAGCGGATCGACATCCCCGACAAGGTATTCGCGCGGGCGCGCTTCATCCACGATTGGGCATTGCCGGAAATGCTGCACGGCCGCGTGTTGCGGCCACAGAACGCGCGCGCGAAACTCACCGGGCTGAAAGACGGCAATGTCCGGACGATAGCCGGCTTCGTCGCAGTGGTGCGCGATGGCAGTTTCGCGGGCGTCGTCTGCGAAACCGAGCATGGCGCGGAAGCTGCGCTGCAAGCCCTGCGCAAGGGCGCGGTCTGGGCCGACGGCGAGCCCCTTCCCGACGAAAGCGATCTGGCTGCATTCCTGAAGGCCGCCCCCTCGGAAACGACGATCATCGACAAGCGAACAGCATCGTCGCCCGGTGCCAAGAAGCGGACGCTTCGACGGCAATATACCCGCCCCTATATCGCCCACGCCTCGATCGCGCCTTCCTGCGCCATGGCGCAGTGGAACGGCGACCGCGTCCACGTCTGGACCCACAGCCAGGGCGTCTATCTCCTGCGCACCGATCTGGCGCTGGTTCTCAAACTGCCGGCCGAGAATATCATAGTGGAACATATGGAGGGTGCCGGCTGCTATGGACATAACGCGGCCGACGACGTTGCACTCGACGCTGTGTTGCTCGCCAAAACCACCGGCGGCCGGCCGGTGCGGGTACAATGGTCGCGCGAAGCCGAGATGTCGGACGCGCCGTTTGGCGCGGCCATGGCGATCGAGATTGAAGCCGATCTCGACGCAGCGGGTGAAATCATCGACTGGCGCCATTCCATCTGGAGCAACGGCCATGTAGCACGGCCCGGTCGCGCGGCGCAGCCGGCACTGCTGGCGGGATTCGAGGTGGAAAACCCGTTTCCGCGGATGATCTCGACCAATCCACCGCAGGCCAATGGCGGTGGCAGCGATCGCAATGCCGTACCGCTCTATGACTTCCCATCCTGGCAGATCGAAAGCCATCGCCTGACGACCATGCCGATCCGCACCTCCGCGCTGCGGACACTTGGCGCGCAGGGCAATGTATTCGCGATTGAATCCTTCCTTGATGAGATCGCCGCCGAGCGCGGCGAAGACCCGGTCGCATTCCGGCTGCGTCACCTGACGGATGAGCGGGCAAAGGACGTGATCCGCGCTGCTGCGAAGCGCGCCCGGTGGAAGCCTGAGAAGCAACCCGGCATTGGCTACGGCATCGCCTTTGCGCGTTACAAGAACACCGGCGCCTATTGTGCCGCGGTCGCCGAGATTGAGGGGGCCGGCGATATCCGCGTCCGAAAATTGACCCTGGCGGTCGATGTCGGTGAAGCCATCAATCCTGATGGCGTCATCAATCAGATCGAAGGCGGCGCAATCCAGGCCACGAGCTGGGTGTTGAAGGAACGCGTCCGCTTCGACCGGCAACGCATCACCAGCACCAACTGGACGGAGTATCCGATCCTTCGCTTCAGCGAGGTTCCGGAAGTCGAAGTCGAACTGATCCAGCGGTCGGAGATGGACCCGGTCGGTGCCGGCGAAGCTGCCCATGGCCCGGTCTCGGCGGCCATTGCCAACGCCGTGTTCGACGCGCTCGGCGTGTGCGTGCGCCATCTTCCAATCACGCGCGAAAACATCATCGCCGCCATGGAGCAGGCCCCATGAGCAACCTGAACATCCTGAGCGGCGGCGCAGCACAGGGACTGGTCGGCAGCCTGGCTTCGAAATTCAAGGCGCAGACCGGTTTCGATATCGCGGGAGAGTTTGGCGCGGTTGGCGCCATGGCCGACAAATTGCGCAGCGGCATACCGGCCGACATCGTCATTTTGACCGCAGCGATCGTGGCCAAGCTTGCCGAGGAGAAGCTGGTGGCCACCTCATCGATCGCAAATGTCGGCCTGGTAGAGACCGCCCTCGCCGTCCGCGCCGGCGATCCCTCTGTTGCGGTCAAGGATACCGTCGGCTTACGCGAATGCTTGCTTGCATCGGATGCGATCTATGTGCCGGACACGGTAGCCTCGACCGCCGGCATTCACGTCGCGAAGGTGCTGGCGCAACTCGGCATCACCGATGAAGTCGCCGCACGGCTCAAGATTTTTCCGAATGGCGCGACCGCCATGCGCGAAATGGCGGCATCCGATGCGCGACGTCCGATCGGCTGCACGCAATCGACCGAGATCATCAGCACCAATGGCGTCAGCCTGTCCGGGACGCTGCCACCCGGCTGCGAACTCGCAACGATGTACACAGCTGGCATCGCCACCAAAGTTGCCCACGCTCCCCAGGCGCAGCAGCTGATCGACTTGCTGGTCGGCGCAGGGCAACAAGAACAACGCGACCGCGCAGGGTTTATCAGCATTCCGAAATAGCCGCATCCTCCCCAAAGGGTTCTATCGTGAAAATCATCGACCTGAGCCGAGAGCTCTATCATCGCACCCCGAGCTATCCTGGCCACCCACCTGTCATCCACGGCGTCTGGAAGACCCACGAAGAATCCCTTGCCGAGTCCGGTAACGTGCACGGACTTGCATCGATGTTCATCTCAATGGTCGATCACGCCGGCACCCACATCGATGCGCCCCGGCATTTCGGCAAGAGCGGCATACCGATCGATCAGTATCCGCTGGAGAAATGCATTGTGCCGGGTATCTGCCTCGACCTGCGCCACATCGCGCCGCGCGCGGAGATCACTCCTGCCGATCTCGAGGTCGCCGTGACAAAGGCCGGCGTGCCGGTACCGAGGGATGGCACCGTACTGCTCTGCACGGGCCACCACGAACGCACATTCCCGCGCAAGGAATATTCGAACGATAATTCCGGTGTGAATGTCGCCGCGACCGAATGGCTCGCACAGCAGGGCGTCGTGCATTTTGGCATAGACTCGATGCGGCCCGGTCCCGAAGGCGACGTGAACGCGCTCGTTCACAAGGCCTGTCTCGACCTCGACATCACCCACATCGAGAGCTTGTGCAATCTGGAAGCGCTGCTCGGCAAAGGCCAGTTCACCTTCATCGGCCTGCCGATGAAGTGGCGCGGAGGCACCGCCTCCCCGATCCGCGCTGTGGCCGTGTTCGACCTGTGAAAATAATATCGCGAAACGCGCCGGAGAATTAATAGCCGGCGGCTCGCCGCTATTCGCCTTCGTCGCCAGATCCGGCTTCGGCCAAAGCCTGCAGCGGCTCGGCCTTCAGTACAACGATCGCGCCGTGCTCTAGCCGTACCCAGTCGCGCGCCGCCCAGGCCCGCAACTGCTTGTTGATGCTTTCTCGCGTCATACCGACCATCTCGCTGATTTCCTGCTGGGTAATCGCAATAGTTCGGCCCTGCGGTTCAAGCTTGTGTTTCTCGGTTAAGCGAAGCAACGCGCTGGCCAGCCGACCCGGCAAATTTTGAAGGATAACCTGTTCGACCTGATCGCTGGTCCAGCGAATCCGCGTGCACAACAGTTCGATGAACTTCATCGCAAGGCCTGGCTGGCTGCGTACGAAGGGGATGAACTCGCGCCGGTCGATCGTGAAGAGCTCGCAAGCGGTGTTCGCGGTCGCGTCTGCAGAGCGGGCAGAACCGTCAAGCAGCGCGATCTCGCCAAAAATCTCCCCCGCCCCGATCAGGTTCAGGATTGCGTTGCGGCCGTCGGGCGAAGAAATACTGATCTTCACCGTGCCGGAGATAACGGCAAACAGGCTGTTGCCGGGATCTCCCTTGGCGAAGATCGTCGCCCCCCGCTTCAGCGTGACGTGTTTGGCGTAACGGCAGAGTTGATCGAAGGCTTCGGACTCGAGGTCGACAAAATAGGGATGCTTGCGCAAAACCGACAGTTTGCTGCTCGAAAATCCCTGAGCTTCACCCGTCCTTTGCTGAGGCACGCCAGTCAAACTCCAGAAACTGTTCGGGATGTAGCTCTTCCGTAATCAACGCCGGTTGGCTTTTCAACCGGAAAGCATCCTACTGCGTCGATTTAGCGGCCAAAACACGAAGGTAGCCCAGGCATTAACGCTCCGATAACCTTGGAACCCGCCATCGGATGGTACGGACATCCAGCTATCCCGTCACGCGGAAATAGCCGGACGCCATTGAGGCACCAATTTCGGGCCTGCAACAGACTTCGGCGACGCAACGCAGCTCCGACCGCTTCGCTCCGGCTTATTCGTTCGCGATTCCCATTTCCTTGATCACGCGCGCATATTTGGCAAGCTGATCACGCGTCATGACACGCAATTCTTCCGACGAACTGCCGCGCACCGCAAATCCCAGTTCCTCCAGCTTGCGGCGTACTTCGGGATCACCGACCGCCTTCAGCGCCTCGGCGTTCAACCGAGCGATGATCGCCTTCGGCGTGCCGGCAGGTGCAAGTATCGCAAACCATGAGTTGAAGAAAAATCCCGGCAAGCCGGATTCAGAGACGGTCGGCACGTCAGGGAATTGCGCCAATCTTTTCTCGGTAGTCACTCCGATCAGTTTGAGTTGGCCGCCGCGCACCAGGGCAGCGACCGTACCTAGCCCCTGGAAGCCGACAGGAATCTGGCCTGCGGCGACATCGGTTGCAGCCTGCGTTGCGCCCTTATAGGGCACGTGGGTCAGCGATATGCCGGCCGCGGAAGCAAACATCGCCATGGCCAAATGCTGCGGGCTTCCCGGGCCACCCGAGCCATAATCGATCTTGCCAGGCGTTGCTTTCGCGGCTGCGATCAGATCCGCCGCGCTCTTGAAGCTGGCCCGATTGCTGGCGACCAGCCCCCACTCCACGGTTGCAACCAGCGATACCGGTTCGAAATCCTTCAATATGTCCCAGCGCATCTTGGACTGCAGGTTGGGCACCATGGTCATGATGCTGTCGTTGAAGCCTCCGATCGTGTAGCCGTCCGGTTCAGCCCGCGCGACCTGCTCCGCCCCGATCATGCCTGACGCGCCAGGCTGATTCAGGATCACGAATTGCTGGCCCATATTGTCGGCCATTTTCTGCGTCACGATCCGCGCCGCGACATCGACGGCACTCGCTGCAGCCAGCGGCACAATCATCTTGATGGGCCGGTCCGGATAGGACGTCTGTGCGATCGCATTAGGGCTGAGGAGCAGCGCGAGCGCCGGAATCAACGAATGGAGCAGGCGCATTTCATGATTCTCCGCCGGCGGTCAGCATTTGGGATATGGGCCACTTCTTCCGGAGAATGATTGCTCCTCCACATCCAGCATGGCAATCTGGTCGGCGACGAAATGAAGAATGAGCCAGCGCGTCAATCGACATGCGAGGCAAGGAGAATGGCCCGGCACGAGGGAAGCCATCGATGGCGGAGCGACAACTTTCGAAAACGCCGCCGAAGGGTAGGCTTAGGAGCCTCCTAAAGCAATTTCCCATCTGGCCCGAAAAACGGGTGCGGACCGTCAAACGTCCCAATCGGCACCTGATGGGTGACGATGCTGCCGAAATCCTCGCCCGGAAACCAGGTGTGGAGGTGGAAGGCCGGCGGCTCCACCTTGAACGAGGGCGCGCGGAGTTCAGCAAGGTCAAGATCGACCGCGTGGTTCGGCGCCGGACAGATTGTGGTCGGCACACCCGCAAACATCGTCAAAGCGGCGCGGTGCACATGACCGGTGGCGATAAGTTGCATGCGCGGATGACGCCGAACGATGGGGGCGAGTTCGCTGGCGTTGAGGAGATTCTGGCGATCCATGTGCCAGATTCCGGCCTTGAACGGCGGATGATGCAGGAACAGCAGCGCCGGCCGATCGGGCGAAGCCGCCAGCGCCGCGTCAAGCCAGCGCAGCGTGGGCTCTTCGAGTTCGCCATGCGGCTTCTGGTGTACGCTTGAGTCCAGCAGCAGCAGATCCAGCCCGCCGATCTCAATCTTCTGATTGAGCGCCCCAGACGCCAAGGCATATGGTGCGGAGGGAAACGCATCGCGCATCAGCTGACGCGAGTCGTGATTGCCCGGAATGCCGGCGAATGGGATTTTCAATGGCGTCAGTAGCCACTTGAGGTGCTGATATTCCTCAGCCGTCGGCGTATCTACCAGATCACCCGATATCACCACAAAATCAGGCGCCGGCTGAAATTCGTTCAACGCCGCAACGCAATGTTCGAGGGCCCGGGCCGTATCGACCCGGCCATAGGCGAGCGAGCCCGGCGGCTTGATATGCAGATCGGAGATTTGGGCGATACGGACCGGATTTGGTGACATCAACGTTCTCAATTATTGGACGGCAGCAAACGGACCGCATCCGGCGAAATCAACAGCCCGACCCGTTCGCCGGCCTTGGCTTGTACCGTATTCGGCGCATCAACAGTAAATAGCCTATTGGATACTCCGCTTATCACCAGTCGTTGCCGGTCGCCAATAAAGCTGACGCTGTCGATGACGCCGGAAAGCGGGGCACTCCCTGTCTCTACTACGCGGATCGTTTCGGGACGAATCATGGCGACCGCCGCCGGCATACTTGCACCGCCTCCAATCGCCTGCCGCCCCCCGAGTAAAACAAGGTGACCATTCTCGATCGGGGACTCGATAATGTTCGCAGCACCGATGAATTCCGCCACGAAGCGACTTTGCGGCGTGAAGTAGATCTCGCGCGGCGTACCGATCTGGGCAATCGTTCCCTTCTGCATGACAACGACACGATCGCCGAGTTCCATCGCTTCGGCCTGGTCATGTGTCACGTAGATCGTGGTGATGCCAAGCGCGCGCAGCAGACGATTGAGTTCACCGCGTAACCGATCGCGCAGCGCCGCATCGAGCGCTGTCAAGGGTTCATCAAGCAGCAGGATACCCGGCCGGATCGCAACCGCTCGCGCCAGTGCCACGCGTTGGCGCTGCCCTCCGGAAAGCTGGTCGATGCGGCGATTCTCCAGCCCGGCAATGTTGGTCAGCGCGACCAGTTCGGCGACGCGCGCCGCACGCTCCTTGGCCGGCACACCGCGGATCTTCAAGCCGTAGCCGATGTTGTCAGATACGCTCATGTTGGGAAACAACGCATAGGACTGGAACACCATACCGACGTTGCGCCGTTCAATTGGTACCGATGTCATATCCTTGCCGTCGAACAGTACCTTGCCGCCGGGATCAGGCAATTCGAGGCCCGCGATGATACGAAGCATCGTGGTCTTGCCGCAGCCGGACGGACCTAGCAACACCAGCGTCTCACCGCGCGCAATATCGAGCGTCGCGGGCTCCAGCGCGCGCGTTCCATCAATAAACGTCTTGCCGCAGGCCTCAATACGCACCGAGGCGCCATGTCCGGCTGACGCGTTCATCTCTTCTGTTCCTTCTCGGCAAAGAATTGCATGGCCACCAGCAGCGGGATGATCATTACGAAGAATATCAACGTATAGGCCGACGCGACCTCGAGCCGCATCGAGGCGTAGCTGTCCGCAAGCCCGATGGGCAGCGTCTTGGTCAGGGGCGTATGAAGCATCCAGGTCAGGTTGAATTCGCCAAGCGAAAGCGTCACCACCATCAGGCTGCCGGCAAGTATCCCCGGCACGGCATTCGGCACGATCACGTCACGGAAACGCCGCCATGGTGATGCGCCGAGTGACGCCGCACCTTCGTCGAGCGTCTTGATATCGACAGTGGCAAATACCGCCATCACCGACCGCACCATAAAGGGCATGGTGAAAATGACGTGCCCCACCAGGATGAAGAGCCAAGAACGGCGGAAATCGCTGAAGCCCTGGTAGGTGAGCAGCAACGCCAGGGCAATTGCCAGACCTGGTATCGCCAGCGGCAGCGTGATGATCTCCTCGACGAGGCGCGACAGCCTCCCTCCCCGCACATGCAAGGCGTAGGCTGCGGGAACACCTATGGCCAGCGTCACGGCGAGAGTTGCAAAGGCGATCACGAATGACAGCAAGATAGTGCCGGCATAGAGCTGCCAGACCTGGACAACCCATTGCAGGGTTACGCCGGACTGGATACCGCGAAAATAGTTCACGGTAACGCCGGCGGAAATCGACAGGATTGCGGGCACCACCAGGAATGCGGCCACGATCAATGTAAAAATTAGCTGGCCGGTGAAGATCAGACGATCACGCATGGCTCATCCAGCCGCCGCAACTGCGCTGCCGCTGAAGGAGCGGGCCAGCGCCAGGATGAACCAGGTAATGATGCCGAGCCCGACCGACAGCGCGGCCGACGTCGAAAAATTCGCAGCCAGCGTGAACTCGGTATAGATCAGCATCGGCAACACATCGATGTTGGTCGCCAGCGTAAACGCCGTGCCAAACGCGCCCATCGCCGTCGCAAAGGCAATCGCACCGGAAGCGACGAAGGCCGGCGCCAACGCCGGCAACACGACATCGCGCTGCACCGCCCATGGACTCGCGCCCAGCGAACGGGCGGCCTCCTCGAGGCCGACGTCGAGCTTCTGCACCGCAGCCATGATGGTGAGGATGACGCGCGGGATCGAGAAATAGAGATAGCCGAGGAACAGCCCGTAGATCGAATAGGCAAAGACCAGCTTTTCGCCAAGCATGCGGTTGGAAAGATCGCCGATCAGCCCTTGGCGCCCGGCGAGCAGGATGATCAGGAAGCCGATAACGACGCCGGGAAACGCCAGCGGAAAAGTCAGCATCGCAATCAGTACGGCGCGGCCGGGAAAGCGATGCCTCTGCAGGAACATTCCAGCAATCGTCGCCACGATCAGCGTCACAATGGTGGTCGCGGCTGCCAGCGCCACCGTATTGATCAAGGTCGCGCGGTAACGCGGCTCGGTCAGGATCGCCAGATAGCCCGCGACGCCTTGCGGACCTTCCGCCCCGGTCACGACCAGCCGCGCCATCGGGAGCAGAAAAAACGCCGCCGTCACCACCGCAAGCGGCAGCAGGCACAACCAGACAAAGGATCTATGCGACATCAGCAGAAGGCGCCCCGGAGCTTCAGTTCTGACGAATCAGAACCGAAGCTCTACTTTATCGACGCGTTTTCTTCACGCGAACCGGTACCCACTTCGCTCGAAAACGCTCTAACCGGACGCCATATTGCCTCAGCGAACCTCGGCGAGATAGCGGTCGACGAAGCCTTTTTGCATGTTTTCCATCTGCCCCCAGTCGACATTTTTCGCGCGCGCATAGTCGCTGTCGGGCAGGAACTTCTTCTTCACGGCCTCAGGCAGTTCGATCGGCCGCGCGGGACGCAGATAGGCGTTGGTCCAAATAGCCTGCCCCTTGTCGGACAGAAGATAGTCGAGAACCTTTTTCGCCTTGTCCTTGTGCGCCGCGTTCTTGACGAGGCCAACGACGTAAGGAAACACCACAGAACCTTCGCAAGGGATCACAAATTCGAAATTGCCTTTCTCCGAGTATTTCGCGCGATAGGCGTTGAAATCGTAATCCAGCAGGATCGGCATCTCGCCCGAAACCACGCGGGCGTAGGATGTCTGCTTGGGGACGATCGGGTCATTCTTCTTCAGGTCCTTGAAGAAGCTGATCGCGGGATCAAAATTGGCTGCCGAGCCGCCAAGCGCCAGGTTGATCGCGACTGCACCGACATACCCGACTGCGGCCGAAGACGGATCGAGATAGCCGACCATACCCTTGTAGTCGGGCTTCAGGAGGTCCTTCCAGCAGGCCGGCACCGGCTTGCCACCAAGCGCATCCTTGTTCACGAACAGGCCAAGCGTGCCCGAATGAATCGTGGTCCAGAAGCCATCGGTATCCTTCAGGCCGGCGGGGACTTGATCCCAGTTGGCGGGCTTATAAGGCTCGAGGGCATCCTGCGCCTTGGCCTTCATGCCGAAGGTGACGCCAAAATAGCCGATATCGCCGACGGGGTTGCTCTTCTCGGCCAATATCTGAGCCAGCGCCTGACCGGAGTTCTTGTTGTCGTGCGGAATATCGTAATTGAGGTCGGCCTTGATCGCCTTGAGCATCGAGGCCCAGTCCGCCCATTCCGGGGGACAATTGTAGCAGATGACGTCGGCCGCTTTGGCGGATTGCCCGGGCGCGACTAGCGATAGCGCCAGCAAGGCAAGAACAAAGCGGACGGTCTTCATGGAAAACTCCGATTTAGTGAGGCCGTGAAAGGATTTCAGCACCAACCGGGGACCAAGTACAGGCCGCAGATGAAGGATTTGCGACAAACCATTTTGCTATGCAGCAAATGGCTGCCGCATCGCTTCAAGCATCCGGCAATTTCGCCCAACTGCGATTTCCGCTAGGCTCGCGCGTGAGAGGATCCGCTGCATGTATCAGCCCACCGGCGTCAGAACTTCACCCAAACTGCTCATCCCCGATCGCATGAAAGCCTGGGTTCTCGGCGACCCGGATCAACTCATCTTGCGGGACAAGCCGGTGCCCGTTCCCGCACGGGCTGAAGTCCTGGTCCGGATCGATGCAGTCGCGATCTGCGCGACCGACCTTGAGATCATTCATTCAGGTTCGCCCGCGAGCATTCAGGGCGGCCTGCCCTTCAACAAGAATTTTACGCCGGGCCACGAATACATGGGCACCGTCGCAGCTCTCGGGCCTGACGTCGATGAATTCACGATTGGAGAAAGGATCAGCGTGGAGATCCACGCCGGTTGCGGCCAGTGCAAGCGCTGTCGCCAGGGCATGTACACCTCATGCCTGAATTACGGCAAACCAGAGAAGGGTCACCGCGCCAATGGATTCACTACCGATGGCGGTTTTGCGGAGTATGCCGTCAACCACATCAATACGCTGGCGCGGGTGCCCGACACCATGAGCGATGCGGAGGCGACGCTGGTCGTCACCGCCGGCACCTCGATGTATGGCCTGACTGAATTGGGAGGGTTAGTGGCCGGCGAGAGCGTCGTGGTGATCGGCCCGGGGCCGATCGGATTGCTCGCGGTTGCCGTCGCCAAGGCGCTCGGCGCCAGCCCGGTGATACTGACGGGAACGCGCAACGGGCGGCTTGCGATCGGCAAAGATCTGGGCGCAGACCGCGTCGTCAATATCAACGACGAAGACGCAGTCGAGGTCGTCAAACAACTCACCGGCGGTATTGGCGCCGACTATGTGGTGGAATGCGCCGGGAATGAGGCCACAATCAATCAAGCTATTCATATGACCAATCGTGGCGGAAAAATTTGCCTCGCGGCGTTTCCGCATGATCCCGTCACGATGGATATCGCGCATCTCGTAAAGAACAACATCTATGCCTACGGCATTCGCGGCGAAGGTCGCAGCGCGACCCGCCGCGCTATGGCGCTGATGGCAGAAAAGCGCTTCGATGCAACGAAAATCCATACACACACATTTCCGCTGGCCGACCTGCCGACTGCGCTAAGATACGCGCGTGAGCGTGTTGACGATGCGATCAAGGTGGTCGTTACCAATCCGAAAGCGAGTTCGATCGCGAGCGCAGCAGCCGAGTGAACACTGGCTTAGCTCGTCGTTCGTCAGATTCGGCCCAATGCAGTCAGGATAATTTGGGGGGTCAGTGGAATTTCCGTAATGATCGTCCCAAAAGGGCTGAGCGCGTCATTGACTGCATTGGTTACCGCGGCCGCCGCTCCCGCCGTTCCGGCCTCGCCGGCGCCTTTCGCGCCTAATTCCGACTCCAGCGTCGGCGAGACCACGTGGCCAACATCAATATCCGGCATTTCGCCGGACATCGGCACCAGATAATCGGCCAAATTGGCGTTGGTGAGCTGGCCTCGCTCGTCATAAATGCATTTTTCGAACAGCGCGGCGCCAAGCCCCTGCACCACCCCGCCCCTGATCTGCTCGTCAACCAGCTGCGGATTGATAATCGTGCCGCAGTCCTCGACCACCCAGTGCTTCAACAATTTGACGAAGCCGGTGTCGGTATCGACCTCCAGCCACGAGGCCTGGACACCGTTAGTAAAGGCGAAGGGATATTCTCGCGGGACAAAATGCCGTGTCGCCATCAGTTCGGCCTGAATGCCGGGCGGCAGCGTATCGGGGCGAAAATAAACGATCCTGGCCAGCTCACTCAATTCAATGCGCGGCGCGCTATCGCTGACGTTCACGACATTATTGTTGACGATGTCGAGTTCGCCGGATGACGATTGCAGGATGGCGGCGGCGACATCGAGGATGTTCTTGCGCAGGACCTTGGTGGCCTGAAGCGCGGCCTCACCGCCGATGCCAGCGCCGCGCGAAGCCCACGTGCCGCCGCCATAGGGTGTATTGTCGGTATCACCGAGGATAACGCGCACACGGTCCATCGAGACACCGAGCACGCTGCCGACGATCTGGGCCGTGAGCGATTCCGATCCCTGCCCCTGCTCGGTGATGCTGGTTTGGCAGACCACGGCTCCCTGGGCATCGAGCCGCACCGCAACGCCATCCTGCGACGATATCTTGGCGCCGCCGACGCCATAGAATGCCGCGCTGGGATTGGTGACTTCGATAAAGCTGGCGATGCCGATGCCGCGATGAATGTTTCTGGCTCGCAACGTCGTCTGTTCCGCGCGCAGCGCGTCATAGTCCATCATCTTGATGAGTTTCGCCAACGCGGCATGATGCGACAATTGCTCGAAACGCAAACCCGAAGGCGAAGCACAGGGGTAAGCGTCATCCGCAATCAGGTTGCGTCGGCGAATTTCGACGGGATCCATGCCGATCTTCATCGCCGCCAGATCGACCAGACCCTCGGTTACCGAACAGGCGATTGGATGCCCGACCGCGCGATACTGACACATGACGTTCTTGTTCTGGAACACGACGCGGGCACGGGCGCGGTAGTTCTTGGTCGCATAGGGCCCACCGACCAGGTTGACGACCTGATTGGCCTCGATGGCGCTGGTTCGCGGGTACATTGAGTACGGCCCGATACCCGTGAGATCGTCGATCTCGAACGCCGTAATGGTGCCATCACATTTGACGCCGATCTTTCCCTTGCAGCGATGATCGCGCGCATGGATATCGGTGTTAAAACTCTCGACCCGGTCGGCGACGAATTTGACCGGCCGCCGCAGCAGTTTCGACAGTGCGTAGGTCGCCATTTCGTCGGCGTAGATGTGGACCTTGATACCGAAGGAGCCGCCGACGTCCTTGCAGACCACGCGGACCTGGGACTCCTGAAGACCGAGATGCAGCGCCGCAATATTCTGCACCATATGCGGCGCCTGCGTGCCCTGATAGATCGTGAGTCGCCCTTCGGCAGAGTTCCAGTCGGCAACTACCGAACGCGGCTCCAGCGTCACGCCGGTGTGCCGCCCAAAAATGAACTCTGCTTCCACCACCTCGTCGGAGGCAGCAAAGGCCGCGTCGACGGTGCCTGCATCATGATTACGCTCGAAGGCCAGATTGTCGCCGAGCGCAGGATGGATCACAGACGTTGTGGGATCGAGCGCTGTTTGCATGTCCGTCACAGCGTCGAGCTCCTCATACGCGACGGAGATATGTTCTGCCGCATCCTCGGCAGCGGCGCGGCTAGTGGCGATGATTGCGGCAACGGCTTCGCCCTGCCAGCACACCCGATCAACCGCGATCGCGCTTTGCGGCGCAGATTTGAGACCCTTCAAGTGCGAAAGCACCCCAACCCACGGCGTGATAACCGGGGCAATTTCCTGACCGGTGACGACGGCAATTACACCCGGCATGCGTTTTGCCGCTGCTGCGTCGATACCAGTGATTTTTGCATGAGCGTACGGCGACCGCAGGAACACAACATGCGCCATGCGCGGCAGTTCGATGTCGCTGACATACTGCCCGCGTCCTTGCATCAGCCGGTCGAGGTTCGGCCGCGGCACGGTCTTGCCGATATAGGAGTTCGGCCGGTCGAGTACCGAAAACGCGTCGCGATTCTCAGGTGTACGCGTCATGGCGCGCGTTCCGCGCGCAACCGCGCCGTCGTCTCGATCGCATCGATAATCGCTTGATAGCCGGTGCAACGGCAATAGTTGCCGGAAAGGTGCTCACGAATCTCTTCCCGATCCGGCTCTGGATTCTGTTTCAGCAGATCCTGCGCCGCCATCAACATTGCCGGTGTGCAGAAGCCGCATTGCAGAGCGTTGCGATCGCGGAACGCAGCCTGCAGATCCGCAATTTCACCGCTGTCGGATAAACCCTCAATCGTTTCGACCGAGCCTTCGTGGGCCTGTACCGCCAGTATCAGGCAGGAGCGCACGATCTCGCCATTGAGACGCACCGTACAGGCACCGCAAACCCCGTGCTCACACCCGACATGCGTGCCGGTCAATTTCAGATGCTCACGCAGGAAGTCGGCCAGGTTCAGCCGCGGCAGCACATGGGTGTCGATACGCTCGCCATTGACTTCGAGGAAAATGGGCACAGGGGTCATCGCGCGGGTAACCCCTGCAGATCGGGACGGGAAAGCAGCGTGGACACGCAACGCTGAAGTAATACTTGCGCGAGGTGCCGCCGCATGGCCGGGGTAGCCTGCTGATCCTCCTGGGGATCCAGCTCCTCGCCCAGTATCACGGAGGCTTTGGCCAGGACTTCCGGCGTGACCGCGACGTTAACGAGTTTCCCGGCGGCCCCGGCGAGCAAAGGCCGGTCGCCCACGGCAAAGAAACCGAGGCGGAGATCAGTGAACTGCCCGCCTACGATGGTCGACTGGGCCGCCAAGCCGACCATGGCATAGTCGCCGTGACGGCGGGCGAATTCATGGAAGAAGTGCGCGGAATCTTTCCGCGCGACAGGCAGTTCGACGGCAACCAGCAGTTCCTGTGGCGAAAGTGCCGTCTCGTAAATGCCGGTGAAGAATTCTTGAGCAGGGACTCGTCGCTCGCCCTGTGGCCCGCAAACAATGACGGTTGCGCCCAGCGCCACCATGCAAGCCGGCAATTCAGAGGCCGGATCCGCGTGCGCAAGGCTGCCGCCGAGCGTGCCGCGGTTGCGGATCGCCGGATGCGCGACATGAGAGGTAGCGTCCCTCAACAGAGGGGCATGGGTCGCAATTTCGGGAGATCTCAGGACGTCCACGTGACGCGTCAGCGCACGAACTGTTATGACGTCGCCTTT
Organism: Bradyrhizobium sp. JYMT SZCCT0180; assembly: GCF_018130165.1. Lineage (GTDB taxonomy): Bacteria > Pseudomonadota > Alphaproteobacteria > Rhizobiales > Xanthobacteraceae > Bradyrhizobium. The sequence goes on along the minus strand of NZ_JAFCLZ010000012.1, from coordinate 9,749 downwards.
CACAAATATCCCGCGAAGCTCAGCCAATTCACCGATATCGACAATGAATTCGGGAGAGATCAGGCGCAGATTCATTGCCGGCATCAAGCTTTGGCCGCCGGATAACACCTTGGCCTTGTCGCCATATACAGCCAGCAATTCCAGCGCATTCACGACGCTGGTAGCGCGGGCGTAAGCGAAAGCCGAGGCTTTCATTTCGACGCAACCTCCCCCGGCAGCATATCGGCATTTTCTTTGGATTAGACGGCGACAATTTTCAAAGGTCAAGTTTGTTTATCGAGTGATTATTTCGGTGCCTGCAACTTTAGGACTTGTTATCATGTTGCGGTCGAAGCACGTTTCCCACCAAACGAAACGCCTGCCCTTGGGGAGGAGCAGACCATGAAGCTTGGGTTCTTCACGATGCCCATCCATCCTGTCGACAAGGATTGGCGGCTGTCTCTCAAGGAGGATCGCGAAGCCTTCCTGCTGGCCGACGAACTCGGGTACAGCGAAGCTTATGTCGGCGAGCACGTCACCGACAAAGCCGAGAACATCACATCCTGCATCGCATTCATCGCCTGGCTTGCCGCGGCGACCAAGCAAATCCAGCTCGGAACCGGCACCATCAACATGCCTAACATCCATCCGGCGGCGCTTGCAGCCTCGATCGCGATGCTCGATCACATGCTCGACGGCCGCCTGATCTTCGGTATCAGCCCCGGTGGGCTACTGTCGGACGCCGAAGTCTTCGGCAATCTCGACGCAGATCGCAACGCGATGTTCCTGGAGGCCATCAATCAGGTCCTTGATATCTGGGCAAGCGAGCCACCGTATAACCTCCAGGGCAAGTACTGGAATGTATCGGTGCAGAAGACGCTGATTGAGGACATTGGTCAGGGGTTTATCGCCCGCCCGCTACAACGGCCGCATCCGCCGATCGTAGTCACGGCGGTGGCGCCGTTCTCGAAAGGTGTGACCGAAGCCGCCGCACGCGGCTGGGATCCGATTTCGGCGAACTTTCTGATGCCGGCTTGGGTCAACAGCCATTGGCCGAAATACGTTGAAGGCTGCGAACGCGCCGGCCGCCCCGCAGAGACGGCGAACTGGCGGGTCGCCAAAAGCATATTTGTCGCCAAGGACGCCTCCACGGCAAAAGCCTATGCCACGGATCCGAACGGGCCGTATGTCTATTATTACCGTTCGCTATTCACCAAGTTGAAGCGCGGCGGCCGTATCGAACTGTTCAAAACACGCCGCGATCAGCCCGACGAGGAAGTGACGCTCGAGTCGATCTGCGACAAACTCATCATTTACGGCACGCCCGATAGCGTGGCCGACCAACTGTTGGGTTTTCAAGAGGAGACCGGGCCCTTTGGCACGCTCCTTTATGCCGGAAAGGACTGGAAGGATCGTGAGCTCGGACGCCAGTCGATGATCCTGATGGCCGAAAAAGTCATGCCGCGCATCAATACGGATATGTCCGGGAAGCCGTCCGGATAGATCAATTCATACAGGGAAAATCCACCGTGGCACTTAGTGATCGTATCCCCTATCAGGCCCAAATCGATCGACCAAAGCTGACGCTTCCCGGCGGCAAGAAGCTCGCAGTGTGGGTGATCCTCAATGTCGAGGAATGGCGGATCGAGAACGCGATGCCGCGGACGGTGCTGAGCCCGCCGATGGGACAGCCGCTGCTGCCTGACGTGCCGAACTGGTCCTGGCATGAATACGGCATGCGGGCCGGCTTCTGGCGGCAGTTCAAGGCGCTGACCGACCGCAAGATGCCGGTAACGCTGGCCCTGAATGCCAATGTCTGCAATTCCTATCCGCGCGTTGCGTCCGCCGCGCTCGAAGCCGGCTTCGAGTTTATGGGCCACGGATTCCTGCAGGGGCCGATGCACAAGCTCGACAATCAAGCCGATGCGATCAAGCGCTCCGTCGAAACAATCGCAAAATTTACCGGCAAATCACCGCGATCATGGGAGAGCCCTGGCCTAACCGAGACCGAGGAAACTCTCGATCTTCTGCGTCTCAACGGCATCGAATATCTGGCGGATTGGGTCATCGACGATCTGCCGCAGGATATCGCCACGCCCCACGGCACCATCACGACGATCCCTTATTCGGTCGAAACCAACGACATCGTCGTCCATGCGCTGCAACATCAGCCCTCCGAGCAATTCCTGAAGCGTGGCATGGATCAGTTCGACCGGCTCTATCTCGAAGGCGAATCGAACGCGCGGATCATGGCGATCTCGATCCATCCCTATATTACGGGGGTTCCGCATCGCATCAAATATCTGGAAGCGCTGCTGGACTACGTCATCAGCCATGACGGCGTGGCACTGATGACCGCAAGCGAGATCGGCGACTGGTATCGCGCGGAAACAGCCGGAAAATAACGGCGGGCTTATCCCACCACCTTGATAGGTGCGCGGCGGACGTCCGGCGAGGTTTCATTGACCCACTCGAAGCCGGCCAGAAAAACATCCAGCGCATCGCTGATGATGCGATCCTTGTCTTCGAGCACCGGCGATTCGTAGATGTATTTGCGGACGCCATAATAGAAGATGCCGCCGTGAAAGACCCAGGCCAGTTCGAGTTCGGTCGCACTCGGCTTGTTTTGCACGATAAGCCCGGCCTCATGACGGCACTCCCGGATGATCCGGGTCAGGATCTTGTCCTTGACCATGCCGACATACCAGCGATTGATGTCGAGACCTTTCAAGCCCGAATAGAGATAGATGCGAAGCCATTTCCGGGTGAAGATCGCGTCGGTATAGGCGCAATAGAATTCCAGCAGCCGGTCGCGAAGCGGCCGCGAGCGGTCGGTCAGCAGTTTCTCCCAGCCGGTTTCGAGCGGGTCGAGATAGACCGTGCGATAGACCTCCTTGATCAAGTCGTCCTTGCTTGGAAAGTAACGATAGAGCAGCGGCTGCGTTACACCAAGCCGCCGCGCCAGTGCCCGCGTTCCACCGCCAAATCCTTCTTCCGAGAAAAATTCGGTCGCCTTCGCAACAATTTCCCGGCGACGATCGTCGGGTGAGAGGCGCCTTTGCTTGGTGCCAGCACGTTTGGGCTGACCTTTTCTGCTCATCAGGATTTGCCGTCGTCGCCGGCAAGGAATCGGCCGAATCCGCCGCGTGCAAACAACAGCGGCTCCTGCCCATTATAAGTATAGGCCTCGACGGCTCCCAGAAAGATGATGTGGTCACCCCCGTAGTATCGATTGGCGGCACGACACTGAAAATTTGCAACGCTGTCAGCAAGCACCGGCGCGTTGCCGAGCCCCGGCGCCCAGCTCACGCCGGCGAATTTGTCGCCGGAGGATTTTGCGAATTGCGAGGCCAGCGTCTGCTGAGAAGCACCGAGAACATTGACTGCGAAATGGCTGGCGTTCTGGAAGATGGTCAAGCCCTGCGAGAACATGCCGAGGCTCCACAAGACCAGCGGCGGATTCAGCGAGACCGAGGCAAAGGAGTTGCAGGTCACGCCGTATGGCTTTCCGTCCGCCGCCATCGCTGTAACAATCGTGACGCCGGTAGCGAACGTACCGAGCGCATTACGAAAATCCCGGGGATCGATCGCCGAGTTGTCGCTGGCGAGTTCGTTAGCGGGATCGGCCGGATGTTTGGGTGCGTCGGACATCCACCTCGCCTCAGAGCGTCAGGTTTTCGGACGGCAGACCAAGCGCTACACGTCCATAATTGGTTCCCGCCGCATCGAAATTGAACGCGAGGTGCGAATTCACCGCGTGGGCATCGCGAAATTGCCGCTGCAACGCACCTGACGTAAACAGACTGCGTGCGCCGCTTGCAGCAAACAGCAGCGACACGGCGTCAGTGCAGAGGTTGACAGAAAACGCGCCGTCACGCCGCAACCGCGTCTTGTCTGCTATGTCCGGAACGTGGCCACGTCGAGCATCCGCCATGGCATCGATGCAATTCGTGCGCATGACCAGCCGCGCCGCGTCGATCTTGGCGGAGGCTTCCGCGATCTTGATCTGGGTCGTCTGCATATCGCTGAGCTTGGCACGATTATAGGTCGAGGCACGATGACGTGCGAATTCGACATAATCATTCAAACAGGCCTGTGCATTACCCAGACCGACGCCTGATAGTACATAAGGGAACAACGAGAATACCGGCAGCGCATAAAGGGCGTTTGGATTGACGGCACTCCCCGGGGTTAGCCCGCCGCCAAGATCGCTGACGGCGATCGTCATCTGCTCCGCGATAAAGGCGTCCGTGACCCTGACATCGTTCGATCCGGTCCCGCACAGGCCGGTCGCGTTCCAGGTATCGTTGATCTTGTAGTCGCTCTTGTTGAGCAGGAAGAGCCGGTATTCGATGCCATCGGCGTCGTCGTCGGACGAAACCACGCTGGCGAGCATGTTCCAATCGCAGGATTCGACGCCTGAGGAAAACGGCCAGTGGCCATTGAGCACATAACCGCCATCGACTTTTCTGGCCCGGCCGGCTGGAAAGATGAATGACGAGGCGATCAACGCATCGGCACCCTTGTTCCAGACGGCGTCCTGCGCATGCCGGTCAAACATGCCCAGCATCCAGTGATGGCTGGCAAGGTTGGCAAAGTTCCACGCTACGGAAGCATCCGCCTGCCCCAGCGCATCGGCGCAATCGACCAGGGCAACATAGTCGAGTTCGGCGCCGCCAACGCGTTTGGGCTGTACGATCCGGAACAGGCCGGCATCGTGCAAATCTCGCTCGGTCTCCGGTGGCAAACGCCGCAGTTCTTCAGTCCGGGCGGCACGCTCCCGCAGTTTCGGGATCAGTGCTCTGGCGCGGGCAACCACAGCGGCATAGCTGTCCGTACCCGGTCCCGCGAGCGAACTTGCATCTGGCCTGCGGCCGTCCCCTGCCATTAGCGCTTCCCTGCCCAATCCGTCGTTGCGAACCTAAAGCGGTTGAGCCTGGTCAGTCTATCGCCTCACCGCCAATGATCAAGGCGCGCGGAACATGGCTCTTCCGCCAATTTGGGCTGCGGCAACCTCTGCGCCAACGCTAGAAACGAAAAAGAACCCGGCGGCCGTCAGGCCACCGGGCGAGGAGTACTTCGAAAGAACGCTGGACGCTGGCTATCCAATGAGCTTGCGCCAATAAAGCGTATTTGGCCAAGCCCATGGGACTGGCGGCTGAAACAGCCGGTAGCCGGCGCGAATGAAATTATTGGCAGACGACAGATTGTCAGTCGTGTCCGAAATAACCGAGCACCATCCGTTGAGCCGCGCACGCCCCTCCACGGCGCCCATCAAACGAAGTTGCAACCGGCGTCCCCAGTGCTTTTTCAGCACTCCAACCCGGCAGAAATAGCCGGCATTGGACACGTGAGTCGAAGGGACAACTCCCGCAAAGCCAACCGGCTCCGTCTCGTCACGAGCGAGCCACCAATGCCCATGATCGAACTTTGGTATGGGGGCGCAATCCAAGAATGTCAGCCGATGAAGTTCCAGGAGCGTGTCAGCTATCTCATCGTCGTGCCCGTCAACCTCACGAATCCGGTACATTGGCCCTACCCACCTGATGCTGAAATTTGAGTTATCGTCGGATCGCATTCAGCAAACCGTCAGCAATGAATCTGGACACCACATCGATGAGCGTGGCTACGCAACATACGCTCAAGATACCCCGGTCGTGGCGCAGCTCCGCGATCACTTGCCAAGCGTAGCCTTGATGCCGAGCCAGACCGCACCGACAAATCCGGTGACAATTACAGTGATCACTGCTTTGAATGTATAGCTCTGCATCCCTCGAAAAATGACGATGCCGTCTCCGGGCGTTTCGATCTTGTCGCTGTAGAGCTTGAAACCGCTGCCGATGCCGAGTGCGGCGATCTTGCTCTCGATCAACCGCTTGCTCGACTGCGCCAATGTCCGTTGCGCCTCGCGAATGCAGACCGCGAGCGTGCCGCGTTCGGCCTGACACGTCTCAACCAGCAGCTCTCCGAAAAAATGCGATTTTCCGGAGCCTCTGCCGCCAAAGGCTCCGCGGTACCTGCTGGGCCGAAGCAACGGTTCAAATACCTTCGCTGTCGGGATTTTCAGGATTGACGATGTGCCGTTCGATGCGTTGGGGAGGCCCGCCCGGGACTTCATTGCCGCTCTCCTGTGGTTGCGCGGCCTTGCCCCAGCCGCGATCGAGGACGGCGTTGGCCGCCGAGACGCGCGCCGCAGGCGTCGCATCCTTGCTTTGCATGATTTTGACGAGGACGTTGATGGCCGTCTTGGTCTGGCTCCGTGCCAGTGAGCGGATGTCTGCCAAGGGTTTCCTCACCGTGTCTCGTCATGATCTGCCGCGACGTATTCGCACCGCGTAAGGTCGGTCGGGTCCGCCGCAGGCTCGTGCACCGCGGAGCGGAACGCGATCGTCGGGAAATCGGTCTGTTCATGATCATGCCTGGGGCGCGGGATGAACTGGATGATTTCGGCACTCATGAGGGATCCTCCCATAGCGCGATTGCAATCAGGCCGATCAGCGCGAGCGATATCAGATATGCGGTCATCGGCTTCTCTCTGAAAATATATGCGCGGCATGATCGCTGGGGTGCGATCATTTCGGGCGCGAACCGTATCCCTGATACAGGGGCCGCTTGCGGTCGTGACCTTGGCCACGCCGCACGCCGGCACGTTCGCGCGCGCCGGCTGATGATGATCTCAAGGTTCGGACGACGGCGCGCCCGCGACGCCTCAGGCGACGGGCGTTGGGAGTTGGGGCGTCGTGACAAGCGGCCGCCGTCCGATTGGAAATTTCAAACAAAAAGCCCGCGGCGGATTTCTCCGCCCGGGCTCTGCATGATTTTCGCGATGATGATATTCAGCCGGTGATTTGCCCGACGTGTCAAATTCTTTTTCAGGCCGTCAATCAATTGCGAAAAATCAGGGAACATCGATGCGACAGGACTCGCCTGACAATAAGGCGCGAGCCGACGGGAATTTTGATCTTCAAGACTATCGCTGCTGCGCGGCAAGCAAACGCGCGAGCAGCCCGCCGGGCGGCGGCGCATCCGGATTGTCGGGATCGAAGCCCGTAAGTGCCGCGATCCGACCTGCAAGGCCACCCATCGGGCTTGGACTGTCCGAGGGAGCGAGCGATGCTCCCGGTGCGCCACGCTCGAATATGGGAGCCTGCGGTTCGTTGGCGCTCAGCTGGTTCAGATGTTGAATGTACTCCAACAACGTGGAGGCCGTTGGACCCTGGGATTGCCCCGGCCTGGACGAAGAGCTGCTTCCACCGGCTGCGCGGGACAAGGCATCGTTTCCGCTGACGAAGGCGTTTCGGCGTTGCGGCGGCGGCGCCGCCCGCATCGGATGTACCGGATCGAGGCCCGCCAGAGCCGCGGCCCAGTCGGTGCGGCCGCTAGAGGCGTTCAGTTGATCGGGAAGAACGAACTGCGCGGCCGGAGCGCCGGTGTCGAAAACGGACGCCGGCGGCGGATTGCCATCCCGCCGGCTGACATACCGCATCGGCTTGGTGCCGATGCCAGGCGCTTCGGAAAAGTCTGTCGATCCCCGGATCGGTGGTGGTGTCGTCCACAACGGCATCGGCTTGCCGCTGGATATCCCAGGCGGCCAGCCCGGTTCAGCCTGCGGCAGAGGCAGGTTCGGATTACGCGGCGTCATGCCGACAGGCGAAGAGGTCCAGTTTCCGAAGCGGTCGCTCGGCGGCTCATCAGCAATCATCCGTTCGAGGTGGCGAATAGGACGGCCCCCTAAGATATTGCCCTTGCCCTCCGAAACATCAACAGGCGGATCAGCTGAACGAGGACCAATCGGAGCTTCGAACGGCTCGTTCAACCCTGGGGTAAAGTAATCCAGAAGTTCCCCCGCAGGACCCAGCGGATCACGCGCCACACCCGTTGCGGGTGGGAGCTCACCAGCTCGCAAGACCGCGGCAGCAAACGAATTGCTGTTCTGATGCTGACCACGATAGGCGATCCCCGCGCGGTTCACGCCATCCGCAAAGAGGCGCATTCGCGCGAGATGACCGCTGAGATCATCGCCCTCAGCAATTACTTCATAAGGCGCATTTGGATCGTCGCTTTCCCTTTTTTGCTTGTCGAACACGTTCAGGTCGCGAACCATCGCGTTCATTCTACCGAAGCTTGAAGGGGCGCTTCCCGTCCGAAATATCTCTCCAATGACGTTGCCCGCCTTTTCCAGTCCACTCAGTTTGTCAAATTCCGGCGCTACTTCGACAACAACGTGCTTGATTAACTCGCCGGATAGACTCGTGCGCTCGTAGTGAATCGCCGTGTGAAAGCTTCCCGGAGCTCCGGTCGGGGTATAGGTGACATAGATTCGATCTGCCATAACTACAATTTCTCCAGCTGCGCCTTTGATGATTCTCTAGTCAGGAAAATGGAGGGGGAGGAGGGTGACGCGAGCCGATGTAAGGATCAGTAATCTTCCCCGTGTTTTTTTCGAACACGAAGCCGATCCTCCAGTCGAGGTTGTCAAAAGCGATGCTGTATTTCGCAGGATTTTCGGGAAGCGGCACAAGAAACTTTGACGCCCTTACGATCCGGATCACTTCTTCAACGCGACATCCCGTTTCGGGCAGGTACCTCCTCATCGCTGCCGACATGAATCGCGTTGGAGGGTCCTGGGCAAGAAATTCATCGATCGACTCGACGAACCGCTCCAGTTTTTGTGCACACAATGTGGCGCGCGCTTGTCCCGGTCCTCGCGGCGACTTCGGCGTTGCACCTGGAAGAAATAGCCTTACGCTGGAGTTGGTCTCGTAGCGCTTCAGTTCGATATCTGCACCATCGACGCTTGCGCATCCGAAATTTGCGACGGACAAACCCGCCCGCCAGCTCAATTGCAGGATGAGCGCAGAATCATGCGAGAGCAGAACAATGGATGAATGTTCGTCGTCGTTGAACACATCCGCCGGCCCGCCGGCAGCCCGAAGCGCGACCTTGAATTCGGTGTCCTTGGCGGCAAACCACTGCTGCGCATCCTTCAGGGCATGAACGTAATCGCCAGCGAAACACACCTTGAGGAATTTCGGATTCTTTACCTGAAGACTCGAAACGCCGACCTCGAATTCCTCGTCAAGATCCGACAACTTCGAAACCGATATCCTGCTGACATTGCTGTCGCGATAAGAAGAATACAGAAGAAATCCGAACACGAGAACCGTTCCATAAACGGCCAGCAAGACGATTATTCTTACTATAATCTGATCGACAGTTAGCGGGATAAGCGTTCGAGATTCGAATGCCATGTCAGGCTCCCAACGCAGCAGACAGTGATCGAGTAAAAGTCACTCGACAGAGTTGCTAGGGGTTATCCTGGTTCTTTCCGCGCGCTTTCTCATTAGCTTCCGCTGAAAATTTCAGGATATTTTGTGCAGGCTGCTTGTCCGACACGACCAGTCCGGCGTCTTGGCTGTCGGAAACCGTTTACCTGAGGTACGGGACGGATGACATCGGCGCTCATGAAGGGACCACACGGCGATTCCAATCAGGCCGATCAGCGCGAGCGATACGCGGTCATCGGCTTATCGCTGGAATAAAAAGTGCGGCATGATCGCTGCCGTGCGATCATTTCGGGCGCGAACCGTATCCCTGCTACAGGGGCCGCTTGCGGCCGTGGCTTGTTCACCACGCCGCACGCCGGCACGTTCGCGCGCGCCGGCTAACGATGACTTCAAAGGTTCGGACGACGGCGCGCCCGCGACGCCTCAGGCGACGGGCGTTGGGAGTTGGGGCGTCGTGACAAGCGGCCGCCGTCCGATTGGAAA